>CAWDMR010000003.1:0-151380 GCA_963803475.1 uncultured Solirubrobacterales bacterium
ACATCGCGATGGGACTTGTCGGCGCCATCTGCGGGGTACTCAGCTCGGTCGCGTTGATGATCGCCGCGATCATCCCGCCGATCCTCGGCATCCTCGCGCTGGTGCTTTCGCCGCTGCGGCCGTTGCTCGAGCGGATCCGCCGGCCGGACGGCGCCCTGTAACTGTAGGGATCGGCGCATGCGCCGATCCCCCGACCGGTGCATGCACCGGTCGGCCGGGGGCGCATGCGCCCCCGGATCCCGGGTAGATCACGTGACTAGACTTCCAGGTCCGGTCGTGATGGCCGAGTGCGAGGCAGATCGCGGCCGCTCGAGCACAGGAGGAGAACCATGGCCGAGCACAACGGCAAGCGATCGCCGGCGGACGAGGTCCGTTCGCTGTACGAGCAGGCCGAGACGCAGACGGCGAAGGCCCTCGAGGGCCTGGTCGGCAGGCCCAGCTTTGGCCGGCTGCTGGCGATCAGCGCCGAGAACATGGCGGCGCTGGTCCGGATCGGAGCCGACACGGCGGATCTGATGATCCGGAATCTGCGGTTGGCCGGCCGGGCCGACATCGTCCGTCTGGCCCGTCAGCTGCACCGCACCGAGGACAAGCTGGAGCGCGTGCTGCAGGAGGTCGAGGCGCTGCGCGACGAGGTGGCCCGGCGCGAGGTCCACTCGTGAGCGTGCTCGAGCTGGCCAACATCGTCCTGACCACGGACGATGCGGTGATCGGCGCCACCCCGCGTGAGGTGGTGTGGACCCACCGCGGCACGACCCTGTACCGCTACCACTCCACCGAGCGGCGGCATCGCGTGCCGCTGCTGCTGGTGTTCGCGCTGATCAACCGGCCCGAGATCTTCGACCTGCGTCCCGGCTCTTCACTGGTGGAGTATCTGCTCGAGGAGGGCTTCGACGTGTTCCTGGTCGACTGGGGCGTGCCCGACGAGGAAGACGCGGACACGGGGTTCGAGGAGTACGTGTGCGACGAGCTGCACTGGGCCGTGCGCGAGACTCTGCGCGCCAGCGGCGCCGATGAGCTGACGCTGCTCGGCTGGTGCATGGGAGCGACGATGTGCGCCATGTACTGCGGGCTGGAATGGCCCGGGGCGCTGTGCCCGGTCCGCAACCTGATGCTGCTGACCATGCCGGTCGACGGGCGCGGCTCGACCTACGCCGCCTGGGTCTCGCATGTCGATGCCGACCGGATCGCGTCGCAGTGGCGAGCTCTGCCCGGACCCGCGATCGACTTCGCCAACAAGCTGCTCAAACCGGTCACGAACTTCTGGACCACCTACCGCAAGCTGGCCGAGGGGGTGCGCGACGGCACCGCGCGGCCCGAGTCCTACCAGCCGATGGCCAAGTGGGTGGCGGACAATCCGCCGTTCCCCGGCCGCGCCTGGGCCCAGTGGATCCAGTGGCTCTATCAGGACGACGCGCTCGTCTCCGGCCGGATCCGGCTGCGCGGCCGGCGCGTGGACCTGGGTCGCGTGGACCAGAACGTGTTGGTCGTGACCGCCGGTGCCGATCACATCGCTCCCCGGGCCGGCACGGCGCCGATCTTCGATCTGGTCTCGAGTCAGGACGTGACCCATTTCGACCGGCCCGGTGGCCACATCGGCCTGATTGCCGGGTCCGCCGCCCGCAAGCAGCTGTGGCCCGAGATCGCCGCGTGGCTAGCCGAACGCTCAGACCCCTAAGGAGCACTCACATGTCCGTTTCCCCTCCCACCTCTGTCCCAACGTCAAGCGATCCGTTCCCCGGCGATGCGCGTCGGCCACGGATGACCGGGCGCGTGGTGTTCGTCACGGGCGGCACGCGCGGCATCGGCGCAGCGATCTCGCGGTCGTTCGCGGCGCAGGGGGCGATCGTCGCAGCCGGCTACGGCAAGGACAGCGAGCACGCCCAGCAGCTGGAATCCGAGCTCAAGGACCACGGCGCCCAGGCCAGCATCCACCAGGGCAACGTCGGCTCATCGGACGACTGCCGGCGCACGATCGCGGAGGTGATCGAGCGCCACGGCCGGCTCGACATCCTGGTCAACAACGCCGGCATCACGATCGACAAGACCGCGCTGAAGATGAGCGACCAGGACTGGTACAAGGTGATCGCCGTCAACCTGTCCGGCGCATTCTTCATGTCCCAGGCCGCCCTGCCCCACATGATCGAGCGCGGCAGCGGCCGGATCATCAACATCTCCTCGATCATCGGCCAGACCGGCAACATCGGCCAGGCCAACTACGCCGCCTCGAAGTCCGGGCTGTTCGGGATGACCAAGTCGCTGGCGCGGGAGGCGTGCTTCCAGCTCGAGCGCGCCGGGAAGCTCAGCGAGGACTCGCTGGGCGTGACCGTCAACACGGTGGCACCCGGGTTCATCGCCACCGAGATGCTCGAGTCGATCCCCGACAAGGTGCTCGACCGGATCAAGTCGCAGATCCCCTGCGGCCGCCTGGGCCGGCCCGACGAGGTCGCCCGCGTGGTCCACTTCCTGGCCTCCGATTACTCCTCGTTCATCACCGGAGCGGTGTGGCACGTCAACGGCGGCCAGGACATGTAGCCAGGACACAGGTAGCCTGGGATTCAGATGCCGCATCGCTCAGCCGCAGCGCTCGGAGAGATCATCCGCAGACAACGTGAGCTGGCCGAGCTGTCGATGCGCCAGTTCGCCGAGCTGGCGGGGATCTCCAATCCGTACCTGTCGCAGATCGAGCGCGGTTTGCGGGCGCCGTCCGAGCAGGTCCTCGATGCGATCGCCGGCGTGTTGAAGGTGTCCTCCGACGCGCTTTACGAGCAGGCCGGTGTGTCGCCGCCCGGCGACGCGCCGCCCGACAGCGCCGTGCTCGACGCGATCGCCGCCGACGAGCGGCTGACCGCCCGCCAGCGGGCAGCGCTGCGTGAGACCTACGAGGCGTTCGTCGCGGGATCGCCGGCCGGGCGCAAGCGGAGCAAGTGAGCGACGACGAGCTCGCCGGTCGAGCCGCGCTCGTGACCGGGGCCGCCAGCGGCATCGGGCGGGCCGTGGCCATCCGGCTGGCGGCGGCCGGGATGGATGTGCTGGCTGTCGACCTCGCGGCCGACGCCGCCGGGCCTGGAGTGCCGTTCGAGGCGGACCTGAGGACCGCGGAGGCCAACGCCGCCGCGGTGGCCGCCGCGCTGGACGGCTTCGGCCGGCTCGACCTGGTGGTGCCCAACGCCGGCGTGCAGCACGTGGCACCGATCGACGAGTTCGGGGCAGAGCAGTGGGACACGATCATCGCGCTGCTGCTCACCAGCCCGTTCCTGCTGGCCAAGCACGCCTGGCCGGCGCTGCGGCGCTCGGGAGCCGGGCGGTTCGTGGCGGTGGCCTCGGTGCACGCACTGGTCGCGTCGCCGTTCAAGGCCGCCTACGTGTCGGCCAAGCACGGAGTGCTGGGACTGGTCAAGACGCTGGCGCTCGAGGGCGCCGGCGACGGCATCGCCGCGACTGCGGTGTGCCCCGGCTACGTCCGCACGCCGCTGGTGGAGAAGCAGATCGCCGACCAGGCCCGGGTCCACGGCCTGGCCGAGGCCGACGTCCTGGAGCAGGTGATCCTCGCCCCGCACGCGGTCAAGGAGCTGATCGAGCCCGCCGAGGTGGCCGAGGTGGTGGCGTTCCTGGCCGGTCCCGCCGGCCGGGCCTTCACGGGCGTTCCGGTGACGATGGATCAGGGCTGGACTGCGCGCTAGGTGTAGGTGGGCGACGAGTTCAGGGCAAACCTGGGGATGGGCAGCCGGGATCGGCCGGCCACCGCCGCGAGCGGCATGTTCGAACTCCCAAATCCGCCCGCTCGGGATCGCAGATCGAGTTCGACCATCACATGCATGGTCGAACTCCACCGCCGTCGCGGACCAGAGGGTTTGGGGCCGCGAACAGGTCCGGCAGTGCGTCGCGCCCAACCAAACCCACCGGCCGCCGCGCGAGCGCCCCTGCGACCGGAGACGACTGGCGCCGACCGGCGCCCGTTCTCAGGCGGGCCAGAAGTCCTGCACCAGCTCGCCGTCTCCGCGCGGATCGTCGAGCCGGACCGAGCAGATCACCAGCTCCGCGTCCTCGGGGCCCTCGTTCCACACCGAGCGCGTGACCGGCGGGGCGACCCGCACGGCGGTACCGCCGTGGACGTCGATGATCTCGTCTTCAAGCTTGAACTGAAGCGTCCCGGAGATCACGAAGTAGATCTCCTCCTGTGTCTTGTGCCGGTGTCCGTACCCGCCCTTGCCACCCGAGCCGGGAGTCATGACCCGGTGGGTGAAGGCGACCTGCTCAGCCCCGAGCTGGCTGGTGAGGTAGCGCATCGTGCCGGGGTACTCGCCGCCGAAGGCGTCGGGGACCTCCTCGAGCTTGCAGATCGTGTAGTCGTTCACCGGCTGCTCCTCTTCTTAGTCATCGGGGCCGAGGGGCGGCCCGAGGTTTACTAAACCATGCCGTTCGAAGATCTCGGCCAGCTGCTCGGGGGTCGGGCGGGCCGCGTCGGGCGGCGGGAGCGTCGCGGCCGCGGCCGGGATCGAGCCATCCCGGATCATCCGCTCGATACCGGCTGGGGTGCTGAGGACGAGCACGTGTGCCCCATCGCTGTCGACCCGGAACGTGTGCGCCTCGCCCATCGGGACGGCCGCTGCGCCGCCCGGGCTGAGCTCGAGCCGCTCATCTCCGGCAACGATCGTCAGCCTGCCGTCCAGCACGAAATAGCTCTCGTCCTGCGGATGCGTGTGGAGCGGCGGGGAGGCTTGCTTCGGCAACCGGGTCTCGATCAGCGCGAAGCGATCCTCGACCGCCTCCCCCGGCACCTTGATCAGGGCAAACGTGCCGAGGAACCACCGCGGCTCGCCTTCGCCCGAAGCCGACCAAGCTGCTCGCAAAGTTGTCAGCAGCTTAGCCGGTTCAGGTCGAGTGCCGGAGGATTTCTGCCAGCAGCGGCGGCCAGTGGTCGCGCAGCGACTCGTGGCCCATGAACAGGCCGAGGTGACCACCCGGGGTGATGTCGCGCAGCACTAGGTCTGGTGGCGTCGAGGCCAGCGATGCGATCGCGAATACCTGGTCCGGCGGGGTGATGTGGTCGGTCGCGCCGGCCAGCAGGTTCAGCGGCATCGCGATCCGGCTCAGATCGACCCGGTGGCCGCGTACGGACAGAGAGCCGGACACCAGTGAGTTGTCGCGGAACAGGTGCCGCACGATCCACAGATAGAACGCCCCGGGGATGTCCTGTGTGTATTTGAACCAGTCCTCGAACTCCTGGTAGCGGGCCACGTGCTGCGGGTCGTCGAGGTGCCGCAGCAATGCCAGCTGCCGGGACATCTCGTCTTGCGGTGAAATCAAAATGAAGCCGGACAGCATGTGCTCGCCCTTGAGCACCCCGCCGCCGGCCGCCACCAGCGCCTCGTAGAACCTCAGATCACCACCCGGCGACAGCTGACGAAGCACCTCGTGGATTACGGGCTCCCCCGCGTGGAAGTCGATCGGCGCGCCGGCCAGCGTTAGCGTGTTGACCCGCTCGGGCTCCAGCGCCGCGTAGATCGTCGCCAGCCACCCGCCCTGGCAGTCACCGATCAGGTTGACGCGACCGCCGCAGTGATCGATCGCCTGGTCGATCACATCGAGATAGTCGTCGATCGAGGCGTCCGCGGTCTGGCGCGTAGCGCCGATCCAGTCGAGCGAGAACGCCCGCGTCAGGCCGGAGGCGACGATCGCGCGCATCTGGCTCTGCGCGGCCGAGTAGTCGACAATGCACGAGTCGTGTCCGGCCTGCGGCGGCAGCACGAGCGTCGGCACCGGGCCCCGCTCGCCGGCGTGGGAGAAGTCGCGCAACCGCGCGATCGGTGACTCGAACACGACCTGGTTCGGTGAGCTCCAGTCAGGTCGCCCGCGACGCGCGATCAACTCGAGCCAGCGGGAGAAATCCAGCGCCCAGGGGCCACGCTCGAGCGCGACGGCAGCGCAATCCGCGAGCTCGCCGATCGTGATTGCCCAGGCTTCGGACCAGCTGTCCAGCAACCCGGGCGCTCCGGGGACGGCATGGACGTCCATTGCGACCTCCTGAGGTGCCGAGAGCACCGGCGGCGATCGGCGCGCGCCGGTGCTACTTGAGCAGGCTACGCGCCGTGCTCGTGTAGGTCTTGGCGACCTCGCGCCCGAAGTCGACCTGCGCCTCGATCAGGTTCCCCAGCCACTCCTGCTGGGTCAGTCCCGCGAGCTTCAGCTCGAGCGCGGCGGCGCGATCGACCGCCTTCTCGTAGTTGTCGAGATACAGGTTGCCGGCCTTGCGGCTGGCCGACAGCACCTGCTCGTTCAGGTCCTTCAGCTGCTCGTAGGCCGCGTCGATGGGCGGCGTGCCGTTCTTGGTGCGGGTGGTTGCCATGTCGGGCTCCTCGGATTCGTGAGTGGTGTCCTTTGCTTGCAAGTTAGCAAAAATATTGCAAATCTGCAAGCGCGCCGGGACCCCCTGGCAGAATCGCTCGCGTGAGCTACTCGACCGCCGACGCGCGCCAGCAGCTGCTCGACGAGCTGGCCCGGGCGACCGATCGGATCGGGGTGGCGCTCGAGGCGCTGGGCGAGGCGTACGAGCGGATGGACGAGCAGGCGGCTGACCGGCTTGAGCAGGATCTGTTCCGCCCGGTGCAGAACGCCTACGGTCGAGCCCAGCGCGCCCACAGCGAGTTTGCCGGCCGCTACGGGCTACCGGCGCGCGGGTTCGAGCAGGCGCCGCTGCAGTTGCCCACCGATCCCCGGCACGGCATCGACCGCGCCGCGGATGAGCTCCGCGCGGCCGACGAGACCTTGGCCGCGCTCCAGGACTCGATGCTCCCAGTCGAGGTCGGGGATCCGGAGCTCAGGAGCGGCCTGAGCGGCGTGCGCGAGCTGATCGCCGACGTGCCCACGCGCGCCCGCGAGATCACGAGGACCCTTGGCCGCTAGCTCGGTAGCTGTGAGCTGTCGTGGCAGCCGAGGCCCGGGTGCAGTGTTCCGGAGGCGTGCGGTGGTCACATCGCGGCGAATGAAGATGCGCAAACGGTCCGCGCACGCGGTCACATAGTTCTGGCGGTGAGTCAGAACGAAGCTCTGGACGCCGGTGGGATCGCCGCGGCGTTCCTGAAGCGGGTCGATGACAACCGCATCGGCTTGCGCGGGTTGAGATGACACGTGCACTTCGGGTATGTAGGCGGCGAGTACGGCGCCATAGCCGAGCACGAACACACTGCCGCGATCGAGGCCAACTCGTCGGAGCACGGCACCAGCGAGCCGATAATCGGAGGGTTTCAGCCGCGCCACATCCACGATCGTGATTACCGCGCCGATCGCGAGTGACGCCATCAGCGCGGCGCCGAGAATCGCGCGCCACTGCTGGCGGCCCGTCGTCCTGAGGCTGAGCAGCCGGTGCAGTCCCAGGGCCGCCAGGAGGTTTAATGGCGCCAGCCAGATGTAGTAGTAGTGCGGTAGAGCAATGAAGTAGAAACCGGCCAGTGACACGAATGGGACCATGACCGCGGCTCCGAGGTAAATGGCCAGTCGCCGCTCAAGCAACACCAGCCCGGCCAGCGCAGAGCCCACCAAGGCCACCGTTCCAAACGGACCAACACCGCGCCACATGAACCACGCGTTGGCCCACCACGGGGGGTTCCGGGTGTAAAGCCGCCCGGCGATGATGGTGGGATGGCCGAAGGCCTGGTGCAGACGTCCAAGATTCACCATCTCGCGGATCAGGTGCACTGCGTCAGGCGTGGCCGGAAGGAGTGACAGCCACAGGATCACAGGGCACAGCACGACCACGACCGCCATCTGCACCAATCGCTTGCGGTCGCGGCCGGGGGTGATGATCGCGAGAACGGCAATGGGGATGAGGACCAGGGCGCCTGGCAGCTTGGACTGCCGCGGCCAGTGCGCCGCACACTCCCGCTGCCACTGCCCAGGGCCAGCTTTCGGAATCCAACCAGCGCCAGGCCGCATACAGGGCCCCCGCCATGAACAAGCTCCATGAAGCACATCGAGCAAGCCGAAGCGCTCGATCTTGATCGCGGCGAGTGACACTCCCGCCATCACAGCGGCGTGCGGGAGGAGCACCCACATGGCGAGCGCCAACAGCCCGGCCCAGTATCCCGCCACCCGCCGAGCAAACACAAACAGCACCCCGCCAGTCGCCAGTCCGGCGAGTGCCGGCAGCACCCGGACCGCCGCCACCGATTCGGAGCCGACGAGCCGTGGAATCAGCGCAATCAGGTATATCCCCAGGTACGGGTCCTCGCCGGCTCCGGACGCGAAGTGGCCGAGCAGGAACTGATGGCCGAGACTTGCGAAGTGAGACTCGTCGAAGTTCCAGCTGGGCGTGGCGAGCCGGAAGAAATAGACAAACGCCCCGACGAGAACGATGCCGGCGAGGACCAGCAGTCTCCACCGCGGATGCCCGCTCGGCTGCTGCGGATCGCCCCGGGCCGGAGCGCATCGACGGCCCGGCATCGATGTCATCGTGCACGGTCATGCCGCCAGGCGCGCGTGCCAACGCTGTCGGGAGCCCCGTCCTGATCGCGCGCGAGCAGCGCGGCTGCGACCGTGACCGCAACCATCGCGGCCAATCCGGCGATACGCCCCATAAGCGGCCTGTCTGAAGCTGTCCTCACCTGGCTGGTCGACCAGCTGGTAAATATGGAACAACGTCACCACAAGCCCTCCTGCTGCCACGAGCTTGGCGGCGGCCCGCATGGCATGTCGCTGCCCGGTAGCTGCCAGCGCCGGCACGATCAGCGCGCCGAGCACGAGCACGAACAGGGCAAACCTGAGGTTGGAGTACGCGTGCCAGGCGGATCCGACGTCGGGGAGCTTGCCCGCGAAGGCGAGCACGATGATCATCCGGCGGCTGCCGTGGACGGTGTACCACGGCAGGAACATCGTCACCAGCAGCGCGATCGCACTCGCGCCGACGATCGCCTCACCCGTCTAAGCGGACCCGAATCGAACGGCATCTGGATCTTGCTTTCCATTGAACGACCAAGCGGCGCAGCTCTGGACGGTCTACCCAATGCTGCGCGTTAAGGTCCAATCAATCCAAGCAGCTCTTGACGGTGCGCGCCTAGGCCACCGCGGCCCGCAGCGCTGCGGCGAAGCGCTCGACGTCGTCCTCCGTCGTGTCCCAGGAGCACATCCACCGCACTTCACCGGTCGATTCGTCCCACACGTAGAAGTCGAACTTCTCACGCAGCTGTTCTCGGGCCTCGGCCGGCAGGATCGCGAACACCGCGTTCGTTTCCACCGGCCGGTTGATCCTCACGCCAGGCATCCCTTCGATCGCGGCGGCGAGCTTGGCCGCCATCGCGTTGGCGTGAGTTGCGCAGCGCAGCCACAGCTCCTCTGAGATGAGCGCCTCGAACTGCGCGGCCAGGAACCGCATCTTCGACGCGAGCTGGCAGGTCTGCTTGCGCAGATACTCGAAGCCCTCCGCCAGTGTCGCGTCGAGGAACACGACCGCCTCGGCGCCGAGTAGCCCATTCTTCGTCCCGCCGAACGACAGCGCGTCGACCCCGAGCTCGCGCGTCAAGGCGCGCAGCGGAACCCCGAGCGCGGCGGCCGCGTTGCTGAGCCGGGCGCCGTCCATATGCAGCAGCAGCCCGCGCTCGCGGACGACCTGGCCCAGCTCGCGCAGCTCCGAGACCGTGTAGAGCGTCCCCAGCTCGGTGCACTGCGAGATCGAGACCAGTCGCGGCTGCACGGCATGCTCGTCACCGACCCGCTCGAGTCGCCCCTCCACCAGCTCCGGGGTCAGCTTGCCGTTCTTGCCCGGTACGGCGAGCAGCTTGACTCCTGCGATTGCCTCCGGCGCCCCGCACTCATCGACATTCAGGTGGGCGGTGTCGGCGCAGATCACCGCCTGCCACGGCCGGGCCATCGCCCGCAGCGCGAGCACGTTCGCGCCGCTGCCTCCCCACACGAAGAACGCCTGGCTGCCTTCGCCGAACTGCTCCGCGACCAGTCCCTCGACGCGGCGCGTGTACTCGTCGTGCCCGTAGCCGAACACGTGTCCCTCGATTCGCCGCCGCGATCGCCGCGAGCACCTCGGGGTGGATGGTGGCCGAGTTGTCAGAGGCGAACCCGCGCCGCGAACTCAAACTCACGCCGCGAGCTTAGCCATCAGCGACGAGTAGAACAGCGATAGGGGAAACTCGTCGTCCAGCACGAGATCGACGTACGGCCGCGGGTCCTCGACGTCGGTGAACTCCCGCGCGGGGGCCGACCATCTGGAGCCGATCGCGGGCGCGACGTTGGCTGCCAACAGATCGTGGGCGGCCGTCCAGTGCTGGAGCTTGGTGCGGTCGATCCCGGATCGGTACAGCTCCTGCACCTCCGCATGAAGCGCGCCGACGCCATCTGCCACCCGCTCCCACTCGATCGTCAGCTGGTTGTCGGTCCAGTGCAGATATGCGTGACGATGGAGATAGGCGAACAGCAGCTGCCCGCCCAGGCCGTCGTAATTGCGCACGCGGGTCCCGGTGATCGGGAAGCGAAGCAGACGATCGAGCAGGATCGCGTACTGCACATAGCGGGCGAACGGCAGCACCGGCTCCAGCTTCACAGCCTGGGTAAACGCGGTCAGATCGCAGCGCAGCTCCTCCAGCGCGTACATCCAGTAAGGCGCGCGCTGGCGGATCATGAACGGGTCGAACGGCAGGTCGCCATGGCTGTGCGCTCGGTCGTGAATCAGGTCCCAGAGGATGTAGGCCTGCTCTGACAGCGCGGGGTCGCGCAGTAGGCAGGCGGCGTCGGGCGGCAGGTTCAGGCGCACGAGATCGGCCGCAGCTCCGGCCACCCGACGCAGCCGGTCGGCCTCACGGTCGCAGAAGATCGCCCCGAAGTTGTTGACCACGCGCTCGGCCACCGACACCGTCTCGGGGAACAGCACCGCGCATTCACTGTCATAGCCGTGCGTGCCATCGAGCAGCTGCACAGGCACGAACTTGGGGTTGTCGTATCGGGTGCGCTCCAGCTCGGCGATCCAATCCGGCCACGGCACCCGGATGATCAGCGCCTCGAAGCAGGTATCGCGCGAGCCGTTCTGCTTGTACATGGGGAACAGCACCAGGTGCTCGATCCCGTCCCGGCGCTCGCGTTCGGGGCGGAAGCGATCCAGCGCGCGCGTGAAGTCGGGCTTCGGGAAGCCACCGTCGGCCCACGCCCTGAGGTCGTCGATGGCGGCGCGCAGGTAGTCCGCCTGGTGCTCGAACCGGGGCGCCAGCTGCTCGATCGCCGGCACGATCGCGGCGATGTGGCCCGCGGCCTCGGCCCCACGCCGGCTGTCCGCCAGCGACCCATCCGCAGCTTGCAGCCGCGCCAGCGCGTTGGTCTGCTCCCGCAGGCATTCCCAAGCCGGGTCGCGCTCGATGGGCTGGTGCCGGCGGCCGGTGGAGCTCCGGTGGCTGGTCCGCATCGCCCAGTACACGAGGTTCAGCCACAGCGCGCGGTGATCGAGCTGCTCGAGGCAGTCATCGCCGAACAGATCCGAGTCGGCCACGACCACGACGCGTCCGTCGCCGGGCTCAGCGGCGACGATCAAGGCCGCGCCCGGCACTGACGCCGAGGCGTGGGTGCGCGCCACTACCCGGGCGCCGGCGCTCGCGGCGATTGTCGTGGCGCGATACAGGCAGGCCGCGTGCACCCGCGCCAGCAGATCTCCGTCGCGCCCGCGCCCGCCATCGGCGAGGTCCGCCAGGATCCAGCTCGGGGCGTTCACGCAATGCTCGTAGTCCTGAACCGTGTGGTTCTCCAGACGCAGTCCGAACCGCCCGAGCAGCTGGTTGAGGTTGTTGCCGTACTTCTCTTGTTCAGTCTCGCCGAGCACGATCAACCCGCCGCCGGCGCGCACGAAGTGCTCGATGGCATCGAGCTCGTCGTGGCTGAGCCGCGGCGAGCCGGTCCCGGTGGTTCGCTCCCATTTCGGATCGGACGGGTGCGCGATCACCAGCAGGTCGTGGCCTTCCAGCGCGGCGGCGCTCAGCGGCTCGTCCACATTCGGGCGCACGACGATGTCCCGCTCGCTCAGCGCCGCCACGGCTCGGGCATACGAGCAATCTCCCGGGTGGGCCGGTTGCATGGCGGCGGCCAGCTCGGAGCGGATCGTCCACGCCTCGCTGTGGGCTTCGTCGAACAGGACCTGGGCCAGGGTCATGATGTCAGGCTAGCTTCCGGTTCGGCGGCTGTCGACGCCGATTTCGGTGTACATTGATTAATTAATTGTTGTATGGACGATGCAGATCGTCAGATTCTTGCGCTACTCGTCGATGACGGTCGTCGCACCTACGACGACATCGCGCGGCACGTGTCGCTGTCAGCCCCGGCCGTCAAGCGTCGCATCGACCGGCTCCGCTCGAGTGGGGCACTTCAGGGATTCACGGCCATCGTCGACCACGCCGCGCTCGGCGACCACACCGAGGCCCTGATCGAGCTGTTCTACGCCCCGGGCACGCTGCTCGACGAGGTGGCCGCAACCCTGCGCCGCCACCCAGAGGTGGTCGAGGCCTGGAGCGTCACCGGCGAAGCCGACGCCATCGCCCGCGTGCGCACCCGCGACAACGCCGACCTGGAGCGGCTGATCATGGAGCTTCAGCGCGACGAGTCGGTGCAGCGGACGCGGTCGGGGGTCGTGCTGTCGCGAATGGTCAGCCGAGGGACGGGAGCGCCGCCGTCAGCTCAGTGATGCAACCGAAGCGTCGGCGACGTCGTGTCATAGCCGTAACCCCTCAGCACCACATACACCGAGGCGCTCACGCCGCCGGGCGCGGCGGCGAGCTGTGCTCCCAGAGGCGTGGTCGCGATCGCGACCCTGCCGCTTTGGCCCGCGGGCACGCGTATATTGGATCCTCCCAGCCGGTCTCCCGCTGCCAGGCTGCCCGGCTTCCACAGCACCAGCGCCCCGTCGCAGCTCCGCTGCACCTGACATCTGACCAGCACCGAGGCCGCTCCACCCCGCACGACCGCATCGCTGCTGAGCACGCCCGAGGCAGCCCTGGGTGGGGCACGGGAGGCAGCCTCCGCTCGGACACTGGTAGGACCCGGGCCCGCCGTTACCGGCCGCGGGACCGGCGTCCTGGCACAGCTGATCACATCCCGGCGGGTGGGGAGTGACCGGGGCCGAGCCCGGCACGGCGGTGCTCGACGCCCGTGTGCTGAGGGCCTGGACGCCCGCGTTCTGGCACCTGCTCCCGCAGCCGCCCGAGCCGCCGCACCCCAGTAGCACCGACACCGCCGCGCAAGCGAGCCCCGCTACCGCGCGACGAACACGGTTCCGCTGGTTGATCGCTCCGTCGCCCACTGATGCCCTCGCTGGGGATTCTGGCAATTCAGAGCCCAGTGCGTGGGGGGAAATTTGCCGGGGGGCCCGGGGCCGAAATCCCGGCCCAACCTTGCCATAACCGTGTCAAGGTTCGATAGCATCATCGGATGCGCGATTTCCTGGCAGCCACCCGAGATCGCGTCGTCATCTACGACGGCGGCATGGGCGCCACGCTCGAGCAATTCGATTTGAGCTTGGAGAACGACTACCGGCTGCCCGGCCGCTGTCACGAGGCGCTGGTGCTCAACCGGCCCGACGTGATCGAAGGCGTGCACGAATCGATGCTGGCCGCCGGCGCCGAGGTGGTTGAAACCGACACGTTCCAGGGCTCGAGGCTGAAGCTCTCGGAGTGGGGGCTTCAGGACCACACCCACGAGATCAACCTCAAGGCGGCGCAGATCGCCCGCAAAGCCGCGGGAGAACAGCGCTTTGTGGCCGGCTCGATCGGACCGACCGGGTTCCTCCCGGCCAGCGATGACCCCACGCTGGGGCAGATCACGTTCAGCGAGCTCGTCGAGGTGTTCACCGAGCAGGCCGGCGGCCTGGTGCAGGGCGGCGCCGACCTGATCATCATCGAGACCGCGCAGGACATCCTCGAGGTCAAGGCGGCCGTGTTCGGGTCCCGCGAAGCGTTCAAGCAGACGGGCACGAGACTGCCCATCCAGTGCAGCGTGTCGCTGCTGCCCCAGGGCGGCAAGATGCTGCTGGGGACCGACATCAGCGCGGTGCTGGCCACACTCGAGGGGCTCGACGTCGACGTGATCGGCCTGAACTGCTCCACGGGCCCGGAGGACATGCGCGACGCGATCCGGTTCCTGGGCGAGTTCTCCAGCAAGCCGGTGCACTGCATACCCAACGCCGGGCTGCCGCTGCAGGGGCCGAACGGCGAAACGATCTTCCCCGAACAGCCCGAGCCGCTGGCGAACGTGTTGGGGTCTTTCGTCGAGCGCTACGGCGTGTCGATCGTCGGCGGCTGCTGTGGGACCACCCCCGCTCACATCGAGGCGATCACCGAGCGCGTACGCGGTGGCGGGGTTGGACCGCGTCCGGCCCGCCGTCCCCCCCACCTGTCGAGCATGATCGCGGCCACCCCGCTGGTCCAGGACCCCCGCCCCACGCTGGTGGGCGAGCGGGTCAACTCGCAGGGCTCGCGCAAGGCCAAGGAGCTGCTGCTGGCCGACGACTACGACGGCCTGGTCACCGTGGCCGAGGATCAGGTCACCGGCGGTGCGCACGTGCTCGACGTGTGCGTGGCGCTGACCGAGCGCCAGGACGAGGCCGAGCAGATGCGGCAGGTGGTCAAGCGCATCTCGCTGACCCAGCCGGCGCCGATCCAGGTCGACTCCACCGAGCCCGACGTGATCGAGGCCGCGCTGGAGCAGATCCCGGGCCGGGCGATCGTCAACTCGATCAACCTCGAGGCCGGGCGGGACAAGCTTGACCGGGTGGTCCCGATCGCCACGGCGCACGGGGCCGCGCTGATCGCGCTGACGATCGATGAGGTGGGGATGGCCAAGACGGCCGAGCGCAAGGTCGAGATTGCCCGGCGCCTCGTGGAGCTGTGCTGCGAGGAGCACGGTCTGGATCCCGAGGTGCTGATCTTCGACTGCCTGACGTTCACGCTCACCACGGGCGACGAGGAGTGGAAGCCGTCCGCGATCGAGACGATCGAGGGGATCCGCCGGATCAAGACCGAGATCCCCGGCGTGAAGACCTCGCTCGGGGTCTCGAACGTGAGCTTCGGCGTCGGCCTCCCCGCCCGGAGCGTGCTGAACAGCGTGTTCCTGCACCACTGCGTCGAGGCCGGCCTCGACCTCGCGATGGTGAACCCCAACCACATCACTCCCTACGCCGAGATCCCCGACGACGAGCGCGAGTTGGCCGACGACCTGGTGTTCAACCGTCGCGACGACGCGCTCGAGCGGTTCATCGGCCACTTCGAGTCCAAGGGCCCGGCCGAGGCCGAGGACCAGGCCGACCCCACCGAGGGCATGGAGCCGGAGGACGCGCTGCACTTCCACATCCTGCGGCGCAAGAAGGAGGGCGTCGAGGATTGGATCGACCGCAGCGTGGAGAAGATCGGCGCGGTGCCGACGCTCAACGACGTCCTGCTGCCGGCAATGAAGGAGGTCGGCGACAAGTTCGGCGCCGGCGAGCTGATCCTCCCGTTCGTGCTCCAGTCGGCCGAGGTGATGAAACGCGCGGTCGCCCAGCTCGAGCAGTATCTCGACAAGATCGAGGGCTATACCAAGGGCATCGTCGTGATCGCGACCGTGTTCGGCGACGTGCACGACATAGGCAAGTCGCTGGTCAACACGATCCTGACCAACAATGGCTACACCGTGGTCGATCTCGGCAAGCAGGTCCCGATCTCCACGATCCTCGACGCGGCCGTCGAGCACCAGGCCACGGCGATCGGCCTGAGCGCGCTGCTGGTCTCGACCTCGAAGCAGATGCCCGCCTGCGTGCAGGAGCTCCACCAGCGGGGGCTCGACTTCCCGGTGCTGGTGGGCGGCGCGGCGATCAACCGCAACTTCGGGCTGCGCATCCTGTATCCGAACGGGACCGAATCGGACGAGATCTACGAACCCGGCGTGTTCTATTGCAAGGACGCGTTCGAGGGGCTGGCGAAGATGGACCAGCTGATCGATGCCGACGCCCGAGACGCGCTGATCGCCAAGACTCGCGAGGCAGCCCGGGTGCTGCGCGAGGCTCCGCCCGCAGCGCCCGACGACGCGCCCCCCACGACCGACGCCTCGGTCCGAAGCGCAGCTGCGGTCGACAACCCGATTCCGACGCCACCGTTCTGGGGAGTCCGTGAGCTCGAGGTGCCGCTGGACGAGGTCTACCACCACCTCGACACGCACGTGCTGTTCAAGCTCCACTGGGGCGGGCGGGGCGTCAAGGGGCAGGAGTGGACACGGCTGCTGCGCGATGACTTCCAGCCCCGGCTCGAGCGGATGTGGCGCGAGCAGACCTACCTGCACCCGCGCGTGCTGCTCGGCTACTTCCCCTGCAATGCCGACGGGAACGAGCTGATCGTGTGGGACCCCGACGCGCCCGGCCAGACCGAGCTCGAGCGCCTGGTGTTTCCCCGTCAGCCCAAGCACGACCGCATCTGCATGACGGACTTCTACCGCCCGGTCGGTTCCGGCTCGGACTCAGGAGAGGTCGATGTCGTGGCGCTTCAGGCGGTCACGGCCGGCGACGAGGTGACGCAGCTGATGGCGAAGCTCGAGTCAGACGGCGAGTTCGCCGAGCAGCTGTTCGTGCACGGGCTCGGCGTGCAAACGGCGGAGGGGATGGCCGAATGGCTCCACGCCCGCGTGCGTGCGGACCTCGGGATCCCGCCCACCCAGGGCCGGCGCTATTCCTGGGGTTACCCCGCCTGCCCGGAACAGTCCGAGCACGAGAAGGTGTTCCGCCTGCTGGATGCGCCGTCGATCGGTCTGCGCCTGTCAGGCGGTTATGCCGTCGAGCCCGAGCAATCGACGCTCGCGATCGTCGCTCACCATCCGCAGGCGGTGTACTTCGGGATGAAGTCCGGCTTCCTGCCCAAGACGCCCAAGCAGGCCGCGGACGAAGTGATCGCCGGCACCGACAAGGATCCCTCCGAGCTGGCCGCCCTCACCGACGCCGACCCGGACACCTCCTCCGAAGGGGAGCCGGCGATGGCCGAGGCGTAGGGGCGTCCGGGGCTCTGGGGTTTGGAGGCGGCCGCGGCGGTTGGGGCGGGGCGGTTTGCGCCCGGCTTCTGAGGGTCGCGGGGCTGCGCGGGCGGGCGACCGTTTCCGGGTGAACAACGTGACACTCGGCCTCGCCGGGGACCGTCCCTGGCACCTTAACCATGTCAGTGCATGACAAACGTGCCACGCGCCGTTGTTCGAAGCACCGAGCGGCACGTTGTTCAGGTACGCTCGCCGCCGGCCCGCACGCGCCGGAGCTGCGCCCGCCACGGCGCCCGCCTCCGCCCGGCGACCGCCGACGACCGAACGCCACCGCCCCGCAATACACACCCCCTCCAACCGCCCGCGAACGGCGAACGCCTTACGCGGCGGCGCGCTCGGGCACGCGCTCCAGCACCTCGTCCACGCACTCCCGCATGCGGGTCTCGAACACCTCACGCGAGAACAGTCGCGTGCTCGTGAATCAACTCTGAATCGAACCGGTTCAGGTCGGTGGCCAGGGCGTTTCCGAGCTCCGCCGGATCTGCCGACGGCACCAGTATCCCGGTCTCGCCGGGCCTCACAGTCTCTCTGACCCCGCCGGCATCGACGGCCACCACGGGCCGGCCGGCGGCCTGGGCCTCCACGGCCACGATGCTGAACTCCTCGACGTTGGGCACGAGCAGCGCCGCGGCGCGTTGGTACAGGCTGAGCCAGCTCCACGTCGCTGACACGTCCCATGAACTCCACGTGCCCGGAGGATTCGGCGCGCAGCCGGGGAGCTCGGGGCCACCGCCGACGATCTTGAGTCGGCGGCCTCCGATCCTGGCCGCCTCGATCGCGCGGTCGGCGCCCTTGTGCTTGACCAGCTCGCCGACGAACAGGATGTAGTCCTCCGGTTCGCCGACGCTGAACCGCTCGACTTCCACGGGCGGGTGGATGATGGTGGAGTCGCGGCCCCAGAAGCGCTTGATCCGCTCCTGGGTGAAGCGCGAATTGGCCACGAAGCGATCGACCTCCAGCGCCACCCGGCGGTCTCGGACCCGATGGCGGCGCATCATCAGCTGCAGAGCCGGCCTCAGGAACTCCGGCAGGCCGACCGACGCCGACATCCAGGCATAGCGAAACGGTGCGTGGCAGTAGCACACGTGCGGAACGCCGGGCGGCGGATTCACCAGATGGGCAAACGCGCTGCTGCTGCTGACCACGCCGTCGTATCCCTCGAACGAGAAGGCTCGCATGGCGAACCCGAGCACCGGGAAGAGGAGGCGAAAGCTGCGACTGCCTGACCCGTCAATCGCTGCAGCGGCGAGGTGATCACGGTCCGGTCCTTGAAGCGCTGCCCGGTCCCCGTCCTCGTCGTAGAGCAGCGTGTACAGCGGCGCGTCCGGCCAGACATCGCTCATCGAGGCGAATACCCGCTCAGCTCCGCGCATGACCAGCAGGTAGTCGTGGACCAGGGCCAGCCGTGGCATTCGAAGCGGGAGCGTACTTGGTTGTATCGTGGCGGCCTTGGCGGCCAGCCAGGTGTCCCCGGAGTGGGACCAGCTGATCGACCGAACCCGGTCCGGCCTGCGGCGCCTGGGTAAGCTCATCCCATGTGACCACCGGTATGCCGTCGTGAGCGCTTGGTCTCGCGGTCCTACTCGAACGGATTCGGCTTCTCCGGTGTCGTCGTAAGAGCGGACAGCTCAGCGTTGCACTGGCGCGGATCCGTCCCGCTTGCCGGAGGCGGAGATGGCCCGAGACGGCGCGGCCTGAGTGGACCACCCTCGATATTTCGACAACCCATGAAGATCCTGTTCGTGAGCCACACGCGAAGCTGGAGCGGCGCAGAAGTCGCGATGATGCGCCTCGTCGACCGGCTGCGGGGCACCGAGGAATTGGCGGTTGCGTGTCCACGCGAAAGCCGCATGGCACGAGAGGTTGAGGGTCTGGGTTTGCCTCTTTACGCGCTGCCGGCAATCGATCTCAGCCTACGAATGGGTGCGCTCGAGACCACCACGGGCCTAGGTCAGCTTGCCCTCGGAGCCGGCTCTGGTGCGACGCGCCGCACGCCGGTTCCGGCCCGATGTAGTGCATGCGAATACTCTCAGGGCGGGGCTCATGTGCGCCATCGGCGCGGTGCGCGGACGCCCGCCGCTCGTCGTGCAATCGCACGAGCACCTCAAACTGGATCGCGTGAGTCAAGGCGTCCGCTGGCTGCTGTCGCGCAGCGCCAATGCCGTGGTCGCTGTCTGTGACCACACGGCCAGAGATTTCGACGTCGGACTGCGACGGCCAGTGGCAAGCCGCGTTTACATCAGCATCGACCACCAGCGTTTCTCGCCCGACAGGGTGGACCCAGCGCTCGTGCGGGAGGAGCTCGGCCTGCCCGCCGAGACCCTGCTCCTAGGTCAGGTCGCCCAGATCACGCCGTGGAAGGGACAGGACACCGCGATCCGCGCGCTTTCCGAGCTTCGCGGGCGGGGAGTGCCGGCGCATCTGTTATTCATCGGCAACATATCGTTCAGCGGCCGGGGTGTCCGCTACGACAACCACGCCTTTCTCGCGCAGCCTGCACGAGCTCGTAGACGACCTTGGGCTGCAGCAGCACGTCCACTGGCTTGGCTGGAGAGAAGATGTTCCCGCGCTCGTACGCGCGTTCGACCTGTCACTGCTCCCATCGCGGCATGAGCCATTCGGGACCTCCGCGGCGGAGAGCATGGCGATGGGAACACCGGTGCTCGTCAGCAGCGATGGCGGACCGTCGGAGTACGTCGTCGATGGCGAGTCGGGTCGCGTCCTGCCCCCCGACCGGCCCGACCTTTGGGCGCAGGCGGCGTATGAGCTCCTGACCGATAAGCCCGCGCTGGCGCGGATGTCACTACACGCCCGCCAGGCCGTCGCGCGCTTCACCGACGAGCAGTACAGCCGAGAGATGTTGGATGTATACGAAAGCGTTCTGCGTCCCACGACGAGCCCTTGACGGGAACACGGCACGACTTACGTCGGGTGACGCCGCCTCAGCACCAAATCGCGAGGGGGATCCAAGCCTGACAGGGCTCGGCCCCGATCACTCGGCGAGTGAACCGGAACCAGATACGGCGCGACCGCGTCGTAGGTCGGTACGGCGTAGCGCCCGAGTCGTCATCATCGGAATGCTTGTCGTAGCTCTCATCCAGCTTCTGATCCAGCATCCAGGCAAGCATGTGGTCCGCCGTCCGGCTCCACCCTCTCAGCCAATGCTGGCGAGTGCTGGTGCTTTTTATGATTCGGTTGGTGTTGATACGCATGTGACGAATGGGAATACGGCGTATGCGGATTGGCCTCGGTTGGTGGCGGCGTTGAATGAGTTGGGGGTTCGGCATGTGGGGGATTCGTTGTATGCGAATCCAGCGCCGTCGTGGGCTTGGTTAACAACTATTTTCAGTCGCGGGTGGAGTATGCGGTCGCTCATGGCATCCATTTCCTGTTTGGGATGGGTGGCCCTGGGTTTGATGGCGGGACGGTGAGCCAGTTGGTGTCGCTGATCAGTGGTCCGCTGCGTAACGCTGTCGAGGCGGTGGAGGATCCGAACGAGTACAACACGAGAGGGATTTCGGGTTGGCCTGCGAAGCTGGCGGCCTATGATCGCGAGGTGTACCGGGCGGTGAAGGCCAGCCCGTCGCTACGGTCGGTGCCGGTGATCGGTCCGCCGTTGGTCGGGGCAGATGCTCCTGCGCAGCTCGGCAATGAGCGACAGTGGATGGATTTCGGGGACGTCCATCCGTACATGGGGGGAACGTCGCCGAGCCCGTTCTACATCGCTCCAGAGCTGCAGCAGGTCTCCGCTGTGTCCGCGAACAAGCCGGTGTGGGCCACCGAGTTCGGGTTCTACACCGACGCTGCGGGCGCTCCCGCTGGATTGATGCCAGTGTCCGAGTATGTCGGCGCCGTGTATCTGCTGCGCCAGTACCTCGAGGACTTCAGGAACGGGATCCAGCGCTCCTACGCCTATGAGCTGATCGATGACTTCCCCGACCCCGCCGGCACCAACGTCCAGGACCACTTCGGGCTGCTGCGCAACAACTACACCCCCAAGCCGGCCTTCTACGCACTCAAGGATCTGCTCTCGCTCGTCGGCCAACAAGCACCCCCCAAGCTCACCCCCCTCCCTTACAGCATCACGAGCCGAGCGAGCGACCTACGCCAACTCGTGCTCCAACAAACCGACCACACGTATCTGCTGATCCTGTGGCGCAACGCAAGCATCTGGAACACCACCACACGCAAACCGATCGCAGTCCCCCCAGCAACCATCACCCTCAATCTCCCCACCGCAACCAACCTAACCAGCGCCGACCCGATCACCACCAACACCCCTAACCAAGCGCCCCTCACCATCACAAACCACCAAGCCCACACCCAAATCGGCGCGAACCCCCTCATCATCAAAATCACAACAAACCAACAAGCCACCACCCACGACACCAACACGAACTGAACCTATCACCACCCTGACCTCCTGCTGCGGTCTCTGGCTGGCCCACCTCGGCGCCTATCTATTCAGTTGCGGTGGTGTCCTGGCCCTGCCTTCGGATGCTATCCATCCATCGCCGGCGAATTCGCCTGAGACCACGCGGGTACTTGTAGCGCGCAGCCCACCATGCACGCTCGAGCAGCCCGACTTGGATCCGATTGCGGTTGATGAACAGCACGTCGGAATTGTCGCGAGAGAACGTCACACAAGCAAAGCCTTCACGCTGCAGCCGATGCTTCACTCGAACAACCGCAGCGCCCTGACCCGGCTCCAACCGATCATGAAACTCGACTGTGATCTGGGTCATGCGTCGCAGCGTCGCGGAATCGACGGACTCAAGCAGTTCGAGCTCTGCACCTTCGATGTCGACCTTTGCTAAATCGACGTGTTCTACTGAGTGGCGTGACATGAGATCTCGAATTGTTGTCCCTTCTACCTCCACGGTTTCGACGCCATCGCGCGCTAGGTTGGAAACGATCGTCGCCTCCAGGTCGGGATTGAGGTAGAGCATTACGCTGCCACCGTTAGCGGTCACAGCCTTGTTCTCAACTGACGTTTGGAAGCGGTGGAAGGGTACCGTACAAATGAGGCACCGGCTCGACCCCGATGATGCGGCAACCGAAACGGTCGCTGACCGCCCGACTGAAACCGCCGCGATTCACACCAAGGTCGAGGACGACCGAGGATGATGATAGGCAGTCACTCAAGAACGAGTGCCTGTAGAGCTCCGCCACACGCACGGGGCAGACAATAACACCGCTGGGTGGTACTGGCGAGTCGAGACCAGCGGTCCTGTCGGTACTCATGGTGTAGCTCGGCCAAGGTGATGGCGGGAGCGGTCACCGCGACGCTCATGGTTGTCCAAGCAGCGACGCTTGGCGGGAGGCACCACGAGAGCCGAAGCTCAACCGTCGGCCCCCGGCGGGCGAGAGTTCCCTGATAGCGCGCCAGAATTGCCGGCGCGAGCCAGTGGCAGTGATGTCGCGGAGGTTACGGAGATGCCGTCGCTCGCCTTGCCCGCTGAGCCGGCCGACAGCGTGGCAGCTCTCGCGCCTTGCCCGTTGCACGCGCGCCCCGGCCCGCTCAGATCAGCATCAGCTCAAGCCGATCAGCATGAAGCCCGTACCGCCGGCCCGGCGCTTCGACGCCAGGTTCGATCCGCCTCGTCGGGATTCTCGGATCGAAGAGGGCCGTTTCATGCTATGCGAGAGCTTTAGGTGCGAAGTTGTACATCTTTGCGTGCCCAGGGCCCTTGATGATGGCTCGGCGGATACTGCTTCGTCGCCCGAGACCTGACGGCATTGGGGGTAGGACTGCAAGCTCTCTCGTCAGCCACAGCGCACCACGCACGTTCCGTCTAACCGTCCAACGGTATTTGGTGCCCCGTATCCAGCTATCACTTCGGTCGGCGTGAGGTTTAAAAGGTTGGGCCGCGGTTTCGCGTGCTGGCGCGTCGTACTCGCTGCCCTATCGATTGCGATGGTGGCAGTGGCACCGTCGCTTCAGCCCGACGCCATCAGCCTAGCGAGAGGCGGCTTCCCTGGATCCCAGAGACTGCCAAAGACGAAGGTCAGGAGAGCGGGCAACGTTGTTTGTGGCAAAGTGGGCCTGGGGGGATGCCCGGGGCGCTTCTGCCGTCAGGCTATTTCATCTCTGACGTGCGGCGGTCCAGCGACTACGCTCTGCTGGCACGCCGGGCCAGAAATCGCGCGCGGGACGAGACTTGGCAATTCCGAAGGTTCTACAGGCACCGAGCGAGACGCCGACGACGCGCATGCATTACGTACCGCGCGCAAAGCGGGCGCCCGGGTCACCCGCCGGGGGCTCCCGCAACCCAGCGCCCGGCACAACGAGGCCGCCTCACTCAGGCTCGAGCGGGTCAGTGGGCCTGACGCCCTCAGGCTCGACCGTACCAAGCTTCAACCGACCAACCAACGTCATGCGTCGGGTGCACTCCAGCCCAAGAATGGTACTTCGAGAGCCACGATTCTCAGGGCGTCCATATTCGCTCAGCGGAGCATCAGATCAGTTCGCTACCACGGACGCATTTCAGCATTCGATCGGAGTGGTGATTCACAATACGTTCGGGAACACGTCCTACGGGATGCGGATGCGATCATCGCCCGGCTTCACGAGGCGGGCATCACACACGTAGCCGGAGACATAAGCTGGAGTACTACTTCCTACTTGGTGGAACGATTACGTTGACACCTACATTGCCAAGTTCCAAAAGGCGGGAATTACTTGGGCGTTGGGAACTGGAACTCCCCTCGATACGGAAAATGGTACACAGAAACAGGTAATCACAGCCGTCGATATCGGATCGATCCGGGCATGGTAGATGGCTTCATCTGGCCCAATGAATATGACACTAGCGGCGACCCAAATTGGGCAGCAGATGAAACAAAGTTTGCCACGGCAGAGTATGCGGCGGTGAAGAATGATCCTATCGTGCACGACCGCCCCGTGATAGGCCCGTCCTTCGTCAACTTGGACTCCCCAGAAATCGTGGGCAACCAGTCGGGCTCATTGGACACAGGCGGGATACATCCCTACACCCAATGTGAGTCGCCGACGCCACAACATGATGAGTCCGAGATAGCTAGAGCTGGCATCACCGCCCCCGGCAAGGCGGTGTGGGCAACTAAGCTGGGAACACCACAGCGATCCATAGACCAGCGGAATGCTCCCTTGCTCCGAGACAGTACAAGCGGTGTACGCCGTTCGAACGTATCTGCAGCACTTCACCGATGGCATCGGACGAACCTACATGTACGAACTATGCGAGGGAGATTCTGGGACCCCGGATTGGCCAGTTCCGAAGACCACTTTGGGCTGCTCCGCAGCGACTACTCCGAGAAGCCTGCGTTTGTTGCGATCAAGAACCTGATCAGGATCGTTGGCTACGGGTCGCCGATGAGAATCACGCCGCTCCAAATGTCGCTCTCCGGTGACACGGCAGGCGACCTTCAACACCTTGTACTGCAGAAGGCAAACGGCTCTTACATCGTTGCCCTCTGGCGCACCGCCAGCATCTGGGATCGGGATGCCCGCACTGGCATCTACGTTCCTCGGAAACGATCAAGATTGGGCTGGCAAATGCCGTCACGGTCACGGCAGCAGATCCGCTCGTCGGCACCGCGGCCACGGATCCGAGCATGAGCAACCGAACGATCAGCGTGCCAGTGGGAACAGACCCGGTGATCCTGGCAGTCTCGACTAAGTAGTCTGTAAGCCAGCATCCACCGAGCTGCGGCCGCCGAGCACAGTCAGTTGCCGGATCGCAGAAAGCCCTCGCATTCCCCCAGGCCCTGCGTGGTGTGCCGGCTGCTCTGGTGATCACCTCAGGGTCATGCGTGAAGTCGGCCTATCCGTACCTAGCTTGGCCCGTGTGCCCGCGCCGGACGTTGGTCGGGTGCGCCGACAGTAGAACACCAACGCCCGCTAGCCTCGGCCGCGCGTGATTGGGCGGAGCCGAGCAGGTCCTGTGGGCAGCCCCTCGCGACACGCACGGGCACGACGGCCATATGCCGATCGAGGCCCGGAACCGTCTGGTGGCTGCGCCAGCCGGGGATCGGCCTCAGTAACCTGCTCCCGGATGATGCAGTCAAAGCCCAGCCGGGACGGGTCGAGGAGCACACGGCATACCGCGCCGCGCGACAAGCGCGATCCGCTTTCGATCTGCACATCAGCGCCGTCCCTGCTACTCGCGCTGCCCGTGTGCTCGATCGGGACGAAGACCGATCGCGGATGGAGACTCGGAGTGGCGTTCAGATGCCGAAGGCCTTAGGAGGCTTGCGATAGCTGAGCTGATTGCCCGCCTTCGACCTGCGCGGCCGGCGTCTCTAGGCTCGCGCGGGAGCGACCTCCTCTGGTTGGCTCCCGTGGCGGGCCTGGGGGCACTCCTCGTGGCCTGGGTGATGACCGTCTCGCTACAGGCCGCGCTCGGTCTCGTGCTGGTGGTCCTGGTGATTGCGCTTCACCAGCACGACCGGCGCCTGGGGATCGCCGCGATGTTCGCGTTCTGGTTCTTAGCGCCTTTGTTACGGCGGCTGCTCGACCTCCTGACCGGCTACGTCAATGCCGACCCTCTATCGGTGGCGCCGATCGTTGCTACCGCGGCCATTGCTGGGATCGAGCTTTTACAATACGGAGCTACCTCCAAGGCTGCGTCGGATTCTCACGCTTGCGGGGCTGGGGTTCGCGCTCGGCCTTCCACTCGCCATGCTCCATCCGAGGTCCGGCGCGTACACGTTCGCCGCGTATCTCGGCGGCCTATCCGGCGCGATACTCGGCTTCAACGAGACGTCATCGCTCAGGAACAGCACCCTGCGCTGGATCCTCCTGGTCGGTCTTGTGCCGCTCGCAATCTACGGCATCCTCCAGCGGGTTCTGCCCCTGCCGTTTTGGGACCAATCGTGGCTCGACTCAATCGACTTCAACAGCATCGGCACCGGCGACGGTGTGCATGTGCGCGTGTTCGCCTCTCTCAATGCGCCCGGCACGCTCGGCCCGTTGCTGGGCTGGGGGCTTCTCTGCTATCTGACCGGGACGCGGAATCGGCTGCTCGTCATCACAGGGGCAACCGTGCTGGCTCTCGCTCTCGCACTGACCTACGTGCGCGCTGCTTGGCTGGCACTAGCAGTCGCTGCACTCGCATACGTGATTGGGTCGCGCGGCCGCGCACTGCGTCTCGTGCTCGGGTCGTTTGCTGTGATAGCAGCCACCACCGTTGCGCTGTCGCCCGTCAGCGTGGCCGCCCGCAACGTGTTAACGCGAGCCACAACATTCACCGCGCTGGGCGGCGATGCGTCCTACACGGCTCGGGCGAGCACCATAGCGCAAACATTACCTCCGGCGCTAGCCGCACCGCTCGGTCACGGCCTGGGTAGCGCGGGGGAGCAGTCAAGACTCGACAACCCAACAGCGTTACAGACCCCTGATGATGGTTATCTTGCGCTCGTGTACCAAGTCGGCCCAGTGGGATTCATCCTGGTGGTGCTCGCCATCGCTTCTGTTACCGCTTCTGCATGGAGACTAGCGCGCGCTGGAATCGCCGGTGACCTGTCGGTGCTGCTGTTCGCGATGATCGTGTTCACGCTCGTCCTGCTGACCTCAGGTGACGCTTTCTACGGTGTCACCGGCGTATTGTTCTGGTTCATCTGCGGCCAGATCCTCGGCATCGAGTACCGAACCGCTCAATCTAGGTCTCGCAAGATCACTTGAGTGCTCGCATTCCCGAACCGGGATCCAGAGGGAGAACAGTTACGATCGCAGCCATCCAGTCGGCCTATCGACGCGCCCAGGGGACTCCGTAGGTGCGCTCTCCCTTGTCACAGTCACGTTCCTCGACAACCGGTGATGCTCGGGTCTGGGATTGTTTTCTGGTGAACGATGAACTCGAGCTGCTCCGCTTTCGCCTTGACTACCTGGAGGATGTCGTCGACGTCGTCGTGGTCGTCGAGGCTCCATGGACGTACACCGGGCGACCCAAGCGCCTACATGTCGCCGCTACGCTGGTCCAGCTGGGGCATCACCGCAACCGCATCAAGCACGTCGTAGTCGACGAACCCTTTGACGAGCTTGCCTCTCCGGGTACGAGAGAGCGGGCACAACATCGTTGGCTCCGTCATGGTCTTAGCGACGTCAGACCAAATGATCTCGTGATCGTCGGTGATGTGGATGAGATTCCGTCTCCGACTTTGGTAGCAAGACTCCGCGCTGACCTGCGCGAGCCCGCGCGGCTGATCATGGATCACGCCGTGCTGGCGGCCAACCTAAAGATGCCGATACCGTGGACTGATGGGCCCAAAGCTTGTCGCGGAAATCAGCTCGACCATCCGGATATGGGCGTGTTGCTGGGTGATCCGAGCGCCGTCTGGAGCCCGGTGAACCGTCGCACAGTCCGAGATGCCGGCTGGCACCTCTCCTATCTCGGCGGTCAGCAGGCCGTCCGTCACAAGCTTGAAAGCTTCATGCACACCGAGTTCGACACACCGTTCAATCGGTCAGCCGTCCATCTCGAACGTTGCCTTCGGTTTGGAGTCGATATTCGAGGCCGTCACCTGCTCGTACGCGTAGGTTGCGACGAGCTGCCGCCATTGCTTTCGGCGCTGTACCTGCACTGGCCGCAAGCCTTCGATTTCCGGCCTGACAGGCCACTCGTCGCGCGTCTGCTCTATCGCGCCTATGCACGTGCCCGTCAGTCGCGGAGATTTCCCGAACGACTAGGCAGGACCCTGGAGCGATCTCATTGGCGGCTAGCCCTGATCGCGGCGGTCCTGATGCCTTTCGACGTCGTATTAAGCCTATTCCTAAGATCACGCGAGCGGTGGCGCAAGCGCACGCGCTTGTTGGGGGGCCAACGTCCACGCAATGCAGCAGCGATCAAGAACACGATACCCCCTGTGGGAGGAAGGCCCCTGAGCCGTTCCGGCGCCCGCGACGACGTGACTCGGCTCGACGCCGCTGAATGAGAGGGGAGCGCCCCGATGGATGAAGGGCCTCTTCGACCCGCGGAAAAGGCAACACGCACCGGGCTCGTCAGACGAGCGTGGTCCCACGGCCTTGTCCGAGCGGGGCTTCTGACGTACCTCCTATCGGCGCTGACGCTTGCGGCGAACCTTGTAAATGGCATCGTCACTGCCCGGGGACTTGGGCCCCAGGGACGTGGAATCGCGGTCGCGCTCGCAACGATCGTCCTACTTAGCGGGTTCTTCTTCGCCATGGGTGCGGCCCAGAGCGTGAGCTACTTCCTCGCCCGCCGTCCACAAGATGGGCCCCGGTTGTTCACGACGTGGCTGTTGATGCTCGTACCACTTTCGATCCTCGGCATCCTCGTAAGCGAGGCCCTTCTGACCACGCTGTTCTCTGTTCACGCACCGACGGCGATCGCGACTGGGCGCTGGTATCTGCTGACGATCGTGTTAGTCGTCGGCTTCGAGCTAAACAGTGGGCTCCTCCTCGGGAGGGAGGACTTCACGCTTTTCAATATCCTGAGGTTCGCACAACCGGCCCTCGGTGCTTTGGGTGTGACAGTGCTGTGGCGCCTACACCACCTCTCCGTGAATACGGCGCTCTTGGCTCCCACCGTCTCAAGCGCCCTCGTCCTCATGGTGGGCATGGCGCGCTCGATTCACAAAGTTGGCCTGGGCAGGCCCGACCTGCGTCTAGGCGTCACAACCATTTGGTACGGCCTACGCGGACATGGCGTCATGGTGGCGACCAATGTGAACGGGCGGCTTGACGTTGCGATGATGCCCGCGTTCGTCTCTGCGGCTAGCGTCGGCGTCTACTCTGTCGCTACGAACGTCTCGCTGATCATTTATCAGCTATCGAACACATTCGCGGCGCTGCTAATACCCACGGTAGCCCGTGATGTGGCGCGATCTCGCGCAAAGATCGTCGGCTCTCTCTACGCGACACTAGCAATGGCAGCGGCCGTGGCTCTCGTGCTTGGCATATTCGCGGGGCCTCTGCTCGGAGCGGTGTACGGCAATAGCTTTCGTCGGGGCGCGCTAACGCTCCAGTTGCTGCTACCGGGAGCCGTGCTGTTCGCTGGCTCGTCGATCCTGACCGCAGGTATCTACGCGCTAGGCAAGCCGTTTACGGCGAGCGTCGCCCAGCTGTGCGGGATGCTCGTCACCGTGGTCGGGCTCGCAGCGTTTCTGCGCACCGGCGGAATCAACGCCGCTGCGCTCGTCTCGACCGCGTCGTACACGACCGTGTTCATAGCCACCGCGGTTGCGTACAAACGTGCCGCTGAGATTCCATGGCGGATGCTGTTGCCGGCCCCGGCACGCGGACTCACATTAGTCCGCTGAGGATGCGTGTTAGGTGTCGGTAAAATATGCCGACGTGGCGCAGGATCAGCCACCGGTTTCGGAGTTTCCCTCCTTGGACACCTCCTCCACCCGGTCCTCCGGATAAGCTGGCCGCGGGGTTGCGATCGGGAATGGAGACGAGGCGCCGGTGACGCTTAACGGCTTGCGGAACGCTTCTCGGACCTCCGGGAGTGTCCGAGGAACTTAGGCTGACGACTTGCCTCCCTCACCCGCCCTCCACCTCGACCTTCCGTACGAGCGCTTGGGTTGACGGCGGTGGCCCTTACGGTGGTGCTGGTTGGCGCGTCGGCGCCGGTGGTTACTGTGATTGGCGCGTCGGCGCCGGTGGTATTTCGTGTTGGTGTCGTGGGTGGTGGCTTGTTGGTTTGTTGTGATTTTGATGATGAGAGGGTTCGCGCCGATTTGGGTGTGGGCTTGGTGGTTTGTGATGGTGAGGGGCGCTTGGTTAGGGGTGTTGGTGGTGATCGGGTCGGCGCTGGTTAGGTTGGTTGCGGTGGGGAGATTGAGGGTGATGGTTGCTGGGGGGACTGCGATCGGTTTGCGTGTGGTGGTGTTCCAGATGCTTGCGTTGCGCCACAGGATCAGCAGATACGTGTGGTCGGTTTGTTGGAGCACGAGTTGGCGTAGGTCGCTCGCTCCGCTCGTGATGCTGTAAGGGAGGGGGGTGAGCTTGGGGGGTGCTTGTTGGCCGACGAGCGAGAGCAGGTCCTTGAGCGCGTAGAAGGCCGGCTTGGGGGTGTAGTTGTTGCGCAGCAGCCCGAAGTGGTCCTGGACGTTGGTGCCGGCGGGGTCGGGGAAGTCATCGATCAGCTCGTAGGCGTAGGAGCGCTGGATCCCGTTCCTGAAGTCCTCGAGGTACTGGCGCAGCAGATACACGGCGCCGACATACTCGGACACTGGCATCAACCCAGCGGGAGCGCCCGCAGCGTCGGTGTAGAACCCGAACTCGGTGGCCCACACCGGCTTGTTCGCGGACACAGCGGAGACCTGCTGCAGCTCTGGATCGATGTAGAACGGGCTCGGCGACGTTCCCCCCATGTACGGATGGACGTCCCCGAAATCCATCCACTGCCGCTCATTGCCGAGCTGCGCAGGAGCATCTGCCCCGACCAACGGCGGACCGATCACCGGCACCGACCGTAGCGACGGGCTGGCCTTCACCGCCCGGTACACCTCGCGATCATAGGCCGCCAGCTTCGCAGCCCAATCCGGAATCCCTCTCGTGTTGTACTCGTTCGGATCCTCCACCGCCTCGACAGCGTTACGCAACGGACCACTGATCAGCGACACCAACTGGCTCACCGTCCCGCCATCAAACCCAGGGCCACCCATCCCAAACAGGAAATGGATGCCATGAGCGACCGCATACTCCACCCGCGACTGAAAATAGTTGTTAAACCAAGCCCACGACGGCGCTGGATTCGCATACAACGAATCCCCCACATGCCGAACCCCCAACTCATTCAACGCCGCCACCAACCGAGGCCAATCCGCATACGCCGTATCCCCATTCGTCACATGCGTATCAACACCAACCGAATCATAAAAAGCACCAGCACTCCGAGGAACGGCGTCCGCGCTTGCGGCAGAAGCCCAGCACAACGCACAGAATGCGGTCGCCAAAAGACTACGCAAGACTGATCGCATACTCTTCTGGTCGTCCGATTGCAGCTCGGCTGGAGGCGGGCGAGACTGCAATGGACGAATGATCTGTGCGCCGGAATGTCGGCGCCGGTAGCCGCGGCGAGTCGATCGATCTTGTGCGTGTGCTGATTCGTCCTTACGCCCGACGAGCACGGGCGGCCGCGCCGCAGGCCGTATCCAACCATTTGGGGAACTCGGGTCGCCCAGCGAGCTCTACGACGACAACCCGAACAAAAGCCAATACCAGGAAAACTGGGGCCTGGTCGGCAACGACGGGACGGGGACTGCGGCGACCGACCTTAGCTACCTCATCGGGCTCGCAGGCTCCGGCTCCACGAGCACCACGCGACTGCACTTCCCTCTCCGCGCAGGCGACCCGACATTAGACCTGCGTTACATCCCAGCCGCGAGGCGCGACGCAAAATAAGATCTGATCCTATGGCGCACCGCGGCGGTCTGGGACCTCCTCGACGAAGACGTGTCCGTAGCGCCGAACCCGATCCACGTTGACATGTCGTCCAGCCAATGGATCGCTTGCGACACGATCCAACGCCAGGCGGTCATGCACGGGAACAACCCCGCGAGGTTCCAGAGAGGCCCGGACCCAACGTCCCGCAGATCACGCCGTGACCACGGCGAACGTCGTCGTAAGGCACCCCTGACGAGCACGGATCCCAGCCAGCCCACAGCCGCTGCGACTCACCCCACTCAGCCAACGCGGCACAAACATCACAGTCCGTGATCCTTACCCTCCATCGATTCGTCCGGGCCTTCCTCTTGACGCGCCGATCCACCGTCGGCGACAAGAACTCGGGATCCCACACACAGCACCCTATCCCGGCAAGGGCGCCCCCAACTCCTCCGCTACGAGCGGCAACGCTTCGTCCCAGAGGCACTCGTGCTGACCAGTCGCAAGCGTCAGCATTCACACCCAACCACACGAGAGAATTAGGTCAGGGCAGCGACCTCAGCGGCCGCTGAAAGCACTCGTCCCGCTCCCCGCGGCGCGTGATAACCCGCAATTCCGCGCAAAACTTTCTGCGCCATCCGGTACTCTTGCCGCAGTGGCGTCGTTTGAGGGTCAGCCGAACGGGACGGGAGCGGGATCCTACGGCCCGGGACGGGGCGGCGCATCGACCCTGTCCGTGCTCTGGAGACGCGCATGGATCGTCGTTGTGACAACCGTCTTACTGAGCGCAGCCGCCGCGGGAGTCGCCTATCTGAAGCGCGACACGTACCAGTCCACGGCCGAGCTGCTGTTCTATCAGACGATCGGAACGCAGCTCAACGCTCTCGGCCTGAATCCACCATTCTACAACGCCGACCGGCTGGCTGGTGATGACGTCGCGATTGTGGGCTCGCGAGCAGTCGCGGCCCTCGCTGCCCACCGGCTGGGGAACGGGACGACGGTCGACTCAGTTCAAACGCACGTCACGGTCGCCGGGTCAAAGACGAGCGACGTCGTGGACGTCACGACTTCGGCCAGCTCCGCAGCGGGAGCAGCACGCCTCGCGAACGTGTATTCCCGCGCAGCGACCGACCTCGTTCAAAACGCTGAAACGGCGAGAGCCCGGGCGGTGCTGGACGATTTGAGCGCCCAGTATTCGCAGCTCAGCCCCGCGCAGCGGAAGGCCACCAGTGGTCAGACGCTGTTGAACCGGATCTCGGGTCTGCACGCGATCGCACATACCGGTACCGGCAATCCGCAAGTTATCCAGCCAGGATTCGTCCCGACTCAGCGAGCCGGCAATCTGTCGCAGACGATCGCGCTCGGAGCCCTCTTCGGTCTTGTGCTTGGGGTAGCGCTTGCGCTGCTGCGCGAGCGGGTGGACCGCAGATTGCGCCACGCGGAGGACGTATCGGCGGCATTCGACGCTCCGGTGCTGGCCACGATTCCGCGCAATCGCGCGCTGGCGCGTCACGCCCCGTTCAACACCTTGCCACAGAAGGTAGTCGAGCCGTTCTTCATGCTCCAGAGCAATCTCCAGTACGGCCACCACGGAGGAGGGGCGCGAAGCCTGGTCGTCACGTCCTCGCAGGAGCGCCAGGGCAAGAGCACGGTGGCTTACAACCTGGCCTGGGCGACCGCCGCGGCCGGCTTCAAGGTGGCGCTGATCGACGCGGACCTGCGACGGTCTCGGCTGGCGGTCGACTATCGGCTGCGGTCGTTCCCAGGACTGACTGAGGTTCTCCACGGCGACGTCGCCGCGGAGAACGCCCTTCAGCACATCACGCTGCCGTCGAGTGACCGGGGTCAGAATGGACGCGGCCGCGGCCTGAGCGTGTTGGTGGCCGGGAGTCGCCCTTCGGATCCATCGGCCCTGATCCAATCCCCGCGGATGGCCGAAGTGCTCGATGAGATCATCAACACGCATGACGTAGTCATCGTCGACACGCCGCCGATCTCGCATGTCGCCGATGCGATTTCGCTGCTCCGGCGTGTCGAGGGAGTGCTGGTGGTGGCCTCCGTGCATTCCACCCGGGGTCCCGAGGCCGAACGCCTTCGGGAGCAACTCCAAGCGCTCGATGCCCGGCTGCTCGGAGTCGTCGCCAACGGCGGCAGCTCTGCGGCGGGCTACACGTCCTACACGCGCGCGCCCACGTACGCCTCCTGATCCTCCGGCGTGGGCGGACCCGTTGTGCTAGCGCCGCCGCCAGCGTTTGAGCCTCGGTCGTCTGGGACAATCGTTACCAGAGCCGTTTACTGCCAGATTTTGGTTGATCGATTGGTTGCTATGATCGCGGCCCTGCTTCTCGGGCTGGGGCAAGGAGACGTACGCCCAAATTGAATCGTTGGCTACGCAGAACACGAAAGCGTGCATCTTCGGGGGGATCCGATCCGATGCTGGTCGGACCGTACGCGCCCTCCGACACGCCGGATTCATCCAGCCACGCGTCCGTCGGCGACCGGCCCAACGGTCAGCCGGCCGGTAGCTATCAGGCGCCGCCGACCGCCCTGGATGCGGCACACGCGGATCACGCCAATGCCGACGAGGTGCGGTCCCGGGACTCCACGGCGAGCGCGGAGACGCACACGGAAGGGGTTGGTCACCCACCCGCCCCGTGGCCCCCCCGCTCGGAGGAGCTTTCGCGGTCCCCCGACCGGCCCGAGCCCTCCCGACACCAGCTGCCCCCGTCCGAAAGGCTCCAGCCGGCTGCGGAGACATCCGAGCCGGAATCTCACGAACCGGGGGGCGGATCCCTCGAACCCGAGCCGGAGTCTCATGAGGCCGAGCCCCAGGCGCAGGAGGCCGACCACGATCCCAGCGCGAGCCATGCGCGAACCGAGTCCTTCGAGGCTGTTCCTACGCCTCTCAGCGAGGCGCCTCCATTCCCCGAAGAGCTCCTCGACACCGCCAGGGCGAACCCCGGAGGGTGGGTCTACCACGCCGACGTGGAGGCGGGTGAGAACGGACTGATTCCGGCCGAGCGCGTCCAGGGAGCCTGGCGAATCGACGATCACGGCCGGCCGACCGGCGAATACGTCGCCAACCGCCACTACCAGACCAAGGGCGTCGCTCAGGGCGTGCGCCTGCGCTGGAAGATCGCCGCCGTCGCCGCGCTGCTCCTGGTGCTGGCCGCCGCGGTCGTGGTGATTGTGTTGGCCACATCCAACAGCGGTCACTCCTCATCCGCCACGTCGGCACCGCCGTCCAACGTGACGCACGGGCACGCCACGGGGGCGGGTGCCGGCGGAGCGGGCAACACGCGATCCACGTCTCACCACACGACTGCGGCCAGCGCCCACCAGGTGCAGCTGGAGCTTTCCGCCACCGCGCCCGTGCAGGTGTGCCTGGTGGATGGCACCGGGCACCGGGCGCTGAACAACGACGTGCTGACGCCGGCCAAGGCCCCGATCAAGTTGTCGTCCAGCAGCTTCCGGATGTTCCTGGCCAACTCGTCGGTCCAGGTCCGGGTCAATGGCAAGCCGCAGGCCGTCGCCACCGGCGCCGGCCCGGTGGCGTACGACGTCAGCGCCCAGAAGCTGACCTCGATCTCTGGCGCCAAGTCTCCCTGCGCCTGACGGCCCTCCCGGCGCGTCAGCCAGACTAGTGGGGTGCCGCTCTCGATCTTCGTCGCTCATCCATCGAGCCTGCTGACGGACCACGCTCCGCACGGCGACGGTCTCCTCGCCCACCGCTTCATCCTCGAACTGGCCCAGCGGGGACACCACCTGCACGTGGCGGCGGAGCGAGTGGATCTGCGCGAGCGACTTCCGTCGAACGTCTGCGTGTATCCGCTGGCGGGCAGAGAGCAAGGGCGACCGGGGGCGCGGCTGGTGTACATGTGGCGCCTGCGGCGGCTGTTCGGCCGGCTGGGCGGGCGCGAGGCATTCCAGATCATCCACCAGCTCAATCCGGTCCACGCCGGGACTGACGCTGGCACTGGCCGGCGCGCAGGTGCCGATCGTCCTGGGTCCGTACGTACCGGATTGGCCGGACCGGAGAACCGAACGCTCCGGCCTGAGTGGTCTGCTGGTCGATGCGGCCGACGGGCTGCGGGATCGGGTATCGGAGCTTCAGCAGCGCCGGGCGGCGGCGATACTGCTTTCCTCGCCGGCCGCCGAGACCAAGGTCCGCATCGCTGCGTCTGCCGCCGGGCGGGTCCACGAGGTGTCCTACGGCATCGACGACTCCCTGTGGATTCCGGATCGGGGGCGAGATCCGCAACAGGACGTGCTGTTCGTCGGACGTCTGCGTGACCACAAGGGGATCTTCGTCCTGCTGGAGGCGTTCGAGACGCTGGCGATGTCGGTGCCCGCCGCCAGGCTGCGCTTCGCCGGCGCGGGACCGGCGGCTGACGAGCTGGCCGCCCGCGTGCGTGCCTCCCCGGCCCGGAGCCAAATCGAGCTGCTGGGGAACCTGGACCGAGACGCGACCGTAGAGGCCATGCGCGCCTGCGACGTGTACTGCCTGCCCTCCTACGAGGAGCCTTTGGGCTTGGGGTCCTGGAGGCGATGTCCTGCGGCAAGGCCGTGGTGGTGACGGATGCGGGAGGCCCACGCCACCTGGTGGACGTTGAGGGCGGGCGCCGGGTACCGCCACGCGATGTCGGCGCGCTGGCCGCGGCACTTGGCGAGCTGTTGGGAGACGCCGCACTCCGCACGTCGATGGGTGCACACAATCGCCAGGTGGTCGAGACTCGATACGCCTGGCCTCGGGTTTTCGGACCGGCTCGAACGCATCTACGAGGAAACGCTGCGAACGCTCACGGACAAGCCTGAACCGCAGCCCGGGCGCACCACCGCGGAAGGTAAGTCGCGGTGCAGGCGTCTGAATGAGAAATGCGGTGCGAAAAGGCAGAAGTGGGTATACCCGACAGTATTCCCGTTTCCGTCCGCCGGACCGGGCAAAATCCTTGCAGGAGCTGCGCAATTTGAATTTCAAGCCTTGACGGTGACGCAGCCAGTGCAATACTGAATGTTCATAGGTTGGGTGAGCTGTAAAAACGATAGGGGAGCAGAGCTGAGGGCCAAATAAAGTCGGCGCTGTTTAGCTCCGACGTTGCCGGACCGGGCAATTCAGTGGCGACTTGCAGACCGAGCCGTGTCCACGGCTCGGTCGAGTGCAGCGCGCACATGAAAATCCTTCTCGCGAATCACACGGCCGCTGTCAGCGGTGCTGAAGTTTCGTTGCTGCGTCTGATCGAGGGATTGCGTGATGACCACGAGCTCGCGGTGGCCTGCCCCGACGACGGCCCGCTCACCGCCGCCGTGGACCGCGTCGGCGTGCAACGCTACGAGTTGCCCACCGTTGACGTGAGCCTGAAGCTCCATCCCGTGCATACCTCGCGCGGATTGCTGCAGATCATGGGCGCCGGTATGGCCCTGGGGCAAGCGGCCCGGCGGTTCCACGCCGATGTGATTCACGCCAACACGATCCGCACTGGACTGCTGGCGGCGATACCCGGTAACACCAGCGTCCCGGTTGTGGTCCGGGCTCACGAGCATCCCCCACCGACGAAGATGGGTCGGGCGGTGCGCTCGGTGGTCACTCACTCGTGCAGCCGTGTCGCTGCGGTCTCGGACTACACCACACGGCATTTCAATGAAGGCTTGCGGCATCCGGCCGCTGTACGCGTGTACAACAGCGTCGACCATGGTCGGTTGAATCCTGATCGAGTCGAGCCGGCGTCTCTCCGACGACAGTTCCGGATCCGGCCGCACGCTCCGCTGTCTGGGAGAGGTGGCGCAAATCACTCCGTGGAAAAACCAGGAGATGGCGATCCGCGTCCTGAGCCAGATCCGCAGGGGAGGCATCGACGCACACCTGATGGTCGTGGGACAGGTGGCCTTCTCCGGCAAGCAGGTACGTTATGACAACAACGCCTATCTGGAGCATCTCAAGCATCTAGCCGAAGAGCTGGGCGAGACCGACGCGGTGCATTTCACCGGTCAGCGAGATGATGTGCCGGCCGTACTCGCGGCGCTCGACCTATCGCTGCTGCCGTCCTGGGATGAGCCGTTCGGGCTGGCGACGGTGGAGAGCATGGCGATGGGCACACCACCGCTGGTCAGCGATACCGGAGCTGGTCCCGAGCTGGTGAAGGACAACGTGTCCGGGCGCGTACTGCCGTGTCGCAAACCGGAAGCCTGGGCCGCCGCGGCGGGGGCACTCCTGCGCGATCGAGCAGCGCTCGAACGCATGTCCGCCCACGCGCGGACGGCTGCCGCTCAATATCGGGATGACACCCAGGCGCACCAGATGGTCGCCGTCTACGAGGACGCAATCAGAGACTCGATGCCGCGCCGCACTCGCCCGGCCAGATGGCGTCTGGACCACTCGCTGCACCACTCGTCGTGAGCCGGGCCTGCGCGACGATCAATACAGAGGCGGACGACGAGCCACCAAGCGATAGCTGAGATCGCTGCGACGCTCCCCGATCACCGTCGCCGGTACACCGGCAACGATCGGTTCGAGGGGCGACATCCCGGGTGACCACGGCTCCGGCTGCGATCACCGCGCCCTCTCCGACTCGAACACCGGCCAGGACCATTGCCCTCGTGCAGCCCAGACGCTGTCCTCGATGACAATCGGTCGACCTCGCGCTCGAAGTCGGAGCGAATGGACCGCATGCTTGGCGGTCGAGGCAACTGGGTGTCGGAGGAGATGTTCACGTCATTGCCCACGGTGATGCCACCACGAGCATCGAGCACGGCGCGAAAGCCGACATGGACCCGCTCCCCGAGCTGGAGTGAATCGGCGCCAAACACGGTCGTCCCCCGGAAGATGATCGTGCCCTGTCCCATCTGCACTCCAAGCATGCGGAGCCAACCCTGCCTCAGCGAGTGGCCTGGAAGATGCGTCACCACCAGGTTGAACAACGCTTGGAGCAGGAAGTGGCTGAGGTCTTCGAGACTGTGTCCGCGCATGTCGCCGTCGGCGGCTCGGTCGATCCGGGCCGAGGGTACGGCACCGCGGCCATGCCCGGCCTATCGGCTCGGAGCCGGAGCCCGGCAATCTACACTCGCAAGATGCTCGCTGTCCGGGGCCAGCTGGAGCAACCCGTCCTTGCAAGAGCCACACGACCCCGGCCGGTGACGGGCTGCGATGGGCACTGCATCGCCGCCGCGTCCGCCGGCATCGCCCGAGCGAAAGCCCTCCTCCCCTCGAGACAGACCGACTCTGACTCGGCGGGTTCGCTCCGGCCAACAGCTCATCGACGAGCTCGTCCGGCAACTTGGAGCGCAGATCGCCTCCCATCGCTCGCAGGATCTCAGGCGGGGGCGCCCCTCGCCCGGGCGGCTCGCCGGCGGTTAGCAACCCTCGCTCGAACCCGGCCAGGGCTCCGAGCTGTCCCGCTACCGGCGTGAGCTCGAACTTGGCCTTGCTACCCTGCCATGCCGATGAAGCGCTCTTTCTATCCGCTCCTGTCATTGATGCTCGTGGCGGCGGTGGGACTGGCGTCGCCGCTGGCGGTGCAGGCCAAGAAAAAGCCGGCCGCACACGCCAAGAAAAAGCCGAAGCGCAAGGTCCCGGTCGGATTCTTCGGCACCGTGCTCGAGCCTGGAACCGTGAATCCAGCAATTACATCTGATCAGGCGCTGAACTCGACGACGGCGCTGATGGCGCGCTCGGGAGTTGAGTCGGAGAGGGTGTCCTTCGCCTGGGAAGACCTCGAGCCTTCGCCGAACACGTACGACTTCACGTTGACCGACCGTATCGTCCGCGACGCGGCCCTCCATGGCATCCGCGTACTGGCGAACCTGGAGTTCAGACGCCCAACTGGGCGTCGACGAACCCAGGCATATTCGGGTATCGCTATGCCCCTAAGGACCCTCAAACCTGGACCGGGTTCGTGACGACGGTCGTCAAGCGCTACGGGCCCGGCGGGACGTTCTGGAAGCAGAATCCCGGGCTGCCGCACGACTACATCCACGAGTGGCAGATCTGGAACGAGGAAGGCCTTCACCGTGTTCTGGGCAACGACTCCCTGGCCGAGGACCTACACTAAGCTGCTCCGCAACGCATACGTAGCGGTCATCCACCACTACGACCATGCGGCGAAGGTGGTCGCAGGATCGTTCGCCGCGACCGTCAGATCCAACCAGTGGCAGCAGATGACTGCGCTATACAAGGCGGGCGCGAAACACTACTTCGACATAGATCTCGGTGCATCCGTTCACCGACGGCAGGGGATCCCCGTCAAGCGAGAGCATCAAGCGTGCGGTCGAGATCGTGAAGTTGGTCCACAACGTGATGGCAGCTACCGGGATGGCCACAAACCGATCATCCTTACCGAGATGACGTGGCCGGTGCCGTCGGGTTCGTCAAGCCGAGCCGTCTGCTCGGCTTGGAGACCACGCCCAGGGCGAGATCCAGCGCCTGGCGGCGGCGTACAACTATCTTCGCGACCCACCAGCGTCAAACCGATGTCAAGCGGCGTACTGGTATAGCTGGGCCTCGGACCTTCAACCGCAACGACCCCGCGTCTGACGTCGGCTACCGCTTCGCTGGCCTCAACAAGTTCGTCCAACGGACAGTTCATCCCTCAACCGGTCCGCTCAAGACCTATGCCCAGCTCGCAGCTACGCTACGAGGGCTGCACAAGAACAGCAGCGGGCATTGTCGCTGAGCCGTGTGCGAGCTCGCGGCTGAGCCTGGGTCCACTGCGTTGAGCCGGCCGTGTTCGAGCGGAAGGCCGATGACAAGCCGCCGCCGTGACGCAAATGATCCGCTGGACGGTGGTAGGCTTGCGGGCCAAGCGCTCAAGGAGGTAACCAGGGCGATCAGAACGGAAACCAAGCGCTGAAGGAGGCGACGAGGGCGATAGATTCGAAAGCCTTCAGTCAAGCTGGACCGACGCGAGCCGAGGGTCGAACCGGGATCAACGGAAGATCCCCGCTGGGCTCACGTCGCGTGCGGACGTCGAGATTGAGTTGGGCGCCCGGCCGGGACAGGAATCGGTACAGCCGCAGAATGGCAGTTCCGCTCGTTGCACGAGGCCGCTGACAGCCGGCACGCGAGGAAGAAGGGGCGAAAATCGCCCGTATCCAGGCGTTTGGGCCGCCCATGCCCACGCGCCGGGACGCGATGTTCAGGCGCGCATTGGCGATCGCCGACGTGCTAGCTGCGGCCACGGGACTGGCGTTCGCTGCCGTGGTCAGCAAGCAGGCCCTCGGGGCACCCAGCATCGCTTCGCTGCCTCTGATCGTCCTGATCATCAAGCTCAGCGGTTATTACGACCACGATGCGGTCGTGCTGCGGAAATCGACGCTCAACGAAGCCCCGGCGCTGGCGGCCCTCGCGGCCGCATACGCCCTGGCCTGGTCGGCCGTCACGATCGTCTTTCACGTCCACTCAAGCCGCGGGGCGGTGATCGTGCTGTGGGCCGGGACCACGGCCGCGCTGATCACGTTTCGCGCCGTCGCGCGCCGCCTGGCGGGACGCTGGGCGCCGCCCGAGCGCGCCTTGGTCCTCGGCGGTTCGCATTCGCGAGCCAGGCTGGCCCACCGGCTGGCTGGCGACCCCGGTGCCCATGTCGAGGTCGTGGGCTACCTCCCGCTAGAGGACGAACGGCGCTCCGGCGGCGTCTGGCACGAGGAGGAGCGGCGCCGGCAGAACCTTTCGATCTCCGATCTCCGGACGTTGGTGGAGCGCCTGGATGTCCAGCGCGTGATTCTGATCCCGCCGAGCTCCGAGCCGGATGTCATGTTCGAGGCGCTGGGTGCCGCCCAATCCCTCGGGGTTAAGGTGTCGATCGTACCCGGGATCTTCCAGGTGGTCGGCTCCGCGGTGGACTTCGACGAGGTCGCGGGCGTCACGCTCCTGAGCGTCAGACGGCCAGGACTGGGACGGTCATCGGCCATGGTCAAGCGGACGATGGACATCGTCGGCTCGATGCTCGGGCTGATGATCCTGGCGCCGTTCGGCTTGCTCGTCGCCGTGGCGATCAAGCTTGACTCGTCGGGACCGGTGTTCTTCCGCCAGCCGCGGGTCGGCCGTAACGGACGGGCTTTCCAGATGATCAAGTTCCGCAGCATGGTGGTCAGCGCCGAACAGCAGCGTGACGCTCTGGAGGAGCTCAACGAGTCGGACGGAATCTTCAAGATCGCCGACGATCCGCGCCTGACCCGGATGGGAAGACTGATGCGGCGGGGCTCGCTCGACGAACTGCCGCAGTTGATCAACGTGCTGCGCGGTGAGATGAGCCTGGTCGGCCCGCGCCCGCTGGTTCCGGAGGAGGACCGGCGCGTGGAGGGACGCCATCGAGATCGGCTGCAGCTGACGCCGGGGATGACGGGCCCATGGCAGGTCCTGGGACCGGAACGGCCGCCACTCAGCGAGATGGTCAAGCTCGACTATCTGTACGGCGCGAACTGGTCCCTGTGGTCGGATATCAAGTACCTGCTCCGAACGGCCGCTCACGTCCTGCATGGACGCGGTGTTTGACGCTGAGCCGGGGGCCAGTCGCTCCCACATTTGCCACCGCAACCCCCGGCGCACGCTACGTTTCGCCACTCTTCTGGGGGGCATCTTGGTCCATATGACCGATTTACAAGAACTAGGAACCTCGCTTAGACTCGGATCGTGTTGAGTAGCTCGCAAGCACCGCGAGTCGCGCTGATACATGACTTCTTGGTCGACCTGCGCGGCGCCGAACGGGTGTTTCTGCAGCTGTGCCGCATGTGGCCGGAAGCGCCCATCTTCACGGCGGTCTACGACGAGGATGGGACCGAGGGCCGCTTCTCCGGCCGGACCGTGCATACCTCGTTCCTGCAGCGCCTCCGGCCGTCTGCGCGCACGTTCAGGGCGCTGTTCCCGCTCTACCCGGCGGCGATCGAATCGTTCGACCTCTCGGGCTACGACATCATCATCTCGAGCTCGTCGGCCTGGGCTCACGGCGTCTTGTGCGACCCGAGCGCCGTGCACGTGAGCTACTGCCACAACCCGTTCCGGTACGCGTGGAGCGACCGCGACCAGACGATCGCCAGACGGCGAAATCCGGTCATGCGGGCGCTGCTGCGGGACGCCTTGGCGCGCTGGCGTCAGTGGGACCGCACGACCGCCCGGAGCACGAATCGGTACGTCGCGAACTCCCGCATCACCCAGGCTCGCATCCGGGCCTACTTCAAGCGGGAGGCGGCGGTTGTCTACCCCCCGGTGGAGACGACGCGGTTCTCCACCGGACGAGTCGATGAGCATTACGCGATCGTCTCCGAGCTGATGCCGCACAAGCACATCGAGGTCGCGGTGGAGGCGTTCAACAAGCTGCGCCGGCCACTGATCGTAGTCGGGGACGGTCCCGCGGCGCGAGGCCTGCGTCGGATCGCCGGCCCCACGGTGCAGTTTGCCGGGCGCGTCAGCGATGCGGAGGTCGTGCAGATCGTCCAGAGCGCCCGGGCGCTGATCGTCACCTCAGTGGAGGAGTTCGGAATCGCCGCGGTTGAGAGCCAGGCCGCCGGACGCCCGGTGATCGCCCGGGGCGAGGGAGGCGTCTGCGAGACCGTGGTCGATGGCGTGACCGGTTGCTTCTGGTCCGGTGGTGCCGACGAGCTCGCCCAGGCGGTGCTGCGATTCGACGACGGCGCGATCGATCCCGATGACTGCGTGCGGAACGCCCGTCGATTCGACGTGGCCCGCTTCCGCGAGGGCATCCGCTCGGAGATCCAGGCGGCACGCGGATCGGGCGTCCGCCTACTCGGTCGCGAACCGCTCCCGTCGACCCGGCTGGTCCGGCGGGTCGCGGGCGCGCCTCGTTAGCCTCACGACGCCTAAGCGGCCGGCCTCAGCGCCTCGAGCTCGCGGCTTTCGGCCAGCTCGGCCAGGGCGCGGCGCTCCAGCCGGCGTACGGCATCCTGAGACAGCCCCAGCCTACGCCCGGTCTCGACCAGCGGCGTGGGGTCATCGCCACCCACGCCGTAGCGGAGCTTGACGACCTCCCGCTCGCGCTCGGGAAGCTGTTCCAGCGCCCGCCGCAGGGCATCCTCTCGCAGGGAGATGTCGACCTCCTCCTCAGGACCCCGCTCGCCGCTCGGCAGCAGCGTGCCGAGCGTCGTGTCGGCCTCCTCCCCGACCGGCCGATCCAGGCTGGTGACGACGCGAGCGGCGTCGCGCGTCTCGCGCACCTCCCGCACGTCCATCTCAGCCGCTTGAGCGACCTCCTCGTCGGTCGGTTCGCGCCCCAGCTCGGCCGCGAGCTCACGCTGCACCCGCCCGATCTTGCGCTCGCGCTGACCGATGTGCACCGGTATACGGATCGTACGCGCGCGATTCGCGATCGCGCGCTGGATCGACTCCCGGATCCAGAACGTCGCGTAGGTGGAGAACTTGAAGCCTTTGCGGTAGTCGAACTTCTCCGTGGCGCGGATCAGCCCCAGGATCCCCTCCTGGATCAGGTCCAGCAGCGGCAGCTCGTTTCCCTGGTACTTGCGCGCGTTGGAGATCACCAGCCGTAGATTCGAGTTCACCAACTGCTCCTTCGCCCCCAGATCGCCGCGTTCGATCCGCTTGGCCAACTCGACTTCCTCGTCCCGGGTCAACAGCGGGTGGCGGCGCACCTCCTGGAGGAACAGCGACATGGCGTCGGTGGTGCGGTCGGCGAGATCGTCGTTGACGTACGCGGTGTGGTCGACCTGTGCGCGGCCGCAGTCGTCGCGTACCTCGAGCCCGCGCTCCTCGAGCATGTCCTGCACCGACTGAGCGTCGTCCTCGCTCAGCTCGAGCTCCTGGACCAGCTCGCTCAGCTGCGACAGATCGACGCACTGCAGCCCCGCCGCATCGGCGCGGCTGCTCAGCTCATCGACCAGCTCCGGCAGCGATTCGCCGGCCGATGGAGGTCCAAGGTCCTGAGGCATGAGTAGAAGTTACCCGAGCCCGGCACGGTTGATCCCCCATCACCACGGCCAGGGCCTACGGCATGCCGGGCTTCGAGTCCCCCATTCTCCCCATCGCCCCGCCAGGCTTCGCCATCCCCCCGGCGCCGCGCGAAGTTCCCATCATCCCGCCGCCGCGCGACTGCCCCTCCATCGCGCTCATCGCCCGCATCGCCGCTGGGCTCCCCGGCACCGTCAATGCCGGAACGGTCGATGGCGATGCCGCCACCCAGATCCCGAGCGCGGCGAGCACGACCGCCACGCCGACCGTCGACGCCGTCCGCCACGGCACCAGCTTCTCGATCGATATCAGGACGGCGATGACGAGCATCCAGGTCAGGCTCATCGCCCCGAGCGCGAACAGTCCGGCCATCAATGCCCAGCAGCAGCCCAGACACCACGCGCCGTGCTCGCAACCCATTCGCAGGGCGCCCAATCGACCGCTGCGCCAACTGCCCATCAGGAATGCGAGCGGACTGCGGCACTTGGTCAGGCACACATTCTTCAGCGGCGTGAACTCATATAGCGCGGCTCCCACGAGCACCGCGGCGGCGGTCCACCGTCCCGCCCGGTCCCAGGAGAAGAATCCGCCGTCCAGGGCCCGGCCGGCCTTCAGCAGCGCGTAACCGAGCAGCCCCGACACGCCCCACACGGCCAGATATCCCAAGACAAACAGGCCCGTCGCCCCCGTCGAGACCGAACGCTGGCGTTCAAGACTCCGAAACATCAGCACCATTGGCGCAATCGACGGAAACATCATCGCCGCCATCATCACCACCCACGTGGTGACGTAGAAGCCGAACGCGCCCGGGTCGGTCCCGGGTCCGGCGTCCATCCCCTCCATCCGCAAATCGGTGAGGACCCATGCCACGATGGCCAGCGCGAGCAGCGCACCGATTACGAGCAGCTGCCCGGACCGCAGTCCGAAACGTCGCGGCCCCAGAGCAAGGGCCGGGCTCACCTCAGGCGGCCCAAGCGAACGCGTGAGAGAACCCGGACTTGCCGCCGCCGCCCACCGGTATCCCGAACGCGGTGAAGCCGGAGTCGGACTCCGCCTTGGCGATCGTGAGCTCGCTGCCGGCCGGGTGGAAGATGCCCGCCAGCCGCGCCGGCTCGCCGCTCTCGACACCGAAGGGGACTACGTCCTGCACCGCCACGCGTCCGTGCTCACCGACGGTCAGGCTGTGCTTGCCGCCGTGAGAGGAAAACTTCATGGCCACTCGTTCCACGCCGAGCGACTCGCCCACGAGCCCGCCGAGGGCGGACATCGGGCCGCCCAGCTGGCCGCTGAACACCGCGCCGAGCTTCTCCGCCTGCGCGTCGGATGCCGCATCGTCGATCAGAAGCCCGAGCCGCCAGTTGCCCTCGTGCATGTACCTGGGGGCATCGGCGATCGCCGCCAGCGTCACGTCTGAGACGTCGACGCCCTCGACCTCTCCGCGGTCGACATGAAACACCAGCGCCACACGGCAACGGTCGTAGTCAGCCCCCATCGCGAGCGACGCAGTACAGGGACACACCACCTCGCACGAGCAGTTCTCGAAATACCGTCCCTCGATGCTCCAAGCCATGCAGCGCTCCTATCTCTCGGCCTTGACTGTCTCCCCCCGGCGCAACGTCGTCGGGCGCGCCGGCAGCTTCACCGGAGCGGCGTGGAGCGCGCGGAGCCTGACCTCGCGCCACGACATGCCCTCCTTGAGCAAGGCCGGCATGCCCATCAGCACGGCGGTCGTGACCTCGACCGCCTGCAGGATCACGCCGTACGCGACGCCGTCGCCGTAGCCGACATGCCACCCGGTGTGCAGGACGGCCGCGCAGGCCGCCTGGAACACGCCCAGGTTTGCCGGGGTGGCCGGCAATACCGCGGTGATGTTGACGGCGAACAGCACCGCCGCCGCCGCCGCGATCCCGGCACGATGATCGAGTCCCAGCGCCACCAGCAGCACGTAGCACGACAGCCACTGAAGCCCCCAGGCCGACAGCTGCGCGGCGGCCGCGGAGATCCCCAGGCGCGGCCGGCGAAATACGGTCAGGCCGGCCCGCACGCGGGTCAGCGCTCGGCGGACCCGCGCCACCGCCGCATGCGCGCGAGCGAACCGGGTCCGCGCGGCTCCGGCCTGGAGCAGCAGCGGCGCCAGCAGCATGATCGCCAGCAGCGTGACCGGCGCGATGGCCGCCACCACCAGCGCGTCTTGGTGGCCGTTGAACAGATCCACCGAGGAGAACATCACGCTGCCCAGAATCGCCAGCGCCACGATATTGAGCAGCGTCTGCGAGACCAGCGTCCCGAGCACGACCGGCAGATGCGCGCGCGGGTTGCCGGTACGCCGGGCCACGACCAGCGCCCGCGAGGGCTCGCCCAGTCGCGCCGGCAGCGTCGAGGACATCAGCACGCCGATGAATGTGCCCTGCATCGCATCCGAGAGCCTCACCCTGGCCCGGGGCAGAGCGGCCTTCAGGATCGCGTGCCACGACACCGCGCGCAGCACCATCGAGCCGCACATGATCGCCAGCCCCAGAAGCACGAACGTCGGACTCGAGTTGATCAGGGCAGCGGCGATGTGGGGCAAGCCGATCTTCTGCAGCGCCAGCCACGCGAGGATCACACCGCCGATCGACACGGCCGCCAGCGTCGCCCGCCGCGCGATCGCGAGCGCGCTGCTGCGCCGGCCCGACGCGGTGGGCGGACGCTCGAGGCTCGGTAGCCGGCGCGCGGGAGCACGCGGCTTGAGGTCGGCCGACCGGGCCCCGACGGCCACCGCGGCGCGCTCCAGCGTGCCGGCTGGCTCCGGCGTCGCGACCGCGTCCCGATACGCCCGCATCACCTCGGCGGCGACCCGCGGCCAGGCGAAGCGCTGGACGTCTTGGGCGGCGGCCTGGGCCATCGAGGCCCGCCGCGCCGGCTCGTCCCACAGATCGCGCAGCGCCAGGGCCAGCGCCTGGGCATCGCCCGGCGCCACCAGCAGTCCATCGACGCCATCGCGCACCACGTCGCGATAGCCGGCGATGTCCGATGCGACCACCGGCGTGCCGGCCGCGAACGCCTCGGTCAGCACCATCCCAAAGCTCTCCCCTCCAAGCGAGGGTGCGCACAGCACGTCCGCCTGCGCCAGCTCGGCTCGCTTGGTCTCCTCGTCCACCTTGCCGAGCATCAGCACGCCGTGTGGATCGAGCATCAGCGGCTCGAGCTCTTCCGGCGAGGGCCCGATCACAGTCAGCTCGCAGGGAATTTGCTCGCGCAGCGCCTCGAACGCGCGCATCAGCAATGGCAAACCCTTGCGCTCCACGGCCTGGCCCACGAACACGATCCGGAGCACGTCGTCGCCCGTCTCGAGCGTCGCCGCCGGCGCCGGTGAGTCAACATGGACCCCGTTGGGGATCACCCGGTAATGACCGCCGAACCAGCGCTTGCCGGTCCAGGCCGCGGCCTGCGAGACGGCGATTCGCACGTGCAGCCGGTTCAGCACCCGGCGGGCGCCGAACAGGTTGGCAAGCCCGTTCGGCAGCCTCTTGTCCGAGTAGGAATGAAACGTTCCCACCAGCGGCAACCGCGTCCAGTCGGCCGCCACCCAGCCGGTCATAGGCGCCACCGGCTCGTGGATGTGGACCACGTCGAACCGACCTGTCCGCAGCTCACGATGCATCGTGGCCACGCCATAGGGCGTGATCGATAGGTTCGACACGGCCCCGTTGGCCTTGAACCCGACGGTGCGCCCCAGCGGCACCACGTAGTCCGGGAGCTCAAGCGGCTGCGGGCGCGCGCCCCGGTGCAGCGCCGCCGACAGACGACCCGGAGGATCGTTCGGCGCCAGCACGCGAACGTGATGACCTTCCTCCAGAAACTGCTCGGCCAGCGCTCCGATGTGTCTCGTGACGCCCCCCGGGTACGACCACGAGTATGGGGAAACGAGCGCGATGCGCATCGAGTTCATTCTAGATCGTAAACCGCAGATGCGGCGGTGTTTCGCTGGCCTATCATGAATTCTCGATGCCGGTCCGGCATTTCGTCAAATACACCTTTTTGAAGGTCGATCCCGCGTGGCGCCGGCTCGAGGACGAGCGGCGGGCCGCCGATAAGCGCGAGTTCATCGCCGCCTGCGCGGATTTCGCCGACGGCCACCTGCTGCGGGCCTTCTCGCTGGTGGGCACCCGGGGCGATGCCGATCTGATGCTGCTCAGCCAGGCGCAGAACCTGGAGCGGATCCACGAGTTCCACGTGATCCTGGCGCAGAGCGGTCTGATGAAGTGGTGCACGGTGCCCTACTCGTTCCTCGCCATGACGAAGCCCTCCGAGTACTCCGAGGAATCTCGTCTGGAGGTTCGACCCGCACACGGCAAGTACCTGTTCGTGTATCCGTTCGTGAAGACTCGCGCCTGGTACGCGCTGCCCGCCGATGAGCGCTGGCGGATCATGCAGGACCACATCAAGGTCGGCCGGGAGTACCCCTCCGTCGACCTCAACACGAGCTATTCGTTCGGTCTCGACGACCAGGAGTTCGTCGTCGCATTCGAGACGGACAACCCCGCCGACTTCCTCGACCTCGTGCAGCGGCTGCGCACCACCGAGTCGAGCTCCTACACACTGCGTGACACGCCCACGTTCACCTGCATCTCCTGCTCGGTGGAGCGGGCGCTGGGCGCCCTCGACGGGGCGGCCTTGACCGGTCACCGAGAGCACGAGGTCTGGGGTGACGACTTCGACATCGTCCGCGATGTCACCGTGATCGGGGCCGGTCCGGTCGGCATGTGTACGTCGTTCTGGGCCGGGATGCGGGAGGCGGACTCCCGGATCATCGATTCGCTGCCGGAGCTTGGCGGCCAGCTCACCACGCTGTACCCGGAGAAGTGGATCTTCGACGTGCCCGGCCACCCCAAGGTGCTGGCCCGGGATCTGGTGGAGATGCTTCGGGTCCAAGCGCTCGAGCAGTTCGACGTGCCCGTCCATCTGAACACCACCGCGGACACGATCTCCTGGGAGGACGACCTGGTGGTCCTGCACACCGACCACGGCGAGCTACGCTCCCGCACGGTGATCGTCGCCGGCGGTCACGGTGCGTTCGAGCCCAAGAAGCTGCCCGGCTTCGACATGACGCCCTGGGAGGGCCGCGGCGCGCACTACATCGTGGGCGAAAAGTCGGTGTTCGAGGGCAAGCGCGTGATGATCGTCGGCGGCGGCGACTCGGCCTGCGACTGGGTGATCAATCTGCTCGACACGGCCAGCGAGGTCAGCCTCGTGCACCGGCGAGAGGGGTTTCGGGCCCACGAGCTGACCGTCGGCCAAGTGCTCGAGGCGGCCGACCGGGGCGACGTGGCGCTGCACGTGCCGTTCCAGATCAAGGAGGTCCACGGCGACGGCAACGTCGAGCGGGTGCGTCTATTCCACTCCGAGGACGAGGCGCACGAGATCGAGGTCGAGGTCGACGCGATCCTGCTGCAGCTCGGCTTCAAGACCGCGCTCGGACCGCTGAAGGACTGGGGCTTCGAGGTGGTCAAGGGCGCAATCGCGGTGGATCCGGTGATGAAGACCTCGCTTGACCGGGTCTGGGCATGTGGCGACATCACCACCTTCGACGGCAAGCTCAAGCTGATCGCGACGGGGTTTGCGGAGTCCGCGATCGCCGTAGCCCAGGCCGTGCACGAGATCCGGCCCGAGGTCAAGATCCAGCCCAAGTACTCCACCAACACCGGCGTACCCGGGGCCGTTGCCGGCCAGCCCTGACGGCCTCGCCCACCTGCGGGCGGCCGACCCCGTGCTGCGGGCGGTCATCGACGAGGTGGGCAAGCTTGGTGACCCATCGGCGGGGCGCCCGGCCGACCACTACGGCGCGCTGGTTCGCTCGATCGTCGGCCAGCAGCTCTCGACCACGGCGGCCCGGGCGATCTTCGCCCGGCTGACCGAGCGCTTCGGCGGCCGCACCCCCACGCCGGAGGAGGTCCTGGCCGACGACCCCGAGGAGCTTCGCGCCGCAGCGGGCCTGTCCCGGGCGAAGGTGTCGTTTCTGCGCTCACTCGCCGAGCACGTCATCGACGGCTCGCTGGAACTCGACCGGCTCGACCAGCTCACCGACGAGGATGTCATCGCCGAGCTCACGGCCGTCCGCGGCCTGGGCATCTGGAGCGCGCACATGTTCCTGATGTTCCGCCTGCACCGGCCGGACGTTCTCCCCGTCGGCGACCTCGGGATCCGCCGCGCGTTCCAGCTCCACTACGGTCTGCCCGCACTGCCGGCGCCGGCCGAGATGGAGGAGATCGCCGGCCCCTGGCAACCGCACCGGACCCTGGCCTGTATGTATCTGTGGCGATCGCTGGCCGCGGTCCCGGCGTGAGGCCGCCCGCCACCGCCTCGGCCCTGGCGGCGGTCGTCGCCTGCGCGGTGACGAGCGGGTCGGCGTGGGCGGATCGCGCGTCGCTCTACCGCGGACCGGGCGCCCGGCCAGGACCGCCGATTCTCTACCGGCCGCGGGCCAGCGCCCCCCAGCTCCAGAACACGGGGATCTGGCGTGCTCCGCCGATCCTCGTCTCGGGCGCCAGCGCCTACCGCGACGGCGAGTACCTCTACCAGGACTTCCTGTTCGACGATCACGGTGCGCGCGGACAGCCTGACCCCACCGACCCGCGCGCCGCGGCGGGCCTCACGCAGCCCATCGACGCGCTCTCGGAACCGGACGGCACCTATACGTATCCCACGGGGCCGGGGTACGACGCCAATGCCGCCGACCTCGTCGAGTTCCGCCTGAGGCCACTCAGGAATGCCACCGCGTTTCGGCTCACGCTGAACACGTTGATCGATCCCCAGCGGGTGGCGGCGACGATCGTGATCGGCAGCTCGCGGGCGCCGGTGCCGCTTCCGCACGGCGCCAACGCGTCCGCGCCGGGGAGGCTGTTCCTGACCTGGCACGGGTTCGTCGCCGATCTGCTCGACGCGGGCGGCAAGCCGGTGGGCCGTCTCGCCCCCCGGGTACACGTGGACCTCGGCCGGCGCCAGATCCAGATCCTGGTGCCGCACGCCGACTGGAACCCCCGCGGATCGACGGTGCGCTTCGCCGCCGGCGTGGGGCTGTGGGACGTCAGCCACGACCGCTACCTGATTCCGGGCGCCGTGGCCGACGCCACCCACGCCGGCGGTGCGGGCGGTCTGCCGCACCCGACCGCGTTCTTCAACGTCGCCTTCCGTCACCGCGAGCCGCTGCCGACGTTTGCGATCGCAGATCTCCTTAACCCGGCGTGGTGGCGCGACAACGAGCAGGCGCATGCGCTCGCCGCCGGCAATCTGACCCCGTTTCACGACTTCGTGAGCTTCGCCAAGCTGCGGCGTGGAGTCACCGACGACCTGGCCGGCACCGTGCAGGGCGTCCCTCGCAGCGGCCCGATGGACCGCATCCTGGCCAGCCACGTCGCGACCGGGCAGGGGGTCGACTTCCGCACGCGGTGCGACGTCCCGGTCAGCTCCTGCCTGGGGGAGTACCGGCGGGCGGCTGCAGCCCTACGCGGTCTACGTGCCCGCGCGCCGTCCCCGCTCCGGGCGCTACCAGTTGACGCTGCTGCTGCACTCCTACAGCGGCAACTACAACCAGTTCCTGGGCTCGCGCAACCAGCGCCAGTTCGGCTTGCGGAGCAGCCCCGCGCTCGTGTTGACGCCGGAAGAACGCGGTCCCGATGGCTTCTACGAGGGGGCGGCGGCGACCGACACGTTCGAGGCGTGGGCGGATGTGGCCGCCCGCTGGCGGCTGAACCCCGACCACACCGCCGTCGCCGGCTACTCGATCGGCGGCACCGGGTCGTTCACGCTCGCTGCCCAGTTCCCCGACCTGTTCGCCCGGGCGCAGCCGACGGTGGGCGAAGACATCGGGCCGATCGCGGACCTGGCGTCCGTCCGCTGGGTTCCGTTCCTGATGTGGAACGCCGCCGGCGACGGAGAGTTCGAGCTGTGGGCCAGATCGCTGTTCGGGCTCGGCTATCGGCTGCGGCTGGACCAGTTCGCGTCCTGGACGCCGCGGCTCGCGCTCCCGGTGGGAGGGCTGACGCCCGACCATCTGCAGCTGGCGATCAACGACGAGTTCGCGCCGGCCGCCCGGTTCCTCGGGGACGCCCGCGTGCTGCGAAACCCACCGCGCGTGACCTACGTGTTCGATCCCTCACTCGACACCGGCGGACTGGGCCACTACGACGGGCACGCGTACTGGGTCTCCGGGATCCGGCCCCGGGGGCCCCGCGCCAACGGCGGGCTGGCGACGATCGACGTCCGCTCCGAGGGCTTCGGCCTGGGCGACCCGCGCGTGTCGGGCGTCCTGGACGGCAGCGGAACCCTTCCCGGGGGGACGCTGGGCGAGCTCCGGTTCGTGTCGCAATCGCAGGCCTGGGGCCCGATGCCCCGCCGCCCGCACCGTGATCGGCTGGACATCACCGCCACCAACGTCGCCGAAGTCACGATCGACGCCGGCCGCGCGCGGGTCACGTGCCGGGCGACGCTCGCGATCCGCTCAGACGGGCCGCTGCGCGTGCGGCTCGTCGATTGCCCGGCCCGACGGCTCTAAACCGCTGAGACTTCCTGCTCGTCAGCCACTCGGAACGACGAGCCACAGCCGCAGGCCGCGATCACGTTCGGGTTGTCGACCTTGAAGCCGGCGCCCTGGAGCCCGTCCACGAAGTCGATCACGGAACCCCGCACGTACGGCAGGCTGGGCCGGTCGACGAGCAGGCGGATCCCCTTGTCCTCGAACACGGTGTCGCCGTCACGCTGCTCGTCGAACGCCAGCGCGTACTGGAAGCCTGAGCAGCCGCCGCCTCGCACGCCCACTCGCAGTCCGGCGGTGTCGGCCACCGCTGCCTGCGCGGCCAAGAACTCACTGACCTTCTCGGCGCCCTTATCGGTGAGTGTGATCATGCTTCATGAAGTATAGCGCTGCCATCTCGCTACCCTTGAGTCAATGTCGGCAACGCCCGAGGAGCTGAAGGACCGGATCGAGACGGGAATTCCGGGAGCGAGCGCCGAAGTCACCGGCGACGGCCACCACTTCAATGCAGTCGTTTCCGCGCCGGCGTTCCGCGGCCTGTCCCGGATCGCCCAGCACCGTCTGGTCTACGACGTCTTTGGCGCGGAGCTCGGCGACCGGATTCACGCCCTCTCAATCCAGACGAAGGACATCACATGAGCGACGCCAACCCGATGCGCGATGCGATCCAGAGCGCCATCTCCGAGAACCCCGTGCTGCTGTTCATGAAGGGCACCCCGGATCAGCCCGCCTGCGGCTTCTCCGCTCGCACGGTGGCGATCCTCCAGTCGGTCGGCCAGCCCTTCGCCGCCGTCGACGTGCTCCCCGACCCGCGCATCCGCCAGGAGCTCTCGGCGCTGTCCAACTGGCCCACCATCCCGCAGCTGTTCGTGGAAGGAGAGCTGGTCGGCGGCTGCGACATCGTCACTGAGATGTACGAGTCCGGCGAGCTCCAGCAGGTGCTGGGCATCGAAGCTGCACCAGCCGAGGAGCCGGCGCCGCCCGAGGTCGAAGCGCCGCCGCTGTCGATCGAGAATCGTCTCGGATAGGGGGCTCTGCCTCGAGGGCCGCACGCAGGCGGAGCACTGTATCGCCGGTGGCGCGCTGAGTAGCATCGCGCGATGGCGACGATGGCTGGCACACTCGTAGCGCTGCGGTTCGACCGTGACGCGAACGTTCTACGCGCACTCGATCAGACCGCGCTGCCATGGCAGGAGACCGAGATCGAGCTCCGCACGGCTGAGCAGGTGGCGCAGGCCATAAAGCGGCTCTCAATCCGGGGAGCGCCGTTGATCGGCGTCGCCGCCGCCTACGGTCTGGCGCTGGAGCTGGCCCGCGACCCCGACTCGCTCGAGCGCGCCGCCGGCCTGCTCCGCAACGCCCGGCCCACTGCCGTGAACCTGGCTCACGCCGTCGACCGGGTCGTGCGCGCCGGCCCCGAACGCGCCCTGGCCGAGGCCGACGCCATCCTGGCCGAGGAGGAGGCCGCCAGCGACGCGATCGCCGCCCACGGAGCGGCTCTGCTGTCCGCCTCCCGGCGGCTCATGACGCATTGCAACACCGGTGCGCTCGCGGCCCCCGGGCGCGGCACCGCGCTGGCGGTAATCGCAGAGCTCTGGCGGCAGGACCGCCTGGAGCGCGTCATCGCCACCGAATCCCGGCCGCTGTTGCAGGGGGCGCGGCTGACCGTCTACGAACTGGGCAGGCTGGGGATTCCCCACGAGCTGGCGGTCGACTCGGCGGCGGCCGGCCTGATCGCCGCCGGCGACGTCGATGCCGTGGTCGTCGGCTGCGACCGGGTGGCGTCCAACGGCGACGTGGCCAACAAGGTCGGGAGCTACGGGCTGTCTTTGGCGGCGCATGCGGCCGGAATCCCGTTCGTCGTCGCCGGCCCCACCTCGACGATCGACCCCCGGTGCGCCACCGGCGCCCAAATCGACATTGAGGAGCGCGATCCGGACGAGGTGCGCCACGGCGGCGGCGCGGCGCTGACGCTGCCGGACGTTCCCTGTCGCAATCCGGCCTTCGACCTGACTCCGGCCGCGTACGTGACCGCGCTGGTGACCGAACGCGGCGTGGCCCAGCCCGTGGATCGCGACTCGATCTCGGCGCTGCTCGGCTGATGCGGGTCGCGCGGTCTTTCGGCACCGGCGACGTTCGAATCGAGCACGTCGAGGACCCCGATCCCGGGCTCGGCGAGGTGGTGTGCGACGTGATCGCCTGCGGCGTGTGCGCGTCGGACGTGACCGACTGGTATGTCACGCCCAAGCTCCCGGCGGTACTGGGACACGAGCCCACCGGCATCGTCCATTCGGTCGGCCAGGGCGTTGCCACCGTGGCCGTCGGAGACCGCGTCGCGATCCACCATCACGCCCCGTGTGGTGAGTGCCGGCGCTGCCGGCGTGGCCACGAGACCATGTGCGAGCGCTTCCGCGCCAGCCGCATCGAGCCGGGCGGGTTCGCGGAGCGCGTCCGAGTTCCGGCCGAGCTCGTCGCCGAGCTGCTGCCACTCCCGACTGCGCTCGACCCCGTGGCCGCGACCTTCGTCGAGCCGCTCGCCTGCGTGTTGCGTGCGTTGGATCGGGCGGGCGTGCGCGCCGGCGACAGCCTCCTGGTCGTGGGGGCGGGCGTAAACGGTCTGCTTACGATCGCCGCCGCCCACGCGCGCGCGGTGGACGCGGTGTGGGTCCGCGAGCTCCGCCCCGAGCGGCTGGGGCTGGCCCTCGATCGCGGCGCCGAGCGCCATGGCAACGAGCTGGTCGACGCCGCGCTCGTCTGCACGCCCAAGCCCACCGCGATCGCGGCGGCCGCCGCCGCGCTCGCGCCGGGCGGGACGCTGTTGCTGTACGCCCCTCCGGGGCCCCACGATCCACCCCGGTTCGACGGCACGGCGCTGTTCCTGCGCGAGCTGACGATCACCGCCAGCTACTCAGCCGGTCCGCGCGACATGTTCGAGGCGCTCGAGCTGATCGCCGGCGGCCAAATCGATCCGCTGCCGCTCGTGACCCACCGGCTGCCCCTGGAGGAGACCGGTCGCGCGCTCGAGCTCCAGCGAAGCGGCGAGGGCTTGAAGGCCGTGGTGCTGCCTTGAACTGGGGAAGGCGGCGGTGAGGGCGGCGGTCCTGTTCGGGCCGGAGGATCTTCGCATCCGGGACCTGCCCGAGCCCGGCGGCGAGGTGATCGTCGAAGTCCAGGCGGCGACCACCTGCGGCACCGACGTCAAGATGTGGCGTCACGGCCATCCCGTGCTGCCGCCCTACCCGTGCGGGTTCGGCCACGAGACGGCGGGGATCCGGCTGGATACCGGCGAGCGGGTGCTGGTGTCGGACTCGACGCCGTGCGGCGCCTGTGGCCCGTGCCGGGCCTCGCGGCCGCAGATCTGCCGTGACCCGACCTGGGTGCTCGGCGGCTTCGCCGAGCGGATCGGCGCGCCGCGGGCGGCGCTGCATCCGATTCCCACCGAGCTGCCGGCCGCGGCGGCCGCAACCGCCGAGCCGCTGGCGGCCGCGTTGCACGCGGTCTCACGCGGCACCGATTCAAGCGACGTCGGCATTCTCGGCGGCGGCTCAATGGGCCTGATGCTGGCCGCCGTGCTGATCGCCGGCGGCCGCTCGGTCACGGTGGCCGATCTGCATCCGGCCAGACGCGAGCAGGCAGCGGCGTTCGGCGCCACCGCGGTCCCCGCGCTCGATCGCCACGAGCTCGTGTTCGAGGCGGTGGGCCGACCGGAGACCTGGCGGGCGGCGGTCGCCGCGGCTCGCCCGGGCGGGACCGTGGTGCTGGTGGGCGGCTGCCCGCTCGGCTCGGATGTGAGCCTCCCATCAGGCCCCATCCACTACGACGAACTCGATTTGCGCGGCACCTTTCACCACAGCGCCGAGGAGGTCGATCGAGCCCTCGCCGCGCTCGCCGGCGGAGCGATTGACTACGCGCTCCTGCTCGGCGACACGATCGGGCTCGAACAACTGCCGGCCGCGCTCGCCTCCCCGGCCGGCGGCCCGGCGCGCAAGTGGGTGGTGGACCCGCGCCTGTGAGGCTCAGCCCGCCGCCGCGCGCGCCTTGCGCCAGGCCAGGTGCTCGACGATCCGCTTGGAGTCGCAGATCGCCTCGCCGTCGATCACCAGCACCGGGACGCGGCGCTGGTCGGTGAGCGCCTCGACCTCGGGGCGGCGCGAGCGCCGCTGCGGAACCACGACCTCCTCGACCGCGATCCCGTCGCGCTTGAGCGCGCGCGCTACGCGTCCGCACGGGCACAGCCAGTCGGTTGGGGTGGTGCAGCGGTACAGCGTGGCCACGACTGCGAGACGATAGAGCCCTCGCCTCAGGACGCGGATCGCCGGCGGGCCATCAGCCTGAGATCCCGGCGCGCTTGGCGACACTGCCGAGCACCCGCATCGCCACCGGCTGGCGGGCCCCGGGGAGGGACAGGCGGTCGCCGTCGCGTTCGCGGTACCAGCTGATCGTCGCCTCCAGGCAATCCTCGTGCGGCGAGGTCCGCCATCCGAGCTCGCGCTTGGCCTTGGCGTTGCTGAACGCCCAGTTCAGAGCACTGGCTCGCACTTCCTCCGGCGTGGGCATCGCCAGTCCCGGCAGCTGCCCAGCGGCGTTGGCCAGCGCGGTGGCGAGTCTCGCGGGAAGCTTCAGAGCCGGCGGCTCGACGCCGGACAGGCGCCCGAGATCGGCGAACAGGCGATCGAACGTGAAGTTGCGATTGCCCAGGATGTAGCGCTCGCCGACCCGTCCCTGCTCGTCCGCCAGCAGGTGGCCGAGCGCCACATCCTCGACGCCCACGACGTTGAGCGTGCCCTCCACATAGGCGGGAATCTGACGGCGCAGGAATCGCCGCACCAGCACCGTCGAGGATCGTCCGGGATCTCCCGCCCCCAAGACCACGGCCGGGTTTACGATCACCAGCGGCAGCCCGCGCCCCAGCAGGCGCAGCGCCGCCACCTCCGCTTCGTGCTTGGAGTCGACGTACGGGATCGCGTAGCGGCCGGCGTCCCAGACCTGTGACTCGTTGGCGACAGCATCCGTGGCCGCCGGGCCGATCGCCGCCACCGATGATGTGTAGACCACGCGCTCGACATCGGCTCGCAAGGCCTCCTCGAGGACGGTCCTCGTGCCTTCGACGTTCAGCGAGAACATCTTCTCGCGCGGGAGCGCGAAGCTCGTGGTGCCAGCCACGTGGAACACGCGCTCGATCCCCCGCATCGCCCGCCGGATCGAGCGGCGATCGAGGATGTTCCCGCGCGCCGGCTCCACCTCCAGCGCCCGGAACGCCTCCGGCGGGTCCCCGCCGCGATGCAGCGCGCGCACGTCGTCCCCGCGGTCGACCAGCGACGGCAGCAGGTGCGAGCCGATGAAGCCGGTGGCCCCGGTGATGAGCGTACGAGCCAAGGTGTCTGGGCGATGGACCCGCTCGCCGGCCGGGCCCGACCATCCGCGGCGATGCTATCTCTCCGCCGTCGCATGCGGGTGTTGATTTCGCAATTAGCTTACGGCCGCCGGTTAGCCGTCCGAGGCGCTGGTAGGGTGCCCCGGCGATGGCGGTCGCGATCGTCTCGGATACGTGTCACTACCTGCCGCACGAGGTGGTCGCCGAGCACGGGATCCACGAGGTCAGTCTGTACGTCCACTGGCGCGAGGAGACCCTGCGCGAGACCGACATCCACGATTACGACAGTTACTACGCGCGGCTGCGCGACCTCACCGAGCTTCCGAGCACTTCCCAGCCGTCGATCGGTGACTTCCTGGCGGTCTACGAGCCGCAGCTCGACGACGGCCACGACATCGTCTCGATCCATCTTGCGGGCGGCATGTCGGGGACCGTCAGCGCGGCCGAGCAGGCCCGGGGGCAGCTCGGCTCTCGTGCGGCCCGCGTCCACGTGATCGACTCCAGGAGCGCCTGCGGCGGTCAGGGGCTGCTGCTGCTGGCGGCGGCCGCCGCCGCCCGCGACGGGGCCGATGCCGCGGCTGTGGTGGAGCGAACGGCGCGCGCGCGCGCCGAGCTCAAGTTGTGGTTCGCGATCGACACGCTCGAGTACCTTCGCCGCGGTGGCCGGATCGCCGGCGCACAGGCGTGGCTCGGGTCGGCACTGAAGATCAAGCCGATCCTCACCGTCGAGTCGGAGATCACGCCGGTCGAGCGGGTGCGGACCTCCAAGCGGGCGTTCGAGCGGATGGTCGACCTGCTGCGCACCTGCAAGGAGGACGGCGCCGACGGCTGGATGGTTCAGCACATCCAGGCCCCCCGCGAGGCCGAGGCGCTCGCCGCCCGCGGGATCGAGCTGCTCGGCTGCGAGCCGCGGGTGATCTCCGAGATCGGGCCGGTGATCGGCACCCACGTCGGCCCCGGACTGCTCGGGGCGGGCGGAATCCCGAGCTCGCTGCTGTAGTACTAGCCCTCGCCCGTCGCACCGGTCGAACATTCGTCCAGTACGCCGTTTTCCGGTGAAAAGCTCCACCAATTATGCGAACTCTCGCCAAACTCCGCCCAATCTGGATTACTCCTGCCTAACGGGGCGTGATCCGCGCCCTTGAGCCTGTGGGAGGCGGCGTTGTGGGCATCGTAGCTCTAGTTGTGTTGGTGATATGGGCAGTGATCGTCGTGCTCGTCATCGCCCTATGCAGAGCGGCCGCGGGGGCGGACTCGCGCCGAGCGGAGATGCAGCCGCAGCGGTCCGACCGCCCTCGGCGCTTTCATCGGCCGGCGCTGAGCTAGACGACTGCAAGACATCTGAACGCCGGTCACGGTCGAGCTCGTGGCGGTATCCCGCCGCCCGAACCGAACGAATTGCAGGGATGTTGTCTGCAAATCCCGGTCAAACCGGCCAGCCAGACGCTGCCCGCTGAGCAATTAACCGTAGACTTGACGGCCAGCATTCCGCCACGGTGGCGCTCAGATGACCGAAGCAGAGATGACCGAAACCTCCAGCCCGACGCATGAGCCGCGGGCCGCGTCCGGGCCTCGACTCGACATTGTGATCGTCTCCTCGACAGGGGCCGTCGACCACGTCCGGCGCGCTTTGACGTCTCTGCAGAGGAACCCCTACCGCAGCGGGGAAATGGTCGTTCATCTGGTCGACAATGCCAGTACGGACGGGACCCCCGAGATGGTCCGCAGCGAGTTCGGCTGGGTGAAGCTCGACCCGTTGGACCGTAATACCGGCTTCTGTGTCGCCAACAACCGCGTCCTCCGACACGCCGATGCGCCGTACGTGCTCGTGCTCAATCCGGACACCGAGATCTACTCCGGCGCGCTCGATCACATGATCGAGCTGATGGAGCAGCGGCCAGACATCGGGATGTCCAGCTGTCGACTGGAGCAGCTTGACGGCACGCTCGACCATGCGGCGAAGCGATCATTCCCGACCCCGATGGGAGCACTCGCGCATTTTGTCGGTATCGGGATGCAGAAAAACGGACGGTTGGGTCAATATCACGCCCCGGAGCTCGGCGAATACGACTCAGGCGAGGTGGACGCAGTCAATGGCGCGTTCATGCTTGTGCGCAAGACCGCGATGGACGACGTGGGCCTTCTCGACGAGGGCTACTGGCTGTACATGGATGATCTGGATTGGTGCTACCGGTTTAAGCAGAAGGGCTGGAAGGTGTGGTACGACGGCTCGGTCTCGGTCATGCATGTCAAGGGGGGCGCGACCAAGCGGCGGGCGCATCGTGGCCTCAAGCACAATGTCGCCTTCCATCGCTCAATGGGTCGCTTCTATCGCAAGTTCTATGCCGGCGCGTCCCCCGTCGCCGACGTCGTCATCTACCTGGCAATTGGCGCGAAGCTCTTGATCTCGGCTTCACGCAGTGCCGTGGCACGGAGAAGCATCACATGAACAAGGGTCGGTCGGACGGAACCGGACGGCCGTCTGAACGTTGGAACGGGCTGGTGCGGGAGGCGCCAAAGCCGGGACAGCTGATAATGGTTTCCGGGGGAGCCGGCTACATCGGATGCGTGCTGGTTCCGAAGCTGCTGGCACGCGGCTACCGGGTTCGGGTCCTCGATCGCATGTACTTCGGTGAAGATCCGATCGCGGGCTTTCGTGATCAAATCGACCTGGTGGTGGCCGACGTGCGCGACGTTCCGGAGCACGCGTTCGAAGGCGTGGACGGTGTCATCAACCTAGCCGGGCTCAGCAACGATCCGACCGCTGAGTTCAATCCGCAGGCAAACTGGGAAATGAATGCCGTCGCCACGGAGACGCTGGCCCGGGACTGCCTTGCTCACGGTATCGAGCGCTATGTGTTCGCCTCCTCCTGCTCGCTGTACGACGGTCTCCCGCCGGGAACCCACGCCGAGGACGCTCCGATTGAGCCTCATGGGCGCGTATGCGACATCCAAGCGTTATGCCGAGGAGAGATTGATTGAGCTGGCGGACGAGGGACTAGCCCGGTGATCCTCAGCAACGGGACCGTGTACGGGTGGAGCCCGCGGATGCGTTTCGACCTCGTGGTGAACACGTTCGTTAAGGACGCACTGCTATCGGGCTCGCTCAAGCTCCACGGCGGCGGCTGGATGTGGCGCCCCCTGGTCGATATTCGCGACTGTGCCGATGCCATGATCGCCGCGTACGAGGCATCGGCCGACAAGGTCCGCGGCAAGATTTTCAACGTCGTGCACTCCAACTACCAGATCCGAGAGCTCGCCATGATCGTCGCCGGATCGGTCCAACTCATCGGCAGGCAGGTGACGCTGGAGGAAGTCGGCGCGTTGAACCTGACCAGCGAACTACGAGTGTGCGAACGCGAAACTATCCACGACGCTCGGGTTCATTCCACGCCGGTCGGTGCTGGAGGCAGTTACCGATCTGCTCGAGCTGATTGACATGGCCGATCCAGCCAGGTTGTCGGATCCTCGCTGCTACAACATTCGCTGGCTCGAGCTGCTGCACGGCGTCAAGCCCGTACTCGACGCTTTCTCCACCGTATTGTGAAGGCGCTGATTCTCGGCGGAGGCGGGCCAGCTCGCGTCCGATCTTCAACCCGCGCTTGGCACTGGCGCCCGGCTCGTTCTCAGCACTCGGAGGTCGACATCTGTGATGAGGCCGCGGTCGAGCGCGCATTCGGAGAGGCGGATCCCGACATCGTGTTCAACTGTGCCGCGTTCCACAACGTGGAGGTCTGTGAGACCGAGCACGCGCAGGCATGGCGTGTAAACGTGGAGGCGGTCCAGGGCCTTGCCAAACGTGGCGTGCGGCTCGTCCACTGTCGACCAACTACGTGTTCGACGGCCGCCGCAAGGAACCCTACGCAGAAGGCGATACTCCGGCACCCCGATCGATCTATGCGCTAACTAAGCTGGCCGGCGAGTACGCCGCGCTCGCGTACGGAGCTCACAACCTCGTGGTTCGCTCCGCCGGGCTGTATGGCCTGCACGGCAGCGCGAGCAAAGGCGGAAACTTCGTCCAGCGGATGCTGGCGCGGGCACGCGAAACGGGAGCACTCAGCGTGGTTGCCGACCAGCGCTTGCAACCGACATACACCGCTGATCTGGCCGATGCGATCCTCCGTGCGGTGGAGCGTGAAGCTGAAGGCGTGCTCCACCTGACGGCCGCCGGTGAATGCTCATGGCACGAGTTCACGTCGGCCATCATCGAGCTCGCCGGACTCGACGTTCCCGTGGAGCCGGTCGCGACAACGATCCCGCCCGGAGGCGCAGACCGGCCCCTCAACGGTGTGCTTGCCCGTCCCGCGGCCGATCGCCTCGGGCTACCCGCGCTGCGGCCCTGGCGGGATGCGCTGGCCGACTACATGGGCGCCGCCGGGCTGCTGCCCACCTGAGCCTCGAGCGCGCGGTCTACGATCAGGCGGGCGATCGCCAGTGAGGAAGTCGCCCCCGGCGATGGCGCGTTGCGGACATGGATCGCCCCGCCGGCCTCGGAGAACACAAAATCGTCGATCAGCGAGCCGTCGCGCCCCACCGCCTGGGCTCGCACTCCGGCGGGGCCTGGCTCCGCCGCCACGTCACCCGGGGCCAGCTCTGGCACATATCGGGCGCAGGCCTGAACGAACGCTCGGCGCGAGGCCGCCATTCGCATCTCTGACAGCCCCGTCCGCCACCAGCGGCGCATCATGCGCCAGGTCCCGGGCCAGCCCAGGGTGGAACGGAGATCGGCCGCGCGCGCGGTGGACAGCCGGTATGCATCGCGGGCACCCGCCAGCAGCGCTGTAGGGCCCAGCAGCACCTCACCGTCGATGTGTCTGGTCAGGTGCACGCCGAGGAACGGCAGCGCCGGATCGGGCACCGGATAGATCAGCGAGCGCACCAGGAACCGTCGTTCGGGCACGAGCTTCAGGTACGCGCCGCGAAACGGGACGATCCGAGGATCGGCGTCGGCACCGGTGCGCACGGCCAAGCGGTCAGACCACGCCCCCGCGCAGCAGATGACGTGACGGGCATCGAGGCTGCCCTGCGAGTGGGTGACCGTGGTGCGCCCCCCGTGGCGTCGCAATCCGGTGACCTCGAGCCCGGTGGCCACCACGCCGCCGCGCGCGCGCACCTGGTCGGCCAGCGCCCTGACCACGCCGGCAAAGTCGACGATCCCCGTCTCCGGCGAAAGCAGTCCATCGATCGCGGTGGCATGTGGCTCGCGCGCACGGATCTCGTCCGGATCGACACGACGCAGACCGGGCACGCGGTTCTCGCGCCCGCGCGCTTCCAGTTCATTCAGACGATCGATCTCGCCGGGCTCGACCGCCAGGATCAGCTTGCCCACCTTGTCGTAGCTGACGCCGTGCTCCTCGCAGAACGCGTAGAGCTCGTCACGCCCCCGGGCGCACAGCTTGGCCTTCAGCGACCCCGGCTTGTAGTAGATGCCGGCGTGCACCACGCCCGAATTGTGACCGCTCTGATGCGCGCCGAGCTGGAGCTCGCGCTCGAGGACCGCGACCTGAGCGTCGAGGTGGCGCGCCTGCCATTCGCGCGCAGTGGCGAGACCGAGGATCCCGCCGCCGACGACAGCCAGGTCGTACTGCCCGGTGATGTCAGGACCGGTCAGGAAGCTGTGTACACGAAGGGCAGCTGGTCGGCGATCGCACTCAACGTGGGCGCTGACGCATCCCGCTGAGACGGTTTCAGATCGTCGATCGGAATCGGCCACTGCACTCCCACCTCGGGGTCGGCGTACGTGATCCCCCGCTCGGTGGTATCGGCGAAGTAGCGGTCCTGCTTGTACATCACGTCCGCGAGGTCGCTGACCACGCAGAAGCCATGGGCGAACCCGGCCGGTACGTAGAGCGAGTGCATGTTCTCCTCGGTGAGGTCGAAGCCCTCCCAGTTGCCGAAGGTCGGGGAGCCCTTGCGCACGTCGACGATCACGTCGTGGATGTGGCCGCGCGCGACGCGCACCAGCTTCGCTGCACCCCGACCGACTTGAAAATGCATGCCGCGCACGATCCCATAGCTCGAACGCGAGTGGTTGTCCTGGACCATCTCCTCCTCGATGCCCAGCGCCATGAATTCGCTGCGGCGATAGGTCTCACAGAAGAAGCCGCGCTCATCGCCGATCACGTTCGGCGCTAGCAACATCGGCCCGTCGAGTTTGGTTTCCAGCTTCTCGAAGCGCATGCCGCGGAGTCTAAGGTGTCGGCTGATTCAGTCTCAGCGCTGCTGCAGGCGGCGCCGGCGCCCGAACGTGAGCGCGCCCACGGCCGCGATCCCGCCCCCGAGCACGAAGCCGGCCACCCCGGCCCCGATGATCACCTGACGGTTGGTGACGGCGGAGCGTGGCGCGCCAGTCGGTGGCGCGGACTACCTCCAGCCGGAGCTTCTCGAGCGAAGTCCCCAGCTGCTCGCGATTCTGCTCGATCGAGGCCCGGATCTCGTTGGGCGTGCGGGTGGGAGTGCGGGCGGCCGGCATCAGTGCCCCTCCGTCTGGTGGTGACCGTCTCGCGGATCTTCTTGGCCTCGTCGATCGCCATCGTCGGAGTGGGTGCGCCAACCTTCAGCTTGCGCCAGGCGAACAGGAACGCCGCGATCGTCAGCAGCAGCAGCAGAACCAGCGTCATCCGCAAACCCTTCCCACAGGCTGGAGAACGCCGAGTTCAGACCCCAGGCCAGCGTGAACAGGGCGAACACCACCGCGAAGATCCCAAACACGGCGCCGGCCGCTACCGCGGCCGCGCCGCGGGCGAGGCTCGACGCCTTGGCGGTGACCTCGGCCTTGGCCAGCTCGATCTCCTCGCGCACCAGCACGCTGACGCGCTCGGAGACCTCGGCCACCGTCGTGGCGATGTTGTCGGGCTGTCCGTTTCTATCGGCCAAGGCGCTTGAGGATCAGGGCCAACACGAAGCCGCCGGCAAACGCGGCCCCGACGGCGATCTCAGGACGTTCGCTCTGGTTGCCGGCCGACGCTCCGTCTGTCTCGGCCAATGGCAGTGGGGGGGGACTGGACCCGGAGCGGTCGCGGTGGTCTCGCCGCCCACGATCGTCTCCGCGGTCGGCGGGGGCACCGGCTGCAGCCGCTGTCGGCGGCTCGACGGGCGCAGGGGCGTCTCCCGCCTCGGCTTCGCCCGAGGCGCTCTCCCCGGGTTGATGGTCTGGTTGCTCGGTCACTCGGGCGGGTCTTCACCAAACACGCGGGTCCAGATGATGCTGGCCACGCGGGTCGACGCGAGGCTCGCCAGCGCCCCCATCCCAGCCAGCAGTCCGGACCAGAGGAGTCGCTTCATCAAGGGGCTTTCCGTCATCTGGGCGGATTCAATCAGACTCCAGGATCACGATCGGGCGTCGTCTTGCGACACTCGGGTTGCTACCCCTCCAGACCACGACAAATCGTCTCCACGATCAATGTCTTGGCGCGCTCGAGCTCATCCTCGCCGACCGGCTGGCTGTCGAAGATCCAGCTGCTCAGGACCTGCTCGACGCACCCGTAGAACGCCTGGGCGGCGAATTCCGGCGTGATCTCGGCCCGAAACGCGCCGCCCGCCTGCGCCCGGGCGACGATCGCCGCGATCCCGGCGTAGGCCTCCCGGATCTTGGCCAGGTGGGTACGGCCGAACGTATTGGCGGCGCGGGTCACCTCGACGATGATCACCTTCATCAGCTCCGGGTCGTGGCGGTAGGAGTCGATGATGAACGCCGCGATCGCGAACAGCTTCTCCCGGGGGGTGCGGTCCGAGGCATCGGCCTCGGCGATGGCCGCCAGCATCACGTCCCACCGTTCCAGGAACAGGGTGTCGAGGATCTCCTCCTTGGACGAGAAGTAGTGGTACACCAGTCCATACGCCACTCCGGCTTCGATCGGCGATGTCCGATACTCGGCAGGTGTGGAACCCCTGCCGCGCGAACACGCGCACGGCCGCGTCAAGGATCAGTCGGCGTTTGTCGACCGCGGCGGTGGACGGCGAGGCCATCAGGCTTTCCACCCGTAGACGTCGGGGCGGCGGTGCTCGAGCGCCGGCAGCTCCGGCCTGACGTCGCCCAGGAGGTCGCAGGTCGAGGTCGGCCACGATCGCCGATTCGGCATCGGCGGCCCCGGCCAGCACCAGGCCCCAGGGGTCGACGATCATCGATCGCCCGCCCGAGCGAGTGCCCCGGGCGGATGGGTCGCCGATCTGGTTGGGGGCGATCACGAAGCACTGGTTCTCGATCGCTCGCGCCGCTGAGCAGCGAGCTCCCAATGATCCCGGGTGGTGGCCAGGGTGAATGCGCTTGGGATCGAGATCACCTGCGCGCCCGCCAGCGTCAGCAGCCGGTACAGCTCGGGAAACCGGACGTCGTAGCAGATGCTCATGCCCACGCAGACGCCGTTCGCCAGCGTCAGACCACGACCTCGTCACCCGGCCTGGGCGTGCTCGGACTCGGCGTACATGACGCCTTCGACCTCGACGTCGAACATGTGGATCTTCCGATAAACGCCTTTCAGCTCGCCATCGGGACCGATGTGGACGCTCGTGTTCGCGAGTCTTCTCCTGACGCGGGACGCGCTCGACGATCGAACCGGCGATCAGGTCGATCCCCAGCTCGCGCGGCGGTGTCTCGCGCCCAGCCGATGCACTCGGCCGTCGAGCGGCTGCGGCGCCGGCCGCCATCTGGGGACCGGTGCCGAGGATGCTCCACTTCTCCGGCAGCACGACGAGCTCCGCTCCCTGCTGCGCGGCCTCGCGCACCAGCCGATCGGCGGTGAGAAGGTTTTGCTCGATGTCCTCGGTGGAGTTGAGCTGGACGGCGCCGGCGCGCAAGTGGCTCTCCTCGGGTTTCAGCTCATCGGGTCTCGACTGACTGGTCAGTCAACCATGCAGGATACCGCCGCCCGGCGTCCGGCCGCAGCCGCACCTCACCCGCCGCAGCCGAACGCGTGCACCCCGACGCGACAGAAAAACGGGAGGCGCGACTCCCACCAGCCCTACCTGTCCCACGAGCTCGACCGTCGCTTTGCGTCCCGCCGGCTCGAGCAACGCCGTGGGAACGTCGAACAGAAAGCCGACCGGAGCGTCGGCGGTGTGGTAGGAGCGGGCGACATCCGGTCGGTACAACGTGGTCTGCCCGATGTACACCAGCCGCCCGTTCGCCAGCACCAGCACCTGGTCAGCCGGAACGAGCGACAGCCCTCCGCCTGGCCGTTTGATGAACTCGACCGCCCACCCGGAGAGCCTGGTGAGCGTCCCGTGAATGACCGACTGTTCGACCTCGCCTGCCACATGGCCCACAACGAGGTGAATCACTCCGTCGGGTAAGACGATCACGCCATGGCTGGGGTCGAAGCCTGCCGGATGACCGAACAGAACCCGTAGACGCTGGTAGGCGGTTGCGGCTACCAGCGGTTGGCTCGTGTCGGCGGCGAGCGCCAGCAGGCTCCAGGCCACGACGTTGCCTGGGTTGGCGCTGACGACTTTTCGCAGGACGCTCACTGCCGCCTGGTTACGCCCGATCGACAGCAGGAACTTCGCTTCGTCGATGCGAGGCGTCGGATCGGCGTTGCGGTGCGCGGCTCGATCGAACAGCGAGATGACGTGCTGCACCTGCGCCGGATGCTTGGCGACGCGGACGCAGCCGCCCTGCCCTGGGAGTCAAGGACCACCGCCCGATAGTCGTAAGCCAGCCACGCGATCGGCGACGGCCGCGAGTACGACAAGCGCGATCCGGCCGATGACGCGTCCGCCCATCAAACCGCACCGACCGCGATGGATGACTGCTCGGCCGCGCGCGGGGTCGCAGCCAGCTGCTTGACCGAGGCCCCAGCATCGCTACGGGCGATGATGGCCCCAGCCAGCAGCACGCGCCGGCAGCGTGACGGCCGGCATCTCCCAGTCCCAGTCGAACCCGGCATGGACCGCCCACATCGCTACGGCTGCGATCCAGCCTGCGGTCAGCGCCGGGATCCAGGCGATACGCCCGCCGTGCGCACGCACCGACCCCGACCATCAGCACGAGCAGAGCGAGCCCGCCCACGATCCCGAGCTCGCACAACGTTTCCAGATATAGCGAATGGACGTCCCGCACCGAGTACAGGATCGTCCGGTGCAGCCGGAATTCGGTTTCGAAGCCTCCGGTTCCGACGCCCTTGACCGGATGGGCCAGGAAACCCGTCACGGCTGACCGCCAAAAGTCGCCGCGAATCGTCTCGCTGGTGGCAAGCCGGGCGCTCGCGGCCGTGGGCTGCACGTTGATCGAGACCTTGCTGGTTGCGGTCAAGACGATCGCAACCAGCACAGCGACCGCCGCCGCGCCCATCCCTGCGAGCGAGATCGCGCGGACAACCGGATCCGGTTCGTCGGTGGCATCCGCCGCTGCCTGACGTTTCATGCGCCACGCCACCACGCCTGCACTCACCAGCATCCCCAACGCGAGCGCGGCCAGAACTGCCAGCCCCTGTGTCTCGCGCGAGCCGACACTGCCGTGGAACGTTCGGACATCCGAGAACGCGGCCGCGGCCACGATTCCCGGCACCGCCCCAGCCACCGTGGCGAGCATCGAAATCGCTTGTTCACGGCTCGGCGCAAGCCGCAGCAGTACCGCGAGGCCAACCCCAGCCGCCAGAATTGCGCCGCGGGAGAGGGTCAGGTACAGCCCCAGAGCGACTATCGGGGCCGCGGCGCTCGCAGCCAGGCGCAGCTGAGAGCGACGACTCGTGTCCCCGCCCATCCGGACGAACAGCACGAAGCCCATCGCCGACGCGATCCCCATGGCGTTCCAGTACGTCAGCGGTTGGCTGAGCCGACCGCCCGCGAACGGATCACGGGTCAGCCGGAACAGCCCGGGAAACAGGCGTTCGGATAGCCCCTCGCACACCACCAGCAACGCTCCGAACGCGATCGCCGGCTCCACGGCTCGGGCTGCGCCGCGGGCCCTCAGCGCGGCGGTGGCGGCGAGCACCGCGCCCAGGTAGAGGACGACCCGCTGGGAGTCCGCTTGGGCTTCGTCCCCCAGCGGCGACCAGGCGATCGAGACGATCGTCCAGACGGTCAGCGCGGTGACACCTCCGAGCGCGAGCCAGGCGGCCCGGGTGCGAGGCCAGATTCTCGCGAACACGACTGCCGAACCGGCCACGGCCGCCCAGGCCACGATTCCGGCCACCAGACGCGGTCGGTCGAAATAGCCCCCGGAGAAGAACGCCAGAGCCGTCGGACCGAGGAGAACCACCACGACGATCGCGCCCCTGGCGGCAAGCATCGACCTGATATTAGTGGTGGCGGGTAGGGCCGGGTCGCAGCGGCGATTGATGCCAAAACCTGGTAAACCCCTTGTTACTGGGCCTCCCCGAGCGGCTAGCTACCCCTCGGTTGGGCTTGACGGATGCCATTGAACGAGTAAGAGTGGTCGGGCACGATGGGCTTGAGTATCCAGCGCGGCGACGCAACGAAGCAATCGCGGCGGGTGGCGGTGCAAGGCACGGCCCCGTCTGGGCAGGCCGAGCGGGGCGCCAGCCAGGCGAGCCGCCGGCAGCCGCAGCAGCCCCCGCCCCGGCCGACACGGTTCAGCGACCGTGTGCTCGAGACCGTCCTCAAGCACCGGCTGGTGCTGGACCTGGCGATGCTTGGCGCGGGTGTGGCGATCGCGCCGATCGCCGGCGCGATCGGCTGGACGGTGGGCCCCGTGATCGCCGGACGAGGAACCGGCACCGGCATCGCCTGGGGCTCGGTGTTCGTCGTGTCAACGCTGATCGTGATGCGCATCAGGCGGTTGTACGACTTCCGCCTGCAGCTGAACCTGGTGGAGGACGCCTCGCGGATCGTGTCCGCGACCTCGACCGGCGCCATCCTGCTGATCGCTCTCCGGGTGATCGCGAACTCGGTCAATGGAGCCGCCAATCAGGCCTTCCGCCTGTGGGCCGGGTCGACCGTGTGCCTGATCATCGGCCGAGCCGGCCTGGCCGCTCCTCGTCCGCCGGCGCCAGCGAGCCGGCGAGTTTCAGTCTGCCACGCTGATCATCGGCCGCGAGGGCGTGGGCGAGCAGATCGCGCGGCGCTTGGCCGCCCGGCCGGAGCTGGGACTGCGGCCGATCGGGTTCCTGGACGACCGGTATTCGCCGGGCAGCCATGACGATGGTCACCAATTCCCGATCGTGGGCGCCACCGAGGACCTGAACGCGATCGTCAAGGCCTATGACGTCCAGCACGTGATCGTCGCTTTCGGCGGAGCGCCATTCGAGCGGCTGATCGCGACCATGCGCGACTGCCGCCGCATGGGCGTGACCGTTTCGACGGTCCCGCGGCTGCTGGAGGACGTCGGTGGCCGCATCGACATCGAGCACCTGGGCGGGATACCGCTGCTTCGCTCTCGGCCCAGCGATCCGCGGAGCTGGCAGTTCTCGGTCAAGTACGCGCTCGATCGGGTGGTGGCCGCGCTGTTCCTGATCGTGCTGTCGCCGCTGCTGGCGCTGATCGCGCTCGCGGTGAAGCTGACCTCCTCGCGGGGGCCGATCTTGTACCGGCAGCGACGAGTCAGCCTCGACGGACGAGAGTTCGAGATGCTCAAGTTCCGCACCATGCATGGTCACGAGGATCGCGACGGTCATTGGGACGCCACGTGGATGGCCAACCCGGTGTCCAGCGAGGAGCCGCGCAGCCCGACCACCGTCGACCGCCGCACGAGAGTGGGACGCGATGCTGCGCCGACTGTCGCTGGACGAGCTCCCGCAGCTGATCAATGTGCTGCGCGGCGACATGTCGCTGGTAGGACCGCGCCCGGAGCGAACGCTCTATGCGCGGGCATTCAGAGAGCGCATCTACCGTTACGGCGACCGGCTGCGCGTCAAGCCCGGGCTGACCGGGTGGGCGCAGGTGCACGGACTGCGCGGGCAGACGTCGCTGGCCGATCGCGTCGAGTGGGACAACTATTACATCGAGAACTGGAACCTGCTTCTCGACCTCAAGATCATGCTGCTCACGGTTCCGGCGATGTTCAGCCGGAGTGACCAGACCTAGAGCCGCGCGATCGCCGTAGATGCCGCGTCATACGCTAGGTGCTCGGGACTCGACGGGCAAACCATCCCGGCGGTTTTGTGGCGCGCTCCAGACCAGCTGCGACAAAGCGAAGATCACCGCGATCGCAAGGATAAAGCCGGCCAGCCCCGCCCAGATCGGGTTCTCCGGCCGCGGCGTCCCTGGCATCTTTCCCGCGATCTTGCCCCACAGGCCATGACGGGCGACGGTGGTGCTGCCAGCCCGGAGTAGGACGGCTGGGGTAGCTGCGCGAAGCGATGGCGAGAAACAGTTGCTTCTCTTGAAGCGCCTTGCGCTCGGCGCGGGTGAGGCCTGGTTGGGCGAGCTGGCTTCGAATCCGCACCAACACTATTTGTCCCCTAATCCAAAGCGCCGATCGCAGGTAAGACGCCTCGCGCGAGGTTGTCCGCGACGCTGAGAAGCACGTTTCGTGCCCACGCGATCGCGTTGCTCGGACGCGGCGAGGGTGACCGCGTTCTTCGGACCACCAGCCTGTGGGGTGACCGTCACCGTCCGAGAAAAGCCAGGATCAAAATCGGGATATCCCCAGGAGGCACGTATGTCCAGATGAGTTTGCAGAGTAGGGTTGACGAACCTCTTGACAAATGTCAGTGTGGATTCTCGAGAGTTCGTCACATTGGATACCGGCGTTAGATTGACACTCACGGAGGGCTTGCCGTGTGTGCCGGCCACCAGCGCCGGCACGAGGGTCAGCACGGCAACGAGAGCGACGACCGACACTCTACGAGCGGAGCTCCAGCTCCGCCACACTGTCGCCGCGATGCGCAACGGCGTCCGGCGCTGGGCCGGCGAAGCCGACACGTCATTGATCATTCCAACGCACCCATCACCTGGCACAGCTTCAGAGTCCCGCCGCAAACCGTAGCTGTGCCAGATGGCGACCCCGAGCATAAGCCAGGCCAGGATCTTCCCGGGTAACTCGATGTACTCGCCGAGGAAGCATACGGTGAGGAAGGCGGCGAACCCCCCCAGCGCAGCCACTCCCACCGGCTCACGATGCCGTCCAGCGCGAGTCAGTCGCCGTCCAACCAGCACCGCGGTTGCGCCAATGCCCACGATGAACAGTAACCCGAACACCCCCTGCTCCTCCAGTACCTTGAGGTAGGAGTTGTCGACGTACGTTATTCGAGCTCCAACTTCGGAGGCATGACCCACCGTGCCGAGTCCGGTACCCAGCGGGTGGTGAAGGGTTATCCGCAGCGCTCTCTTCCAGGTATGTAGGCGGGCCTTGGCCGACTCATCCGTCAGCGGATGAGTGAGACCTTGGGCGCGACTCTCAGCAAACGTCGACACGTCTCCGGCCACCAGGGCCGCCGAATAAGCGCCGACGATAAGGACAACCAGAGTGACGATCGAAGCCACCTTCACCCTTCTGGATGTCTCGCGACCGATCGTGAGCACCGCCACCAGCACGGCTGCGCCGACGCCAAGCGCGACCAACCCCACCCGCACCGTACGATTCGAGGATGGCGAAGGCGGCGAGTACGAACGTCACCCCGGCGAGCAGCCGGACACGCCTATCCAGCGCACCGATGATGAATGCAAACACAGCCGCCGGCGCCAGATAACCGGCGAGCTCCTGAGGCGAGGCGAATGATCCGATGTCGCGTGCCAGCCCGCCCAATCGTGCGAGCTGCGTCCGTGACAGCGCGTAGTTCAACTCCCACGACGAGGGACCGGTGATTCCACGCAGAGCCGCATAGCCGGTCAGGATCGCGAAGATCCACAGCATCGCCCTCGTCAGAGTCTCGGGACGGCGGTAGTTCGGGTACAGCGCGACTCCCGTCAAGACAAGCGGGACATAGGCCTGACTCAAGCGAAAACCCTTCACGCCATCGACCACGCTGCCGCTCTCGGGGATCTGGAGCACCGAGATCACCAGCCACGCGAGAACCAGGCCCCACGCCACACGTTCGGCGCGCTCGGTCCGCCGCCAGACGGCGCGGAGCGAGCGGCCCCGATCAGCCACCAGTAGGTTGAGGCTCGTGCCGAGCAGCAGTAGATCCAACCCACCGCCCACCAGGGCTTCTGGATGAGGAACGCCTTCGGCCGTGAAGCGGGCCTTGATCAGGCCCTGCGCGCCGGCCAACAGCAGCGCCCCGATCACGCCGAGCGCTGGGGCGCGGGCCGCGACGAGACAGACCGCGATCACGAACGCCAGGAAAACCGCTGCGATCGGCCATGTGATCGCACACAGGGTCCCGACGACAGTGAGGACCGCCACCCCGACGACGTATACGAGCTTGCGCGGTCTGTCGGCGCTGCCCGGGGCTATAACGCCATCGGGGCGATCCGTCGCCAGTGGTTTCGCCAGAGCAGGAAGCCCCACTGCCAGGCAGCATAATCAACTTTGAGCTAATCCGTCACTGATAGGCGAACGCCGGTGCGGCCCCCCGGTCGCCCCGAGATCAAAGGAGCGATCGTGGCTAGGACGGGCGGAAGCGCGACAAGCGCCGTTCGACGCCGCCTGATTGACCGAGCCAGACCGAACGGCGCGACAGGGCCGCGCGCACGCCGGCCACCGGCTCGAGCGCCGAGCAGTCGCGGACCGCGCTTGCGCGCCGATACTTGCGCCATTCGAGCAGCCCGCGAATCCTGCCCCGCAGCGGTGCGAGGTCGCGGTCGGTGACGGCAACGAACCCGACGTAGCCGAGGTCATAGGCAACCATCGCCAGGCCGTAGCGGGCCAGGTGCGCGGTGGTGGCATTCTTGGCCACCATGCGCACGCGGTTGCGGCCCACGTGCCAATACTTGAATGGCGATCCATGCCGTGCCGTGAGGGAATGATGGTGGTACGCGACCGCCGCAGGGACGTAGACACTGCGCCAGTTGCGGGCCCGGGCTCGCCAGGCGACGTCCGCATCTTCGAGATACATATAGAACGTCTCGTCGATGCCGCCGATGTCATCCAGCATCGCTCTACGCATCAACGCGCAGCCGGCGGATGCCCCGAATACCTCGGTCGGCTCGGTCTCGCCCGCAGCCGCCGGTGCCCCCACAAGCCGGTCATAGCCAATCGCCCAGACGGTCGACGCCGAGTCCCGCGGAGTTGATGCGGCCCGACCCCGCGAACAGCATCTTCGCCGCGACCGAGCCGACTTTGGGGTCATCGGCTGCGGCGGCGAGCATTGCCACGACCGCGTCCGGTTCGATCTCGGCATCGTCGTTCAGGAACAAGATCCATTCCCCTACGGTCTGCCGCATTCCCTCCGCGGCACCGGCGGCAAAGCCGGTGTTGCGTCCGCGCTCCAGCACGCGCACGCCGGGGAACTCCGCTCTGACGCGCTCGACTGTGCCGTCGGTGGAGCCGTTGTCCACCACGAGGACCTCGCTCTCACCGGCGACGTTCTCAAATGCCGTGAGCACCGACTGCAGGCAGCCCGCGATCTTCTCGCGCTGTCTGACCGTGACGATTACCGCCGAGACGACGACTGTCATTGGCGCCGAGGGGCGACGCGATCGAGCCGCGCCGTCGCACGCGGCCGCGACCGGCCCGACCTGGCTGCGCGTACCCCCGTGACCATCACGGCCCAAGACTACCCGGATCGTCATCGGTCGCGCTGACGGAGATTCGGGTCCTCTGCCCTGCGCTACCTTCCCTTCCCACGGGAGAACCATCTGCTGAGCACGACCTCGACAACCGACTCAGACCGAGCGTCCGATTCGGGCGATCGCCCGCCATCGGCGCCCGATGGGCACGGCGCGGTCTCGCGCGTCGGGCGCGGCACCGCCGTCAGCTGGCTCATGTGGGCCGGCGGGCGGGTGCTGACGCTCGTCACGCTGATCCTGCTCACGCGCGTGCTGTCGCCAAAGGGACTGGGCGAGGTGCTCTCCGCGCTGGCCACAGGTGTGCTCGGCGCGTCGATGGCGATGGGCGGACTGCCGGACGCGACCACCCGCAACGCCGCCTCCGAGCACCGACGGGAGCGGTTTCGGCCGTGGCGACGTGCACCGGGCGCTGGTGCGCTTCGGCGATCACACTGCCCGGCATCGCGTTGCTGATCGTGTTGATCTCCGTCGCCTCCTCGGGCCCGACCGACGTCGGCGTGATCGTGGCGGGGTTCCTGCTGGCCGTGACGCAGGGAGCGACGACGATCGTGGCCTCGATCTACCGTGCCCGGGGCGACGCCGGCCGCTTCGCGCTTGTCAACACGGTGCTCGCGGCGATCGGCCGCGCGGCCGTGGCGGTCGTCGTGTACGTCACCGGGGCCAGCGCCGCGGCGGTGTTGTGGACATTCGTGGCGCTCAACGTCGGCGTGATCGCGCTCACCTGGCGGCGCGGCAATGCGCGGCCTGCCGGACGACGGACGTCATCGCACCGGACAGGGCGCGATGCAGCTCGGTGGGGTGGTGTGGAGCCTGATGGGCAACCTCGACCTCGTCACCGTCGGCGTGCTGCTCGGGCGCCGAGCGCGGCGGGCATGTACGGCGCGGCGCTGCGCGTGGCCGAGGTCAGCATCCAGTTCCTCATCGCGTTGAGCGTGATCTACCTGCCGGAGGCGACGCGCCTGGCGGTCGCCCACCGGACCGAGGCGCTGCGGCCGCTGTACCGGACCACGTCGCGCTGGGCAACGCTGGTATCGGTGCTGGCTGCCGGCGCGGGGTTCGTCGCCGCGCCGGAGCTCGCCCGGATCGTGTTCCCGTCCGCATCCGGGCACGAGACCACGCTGATGCGGATCCTGTTCGTCGGCTATGCCATCCACGGCGCCCTGGGACAGACCTACGGGACGCTGCTGGCGCTCGGGGCCTACAGCGACATCTGGCGCTCCTCGATCGTGTCACTGCCGATCATCGTGGCCGGCACGATCGGCCTCACCGCCGCGTTCGGCACCGAGGGCGCGGCATGGTCGACGTGTCTGGCCTACGCCCTCACCGGGGTGTGGTGGGCGTGGCAGGTGCGGCGCAGATCTGGGCGCCGGGCCGTTCGACGAGTTCTACTCGCGTGCACTGGTCGCCGCGGGGCCAGCCTGCGGTCGCGGCACTCGTCTCCTGCGTCGGCTACGGGCTTCTGCGTGGGGTCGGCGCCGCCGACCATCATCGCCGCGGTCGGCGGCCTTGGTGCTCGCCTGCGGCTCGTGGGCGGCCTGGGTCCCAGTGAGCGTCAGCCGTGGCGCGGCGGCTGTTGGCTCGCGAGGCCGGGCGAGGCCACGCTGAGCGACTGCGCTAACGCGCCTTTCGGGCGCACTCCAGATACGCCCGCTGCAGCCCTTGGCCTGGCGCTCCGGAGTAACAGCTCGAGATACCCGCCTGCGGCCCGCAAGCGCCGAGCGCGCCTGCCGCGCAGGATCCCGTGCGAGCGCACGATGGCGACGGCCAGCGCCTGCGGATCGTTCCGGGGTGACCAGGATCCCGGTCGCCGGGTTCACCATCTCCCGCAGCCCGTCCACGGCGGTGGCGATCACCGGAAGTCCCATCACCATCGCCTCGAGCGACGCCAGCGGGAACGGGTCGGCGCGAGACGGCATCACCAGCATGTCCCACTCGGCCAACTCCGCGAACACATCGTCACTTACGTCGTGGACAATCCCGCGCGCGCGAGCGCCCGCGCAGGATCTCCTCCGCCCAGCTCCGTTCGGCCCCGTCGGGGAGGTCACCGATCATGCGGAATTCGCGCCTCGGGCAGCGTCGCGCGCGGCCCGTCGGCAGCCGCCAGGAACAGGTCGCTGCCCTTCCGACGGCAGATCGGTGCCTAGCGTGCCCTACGATGCGGCGGTCTCGCACGCCGCCGGTGGGCGCGGGATACCGGGCGGTCAACGCCGTTGTGGACGAGCTGGGCATCGCACGCTGTGCCCGCAGGGCGGCGACCGCGGCCTCGAAGGCGCGATCACAACGTCGGCCGCGGCTCTGATCACCTGCCCCACTGCCGCGCCCGCAGACCCGCCCGGGAGCATCTCGTGAACGTACATCACCCTCGGCCGCCGCCGGCGAGCGAGAGCAGTTCAGGAAAGGTGAGAAGGGTGTTGGCGTGCAGGATCTCCGGGCGTGCCCCCCACGAACGCCCTGAACTCCGGAAGTAGTCCGGGCATCGTGGCCAGGCGTCGTATGAGGTCCCGGCGGCGTCCGCAGCGAGCGCCACGGTATCGCAGCAGCCGCTCGGCCCCCGCATACTCGTACCCGCGGGCCTCGAGCTCGTCCTGGGCGCGGCCGGGAACGGCACCCAGAACACGAAGCTCCACCCCCGTTCCTCGAGCAGCGGGACGATGTCGCAGCACCGCTCGAGACGCGCCGGCCAGCACGGCCTCGTGGAACACCACCAATATGCGGCCGGGGCGGGCGGGCAAGTGCAGGCAGACTATAGCCTCTGCCGTCGTGCCCCGGCCTCCCGACGTACACACGTTCGGTGCAGCACCATTACCTTGCTCATAGGAGGTACCTGTGAGCATGAGTAACACGCTCGGCCCGACTGAAGTCGCCTCCGGTTCACAATTGGCTAAGCTCCGGAACGTGCCTCGCACTCGAGCAGAACTCGCCTGGCGATCACGGCGCTCCTGTACTCGCTTCCAGCCGGCAGCATCGCTATCAACACCGTTCGCACGCATTGGCTCTGCGCGCGACGCCATGGATCGCGCTCGTGGTCACCACATGCCGGATCTAACTCCACCTCGTCGGCTAGCGTTCGTTGGCGCCGGCAACTTTCGCTCCACCAGGAGGAATTTCTCGGATATTTTCAGGACATTGGCAGGTTGAGTCCCGCCGACGATGTGCTTGATATCGGCTCAGGCAATGGTCGCATGGCAGTGCCGCTGACGAGTTTTCTTGACAAGACATCGCGGTATGCGGGATTCGACGTCACGCCAGCCGGCATCGAATGGTGTCAGCGTAACATCACACCCGTTTTCCTAATTTCACTTTTCGCACAGTGGACGTGTTCAACGAGCGCTACCGGCCCGACGGCACCAGCGCCGAGGGGGCGTACACGTTTCCGTACGCTGACCACAGTTTTGACTTCGTGTTCGCGACTTCGGTCTTTACGCATCTCAGGAGCGATGTGACGAGTGCGTACCTGCACGAGATCGGTCGCGTGCTCCGTCCGAACGGACGGCTGTTTGCCACGTTCTTTCTTACCAACGCCGCGACGCGCCCTTCGGCTACGACCGTCCCCGTCTTGAGCTTTCCTGTCACCGGGCAGGGCTACAGATCTGTCACCCGTCGCACTCCTGAAGTGGCAATCGGCTACGACGAGGAAAACGTCCGGGCCATGATGGCTGCCAGTGGCCTGCAGCCACTCGACATCCGATATGGCACGTGGGCCGGCGGCGCCGGATTGAGCTTCCAGGACATTCTGGTTGCGTCTCCCGAGGACTAGGGCTGCTAGCGACGCGCTTCCCTACCGAGGCGTTTCGGCGAGCCGCGCCCCCGGCGCTGTGCGCCCTGCCGCTGCCCCCGCAGCCGATGCTCGGGCGGACCGGCTCCGGCCGCTGAAGGCCTGGCGCTACGTCGGCGTGTTCGGCCCCGAGCTGATGCTGTGCGTCGGCGCGGTGCGGATCGGGCCGGCCCGGCAGGCGTTCTGGGCAGTGTGGGACCGGACGCGAGGGCGCCTGCACGAGCGCACCGCGCTGGGCCGGGGGCGGGTGTGGCTGACCCCGGGGCGCGCGCGGATCGAGGACCGGGAAGTGACGCGTCGACCTCGTGCTGGAGGAGGCGGACGGCGTCGAGACCGTGTGCCCCGCCGGCAGCAGCTACGCCTGGACCCGCAAGCAGGGCGGCATCGCCGCCCGGGGGCACGTGACGATCGACGGCCACACGCAGGAGCTCGACGCTCGAGCCGTGATCGATGACACCGCCGCCTACTACGAGCGCCACACGAGCTGGCGCTGGTCCGCCGGCGTCGGGACCACGCGGGAGGGCCGACGCCGTCGCCTGGAATCTGGTCGAGGGCGTCAACGACCCGCCGCAGGGCAGCGAACGGACCGTCTGGGTCGACGGCGAGCCCCGCGAGGTCGCGCCACTGGCGTTCGCCGGCCGACCTCTCGTCGGTGGGCCGGCTCCAGTTCGGCGCCGAGGCCGAACGCCGGCGCGACGAGAACCTCCTGCTCGTGCGCAGCCGCTACCGCCAGCCGTTCGGGACCTTCTCAGGCGAGCTGCCCGGGGACCTCGAGCTGGCCGAAGGTTATGGCGTGATGGAGGATCACGATGTGCGGTGGTGAGCCTGACGCAGCGCCGCCAGCAGCAGATGTTGTCACCGGAAGGACTTTCGCTCTTCTAATAGATCGCAATATGCCGCGGTGCACGCCCTCCGCTTGCCGCTCCAAAAGAGAACCCGCGCGCTATGCGTGCGCGTCCAGCCGCTCCCATGCCAGCTCGAAGCTCTGGGTCGCGCGCGAGTGTGAGGATCGCCTCGGCAAGCCCCTGGACGGCTTCGGGTGCGACTAGTAAGCCACAATCTTCGTTGACCAGCTCGGGAATCCCTCCCACGTTCGTGGCAACGACTGGCAGGCCGGCTGCCATCGCCTCGGCGAGCGCGAGCCCGAAGGCCTCCCGGCGCGACGGGCATCACGAGTATGTCCCACTCGGCGAGCTCCGGCATACGCGTCGCTGGTTATCCCGGACCGAACACCGATCGCGTGCGCCTCCTCAAGGAGAGCCAGCGCCCAATCTCGCTCCGCCTCCGGGATCTGGCCGATCATTCGGAACTCGACGTCCGGGAACTCCTGCCGAACTTGTCGCGCCGCCGCGAGGAACACGTCGCTTCCCTTACCGCGACACACCGTCGCCAGCATTCCAATCACCAGGTCGGCCCTCGCCGCTCCCCCCGCGACCCGTCAATGGTGGGCAGGGCCACGCCGTTGTAGACCAGCTGTGCGTCGATGCGAGCGCGGCGCAGCCTCTCGACGCCGGTGAGCGAATTCGTGATCACCCCATCCGCCGCAAGCCTGATCAAGCGCGCCGCGGTCTCGCCTTTGACACCGGAGGGGAGGATCTCGTGGGCGTGGAGAAGAGTGGCGCTGCCGATCCCACGAGCCGCAACCAGCTCCGGGATCGTGTTGACCGTGTTCAGGTGAAGAACTGCCGGCGGTTCGCTGTTCACCCAAGCCTTGAACCGTCGTAGGTATCCGGGCGTGCTCAGCAGACGCTGCGTGATCCCTCTTCCGGTCCGCAGGGATCGCAGGCTGAAGCCCAGCGGTCGCTCCTCGCCGGCATATTCGTAACCCAGCCTGGCGAGCTCCGCGGCGGAAGGGCCGGGCCTCGGTGCCCAGAAAGCGAACCGCCAGCCCCGCTCTTCGAGCAGCGGCACAATGCGCAGCAGCGCCAATGTCGCGCCGGTGAGCTCCGCCTCGTGCAGCGCCACACGCACGCGCCGCGACTGGGCGCGGCCGGGGACGCCACGACGCTGCGGGCCTGCCGGGGCCGATCCAGAGCGGCGCAGCGGACGGTCGAGGCGGCGATGAAGGCTGGGTGAGCCCGGCGCAGCGCCGCCAGCAGCATCTTCGAGTGCATCGCCCCGATCAGGTCCCGCAGCGGGCTCGCACCCGACGCGATGATCTCGACCGCGCGGTCGACCTCCACCGTGCCGGCCAGCCGTTCCAGCAGCACCCGGACCTCGTCTTCGACCAGCGGCTCGAGCGCCTCGCGATACCGCAGCGTGTCGTAAACCGTGAACCCGATCGCCTGCTCGTAACCGCCCGCCCGGAACCGCGAGATGGCCTCGATGATCGACACATCATCGGCGTCGTAGCCCCGCGCGGTGGGGGTCAAGACCCCGATCTCCTCGAGTCGCTCGAGCACGTTCTGCGGCACGTCGTACGTCGCCCGCACGTTGGCCCGGGACACCCGGCCGGTCTCGCGAGCCTCGATCGCACGCTCCAGGATCCGATCCTCGAGCTCGATCAGTCGAGCAGCCCGATCGGGGTCGGAGGCCATCACCTCGCGGATCACGCGCAGGGGCATGAACCGCTCCTCCTGGAGGCGCTTGATCAATCGCACGCGCTCGACGAAGTCGGCCGGGTAGTACGCCATGTTCCGTGATGTCCGCACGACCTGCTCCCCGGACCCGAGCAGCCCTTCCCGCAGGTAGTGCTTGATCGTCCCGGCGCTGACGCCGGAGCGCTCGGCGAGCTCGGACATCTTCAGCAGGCCGTCCCCGCTCATGACAGGGCCGTTCGAGCTCATGCACGCATGAACGAGCCCGCCGTGACGGCGTCGCCTCCGGCGATTGCGCCGGACCGGTGCAGCGCCGCGATCTCCTCGGCGCTGAATCCGGCTTGGGCCAGCACCTCGTCGGTGTGCTCCCCCAACCCGGGTCCCGGGGCGCGGGTCGGATCGGCGGGCGTCCGGCTCAGCTTGAACGGGGCGCCGAGCAGCCTCACCGGCCGGTCCGCGCCGGGCTGGGCCAGCGACACCACCATCTCCCGCGCCGCCACCAGATCAGATTCGAGCACCTCGTCGAGCTCCAGCACCGGCTCCAGGCAGCAGTCGTGCTCGGACGCGAACTCGCGCCACTGCTCACGCGTGCGCCCGGCGAAGATTTCCGTGACCTCGCGGTGCGCGTCGCTGCCCGGCGGGTCGAAGGCGTGCTCGACCAGATCCTCGCGCTCGACGCCCTCGCACCACGCCCGCCAGAACTTCGGCTCCAGCGCACCGAGCGTGACGTACCCATCGGCGCAGCGATACGGCCGGTAGCAGGTGAGCGCCCCGGCCAGCTGCACCTCGCCGCGGCGCGCGGCTCGGCCGCTGGCGAACGCCTCGGCAGCGACCAGCGCCAGCCACGACAGCGCGCCGTCGAACATCGAGCAGTCGACCAGCTGGCCCTCCCCGGAGCGCTCGCGCTCGCGCAGCGCCATCAGGATCCCGATCGCGCCCATCAGCGCCCCCCCGCCGATGTCGGCGATCTGGCCGGCCGCCTGCACCGGCGGTCCCTCGGCCTCGCCCGTCAGCCCCAGGATCCCGCCCAGCCCCAAGTAATTCATGTCGTGTCCCGAGCGGTTCCGGTTGGGACCATCCTGCCCGTAGCCGGTGATCGCGCAGTACACCAGCCCTGGGTTCTCCTCCCGGAGACGCTCGTAGCCGACCCCGAGGCGGTCCAGCACGCCGGGCCGGAACGACTCCAGCAACACGTCGGCGTCGCGGGCCAGTCGCAGCAGCACCTCCTTGCCCTCCGGGCTCTTGAGATCGACGCGGATCGAGCGCTTGCCCCGGTTCAGCGCCAGGAACAGCGCGCCCCGGGCGGTGTTCTCGGCGCCCTCGTAGTACGGCGGCGACCAGCGCACGTAGTCGCCCATCCCCGTGTCCTCGACCTTGATCACGTCCGCGCCGAAGTCGGCCAGCACGAGCGAGCAAAACCCACCTGGGAGCAGGCGACTCAGATCGAGCACCCTCACGCCGGTGAGCGGCAGCTGGCTCACGCGGCCCGGGCCTCCTCGCCCGGGGACCCGATCCCCAGCAGCGCCCGCGCCTCCCCGACCGTGGCCGGGCGCCGGCCGGCGTCCTCGCACATCTGCCGGGCCTTGGCGATCAGCTCGCCGTTGGAGCGAGCCATGTCGCCACCGGGGAGGTAGAAGTTGTCCTCCAGCCCGACCCGGACCGATCCGCCCAGGGTCAGCGCGGCGGCCACCAGCATCCACTGCTCTCGGCCGATCCCGATAACCCCCCAGTGGTGATTGCCAGGGGGCAGGTTGTCTGCCATCGCGGCCAGATTGCGCGCGGTCGCGGGCACGCCCCCCACCACGCCCATCACGAAGTCCGCGTGCAGCGGCGCCTCGAGCAGCCGCATGTCGACCAGCGGCGCCAGGGAGCCGACGTGGCCCAGGTCGAAGCACTCGTGCTCGGGCTTGATGCGCAGCCGCCGCATCGCCTCGAGCAGCTCGATGATCTCGTCGAACGGGTTGGCGAACACGAACTTGAACACGAAGTCCTTGCGCGAGCGCGAGTACTTGGCGTAGTTCATCGAGCCCATGTTGAGCGCCGCCACCTCGGGCCGGCCGGCCTCTAGATACGCCACCCGCTTGGCCACCGGGACACCGATCGTGCCGGTGGAGAAGTTGATGATCGCCTGATCGCCAACCTCGGAGACGATCGCCTCCTTGATGGCCTGGAAATCCTCGACCTCATAGCTCGGCGTCCCATCTGGGGTGCGGGCGTGGATGTGGATGTGGACCCCGCCCTCGTCGACGATCCGGCGCGCCTCGGCACCGTACTCGGCCGGGGTGTAGGGGATCGCGGGGCATTGGTCGCGATTGGCGATGGCACCCGAGATGGCGCAGGTGATGACCGCCGGATCCTGAAGGCTCATACCGGCACCACTCCGCTCCGCTTCCACGGGCGCTCGACCTGCTTGCCCGCGGCCATCTCCAGCGCGCGACAGATCGTGGCGCGCGTCTCCCGCGGGTCGATCACGTCGTCGATCATGTCGTTGCCCGCCGCGATGTACACGTCGATGATCCGGCGGAAGTTCTCGATCAGCTCCTGGCGCTTGGCCTCCGGGTCCTCGGCTTCCTGAACCTGCTTGCGGAAGATGATCTCGACGGCGCCCTCGGCTCCCATCACGCTGATCTCCGCGCTCGGCCACGCGACGATCAGGTCGGGCTCGTAGGCGCGGCCGCACATCACGTAATAGCCGGCTCCGTACGCCTTGCGCAGCACGACCGTGACCTTCGGCACGGTCGCGTTGGCGGTGGCGTACAGCATCTTGGCTCCGTGCCGGATGATGCCCGCCTCCTCGACCTTGGTTCCGACCATGAACCCGGGCACATCCATCAGGTACACCAGCGGAAGCCCGTAGGCGTTGCACAGGTTGATGAACCGGGCCGCCTTATCGGCCGAGTCGTTGTCCAGGATCCCGCCCAGCTGCTTGGGCTGACTCGCGACGATGCCGGCCGGGCGCCCGCCGAACCGTGCCAGGCAGGTGATCAGCGTCTTGGCCCACTGTGGCTTGAGATCGAAGTAACGCCCGTCGTCGACTACCCGCCGAATCACCTCGTACATGTCATAGGGCTTGCGGTTGGACTCGGGCAGCACATCCAGCAGCGCCTCATCGGCCCGATCGACGGGATCATCGGTCTCCAGCACCGGCGGCGGCTCCTCGCAGTTCTGGGGGAAGTAGCCGAGGTACTCCTTGATCTTGGCGATGCACTCCTCGTCATCGGCCACCTCCAGGTCGCCGACGCCCGACTTTCGGCAGTGCACCCGCGAGCCGCCCAGCTCCTCCTGGGTGACGTCCTCGCCCACCGCGGCGCGCACCAGGTGCGGACCGGCCAGCGCCATCGATCCCCGACCGCGGACCATCGGCACGAAGTCGGCCAGTCCGGGTATGTAGGCCGTCCCGGCCGCGCACGGCCCCATCAGCGCCGCGACCTGCGGAATCACTCCGGAGTTGACCACCTCTTCTCGGAACAGGTGCCCACTGCCGGCGAACAGCGACCCCACCGCCTCCTGGATCCGCGCCCCGGCCGAGTCGAGCAGCCACACCAGCGGGATCCGCTTACTCAGCGCCAGCTCGCGCAGCCGCGTCACCTTCAGCTCGCCGGTCATGCCCATCGAGCCGGCCATCACCGTGAAGTCGTATGCCACCACCGCCGTGAGCCGGCCGTTCACCTTGCCATAGCCGGTGATCACGCCGTCGGCCGGCGCCTCTCGACCCTCCATCGCCCGCTGCGAAAAATGCGGCCGGCCGTGCATCCCGAGCTCGACGAACGTGCCCTCGTCGATCAGCAGTGCGAGCCGCTCGCGCGCGGTCAGCTTCTGCTTGGCGTGTTGTGCCTCGATCTTCTCGGGCCCACCCCCCAATCTGATCCTCTCCCGCCGGGCGCGCAGATCCTCGGCGAGCGGCCGGAGCAGGCTGGTCGGTGGCGCGTCGGTGGTCATGTGGGCGATGCCCCCACCCCGCTGCGAAGCCCGGGCGGCCGGTCTAGCGGTAAGTGGGACGTTCTACTTCCCACTTTGGCAGGTCGGCGCGGCGGGAGTCAAGGGTCGCCGTCCCCAAAACTGGCGTCCGCCGCGCCCCGGACCCGGCCTCCTAGATTGGACTAACCCGGAGTTGTGGTGACACTCGGGTTGATCGACGGGTAGAGCTTTGTAGGTGCGGACGGCCCCACCAGCTGGTGGGGCCGTCCGTGCGTCTGCTCAGGCTCCCTGCTGTTCCTGCCAGAACGAAGGGAGAGCAGTCGTCGTGACAGAGCATGACGTGTTGGTCGGCTATCGCCTGCGGTTGTTCACGCTCGCCGATGAGCTTCAGAACGTGAGCAAGGCATGCGCGCTGATGGGGGTGCATCGCTCGACCATTACCGGTGGAAGCGGCAGGTCGACCGCTGGGGCCTTGAGGCGCTGAACGTGCGCGAGCGCCGGCGGCCGCGGATGCCGAATGAGATCGGCCCGCACCTCGAGCAGCGGATCGTCGCGTTCTCGCTCGCCCATCCCGGGTTCGGGCCGCGGCGGATCAGCGCCGAGCTCGCCCGGGAGAAGTGGGGCGGCCTGAGGATCTCAGAGCACGGCGTCTGGCGGGTCCTCTGCCGCGTCGGGCTAAACACGCGGGGCAAGCGCCTGGCGCTGATCGCAAGGCACCGCGACCCCTACGAGCGCGCGCCCTCGCCGCCACCCCCCGAGCGGCACATCGACGCCTCAGAGCCCGGGGAGATCGTGCAGATGGACTGCTTCTTCATCGGCCGGCTGTCCGGCAGCAAGGGATCGGTGTGGCAATACACCGCGATCGACGTCGCCTCCGGCTACACCTGGGCCGAGCTTCACTCCACCGAGCGCAACCCCCGCTCCCGCCACTGCCAGACGCTGCTTCACCGCCTCGCTCACGAGCTCGCGCTCGCCGGCTGGAAGCTAAAGACAGTCACCACAGACAACGGCTCGGAGTTCGTCGCTACCGACTTCGGCAAGGCTGTCGAGGCGGACGGCGCCCGTCAGCGGCGGATCAAAGCCGGCCGACCGACCTCGAACGCCTGCGTCGAGCGGGTCCAGCTCACGATCCTCGAGGAATGCTGGCGACCCAGCTTCGCGCGCTCCCTCGTCCCCAAGCTCACAGCCCTACGCCGCGACCTCGACGAATACCTCACCTACTACAACACCGACCGCGCGCACACCGGCCGACACAACCAAGGACGCATCCCCACAGACATCGTCTACGGTGCCCGCAAGATGAGAGCAGCGCGATGACCTGTCGCAACTACTCCGGATTAGCGCAGCCTAGATCCCGTTGAAGAGTCGGCTACCGAACCGTCAGTGGCCCGGTTAGCTCAAACGTCTTGATGACATACCGGGGAGTCGTCGCCGTGCTTCCGCGTGGTAGCCATCGCAGAGCCAGCAGCTCCCGCACGGACAGATTGAACGGGGGCTGGTCAAAATACAGGCCCGAGGCGGGCGCTCGCACATCAGAACCATGAACTTTGTCAAGGTTGGGAATAACCGTGGTCTCGTCCGCCGGATAACCCTCGGTGACAAAGATTCGCCGAAACTTGCGGAGCTTTGGAAGCACTCCGAGCACCTGAGCATTGGACAGATGCTGAAACACCTGCCGCACGAGGCAATAATCGCCATCCGGAATTTCGTCGCGGGTGATGTCGGCGTGGGCAAACGTCACTCTGTCGTTGGCAAACCGCTCCTGATTGTGCGCGACCAACTTGGGCACGACATCCACACCGACGTACTGTGTGGGCAGGTATCGCAGGAGCAGCCGTCCGACGCGGAAGTCGCCGCAACCGAGATCGACAACGATCTCGTCCTCGGTTGCTCCTCGAAGCTCCGTGCTGATCACATCCACGTAGGGCTCGGCTAACTCATCGTCTGACCCAGACCCCGAATAGAAACCGTCACCATGCCCCTCCCAGGCGCCTGAGGCGTAGATATCCGAGAAGACTCTTTCCGGACTCTGCCTGCTGCGCCTGACCAGGTCGATCTTCGTCCTGAGCCGCTGTCTCACAACATCGCCAGTGTAGGTCGCAGGCGCCTAGCGTCCTTGCCACTCCGGCTCGCGCTTCTCGAAGAAGGCCTTGACGCCCTCTTGGATGTCCTCGGTGGTGAACGCAATCGTGAGCTGGGAGCGCAGGAAGTCAAGCGCATCGGCGAACGCCATGTCCTGCTGGCGGAACATCGCGTCCTTGCCCAGCTTGATCATCACCGGTGACTTGCGCGCCAGCTTGCCGGCGTATTCGGCCACCACCGCGTCGAACTCCTCGGCCGTGGCGACGCGATTGACGATCCCGATCCGCTCGGCTTCGCCGGCGCTGATCTGCTCGCCCAGCAGCAGCAGCTCATTGGTCTTCTTGCGCGGCACGTTGCGGTAGATCAGCGCCATGATCATGAACGGGAACACGCCGACGTTGATCTCGGGTGTTCCGAACCTTGCCCCCTCTCGCGCGATGATCAGATCGCAGGCCAGCGCGATCCCCAGCGCCCCGGCCAGCACATGTCCGTTGGCGGCGCACAGCGATGGCTTGCCCAGCTCGCCCAGCAGCCGGAACAGGCGCGGGAAGCGCTCGGTGGCGAAGTGCTTGTGCACCAGCGGCACGTCGGCGGCAAAGCCGCCCAGGTTGGCACCGGCCGAGAACACCTTGTCGTGAGTCGAGGTGAGCACCACGCACCGCACCGCGGCATCGTCGCGGGCCGTCTCGAGCGCGGCGATCAGCTCGCCCAGCAGCTGGTCGGACAGCGCGTTGCGGGTGTCGGGCTGGTCCAGGGCAATCGTCGCCACGCCGGCATCGGACACGTCATAGCGGAGGGTTTCGAAGGTCATACCGCGGACCATAACCGGGGGCGCGAGCCGGATGACGCCAGCGCGGGCCAATCAAGCGAGGCTGGAAGCCGAGCGGCCCGACGCTGGCGGCGCCCCCGCACCGGCGCGTATACGCGCCGGCGGGCCGGGTCGCATGCGACCCGGCCTCACCAAGTAGAAAGTAGGAAGTCCTACTGTTTACTTTTCCGCGGTGGCCCGGTACGGTCCCGCGCATGACCACCGCCGACGTCCTCAAGCCAGATTTCGCCACTCAGCGCAAGCACTTCATCTTCACCGACGAGCACCAGCAGCTGCGCGACTCGATTCGCCGGTTCGCGATCCGCGAGCTGCAGCCCCACTCCGAGGAATGGGAGGAGCACACGTTCCCGGATTGGGTGTTCGAGCGGATGGGCGAGCTTGGCTTCCTGGGGCTGGACAAGCCCGAGGAGTACGGTGGCCAGGGCGGCGACTACTACACCGCGCTGGTGCTGGCCGAGGAGATGGTGCACGCCCACTGCGGCGGCCTGGGCATGGGGGTCGCGGTGCAGACCGACATGGCGATGCCGCCGATCCTCAAGTTCGGCTCGGAGGAGCAGAAGCAGGAGTGGGCGGTGCCCGCGATCCAGGGCACCAAGATCCTGTGCCTGGGCATCACCGAGCCCGACGCCGGCTCGGACGTGGCCGGGATCAAGACGCGCGCCGTCCGCGACGGCGACGAGTACGTGATCAACGGCTCCAAGACGTTCATCACCAACGGCCACCGGGCCCACGCGATCGTGCTGGTCACCAAGACCGACCCTGACGCCGGACACGGCGGCATCACCCTGTTCCTGGTGCCGATGGACCTGCCCGGAGTGATCCGCGAGAAGCGCCTGCAGAAGATGGGCATGCACGCCTCCGACACCGCCCTGCTGGCGTTCCAGGACGTGCGCGTGCCCGCCTCGGCGATGCTGGGCGAGCTGGGCAAGGGCTTCTACCACATCTCCTGGGAGCTTCAGGGCGAGCGGCTGATCGGAGCCGCCGGGTCGGTGGCGGCCGCCCAGCACCTGTTCGACCGCACGCTCCAGTACGCCCAGGAGCGGACCGCGTTCGGCCGCGCCATCGGGCACTTCCAGGTGATCCGGCACAAGTTCGCGGAGATGGCGACCAAGATCGAAACTGCGAGGCAGATGGTCTACACCACCGCCTGGCGCATTCCAGAACGGCGAGTACCCGGTGCGCGAGATCTCGATGGCCAAGCTGTACTCGGCCCGGATCGCGGTCGAGGTGGCCGACGAGTGCATCCAGATCCACGGCGGCAACGGCTACATGAAGGAGTACGGCATCGAGCGCTCCTGGCGCGATCTGCGCCTGAATCGGATCGGCGCCGGCACCGACGAGATCATGCTCGAGGTCATCGGGCGCAGCTACGGGCTGTGACCGGCCTGGCCGAGAAGGCCGGCGCCGGGACCGCCGCTCGCCGCCGCCCGATCCCGCCGTTCACCGAGGAGCACGAGGAGTTCCGCCTGGCGGTGCGGCGCTTCGTCCAGACCGAGCTGCGCCCGCACGCTCGCCGAGTGGGAGGAGGCTCGCTGGTTTCCCAATCAGGTGTTCGCGCGACTCGCGGAGCTCGGCTACATCGGCCTCAAGTTCCCCGCCGAGTACGGCGGCGACGGCGATCCGGTCGCCGACGCGGTGTTCTGCGAGGAGCTCGCCTGGTGCGGCTCCGGCGGGCTGGCCGCCGGCATCGGGGCCCACTCCGGGATCGCGCTGCCCCCGATCTGGCGCTTCGGAACCGAGGATCAGAAGCAGCGCTACCTGGTGCCCGGGATCCGCGGCGAGAAGATCGCGGCGCTGGGGATCACCGAGCCCGACGCCGGCTCGGACGTGGCCTCGCTCCGGACCACGGCCCGGCCGGTCGAGGGCGGCTATCTCGTCAACGGCGCCAAGACGTTCATCACCGGCGGGGTCCGCGCCGACATCATCGTCACCGCGGTCAAGACGACCAAGTCGGGTGGTCACCACGGCATCTCGTTCCTGATCATCGAGCGGGGCGAGGGCGTTCAGTCCAGCGCGCTCGAGAAGCTCGGCTGGCACGCGTCGGACACCGCGCTGATCACGTTCGACGACGTGTTCGTCCCCGAGGAGAACCGGCTCGGCGAGGAGAACGCCGGCTTCTATCTGATCATGGCCAACTTCCAGTGGGAGCGGCTGCTGATGGCGCTGGGGGCGGTCGGAGGCATGCAGGTGGCGTTCGAGAAGACGCTGAAGTTCGCGCTCGAGCGCCAGGCATTCGGCCGGCCGATCGGCAAGCATCAGGCGATTCGCCACAAGCTGGCCGAGATCGCGGTCACGATCGAGGCAGGACGCGACGTCACCTACTCGGCCCTGCGCCGTTACCTGAACGGCGAAGACGCCGTGCGCGAGGTCACGATCGCGAAGCTCGCCACGCAGCGGGCCGCCTTCGACGTGATGGACACGTGCCTGCAGATCCACGGCGGCGCCGGCTACATCGCCGAGTACGACATCGAGCGCGCCGCCCGCGACGCCCGCCTGGGCCCGATCGGCGGCGGCACCGACGAGATCATGAAGGAGATCCTGGGCCGCTCGCTGGGGCTGTAGCTCCTGCCGTCACAGTCTCCGTTACACCGCAAACCGGAACCGGCGTGTTCGGCTGCGGGGCCCGCTACGATGCTTTACGTGGGGCGGAGGTCCTTCGTAATCGTCCAGGGTGTGGTCGCGCTGAGCGCGGCCGCGGTGATCGCCGGCTGCGGCGGGTCGGGAAGTTCGCAAGTCGACCCGGTGGTGCGCGCGGCGGACGTAACCTCGCAGCTCCCCGGCTACCGGATCGCGGCCACGGCCACCGTCTCAACGCCGGCTTCGGGGCCGCTACAGCTGAGGATGAGCGGACTGTTTGACCGCACCAACCGCAGCGGCACGATGACGGCCCAGGAGACCGTCGCCGGCCACCAGTTCCAGTTCACCGAGGTGTTCTCCGGCCTCACGTTCTACATGCGTGCGGCCGGGCTACCGCAGCTGACCCGGCTGACCGGCGGCAAGCAGTGGCTGAAGTTCGACATGAGCCGGATGCTGGGAGCCATGGGCCTCGGATCGCTGCCCACCGGAACCGACCCGAGCCAGTTCGTGGACTTCCTGCGTGCGGTCAGCTCATCGACCACCAAGGTGGGCTCCGAGACGGTCCGCGGAGTCTCGACCACCCACTACCGCGCGGTCGTCGATCTCAACCGGTATCCGAAGCTCGTGTCCAGCTCGCAGCGTGCGGCGGCCGCGCGCAGCGTGACCACGCTCGAATCGGCGCTCGGCGCCCATACCCTGCCGATGGACGCGTGGATCGACGGCAACAGCCTCGTGCGCCGACTGGGTCTGTCGTTCACCGAATGCGTGGCCCAGCAGAGGGTGCAATTCGGCATGGACATGGACATCTATGACTACGGCTCGCAGGCGCAACCGCAGATGCCCAGCGCCACCAATACCTTCGACATCACGCCCGCTGCTGTCCTCGACGCTGAGCAAGATCAAGTTCGGCTGCAGCGCCGGCTGATTGGGCGTAATAGCCAACTTCTCGGAGCTTTTGGCGTTTCAATCTCATGCCGAGGGCATCCTCGCGTCGCGGGGCCACGGCATGGACAATGCGAGTCAAGGTTCGAGCAAGCACTGGCGTGGAGATCCTGGTGTCGAGAGCTCAAAAGCGCTTGGCGCGGGGGCGATGAGAACCGTCGACCGAGAACCGCGAGCCGCGCTCCGGCCCGCGCTGCGCTGATGGACTCGGCGCGCGGACAGCTGCTGATCGCTGGCCCGACGCTGCTGGACCCGAACTTCTGGCGCACGGTGGTGTTGGTGATCGAGCACACCGACGACGGCGCGCTTGGGTTGGTGCTCAACCGCCCGTCGGAGACCACCGTCGGCGAGGCGGTACCGCAGCTGGAGAGCCTGGTCGATGGCGACGAGCAGCTGTACATCGGCGGCCCGGTGCAGCCCTCGTCGGTGATCGTCCTGGCGGAGTTCGAAGATCCCAGCGACGCCGCGCTGATCTCGTTCGACGACATCGGCGTGCTGGGGACCGGATCCTCGCCCGAGGAGCAGACGATTGGAGTCAAGCTCGGCCGGGCGTTCGTCGGCCATGCTGGCTGGGGCCCCGGTCAGCTCGACTCAGAGCTCGAGCGCGACGACTGGATTCTGGAGGCCGCGCGGCGCCGGGACGCATTCACCTCGGAGCCGCGCGAGCTGTGGTCCTCGGTGCTGACGCGCAAGGGCGGAAGCTACGCGCTCGTGGCTCGCATGCCGCCCGATCCGTCGGTTAACTAGTGGCGTGATGGATAAATTCGGTGTGGCAGCGAATTTTCCAGTCACGACACTGAGCAAGCGCCCGATGCCACACGCCCACCACCACGGCCATGCCGATGGTCTCGCGCGGGATGCCGAGCGCGACGCGCTCAAGGCGGCGCTCGCCCTGATCCTGGCGTTCATGGTCGCCGAGGTGGTGGCCGGGATCCTGGCGTCCTCGCTGGCCCTGCTGTCGGACGCCGCACACATGCTGACCGACGCCGCCGCGCTGGCGCTGTCGCTGGCCGCCGCCAGACTGGCCGCCCGCCCGGCCGCCGGCGCGATGACGTACGGAATGGGCCGGGCCGAGATCCTCAGCGCGCAGGCCAACGGGGTCACGCTCCTGGTGTTGGCCGGGCTGATCGTGTACGGCGCCGTCAGCCGGCTGGTCTCACCCCCGCCCGTGGAGGGCGGCGTGGTGCTGATCGTCGCGCTGGCGGGAATCGCTGTGAACCTGCTCGCGGTGCGGATCCTGGCCCGCGGAGCCGGGCCGGGCGCAGCCTCAACGTTGAGGGCTCCTACCGGCATGTGATCACCGACCTGTACGGCTTCATCGCCACCGCGATCGCCGCGGTGCTGATCATCACCACCGGGTTCGATCGGGCGGACGCGATCGCGTCGCTGCTGATCGCCGGCGCTGATGCTCCAAGCCGCCTACGTACTGCTCAAGGCATCGGGACGAGTGTTCATGGAAGCGGCCCCGTCCGGCTTGGATCCCGACCTGATCGGGCACGAGCTGGCCGCCCAGCCGGGCGTCGTCGAGGTGCACGACCTGCACGTGTGGGAGGTGACCTCCGGCTTCCCGGCCCTGTCCGCCCACATCGTGGTGCGCGCCGGCGACGACTGCCACGCCCGCCGCCGCGAGCTCCAGCGGCTGCTCGAGGATCGGTTCGGGGTGCCTCATACGACGCTGCAGGTGGACCACGAGGCGGCCCCCCAACCGCCTTTGCAGATCCAGGTGACCAGGCCGGAGCGACGGTAGACTCGCGCTCATGAGGGTCGGATGAGGGTGGTCAAGCCCGGCGCCGACCGGGACGTTCCTCGCGGAGTGGTCGGCGGCGCCGAGATCTCACAGGTCACGGCGGGCGCGCACAACATCTACATGGGGGTGTTCCGGGTGCCCCCCGGAGCGCGATCGCGCCCCCACTACCACGAGGGCTGCGAGAGTGCCGTGTACATGCTCGCGGGCTCGCTGCGGGTCAGATGGGGCGATCACTTGGAGAACGAGCTCGCGCTCGAGCCCCGTGACCTCGTCTACGTACCGCCGCGCGAGACCCACGTGCTCGAGAACCTGTCGGACACCGAGCCCGCCGAATACGTGGTCGCGCGCGACTCCCCGCACGAGGATGCAATCGTGGTGCCGTGGGCCGACGAGTCGATATGAAGAACCGCGACTCGTATCTGAACAGGATCGGTGGCCTGCGCATCTATTGGCAGGCGTGGTTGCCGGAGCACCCGCCGGCGGCGGTGATCGCGCCTGTGCCCGACCGAGGGCAGCATCATGCTCGCCGACCGCATCGGCTCGCGTGACTTAGTTACGCGGGCGTATGAGCATCTCTACCACGAGATCCTGAACGAGCCCGAGCAGGACCGGGTGCTCGACGACGTATGCGCTTGGCTCGGGGCGCACGTGGCCGCCGTCGCCGCCTGATCAGGCGGCCAGTGTCACGGCGCTAGGACCTCGACGCCGCCGTCCTCGCGCACGACCACGCCGCCGTGCACCAGCCACCGGTCGGCGCTGGCCGGGCCGCTCAGAAGCGCTGCCTTGCTCAACCGCTCGGCCTCGCTCGCGGTCGGCGCCAGCGCGGTGGCCTGCAGCACCCCGGTGAATGCGGGCCGGCCGGTGGCGGGGTCGAGCAGGTGGTGGGCCGCACGGCCGTCGGCGGTCAGCCAGCTTCGCTGGCCGATGCCGCTGGTGGCGGCGGCGCCCGCCGACAGCTCGAACGTGTGCAGCGTGACGCCGTCGAACGGGCCGGCGACGCGCACCTCGCGCGGCGTCCCCGCCCGGCCCCCGACCCGCACATCGCCGGCGCAGTCCACCGCGAACGCGTCATGGCCGGACAGCAGCGCCGCCAGCTCGTCGGCGAACACGCCCTTGGCGATCCCACCGAAGTCGAGCCGCACACCCGGGAGCCGGGATACGGTGCCGGCCCGCCGGTCGACGGCGACGTGCCGCCAGCGCGCCTCGGGACACGGCCGCGCCGGAGCCCGCAGCGGCGCCAGCTCCCCGAGTCGCCCCTGATCGACGCCCGGGCCGACGAAGTGGTGGTCGTAGCCGGCGCGCATCAGCTCGGCCTCCAGCGTCGGGTCCACCAGCCCGCCCGTCTCCCGGGCGGCCTCCAGGCCGGCCTCGATCACCCTCCGCATCAGCGGCGTGACCGGGACCGTCCGCCGCGGATCGGCGTTCAGGGCTGATATTTCGCTGTCCGGCTCAAATCGCGAGAACTGCCGATGCCATTCGAGCAGCCTGGCTCTCGCGTGCGCGATCGCTCTGGGGGGGATCGGCCCCGCCGGCCACGATCACCGTGCACTCGGAGCCGAAGCAGGCAAACGTGTCCCGGTGCTCGCCGGTCGCGGTAGCGCTCACGACTGACGGGTGGTGACGCCGCTCGCGCCGCTGCCGGTGCCGGACTGGGCCGTTGTGCTGGTCTGGCCAGTTGTGGTGCTGGTCTGGGCGGTCGTCGTGCTGGTCTGGGCGGCCGCGGTGCTGGTCTGGCCGGCGGAGCCGGCGGACGCCGATTGGTGGGCCAAGGCTGGGTCGTGGCCGGTGACGAGCACCACCGCAATCCACAGCCACACGGCCACGAACAGCGCCAGGGCACCGGCGATCACGCGCCGGCGAATCGCACGCCTGCGCTCGGCCCGCGCCCGCCTGATCGCGCCGGCATCGATGGAGTGTGTCGAGTTCATGCCCGCCAGCCTGCGCCACGCTCGTCGCAACCAGGTGAGGAACCGCTAAGAAGTGCGTATGAGGCGCGGGCGTCCCCCCTCAGCCGTGTAGCTCGAAGCGACAGCCGCTGAAGTAGTCCCCGGCGTGCGAGGCCAGAAACGGGATCAGGATCGCCAGCTGTGGGTCGCCGGCGGGCGGGCCAAGCGAAATCGCCGTGACCGTGATCCGATAGCGCGCCCATTCCACCGACAGCGTCCGGGCGAGGTTCTCGAGCCCGGCTCGAACGGCCGAGCTGTGCGACGCGGCCTGCGGCGCCGGCGCAACCAGGACGATCTTGCCTCCCTCGCCGCGGGGAATCAGGGCTCCGGTCGCCACCGCGCGGATGACGGTCCAGGCCCGGGCCAGCGTGTCATCCAGCCGATCAGATCCCGGTGCCCCGTACACGAGCGCGTGCAGCGGCACGTGCGCCCGAGCCCACTCGGAGCCGTCCTCGTCGCCCAGGCCATCGTCGAAGCGCTCGACCTGGGCGCCAACGGCCGAGAGCGACTCGCTCACGCCAGGTGAGACCGCGCCGGCGAGCGCAACCACACGTCCCCGCAGCAGATCTGGGCGGAACAGCTGCATCGTTGCCCACACGGTATAGGCGGGGCGGGGCCGGGCGCGGCAGGCGGCGGGCGGTGCGGGGCGGGCGGACGGGGCGGCGGGGGGCGCGGCAGGCGGACGGGCGGTGCGGGGCGGGCGGGCGGGCGCGGGCGGCCGGGCCTTGCGGGGGGCGGCGAGCGCGGTGCGGGAGGTGAGCGCGTGCGGGTTGCGGACCTGCATAACGTGCCGCGGTCGCCCTCGCGGAAGGGCGAGTGTCACGATGACCATGCCCAGCATGGCAAAGGTGACGCGGGCGGTCGGGCGCGGGCTCGCGTGGCACCTTGTTCAGGTTGGGGGGACCGGCGGGGCCGGCCGGCGCGGTCGCCGGGCCGGGGTCGTGGCCTCCCACGTGGGACCGGGCGGGTCAACCAAAACCGGTCGCCAGCCGGGGGCCGCGGCTCCCAGCGGGCGCCGTCACAGGGCTCGGAAAGGTGACGATGACTCGTTCGGTCGAGGCGACGTTCGCCTCCCCACCACCAGGCACGCGAGTAGCATCGGGGCGTGCTCTCCTACGCGCACGGCACCTACACAGAGCCGCTGCTCGGCGAGACGATCGGGCACAACCTGGAGCGCACCGTCGCTCGGGTCCCTGACTCCGAGGCGCTCGTGTCCTGCCACCAGGGGATCCGGTACACGTATGCGGAGTTCAACCGGGCGGTCGACCGGCTCGCGACCGGGATGTTGGCGGCGGGCCTGGACAAGGGCGATCGGGTCGGGGTGTGGGCGCCGAATCGGGGCGAGTGGGCACTGGTCCAGTACGCCACCGCCAAGCTGGGCCTGATCCTGGTCAACATCAACCCGGCATACCGCGCCAACGAGCTCGAGTACGCGCTGGGGCAGTCGGGCTGCCGGTGGCTGTTTGCCGCCCCCGAGCTGAAGGGATCGGACTTCGTCGCGATGGTCGAGGCGATCCGCCCCCACCTGGCCTCGCTGGAGCGTGCCGTCTTCTTCGGTACCGATGACTGGCAGTCGCTGGCGGAGAGCCCGGCGCGAGACGACCAGCTCCGGGCCCGGATGGACGAGCTCGACTTCGATGACCCGATCAACATCCAGTACACCAGCGGCACCACGGGCTTTCCCAAGGGCGCGACGCTCACCCATCACAACATCCTCAACAATGCGTATTTCGTCGCCGCGCTGTTGGGCTACACCGAGGCGGATCGGATCTGCATCCCCGTCCCGCTGTATCACTGCTTCGGGATGGTGATGGGCAATTTGGCCGCCACCAATCACGGTGCCTGCATGGTCTACCCGGCCGAGACGTTCGACCCGCAGGCGACGCTCGAGGCCTGCGCCACCGAACGTGCCACCAGCTTGTACGGGGTGCCGACGATGTTCATCGCCATGCTTGACCACCCGAGCGCTCGGCATCAGCGACCTCAAGCTGCGCACCGGGATCATGGCCGGGTCGCCCTGCCCGATCGAGGTGATGAAACGCGTCTCCTCCGTGATGGGGATCGAGGAGATGGCGATCGCGTTCGGGATGACCGAGACCTCGCCGGTGACCACCCAGGTGCGCCGCGACGACACGCTCGAGAACCGGTGCGCGACCGTGGGCCAGGTGATGCCCCACGCCGAGATCAAGATCGTCGACCCGGTCACCGGCCGCACGCTGCCGCACGGCGAGCCGGGCGAGTTTTTGGCGCGCGGGTACATGGTGATGCGCGGTTACTGGAACGACCCCGAGCGCACCGCCGAGGCGATCGACCCGCAGCGCTGGATGCACACCGGCGATCTGGCGACGATGGACGAGCGCGGCTATGTTCGGGTGGTGGGCCGCATCAAGGACATGATCATCCGTGGCGGCGAGAACGTCTATCCCCGCGAGATCGAGGAGTTCCTGTACACCCATCCGGAGATCGCCGACGTGCAGGTGATCGGCGTCCCCGATGAGCGCTACGGCGAGGAGCTGATGGCCTGGGTTCTCACCCGGCCGGGGGCGACGCTGACCCAGGACCAGGTGCGCGACTTCTGCCGGGGGCAGATCGCGCACTTCAAGATCCCGCGCTACGTCAAGTTCGTCGACTCGTTCCCGATGACCGTCACCGGCAAGGTGCAGAAATACAAGATGCGCGAGCAGGCGATCGAGGAGCTGGGGCTCCGGCCGGCGGCGGCGATCGCCACCGCGTAGCGCCGAGGCTGCGGCTCAGGACTGCCGGGGCGTCGTGGGTGCGCCGGCCTCGGGCGTGGGCGGCGCGGCGGGCTCGGGTCCCGCCGACGCGCGTGCTGCGCGCCGCGCCGCGCTCAGCTCGGCCCGCCGCCGTTCCCGCGCCACCCGCGCCGCGCCGCGGTGTCCCAACCGCTCGAGCTCAGCGTGCAGCTCCTTGATCCGCGCGAAGATGTAGTCGGCCGCCTCCTGCTGCTGCTCGCGAGTGGTGTTGGTCGCCACCTCGAATCGGAACGGCTTTCCGAACTGGACCGTGACCTTGGGAAACTGCAGTCGTTTCCAGTTGCGCACCTGGTAGGAGCCGAGGATCGCCAGCGGCATCACGGGCGCCCCCGACTCGAGCGCCAGACGCCCGATCCCGGGCCGGGCTGTGTCCGCCAGCCGGCCGGTGCGCGAGCGTCCGCCCTCGCAGTACATGACCACGGCGCCGCCCCGCTTCAGCACCCCGAAGGCGGTGGCGAACGCCTCCTCGTCGTGGTGGCCCCGGCGGACCGGGAACACGCCGCCATGGCTGAAGATCCATTGGCCCGCACCCTTGAACAGTTGCGACTTGCCCATGAACTGAACCCGCCGGCGGATGAACATGCCCGTGAAGAAGTGATCCATGAACGACGCGTGGTTCGGCGCCAGGATCACGGGTCCGTTGGGCACGTTCTCCGAGCTGTAGCCGCGCGCGCGGTAACTGATCAGCGCGTGCAACACGGTGAGTACCCGCACCGGCTCGTACACCTTGGCCTCGGGCTCGTGGTCTCGGACGCGCTGGTGGAACTGGTCGAAGTATTCCTTCGGCCGTGGGTCCTTGTACACCTGCGGCTTGAGTTCGACGTCCGGCATGTCTCAGAGGTGATAGTAACCCGAGGTCGCTGGTACGGCTGGGTCTAGTTCAGCTCCCGCCTACGTCTCGACCCAGGCCCGCGCCCGCTCCAGGGCCCGGTGCCAGTCGTGCAGCAGCTGGTGGCGCTGATCGCCACTCATCCGCGGTTCGTAGCGGGCGCGATCGGCTCGGCCGCGCGACAGCTGGTCGACCGTCCACAGCCCGATCCCGACGCCGGCCAGCTGCGCCGCGCCCAGCGCCGTGGTCTCGGCGATCTCGGCCACGCGCACCGGCACTCCGAGGATGTCGGACTGGAACTGCATCAGCCAGTCGTTGACGGTCGCGCCGCCGTCGGCGCGCAGCTCGTCGAGCTCGGAGCCACTGGCCTGCTCCATCGCGCGTACCGCATCAGCCGTCTGATATGCGATCGACTCGAGCGTCGCGCGGGCCAGGTGCGCCTTCGTGCTACCGCGGGTCAGCCCGACGATCGTGCCTCGGGCATAGGCGTCCCAGTGCGGTGAGCCCAGCCCCGTCAGCGCCGGTACGAAGTACACGCCGTCGTTGCTCTTCACACTGGCGGCGAGCTGCTCGGTGTCCGCCGCCGCCCCGATCAGCCCCAATCCGTCACGCAGCCACTGGACTGCGGCCCCAGTCACGAAGATCGCCGCCTCCAGGGCATACGACAGCCGCTGGCCGATGCCCCAGGCCACGGTGCCGAGCAGACCCTCGACCGGCTCGGGCGGACGTGGGCCGGCATTCTGGAGCACGAACGATCCCGTCCCGTAGGTGTTCTTGCCCTGCCCCGGATCCACGCAGGCGTGGCCGAACAGGGCCGCCTGCTGGTCGCCGGCCACGCCCGCGACCGGGACCTCGTGACCGTGCAGCGCCGCGGGCGCGGGTGGTCCCCAGCACGCCGCAGCTGGTCCGAACCGGCGGCAGCGCCGCCTCGGGAACTCCGAGCAGCTCGAGCAGCTCGGGATCCCAGCGACCGGCGGCGATGTCGAACAGCATCGTCCGTGACGCGTTGGAGGGATCGGTGGCGGGCTCGCCGGTGAGCTGAAAGATCAGCCACGCGTCGACCGTCCCGAACATCGCCCGCCCGGTGTGGGCCCGGTCGCGCAGGCCGTCTACGTTCGCCAGTAACCATTCGATCTTCGTGCCCGAGAAATACGGGTCGAGCACCAGCCCGGTGCGCGTGCGCACCAGCGGCTCGTGGCCCGCGGCCCGCAGCTCGTCGCAGCGGGCCGCCGTGCGGCGGTCCTGCCAGACGATCGCCCGCGCCAGCGGCTCGCCGGTGTGCCGGATCCCACACGCACACCGTCTCCCGCTGGTTGGTGATCCCCACCGCCTGGAGCTCCCCCGGGCGCAGCCCGGCATCCGCCAGCGCCTCGCCGGCGACCGCCTGCGTCACCACCCAGATGTCCCGCGCATCGTGCTCCACCCACCCCGGGTGTGGGAAGTGCTGCTCGAACTCCCGGTACGCCCGGCCGATCAGCTCCGCCTGCTCGTCGAACACCATGCAGGTCGTGCCGGTGGTGCCCTGATCGATGGCCAGGATCACGCGATGGGTGCTCGATCGGGCAACGGGTGGCTAGATCCGGTTCATCCGCGGGTGGCAGGAGGCTGGTCCTGACCAGCGTCCCGGCGGAACAGCACCGAAAGGGGCCGGTTCTTGAGCCGGAGGATGGGACGCTCCACCAGGTAGTAACTCCCGGAGGCGAGCAGACATGTGACCAAGAACGAGCCGATCACCACGACTGCATAGGGATGAGGCCACCCGCGCTGCTCCAACCTGCTGATCACGAGCGCGATGACGTCCGCGTGGTAGAGGTAGAAGCCGTAGGAGATGACACCCAGCCACGCGAGCCAGCGCAGACGAAGCACGGTCCTTGGAAATCCATCGGCGTTATCACCGAATACGGCTGGTAGCAGGATCAGCAGCGAGATCAGGCCGTACACCAAATGCTCGGCTGTGTCACCGGATCCGTTCCGGCCGGGATGGTCCAGGATGACGTACAGCAGCACGAATAGCACCACCGCCGCCAGCCAGCAGAGCGTGGGGCGTTCGGTCACCCCGCGTACGAGGCGTCCGGCGCGGGGCCGGTCCTCGTTCAAAACGCTGGCTATTGCCAGACCCATGCCGAGCGCGAACCAGTAGAACGTGCCCGGCAACGTTCCGGCCCAGAAGCTGTACTTGTCGCTGTCATACACGTAGGCATGGAAACCGATCGAGGCAACCGCGAGGAGCCCGATCATGACCAGATCTCTGTGCAGCGACCGCGGCCGATCAGCGCTGAGGCGCGCGCCGACATAGGCGAGCAACGGCAGCACGGCGTAAAACGTCACTTCGATGCACAGGGTCCATGCTGCGCCGATCCCCGTGGCAACCGTCGAGGCGCTGTAGATCTGCCCAAATCCATACGCGACCCACCAGTTGTGCGTGGTGATCCCGTTCGGATGTTGGATGACCAGTTCGATCACCAGCAGCGCCAGCCAGTAGGCGGGCAAGATCCGCAATACCCGGCGACGGGCGTAGTCGCGCACTCTCAGGCGCCGGCCCCCTCGACGTGCCACCAGAAACGGCCGGTAGAGCAGGAACCCAGAGATCAAGAAGAAGATCGATACGCCCTGGGCGGCGACTTGGAATGCCCAGGCGGAAAACGTGCCCGCCGTCGCGTGTCGGGTTTCATCGATCGAATGCCCGATGAACACGCTCAGCGCCGCGATCGCTCGCAGCGAATCGAACAATGCGAAGCGCGGATTGCCGGGCGGCGGTGCGACGTTGGGCGCGTAGACGTCGACTTTCCTCTCGTCGCGCGCATCCGACGCCGGAGCGGGGGCCAAAGTCACGAGCGCCGTAAGATAATCGAGACGTTCGGCCGGGGGGCGCGCTCAGCGCTTCCGGCCTCGTGCGCCGGTGGCCGTCAGCCCTTGGCAGCCAGTCGTACTTGCGCTGACTATATGCCGCCGTGACCGGCGATGTACGCGGCGATCGCGAGCCCCACCACGACCACCACGATCATCAGCTGAGCCCGCATCGCGCTGGCTCGGCTCTGCGACCGGCGGCGCGCGAGCTGTCGCCGCGAGCACGAGCTTATGAAGATGCTCTTCCCCTCCATCCGTGTCTCCTCAGCGTCATCCCGAAAGCCCGATCCAATCGTCGCACTGCTCGTCAGTCAAGCGAAGAGCGCGGACAGACTCCGGAAATTGGCGGCTTCGCGGACCCGAACCGGATCGGGCGGTCAGGCCCTTGGAATACGATCCGCGCTCGAGCACGCTTGCCAGGACGGACAGGAGGGAGGGCTTCGATGCATCAGCGTTGGTGTCGCACAGCTCGCGGGGGCGCGCTCCTACTCGCGCTCACCGGCGCGGCGATCACGATCTCGGCGCCGCTGGCCGCCACGACGCTGAAGACCACGGTGAGGATCAGAGTCGCCTGGTTCTGATCCCTGTCGGCCCCCGACACTATTCTGGCGCCCGTTACTCACGAGCACAGGAGGGTCATAGTTGGCCGCAATCGAGGCCCACATCACGGGAACCGTGTGGAAGATCGAGGTCGAGGTCGGTGACAACGTCGACGAGGGCGACACCGTGGTGATCCTCGAGTCGATGAAGATGGAGATGCCCGTCGAGGCGGAGGATCCGGGCGTGGTCAAGGAGATCCTCTGCCAGGAGGGGCAATCGGTATCGGAGGGCGACCCGCTCGTTGTCCTCGAATAGCCCCGACGGCGGGCGGCTGCTGGTCGACGAGCCGGCGCCGGGTGTAACCCGTCTGACGATCTCCAATCCCGGTAAGCGCGGAGCCCTGGATCACGCGATCCTCGACGGGTTCAGCGCCACGCTGCCTGCACTCGAGGCTCGCTGCGTGGTCATCACCGGACAGGACGACACGTTCTCGGCTGGCTACGACATCGGCGACCTTCCCGACTCGGTGTTCGCGGACGAGGCGGAGAAGCTCGTGGCGCACCCGTTCGCCGCCGCCATCGATGCCATCGAGTCCTACCCCTACCCCACCCTGGCAGCGCTCAACGGTCACACGATCGGCGGGGGCCTGGAGCTGGCGCTGTCCTGCGATCTGCGGATCGCGACCGGCAGGATCGCGCTCGGAATGCCCCCGGCCAAGCTCGGCCTGGTGTACTCGCATACCGGCATTCGCAAGTTCATCGACACGATCGGCGCCGCGCGCACGCGGGAGCTGTTCCTGGTCGGCCGCCGGATCGACGCCCGGACCGCGCGCGCCTGGGGGCTGGTGAACGAGATCGCCGAGGATGGACGCCTGACCGAGCAGGCTCTCGAGCTCGCCAGCGAGATCGCCACCAACGCTCCGCTGGCTCAGCTCGGCAACAAGCGCGTGATCAACGCCGTGCTCGAGGCGCACGTAGCGCTCGACCCCGAGGTCGAAAGCGAGCTGCTCGAGCTGCGCCGCGCATGCTTCTCATCGCACGACTTTCGTGAGGGCGTCCGCGCGTTCGCGGAGAAGCGGCCGCCGCGGTGGCGAGGCCGCTGAAGCTCAGCCCCGCGAATCCGGTGCCTGGCGCCGCGTCGACAAACCACGCCGGTGTTGGGCTCAGGCACGTACGGCCTGCATCTCCGGAGCTTCGTCGAGGTAGTGGTAGCGGCCGCCGCGCAGCATCGAGGCGGCGGCGGCGATCAGGCAGGCGACGATCGCGAACACGAACGCCTCGTGCAGACCGGTCCGGAACGGTCCGGAGATCAGCTGCGGGAAGAACGAGCGTCCGGTGAGCAGGGCGGCGCTGTGCGGCCCGATCGCCGCCAGCGCGTGTGGGCCGAGCAGATGCTGGAGCGGGTTGTAGCCCAGGAACGCGGCGAACAGGATCGACACCGGCGGTAGGTGCGACACCCGCTGGGCGGTGCCGGCGGCGACGCCATGGGCCTCCAGACCGGTGCTCGAGCGGCGTGCGGCAGGCTGGCCGCCAGGCCGGCGATCATCAGCGTGAAGAAGATCCCGATCGAGACCACCTGGGCGGAGTTCTGGAAGGTCTGGTTCATCCCGCCGCCGGCGCCGCGATCGCCGCGCGGCAGGCTGTTCATCACCCCGGCGCGGTTGGGGGAGGCGAACATCCCCATCGAGATCCCGTTGAGCGCTAGCACCAGCGCGAACAGCGGGATAGGAGAAGTTCGTCGGCAGCAGCGATCAGCAGCGCGAAGCTGACCGCCGCGCCGATCATCCCGCCGGTGGCGAACGGTCGCGCCCCGAACCGGTCGGAGAGATAGCCGGAGGTGGGTCCCGCGATCAGCATGCCGACAGTCAGCGGCAGCATGTAGATCCCGGCCCACAGCGGCGTCTGGGTGAAGTCGTAGCCGTGCTGCGGGCAGCCAGATTCCCTGCAGCCAGATGATCAGCATGAACATCAGCCCGCCCCGGGCCAGCGCCGACAGGAACGTCGACAGCGTGCCGAACGTGAACGCGCGGATCCGGAACAGCGGCAGCCGGAACATCGGGTCGCTCGACCCGGCGCTCGATCATCCCGAAGGCGACCAGGAACGCGACTCCCGCCGGCGAGCAGCGCCGACCACGCGGGGGCTACCCCAGCCGGTGGCGCTGGCCGCCGTAGGGGCGGATGCCGTAGGTCACGGCGACCATCAGGCAGATCAGTCCGAGCGGCGAAGGTGGCATTGCCCCACCAGTCGATCGGCCGGCGCTTCGGCTCGCCCCGCTCCTCGAGCTTGAGGTACGCCCACACCGTCCCGAACAGCCCGACCGGCACCGAGATCAGGAACACGAGCCGCCAGCTGACCGGCGCCAGCAGCCCGCCGAGCACCAGCCCGACGAACATCCCGCTGACGCCGACGATGTTGTTGATGCCCGAGCGCCATACCCCGCTGGTTCTGCGGGAACGCGTCGGTGATGATGGCGGCCGCGTTGGCCATCAGGCAGGCGCCGCCGACCCCCTGGAAGATCCGGAAGACGATCAGGTAGGTCGCGCCCGCGCGCGCCCGTCAGCCAGTCGACGGTCGAGCAGCAGCGACGCCGCCGTGTAGATGACGAACCCGAGGTTGTAGATCCGGACCCGGCCGAAGATGTCCCCCAGCCGGCCGAGGCTGACGATCAGCACGCTGCCCACGACCATGTAGCCGAGGATCATCCACAGCAGGTAGAAGCTGTTGCGCGGAACCAGCGGATCGAGATGGATGCCGCGGAAGATGTCCGGCATCGCGATCAGCGTGATCGACACGTCGAGCGTCGCCAGCAGGACCGCGAGCGTCTGTTCGACAGCGCGATCCACTTATAGCGATCCTCGGCGCCGATTCTGTCCGTCACGCCCGGGTATTATAACAGGCAGACTGTGCAGTTTACCTGCGTATCCCAAACCGGAGCCGATGACGCCCCAGACCGAATCGCCGCTGCTGGCCAGCCAGCTGCGAGTCGTGCTTGGCCGGCTGATACGCCGGCTGCGCGATCGAGCACCGCTTTCCTCTCTCGCACGGAGCCGTGCTCGGGCGGCTGGACCGCGAGGGCCCGCAGAGCGTCAGCGACCTGGCCGGCGGCGAGCGAGTCCGGCCCCAGTCGATGGCCCAGACCGTGGCCGAGCTTGAATCGGCCGGGCTGGTGGCGCGGTCGCCCGATCCGCGACGATCGCCGCCGGGCGCTGGTGGACTTGACCGCCGAGGGCCGGGGAGCGCTCGAGGACGACCGCCACCGGCGTGAGGGCTGGCTGGCCGAGGCGATCGCCGCCGACCTGTCGCCCGCCGAGCGCACCACCCTGCGCGAAGCTCTGGGGCTGCTGGAGCGTCTGGCCGAGCGCTAGCTGATGCGGCGAGCCGTCCGCCGCGTGGCCTAGGTTTCTGCGCGTTGCCGCCGCTGATCACACCGCAGGAGGCGCTGCGCCTGGGCGAGCTCGAGGAACACGCGGACATCGCCGCGCTGGTTGAGCGCGCCTGGCAGGTTCGGGTGGAGCGGTTCTCGGACTCGACCGACATGTGCTCGCTGGTCAATGCCAAGTCCGGTGGCTGCGCCGAGGACTGCGGCTTCTGCGCCCAGTCGAAGTACGCCGATGCCGAGACGCCCATGCACGCGATGATGGAGCCGGAGCAGATCCTCGAGCACGCGCGCGCCGCCGAGGCCGCCGGCGCGCATCGGTTCTGCCTGGTGACCCAGGGCCAGGGCCTGTCACGGCGAGACTTCGACAAGGTCCTGCGCGGGGCGCGACTGGTGGCCCAGCACACCAGCCTCAAGCGCTGCGTCTCGATCGGGCACATGTCGGTCGACCGGGCCAAGGCGCTCAGGCAGGCCGGGGTCCAGCGAGTGCACCACAACGTCGAGACGGCGCGGTCGTATTACCCCGAGGTGTCCACCACGGTCCGTTATGACGGCCGGCTGCGCACGATCGACGCCGTCAGAGAGGCCGGGCTGGAGAGCTGCGTGGGCGGGATCCTGAACCTGGGCGAGACGCGTCGCCAGCGCGTGGAGATGGCGTTCCAGCTCGCCGAGATCGACCCCACCAGCGTTCCCATCAACCTGCTGAACCCGCGGCCGGGCACGAAGTTCGGCGATCGGCAGTTGATGGACCCGTGGGAGGTCGTGAAATGGATCGCGATCTTCCGGCTGATCCTGCCCGACGCCCTGTTCCGGCTCTGCGGCGGGCGCGTCGAGAACCTCGGCGAGCTGCAGGCGACCGCGGTCAGGGCCGGACTGAACGGCGTGATGATGGGCAACTTCCTCACCACTCTGGGCAACACGCCCCAGGAGGACCGCGCCATGTTCGAGGAGCTGGGACTGAACGTGGCCCGCCAGCCGGACAACGGCGCCAATCCGCGCCCGGACAACCGCAGTGGCTGGCTCGAGGGCGAGACCCCCGACGTGCTGTCCGAAGCGCTCAGCCAGCCTTGCGAGCCCGGACTGACCGTCCGGCTCTGGGATCCGGCATCTCAGCTGCGCTTTGCGGCCAAGCGGAGCGTGCCCCCGCGGCCCGACGGAGCGCCGAACACGGGCCAGGATCGCATCACGCGTGAGGCGGCCACCCGGCGAGATCGGGCCGCATGATCGAGATCGAGGCCCGGCTCGAGGAGCTCGAGACCCTGGGCCTGGGTCGTCGCACTCGGCTGGTCAACGGACCCCAGGGCGCGCATGTGCTGCTGGACGGCAGGCCCGTGCTCCTGCTGTGCTCGAATAACTACCTGGGCTTCGCCGACCACCCCCAGGTGCGTCAGGCGGCCGCGGAGGCCGCCACGCGGTGGGGTGTCGGCGCGGGCGCCTCACGGCTCATCTCGGGAACCATGACCATCCACCGCCGGCTGGAGGAGCGGCTGGCGGCGTTCAAGGGCCGCGAGTCGGCGCTGTTGTTCGGCTCCGGGTACCTGGCCAACATGGGTGCGATCGCCGCGCTCGCGCGGCCCGGAGACGTGGTGTTCTCCGACGAGCTCAACCACGCCTCGATCATCGACGGGTGCCGACTGTCGCGGGCGGAGATCTTCGTTTACGACCATTGCGATCCCGAGCATCTGGCTTGGGGCATCGACGAAGCCGAGGGTCGCGGCGCGTTGATCGTCACCGACAGCGTGTTCTCGATGGACGGCGACGTGGCGCCGCTGGAGGAGCTCGTCGAGCTGGCCCAGCGCCACCGGGTACGGCTGCTGGTCGACGAGGCGCACGGCACCGGGACCCTGGGACCCGGGGGCCGCGGCGCTCTGGCCGAGGCCGGACTGGAGGACCAGGTCGACGTGATCGTCGGAACGCTGGGCAAGGCGCTGGGCAGCTACGGTGCGTTCGTCGCCTGCGATCGGAGCCTGGCCCGCTTCCTGGTGAACGCCGCCCGTACGTTCATCTTCTCCACCGCCCCCCCGCCGCCGGCCGTGGCCGGCGCGCTGGCCGCCCTCGACCTGCTCGAGACCCGTCCCCGCCGCGTCCAGCGGCTCCAGAGCAATGCGGCCGCCTTGCGAGGGGAGCTGGCCCGGGAAGGGTTCGACGTGCGCGGCTCACGCACTCACATCGTGCCGCTCGTGATCGGCGATGCCGAATTGACGATGAGGATCTGCGAGGCGGCGCTGCACCGGGGCGTGTTCGCACAGGGGATCCGGCCTCCGACGGTCCCGGTGGGCACCTCACGTCTGCGGCTGGCCGTGATGGCCTCCCACCGCGAACAGGAGTTGCGCACCGCCGCCCGGACGGTCGCCGCGGTGGCTCGCGCCGCCGGCCTGGACCCCCGCGCGCACCTGGCCTCGGTGGCCGCATCCGACCTTGAGCCACCGTCGATCGGCATCTTTGATCACGAAGCCCCCGCCGCCGCCCGGGCGGCATAGCCGGGACGTGCGCGGCTGCTTTGTCACCGGCACCGACACGGGCGTGGGCAAGACGGTCCTGGCTGGCGCCATCGTGGCCTGCGCTCCGGGCCCGGGGCGTCGACGTCCGGGCGCTGAAGCCGATCATTACGGGGCTGGACGAGGCCACCGATGAAGCCTGGCCGCACGACCACGAGCTGCTGGCCCGGGCGGCCGGCTCGGTCCCGGAACGGGTGGCGATCGCCGGCTATGGACCGCCGGTGTCGCCGCATCTGGCGCTGGAGCTGTGCGATGAGAACCTTGAGCCGGAGCGGCTCGTGGCCGAGATTCTCGACGTCGGGAGCCAAGGTGAGGCGCTGGTGGTCGAGGGAGTGGGCGGTCTGCTGGTGCCCATCGCGCCCGGATACGACGTCCGTCGGCTGGCGGCCGATGTCGGGCTGCCGCTCGTTCTCGCCGCGCGGCCGGGGCTGGGAACGATCAACCACACCCTGCTCACGCTGGAGGCGGCCCGGGCCGCCGACCTCGAGCTCGCCGGAGTCGTGCTGACGCCGTGGCCGGCAGCGCCGAGCGCTGTGGAGCGTTCCAATCGCGAGACGATCGAGCGACTGGGGGAGGTTCCGGTGTCGACGCTCCCGCACATCGCGCGCGGTGCGCCCGGACCGCTGGCCGCGGCCGGCAGCCTGCTCCCGGTCGATCGCTGGCTCGACGGGACCGCGGCGGCGGCGACCGCGGCGGTGGCGACCCCGGCCCGGTAGCCGCCGCCGATCCGACCGCCCCCAGAGCTAGCGTGCGCCCATGCGCACGACCACCGAGCTAGCCACCGCCGATCGCCGCCATCTCTGGCACCCGTTCACTCAGCAGGAGGGGTGGTGCAGCGAAGAGCCGCCGCTGGTGATCGATCACGCCGAGGGCGCGAACCTGTACGACACCGACGGCAACGGCTACATCGACGGCGTTTCGTCGCTGTGGTGCAACGTCCACGGTCACCGACATCCCGCGATCGACGCAGCGGTGCGCGACCAGCTGGGACGCGTGGCGCATTCGACGATGCTCGGCCTGTCCCACCGGCCGGCCATCGAGCTAGCCGAGCGACTGGTTGCGCTGGCGCCGCCCGGGCTGACGCGCGTGTTCTATTCCGACAGCGGATCTACGGCGGTCGAAGTCGCGCTGAAGATGGCCTTCCAGTGGTGGGCGCAACGCGACGAGCCCCAGCGCACCAACTTCATTTGCCTGCGGGACGCCTACCACGGCGACACGCTCGGAGCCGTGTCTGTGGGCGGGATCGAGCTGTTCCACTCGCTATACCGACCGCTGCTGTTCGACTCCTGGCAGGCCCGCGCGGGCGATGCCGACCACCTCGCGGAGCTGCTGGCGCAGCACGGGGACGAGGTCGCGGCGGTGATCGTGGAGCCGCTGGTGCAGGGAGCCGCCGGGATGCGGTTGCAGCCTGAGGGCTATGTCCGGGCCGTGCGCGAGCTGTGCGACCGGCACGGCGTGCTGCTCATCTGCGACGAGGTCGCGACCGGCTTCGGCCGCACGGGCGCGATGTTCGCCTGCCAGCACGAGCAGATCACGCCGGACCTGATGTGCGTCGGCAAGGGCCTGACCGGCGGCTACCTGCCGCTCGCTGCCACGCTCACGAGCGAGCGCATCTATCAGGGCTTCCTGGGTCGGTTCGACGACTTCAAGGCGTTCTTCCACGGGCACACCTACACCGGCAACCCGCTGGCCTGCGCCGCCGGCATCGCCACGCTGGAGCTGTTCGAGCGCGAGCGCACGCTCCAGGCGCTCCAGCCCAAGATCGAGCTGCTCACGCGCCTGCTTGACCACCGCATCGCCGTCCTCCCGGCCGTGGCCGAGGTTCGGCAGCGTGGCTTCATGGTGGGGATCGAGCTGACCGAGCATCCGCCCCACGAGCGCCTGGGCCACCAGGTCACCCTCGCGGCCCGCCGGCGCGGCGCGATCATCCGCCCCCTCGGCGACGTCGTCGTGCTGATGCCACCGCTGTCGATCTCCGAATCCGAGCTCCGTAGGCTCGTCGCGATCACCGCCGCGGCCATCGCGGAGGCGAGCGCCGGGCGGCTGCGAACCGCGGCCTGAGGGTCGGAGGCTCAATCGTCGGCGTCCGCGAGGCGGCCGCGCGGCCGGCGACCGCGCTTCGCTGACGCGACGCCCGCTCAGTGGTGCCGGTGCCGGCGGAACGGGTCGACGGAGTGGTGATGTCGGAACGGGTCGACGTAGTGGTTCTGCCCGAGCGGGTCGACGTAGTGGTCGTGTCCGAGCGGGTCGACGTAGACCGGTCCACCACCTCCCGGCGCCGACACCGGCTGCAGGGTGATGGTGATGGTCAGGTTGCCCTGGGCATCTGTGGTCTCGGTGACGAGCACCACGACGCCGCGGTTGGCGCGCTGATGCCGAAGTCGCAGGCTGACGGTCCTTCCGTCCGCTAGGCGCAGCACCAATCGCCCCGAGTTCGAGCGGACCACGCGAGCCAGGAACGCGACGGTCCCGTCTGCGGCCCCATTCCGCCTGACGTGGTGGATCGTGTCGGCCGACTGACCGTAGCTGATCCTCGCGCCGAGCCGGACGTGCGGAAGCCGCCCGCGGTAGTGGTAGGCGTGCACCACGTGCTTGCCATCCACGACCTCGATCGTGTGGTGGCGGGAGTTAACCGAGAGAACGACGCCGGTCGCTGCGGCGGCGCTGGCTGGAAGTGCCAGGGCCGCGATTGCGGCAGCTAGAGCTGTCCTTTTCATCGATTCCATCCTTGGAGCTGGTTGGCATGGCTCGCGCTTTCAGCACGGGTCCGCTCGTCGTGGCGGCAGGGTTACCAACGCCACAACGGGGCCCAGACGGAACCGTACGCCGCCGGATTGGACGGATGTCGGACGTCGGAGGGCAGCAGCCTCGCGGCAGCCCGCGGTCGGAACGCGTCGCGGGAGCCAGCTACTCCTCGTAGGGCGAGAAATCTCGCTTGCGCGCCCCGCACACGGGACAGAACCACGTTTCGGGAATGTCCTCGAACGGAGTGCCCGGCGGAATACCGCCGTCCGGGTCACCTTCGGCGGGGTCATAGATGAACCCGCACGACTCGCACATGTACCGCACATCCCAAGCCTAGCGCCGGGTCCGTCCCGCTGGCGGGCGGAGGCTGCGGCGTTGCGGAACGGCGGCTGGGGATGGGTAGTGAGGGTGACCGGGACATGGTCGAACTCCGAAACCCCCCGCCCGACGTATGAGATGGAGTTCGACCATCACATGCATGGTCCAACTCCGTAGCCGGCGCGTCAGAGGCGGATTTCGTGGCGCGAACAGGTCCGGAACGGCGAGGTACCCGCGCTGGCCCGCGCGCCCGCGGCCCTCGCGCTCGCGGCGCGCGGCCCTTGCGCCCGCGGCCCTTGCGCCCGCGGCCCTCGCGCTCGCGGCGCGCGGCCCTGGCGGCGCGTGCGGACCTGCTCGATGTACCAAAGTCGCGTGGCGCGGCGAACCGATCGACATTGAGCACGATGTTCATGCTCGATGTCGACCGCCCCGCGCACCAGACCGGCTCATCGACATTGAGCATGTTCTGCCGCCTCCCGCGCCCGCCCCCCGGTAAGGTCGCGCGATGGGATCGACCGCCCCGGTCCGGGAGAGGAGGCAATCGACCGCCCCGGTCCGGGAGAGGAGCTCAACCGCGGCGAGGCGACTGTGCCCCGCCCTGCCGCGACGGTGATCCTGCTGCGGGGAGGCAGTGACAGCCTCGAGGTGTTGCTGGTGCAGCGCAACCCGGAGTCGCGGTTCATGGGCGGAGCCTGGGTGTTTCCCGGCGGGGCCGTCGATCGCGACGAGGGCGAGGGTGATAAGGCGCTACGGGCCGCCGCGGTCCGGGAGCTGTCGGAGGAGGCGGACGTGCAGCTCTCCGATCCCGGGCAGCTCGTGCCGTTTTCCCGCTGGATCACGCCGGCCCAAGTCAAGATCCGGTTCGACACGTGGTTCTACGTGGCGTGTTTGCCGGAGGGGCAGCAGGCCAAGGCCGACGGCAGCGAGGTGATCGACGCCCGCTGGTACGCGCCGCAGGCGGCGCTCGATGCCGCCCGTGACGGGCGAGCTGCTGCTGGTGTTCCCCACGATCAAGCATCTGCAGCAGCTGTCCGGCTTTCGATCCGCCCAGGCTCTGATCGCCCACGCCCGTGGCCGCGAGGTCGTGCCCGTACAGCCCCGCGTGATCATGAGCGGCGAGACGGCGCGGATCCTGCTGCCGGGCGACCAGGGGTACGAGGACTGAGGCCCGCCGGCGCCTCCGGCTCCGATGCCCACCAGGCCCGCCGGCGCCTCCCGGCCCGAGCCCACCGCGCCCACGCGCGAACGTATACTCGCGCCGTGACAGCCTCCCTGCCGAGCGATGTCCAGGCCGTGTTCGACCGCTTCGTCACGACCGAGTACACGACGATCGACAAGCTCGGCCAGCCGATCACGTGGCCGGTCACGCCGTACTACTCGCCGGGCGCAACGTGCATCGACGTGACCACCGGGCTCGGGTACCCGAAGAAGGCCAACGATGCCAACGCCAATCCGCTGGTCGCGCTGCTGTTCTCCGACCCCACCGGCAGCGGCCTGCAAGCGCCGCCGATGGTGCTGGTCCAGGGCTCGGCGCAGGTCGATACCGCAGATCTCGAGCACAACCGCGACCGCTACGCGCGCGAGTCGGCCGAGAAGCTTCCGGAGACGGTCAAGCTGCACCCGCCCAAGTGGGTCCAGCGACCGCATGGCCTGGTACTACACCCGCATCTACGTGCATGTGCGCCCCGAGCGCGTCTACGTGTGGCCGCGCGGAGACATCGCCGCCGAGCCCACGCTGTACGGCGCCCACGTGGAGGAGGTCCGCTCCGGCCACTCGGAGGAGCCCGACCGCTTTCACGCCGATCCGGCCGGCGGCGCGAGCGCCTGGGACGCTCGGATCGGCGATCTCGGCACCCGCTTTCCCACGGCGGTGCTGTCGATCGTCTCGCCGGATGGATTTCCGTTCGCGGTGCGGGTGCCAGTCAAGGTCGACGAGGCGGCCCGCTGGATCCGGATCGAGGCCGAGCCCGACGGCGTCCCGCTGCAGCCGGGCCTGGCCTGCCTGACCGCGCACGTCCATGCCGAGCAGTTCACCTGGCAGCAGAACTTCCAGGTCCGGGGCGACCTGGTGCTGACGGACGACGGCTGGGCGCTGGTGCCGCACAAGCTCGTGGGCGGATTCGAGGTGCCGGCCGGGCGAATCGCGATGTTCCGCGTCAACGCCGCCAAGATGAGGCGCTTTCACCGCGTGGCCAAGCGCGAGCTGGCCAAGCGTGGCTGATGCCGCCTGCCCGCCGTAGCCGCCAGCGGCTCACGGTCGCGGTCACCGGGCCGACCGGGGACATCGGCAGATCACTGTTGCAAGCGCTCGAGAAGAGCGCGGAGGTCGGCCGGATCGTCGCCATGGCCCGCCGGCCGTTTGACCCCGCCGAGGCCGGCCTGCGCAAGACCGACTATCGCCAAGGAGACGTCCTGGACCGCGTCGCGCTCGACGAGCTGTTCCCGGGCGCCGATGTGATCGTCCACCTCGCGTTTCTGATCATGGGCAACCGCGAGCAGACGCAGAGCATCAACCTCGAGGGCTCGCGCAACGTGTTCCAGGCGGCCGCCGACGCCGGCGTCAAGCGGCTGGTGTACGCATCGTCGGTCGCCGCCTACGGGTTCCACGCCGAGAACCCTCCGCTGCTGACCGAGGAGCTCCCGCCGCGGGGAACCGATCGGCACTACTACTCGGCGCAGAAGGCCAAGCTCGAGGGCGTCCTGCGCGCGGCTCCTGGACGGCACGCGCACCGACGCCTACGTGTTCCGCCCCTGCATCGTCGCCGGACCCGACGCGCTGCTGCTGCTCCGGAACATCCCCTACGTGCAGCTGTCGAACGCCATGCCCGCTCCGGTCGCTGCGCGCTGCTCGAGCTGGTCCCGGCGCTGGCGCCGGTGCTGCCCGATCCGGGCGTGCCGTTCCAGCTGGTGCACCACGACGACGTCGCGACCGCGTTCCGGGCGGCCGTGCTCGGGCGGCGGCGAACCCGGCGTCTACAACCTCGCGGGCCCAGGGACGCTGACGATGTCCGACATCGCGGACGCGCTGGGCTGGTACAGCCTGCCGGTGCCGGAGATCGCGCTGGGCGCGACCGCCGAGCCTGGTCGCGCACCTGCCGTTCCTGCCCGCCGAGGCGCAGTGGATCGAGACGTTCCGCGTGCCGGTGCTGATGGACACCGGCAAGGCCCGCCGGGAGCTGCGCTGGCGGCCCCGTCACGATGCCGGCGAGACGCTGCGGCGATGGTCGATGCCGCCCGCTCGAGCAGCTGATCCGCTGAGCTGACCTGGCCGACCGCCGCGGGTTCGTACGCAAATAATTTGCGTACAATGGGTGATGTAACGCACAGCCGTGGCCTATCTCCGCCCGGGTGACGAGCCGGCGCCGCCAGCGAACTCGAGGTGGTGGTGAGCGTCGCCGACGACGCCGGGGACCAGCTCGGTCGGGCGCTGCACGTGATCGCCGCGGGCGAGGCGCAGACGCTGTTCACGCCGCGGCTCGGCGGCGTTGCGGCCTCGCTGGGCGAGCTCGTGCGCCTGCTCGACTGGCTGTCAGCCGCGGACGCCGACCTAGTGGCCGGCGACATGGGTCTGGACACCGCCACCGTGTCCGGGCGGCGAGCCGCGCAGTGCTGCGCGAGGTCGAGCGCTGGGGCCGCGAGCCGGACCATCCTCGCCGTCCCCGCGGCCGGCCCGGGCTGAGCGCCGCCTCGCCGGACCTGGCCGAGCGCATCGCCGAGTTGCGCGAGCGTGGCCTCAGCCTGCATGCGATCGCCGCCGAGCTGTCCCGCCAGGGCGTGCCGACGCCGCGCGGGGGCACGGCGTGGCGCGCCTCGAGCGTGCAGTCGGCGCTCGGCTACCGGCGGCCGCGCCCACCGGCCCCGGGGGCGCCGCCGCCGCCGCACCGGCCCCCGGCGCCGCCGCCGCCCGGCGGCCCGAAACCGCCTGCCCACGCCCGGGGCCCGGACCATGACCGCGGTCATCAGCCAGTTCGGAATCCTGGGCGTGTTCCTGCTGATGGTCCCCGAGAGCGCCTGCATCCCGGTTCCCAGCGAGGTCACGCTGCTGTTCTCGGGGTTCGCGGTCAGCCAGCACTGGATGAGCTTTCCGCTCGCGGTGACGGCGGCGACCGCGGGCAACGTGGTGGGCTCGCTGATCGCCTACGGCCTCGGCGCGCTGCGGCGTGCAGGGGCCTGCCGGGGGCCCGCGCGCTGCTCGCGCGCACCGACGGCCTGCTGGACCGGCACGGCTGCGGGCGGTGTTCCTGGCCCGGCTGCTGCCGCTGGCCCGGACGTTCGTGTCGCTGCCGGCCGGCGCGCGACGCGTGCCGTTGCTCCCGTTCACCGCGCTGACCGCGCTCGGCTGCGCCATCTGGGCGGCGGCGTTCGTGCTCATCGGCCTGGTGTCGGGAACGGCCTGGTCGGCCGTGAGCTCGATCGTGGGCAAGGCGGTGCTGGCGGCGGTCGGAGCCGCGATCGCGATCCGAACCGTTACGCTCTGCACGACCGACGCAGGGAGGATCGACATGAGCGACGAGAAGCACCCCGGATGGCCATCCCGCACCGCGGACGCGGCCGGCGCCCGCTGGGGCGAGAAGCACCCCGAAGACGATCCCGAGCATGTCCCGCCCGTCCGACGTGCCCGAGGACGAGGAGGTCGTCCCCAATCGCCATTCGGCCAGCGCCGAGGCGGCATCGTTGCGCTGGCATGAGCAGCATCCCGACGAAGACGAATAGCCGAAACGGCCGACGGGAGTGGCGGGCCTGCTCGCCGCCCTGGTGTCGCCACGGCGGTCACCAGCGCGACGGCCGCGACGGGCACCCCCAGCTGTTCGTCGGCCCGCTCAAGGTGCGCCATCACTACAGCCTGACGCTGGCGGTGGCCAACTGCTCGGGCGCGAGCGTCAGCGCGACGTTCACCCGCTCATTCCGCCACGGTCAGGAAATCCACAGCTTCAGCGCCACCAGGGGCGTCCGGTGCCACCTGGCCGGCAACCTGTCCACGGCCTCGCTGCGCTTCGCGATCGGCAAGCTCGCCAAGGGTACGCTGCAGTTCCACCCCCGCGGGAGGCGCAGGCACCTGAAGCCGGCCGCGGGCTGCTCGGGCTCGGGGACCACGATCCAGAACGGCAGCTTCAGCGGCACCGGCGCAGGTGGCGATCCAGCCGGGCTACTTCGGGCGCGTGAAGCTACAGCGGGTGGCGGGCCGGCTGGAGAAGATCGATCAGAGCTGCTCGGGGGACGACCGGCAGCGCTACGGTGGTGCTCACCGCGTTCCTTCCTCCAGGCATCGCTGTTCGCCACGGCGCCGCCCAGCGGTCCGCGCTCGCTGGAGCTCGAGTTCCATCCCGCCAAGCTCGGCAAGACCGTGTCGGTCATCCATACCGTCGAGCTGTCCGGCGGCTCCGTGTTCAGCGTCGCGAGCACGCTGGCATCGGCACATGTCGGCGGCGTCGCGCCGGTGGTGACCGGGGGGCTGACGTTTGCCGCCAATCCGGCCTGCCCCGGACAGCCGAACGGCCGCACCGGAGCGATGACCGGGACGCTCGAGGTTCATCTGGACGTGGGCGGTACGGTGGCGCTGGCAGACCCCGCGGCTACGGCGCTCACCCGGGGCAACGCATCGCCCTGCGCGATGTAGCTCAGGCTCAGGCTCCGCCCCAGGTGACGATCAGGTCGGTGATCACGCCGACCAGGAAGCCCGCGCTGACCATCAGCAGGCCCAGCTCGCGATAGCCGTAGCGGCGCATCCCGTTCCAGATCTCGCCGATCACGTACAGGATCGCGCCGCCGCGGCCGCGTAGAACGCCAGCTCCAGCGGCTGCGCTGGTGACCCCGTAGCCGACGATCGAGCCCAGGAACGTGGGCCCGCCGCCGATCAGGCCGGCCAGCCCCAGCCACCGCCACGACGGCTTGACGTCCCCCAGCGGCCCGACGATCCCGAACCCCTCGGTGGCGTTGTGCAGCGCGAAGCCGATGATCAGGACGGTCGCCAGGCTGATCGCGCCGGCTCGCGCGGAGACCCCGATGGCCAGCCCCTCGGCGAAGTTGTGGACGCCGATCGCGGCGGCGATCGTCAGGCCGGTGCGCAGGGCGCGGCGCCGCGCGACGTCGAGCTCGGACGCCAGCGCGTCGGCGTCGGACGCGCTGAGCGCCGCCGCCGTGCGCGGCGCCGGCGATCGGCGGGGTGCGGCGGCCAGCCGGGCGCATCCGCCGCTCGAGCATCGCCAGCCCGGCGCTCCCGCCGCGAACCCGGCGCCCAGCAGCACCACCAGCCAGATCAGGTAGGCCACCGACCGCTGGTGGTGCTTGACCGCCGTGAGCGCGGAGTTGACGATCTCGATGCCGCTCGACAGCACGTCGACGAAGATGAACGCCAGCACGCCGACGGAGAACATCGCCAGCGCCACGCGAGGCCGGGCGCCCAGCAGCTGCAAGTCGCCCCACGGGGAGACCGAGATAGATCGTGAAGCCGGCGAGGGCGCCGAGCGCGACGGTCTGGGCGAAGGACATGTAGTTAGGTGACCCTAAGTCCGACGGCAGCGTAGCACGCTTAGGGCCGCCTGAGCACAACTCCCCCAGCCAGGCTTGTGCGCGGGGTTACGTCCTGGCCGCCGCGGGGCTCGCCGCGGACGGCTCAGGATCACGTATCGGAGTTGAGGTCCGGCAGCCCCAGCGACTGCAGCCAGTGGTTGACGGTGATGTTGAGCTGGGTGAACTCGCCCGTCCAGATCAGGATCCCCATCCCGATCAGCACCAGTCCGCCGGTGCCAATCACGATCGGGTAGTGGCGCTTGACTACCGCCAGCGCCGAGGTCGCGGTGCCGAACGCCAGGCCGGTGATCAGGAACGGCACGCCCAGGCCGGCGCAGTACACCGCGAGCAGCAGCGCGCCGTGGGCGGCGGAGTGGGAGGCCCCGGTGGCGGTCACGATCGCGCCCAGCGTGGGGCCAGTGCACGGGGTCCAGGCCAGCGCGAACGCCGCGCCGGTCAGGATCGGCCCACTGCGCCCGGCGCGCTGCATCAGACGCGCCGACGTGCCATTCCCGGCTCAGCTGGGGCACGAACGGGGCGAGCACGAACAGGACGCCCATCGCGACGATGATCGCCCCGGAGATCTTCAGCGCGGCCGGGCCGGTCAGTGCGCTGTGCAGCGCCTGCTGGCCCAGCAGCCCCAGCGCGATGAAGATCGCCGAGAAGCTGCCCACGAACATCAGGCTCGGGCCGATCACGCGCGCGGGCCGGATGTCGGCCGGCGCAACGCCGGCGACAGCTGAGATATAGCCGGGCACCAGCGGCAACACGCACGGGGACAAGAAACGAGATCAGGCCCGCGCCAAAAGCCACCGGTATGCCAATGCCGGAAGCGGGGTCCATCGCTAATGCTCCAGTGTAGTTACCGGGTGCGCGCATGCGCGCACCCGCCGGGCGGTGCATGCACCGCCCGGGACCCGGCCGCATGCGGCCGGGTCTTCAGCGCGCCACAGGGTAGAACGCCGCGGCTGGAAATGCTCCCCGCGGGCCTGTGTGCCGGTGGTACGTTGCCTGCATGGCCACCACCGTTCCCACTCTCCAGAACTTCATCGATTCCGAGGCCGTCGACCCCGCCGAAGGGCAGACCGAGGAGATCCTCAATCCCGCCACCGGCGAGGTGATCGCCCGACGCTCCTCTGTCCACCGCCGAGGACGTCGACCGGGCGGTCAAGGCCGCCCGGCGCGCGTTCGAGGGCGGCTGGGCGACGACCACGCCCGGCGAGCGGGCCGGGCTGCTGCTCAAGCTGGCCGACGCGATCGAGGAGCACGCGCGATGAGCTCACCGAGCTCGAGTCCGCCAACGCCGGCAAGCCGATCGCCGCCTTCCGCGACGATGAGATCCCGTTCATGGTCGACAACCTGCGCTTCTTCGCGGGCGCGGCGCGATGCCTCGAGGGTCGCGCCGCCGGCGAATATCTGACCGGTTACACGTCGATCATCCGCCGGGAGCCAGTCGGCGTGATCGGCCAGATCGCGCCATGGAACTACCCGGTGATGATGGCCATATGGAAGATCGGCCCGGCGCTGGCGGCCGGCAACTCGATCGTGCTCAAGCCGGCCGAGACCACCCCGCTGACCACGCTCAAGCTCGCCGAGTACGCGGCGGAGATCTTCCCCAAGGGCGTGCTCAACGTGATCACCGGCCACGGCGAGCCGGCCGGCAGCACGCTCGTCACCCATCCCGAGGTCGACATGGTGTCGCTCACGGGCTCGGTGCCCACCGGCAAGTGGATCGCCCGGCACGCGTCCGACACGCTCAAGCGTGTCCACCTCGAGCTGGGCGGCAAGGCGCCGGTGGTGGTGTTCGACGACGTCGACATGGCGACCGCGATGGAGACGATCGCCGGGACCGGCTACTACAACACGGGCCAGGACTGCACGGCCGCCACCCGCGTGCTGGCCAGCGCCAAGGTGCACGACGACGTGGTCGCGGGCCTGGTGGAACAGGCCCAGGGCCTCGTGCTGGGAGACACCAGCTCCGAGGACACCACGCTCGGGCCGCTGAACTCCGCCCGCCAGCGCGAGCGCGTCGAGGGCTTCTTGTCGCGCAAGCCTTCTCACGCGGAGCTGGCCACGGGCGGGCGCGAGCCGGACCGCCCCGGGTTCTACCTCGAGCCCACCGTGGTAGCCGGGCTCAAGCAAGACGACGAGATGATCCAGCAGGAGATCTTCGGGCCCGTGATCACCGTCCAGCCGTTCAGCGACGAGGCCGAGGCGATCGCCTGGGCCAACGGCACCCCGTACGGGCTGGCCTCGTCGGTGTGGACCCGCGACGTGGCCCGGGCGATGCGGGTGGCAGGCGCGCTGCGGTTCGGCTGCGTGTGGATCAACGACCACATCCCGTTGGCCTCGGAGATGCCTCACGGCGGCTTCAAGCAGTCGGGCTACGGCAAGGACCTCAGCATGTACGCGCTGGAGGACTACACCGAGGTCAAGCACGTGATGGTGTCGCTATCCTGACGGCTGTTAGGAACTTTCCGCGGGATCACGCGTTATTGTGATCGAGGAGGGTTTACGTGGAAGCCTCCGCACTCCCAGCACCGTCGGGACTGGCGCGGACTCGAATTTCAATCGGGGCGCCGGTTTTGCGGCTACGCTCGGACGAACAGCTGGTGGCGTTGTTCCGGGCGGGCCACGACGAGGCGTTCCGTGTGATCCACGACCGCTATCGCCAGCGCCTGTTCGCCTATGCACGCCAGATGCTGCCGGAATCGCGTCAGGACGCCGAGGACGCGCTCCAGGACGTGTTCGTGCGCGCCTATGGCGGCCTGCGGGCCAACGACCGTGAGCTCGCCCTGCGCGCCTGGCTCTACCGGGTGGCGCACAACCGCTGCATCGATGAGCTCCGGCGGCCGGCGCCTCCCGCGCCCGAGGTTCTGGAGCTGGTCCGCTCGCCGGTCAGCGATCCGATCGCGACCGCCGAGCAGCGCGAATCGCTGCGGCGCCTGATCGCCGACGTCCGTCGGCTCCCCGACCAGCAGCGCTCGGCGCTGCTGATGCGCGAGCTGGGTGGGATGACGTACGCCGAGGTGGCCGACGCGCTCGGGGTCTCTGTTCCTGCGGTGAAGTCGCTGCTCGTGCGCGCGCGCATGGGGCTAGCCCAGTCGGCCGAGGCGCGTGACGCGGCCTGCGTCGACATCCAAGAGGAGTTGATCCTGGCCCACGACCGCGGCGTGCGACCCGGCGGGATGGCCCGCCGCCACATCCGCGAGTGCGGTGGCTGTCGCGAGTTCCGCTCCGAACTGCGCGGCACCAGCAAGCAGCTGGCGGCCTTGCTGCCGGCCATCGGTCCGGCTGGGCTGCTGGCCAAGCTGCTCGGATTCGGCGGCGGCGGCAGTGCGGCGGCCTCCGGCGGCGCGGCCGCCTCGGGCAGCGCCGCGGCGGTCGGCGGCGGGAGCACGGTCGCGGGCGGTACGGCGGCCGGACTCGGGGTCCTCGCCACCGGCGCCGGGCACGTCGCCACCCTGCTGGCCGCGGCCGTCGTGACCGCCGGCGGCGCAGTCGAGATCCAGCACACGATCGCGGCGCCAGCCCACCATCACGCCCGTCACGTCCGCGAGGGTGGGCGGACTGCGTCGGCCGCTCCCACGGAGGCGGTCGTGAGCTCGGCGCCCGGCACCAGCACTCGCGTTCCGAGCCAGCCGGCCGCGGTGGGCGCCGCCCCGGCGCATCCGGCGGCGGTGCGTGCCCACAGGGCCACCGCGACATCCACCCTGACCAAGGCCACCCCGGCCAGCGCTTCGAGCTCGGGAGGCACCGGCCAGGGCGCCACGTGGCCCGGGGACTCGAACAGCAGCGGTAACGGCAGCACCGATCCGACCGCCTCGAGCACCTACGGCGTGCCGGCAGATGCCACCGGCAGCTCCGATCCGACCGCCTCGGGCACCGACGGAAGCACGAACCCGTCAGGTCCCGACTCGAGTTCGGCTGTCGGTACCGGGCCGGGCGCCAGCGATCCCGGCTCCACCGTGCAGTCGGGACCCGATGGATCGGGCTCTCCCCCCGGCGCTTCTCCGCAGGCCGGCACCTCGGGCCCGCCCGCCGCAGGCTCGAGCAGCGGGACGGTCACGGGAGTTCCTCCGATCAAGCTTCAGTAGCCCGATCGACCGCTACCTGGAGAGACTCGACCACGAGGAGGTGCGCGTCCGTCGCGGGCGCCGGTCGAATCTGTACACGATCATCGCGATCCATTCCACCACCCGGGGCCCGTCGCTGGGTGGCTGCCGGATGTGGGCGTACGAGGATTCTCGGGCCGCCCTGCGCGACGCGTTGCGCCTGTCCCGCGCGATGACCTTCAAGGCGGCGGTGGCGGACCTGCCCCTGGGTGGAGGCAAGGGCGTGATCATGGCTCCGATGAGCCTGGCCTCGGAGCGCCGCCACGCGGTACTGCTCGACTTCGCCGACGCCGTGCAGGCGCTCGACGGCCAATACATCACCGCCGAGGACGTCGGTACCTCGGCGCGCGACATGGCCGTGATCGCGACCCGCACCGAGCACGTCGCCGGCCTGTCGCGCCGCCGGGGAGGTTCCGGCGATCCGAGTCCGCTCACGGCGCTGGGGGTCGAGGCGGCGATCCGCGCCTGCTGCGAGCGGGTGTTCGGCACCGAGTCGCTCCGGGACCGCAGACTGTGCGTGATCGGGCTCGGCCATGTCGGCTCGCGGGTGGCCAAGCGCTGCGCCCGGGCCGGCGCCAAGCTGATTCTGGCCGACGTCGATCAGCGCAAGCGACGGCTGGCCGAGGAGCTGGGGGCGGGCTGGACCACGCCGGAGAAGGGCCTCGAGGCCGACGTCGATGTGCTCGTCCCCTGCGCCCTGGGCGGGTTCCTGGACGACGAGTCGGTGCCCCGGCTGCGCTGCCCGATCGTGGCGGGCGCCGCCAACAATCAGCTGGCCGCCGACCGCGTGGCCGACCTGCTCGCGGCCCGAAACGTGCTGTGGGCGCCCGACTTCGTGGTCAACGCCGGCGGCCTGATCAACATCGTCGAGGAGCTCGGCACCTACAACGCCGCCGCCGCCCGCCGGCGCGTGCGCGGGATCGGCGACACCCTGCGCCGCATCTTCGCCGACGCGGAGTCGATCGGCGCCACCCCGCTGACGGCGGCCATGGAGCTGGCCCGCCGACGCTTGGCCGGCGCGGTGCCTTGAGCGCCCCGGGCGCGCGGCGGGCCTCCGGACGGGACCTTGAGCGCCCTCGGGCGGCGCGCCCCCCGGACGGGACCTTGAGCGCCCTCGGGCGGCGCGCCCCCGGACGATGATCAATAAGTGTGAATAGTTCACACTTATCGGCCACTCTCAGGCGCCCGCGTGTCCGGCGTCAGCCCCAGCCCGGCGGCCGCTGCACCCCGTCGGGCAGTCGGCCTTCCTCCTCGAGCTTGTCCAGGTGCGCCGCCAGCGTTACCGCCGCCGCGGGTCGCAGCACCGCGGGGGCGTCGTCCCACACCTCGTCGATCAGCTCGTCGACGCTGCGCCGACCCGCTGCCAGGGCGGCGAGGAGCCGACGCTCGCGGTCGAGCCGGTGCGCGATGTACTGCTCGAGCTTGGCGTCGGCATCGATGACGGACGGCCCGTGGCCGGGGCCAAGCAGCGCCAGCTCGCGCGCCCGGAGCTTCTCCAGCCCGTTCAGGTAGCCCGCCAGCGCGCCCGGGTCCGGCGCGATGAACACGCTGCCCTCGCCGAGCACGGCATCCCCGGTGAGTCCCACGTCACCGACCACGAATGCCACGTGGTCCGGGGCGTGGCCGGGGGTCGCGACCGGGATCAGGGGCCCGAATGCGCGATTCTCCCGCAGAAGCACGTCGGCCGAGCCCCGGGCGGCAGCGAACGGCGCCCCGGGAAACCGCCGACGCATGGCCGGCACGGCCTCGGAGTGATCGGCGTGATCGTGAGTCAGCGCCAGGCCGCCGAGCCCTCCCCGGTCCTCGATCTCGGCCGACAGCGAATCCAGGTGCGCCTCGAGCGCCGGCCCGGGGTCGACCAGCCAGGCCGGATCCCGGCCCACGATCCACGAGTTGGTGCCGGACAGCGTGAACGGACCGGGGTTGTCGGCCCGGATACCGACGATGTCGTGGTCGGCAAGCTCGATCCTGGTGATGGCAGCAGCATGACAGCCGGACGCGACTCGGCGGCCGTCTGCCTAGACCGTGGCGGCTGCCTGGCCGGGAGTCGACTGATGCGCGCTGCTAGTACTGGTCTCGCGGGCGGAACCAAGCCCCGGTGTCGTTGCGCCCTTTCGGCGCCCGGTCCAGCCACTGGTACATGCCCCACAGCCCGTCCAGGCCGCGCGCATAGGCCGAGTAGGTGTGGTAGACGACTCCGTCTTCCAGGGCGAAGGCGCTCATGCCGGGCTGCTCGCGGACGTACGTGGCCGTGTCAGTGCCAGTCATCGCGGCGTGCTGGGCTGCGCGCCCCTCTTCGCCGGCCTCCCGAACCCACGTCGTGTCCACCGAGCGGTAGTTGTAGTCGACGGTCCCGGAGCGCTGTTGCTCCTCGGTGATCGAGGTGTTGAAGTCGAAGTTGAAGTCGCTGTCCAGCGACGAGGCCCACCGGAAGCTCCAGCCCATGCGGCGCTTGTACGCCTCCAGCGCGGCGAGCGGGGCGCGCGACACCGCGATCAGCCCGACGTCATGGTGCTCCAGGTGGACGGCGAAGCCGTTGAAGCCGTCGGCGATCGCCGAGCACGACGGGCAGCCGCCCGTGTACTCGGGTCCGAACATGAAGTGGTAGACGAGGAGCTGCGAGCGCCCACCGAAGAGGTCGGCCAGCGACGCGGAGCCGGCTTCAGTCTCGAACCGATAGTCCTTCTCGACGGGTACCCAGGGCAGCTGCTGGCGCTGGCGAGCCACCTCATCGCTGCGGCGAGTCAGATCCTTCTCGGCCTCGAGCAGCTCGAGGCGGGCAGCGAGCCACTGCTCGCGACTGGCGGTGGTGTGGGTGGTCATGGGTTGTCTCCTCGTGGTTCAGGTGGCGGCGATGGCGACACCGCGGGCGCGGTGCCCATCTCCGTGCTGGTCATCGCGTGAGCCCGAGCCTGGCCGGCGTGTTTTGCCGTAGGTCCGGAAGCGTGTCGCCGGTCTCGAGCAGGGTTTTGAGGTTGGCCAGAACGCGCGGCCAGCCCTGGCTGATCAGCGAGCCGGTGATGCCGGCGGGCTCGAGGTCGTCGTGGATCACCGTCAGCTTTACCTGCTCGTCGAGCGGCTCGATGTCGAACGTGACCCTCGAGCGCGGCTCGGCGGTCAGGCGGTCGCGGGCATCGTCGGTCAGATCCAGCGACCCGGCCCATTCGGGGGTCAACGTGTGCCACGTGTAGGCGAGTCGGCGGTAGGGCTCGGACTCGGTCACGACCTGCTCGGGGTCGGCGATCGCCAGGCCGCGCGTGTGCCAGGTCATGGTCGAGCCGGGCTTCCAGTCGGAGTCGAACGTGGTTTCCCAGTAGCGCTCGGTGAACGCCGGCTCGGTCAACGCCTGCCACAGCCGTTCGGGCGTGGTCTGGATGTATGTCGTGTAGACGAACGAGGGCTTCTCCACGGGGGTGTCCTCCAGTGCTCGCTTGAGATCGGCGAGCGCGTGGACGCGGTCCCGCTCGTAGCGCGTGATCCAGCGTTCGGCGATCTCGTTGATGGGCGCCGCGTTGAGGTAATGATGCTTCTCCCGGCCGCGGCGCACGGTCGTGATGAGATTCGCCGCCTCCAGCACGGCAAGGTGCTTGCTCACCGACTGGCGAGCCATCTCCAGCCTCGAGCCCAGCTCGCGCAGCGTCTGGCCGTTGCGCTCGTTCAGGCTGTCGAGCAGCAGTCGCCGGCTCGGATCGGCCAGCGCCCTGAAGACCTCGTCCATGTGCCAATAGGCAGCCATCTGGCTGCCTATTGTATGCAGCCGCGCGGCTGCCTGTCAAGGCCGGCCGCGGCCGGGCGAGGCGGGCCTCCCCCGGCCGTCGGGCTTCCTGCCCTGCGGGACGTTGTCCGATAAGTGTGAACTATTCACACTTATCGGACATCCTCAGATCAGGCCGGCGTGGCGGCGATCGAGTCAGTCGGGGTCGAGAGGGGGACCGAGGAGCGTCATTCCGTGACGTTCGAAAATGGCCGCGACCTCGTCACGGTCGACCGCCGCGGTGCCATTGGACGTGCTTCCGGAACGGCTCAACACCACGCGCGGGGCTCTGTACAAGACCGGCTGCTTGGGCCGGCAAGGTCCTCAGCCCAGTCCCTCCGCGAAGCCCTGGCGCCAGCTCGCATAGCGCGGCTGCCAGCCGAGCTCGCGCTTGGCCTTTTCATTCGAGGAGCCCCGTGCTTCGGTCATCATGACGGTCGCCGCCTCGCCGGCCGCGAGTCGCCCCAGCCAGCGTGGGATACGCCTTGGTGGCTTGGCATCCAGCGCGCTGGCCAGGACCGGCAGCCACTCTCGCACCGGTGCGGGCTCGTCGTCGACGATGTTGTAGATACCCGGCCCGCCGCGCTCGACCGCAACCGCGGTCGCATGCGCGGCGTCGTCGACGTGGATGTGCGACCAGATGCCGCCACCGTCCCCGATGATCGGGAACCGGCGCTTGCGGATCGGCGCCGCCATCTGCGCGTCAGGAGCCCGGCTGATCGTGGTCCCGGGACCGTAGAAGCCGCCGTAGCGCAACACGAGACCCTCGCCCCACTCGATCGTCGGCACTGCCCGCTCGACGTGGAGGATCCCCACCAGCGCAGGCCGCAGCGCTCCCGGCGGGTTGGGATCGAGGGGGTCGGCCTCGGTCAGCACCGGCCCGCCTGTGCGGGCCCACCTGAAAGCCGTGAAGCTCTGCGCCAGGAAACGCCCCGCCCCGACGGCGCGGCCCGCGGCTAGGAGGTGGTCGGTCCCCTCGGTACGCAGTCGGTTAGTCGAAGCCGCCAAGGGGGAGCGCTCCGGGTGCCGCATGTCCCTCGCGGAAAACTTCCCGGACAACGCCGTGAGCTGATGCACGATCACCTCGGGCTCGGCGGATGCCACCGCCTCGGCGACCGCGTCGGAGTCCAGCGCGTCGGCCACGACCGGGCGTGCTCCCAGGCTGCGCACCAGGTCGTGTTTCGATGCGTTCCTGGTCATCCCGACCACCTCGTGACCGCCCGCCACCAGCTGCGGGACGAGCGCCCTGCCGAGAACGCCTGTGGCGCCCGCTACGAACACCTTCATGACTGCTCCTTGGAGGTAGACATCTGTGTGTACTCAATACGAGTATCAAGCGCTCGAAGAGACCGCGGAGATCCTCTCGGACTCTGCGACGCTCGCAGCAATCGAAGCTGGCGCTAGCCGAGCTGGGGCCCCGAATCGACGCCGTCGAGGACGCGCTCGGAGTGCTCGAGCGCAACCCCTACACCCGACAGCGTGAACGGACCAGGGCGGTCTGCGACGCGGCGCCTGTCAGTCTTGGTCGTGCAGCACTGGGGCGTAGGAGATCCCCACCACCGCGCCCTCCGGTGACTGCAGCCTGGCGACGGTCTGACCCCACGGCTCCTCGCGGGGTGGGTGAAGCAGCTCGTAGCCGGCCTGCTGGAGCTCCCGTGCCGCCGGCCCCACCGCTGCCGCGTCGGCAACGTCGAACTCGATGCTGACCTGCGGCACCGGGCGCTCCGCCGGCCATTGCCGCGTCCCGAAGCACGCCTCAGCGGCTTGGGCCAGCGGCCAGATGCCGAAAGACTTGCAACCGGCGATCTGCTCGCTGTGGTGATAGTCGCCGCCCTGGCTGTCCAGCGGCAGCCCAAGGGCGTCGACATACAGCTTGCGGCTGGCGGGCGGATCGGGCGCGATCACCGCCACGGTCGAGAGGAACTCGATGTTCATGCCACCTCCTGTTCGCTGTGCATGGTGGTGCTCACGCGACAACTTTGTCGACTCGCAATCGCAGGTTCACGACCTGACCGGGTGCCGACACCTCGAGTGTCGTGAGTGACGCGCGAAGCGTCGAGGTGTCGAACAACCGGACCCCGTCCCCGATGAGCTCCGGCACGACGTGCATGAGGATCTCATCGACGAGCCCAGCCCCGAGACACTGATCAGCGACGTTTGCCCCGAGCACGAGCACATCGCGGCCGTCGGCAGCCGTCAGCGCGGTCGCCACGGCGTCCTTGACATCACCGGAAATGAAGAGTAGGAGGGGTGGGTCTCGTCTGGGGTGGCTTGTGGGTCAGGATGAGGCGGACCGCTCCAGCGTCCTCGAACAGCGGCCGGGTCGCGACGCGCCTCGTAGACGCGGCGGCCTGCCAGCACCGCCCCCCGTCCTAGCAATGACCTCGTCCACGACCGCGCTGGGCATGTCGCCAGCGTGGCGAAAGACCCAGCTCATGTCGTCGTTCGGACCCGCGATGAAACCGTCTAGCGACATCATCGTGTGGACGAAGACGTTGCCCATCACCACCTCCGCAATAGCTATCGGCACTAGGACCAGGGCCGGTCGCCAAACTCATCGGACCAGCAGGCTATAGGGCATTTGCCCGATGTGCCTCGAATGTCCTCGGGCGCATACTCGCGCCAGCCTCGGCGTCGTTCGGAGACGCCGGAAACATAAGGAGGACCAGGATGCTCCTGGCAACGACCACGGTCGAGGACTTCGACCGCGTCAGCAGTGTCTTCTCCACCAAGGGTGCCGAGAAGCGCAAGCAGCATGGCTCGAGGGGCGCGCTCGTGTTCCGCGACCCCAACCAGGCCGACCGGGTCTGGGTGATCTTCGACTGGGATCTGGACGGCTGGCAGAGCTTTGCCTCCGACCCTGACGTCCCGGCGATCATGCAGGAGGCCGGGCACAAGGGCCGGCCGCAGGTGCCGGAACTCAGCGGCCGTTACGAGGCGTAGGAGCGACGTCATGCGAGAAGCAATCAAGATCGGCGTGATCGCCGACCAGACCGGCGCCCTCTCCGTCATGGGCGGCGCTCAGGCCAACACCGCGATGCTGGTGGTGGACGAAATCAATGCGTCCGGCGGGTTGCTCGGCCGCCGACTCGAGCTGATCCTCGAGGACAGCGCGACCGACGCACGACGCGGCGGCTGCCAAGGCCACCAAGCTCGTGCAGGATGACCACGTCGCCGTGGTCCTGGGCGGCATCTTCAGCTCAACCAGGCAGGCGATCAACGACCCGGCGGTGGTGGAGGGCGAGACGCTCTACATCTATCCCGAGCAGTACGAAGGGCAGGAGTACCACCCGCTTCTGTTCTGCACCGGTGCCGTTCCCGCACAGCAGGTCGAGCCGCTCATCCCGTGGGTGATGCAGCAAACCGGGGCGCGGACGTTCTACCTGCCTTCGGCGGATTACATCTGGCCACACGTGATGAACAGGAAGGTCCACGAAGTCGCGTCGGCCAACGGCGGCGAGATCGTCGGAGAGGAGTACTTCCCCGTCGATCATGCCGACTGGGGCGAGACGGTCGACAGGATCAGCTCCAGCGGCGCGGACATCGTGTTCAACACGACCGTCCCTCCCGGCTGCTTCCCGTTCCTCGAGGCGCTGTGCGAGTCCGGCTTCACCAACCGGGGCGGCCGGATCATCACGACCTACTGGGACGAGAACCTCGTTTCCGCGGTGCCGCCCGAGCACATGGAGGGGCTGTACGGGTGCATCGACTACTACCAGTCGGTCAATGACCGATTCAGTCAGGAGCTGCTCGGCCGGACGCTCCCGGCGCCGAGGCCGAACTGCTGCGCGACGCGCGCGCGGGCCGTCTGTGCCCGGAGGCGGTCGAGGCCGTCCTCGCCGCGGCCGGCCACCGCGTGGCGAAACGACCGCGCGAGCTGCCGGCGGGCCTCACGGACCGCGAGCACGAGGTCCTGCTCGCGCTCGCCGCCGGAAAGACCAACAAGGAGATCGCCGAGACCCTCGGCATCTCCGCCAAGACTGCGGGCCACCACGTCCAGCACATCTTCGACAAGACGGGCGTGCGAACCCGGAGTGCCGCGACCGTCTGGGCGTTCGAGCACCACCTGGTGCAGTCCGCGTAGGGCGTCGTCGTCGCCATCCGCGTGAGCTGTACCGCGATCGTCGGGGTCGGAATCGAAACGCAGCGCACCATCAACTAGCTCCCAATTCCCAGCTCGCACGCGGAGAGGGGGTTCCGGCAGCCGAATCGACGGCCAGACAGTCATACGAAATCGGCATCATGCGTACAACCTCGGTTGGAGCGCCGTCCAGTGGCCTGCCGCGGCTCGGTCGACACGCCGCAAAGCCGTCTACACCGGTTCGATTCCGGTCCTCGCCTCTGCGGCAGCTCCCGGCTCCAGCTGTCCGTTTAGGGCTCTTGAGAGCCCTTACTTGGCGTCGGTGAGGTCCAGCCCGCGGCGGATTTCGCGCGCGAGCGTGTAGGCATCACCAATCTTCAGCATGTGAGAGAAGTACAGCTGCGGGTACTCGTTGGTTTCCTGGTTGTACAGGCAGCCGTTGAACCATCCTTGCTGGCGCATGAGCTTCACCACCGGCTGCACCTCGGAGCTCGTCATCGAGAAGTCAGGAGCGGCCGCAACCGTCGATCCCGAGCTGGACAAGGGCTTGAACTCCACATCGGTGGAGATGTTGAGCTCCGGCGAGACACGGATGTCGTCGATCACGATCGTGTCGGTGCGATCGATGGTCACCGTCACGATGCCCTCATCGCCGACCTGCGCATCGCCATCGAGGATCGAGGCGAGGCGATCGGGATCAAGCGGGGTCGTCGGATTCGACGGCATCGTCTGTGGCAGCGGCGTCGACGTCACCTTGAGCACGTTGTGTATCGCCTGCGCGAGCTTCAGCGGATCCCTTCGCCCCGGAAGTGAATGAACCAAACGTTCGGGCTGGTCTCGATGTAGTGCTGATGGAACGCCTGGAAGGTCAGGCCATTGGCGATGACCGCGTCGATCACCGGGTTGCACTCCTCGGCCTTGAGCGCCGGAGCCATGCCGTTGAAGATCGCGTAGTCGTCTCCCAGCGGCTGGAAGGCCAGCATGCCATCGAGCTCGAACGCCGGCGTGAACGTGACCCCCAGTGGCCCGCTGACCGCGGGCATGTCCAGACGCTCGATGTCGATGCTGAGCACTCCGTTGGTGACCATCCCCTCAGCCTGGATGATGTCCTGGATCCGGTCGACGGGCAGCGTGCCGTGCTGGCGGCGACTCTCCCGGTCATGCTCCCGGTGATGGTCCCGGTCATGCGCCGCGGCGGTCGCCGTCAACGGCGCGCCAGAAAGCACGCCACCGGCGGCCACTCCCCCACCGAGGGCGAGAGCACGACGACGGCTGATCCGGATGCTGGGATCGAAATTAGACATGGAACGCTCCCCGTCTCCAAGAATTGGCTGGAACCTGCCCCCGTCCACGGCGCAACCTACCCCGGGTAGCCGCGACAAAACACTAGTAAGCCCTGATTCGCACTGGTCTGTATCTGGGCCGAGGGAAGACGACTCGCTCGGCTCCCGTCCTCACCTCGGCCCCGGCGCCCGCCGCGCAGAGCAAACGCGCGCTTCGGTCCGGCCGAGCGAGCGTCCGAGGCGCATTGCTCTGCTCAGACGCCGGGAGCGTCAACTGGCGCGTTCCTTAATCGACCAAACGCGCGAAGTCGGCGGAGCGTTCAGCCGCGCCGTGCTCGAGGCAGCATCGCACGAGCAACCTCGCCGCGATCACTAGGTCATACGCCGGCCTGTATGCCGTCCGCTAGTTCCTGGACGTCCCGATGGCGCGAGTGGTTTTCAAGGAAATGGGTTCCGGCCACGAGCAGCGCAACCGGCCACTCAAGGCGCTCATACTCGGACGGAAGCGCCGCGAAGCTTGACTATGCAACCACCGTCCGGGTTCAGGGCGCTTCGTTCTTTGGTCAAACGGTAGTACCGGAAGCATGAGGGCGCAGGCTCCATCCGGGTTCGTGGCGCTGAACCTTTCACGGGGACGTACAGACCGACGGGCGCCGGAGCCCGACGTTGAGAGAAGCTCCGGCTGCGATCCGCCGTTGTTCATGTTGGGCCCAGGCTCGGAGCCGGTTTCTTCTAGCTGACGTGAACCTTGTTCCCAGTAATTACGAGGTGCCTCGGCGGCGGGCCGGGAATCGTGGAGGGCTTGCCGTGGGCGAACACTCGCAGGTCAATCTCGTACGTACCGGTGCTCAAGGTCTTGCCATTGACCTTAAGGTTCCAGTGAATGGATGGGTGGCCTGAGAATGTCCCCAGCAGCACCGTACCTACCCGAGTGTGATGGGACTTTCTGAACACGATCAACCCAATCACGCGTTGCTTTTTCATTACCGGCTTGACCGTCACTCCTTGACTCACCTTGCCACGTGCGGACAGCGTGAAGGACGATGGTGCTGGCTGGGTCGAGGCCCAGCTACCTGTACAGACCACCAGGCTCACCAATACCGCGACGAATCCACCTATCTTGACCCTCATGTCACTCCTTGTCTTATTGGTTGTCGTTTCTGAGCTCTGTTCAGGGGTTGTATCGTCCTGACCCATCACCCTTTGGTCGACTCGAATTGACTCTGGGGCAGTTCGGTCGCGACTCGTTCCGATCGGCGGAACAGAGCGCGTCTCCGAGCCCAACTCCCTTTGCCCTGCACCACCGATGAAATGCTGCGCGGCTGGGGGCTATTCCGGAATACACGGGAGTGCTGGCGTGATGACGAGGCGGGAATTCCTGTAACGCGCGACCACGGCAGAATGGGCGAACCGGAGCCGCCGACCAATCGCAACGCTCGGCCAACCCGCCCCGGAAAGAACCACGGCTTGGCCGCGCAGTACGCCACGATACGCCTCAATCCTGCGCAACGCAACAGATGCTACTCAAACCTAACGCCAACGGTACGCCTAGCCACGCTGTGGAGGAGCCAGGTCCGATCGCTCCGGATCACAAGCGTCGAACGGGCTGACAACCGCTGAGGCACCCTGACGTCGTGGACGCGTAGAGACACGCCCGGCTTCAAACGACATTCAACCGCCTGGACGAGCTACGACGGGCCCGCCCGTTGACGGCGCGACGTGGGTCCGACCTCTCGTGGCGCTTCCTTACTTGTCCCTTGTTTCCGAGGCTGAAGCGGAACAGATCGAAAGCACACGGAATACATCCCAAGCTTCTAACTGGTGCTCTGCGTCATGGCCCGGACTCCCAGTAGCGGAAGCTTGAGGAGTCAACCTCCGTCCGACTTCGCGGCGCTTCCTTACTCCCCCAGGCGCCTGGGGGCTCGGTCCCCTCAACGGGGGCGGGACCGAGCCAACCCGGCTGTCGGCAACCTGCCGCGCCCTTAGCTCGGGAGCGGTTGTGCCGTCGCCGTCGCGCCACGCCGGCCAGCTGCACCTGTTCGCCTCGCCGGCTCGACGGCTGTGAGTGGCTTGGCGATGCCCTCGAGGCCGCGGCGCTCTGCCTTGACGCCGAAGACGATCTCCGTAAGACCGCCGACGATCATCAGGACAGCGCCAAGCGCAAGCGCGAAGAACACATCCGAGGTCTTCCCGGTCGGAATCAACCGGCCGAACAGCTGCGGCCCGATGATGCCCCCGATACCGGTGCCGACCGCATAGAAGACGGCGATGGCCAGCGCGCGTGTCTCCAGCGGGAAGATCTCACTCACGGTCAGGTAGGCGGCGCTCACGCCGGCCGAAGCAAAGAAGAACACCACCGACCAGCACGCGGTAAGCGTCCCGGCGGTCAGTTGATGCTGATCGAACAGATAGCCCGTGATCAACAGCAACACGCCAGAGAGGATGTATGTGCCGGCGATCATCGGCTTGCGGCCCACCGAGTCAAACAGCGGACCGAGGATGAGTGGGCCAAGCAGGTTGCCCAGCGCAAACGCCACCAGGTAGTACGGCGCGTCGGCCGTGGCCACGCCGAAGAACTTGCTCAGCAGCGTGGCGTAACCGAACAGGATCGCGTTGTAGAGGAATGCCTGCCCGATGAACAGGGCGAGGCCGAGAACCGTCCGCTTCGGGTAGGTGGAAACGATTGCACGCGAGATCTCCCACAGGCCGATCGATTTGCGCTGTTTGACAGTGAGTGTCTCCTCGGGCTCCTCAAGCTTCGCGCCGGTGCTCTCGACGACCTGGCGCTCGATGTCCCGGGTGACCTCCTCGGCTTCCTCCTCGCGGCCGTGGATGAACAGCCAGCGGGGACTCTCGGGCACTTTCCGGCGGACGATCAGGATGGCGGTTCCGAGGATCGCGCCCAAGCCGAAGCAGACGCGCCAGCTAAGCAGTGGCGAGAAGATGTGCAGTGCCGCCACCGACAGCAATGCTCCGGCCGCCGCGCCGGCCCAGTAGGTGCCATTGATGAGGATGTCGATACGACCGCGATGGTCGGCGGGGATCAACTCGTCGATCGCAGAGTTGATGGCCGAATACTCCCCGCCTATGCCCATGCCGGTGACGAACCGGCAGGCGAAGAAGAACAGCGGTGTCCATGCGAACGCGGTCGCAATCGTCGCCGCCAGATAGACGCCGAGCGTGATCAGGAACAGTCGCTTGCGCCCGAACATGTCGGTCAGCCGTCCGAACAGCAGCGCTCCCGCACAAGCGCCCGCGACATACATGGAGGCCGCCCAGCCGGCGACCTGCGCGGACGTGATGTTGATACCGCTGCCCTTGGCGGAGATCGCGCCGGCGATAGAACCCACGATCGTCACCTCGAGACCATCAAGGATCCAGACCGTCCCGAGCCCGACCAGAATCGTCCAATGCCAGCGCGACCACGGAAGCCTGTCCAGCCGAGCAGGAATATTGGTCTCGATCGTGCCGAGCTCGTCTCGTGTGGCCGTTGCCGTCGCCATTTACCGACCCCTCCTCAATCTCGCCGGACCACATCGTGCTACCCGATCGAGACCGGCCACAACCGATCGTTGTCGACGGCCAAAGCAATACCCGCGCGAGCCCGACGTGGGCACGCTCGATCGCTCGCGTAGGGGCCGGACTGGTTGAGGGCGGCGAACAAGCGCGGGCGCCGCCTTGACGATCCCGAGGACCGCGTGCGGCTCGAGCTCGAGGCCGGGATCCGCAGCGGTGTGCCCCTGATTCCGGCGCTCGTCGGTGGCGCGGACATGCCGGCGCGCGAGGAGCTACCGCCGTCGCTTGAGTCGGCTGCACGAGTGGCAGGCTGTCCGCCTGTCCGACGAGAGCTGGCAGCACGACGTCGAGCAGCTTTTCGGCGCGGTCGAGCGGGCGCGCGCGAGCCGGCCCTGGGAGCTGCGGCTTGGTGACACGTTCGCAGGTCATCGGATCGAGCAGCTGATCGGGCGCGGCGGGATGGGCGTCGTCTACCGTGCGCGTCATCTCGGGCTCGATCGCGAAGGCGCGATCAAGGTGATCGCCCCAGAGCTCGCCCGCTCGCAGGAGGTCCGCGAGCGCTTTGTCCGCGAGTCGGAAGTTGCGGCCACGATCCGGCACCCGAGCGTGCTCACGGTCCATGACGCGGGCGAGGAGAACGCGCTGGTGTACCTGACGCTGCAGCTCGTCGAGGGGGAGGACCTCGGCTCGCGGCTGCGGCGCGAAGGCCGGATGCCGCCGACCCTCACCGCCGAGATCCGCGTGTGCGTCCGCGAGCGGTCGCTGAGGCTCGGCGTTTCCGTCGACCGGCACCCGCTGCGGCTCCGAGAATATAGACATGGCCGCAGGCCCTAGACGCATCACGATCACCGCGCCTGGATCGCCGGGTCCTACGAGCTGGTAGAGCGCCGCGACGATGGATCGCTACTGCTCCGACCCGAGCAGGAGCGCCTCTCCGACGTGATCCGCGAGACCGAAGGCGCGGTCTTCAAGGACGAGGAGTTCATCGCCCACCCGCAGCGCCTCGCGGCAACCGAAGACAACCTCCCTCGCGGCAGCGACAAGTAAACGTGCCGACCGTTCGAGAGCGTCGCGCGCTTCGACCGCGATCGACGAGCGTTTGCTTTCGAACCGTCGGAGACGGTAGGTTCGCAACGTAGTCAACTCTGTCTCGCCACAGGTCCACGAGGAGGACGCCGTGAAATACGTGATCGAATATGAGGTTCGCACCGTTGGCCTCAGCCACGAGCAGAACCTCGCTAATCAGGATGCGCTGCTGAAGGCCTTTGGCAAGTGGGCACCCGAGGAGGGTCTCACGGTTCAGGCATTTCTGTCCAACCTGAACAACGGCGGCTACGTGGTGGTAGAAGCTGCGGGTGCCGACGTCGTGTATTCGTTCGTCTCGAAGTTCTTCTATTGGAATGATGTCACGGTCGTTCCCGTGGTTGATGTTGCAGACACGGTTAGGATTGGCACTGAGTCGCTCGCGTGGGCTCGGGCTGCGCTAAGCGGCTAAGCAGCTCCGCCTAAGCCATGCGATCACAGACGTCGCAACGGCGGAAGCTCGACCAGGCAGGGCGCGACGAGCGATAGACATCCTGCTGTCCTGACGCAGCCGAGGCCAGCAGCAGCAGGTTGCCGTGGCGCGCCAGTGGCAAGTCTCGGACATGGCCGTTTCTGCTTCGTGCGACAAGGCGCGCGCGCAGCAGCCGCTCCGGAGCGTCGGATCAATGGATCGGCGCGCCCAGCGTGGGTCCCCCGGGCAGCGGATGTGTCGCATGCGTTTCGATGGCAGGACTGGTTTACCGCCTCGGCTCCAGGCAGCTGCAACCAGTTCGCCTATGTCGTGCCTTTTTTGTCGGCAGGCGGCACTATCGGCGAGGCTCTCTGTGGAATCCGGTCCAGCTCATTCTGTTTCGCGGAACGGTGTGGATAGGCATAGGATCGGACACACGGCCAACTAAAGTAGGGAGGAAGCATGATTTTCGTCACGACGTACAAGATCAAGCCGTTCCTCAGCAGGGAGGAGACCAGGAAGCTTTTGGAGGTGTTTGCCAAAGAGGGTGCGGCACCCGGCACAACCGCGCACTACGTGGCCGCCGACGGAAGCCACGGCGTGGTGATCGCGGAGTCTGACGATGTAGAGGGCGCGTACCGGAACATCCAGAACTACACGCAGTGGGTCGAGTACGACACCAAGGTGATGCTGACGGTGGAGAAGGCGGTGCCGCTGCTCATGGACGCGCTTGGCTGATTTAGGCATCGTCGCGATTTAGATGAACCTCGATCCAGGCGGGAGTGGAGGGACTACTCGGGATGACGGTGTCGTACTCCTCCGTCAAGAACGCTGTCGCCCGCCTCGCGACACCCCAAGAGGGCCTATGCGCCGGGTCGCACCCGGTACCTACGCCTGACAGGGCGCGCGCCACGCGGTCCAGGTCGGCATGGGGCGCTTGCGGATCGTTTCCACGGGCGTGTTCGACTCGGGTAGGATCGACCGCACGGGTCCTCCACACCCAAGAAGGGACAGTGATGGGCGCGACGTCTTGACCTACAACGGTGATGGCATGCTGGTGGCGTTCGACACGCTGGGTGACGAAGCCGTGCCGAACCGAGTGTTCGCCCGGTAGTAGAGCCGCTACCCGCCGAGCGACCGGGACGATCTTTGGGGCTACCAGCTGATTCACGACCGACCTTTGCAACGTCGTCCTGTCGTGCCGTCTCGGCACTGCCGCCGCCGAAGGTCTCGGCGGGATTGATGGGGTATTGGGCTAGGTAGTCGTGGGTTCGGTTGAGACTGTCACGGTTCTGATCACCGACCTGGTGGGATCGACTGCGCTGGGGTCGCGGGTGGGTCCGACCGTGGCTGAGGCGTTGCGGCGTGAGCATTTTGGCGTGTTGCGCGAGGCGATCGAGGCTTCGCAGGGGCGGGAGGTCAAGAACCTGGGTGATGGTCTGATGGTGGTGTTCGCGAGCGCTTCTGGTGGGGTGGGGTGCGCGGTGGCGATGCAGCAGGCGATGGAGCGGCGCAATCGCTTTGCCGAGCAGCCGCTGCATGTGCGGATCGGGGTCGGCGCGGGGGAGGCGACGGTCGAGGACGGCGATTACTTTGGGATGCCGCCGATCGAGGCGGCCCGGCTGTGCGATAAGGCCAGTGGTGACGGGATCTTGGTCTCGTCGCTGGCGCGGTTGATAGCGGCGCGGCGCGACGGGCTTTCCTTTGAGTCGGTCGGGATGCTCGAGCTGAAGGGCATCCCCGGGCCGGTGGAGGCGTTCGAGGTCGGTTGGGAGCCGCTCGCCGAGGTTGGTCTGCCGGGGCGCCTTTCGGGTGTGCCGGAGGTGAGTTTCGTCGGCCGGGAGGGCGAGCGTGAGTGCTTGGCGCAGGGGTGGCAGGCGGCGCGCGGCGGGTCGCCGTCAGGTGGTATGGTCTCGGGTGAGCCGGGGATCGGCAAGACGCGCCTTGTCACCTACGCCGCGCTGCGGGCCCATTCAGACGGTGCGACGGTGCTTTACGGGCGCTGTGACGAGGATCTCGGCGTCGCCTACCAGCCGTGGCTTGAAGCGCTTCGTCACTACGTCGCAAGCGGTCCCAAGGCTGTCTTGCGCGAGCACGTCGGTGCGCACGGCGGCGAGCTGGTGCGCCTGGCGCCCGAGCTTGGCCGTCGCTCGAGGATGTGCCCGCCCCGCAGGATTCAGATCCCGAGACCGAGCGCTATCTGCTCTTCAATGCGGTGCTCGGGCTGCTGCGGGCGGCGGCGGACCGGTCACCGGTGGTGCTCGTGCTCGACGATCTGCATTGGGCTGACCGTCCCACGCTGATCTTGCTGCGCCATTTGATCGGCGGGAGCGCGGAGGTTCCGCTGCTGGTGGTGGGTGCCTTCCGGGCCAGCGAGCTCTCGAACACGGATCCGCTGACCGCACTGCTCGCCGATTTGCGGCGCGAGGATGACACGGTTACCCGTCTGGCGCTCGATGGGCTGGGCGAGACGGAGATCGTGGCCCTGCTCGAGGGTGTGGCTGGCCATGAGCTGGACGAGCCGGGTTTGGCGCTCGCCGGTGAGCTGCGCCGCGAGACCGACGGCAACCCGTTCTTCGTCGGCGAGCTGTTGCGCAACCTGCGCGAGACCGGCGCTATCGCCCAGGACGGCGAAGGCCGCTGGACGGTAGAGACCTCCAAGCTGGGTTTGCCCGAGAGTGTGCGCGAGGTCATCGGTCGCCGCGTCGGGCGCCTGGGCGAAGAGACCCGGCAGACGCTGGCCGGCGCGGCGGTGATCGGCCGCGACTTCGAGCTCGAGCTGCTCGCAGAGGTGTCTGGCGGAGGACGAGGACCTGGTGCTCGACCGCCTCGACGCCGCCCAGACGGCGTCACTTATCGTCGAGCGTGCCGGACAGCCAGGCTGGTTCTCCTTCAGCCACGCACTGGTCGAGCACACGCTGTACGAGGAGCTCGGTGCCACCCGTCGCGCGCGGCTTCACCGTCGCATCGCCGAGGCCCTTGAGCGCCAGCTCGGCCGTGATCCCGGTGAGCGCATCGGCGAGCTCGCCCACCACTGGGGCGAGGCGGTCGGGCCCCTCGAGCTTCACAAGGCCGCGGATTACGCCGAACAGGCGGGGCGGCACGCGCTCACCCAACTCGCGCCCGACGAGGCGCAACGCTGGTTTGAGCAGGCGCTCGAGCTCCTCGCCGCCCAGCCCGAGAGCGAGGCGCGCCGCGAACTGCTCGTGCTGCTCGGCGACGCGCAGCGCCAAGCCGGCGACGCTGGCTACCGCGACACGCTGCTGCAGGCCGCGCGGCTGGGCGAGCAGGCCGGCGACGTCGATCGCCAGGCGCGTGCCGTGCTCGCCAGCTGGCGGGGGACGTCCTCGCTCGGCCAGCGCGACGACGAGCTGGTCACCGCGCTGGAGGCAGCCGCACAGGCTCTACCCACCGAGGACCCGCGCCGCGCCGCGGTCCTGTCACAGCTTGCCGCCGAGCTCACCTTCTCAGCGCCGCTCGAGCGCCGGCGCGCACTCGCGGACGAAGCGCTGACGATTGCCGGCGCGCACATGATCCGCGACTTCTGTGCGATGTTCTGATGCACCACACGTACGCCACCTGGGTGCCACAGGCGATCGACGAGCTCGTTCCGTACCTGAAAGAGGCGCTCGCGCTCGCCGACGAGGTCGGCGATCCGTGGCTGCGGTTCCGCGCCGCGCACCGCGCTTGCTTCGTCCTCGAGGCCGGCGACCTCGACGGTTTCGACGCTTGCATCGCCCGCATGGGTGATCTCCAGCAGGCAGTACCGCAGCCGCTCGTGCGATGGATTCTGCTCTTCCTTCAGTCGCCACGCGCGCTGCTCGCCGGGCGTCTGGACGAAGCCGAGGCGCTGACAATGCAGGCGCTCGAGGTCTCGGGCGCCAGCGCCGACGGCATGACGGTCTTCGGCGGCCAGCTCGTCAGCATCCGCTGGGAGCAGGGTCGCCTGCACGAGCTTGTCGACCTCATCGCGCAGGCCGTGACCGACAACCCGGCAATGCCCGTGCTCCGCGTCTCCCACGCGCTGGCGCTGTGCGGCGCCGGCAGCCACGAGCAGGCCCGGAAGCTGCTCGACGCCGCCGCCGCTGACGGCTTCGCCTCGACCCCGCTCGACGGGGCGTGGAGCACGACGCTCGCCGGCTGGAGCGACGTGGCGTTCCAGCTCGACGCGCGCGAAGCCGCCGCTGCCCTGTACCACCTGCAACTGCCTCACGCGCACACAGTGGTGTGGAACGGCGCGACGACATACGGTCCGCTGGCTCGCCACCTCGGGCGCCTAGCGCTGATGCTCGAGCGCTACGACGAAGCCGAAGCGCACCTCGCCGCCGCGAGCGCCGAGCACGAACGGCTCGGCGCGCCGATCTGGCAAGCAGACACGGACCACTTACTCGGGCTGACCCTCCTGCGCCGCCCCGGCGGCGACGCCGAACGCGGCTGCACGCTGCTGCGCCAAGCCGCCGAGGCAGCCCGCCGCCACGGGGCCGACGGCATCGCACGCGACGCCGAGGCAGCGCTCGCCGAGCACGCGACTGCCTGAGCGGCCACGGACACTGAACGGGCTGGATCCATGCGATGAACGCTGCGTTGCGGGTCGACTGCGCTTGCGCTTCGTCGCCGCGTCGCAAGTTTGCGTCTGACCGCTGCACTGACGTGTCGTTGCGAGAGCCTTGCCGGCGCGGGTGCCACCGCACTCGCGTTTCGTCCGCAGCGGTAGCCCCCGCACGCCTCCCGCCGAGGCGCCTCCTTTCACGCGAAGGCGGCAGCAGATCAACGGCCCTATGTCGAGAAACTCTGACGGGCTCCGCTCACCAGGTAGGGCCCGCGACCGACACGGCCCACGACGCCAGGAGGACAACATGATTCAGCGAATGGACAACGTGCTCATCGTCGTCGAGGACCTCGAGGCTGCCAAAGCGTTCTTCGCCGAGCTCGGCATGGAGTTGGAAGGCGAGACGACGGTCGAGGGGCCTTGGGTGGAATGTCAAGGTTCCACAGGCCGCCGGCGGTCAGAGCCGAGCCGGAAAGCGCGCCGGCGAACGCGCTGGGCATGCGCCGCATCATGTTCATGGTCGACGACGTCGACGACGTCGTGACCCGCCTGCGCAGCCACGGTGCCAAACTCGTGGGCGAGATCGCGCAGTACGAGGACATCTACCGGCTCTGTTTCGTGCGCGGCCCCGAGGGCATCATCATCGGGCTGTCCGAGCAGCTCAGCTGAAGCTCCATGGCGCGGCCTGGCAGCCCCGGTCGCACCGATGTGCTGCCGGGGAGAGGACCCGGTCGGGCGCTCCTCCGTTGCGCGACGGGAAGCAGCTCAAACAGGTGGCGGGACCACACGACACAGCTGGTAAAGCTGACCGGTTGCGCTCCGATCGCTCGACGAGCCGAACGCGCGCAGCGGACGTGCTGCTGCCTCGCGTCGCGCGCTAACCAGCGAACACGTCGACCAACCTCAAAGCTGTCTCCTCGCCCTGGGCGAGGAGTTGATCGGAGAGGCGGCGGTCCGTCAGCGCCCTGGCGAGCTGCAGGGTGCCGACATCAAGCCGAAGATCGTGAGCGCGTCCGCTCGCTTCTCTGGACTCAGGTTCAACCGCACTGACGGCCTCGTCCAGCGCCTGACGGCTAGGAAGTGCCGGTATATCGTGGAGCGCCCGACGCCGGCCGCGGCGGCAAGCTCCGCCGTCGTGGCCCGTCGGTCGCCCGCCAACGCGCTTCGCGGCCTCTACGATCCGCTGGCGGCTAGCGAGAGCGTCCGCGCGCGTGCTCCCCGCGCCGGGCTGCGACGCCGTCTCCTGGTCTGCTAGCTGCTCGGGCTCGGACATCTTCCCGTTACCACCATCGGCCTTGAAGACGATCGCTCGGCAGGAATGTTTCGACCGCCCCAGCTGCCGCCCAAACGGCTCCTACCGGCGGTCGCTGATCGGCAACAAAACCGAAGCGAGACGTGCAGTTAGATGCAGGAACCGGGAAACAGTCATACCACCAACACATTGCTCCTGGTCAAGCCGACGGACTCCTCCGACGAGAAGCTTCCTGCTGACGGACAGTGGGGCACGGACGAATGCCGGCCGGTCTCCCACCAGCTCGTCGCGGGGGCGCGAGCCCTTCGGAAGCATTACCGCTTCTGAGGTTCATCATCATCGTGAGTCACTGTGCTGGGCGCTGATTCGGGGACGAGGCACTTATGCGGGCCAACACTGATTTGCAGGCCCGTGGGAAACGAAACGGCAACGCACTAATCCTTTCCGCTGCGTTGGAAGTGGAACGCGAGGGCGACCGCTCCGGCCGCGGCGATCGCCCCTTGCGCGGCCGCGAGTCGTTCACTTTCCCAGTATGGATTGTCGAGCTCGCCGAGGATCGCGATCTCGTCAAGGGTCAGTCCGGCACCGACCCCGAACGGTAGGCTGAACCAGAATTCGCGTCCGTCGTTGCGGTTGAGGATCGCCCCGGCTCCAGAGAGGAACGCGAGACCGATTCCCGGCATGAAGTGATGCACGCGGAACTGCTCCCGGCCGGGGGAGTGATATGCCCGACGCGTCCAGCTCCGCAGCCGGGGAGCGGTCCGGCGACGTTCGAGCACGTAGTTGATTGCTCGCGATGCTCCGATTGTGATCGCGAACGAGCTGAGCATGCCGAACCCTGCCCGCTCGGCAGGCGAAACCCGGCGGTAGCCTCGTAGCGCAGCGGCGATCGGCGCGGGCACTTTGCTCACCTGCGAGACCGATGGCCTGGCTGCGCGCAGATGCGCCAGTTCGGCGGCATCGCGATCCAGATGTTGGGCAGATTGCCTGTTTGCAACTGGTCTGAGAGAGATTGGCGTGGGTGAGCGTAAGCCTTGCCGAGCAGGAGTGCACCGAGCGTGTTGGTTGTCGCGGTCCAGGAGCTACGCGCGGGTAAGTTACTGGTCGGTTTCGGGTGAGTCTTCTCCCGGCCACGAGCCGGCTAGACGTGCGAAGGCTTCCCGAGCGCCGTGATTTACGAATCCTTTACGAGTGCGAACAGCGCGCCTCGATCGCAACGGCGAGCGCGAGCTTGCCCAGGTGAACCCTCCCGCGCTGACCACTGCCACGGCGGCCACCTTGCCGAGCCACCGTGACTGGCGCCGCGGCGGGGGCGCACCGAGCGCCGACCACAGCTAACAAACCGCCGCGAGAGCTTGATGAAGTTGGCGGCGCAGCTTCGTGTCCTTCACCGCCTCTCTAGCGTCTCTGCCTCGACCACGGGTGTGCGCACCGCGCGTCGCGCCGACGACACGCCGCATGCGTTCTGCACCTCTCGGTCAGAGAGCGACTGGCTGCGCGTACGGCGCAGCGGCAGCCGCCCGGCCGCTCAAAGCCATACTGCCTCCTCGCTTCCGATCGCAGCATCGCTGACGAGCATTGCGAAAGCGTGCGGCTAGCGATTTGGATACGGATCTTCGACGCTGTCGCCCCCGCTCTCGGTAGTGCCAAGAGCCGTTTGAGCACTTCGGGCAGGGAGGCAAGTGCTCGGTCGACGGAACCTCGAGCCGATAGCCGCACTCCGTGCATCGATAGCTCCCTGCAGACACATCACTACCTGCTGGAACTGGCTCTGCCATGTCGTCCTCCTCGGTTGGAAACGTGGATCTCGATTCTGGGCACCTGGTCGTTTCATCCAGACGTCGTCTCCCTCTGGCTCGGTTAGGCCATGTATGAGGTGTGGCAAGTACCGGTCGTTCAACGCACGAGATCAGTTCGTGCCGTGGGTGTCGGGCGCGCCTTCAGTCTCGTCCTCGGCGGAGGAGATTCTTGAGCGCCCGACGGCGCCCGAAGCGCTGCCTTCACGGTTGGGGTCGTGCGGACGCTGGTTGATGCCGCTGCCACGCCGGGTGTAGAACCCGTAGACCAAAGCGAAGAACAGCAGCACGATGAAGATCAGGAAGATCCAAGCGCCACCTGACATGGCAGTCGCCTTTCCGTAGTTGGTTTCGGGTGAGCGTCGATCACGCTCCGTGGCGGAGCGGCAGGGGCTTCGGTCATGTCGTCTTCTGCTCCTTGGGGGCGCTGCGGGCGTCTAGTTGCAGTTCGCGCTCGGCGCCGGGGGTGCCGGCTTTGAGCTCGCGGCTGCGCTCGCGCTCGGCGTTGAGCTCCATGCCGAGCAGCAGCGCGGTGTTGGTGAGCCACATCCAGACGAGGAAGATGACCACGCCGCCGAGCGTGCCGTAGGTCTTGTCATAGGAGCCGAAGTTCGCCACGTAGAACGCAAACGCGGCCGAGGCGATCAGCCACACCACCAGCGCGAACAGCGCGCCGGGAGTGACCCACCGAAAGCCCGCGAGCTTCACGTTGGGCGCCGCATAGAACAGGACCGCGAACATCAGGATCACCACGACCAGCAGCACCGGCCACTTGGCGATGTTCCAGATGCTCGACCGCGCTGCCGCCGACGCCGAGCGGGCCTGCCACGGCGGTGACGATCGGGCCGGTCAGCACGAGCGCCAGCGCCACCAGCACCAGCAGGATCAACATCACCAGCGTGACGAGCACCTGCAAGGGGCGCAGCTTCCAGATCGGCCGGCCCTCGGGCGTCTCGTAGATCACGTTGGAGGCGCGCATGAACGCGCCGATGTAGCTGGAGGCCGACCACAGCGCGACGGCGATCCCGACGATACCCATGATCCCCGCCGTACTCTTGTGCGAGGTGATCGACTTGATCGGACCGGCGAAGGTCTGCGCCGCGGAGCTAGGGCCGATCTTGGTGACGATCTGCGTGATCGTCTTGGTCGTCGACTGAGGGTCGCCCACCAGGCCGATCAATCCCACGAGCGCGATCAGCGCCGGAAACAGCGCCAGCAGCCCGTAGTAGGTCAGCGCGGCCGCCCAATCGCTCAGGTTGTCCTCGCTGAACTCGGTGACCGTGCGCCTGAGCGTCGCGAACAGCGACGTGCCCTTGACCGTTCCGCCGGGGCGGTAGTCGTGTCGGCGCTGCCCGCCGGTCTTGATCTTTGGAAGCCGTGCTCATAGGCCGAGCTTCCCGCCGAGGCCGCCGAGCATCTTGCCGGGATCGATCCCCAGCTGGCCGAGCAGGCCTGCGTGCTGCTCGGGGTCGACCTGGTCGGGTAGCTGCTGGTCGGCCTGCTGTGCTTGGTCGTGATTGCCGCGGTCGCGCAGCATCTGCAGAATCTGCTCCTTGGGGATCTCCATGTTTTCTCCCTCGTCCTTTCGGTGTCGGGTGCGGAGGTTGGTCAGCTTGCCGGGGCGTTGGGGTCCTCGCGCAGGCTGAAACGGGTTGCGTCATCGGCGTCTTGCTCGTCCTTTGCGCCGCGGCGGCGCTTCGCCATCGCCGCCGCACCGAGCCCGCCCGCGAGGAGCCCGACGATGCCCTTCTTGGAAGGCTTGCGTGCGAGCGCGCTGTCCTTGGCTGAGCCGAGGCTTGAGACAACGCCCTTGACGGGGCTCTTCTTGGCCGACGGCTGACGGCCTGGAATGGTTGCCTGTGCGCGTCCGATCAATCCGGAGGGCGCCTTCCCGCGGGCTTAGTACTGGTACGGGGAAATCGGGTGCGCGGCCGCGTTTGTTGGGTGGTCCGGCGCGGCCGCGGGAACCTCGGGACGGCTGTCCCTTGGTGGGTGGCTTGCGCTTCCTCGGCTTGATGGTCGTCGGGATCACGGCTCCCCTTCGGCTCGGATGGGTGGACTGGATATGGCTGATCGGTAGGGCGCGTCCGCTATTGCTTGGCGCTCTGCTTGACCTCCTCAGCGCTGTCCTGCGCGCTTGACTTCAGCTCCTCGGCGTGCTGCTGAGCGGTTTCCTGCGCCTGGTCCTTGACCTCTGAGGCGACTTCCTGCGCCTTCTGGGTGGCGGTCTGGGCGGTGTCCTGGGCGATCTGCTTGCCGTGCTCAATAGCCTCCTGGCCGGTCTGCTTGGCCTGCTCCTTGACCTGGTCAGACACCGGGCCGAGGCGCTCGTCCTCGATCTTCGTCGACGGGATCAGCATCCCGGCCAGGAAGCCTACCGCGGCGGCGCCGATCGCCAGCCCGAGCGGGTTCTCCTGCACCACACCGACCGCCTGCTTCCCGGCCGCCTTGACGTCATCACCACTGGGCGTGGCGTCTGAGACCTGCGAGCCCGCACCCGTGATCTTCGCCTTGACCCCTTCCACCTTCCCGCTGATCGATTCCTTGGCGCGCGGAGGGGACGTCGGCCTTGTAGCCGAGCGCGTCGACGGTGTCGCCCATCCGCTCGCGCGTCTCTTCTATTTGCTCCCGGATGGCAGTTGGGTCTTCGCCCATTGCACGTCCTCCTTTACTGAATCGATGGTTTGCTCAGGAACCGGTGGGGTTGCTTCAGAAACCCGCTGCTTGCCGATCAGCGCCAACCCACCCGCAACCGCGGCGTACACAACGGTCACGATCAGCGCCGCCAGCCAAACATCCATGCCCGTGGCGAGCGCTGCCATCACGCATGCGGTCAATGTCAAGGAGGGCCGAGCATCCCGACGATTCCGGCGGCTCCAAACATCCCGACGCCGATCCCTGCCTTCTTGCCCTTCTCGGTCATCTCCGCCTGCGCCAGCTTCAGCTCCTGGCGCACCAGCTTCGACATGTCGTCGGAGAGCTGCTTGAACAGCTCGCCCATCGACTGCTCGCGCAGCCGCGTGATCGGGCTCGTGTCCAGTACTCCATCGCTACACCCTCGAGCGTCGGCGGGGTCGAGCCGACCGGCGGCGTAGAGCCAGCCGCTCGGCGTGGCTTGCCGGAATGGGAACTGGCCGATGGGGATGGCGGCGGCACAGGGGACGGCGTGCCCGGGGCTGCCCGGCGGAGCGAGTCGAGTAGCGCTTGCTGCTCGAGGCCTTCAGGAACCGCGATGCCGCGAACCCGAGCGCGAGCGCCGCCGCAGCCACCGCCCAGGGCTGGCGGCGAGCCGAAATCCTCCGCGTCCGGAAGCAGCGCGTCGCTGTCCTTCTCGCGCAGGTAGCCGCCCGACCTTCTCGGCGTATTCAGCCAGCCGGTCGGCAGCCTTCGCTGGACCGTCCTTTCCCTGCTGGCGCAGCGAGTCTGGCTCACCGCACGCAGGTCTGATGCCTGCTCGTTGATCTGCTCCGCCGCCTGGGAGGAGCGCTGATCGAGCTGCTCGCGCAGCTTGCCTTTGCCTGGGCCGCCGCTGGCTCACCTTTCTCCTGCGCCTGACCCGCGACTCCTGCGCCTTCTCCTGCGCTTGCCTCCTGCTCTGTAGCTCCGCTGTGCCCCATGCGCCAGCACCGGTCGGAGGCGGCTGGTTCTCTGTGCTCGCATTCGATCTCCTCCTCGATTTCGTGGTCGGTTAGGCGGTCCGGATCTCGCGGGGCGGCAACCTGCCGATGACCGGACTCGGCGCTCGTCGTCGAGTCTCGATCCGCTCCTTGCGGACCTCCTCGGAGACCTCGCGCTCCTCGGTGCTCGGTGTCCTTACCGAGCCGCACGCGCTCCTTCGGGACGGTCCGCTTCTCGACCACCGGGCTCCTCCTCGTGCAGGGTGACCTCGTGCTCTGCCCTCCGAGATCTCCGGGCCGGACATCGCCTGGTCGCGGTTGGCCTCGGTGATCGGCTCGCGCTCGACGCGGACCTCCTCGCGCTGACCGGGACGGTCTTCTGGACCTGCTCGGTCACCACGTATTTGCGCAGCCTCACACGGCCGGGCTCCTGCCGGAGCCGTCCCGACCCGGACCTCCTCCTCGGAGCGCGTCATCGCGTCATCGCCCGCCGCCGCCTCACCGCTCGCGGCGGCGCCCTGTGCGGTGGTGCTGCCCTCCGTCGTGTACGGGACGCCGTAGTGCTCGAACAGCTGGCGCTCCTCCTGCTCGGAGAGCTCCCCGTCGGCGTCGATCTCGGCGCGTCCTTGACCTGTTCTTTGGTCACCTGCACCGCGGACGTCCTCGCCGTCAGGGAGGCGCCCGCCTAGTCGGCACGAAGTGCGTCTTCGTCCCGAACAGTCCCGTAGCTCACGGTCGCCCACTCCGGCTTGTTCGTCCGCGCTCGTCGACATAGAGCTCGCTCGACCTTCCCGATCTTCTCGCCGTCGCTGTCGAGCACCGTCCGTCCACGAAAGTCATACGCCTCGGTCGTCTCGGGCATGTCTCATCTCCATTCGGTTCGTCCTACATTATGAAGCAGTCTAGGTCCCACTTACCCGCGAATGAGGGGCTCCAAACCGCTCTTATGGGGCGTTTTGGGACACATGCAGCACATCAATGTCCAACGTCGCTGATCGGTGGCCGTAAATTCTGGGTACCTTGAGTCGGAAATGGCCGAGCCCGCGCAGCCGAACGACGAGGACGTCCTCTCCTCGACGCGAGCAAGGGCCACGCGTGCCGCTCGATGCGCTGGCCAGCCGCGAGCGGATCCTCGACGCGGCCGCCGCGTTGGGGGGTGACCGGCGCGTCACGATGGGCGAGGTTGCGGCCGCAGCCGGCGTCGGACGCTCGACGCTCTATCGGCACTTTCCTAATCGCCAGGCGATCGACGAGGCCCTAGCTGCGCTTGAAGCCTCGGGCGAGCCATGCCACGGCAGGCGGTGCCTCCTCGGTCAGCGGGCAGGTGGCCACGATGCCGTTCCTCGCCCCGGGCAGCTCGGTCGCGAGCGTCCGCTGGCGCTCGAGGTCACGCGCATCCTCGACGAGGTACCCCCGCACCTGGTTCCCGACCAGCTCGTCGCCGAGGCCCGCCGCGCCGCCGGCGTTCAGTCGCGCTGTACGTCGTGGACATCGACGGCTCGCATCTGTTGCGCCTCGCCGGCTCAGAGGAGTTCCCCGACGGCTGGAGCGCCGCCGGCGCTCGGCCCGGAGATCGTCCCCGAGGGCCTACCCGAGTTCTATGCGCGCCTGCAGCGCCAGCTTCCCGGCTGCGTGCGCCGAGCCGCTGTGGCTGCGCGGACGCGTCCTCGGCCTGCTGCTGTGCGTCGGCGCGCCGCTCGGCTCGCTCGCGGACATCGCCAAGCAGGGCGCCGCCGCGCTCGAGCTCGCCAACGACTACACCGACTACATCGAGGCGGCCCGGCGGCGCAAACCCACCACGCCGGCCGCCGAGATCCAGCAGAACCTCTTCCCGCCGCGGATCGCGCGGATCGCCGGCGCTCAGCTCGCCGGCGTCGCTGCTCCCGAGCTACGAGGTCGGCGGCGACTGGTTCGACTTCGTCGAGAACCGCGACGGCGCCTGGCTCGCGATCGCCGACGCCGCCGGCACCGGTCCGACCGCCGCCGGCCTCGGCGCCGCGCGCTCGGCGCGCTGCGCGCCGCGCGCCGCAGCGGCAAGGACCTGGAGGAAGCACTTACTGAGCATGGACAAAACCGTCCGCCGACTCGACAACCCCGACTTCTACGTCACCGCCTCCTCGCCCGGTGGCGCGCCGCGACGGCGACCCTCACCTGGGTCAACTGCGGGCATCCCCCCGCCTACCTGATCGACACCGACGGCGAGCTCGAACGAACTCGACGGGACCGGAGCAGCCGCCGCTCGGAGCCAAGGACCGCCAACCCGACTTACAAGCTCACCGAGCGCCAGCTGCACTCCGGCGAGCGGCTCATCCTCCTCACCGACGGCATCACCGAGCGCCGACGGATGGAGGACGGCGAAACCTTCGGCAGTCGACGGCATCCGGCAAGCGCTCGAGCGCGCCGACAACCCAACCGCCGCCTCGACCGCGATGGCGATCCAACAGGCGGTCACCGACTGCTGGCGCGAGCCGCTCGAGGACGACGGCACCATCGTCGTAATGGCCATCGAATGACCGATCAGCTCGCTTAGTGCTGCGAGTCATCGGCCTGATCGTCTTGATCGCCCTAGGCGACTCGCTGAACCCCTCGACGATCGCGCCAGCGCTTTACGTAGCATCGGGAGACCGGCCGCGCATCGGAACCTTCGAGTTCACGATTTCCGTCTTCCTCGTACACCTTGCCGGCGGCTTGATACTCGTGCTCGGTCCCGGGCAGCTGCTGCTGACCCTGTTGAACGGAATCGGCCACACCACACAAGACGCGCTCGAGGTCATTGCCGGCATCGCGATGCTGGTGGCGGCGCTCGGGTTTTGGAACAAGCGAGAAGCACTGGCACACAAGGATCTCCCGAACCCGACCCCGAAACGCAAGTCAAACTTCCTGCTCGGTGCCACGATCATCATGGTCGAGCTGCCCACAGCGTTTCCCTACTTCGCCGCGATCGCCGCGATCCTCGGATCAGGCGGCGGCACGACTCGCCGGACACTCGAGCTGGGCCTGTACAACATCTGCTTCGTCCTGCCCTTGATCGCGATTCTCGCCACGCTCCTGCTCGCCGGCGAGCGGGCAGAGGAAATCCTCACTCGCGTGCGCGAGAAGGTCGAGCGTCGGTGGCCGGCCGTGTTTGCGCTCATCCTCCTCCTCACCGGCCTCGTCCTGGTCGGCCTAGGCGGCGTCAAACTCGCGAGCAGCTAGCCACAGCAACCCCATGGGGACCAGACACCGCGGCGAGCACAGCAACAAGCAGAGCGCTGTCGAGCCACAGCTTTCGAGTCCCCCGGTTCGATGGAACCCCACGTTGCGACGCAGCACGCACTTGCCTCACTGACGTGACGTATGGACGAGCCCCAGAGGGATCCCGTCCCGCAGAAATCCCTGCAAATCGGGCACAATACATCGGGGCGCCCGGATTTGAACCGGGGACCTCACCGACCCGAATTATGTGCGAAATCCGAAGTGGGCGTTGGAAGTACCTGCAAATCCGTGGGTTCGCATGCGGCCGGCGCACCCGCCAGGCCCACGGATATAGCGGTCGATTGCCGGGGTTTCGGCAGGGAAATGTATCCCCTGCCAAAACCGTGCGGGTGTCACTGAAGCCAATGAATGAAGCTCTCGTACGGCGCGCCGGCGTCGATCAGCCGCTCCAGCGAAGTGACCAGCGGGCCGATCGAGGCGGGGCCCTGCGGGAACCGGCGCGGGTTGAGAATCACGATCCCACAGTGCGGCCGGTTTTCGCCCCGATAGAGACGATCGAGCTCGAGGAAGTCGTCCCGGTTGTAGGTCACGAGCGAGCGCTCGGCGCCCTGCGCATACTCGAACAGGTCCCGTCGGTCAGTCCCCGAAGCTCGCGTCGCTCGCTGACCGCCTCGACATCGCGCTCGCGGCCACGCAGCTGCTCGGCGACGACGGCCGAGATCATCTCGTCGAGCAGCAGCTTCACCGCGTGAGGCTCTGCTCACGCCAGCGCCGCTCGGCCGCGTCGGACTCCTCCTCGTTCAGACGGATCCGCTCGTCGATCTCGGCCGGATACTCGCTGTAGTAGCCGATCGCATCGCGCACCTGGCGCACGCTCAGGCTCGACCACTCGGCAGTCGCCTGAATTGCGTCGTCCCCTTCGAGACCAGTCGAACGCAGGGCGCCGATCACCTCCCAAACGTCCGGTCCGGCGGCCAGCCCGGCGCGCCGGCCGGTCGGTCCATCCCGGAACACGATCCCGGGATGGTCGTCCATCCGCACCCCCTCATCGATATAGCGCTCCGCGAGCCGCGACTTGTTCAACCCTGAACGTGCCCCGCGGCGTTCCAGGCGTTCAACGATGCCCGCGTCCAGCCGTGCGGAAAACTGACGTGCAGCAGACATGTCCTACATTGTAACGCAACGCCTGACACCCCGGAGGACTGGGCC
>CAWDMR010000004.1:0-223722 GCA_963803475.1 uncultured Solirubrobacterales bacterium
CAATCCTGTCCTCGCCAGCGGTGGTGAACGGTCTGGTGTACGTCGGATCAGGCGACCACAACCTATACGCGTACAGCCTCCCCTGACTCCTATCGTGCCGCCGCGTTCTCACCGCATCCGTCCCCGGCTCCGCGCACGTCGGCTCGGCCTGCTGGGCGAAGCCGCTCGGGTGGCGGGCTGCTCGGGAAAGACGCTGCCGGCGACAACATCGGCGCCTCCTCGGCGACCCTCCATGCCCAAGCGTCATGTGCAGCGGCGAACTGCTACTACCGGTTCACTGGGGTCTCCACGGGCAGCCCCTGACGAATCAGTCGCCCGAGCGCGGGCCGTACCCCGAGAACGTGTCGAACATCTATCTCAGCGAGACCATCACCGGCCTGCAGCCGTACACGACCTATGACTATCAGTTTTGCGGCAAGCCAGCGCCACGGCATCTTACGCCTGCGCGGGCCCGGACGACAAGACGACTCGGTGCGACCGTCAACACCTTTCAATACGGCTCGGCGGTCACGGTCCTCCTCAGACGGTCTTTGACGGCACGTCCCGGACGGCCACAACCAGAAGTGCGCCTACCCCGGTACCAGCACGACTGACGACTTCAAGATACCCGACCTCGCAGTGAGCCCCTTCCGGGATGCGAACGGAAACGTCCAAATCATCCTGACCAACGGCGCCCAACCCCCCAAGCGAGCCCGAGAACAACTGGCGCCTGATCGGCTCCAGCCTCGGTCCATCGCCCCCGATGCACGCACCGGTGTACACCTCCGACCTGACCCCAGACCCTCCAGCTATCGACAACCACGAGTGGTAGCACGCCTCATACACGCTGGATGGCAAGACGGTGTATGCCGAATTCACAACGAGTTTCACGGTTGGGACAAGTACGACATCTATTGCAATGACCCGAACTTCTTTGATGTGGTACAACTCCATATCCTTGGCGGTTTCGACCAACGGGGGCGCTACCTACACCCATGCCACGCCTCCCGGTCAGCTGATAGCCAGTGTGCCGTACACGTACGCGGACAATGCGCCAGACGGTGGTCCATATCGGGTACTTCGTGGTAGCAACATCGTGAAGATTGGCACGTACTATTACTCATTGTTCGGCGCGGGCCTATCCACCGACAACCGGGTCCACCCGGGCGGTACGTGCGTCATGCGCACGCAGACACTGGCGGACCCAACCTCATGGCGGGCGTGGAACGGAACGAGCTACTCGGTGCAGTTAATCGATCCGTACCCGACATCGGCTCCGCCTGCGCAGCATGTGTGCCAGCCGGTGGGACCGGAGGGTGATCAGAATCTCACCTGGAAACCTATCTAAACAAGTGGGTCGCGGCGGGAGGGGTTGACGTAGGAAATACATAAGGGTCCTACGATGCGACCTTCAGCAGCTCGATCCTTACCCACCGGGAGCGTACCGACGCTGCTGGCGCAGGGCTGCGGCCGACTGGGCGCGAACAACTGCCAAACGGACCCGACCGCGCTCCGAGCGGAGGAAACGTGGGCAACATCGTCGTGGACCGGCCGTGATCGACCCGATCAGCAGCTGCAGAACTTCGAGACGACCTGGCAAATCCTTTACCTCTACCATGCTCACATCGTCATGAAGCCGCCGTGAATTACATGCTTGGCCGCGACCTGGCTCGGATCCCGGTCGACTTCCCCTGACGCCGCCCAAGTCCGTCACAGGCGGTTTCAGCGACAGAACAGCACCCCCCCGGTGGCGATCGGCCGCACGCCCAGGCGGCCGAACAGGGCCGTCGACGGCCCGGAGCCCTGTTGCACCACATCGCGGTGACCCGCTGGGCGGCTAGGGTCGGCGAGCGGGCCTGTAGCCAGGAGCCAGCCGCCCCACCAAGAGAGCGGCGTTCGACGTCGTGCAGCGAGCGTAGCTGGAGGATATGGGTCGCCGGCGTACCCCGCGGACAGGGCGAAGGGGTAGCCGGCGTTGGCGATCCAACGCTGGTTGGGTCCCCACACGGGCACGGTGAGAACGTGATCGCTCCCATTCAAATAGGCGCGATAAGCGTGATGCTGGAAGAACGGCGGGTCGGCGACCGGAAGGTTCCAGGCCGTGTTCCCGACGGCCGGGAGCATGAACGCGATCGCGGCCAGGGCCAGCGCCCAGCGCGCGGCACGTGCGCCCGGCGGCGCCCCTCGGCTGGGCTGGGCCAGCCACATCGCGACGATGACCGCCGCTGGCAGGATCACGAACAGGGCCAGGCGCACGGGGATCGCGTATCGGAACACCGGCAGCAGATGAAAGACGGCCCACGGCAGGGGTATCCCGGTCTTGTCCCCGCGAACCACAAGCTGCGAGCCCAGAGACGCGACCACGGCCGCCAGGAGACACGCCCCCAGCAGCCGCGTTGAGCGCTCTTGGCGCCGGCCCCAAGCGAACGCGAACAGCAGTACGACCAGTGGAAGTCCCAGGTAGGTTTCCGGGTTCGAGCCGTGGCCGGGGGGACCGCTGTGCAGGGCCACCAACCGGGGCGGAACCACGAACGCAAAGATGTCGGCCTCGAATTTGGTCGCGCCCGGTGGATATTGGTGCCCGAACAAGAAGTAGTACAAGAACGGGCTGACCAACACGGCATGCAGCCATACGCCAGCGCCAGCAGCTTCACGGCCCGCACCAGCGCCGCGCGGCGATCGCGGTAGGTGGGGTAGGCCACGACCAGCGCGAACGCACCAAACGTCGTGCCGGTGGCGAGAACCTCCGTCGAGATCAGGTACTGAGCCGTGAGTGCCAGCGCGGTGGCGATGACGAACGTGCGAGGCCGGATCGATCCCTCGAGCTGCTTTAGAACCAGCAGCACCAGTACCGGCAGTAGTGCCACGAGCGCAAGGTACGGGCCACCGGTGAGATGGATCCACATGTAGGGCGAGAACCCGAACACAAATCCGCCCGCCAGGGACGGCCACTGCTGGGCGGTCACGTGACGGCACAGGAGGAAGGCCGTCCACGCACTCAACGCCGGCGAGGCCAGCTGGATCACGTTCCAGGTCACCACCGGGCTGAACGCGAGCGTGATCGGGGCGAGCAAGATACTCGGTCCCGGCATCGAGGTCGACCACGTCAGGTTGAAACCATCGGGATAGAAGATCTCGTGGGTGACGAACGGGTTCAAGCCGTGCAGCAACGCGTGTGGCCACCATCCGAAGAACCACATGAATTGGCTCGAGTCGACCGGATCAGACGCAACGATGTGGCTGCCGAAGTGAGGGATCACCGGCAAACCGAACAGCAATATGGACAGCGCCGTGTACAGGCCGAGCGGCCACAGGGTGTGTCGGCTCACGTGACCCGATCGCTCACGGCGGCGCCGATTTGCTCTTGTGTCTTGTCGCTCGCCGCGCCTGCGTGTGCGCCCTGGCCCGTTCGGCGGGCCACGCAATCAACCAGATATAGCGGCCGTGAGCGCACCTCCTCGTGCACCTGCGCCAGATAGCGGCCGAGGATCCCCACCGTGATCAGCTGGACGCCTGACAGGAACAGGACCGCGGTCAGCACCCATACCCATACGCTCGGGTGCACCGCGCCCGCCACCGTGAGGATCAGAATCGTCACCGTGGCCAGGCCGCTCAGCTGAGCCGTGATCATCCCGAACAGAGTCGCGATCTGCAGCGGTACGTCGGAGAAGGCGGTGACTGCCTCCAGCGCCAACCTGAGCAGTTGCGGATACGACGCGCCACGCCCGGCGTAGCGGCCGGCGCGGTGGTAGTCGACCGGAACCTGCTCGAACCCGACCCAAGCGACCAGACCACGGAGGAAACGCCGGCGTTCTGGCATGCGCTTGATCGATTCGACCACCCGCCTGGACATCACCCGGAAGTCGCCGGCCTGCCCTTGATAGGGCACTCGCGCGATGCGACGCATCAAGGCGTAGAAGCCGGTCGCCAACACCCGCTTGATCGTGCTTTCGTCGCGTCCGATCCGCCGCGCGTACGCGACATCCGCTCCGGCAAGCACGGTATTCAGCATCTCCGGCAGTAGCTCTGGCGGGTCCTGTAGGTCGGCGTGCATCAAGGCGACGAACCGACCTCGAGCTTGGTCCATCCCCGCCGACATGGCAATTTCCATGCCAAAGTTGCGGGAAAGCTTGACCAGCGTTACGTCGAGCGCACCGGCCCGCACCCACTCGTTGATCAGGGCCACAGATTTGTCGCTCGATCCGTCATCGACGTAGACGACCTCGGCGGCGCCGTCGATGCACCGCAACGCCTCCGTCAGCCGCCGGTGGAGCTCCGGTAGGCTCGCCTCCTCGTTCAGCACAGGTACAACTACGGAGATCAGCGGCTCCTCAGCGGAACGCTCCGTGGTCATCACCTCCAGAGACTAGAGATGCGTTCGGGAAGCGGTGCCTAGAGACTGCACTTCAGAGCGCACACCCGCGGTGGGCGACTGCACGCTCGTCCGTTCAGCCAGCCGGGCGGCCCGACCCGCTCCGCTCGCCAGCGCGTGGGCGGCTTTCGCGCGCATGCGAATCCGGGTTTTCGCCAATTCACCGAGCACCGGCAGGAAAATTCGCAGCATCGACAGGCGGGAGCCGGGCGGTTGGACCACGCGATCCCGCACGGGCGGACGCGGTAACCGAGAGCACGCGCCAGCGCCAGCGCCTCCGCGTCGAATGCCCAGCCATCCACCTCGGCCAGCTGAAAGACATCCTCGGCGGCGTCGGCCGTGAATAGCTTGAAGCCGCAGAACACGTCACGCAGCGGCTCACCCATCACCAGGCGACAGAGGGCAATGAACCCGTGGCTGGCGGCTCTGCGCCGGAGCGGCTGGTAGCGCTCGACGCGAGAGTCGGTCGCGTTTCGCGCTCCTGCGACGATCTCGCACGTACCGATGAGCGCCTCCATCGCGGGGAGGGACACCAGCGAGGGCGCGCAGTCGGCGTCGCACATGAGGCGCAGCTCGCCATGCGCCGAGAGCATCCCCCGGCGGATCGAGTAGCCCTTTCCCATGTTGCGGTCGTTGCGAAGCAGCCGAACTCGCTGGTCCTCGAGGAACGGGCGGATTCGCCTCGCGGTCTCGTCGACACTGGCGTTGTCGACCACGATGATCTCCCAGTCGCCCCCACGGGCCACCAGCACATCGCGGACAGACGGGACAATGGTCACGATCTCGTCCGCCTCGTTGTACACCGGAATGATCACCGAGATCGACGAAGCGCGGGTCATGTGCGGGACAGTCTATGGGGACAGCGCCAGTGCTTGCGCGACTTCCAGGGTCAGCGCGCCCTCCAGAGGGCGCGCCGACGCGCCTGCTGCTGGTTCAGTCGTCGGCGCGCTGCGGAGCCTCCGGCTCCGGAGAACGCTCGGTGACGGACGGGGCCGGGCCAGCATCCGACGCGACAGAGGGCTCGGCGGCCGCCGTCCCGGCGTCGGGCGCTGGGGTGGGCCGATCACGCCACGTCATCCCGTCCTCCAGCGCGGTGAGAGGCGCGCCGATCGTGATGATGATTATCGCCAGCAGGCCCAGGTAGGCGCCGTAGGCCACCTCGGTGTTCGTGTTGCCCCCCGGTCGATGACCGAACAGCTTGTAGACGATCTCCGCCAGCACCAGAACGGCGAGCAGGGTGGCCACGATGGCGAGCGGGAAGTTGACCCGCTGCTGGGTGGCAGTCACCACCGCCAGCGAAAGCGCGACAATGATCAGCAGGACCAGCAGCAGTGAGGTGTTGCTGTACGCGCTCCAGGCGTTGCCGGTCAGGGGCGGCGGCATGTGACTGGCGGCCAGCTCATAGCGCGTCCGGGCACCACCCTTGAGGTTGTACCACGGCAGGAACATCACGATGAATAGGGCGATCGCGCCGCCAGCGGCCAGCCACTCGCCGCGCCGGATCCGGGTGTAGTCAAAGGGCATGGGCCGTATGCTCGCACACCGCCTGGCCCAAGGCGGCCGAAAAGCGGCCGAGATCAGTTCGCGTGGAGTGGGCTGAGCGGGCGCCGGCCCAGTAGACCCGATACACGCCGTCCTGAAACGCGGGACGGACACTGCGCATACAGCCAGGGGCATCGTACGGAACCACGCCCACGATGCCCAGGAAGAATGTAGTGTCGCTGACCACCAGCGGCATGTGGGCGGCCAGCGATACCAGCTGCCGGCACGGTGCGTGCGCTCCCACCAGGACCAGCCGGTGCGTGAAATGATCCCCCGCCAGCTGCCCGAGAACAGTTCGGCTGGCAAACGCGACCGGCTCATGTGACGTGAACCCAGGCTGGCCCCGGAGCCAGGCCAGTACGTCGGCGCCCGGCGCGGTCGACTTCTTCACCGTCGAATAGCGCTCGACATAGCCATCGCCGATCGGCGCGAGCAGCGCGCCGATTGCAACTACGATCACGAGCAGCACAGCTCCGCGCGACATGAGTTGGGGGAGTCGGTTGTGCGTCAGCCTCGCCTCGGCGATTTGGAGCCCTGAGGTCACGAGGATGCCCGCGGCAGCGCCCGCCAGAAGGGCGATGGCAGCGGGCGTTACGGGCTCGCCGAAGCGCGTATCGGCGACCACGCTCCAGATCAGGGCCACGACGAGGGCAACAATGCCCACCGCGGAGACCAGGCCCGGAGCTCGGGTGACCAGCGCGACCATAAGCACTGCGGCTCCGATAGCCGGCAGCAGGTAGCGGATGGTCGAGAGCGGCCAGCCGCCTGGCCCTGGAACCGCCCGCGCCGCGGGCAGCCCGGTGGCCCAGGCCGCCGACCAAGCGAGAAAGGCCACCAGCGTGACGGCCGCGGCGATCAGCAGCGGCCTTCTCACCGCCGAGCTCCAGCGCCGGGCCAGGGCGGCGCCGATGAGCACGAATGGGGCGGCCACCAGCAGAATCCAACCGCCTCCCAAGCGGGAGGTGTATGCCCCGAGACGATGGTTCAGCGTCGCCACCGGGCGCTGGATGAACGACGTGTCCACGGCGGCGAAGAAGCGTGGCTGGCGCGTTCCCCAGGGCACCGCGTTGAACGGCCACAACGGAGAGCCGTGCTGGATCAGGGTTCGCGCCGACCAGATGCCGCCCACGACGAACGCTCCGGCCAGGCCGAGCGCCATCCACCCGGCCAGCGGCCGCAACCGCCCCCGGGCACGCCAGAGACCGAGACATACGGCCGCAAGCGCCATCGGCGCCGCCGATGGCTTCGAACCGACTGCCAGCCCCGCCGCTACCAGCGCCAACACCACCTGCGCCGGCCGGCGCTTGGCGCCCGAGGCCAAGGCGGCGCTGCAGGCCAGCCACGTGAGCGCCGGAAGGTCGGTGGCCGGCTCGTTGAGCTGGTCCACGACCAAGGGCGTCGTAATCAGGGTCGCCGTGCCGAGCGCGGCCACGAGCCGCGTCACGGAGAAGTTGCGGAGCGTCACCCAGCTCGCGGCCGCCGTCAACGCCAGAAGTGCAGGCTCCCACAGGGCGAGGGGGATCCAGCTGCGCGCGATGCTCGCCCCCCAGGTCATCGCCACCTCGTCGGTCATCGGGTAATTCCCATACGGGATGTCGTAGCTCAGCTTGAGCTGAGAGCCTGGACGTCCATTGGCAATCCAGCCTGCGACATCGGGGTAGTGGTAGAGAGCACTGTCGAATCCGATCGCCGGATGGCGGAGCTGCCAGCCGACCCAGCCCAGTGCCGCTCCCCCGAGGACGCCCGTCGCGATCCGGCCGGCGCCACCGAGTCGCCGCCACCATTCCGTCAACTCGCTCCACACGGAGGGCACCGGTCTCGGCAGCAGCTTGCGCGCCAGCAGCCAGGTAGCACCCGCGGCCGCTACCAGCACCACAGGGCTGGTACCGAGCCCCACCAACCCCAGCGTCAGCGCTTCGGTGATCGCCGCGGCGACCGCGACCACACAGGCAGCTACGACCCGCTCCAGGCCCGTGGCGACCACGGCGGCGACACGGAGAGACGCCAGACCGAGAGCCAACACCGCCAGCGTCCAGGCGACATGGTGAACAACCGATGACACGAGCCCGTGACTGTACATTCGCCGTCATCGCTGGGCGCGAGCAAGCGCCGGCGAGGGGCGCGTCAGCGCTGCGCGCTTCTGGCCGCGCGCATCAGCCGCGTGGAGGGCAGCGGCCGGCGATCGCCTGGCAGCGGCCGCGCGCCTGCGGCACGCGCCGCGTCGACAACGCCACGAACTCCCCGCCGGAAGCTCGCTCGGTCAAAGTTGGCGGCGTTGCGCATGCAGTCGTCGGGGTCGACTCGCTCGTCGTCGAAACCCAGGACCGCCTCGATCAGCTCTCGGCGGCCACCTGACCAAAAGCAGCCCGTGACGCCGTCGACGACCGTCTCGAGCGTCCCGCCGCCACGGCGGGCAATCACCGGCCGGCCGGCGGCCTGGCTCTCGACCGCTGCGATCCCGAACTCCTCCACGGAGGGCACGATCAGCGCTCGGGCGCCGCGAACGACCTCGGCCACGTCCGCGTCCGGCAGCCGTCCGGTGAAGTGGATTGTGGGACCGGCCGCCCGCCTGAGCCGGCGCGCCGCCGGGCCATCGCCGACCACTACCAGCGGACGCTGGAGGTGGTTGAACGCCTCGACCGCGACGTCGATCTGCTTGTGCGGCATCAGCTCCGAGACGATCGCGTAGTGGTCGCCGACCGGGCCCGGAGTGAAGCGCCGGGTATCGACCGGTGGGTACACCACCTGAGACTCGCGGCCGAAATAGGCGCGGATCCGGGCCTGCGTGGTACGAGAGTTGGCGATGTATCGGTCGGTGCGCTGGGCCGCGATCCAGTCCCATTGACGCCAGCGGCGGAAGGCACCGCGCAGAAACGCGCGGGTCAACGGACTGCGCCGGCGAGCCAGCGTCTTCTCGCGGTCGTTCCAGGCGTACCGGAACGGGTTGTGGCAGTAGCAGACGTGCACCGAGTGCTCATCGCAGAGCACAGCGTGGGCCCAGGCAGAAGAGCTCGAGACCACGAGCTCGTAGCCCGACAGGTCAAAGGACTCGATCGCCGCGGGGTACAGCGGCAGCAACGCCCGGAACGTGCGGGCCGATGGTCGCAGGTGCTGGAGAAACGAGCTGTGCACCCGCCGGTGCGCGAACCGCCCCTCGGTCCCGTTCTCGTCGTACACCGCCGTGTAGATGTCGGCTTGCGGCCACATCGCGCACAGCTCGAGGAACACACGCTCGGCACCGCGCACATCGAGGAGGAAGTCGTGTACGAGCGCCACGCGCGGCGCGCGCTCAGCTCTGTCGGGACCACGCCCCACGCCCCCAGTCTAGGAGGTGGATAGCGTTAGGAGCGAAGGGTGGTTGGCTGCGCCCGGGCCCGAGCCAGCGCCCGGAGCTGGGCCCGCTCACGGCGCGCGTCCCGGCGAAGCACCGCTCGAGCGCCCAGTCGCATGGCAAACGTCAACGCCTGAGCAGCGTCATCGAGCGTCCGGGCCCGGCGGCCAAGACTCGCCTCGACTACGTCGCGGCGACGTTTTGCCAGCAGCTCGAACGGCTCTCCGCCGTACGCCGGGCCGGTCGAGTGCCTGCCCGCGTGAACGAGACTGACCTCAGGTCGCAGCTCGGTTGCCACACCCGCCTGTCTTGCGCGCAAGCACAGGTCCATGTCTTCGTAGAACAGAAACGCGCCGGGGTCGAACGGGCCCAACCCCCGCAGGAGCTCGGTGCCGGCAACCACGCAGGCGGCGATCGCCCAGCCGACGATTCGGGGTGACTCTGCGCGCCAGGGATCGGCCCTGAGGCGCAGCCGCGCGGGCAGCAAGCGAGGGTGGATCAACGCCGGCAGCAGTGCCTCGAAGGTGCCGGGCATCGGGTGGGCGCTTCGTTCGAGTTCCCCCGTCGGAGCGATCAGTCGAGGTACAACGAGCAGGTTTCGAGTCCTGGCGAGCCCGACGAGGCTCAGCAGCCCGTCATCGACCAGGGTCACGTCAGGATTCAGCAGCACACACACCTCGCTCGCGGCCAACGCCACTCCCGCGTTGTTCGCCGCTCCAAAGCCAAGGTTGGATTCCAGCTCGACCACGCGGGCGCCCGCGGCCCGGGCGATCGCGGCACCGTCGTCCTGCGAGCCGCTGTCCACCACAATCAGCTCGGGCGGCTGCGGCAGATGGGCCGCAATCGAGTCGAGCAGTGCGGTGAGGTGGGATGCGGAGTTATGGATGACTACGACCGCGGTGAAGGCAGGCGGGCTCATGGGAGCCGACCCGCCTGGGCAAGCGCGGCGTGCACCCCCGCCGCCGAGGCCCGGGGCGTGAAGCGGGTAGCCATCTCATTGGCGCGCAGGCCGAGGCGACGGCGCAGCGAATCGTCGGCCCCCAGGTCGATGAGCGCGCGCGTCAGCCCCGCGACATCATCGACGGGCACTCGGATCGCCGCGTCTCCGAGCGTCTCGCGGAACACTGGCAGGTCGCTCACGATTGACGGGACACCCCGGAGAGCGGCTTCCAGCGGGGGAAACCCGAATCCCTCCAGCCGCGATGGCAGCACCAGCCCCAAGGCGCCGCGGTACAGGTGATCGAGGTCCAGGTCGGTGGCGCGCCCCAGCAGATGTACACGCTCTCCGGCGAGCGCGGAGGCACACCGGCCCACGCCTGCCACTACCAGATCGGCGTCCAGCCCGGCCGAACAGGCCCGCGCGAATGCGTCGGCGAGCACCTCGGGTGCTTTGCGGGGCTCGAGCGCGCCCACGAACAGGAAATAACGCTCCGGGATGCCGTGGCGACGCAGAGTCGAGCGGATCTCGTCAGGGGTGCTGTCACGATTCGACGCTCGCACCGCTGGAGGCACCGTGGCGACGCGCCCGGGGTCGAGCTGCCAACGTGCGATTGCCTGCTCACGAGTTGCGTCGGAATCCGCCAGTACGCGCGTGGCGCGTGCGGCGAGCCGACGAGAATGGGCAATGTCATGCCATAACCTCTCGTAGCGCGTGAAGTCGGACCGGCGCTGCTCCCAGGACAAATCGTGGAGGGTCAGCACGAATGGCACATCGGGCGACAGCGCCATCGGCGCCGGCGCCGGCGCCCAGAACACATCGACACCACCGAGAAGCCGGTCGAGCCGAGGGTGCCCGATCAGGCCCGAGAGCCCGTAAAGAGCTCGGCTCGGCAGCGAGCTGCTCATCAGGCGGACGCCGGCAATCGGCGGAGCTGGACGGCCGGCGGGAACGAGCACACACCAGTCCTCGTCGGGGAAACCAGCCGCCAGGGCCTCGAGAAGCGTGTGCGTATAACGCGCCACTCCGCGCGCGTCCGGCTGGACAAGGCTGCGGCCGTCGACTCCTACGCGCACGTCCCATGCCCCATCGCTTCCGGAGCCATCATGCCCATTGGTTCGAAAAAATTACCAAGCGATGCGGAGTCTGATCCGGGCTGGAGTCGCGCTGCTCGTGGCGGCTGGGGTGCTGGCGATTGTGCTGCTGGCGTCCTCGGGGCACTCCAGGCACGCGATGCCGTCTCCGATTCCGGCCTCAACCGCGCCGCAACTACCGACTCCGACCACAACCGCGCCGCAGCCACCGGCGGCGCCGCCACCGCGGTCCGATCAGCTCGGCGTGGCCGTGAACCGTCTGTTCAATGATGGCAGCTACAGCCCCGGCCAGATCGACGCACAGCTGCAGGCGCTGCGCGCCACCGGAGCGTCGCTGGCGCGCAGCGACGCGCTGTGGGAGGCGACCGAGCCGGCTCCGCCCACGGCCGGCGTGCACCACTATGACTGGAGGTTCGACGACACCATCGCACAGGCGCTGGCAGCGCACGGATTGCGCTGGCTTCCGATCCTGGACTACACAGCCCCCTGGGCCCGCGTGCAGCCACAGCTGCTCCACTCGCCGCCTCGATCCGCGACCGAGTTCGCGGCGTTTGCTGCGGCGCTGGCCGGGCGGTACGGCGCGGGGGAAGCTTCTGGCGGGCGCACCCATCGCTCACCCCCCTGCCGGTGCAGACCTACGAGGTGTGGAACGAGCCCGACAACCCCGAGTTCTGGCAGCCGGTGCCCAGCCCGGCGGTGTATGCCGACCTGTACTTGGCCACGCGCCGGGCAGTCCTGGGGATCGATCCCGCCGCGCGGGTGATCGTCGGGGGCCTGACGCACCCGGAGAACTTCCTACCCCAGATGCTCCAGGCCCAGCCGGCGCTGGGTGGACACATGGACGGCGTGGGGATTCATCCCTACGGGCCGAGTCCGCTGGTGGTCCTCAGCCGGGTGCGGCAGGCGCGGGCTGTGGTGGCATCACTGGGCCTTGGCGCCGTGCCGCTGTATGTGACCGAATTCGGCTGGACGATTCACCCCCGCGGAGCGCTCAGCTGGGCGCCCGAGCGACTTCGGCCCGGCTACATCGCGGCGACCATCGCGGCACTCGGACACACCAACTGCGGGCTGGCCGCCACGCTTCTGTACACCTGGGTGACACCCGAGCGCAATTCAGCCGACAAGGAGGACTGGTACGGAATCCACCCGCCCGACGGCGGCATCAGCGCGGACACCCAGGCGTTCACCGAAGGCGTGCATCGCGCCGGCGCCCCCGCCCGCGAGCTGCTGCTTTGCGGCGCAGGTGATTGATTCCCAAATGGCGTGCGGGCGGGGCGTTCGGGGACGCTCGCGCGCGGCGGGGCAACGCGAGGCAGGATGCCGAGCGCGTCGCCAGCGCGAGGGCGCGGGCGGGAGGTGACGCGTAGCAGCGCTACGCGAGCCGGGCGGCCGTGCCGCAGCCACGACGTCAACCGGACGCATCCGGACCGCGACCATTTGGGAATCAATCACCTACTTGACGCAGTCGGTGGCGACCTGGATCTTCTTGCGACAGCCCTCAAGCAACAGCGCTCCGCGCTGGAAGGCGCTCAGCGCCGGCTTGGCGACGATCTTGCCGGTGGAGGAGAAGCGGAGCAGGCCGCGTAGTTGAACGCAGGAGCGTGAGGAGTCTCCTGCCCCATCCACGTGTAGTAGTAGAAGCCCATGAGCCCGAGCGGGGCGCGATGCGCGGCGATCAGCGGCAACAGCTCGGCGATGTTGCTCGCCTGGCCCTTCTCCGTCGTGTTCCAGGTGTAATGCTGCGGGGACTTCCCCTTGGCCGACGGCCAGCTCACCTCGGTCGCCAGCAGCGGCTTCTTGGAATCGCCGTCGCGGTTCGCCGCGCGGCGCGTGTACTGCAGAAACCGGATCACGTTGGCAGGCGTGGAGGTGAAGCCGTTGACCGAAATCACGTCATAGGCTCCCCGTCCCCCTGGCGCCTTGTCGATCTGGCCCAGGTACGTCCACGCCGTGTTGGTCAACGCCCCGAGTACGAGCTTGGCGCCGGGATCGGCCTGCTTCATCGCGGTGTGGGCCGCACGCAGCAGCGGCACGTAGCTCTTGGCGAACGGCTGCGGCCAGTAGTAGCCGAGATTCGGCTCGTTCCAGATCTGCCACATCCGAATCGGAAGCTTGGGCTTGTGATTGCTCCAGAACGTGCCCTGGGGCCCGTAGCGCTCGATCAACGCGGTCAAATAGGCCGTGAACGGTCCAGATCGGGCCGGCGGCGCATATCCGTCCTGGTTGGAGCCCGCGTCCCATCCTGGCGCGTACAGGAGCGTCGGTAGGACCGTCAGGCCGTGCTGCGCCGCCAGCCCGACGATCTCGTCGCTGTCGGAGAAGTCCGTCGGCACGCCGCCCACATCCACGAACTGATTCAGCTGGTCGGCGGGCACGGCATTCCAACTCGGATACGGCTGGGCCAGGTACCACTGGAACGCAACCCGTACGCTCTGAACGCCGCTGGTGACCATCAGCCCGAGCTGGCGCGAGAGGTTGATGTGGTCGTCGGTGGTCACCGGGGGCCCGTTCAGATCAACGCCCACAAATCCCTGTGGCACCGGGGTCCCGGGCAGGATGAGCTGCTTGTGCGAGCGAGCCCAGGCGGCCGGGGCAGCCGCACACACGAGCACGAGAGCCAAAATCCACGACGAGCGACGCATGCGCAAGACGCGCGAGTCTAGCCCGGAGGTCCCCGGCGCTCGTCGATCGCCCGGCCGATGGCCGCGTCCGTGAGCACGGCTGATGCTGCCCAGCTGCGTTCGCGGGCCCGTTCCAGCCCAGCCGAGATCAGGCGGCGGCGCACGGCGTCGTCCCCGATCGCGCTGAGGAGCGCGGCCGTGAGCTGATCCGGGTCCGACGCGTCGACCAGCAGCCCGGCGTCGCCCACGGTCTCCGGCAGTGCGCCTGCGCGTGCGGCGATGACTGGCACACCGGAGGCCATCGCCTCCAGGCACGGCAAGCCGAAGCCCTCGTACCGCGATGGCATCGCCATCGCACTGGCGCCCGCGTACAGCCCCGGGAGCAGCTCATCGGGGATGTAGCCGAGCCGCCGCAGGGGCGTCGCGCCGCCTCTCAGATAGCCACGATCCGACCCGGCAATCACGAGTTCAATCCCGTGGTCGCCCAGTGCGTCCGCGGCATGCTCCAGCCCGCTCAGGTTCTTGCGCTCCGAAGCGGTCCCGACCGCGAGGACGTAGGGCCGCCGAAGCCCGTAGGCGCTCCTGGCCGGCGCCGGATCGACGTCGGGCGTGAAACGTTCGTCGACGCCTTCAGGAATCACCTGGATTCGCTCAGGGGCGAGCTCGAGCAGGTCCACCAGCTCGCCACGGGAGAACTCCGAGACCGTGATCAGCAGCCGTGCCCGCCTCGCGATCAACGGCAGCATTCGTCGCTGATACTCGACGTACGGGCCCGAGTACGCCTCTGGATGCCGGAGCGCTGCCGCATCGTGCATCACCACCGCGTTCCGGCTCGACAGCGCCGGAGCCAGGTTGGCGGGCGAGTACACCAGCGCGCAGTCCGCGGCCCGGAACGGCAGCACAGCCTGTTCCCAGACGTGACCTGCCCGGTGCGCCAACGCCGCCGCCGGACGGATTACGCGGTAGCGGTCCGGCCGCAGAACCGGCAGCCGCTTCGCCATCTCGCGCGCAAGGCGCTCGACCCCACCGATCTCCAAGCGGACGGCCGCACGGGCATTGATGGCCACAAGGGGCCCGCCGCGGTAGGGGGCGCTACTCGACCGGGGCCGGCTCAGAGCCGCCGGCGTGCGGTTCGACGCAGGCCCATCCCGGCTGCCACGAACGCCAGTCCGATTCCCACCACCGGCCACAGATTGATGCCCGTGAAAGGCAGCGTCCCGTTGCTGGTGCCGGATGTCGAAGACGAGTTCGTACCGTTCGCGGTCGAACCCGTGCTGCTCGCCGTCGTCGCCGTCGTGCCCGAACCGCTGGTGGTCGAGGAGCTGCCGGACCCTGACGAGCTCGTGCCGCCGCCACCGGAGCCGCTGTTGCTGCTGCCGCCGCCCCCGCCGCCGCCGCCACTGTTGCTGCTGCCGCCGCCTCCGCCGCCGTTGTGCGAGCCGCCGCCACCGCCGCCACCGCCGCCACCGCACGCCCCGCCGAGCGGATCGCAATATTGCTGGTTACCCGCAGAGCCACTGGCCACGGCTGCTGCGGGAGCTACGACGCCGGTAGCAAGTACGACACACAGCAGCCCCAGCATTTTTCGCACGCTGAGCACAGACCGAGTATTGCATGAGTTGGGATTTGTCGCGTCCAGTAGCCGCAACTGCGGCCAAAAAAGGGTCCGTTGTAATGCCGGCTGGTTAGCGGTCATGCGGCCCAGACTGCTCAATTGGGGCGATTACGAAACCGATTTTGGGTTGGGGAGTCGCTGGCACGAGGCGGCGCCGGGATCGGTCGGAGGACCCGCCTGAAACCACCCGGACGAGCCGCCGAAATCCGCGCCGAAACGGGCAAATCCGCCGCCGAAACGGGGCCAAAGCCACGTTTTGCAGGATTTCTTGCAACGGCAGGGTGTGGCGCGGTGATCACGACCGCTCGTGTTAGGGTGCGCGCGCCCCTCCTCTCGGGGTTCGGATCGAGAGTTCGCCCTCGCCCCCTCGTCTGCCCCAACCTGGCGAATTCGGTCCGGCTGCTGACGATGCCCGCCGCCCGGACAAACCGATGGTTCCTGCGCGCGCTCGCGGTGAGCGCCGCGCTGGCCGCCGCGATGCTCGGCAGCGACTTGACCTCGCGCAGCGCCGGAGACCTCCAGAGCCAGATCGACTCGAGTAGGTCCGGGGCAACATCGCTGCAGGCCGCGATCGCCGCGGATACCTCGCAGATCCGGCAGACCGCCGGGGGCGTGCAGGCGGCCGAGCAGCGCCTGGCGGCAGTCCAGGACCGGCTGGACGCCCGCGAGGCGCAGTTGCGCTCGGTTCAGTCCTCGCTGCTGGCCGCTCGCGATCACCTGGTGGCGCTCGAGAATCGCCTGGAGGCGGCCTCGAAGGCGCTGGCGGCGAATCTCGTCGCCGCCTACGAGGGCAGTCAACCGGATCTGGTGACGGTGATCCTCGAGTCGCACGGCTTCCGCGACCTGCTCGAGCGCATGACCTTCCTACAGAGGATCCAGCGACAGGACGCGCAGATCGTCGGTGCGACGCGCGTCGCGCGGGCCGCCGTGGCCAAGCAGGCGACTGCGCTGGCCGCGCTCGAGCAGCGCGATCGGTCGCTCACGGCCGAGGTGCTGTCGCAGCGCAACCAGGTCGCCGCGCTGCACGCCGCGCTGCTCAACCGTCAGATCGCAGAAGTGGGCGCGCGCAGCCGAGACGCCGCCAAGCTCGATGCGCTGAACTCCCGGCTGCGGTCGCTGGAGGCTCGGGCCGCGGCCCAGGCGGCGCGTGCAGCCGCCACCCAGAACGCCGGCGTGGGCGGAATCGCGGTCAACACCGGCGGGATGGTGCAGCCGCCGGCCGGAGCCCCCGCCGCGGTGGCCCAGGTGATCGCGGCCGGAAACGCGATCGCGACACTGCCGTACGTCTGGGGCGGCGGCCACGGGTCGTTCCACGCCAGCGGGTACGACTGTTCAGGATCGGTCAGCTATGCGCTGGCGGCCGCGGGCTTGCTGGGCTCGCCGCTCGACTCGACCGGCTTTGAGAGCTGGGGGGAGCCGGGTCCGGGCAGCTGGATCACGGTGTACGCCAATGCCGGTCACGCGTTCATGGTCGTGGCCGGCTGGCGTTTCGACACCGTCGCGCTCGCCGAGGGCGGCACCCGCTGGTCGCAGTCGATGGCCAGCACGGCGGGGTTCGTGGCCCGCCATCCGCCGGGCCTGTAGGACTTGATCAGGCGCATCGCCAGCAGCGCGGCTGCCGGGATGGCCACCAGCGCCAGCATCGCCAGGAACCACAGCTGCCCGGCATCGGTTCCCATTCCAATCGCGTGTGCCAGCCCTGCGAGCCACGCGAGCGCGGTGAACCGGTGCAGCCGGCGCCAGCGCGCGGCGCCGATCCGCCGGCGGGCGTAGTAGGACAGGCCCAACAGCACCAGCGCCCAGCCAGCGACGATCCCGAGGCTGGTCCAGATGGTCTTGTAGGTGCCGATGAACGGAACGGCGATGTCGAGCACCGAGGGATGGAGGTAGTGATCGCCCAGCAGCGCCGCGCCGTGGACGACGATCGCGACGATCGCAGACAGCGACAGGATCTCGTGCGTCGCCAGCAGCTCGGGCCCTCGCCGCTTGATCAGCTTCGTGCTCATGATCAACCCCAGCGACACGGCCAGGCTGGCCAGGATCAACCCGGCGAACCCGGCCGCACGGCTGGTGATCCAGAACAGATGGGGTGCCGGATTCGTGGTCATGAGAGCAGCTTGGCGGGGCCGCGACAGAGTGGTGTAGGGCGCAGGTAAGAGATTGGTCAGATTTGGCGCCTGTCTCAGGCCCGGCGCGGGTCACCGATTAGTCTTCGTGCGTGGACGAAGATCGCGCTCGAGAGCTACTGGCGCGCGAACGCGCCCGGATCGAGCAGGGCCTGGCGTCGCTGCGTGAGGGTCCGCTCGAGGGCTCCGATCGGCGCGAGCCGGGCGACGCCGATTCGGAGGACCTCTACCAGGACGAGTTCGATGCCGGACGGGCTCAGGAGCTCCGGAACGATCTGGCCGCGCTGGAGCGAGCCGAGGCCAGGCTGGCGGCAGGGACGTACGGGTTGTCGGTCGAAAGCGGCGACCCGATCCCCGACGGGCGACTCGACGCTCTGCCGCTGACCGAACGGACGGTCGAGGAGGAGCGCCGCCGGCACTGATGCAGCAGCGCGTCAGCCTGATCACACTCGGCGTCTCGGATCTGGCGCGTGCCCGATCGTTCTACGAGGCGCTGGGGTGGACGACGGGCGCCCAGCCCGAGGACGACGTCGTGTTCTTTCAGGCCGGCGGGATGATCGTGGCGCTGTGGGACCGCCAGAAGCTGGCGCGGGACAGTGGCGTCAGCGACGGCGGTGGCTGGGGCGGCGTGACGCTGGCGTACAACGTGCGCTCGCCGACCGAGGTCGACGAGGTGATCGAGCAGGCGCGGGCCGCGGGCGCCGCAGTCCCCAGAGCCGGCGCCGAAGCCTTCTGGGGCGGGTACTCAGGCGTGTTCGTTGACCCTGACGGCCATCCGTGGGAGGTGGCCCACAATCCGCACTGGACGGTGGGCGAGGACGGCTCCGTCAGACTCGGAGGTTGAGCGGAGTCGGGAGGGACCGACCGGTCAAGGCGAGGGCGGCTCCGTCAGACTCGGACGTTGAGCGGAGTCGGGAGCGACCGACCGGTCAAGGCGAGGGTGGCCGATAAGTGTGAATAGTTCACTAGTATCGGACATCCTCAACGGGACCGGGGTTCCGACGTGGGAAGGGGGGCCGGCGACGTCGGAAGGGGGGCCGCCGACGTCGGTAGGTCAGGAGCGGCCGGGGCGCAGGAGCGGTGCGGTCAGGAGCGGCTGGGGTGCAGGAGGGGCGCCGACAGCACCGTGCCGCGGCGCGGCGAGAACACCGGTCCGACCAGCGCCGAGGCCCGCGCGTAGGTCACCCGGAATGAGGAGCCGTGCGCGCTCAGACCGGAGGGTGTGGCGGCGCCGACCGCAGCGCCCGACCCCTGATAGCTGACGAAGTGCTGGCCGCCTGGGGTCAGCCGGATCCTGGTGGTGTCCCAATCCGAATTGGCGATCGCGCCTCGATGGCCGGTGGTGGTCTGAGCCGACGCGTCCTTGAACAGAGCGGAGCCGAAGTTCGCCAGCGGCAGCGTCTCGCAGGACGAAGCGCTGATGCACTCGGACGGCGCCTCGACGATCCAGTCGGCCGAGGACACATCGATCGGCGCAGCCGTGAGCGTCTTGCGGAATGACCTGTGGGAGGTGGCGTCTCGTAGCACCACCTGCACGCGGTCGCCAGTGACACTGACGCTTGCGCTCACGCTGTCCCCGGGGTTGACCGCCATGTGGATCCCTCGCGAGGCCTGCGGCACGAGCTCATACCAGGCGCTTGATCTGACGTTCCCGGCCCGGCTGCAGTCGACCTCGGTGCCGATCTGCTCCAGCGCGTCGGAGGTCAGGCTGTAGCCGCCCAGGCCAACCCAGACCGCGGAATACGTCGAGCGACCCGCGGCACACCGGGCGCGGGGCTGCTTCCAGGCGGCGCTGATCCTGTCGAAGCTGACTCCGGAGCGATGGATCGCGTACCCAGCCCAGTTCGAGCTGTCCTTGGTGTCGGCCAGCGCTGGCGCCGCCCCCGCGATAGCGATCAGCGCGCCGGTACAGACAGCGGTTGCGAGCACGCCTCTCACTGGATGTTCTTCGGTCCTGGCCCCACAAACTTGAGCATACGATCAGCCGGTTCGACCGGTTGCAGCCGCCATGATCGCGGATGCGCGGCCCTGGCAGTCGTACATCGTCACCTTAGTGCCGCCGGTGGTCGTGAACGTAACGCGCCGGCAGGTGCGCTCGACGATCACCAGCGCCGCCTGGCTGCCCGTGCGCGTGTCGCTCGGCAGCCGTCCTGCTTGGCTGTCGCCGGCCAGCACCCAGCGCAGGTGGCCGGAGCGAACCTCGGCGGCGATCCATGCCCCGGTGACCGAGCTCTCGCGTCCGGAGAAGCCGCCGAGCCCGGCCACGTCGGCGTGCGCGGACAGGATCAGAGAGGCGGCGCTGCTCTGGCTGGAGACCCCGATCGTCCCGCCACCGTGAGCCTGGGCATACCGCACGGCAGCGCTCAGCTCCGAGCTGTTGCCGCCGAACATGCCGCCCGGCCCGCCGCTCCGACCCCCCAGCGGTCCGGACGTGCCACGGCTCGCAGGAGGCGGGGCGAATATCCCGGCGCCGGAGGGCGGGACCGCGGACGTGCCGCCGGGTGGAAGTGCCCCGGCTGCGCCCGGGCCGCCCGGAAGCAAGCCTCCCGCTCCCCGGGAACCGAATCCGGACGCGCGGGCAGCGAACGGCGGAGCCCCGCCGCCCGGTGCCAGCGAGGCACTGGCAGGACCACCGGTGGGGAACGTGCCACTGGTGGCGTGGCCGATCGTCTCGGCGGCCCAGGTGGCGGGGGCGGCGAGCAATGCCGCCAGCGCGAGCCCGACCACCACCAGACGCACACGTGGCCCCAGCCGGAGCGCCAGCGCGATCGCACACACGGCCACCACCGCGATCACCAGCGGTCGGGCCCAGGACAGCGACCCGCCCAGCTCGCCGAGGACCGCCAGCTCGGTGACCGCTCCGCCGACGAGGGCCGCGGGTCCGATCAGCCTGGCGTGGCGGTCTCGGCCGAGCATCTGGGCGACCCCGGCCCCGATCAGGGCAGTGGCGAACGGCGCCAGCAGTGACGTGTAGTACGGATGAAAGATCCCCTGGGCAAAGCTGAACGCGACCGCCGTGGTGACGAAAGCGCCGCCGACCACGAGCAGCCAGGACGTTCGGGCATCGCGACGGCGCAGGCGCGTCGCGATCAGCAATCCGACGCCGGACACGAGGGCGAAGCCGAGCAGCCAGCCGGCTTGGTCGCCGAGACCGGACTGCAGCAGCCGGAAGAGTCCGGTCGGCCCGCCGAACAGCGACCCTCCTCCCCCACCCGGTCCGCCGCCGGCGCCGGCCCCGCCAGGCCCGCCGGTCTGACCAGCGAGCCGGCCGAGTCCGTTGTAGCCGAAGATCAGCGACCAGATGCTGTTGTCGCTGGTGCCCGATACCCAGGGCCGGTCGGCGGCCGGCGTCAGCGCGACCAGCAGCGGCCAGGCCCCGCCCACGAGCACCATCGCCGCGCCGCCGGCCAGGAGCGTGCGCAGTGACCGCAGGCGCGCGCGGATGCCCGGGTCCGAGCTCCACATCCAGGCCGCGGCGATCCCGGGGACGACCATCAGCGCGACGCCCATCTTCGTCTCAAAGCCGAGACCGACGGCGACCCCGCTCAGCACCAGCCATCGCGTACGGCGGGTCTCGAGCGCGCGCACCGCGAACCACAGGGCCGCGACCGAGCACAGCACGAGCAGCTCATCCGGATTGTTGTGGCGTGAGACGGCCACGATGATCGGCGTGGTGGCGAACGCGAGCCCGGCCACGAACCCCGGGACGCGGCCGAAGCGCCGTCGCACCAGGTCGTACGTCAGGCCGACGGCGACAACTCCCATCACCGCCTGGGGGACGAGGATGCTCAACGGGTGAAACCCGAACACTCGGGCCGACAGCGCCTGAACCCATAGCGCCAGGGGCGGCTTGTCCACGGTCATCAGTCCGCTCGGATCCAGGGAGCCGAACAGGAAGTTGTGCCAGCTGGTGCTCATCGAGCGCACCGCGGCGCTGTAGTACTGGTTGGCCCAGCCGTTGATGCTCAGACCCCACAGGTTCAGCACCGCCGCCAGACCGAGCAGCCCGACCAGCTCGGGCCGGGCCCGCAGGTGGTCCACCCCCGAGGCGGTCCGCAAGCGCGAGATCGGCGGTGCGGGGTACGACAGCGAGCCGCTGCTCATGGCGCGAGTATCGGCTGGCGGGGTGAGGGCAATGTAAGAGCGGGCGCCGGCCGGTGCAGCAGCAGCCGCCACACGCCGCGCAGGTCGGCCAGCGCGGTCGCGGCTATGTCGACCCGCGAGTCGGTGTCCTCCACCCAATCGACGGGCACCTCGTGGATTCGCAGGCCCTGGCGCTGAGCCAGCATCAGCAGCTCGGTGTCGAAGAACCACTCGTCGTCGGCGATCGCCGGCAGGAGCTCGCGAGCGATGTCGGCCCGTATCGCCTTGAAGCCGCACTGGGCGTCTGTGAACCGGGCCTGGAGCGCGGTCCGCAACAGCCAGTTGTAGGAGCGGGAGATCGTCTCGCGCTTGAGACTGCGCTGGACTCGCGCCCCCCGCATCAGTCTGGAGCCGATGGCCAGGTCGCTGTGGCCCGAAAGCAGCGGCGCGACCAGTGGCAGCAGCGCCGACAGATCGGTCGAGAGATCGACGTCCATGTAACACAACACACGCGCGTCGGAGGCAGACCAGGCCGCGCGCAGCGCCCGACCCCGCCCCTTGTGCCGCAGATGTGCCACCTCGACGGAGTCGAGCTCGTAGCTCAGCGTGCGGGCGATGGTGAGCGTGCCGTCGTGGCTCGCGTTGTCAACCACCAGGATGCGCCACGAGAATGGAAACGTGCTCGACAGAAAGCCGTGCAGCCGACGGATCGACGCCTCGATGGCCAGGCATTCGTTGTGCACCGGAATGGCGATCTCGACATTCACGGCTGATCAGGTGCGCGGTGGGCTTCGGTGTACGCGCCGGCGACGGCGACCGCGCCGAGGAGGCCGATCGCCAAACCTGCCAGCGCACGGTGCAGAAATGTCATGGCAGACAGCATCCGGCCCGGCCCGAAGCGCGATTGAAGACGTAGCTAAGACGGGCGTAGGAAGGCGTGCGGGCTTACAGTAGGAGGTACCGCTGACTCAGGAGACCTAGGAAATGACACCCAATAGCTTCGACGCCCAAGCCACGCTGTCGGTGGGCGAGCGGTCGTACGAGATCTTCCGCCTGGACGCCTTGCAATCGAAGTTCGACGTGGCCCGGCTGCCGTTCTCGCTCAAGGTTCTACTCGAGAACTTGCTGCGCAACGAGGACGGCGAAGCGATTCGGGCCGATGACATCGAGGCGCTGGCGCGGTGGGACGCGAACGCCGAGCCCAGTCAGGAGATCGCCTTCACCCCGGCCCGGGTGCTGATGCAGGACTTCACCGGTGTACCGGCGGTGGTCGACCTCGCTGCCATGCGCGACGCGATGCGCCAGGTGCGCGGCGATCCGGCCAAGATCAACCCGCTCGTGCCCGCTGAGCTGGTGATCGACCACTCCGTGCAGGTCGATGTGTTCGGCTCGCGGCTGGCCTTCGAGCGAAACGCCGAGCTGGAATTCGAGCGCAACCGGGAGCGGTACGCATTCCTGCGCTGGGGCCAGGGAGCGTTTGAGAACTTCAAGGTCGTACCACCCGACACGGGCATCGTGCATCAGGTCAACCTGGAGTACCTGGCCCGCGTTGTGTTCGTCGATCAGGCGTCGGGCCTGGCGTACCCAGACACGCTGGTCGGCACGGACTCGCACACGACGATGATCAACGGGCTGGGCGTGCTGGGTTGGGGGGTGGGCGGCATCGAGGCGGAGGCGGCGATGCTGGGACAGCCGATGTCGATGCTGATCCCGCAGGTGATCGGGTTCAAGCTCACGGGTGAGCTGCATGAGGGCTCGACCGCAACCGACTTGGTGCTGACCGTCACCGAGATGCTGCGCCGTCGGGGAGTGGTGGGCAAGTTCGTCGAGTTCTACGGTGCGGGGCTGGCACGGCTGCCGCTCGCCGACCGCGCCACGATCGGCAACATGTCGCCGGAGTTCGGCTCGACCGCCGCCATGTTTCCGATCGATGACGAGACGCTGCGCTACCTGGCGTTCTCGGGCCGTCCTCGCGAGCTGATCCAGCTGGTCGAGGCCTACGCCAAGGAACAGGGTCTGTGGCACGACGAGAACTCCGAGGAACCGACGTTCTCGGACACATTGGAGCTCGATCTCTCGACGGTCGTGCCCAGCATCGCCGGGCCCAAACGCCCGCAGGACCGGGTGGCGCTAACCGAGTCCAAGCCGGCGTTCCGGCTGGCGCTCGAGGGCTACCTCCCCGACGAGGACCGCGAGGACGAGGCCGTGGCCGAGAGCTTCCCCGCCAGCGATCCGGTTTCGACCCACCTGCCCAACGGCGACGGGCACGAGCCTCAGGGGGGACCGGCGGGACCCAGGTCGCCGACCGCCGGCGAACCAGCGCCGCGGTGACCCTGGCGGACGGCACCAACACCGAGCTCGACCACGGTCACGTGGTGATCGCCGCGATCACCAGCTGCACCAACACCTCCAATCCGTCGGTGATGGTCGGGGCGGGAATCCTGGCGCGCAATGCGGTGCAGCTGGGGCTGAAGGTCAAGCCGTGGGTCAAGACCTCACTGGCTCCCGGGTCGAAGGTGGTGACCGAATATCTTGAGCGCGCCGGCCTGACCGAGTATCTGGAGGCGCTCGGCTTCCATCTGGTGGGCTACGGCTGCACCACCTGCATCGGCAACAGCGGCCCGCTGCCGGAGGAGATCTCCGCCGTCGTCGGCGACAGCGATCTCGCGGTCGTGTCGGTACTGTCGGGTAACCGCAACTTCGAGGGGCGGATCAACCCCGACGTGAAGATGAACTACCTGGCGTCGCCGCCCCTGTGCGTGGCCTACGCCCTGGCGGGCACGATCGACATCGACCTATACGACGAGCCGCTGGGCGAGGACAGCCACGGTCGCCAGGTGTTCCTGAAGGATGTCTGGCCGAGCGCCGGCGAGGTCGCGCAGACGGTGCAAGACGCGGTTCAGTCGGACATGTTCCGCAAGAGCTATGGCGAGGTGTTCGACGGAGACGAGCGTTGGAACTCGCTCGAGGTCCCGACCGGCGAGCGGTTCAGCTGGGACGCGGAGTCGACCTACGTGCGCCGGCCGCCGTTCTTCGAGGATCTGCCGGGCGAGCCTGAGCCGATCACCGACATCGAGGGCGCCCGGGTGCTGGCGGTGCTCGGCGACAGCGTCACGACCGATCACATATCCCCGGCGGGCGCGATCAAGCGCGACGGGCCAGCGGGTCGCTACCTGATCGACCACGGCGTGCAGCCCAAGGACTTCAACTCCTACGGCTCCCGGCGGGGCAACCACGAGGTCATGATGCGTGGTACGTTCGCGAACATTCGCCTCCGCAATCTGCTCGCCCCGGGGACGGAGGGCGGCGTGACGTTGCACCTTCCCGATCGGATGGAGATGCCTATCTACGACGCCGCGATGCGCTATCTGGAGGAGGGCACGCCGCTGGTGGTGCTGGCGGGGAAGGAGTACGGATCGGGCTCGAGCCGCGACTGGGCCGCCAAGGGGACTCGGTTGTTGGGAGTCCGCGCCGTGATCGCCGAGAGCTTCGAGCGCATTCACCGCTCGAACCTGGTCGGGATGGGAGTGCTGCCGTTACAGTTCCGCGCCGGCGACTCGGTCCAGTCGCTGGGGCTGACGGGCCAGGAGACGTTCTCGGTCGCGGGACTCGCGGGCGCGGAACGGATCGCGCGCGAGCTGGTCGTGCGCGCCGACGAGAAGGAATTTGCGGTGATCGCCAGGATCGACACCCCCCAGGAGCAGCGCTACTTCCAACACGGGGGCATTCTGCAGTTCGTGCTGCGATCGCTCAACCGGGCGTGAGCTGCCGCTAGCCTTCCGCCGTGCCGATTCCCGAGCTCCTCACCAGGCTGCTGACGGCGGCAGGTCCGTCCGGTCACGAGACGGCGCCGGCCCGCGCGTGGCGCGAGGGCACGTCCGCGTTCGCGCAGGAGGTGGCCGCTGACCACGTCGGCTCGTCCTACGCGCGGGTTCCCGGAACCCAGAACGGCCCGTCACTGGCGATCGTGGGCCACATCGACGAGATCGGCCTCCACATCTCCCACATCGACGACGATGGCTACCTGCGCTTCGGGCAGGTAGGGGGCTGGGACGCGGTCGTGCTGGTGGGCCAGCGCGTGCGCGTGCTCACGCGGCACGATTCCGTGCTGGGAGTCATCGCCCGCAAGCCGATCCATCTGCTGAAGGACGAGGACCGCGGCAAGACGCCCGAGCTCAAGGATCTGCACATCGACATCGGCGCGAGTTCGGCGGACGACGCTCGGGAGCTGGTCAGGATCGGCGATGTCGCTGTGATCGACTCCGAGCCGGTCGAGCTGCGGGGCGCGCGTGTGGTGTCACGGGCGCTGGACAACCGGGTCGGATGCTTCGTCGCCGCCGAGGCGGCTCGCCTGGTCGCCGACGCCGGCGGCGCGCCGGGCGACGTGATCGCGATGGCGGTGGCCCAGGAGGAGACCACGTTCGCCGGGAGCCGGACCAGCGCGTTCGCCCATGATCCCGATGTGGCGATCGTCGTCGATGTCACCTTCGCGACCGATCAGCCGGGCGTGGAGCTGGGCCCGATCACCCGGCACACGCTGGGCTCGGGGCCTGTGATCGCGCGGGGCACCAGCCTGCACCCGCAGGTATCCGAGCGGCTCTACGAAGCAGCCGAGGCGGAGCAGATCCCGTTCACGGTCGAATCGCTCGGCCGCTCCACGGGGACGGACGCGGACGCTTTTCACATCAGCCGCGCGGGCATCCCCACCGGCCTGATCTCGATCCCGTGCCGCTACCTGCACTCACCGGTGGAGATGGTCTCGCTGGACGACCTCGCCGCCGGCGCCCGGCTGCTCGCCGCGTTCGCCCGCCGGCTCGAACCGGGCATGTCGTTCGAACGCTGACCGAGGCCGGGTGTTGCTGCTGTTCGACATCGACGGCACGCTCCTGTCGGGCGCGACCGACGCCCATCGCGACGCGCTGCATGCGGCGCTGCGCGAGGTACATCGCGTCGATCTCGCCGCTGCGCCCATGCCGGTGTCCCCGGCCGGGCGCACCGACGGCGAGATCGCGCGGGCGCTACTGCTGGCTGCCGGGATCTCCGCCGAGCGAATCGACGAGCGCGCGGATCAGGTGCGTGAGGCGTGCTGCCGGTCCTACGCCGAGCTGTGCCAGGACGATCTCTCCCACACGGTGCTGCCGGGGGTACCGGACCTGCTCGCCTGGATCGACGCCGGCAACCAGTTCAGGCTGGGCTTGCTGACGGGCAACTACGAGGCGGTGGCCCGGCTGAAGCTTTCCCGGGCCGGGATCGGACGCTGCTTCCCCGTGGGTCAGGGAGCGTTCGGCTCCGACTCCGAGGACCGAGCGGCGCTGCCGGCGATCGCCCGCCGCCGCGCCGGGACGGTGGGGGCCCCGTACCCGCGGGCTGACACGATCGTGATCGGCGATACGCCACGAGACATAGCCTGTGCGCATGCCGATGGGCTGCGCTGCATCGCGATCGCGACGGGGCCGTACGCGGCGACGGAGCTGTCGGGGGCGGACCGCGTGGTGCGGGACGCCGGCGGAGTGCGTGAAGCTCTGCCGGCGCTGGCGAGCTAGACGGGCTGCCTGGGGAACGGGGGCGCGAGGCCTACGACCGCGGCGTGGGGAACTGCGTGCGCATCATCAGGTCCCACATGTGATCGGGCAGCAGACGTCGCTGATTGATCATCAGTCGCGCACTGGGCGTCACCGGATAACGGGCCTTGGGCTTGCCGGCCGAGAGCGCCTTGGCGATCGTGTTGGCCACGGTCTGGGGCCCGCCGCCCAGCTTGACCATCGGCCCCTTGTAGGCGTCCTCGGTGAGCTTGGCCACCTTGCGGTTGAAGTCGGCGTACGGCCCGTCGCGCTGCTCCTCGTCGACCGTGCCCGAGGCGACCTCGCCGAAGTTCGTCACGATCAGCCCCGGCTCGACCAGCACCACGTCGACGCCGAACCCTCGCACCTCGAACCGCAGGGCATCACTGATCGCCTCGACCGCGTACTTAGTCGCGTGGTACAGGCCCCCGCCGGGGAACGTGAGCCGCCCGCCCATCGAGCTGATGTTGATGATCTTGCCCCACTTCTGTTGGCGCATCCCGGGCAGCACCAGCTGGCACATGCGGATCAGCCCGAACACGTTGGTCTCGAACTGGCGCCGGACCTGGTCGATGGGCACCGACTCCACCGCGCCGGACTGGCTGTAGCCCGCGTTGTTGACCAGCACGCCGACGGCGCCCTCGGCCTCGGTCACGTGGGTGACAGCGGCGCTCATGGACGCCTCGTCGGTCACATCCAGGGCCAGTGTCTGACAGCCCTTGGCGGCCAGGTCGGCGAGCGTCTCGGGCCGGCGCGCGGTGGCGTACACCTTCCAGCCCTCCTCGACGAGCCGCTCCGCGGTGGCGTGGCCGATGCCGGACGAGCATCCGGTGATGAGGACGGCCTTCGAGGACACGGGCGTAGCCTACCCGGCGATACACAGCGCCGCACGCACGGCCCATCGAGGCAGAGCCCCCTCCCTAACGCCGCACGAGCTTCTTGTACGTGATGCGGTGAGGCCGGTCGGCCTCGGCTCCGAGCTGTTCTCGCCGGAAACTGTCGTAGGCCTCGAAGTTGCCCTCGAACCACCGCACCTGCGAGTCACCCTCGAACGCCAGCACGTGGGTGGCGACGCGGTCGAGGAACCAGCGGTCGTGGGATACCACGACGGCGCAACCGGCGAAGCTCAGCAGCGCCTCCTCGAGCGCACGCAGGGTGTCGACGTCGAGATCGTTGGTGGGCTCGTCGAGCAGCAGCAGGTTGCCGCCGGTGCGCAAGAGCTTGGCCAGATGCAGACGATTACGCTCGCCGCCCGACAGCTTGGCGACCTTCTTCTGCTGATCGGTGCCCTTGAAGTTGAAGCCGGCCACGTAGGCGCGGCTGTTGACGGTGCGCTCGCCCAGCGGGATCTGGTCCTGGCCGCCGGATATCTCCTGCCACACGGTCTTGTCCGCTTCCAACGCCTCGCGCGACTGATCGACGTAGGCCAGCTGCACGGTGTCCCCCAGCCGCAGCGTGCCGCCGTCGGGCGTTTCGGCGCCGGTGATCATCCGCATCAGCGTCGTCTTGCCGGCGCCGTTGGGGCCGATCACCCCGACGATCCCGCCCCGGGGAAGCTGGAAGGACAGATCCTCGATCAGCACCCGCTCCCCATAGGCCTTGCGCAGGTCGCGAGCCTCGACGACGACCTCGCCGAGCCGGGGCCCGGCCGGGATGTGGATCTGCACCTGATCGAGCTTGACGTTGCGGTCCTCGGCCAGCAGTGCCTCGTAGGCGTTCAACCGGGCCTTGGGCTTGTTGCGCCGGGCGCTGGCATTGAGCCTGACCCATTCGAGCTCTTGATCGATCGTGCGCCGGCGCGCGGTCTCCTGGCGCGCCTCCGTCTCCAGGCGGGCTCGTTTCTGCTCCAACCAGCCGGAGTAGTTCCCCTGATACGGGATCCCGCGGCCGCGGTCGAGCTCCAGAATCCAGCCCGCCACGTTGTCGAGGAAGTAGCGGTCGTGCGTGACGGCGACGACCGTGCCGGAGTAATGCTGCAGATGCCGCTCCAGCCACGCCACCGACTCGGCATCGAGATGGTTGGTGGGCTCGTCGAGCAGCAGCAGGTCAGGTTGGCCGAGCAGCAGGCGGCAGAGCGCCACCCGTCTGCGCTCGCCGCCGCTGAGGGTGGCGACATCGGCGTCTGGAGGCGGGCAGCGGAGCGCGTCCATCGCGATCTCCAGCGTCGTATCCAGGTTCCAGCCGTCGACCGCGTCGATTCGCTCCTGCGTTCGTGCGAATTCGTCCGCAGTGTCCTCCGAATAGTTCATCGACAGCTCGTTGAAGCGGTCGAGCAGGCGCTTGATCTCGGCGACCCCGTCCTCCACGTTGCCCCGCACGTCCTTTGACTCGTCGAGCTCGGGCTCCTGCTCGAGCAGGCCGACCGTGGCTCCGGGCGCGAGCTGGGCCTGGCCGTCGAACTCGGTGTCCCGCCCGGCCATGATCCGCAGCAGCGTCGACTTGCCGGACCCGTTGTAGCCCAGCACCCCGATCTTGGCGCCTGGGAGGAACGACAGCGAGATGTCGGCGAGAACCTCCCGATCGGGCGGGTATCGGCGCGAGAGCTTGTAGGTGGTGAAGATGTACTGGCTGGACATCCAGGGGCGAGGATAGGCGAGGCTGGCTCGGCGAGGCGTGGGACGATCTCCGGCGTGCGTGTGCTCGCCGCCCTGTTCGCGCTCGTCGCCGTCGGCTGCTTGTCGCTGGCGATCGTCGGAATGGTGACCGGACGCCCGAGCGACCGGGCCGGGCTATGGATTCGGCTGGCGGCGCTGGTGTGCTTCGTGATCGCGGTGGTGCTGAACGTGATCGCGCACTGAGGGTCGGGAGTTTTGAGGGTGTCGTGTGGGAGCACTTGCGCAGTCGTCGTGGGCCGGCGGCGCGTCAGGCGGGAGCCCTGAATAACGTGGCACTCCCCCGCATTGGGGAGGCGAGTGCCACGTTTGCCATGCCTCACATGGTTAACGTGCAATTCGGTTTTCCGCGGGGAATCGTTTGGCACGCTGTTCAGGTGCCAAGCGGGTGGCGGCGTCCACCGCGGCGTCGTGCCAGCGCCGGGTCCCAGGTGCCCGAAGCGCCGCGCCGCCGGTCGCCCGGCGATCCCAACTCGCCTCCTGGTAGCGCGCGTAGTCAGGTCTCGGGTTGCCAGCCGCTGAGGACCCACCGCCCTGGACTGGGCTGTGTCACCGTGGCCAGAGTCACATGCCAGGCCGGGCCCAGGCCTTGGTAGGCGGTGGTGTTCGACGCCGTGGTGCGCTCGCGCGTGACCACGACGAAGCGGCCGCGACCGCTCGGCAATGGCGCGACGGCCTCCACCCGGCCGCGGTTGGCGATGCCTCCCCGCTGGAGCTCGTAATCCTGCGCCGTGTTGGCTGCCGCCAGCTGCATCGCGGAGCGCGCCTGCCCGACACTGCGCGTGGCCAGCGCCCGCATGTCGGCCGCGACCGTGCCCGCGTTCCAATTGATGTAGGCGGCGGCGAACGCCCGGATGGCGTTGATCGGCGAGGTGCTCGGGTCCGAGGCGTGCTGGGCGGGTGGCGGCCCTGAGCGATACTCGTGGCTGGCCTGGGCTTTGGCGAGGGATGACGGGGCGCTGGTGCTGGTCGGCGCGGCGGTCGTGCTCGTGGCGGGCGGCCGGCTGAGATCGGCGCACCCGCTGATCGCGGCCAGTCCGGCCAGGAGCAGTGCGGCCGGCCTGGTCATCTACAGCCCCGCCGGATGTCGAGCCATGAATCCGGCCGCGCTGCGCACCAGCGGATGCCAGCCGATGCCGGTGCTGCCGTCGCCCGGACCGGCGGCGTTGTGGGTGTCCCAGCGTAGGCCCGCGACATACATGAACACGTGGTCGGAGCTGGCGTACAGAGTCACCCAGCGGCCGGGGCCGGGCTGACCGAAGGACTCGAGCTGGCTCGACGCGACGCTGTCCGTCACCGGGACCAGCCGGGCGCCGTAGAGCAGATGCTCGACGCTGCTGGAACAGTCGTACGCGGGAGCCAGCTGGGACAGCGGCAAGCCGTGCGCGCCGCCGTACAGATACGGCCGGCCCACGATCTGGTTGCCCGCGGCAATCATCTCCTTGACTGCCGCCGGCGCATCCTGGGGCGCGGCCGCTGACCCGTCGGGGAGCAAGCGCGCCCGGTCTCCGGCGATGATCGGCACTCCGTCGGCGAGCCCGGCGGTGCACCCGCCGGCATCCTGAATGTCAGCCGGGGCGACCGACGTCGAGCTCTGTCCCAGCAGATTGCCGGCTCCGGCGGGCGGCGGGCGCTCGATCCGCACCGGTCCCGACCACAAGCCGTCCTGGTACGGGATGCCGAGCTGTACCGCGAACTGGTACCAGAGATCGATCACCCTCGGCAGCCCCGCGATCGGACCGCCGCCCAGCCCGAAGTCGCGCTTGTAGGCGATAGCCGAGTGCTGACCCCAGGTCACTCTGAGGGGCGTCATGTACGGCAGGCCGCCCATGGCCGTCGCGGTCTGCCACGTGAGCCCGCCCAGCTCGGCGTAGCTGTCGGGATGCTGGAGCAGGTTGTCGCCGCGGGCTCCGGTGATCCCCGACGACGGATCGCCGGGGCCGCCGTATTCGGTCGCTCCCACCAGCTGACCCGTGCCCGGCGGGCCGAGCACGATCGAGGTCGCGTTCTGCGCCGGCGATGAGCACCCGTTGCCGGCCAGCAGCTCGTCGAGCAGCAGCGAGATCAGCCCACCGGCCAAGACCCCGCCGGCGAGGGCCACGATTCCCGCCACGAAGATCCCCGATCCGCGGCCTGAATCTCGGTGCTGCATCGCCTCACCGTAGGCGACGTAAAGTCAACTGAGACTAATTGAGACATAGTTGGCACAGGTCGATCGGTGAAGGCCACGTGTCCCGATCACACGCTCTTGCCCGGATTCGCCGCTAACGTAAGTGGTTGTGCCGCGGATCCTCGACGTTGAGCAAGCGCTGCTGCTGCTCGAGCTGGAGCCTCCGTTCGATCAGCGAGCGGTACAACTTGCCCGCCGCCGGATGGCCAAACGCTGGCATCCCGACATCGCGCCGCCGGGACGCCAACACGAGCACCAGCGTCACCTGCAGGCGATCAATGAAGCCGCGGACCAGCTCGAGGTGCTCGCCGAATCATCGCGCGGCGGCCGGGTCAGCCGGAATGCGGTCAAGGCGTCGGCCGCGGCGGCGCGCAAAGCCCGGGAGGAAGCCGGCCGGCGCGCCTACGAGGCTGAGCAGCGCGAGCAAGCCCGGGCCGAGGACCGGGCCAGGCACGACCCGTTCGGCGCCCGCGTACCCGATCACTCGGTGGTTCACCGCTACGCCCGGTGCATGTCGTATCCCGAGTGGGGGGTCGGGACCGTGACCGGGATCTACTTCTCGGGGGAGGACGATGACGTCCAGCAGTGGGCGCGGGTGTCATTCGCGGTCGGGGTACGCACGATCCCGGCGGGCTCGCTCCAGTTCGTCGACTTCTCCAAGCCTGACCCCGCGGCGGATCGGGTTCAGCGGTTCATGACCGCCGCCCAGCATGCGCTGGCCGAGGGCGACGCCGCGCTGGCGGCGCAGCGGCTGGTGTACGCGCGCGATGCGGATCCGGCCAACCCGGTCGTCTTGCGGTTGTTGACGGCTGCGTTCTGGCAGGCCGGCAATCTGCCGGCGGCGGCCCGTGCGGTCCGCGATTGGGCCAGAATAGACACCGACCGCCCCACGCCCGAGCGCTTCGCCAGCCGGATCTACGAGGACATGGGAGCGATCGACCTCGCCGCCGACGCCGCGCTGCGGGCGGCCGAACGTACGCCCGGGGACGCGTCGGCTTGGGAGCGACTCGGACGGCTGCGGCTACGGCGGATGGACCGCGAGGCGGCGATCTCGGCGCTCGAGCACGCGCGGCTGATGGGCCCGACGGTGGAGGGATTGCTGGACCTGGCACTCGCCTATCACCTGGCCGGGGACGTCGGCGCGGAAGTCTCGGCGGCGGAGAGCGCGACCCGGATCGATCCCGAGTCTCAGCGCGCCTGGTCCGGCTACGCCCATGCGCTGGCCCGCACCGACCGCGTCCGCGAGTGCGTGGAGGCGTGCCGGCGGTCGCTCGCCCTGGGCGAGGATGCCGAGGTGTCGGAGCTGCTGGCGCGCGTGGAGGCGTCGGTCCCGCGCGGTCTGTCCGAGCGCACCGCGGCGTAACCGGCCCAGTCGCACTGGCCATCAGGAGAGCGCGACCGGGGCCGTCTCCGACCCCGGATCGTGTTCCAGCCGTAGCAGCGTCTCACAGGCTTCCGGCCGTCGACGCAGTCTCGGGCGCCCGCTGTCCGATCGGCGCCGAAGCGCGATTTGGCACGTCCAGCCAGACCACCGTCGCGAGCAGCGCGAGAAGCACCAGATCTCGTCCCAGCACCGCCCACGACGGGAGCGTCTCGAAACGCGTAAGTTGCCAGAAGAGGGCAGGGATCCAGATCTGTGTGAGGCCCATCGCCAACGCGAGCAACCCGGTGGCGGCGAGGCCGCGCCGGCCGGGTAGCGCAACTACGAGTGGCGCCAACCAGATCAGGTATTGGGGGGACAGCACGTGGTCGAACACCACGAACGCGCACACCGCCGCCGTGCTTCCAACCAATAGCCGTCGCTGGGTAGCCGGACCACGTACGAACCGAAGCCACACAACTAGCACCGCGGCGATCTGGAGGAGGCTCTGGACCGATGCGAAGCCTGCCGCAGTGGGTCCGCCTAGATTCTGCGAGCCATGACTGGCGATCAGCGACAGCTGGGCGCCGATCAGATGGTGGGCCGCGAGGAGAATCGAAGCCCCGAGACTCTCGATCTCCAGGGGGCGCGAGAGCTGTCCGTGGATGCTCGACCAGACCCCATGCGGCGCGAGAATCACAAACGGCAGAAAGCAGACGATCAGAACTGTGGCGAATATCGCGGCGCAGCCGATCGTCTTACGCCGGCCCGAGTTGCGCCAGACGTAGACCAGGGCGAGCGGAAGGATCACGATCGGGTAAGCCTTCGCCGCCACCGCGAGCGCGAGGAGACCAAAGGCAATCCGCTCCCGTGCGGTGACGATCGCGGCTAACGACCCGATGGTCAGCGCCACCGGCCACAGGTCATACCTGGACAGGATCACGGATCCGATCAGCAGCGGCGTAAGCGCGGCGAACCCGACGCCGACGATCAGCCGAGGCGTGTCGACGTGCTGGCGGGCGAGAACAAAAGCGCCCAAGCCCATCGCGAACGCTCCGCAAACGGCCATGAGCAGCTCAAAGTTGCGGACGTACGCGCTGAACTGGCTCCCACTCCCGGCGAGCACTGAAGGGATCAGGAACGAAGGCAGCGCAGCCGGTGGGTATTCGATCGCAAAGTCGCGGTAGGGAACCAGGCCCGCCCGCATCTCATCGGCATAGTGCGCGTAGCCCGGCGTGTCGATGAGCTGCCCGCCCGCGTACGGGCCGTGATGAATCACGCCCCACGAAACCAGGAAGCCGCCCGCGGCGAGCACGACGGCCAGCAGGGTTCGGGATCGATCGCTGAGCGGACGTAGCTTGTTCACCGGCTCGGCCCCCACCCGTCACGAGGGTGACCAACCTTCTCGGAACTTACACCTAGGAAGCCGCGACCGGGCCCTCGCGCCCGCACACCGGACACGTCTCCTGCGACGCCAGCGGGCGTCCCTGGCACTCCGGGCAGTTCTCGACCTGGTCGAGTACACCGAGCAGCTCGCCCACCCGACACACGAGCAGCCGCTCCTCGTCCACCTCGACCCACGCTCCCGCGGAGGCCGGGAACACCACGTGGTCGCCGGGCTTGACCGGCATCTGTACACCAACGTGGTCCCACCAGTCGAGCCCGGGCCCGACCGACAGCACGATTCCGTGCTGCGGGGGCGGCTCCTCGGTGCCGGGTGGGATCACCAGCCCGGAGCGCCGGACCCGATCGGGATCGAGCTCCTTGATGACGACGCGGTCGAACAGCGGCCTGAGCTGGTTACGCATGGGTCGTATTGATCATAGGGCCGTTTCACGCGACGGCGGATCGTGTGTCCGATCGCCCTCCTAGGGTGGCAGCGTGCGTCTGATTGTCGCTCGCTGCTCTGTGCGGTACTCCGGCCGGCTTGATGCATTGCTGCCCGAGGCGCTTCGCCTGATCATCATCAAGGCCGACGGCTCGGTGCTGGTGCACGCCGATGCGGGCGGCTACAAGCCGCTGAACTGGATGACGCCGCCCACCGTGGTCGAGGAGCAGCCGGACGCGATGGTGGTCCGCAAGCGGGCCGGGGCCAGCGAGGACCGGCTGGAGATCTCGCTGCACGAGGTGATCTCCGACGTCAGTCACGAGATGGGTTCGCCCGATGAAGACGCGACGCTGAGCAAAGACGGCGTCGAGGCCCACCTACAGGAGCTGCTGGCCGAGCAGCCCCAGTGGTGCGGCGAGGGCCTGCGGCTGGTGCGCCGTGAGTGGCCCACCGACATCGGACCCGTCGATCTGATGTGCCGGGACGCGGACGAGCAGTGGGTGGCGGTGGAGATCAAGCGGGTCGCCGGCCTCGAGGCGGTGGAGCAGCTGAGCCGCTACCTGGACCGGATTCGCCAGGATCCGGCGTTCGAGTCGTGCCGAGGTGTGCTCGCAGCGCAGGCGATCAAGCGCCAGGCCCGCGTGCTCGCGAGCTCGCGCGGGATCGTCTGCGTGGAGGTGGAGCTCGCGGTGCTGCGTGGCGAACGCGCGCCGGACCTGAAATTGTTCGCCGCATGAGCGATCAAGACGCAGTACTGACCGAGCAGCGCGGGCGCGTCCTGCTAATAACGATCAACCGGCCCGATCAGCGCAACGCTGTCAACGGAGCCGTGGCGGAGGGGATCGCGGCCGCGCTCGATCGGCTGGACGACATCGCGGAGCTGTCGCTGGGCGTCCTGAACGGCGCGGGCAAAGGCTTCAGTGCTGGCATGGACCTCAAGGCGTTTGTCGCCGGCGAGCGGCCCTATGCCGGCGACCGCGGTTTTGCCGGTATCACGCAGCGCGCCGCCCAGAAGCCGCTGATCGCCGCGGTGGAGGGATTCGCGCTGGCGGGCGGACTGGAAATCGCGCTCTCGTGTGACCTCATCGTGGCGGCGCGGGGCGCGAGATTCGGGATTCCGGAGGTCAAGCGATCGCTGGTGGCCGCCGCCGGAGCGCTGCTCCGCCTCCCCCGGGTGCTGCCGCGCAACGTGGCGATGGAGCTGGCGCTGACCGGGGACCCGATCGACGCCGAGCGGGCGCATGAGCTCGGACTGGTGAACCGGCTGGCCGAGCCGGGACAGGCGGTCGCGACCGCGCTCGAGCTCGCGGAGCTGATCGCCGCCAACGGGCCGCTGGCGCTGGCGGCGACCAAACGCGTCCTGACCGAGGCGGTGGATTGGCCGGACTCGGAGTTCTTCGCCCGCCAGGGCGAGATCATCGGTCCGGTGATGGCATCGGAGGACGCGCGCGAGGGCGCGAAGGCGTTCGCCGAGAAGCGCGCACCGGTGTGGCAGGGACGCTGAGCTTCAGAGACCGTCTCGCAACGAGGCGTCTGGATCCAAGCTCAGCCGTCCTCGGCCCCCCAGGCGGTGGCCAGCACCGAGCGCGGGCCGCCGTGATCCCGGTGCTCGCACAGATACACCCCCTGCCAGATCCCGAGCCCCAGCCGGCCGTGCGCGATCGGCAACGTCAGCGTCGGTCCGAGCAGCGCGGCCTTGATGTGCGCTGGCATGTCGTCCGGTCCCTCTAGCGTGTGCGACCAGTACGGGGCGCGCTCGGGCACCGCTTGGTTGAACCACGACTCGAAGTCCCGGCGCACGTCAGGTGAAGCATTCTCGTTGAGCGCCAGCGAGGCCGACGTGTGACGGATCAGCAGATGCACCAAGCCGACCCGGACCTGACTCAGCTCCGGGAGCGCCGATGCGATCTCGCCGGTGATGAGATGAAAGCCCCGGCTCCGCGGCTCGAGCCTGATCTCACGCTGGAGCCACATCACGGGTAAGGGAGTCGCGCGGCGCGCATGTCGACGCGCCGGCCGCGGAACGGCACGCCCTCGGCTTCCAGCAACCGCCGCTGGCAGGCGCCCTTGGCCAGAGAGCCGTCGGCCCGCACGATCCGGTGCCAGGGCACGCCGGGGTCTTCACAATCGTGAAGCGCGGCGCCGGCGACGCGCGGAGCGCCGGGGGACACGTCGCCGTAGGTGCGCACGAACCCGGCCGGGGTCTGGCGCACCCGCGCCAAGATTCGTTCCGTGTCCACGTAGCGGAGGATATGGGCCACGGCGCCTGGGCAGAGCGGGGGGTTCGCGACCCCGACCGAGCGACATCAAGGCATCCCGGAGGGGCTAATGATATGGTCGCGCCTGCCGAATTCCCTGCTCAGCGCTGGGAAGCGGGGGACCCAAATCCCTCCAGGGGCGAATCGTCGTCTGATGACCACGTAGCGCACTGCGCGAGCCCGACAGCTAACCCCGTAGGCAAACCAACATGAGCCTCGGTTGCCGCCCCCTCGTTCCTCGATGTCGCGTTGCCGCGTGCGCAGCCGCGATGGCGGCGCTCGGCGCGGTGGCGGCGATTCCTGAATCGACCGCCGGTGCCGCCAGCATCAGCCAGCTGAGCTCACAGTTGCAGCAGGAGCAGTCGCACCAGCAGGGCCTGTCCGCCGACGTCAGCCGCCTGGCGCAGACGATTGGTGCACTCGACTCGCAGATCGGATTGGTCCAGTCGCGTGAGGCGGCGGTGCGCGCCGAGCTCGACCGAGACCGCACCGAGCTCGCCAGGATCCGGGTGTCGCTGGCCCGTGAGCGGCGCCTGTTGGCACTTCTCAAGGCGCGACTGGCGCGGGCGCGAGTGATCCTGTCGCGGCAGTTGGTCTCGAGCTACGAGGGCGACCACCCGGATCTGGTCTCGGTGGTGCTCGAGTCCCGCGGTTTCACCGACCTGCTGGAGAGGCTTGAGTTCCTGCATCGCGCCGAGCGACAGCAGCAGACGGTCATCAAGATCACCCGCGCGGCGAAGGCGCAAGCGGACAGCGCCGAGCGGCGACTGGCCAAGCTCGAAGCATCCGAGCTTCAGGTCACCCAGGCGGCCGCGCTGCGGGCGCGCGCCCTAGCCGGCATGAACGCCCTGCTGCAATCCAAGCAGGCAGCCGTGCGCCGAGCCGAGGCTGCGCAGCAGGCGGCCCTGGCCGCGAGCCAGGCCAAGGGACAGCAGCTCCAGTCCGCGATCGCCACGCTCCAGGCACAGCAGGCCGCGGCCCGGCGGGCGGCGATCAGCGCAAGCGCCAATGCGAGTTCGGCTTCGGGCGCGTCAGGCGCGACGGGAGGGTCAGGCGCTTCCAGCGGGTCAGGCGCTTCCAGCGGGTCAGGCGCTTCCGGCGGATCGGGCGGGTTCGGCGGGTCAGGCGCTTCCGGGTCAAGCGGGTTCGTGATCCCTTACCCCATCGTGCTGTGCGAGTCCGGCGGTCAGAACCTGCCGCCGAACGGCGCCGGCGCCTCGGGCTATTACCAGATCATCCCCAGCACGTGGAAGCTGTTCGGAGGCTCGGGGCCGGCGGCCTATCTCGCGAGCAAGGCCGAACAGGACGCCGTCGCGGCCCGGATCTGGAACGGCGGCGCGGGCGCGTCCAACTGGGTCTGCGCCGGGATCGTCGGGATTCACTGAGGGGGCTGCGGCGCGGGTGGTCCGCGGCTTGCGGGCCGGCTCGGGTGGGGCGCGGCGGGCGCGCGCGCCGTGGGCGCCCGGGTGGGCTGCTGCGTGGTGCGGCTCAGGTGGGGCGCTACGCGGTGCGCCAGTCCGGCGTAAACGCCGGCCGGGACTGGCGTCCGGAGGCGGTCAGCTTGTCGAAGTGGTCCAGCGCCTGCCCGGAGCCGAACGCGACACAGGTGAGCGGCGACTCGGCCAGGTGCACCGGCATCCCAGTCTCCTGCGCGACGAGCTCCGGAAAGCCCCGCACCAGGATCCCACCACCGGCCAGCAGAATGCCGTCGCGGGCGATATCGCTGGCGAGCTCGGGAGGGGTCTGCTCCAGCGTGTCCCGGATCGCCTGCATGATCTCGCCAAGCGGAACCCGGATCGCCTCGCGCACCTCCTCGCTGCGCAGCGCGACGGCGGTGGGCAGTCCGGTGAGCAGATGCCGCCCGCGGACCTCGACCGTCTCCTCCGAGGCCAGCGGCGTGGCCGATCCGATCGCGATCTTGATCGTCTCCGCCGTTCGGGACCCCACGGCCAGCTGGTAGGCGTTGCGGAGGTAGTGGGTGATCGCCTCGTCCATCTCGTAGCCGCCGACCCGGACCGAGCGCGAGATCACGATGCCGCCGAGCGAAATTACCGCCATCTCGCTGGTGCCGCCGCCGACGTCGACCACCATCCTGCCCACCGGCTCTTCGATCGCCACGCCGGCGCCGATCGCAGCCGCGATCGGCTCCTCGATCAGATGCACGCGGCGCGCACCGGCAGCCAGCGAGGCTTCCTCGACGGCGCGCTTCTCGACCTCGGTGACGCCCGACGGCGCACACACGATCAGGCGCGGGTGCGCCATCCGGCGGTGCAGCACCTTACGGATGAAGTAGCGCAGCATCTCTTCGGTGACCTCGAAATCGGCGATCACGCCGTGCCGCAGCGGCCGGGTGGCGGAGATCGTCGCCGGCGTGCGCCCGATCATCCGCTCAGCGTCGGCGCCGACGGCATGAACCTCGCCGGTTGACACGTCAGAGGCGACGACCGACGGCTCGGACACGACGATGCCGTGACCGCCCACGTACACGAGTGTGTTCGCCGTCCCGAGGTCGATCGCCATGTCGTGAACGCCGAGGCTCGGGGTCAGATGGCGACGGGAAGTGTCGCGCCGGGTGCCGTCTCTACGAAAGCGGATACAGGAAGGTTGTCAAATGCGGGCGGAACGTGGCGGCGCGGGAGTGGTTGGGTTGGTCTGCGGGGGCGTGGGGCGGCTGGGTGAAGCCTCGAGGGAGGGGTGTGGGTGTGCTGGCCGGGTGTTTCGGCGTCGGCCGGCTGTGTGTTTCGGCGTTGTCGGGTTGAGGCCGGGGTGGGTTCGGAGGGGTTGGGTCGGGCCGCGGGGGCGGGGGTCGGTGGTCGTGGCGGTGGGCGGTCGCGCGAGCGGGGGCCGAGTGTGGCGCTTGCGGGGCGCGGGCGGTCGGGCGAGCGGGGCGCTGTGTGGCGCTTGCGGGGCGCGGGCGAGGGGCGGGGTGCGCGTGAGGGCGGGCCGCGAAGGGGCGGGAGCATGAACAACGTGACACGCGCCGATTCGAGACGCGTGCGCGTCACCTTTGCCATGCCCCACATGGTCAACGTGCCAGGCGCTGAGTTGGCGCCGGCGCGTGGCACCTAATTCAGGTCGCGAGCCGGTGGGTAGGGCGTCTCGCTCGCGGGCAGGTGGGCGCCGCAGGCCGGTGGGCGTCGCCCTTGCCGGCCGGTGGGCGCGTCGCGCTTGCGCGGTGGGGGGTCGCCCTTGCGGGCCCGGTCGGGCGTCGGCAAGGTGAATGTCGGCGCCCCGCCCAGCGCAAGTGTCACGAAGCCGACGCTCCCGGCCGGAAAGGTGAAAGCCGACCGGGAGGGCTCGACGGTCGTCACGTTGTCGGCGCCCAGGCCGCCGGCCACGGAGCACTGGAGGCTGCCGGGCGGGGCGCGCGCGCGCGGCGGGGCGCCGCTGCCGACGGGGCGCCGCCGCGCCGGGCGGGGCGCCGCCGCGCCGGGCCCACACTCCCCGATCAGGCCCCGGGCGTGCCTCAGCGCTCGCCCGGCAGCTTGCGCGGGTACTGGGAGACGGGCTGGCTGAGGTCCAGGGCGGCGGCCACGATTCGGTTCTGCTCCATCGCATGCGCGACCGGGTAGCCCTCGCCGGAGGCGGCGCGTTCGGGGCGTCCGATGTAGCCGAAGTGCAGTTGCTCGGGCAGGATCTGGAGCAGCCGGGGCGACATGTGGGCGCGGGCGCCCATGTTGCGCGGCTCCTCCTGGACCCACACCACCTCGGTCAGGCGCGGGTAGCTCTCGACCAGGGACAGGATCTCGGCCTGCGGGAACGGATACAGCAGCTCCACCCGGCCGATCGCGATCTGGCCGTCGTCCTGGCGCGTTGGGTGGGCGACGAGGTCGTAGTAGATCTTGCCGCAGCACAGGATCAGCCGGGTGATCTGCTCCGGATCGACGCCGGGCTCGGAGAGGACGGGCTGGAAGCGTCCGGTGGCCAGCTCGTCGATCGTGCTGGTGGCCTGTTGCAGCCGCAGCAGGCTCTTGGGCGTCATCACCACCAGTGGACGCTGCTTGGCGATCCGGGCCTGGCGGCGCAGAAGATGGAAGTACTGGGCCGGCGTGGTGGGGTTCGAGACGCGGATGTTGCCCTCAGCCGCGAGCTGCAGGAAGCGCTCGAGGCGGGCCGAGGAATGCTCGGGCCCGGACCCCTCGTAGCCGTGGGGCAGCAGCAGCGTCAGCCTCGAGGTCTGGCCCCATTTCGCCAGCCCGGAGATGATGAACTGGTCGATGATCACTTGGGCGCTGTTGACGAAGTCGCCGAACTGCGCCTCCCACAGCACCAGCGTCTCCGGCCCTTCCTGGGAGTAGCCGTACTCGAACCCCAGGCATGCCATCTCCGACAACGGGCTGTTGTGCAGCTCCATTGGCGCCAGCGCGCCGGGGAGATGCTGCATGGCGCAATGCTCCTGCCCGGTCTTGGGGTCGTGGAGCACGAGGTGGCGCTGGCTGAACGTGCCGCGCTCGGTGTCCTGCCCAGTCAGCCGGATCGGGATTCCCTCGGTCAACAGCGACGCGAACGCCAGCGCCTCGGCGTGCGCCCAGATGATCCCGCCCGACGGGCCCAGAGCGTCGCGACGCTGCTCGAACTGCTTGACGAGCTTGGGGTGCACGGTGAAGCCGTCGGGCACCGCCAACAGCTCCTCGTTTAGCACCTCCAGCCGCTCCGCGGACACGGCCGTCTTGACCTCCGGCGAGGCGGTGCGATCCAACTGGTACTCCCCGGTGGCAGGTTCGGTCTCCCGCCCTGACGCAATCCGGTCCTTCAGCTTCTGGTGCTCGTCGGCCAGCTCGGCCCACACCTCGTCCGTCATCTCGGTCGATTCCTGCTCGCTGACCACGCCCTGTTCGATTAGCAGCCTGGCAAACAGCTCCCGGACCGGCGGGTGCTTCTTGATCACCTGGTACATCTCGGGCTGGGTGTAAGCCGGCTCGTCGGCTTCGTTGTGGCCGAACCGGCGGTAGCCGATCAGATCGATCAGCACGTCGTGGCCGAACTCCTGGCGGAAGGCGAATGCGAGCCGCACGGCGCAGACGCTGGCGGCGACGTCGTCGGCGTTGACGTGGATGATCGGGACGTCGAAGCCCTTGGCCAGATCGGAGGCCCAGGTCGTGGAGCGGGCATCGTCGGAATCGGTCGTGAACCCGACCTGGTTGTTCTGGATGATGTGGATCGTGCCGCCGACGGTGTAGCCGTCGAGCGCCTGCAGGTTGAGCGTCTCGGCCACCACACCTTGGCCGGGAAACGCCGCGTCGCCGTGGAGGAGCACGGGAATCGCGGCGTTGGTGTCCTGGTGCGCGTGTGGGCCGTGCCGTGTGGTCTGAGCGGCGCGAGTGGCTCCGGACGCCACCGGCGCGACGAACTCCAGGTGCGACGGGTTGGACTCCAGCCTCACGATGATCGACTCTCCGCTTGGGAGCTGATAGGAGCCCTCGGCGCCGTGGTGGTACTTGACGTCGCCGGTGCCGCCCTGGGGGATGGTGGTGATTGGCTCGAGCGTCGAGGTGCCCTCGAACTCGGCGAAGATCGTGTCGTAGGGACGGCCGAGGTTGTGGGCCAGGATGTTCAGCCGGCCGCGATGGGCGGTGCCGATCACGACCTCGCGCGCACCGCGGGTGGCGGACAGCTGGATCAGCTCGTCGAGCATCGGCACGGTCATGTCCAGGCCCTCGATCGAGAACTGCTTCTGGCCCAGATACGCCTTGTGCATGAAGCGCTCGAGCGCGTCGACCTCGGTCAGCCGCTTGAGCAGCGCCTTCTGCTCCTCGTTGGTGAGCGGCCGGCGGAACGTGCCGGACTCAATCGCCTCCCGCAGCCACAGCCGCTGCCGGTGCGACGCGATGTGCTCGATCTCGTAGGCGATCGGTCCGCAGTAGGTCTCGCGCAGGTGGGGCAGCGCGTCGGCGAGCGTGGCGCCGGGGACGTACATGCGCAGGATCCGCGAGGGGATCTTGGCCATCAGCTCGGGCGTCAGACCGAGCGGCTCCGGGTCCAGCGCCGGGTCCCCCTCCGGTTCGCGTCCCAGCGGGTCGAGCTTGGCCGCCAGGTGACCGTGAGTGCGGTGCGCCTTCAGCAGCGAGGTCGCCGCCTGAACCGCCTGGAGCAGCTCGTCGTCGGGTGGCGCAGCCGGTGCCGCGGCGGCAGCGGCTGCGGCGCGGAGCGGGTGGCGGCGGCAGCTCCGGCAACTCCACGCCGAGGTCCCGGAACACGGCCTCGTAGAAACCCTCCTCGCCCTGGAGATAGGCCTCGATCCGTTGCAAGAAGCGGCCCGACTCGGCACCCTGAATGATCCGGTGGTCGTAGGTCGAGGTCATGGTCATGACCTTCTCGGCCCCGATCATCGAGCCGATGTCGGCCAGTCCCACCGGATAGGCGATCGAGCCGGTGGCGATGATCGTGCCCTGTCCCACCATCAGTCGCGGGACCGATGCCACGGTGCCCAGTCCTCCGGGGTTGGTCAGGCTCAGGTTCGCCCCGGTGAGGTCATCGGCGGTCAGCGAGTTCGTGCGAGCCTTGTCCACGAGCGCGTTGTAGGCAGTCAGGAACTCGGCGAAGCTGAGCCGGCCGGCGTCGCGGATCACCGGCACCATCAGCGTGCGCGTTCCGTCCTTCTTTTCCACATCGACCGCCAAGCCGAGGTTCACCCCGCCGTCGTCGAGCCGGTGCGGCTTGCCGTCGATCTCCTCGAAGTGGTGCGCCATGACCGGGATCTCCGCGGTGCCGACGCGCGCGATCGCGTACGCGATCAGGTGCGTGAACGAGACGCGGTGGCCGGCGTTCTTGAGCTGCTTGCGGCGCTCGTCGAGGACCGTCACCGTGACCGTCCTGAACGATGTCGCCGTCGGGATCTGGCGGCTCTCCTCCATGTACCGGGCCAGAGCGGCCGCACCGCCCCGGATCGGCCGCGCTCCAGGCGACGCCGGCGCTGGGGCCGCCGCTGGCGCGGCTGCCGCGCCGTTGCCCGCCGCCGCCAGCACGTCGGCCTTGGTGATCCGCCCGCCGCGAGCGCTGCCCTGCACGCCGGCGAGGTCAATGCCCTCGCTGGCCGCGACGCGGCGCGCCACCGGTGACGCGTTGCCGCCGTCGGCGGGCGCGATGCCCGCGGGAGCGCTGGCCTCCGCGGCGCCATCCATGGAGGCGGGGGTGGATTGGGCCGGGGCAGCTGGCCCGGCAGTGGAGGTCATCCGTGCGATCACCTGGCCCACGGTGACCGTGTCCCCGGCGGAGAACAGGATCTCGGCGATCGTCCCAGTGGCCGGGGCGGGCAGCTCCATGTCCACCTTGTCAGTGGAGATCTCGACGACGGTGTCGCCCTCCTTGACCGTGTCACCCACCTTGACCGACCACTCCAGGATCGTGCCCTCGGTGACCGACTCGCCGCCGGTGGGCGTGACGATGTCGATCGTCTCACCGGTCACGGCCTGAGCCGCCGCCCCACCCTCCGTCTCACCGGTCACTGCCTGAGTCGCCGCCCCGCCCTCCGCCTCGGTCGCGGCCGCCGCGACCGCCTCCTGCGGCGATGTGGGTGGTGACTCGCCGGAGACGGGCGTGGCCGGCACCTCGGGCGCACCGTTAGTGGAGATCTCGGCCAAGACTGCGCCGACGGTGACCGTCTCGCCCTCGGCTGCATGGATCTTGACGATCGTGCCCGCGGCCGGAGAGGGCACCTCGGCGTCGACCTTGTCGGTGGAAATCTCGACGAGCGTCTCGTCGGCCTCGACGGTGTCGCCTTCGTGCTTGTGCCATTCCAAGATCGTCCCTTCGGACACCGAATCGCCCATCGCGGGCATCACGACCTGGACCGTGCTTGTGCCTACTGCCATCCGGAACTCAACTGTAACGCGTGCTGACGGTGCTGGAAGGAGTGCCACGTCGCCTGCGTCGCCGCTCGACGAGGACAAACGCGATCGTGCCCGCGAACGGGCCCAGACCGCCCAGCACCGCCACCGTGACGGCCACCCAAAACGGGATCACGTGAGCGCGAGCGGCGGCGATGCAGATCAGCGACATGCCGATCCACATCAGGCCGTGTGTCATCCCCAGCACGAACGTCTCCGGCTGGGGGTTGTGCAGCGCAAAGGCGCAGATCAACAGCGCGGCATACACGGTTGAGTGAACGAACGACCCCGCCTCCAGCCGGCGGAAAGTGATCGCGCTCACGATGCGGAGAGGAGCGAGCCCATCCGGCGCAGAGGCTCATCTGCCTCGTCCGGCCATCGATCGACATCCACCGGCCACCAGGCAAAATCGTCGTGTTCGTGGTCCGGGGTCACCGCCGCGCCGTCCGGTAGCCAGGCTTGCCCGACAAGCAGGACAACCTGGCTCGGGAGCCTGACCAGCGCCTCGATCTGGAGTCGTTCGGCCTCGACCGACCACTCCTCACGCAGTTCCCGGCCCATCGTCTCAGCGGGGTTCTCGTCGACCTCGACCGAGCCGCCCGCGCCGAGTGCCCAGCGACTTGCCCAGGACGCCAGCCACGCCGCTCTGCGACCGGCCAGCCAGCGGCCGTCGGAAGCGCGCACGATGCACAGCACCGACAGGCTCTGCGCCGCGTCCTCCGACAGCAGACGCAGCGCCCACCGCGCCGGTTGCAACTCGAGCGTCAGCCGACCGTTGGTGACCATGAACCCAGCCAGTCTCCCGGCCAGTCCGTCATGGCTCGGGAGCCGCGGGGCGCAGCGCGTCGAGCGCCTCGTCGGCTGCCGCTACCGCGCCGGGCTCGGGCTCGAACGGATCCCGGAGCCAGCTGACGTCAATCTGTTCCGGTAGCCACGGTCCCCGTGCCAGCAGAGCGGGTGCACTTGCCACGTCGTACACGGTACCGGGGGGCACTGGCGCCCCGTGCTGCGGGCGCAGTAGGCTGCGGCCGTGCCACGCCGGCTCAAGCACTGGGGCTGGGGTTACGAGGACGAGCAGCCCTCCGCCGACGAACTGGGCGCGGCGGCCGGGTTCATCCACCAGCGACTGGGCTTCGGTTCCACCGAGCCCGGGCAGCCGGTGCCCGTGTCGGAGCTGAGATTGCCGCCGCCCCGACTCGAGCCACCGGAAGCGCTGGCATCGTTCTGCCACACCGGCACGTACGAGCGGGCGCTGCACTCCTACGGTCGTTCCTACGCGGATGTGTTTCGCGCATTCCAAGGTCGGTTCGAGCATCCGCCCGACGTCGTGGTGCGACCGGCCTCCGAGCAGGACCTCCAGTCGGCCTTGGACTGGGCGCTGTCCTCCGACGCGGCGGTGATCCCGTTCGGTGGCGGGACCAGCGTCGTCGGCGGCGTCGAGCCACGCGTGGGTGCGGGGTTTGCCGGGGTCGTCTCGGTCGACCTCAAGGGGCTCGACCAGGTGCTCGAGGTCGATCTCCAGTCGCAGGCGGCGCGGATCCAGGCCGGCGCGACCGGACCGCGGCTGGAGCAACAACTGGCCGAGCACGGACTGACCCTGCGCCACTTCCCGCAGTCGTTCGAGTTCTCCACACTGGGCGGTTGGATCGCCACCCGCGCCGGCGGGCACTTCGCCACCCTCTACACCCACATCGACGACCTGGTCGAATCGGTGCGAGCGCTAACGCCGAGCGGCGTATGGGAGTCACGTCGGCTGCCGGGCTCGGGGGCGGGCATCTCGCCGGACCGGTTGCTGATCGGGTCCGAGGGCACACTCGGCGTGATCACGGAGGCGTGGGTGCGTGTCCGCCCACGACCGGTGCATCGCGCCTCGACCGGCGTCCGTTTCCAGGACTTCGCCGCCGGCGCGTCCGCGGTCCGGGAGCTGTCGCAGTCAGGTCTGTATCCGACCAACTGCCGGCTGATCGACGCCGCCGAGGCCGCTATGACGGGCGCCGGCGACGGGTCGCACGCGCTGCTGGTGCTCGGGTTCGAGTCCGCGGATCACGAGGTCGAGCCCTGGATGTCGCTGGCGCTCGAGTGCTGCGCCGATCACGGTGGCAGCTGGGAGCGGGAACGGGAGTCGAGCTCGGTGGGAAGCTGGCGCGACGCGTTTCTGCGCGCCCCCTACCTGCGAGACACGTTCGTGGCGATGGGAGTGCTGTCGGAGACGTTCGAGACAGCGATCACGTGGGATCGGTTCGACGCGTTTCACGCCGACGTGCTGGGGGCCGCATCGAGCGCGGTGTCGGACGTGTGCGGCGCAGGCTCGGTGACGTGTCGTTTCACGCACGTGTATCCGGACGGCCCGGCGCCCTATTACACGATCCTGGCCCCGCTGCGTCCGGGCCAGGAGCTCGAACAGTGGGTGGGGATCAAGCGAGCCGCGTCCGACGCCGTGATCGCCGCCGGCGGCACGATCACCCACCATCATGCCGTCGGGCGCGATCATCGCCCGTGGTATGACCGCCAGCGCCCGGAGCCGTTCGCGACCGCGCTCCGCGGGGCCAAGGCGGCGGTCGACCCCGCGGGCGCGCTCAATCCGGGGGTGTTGATCGACCCGGCCTCATAGGCTTGGCCGAGGCGGCGCGGACCGCGGGGGGCCGGCGGCCTCTCCCGTTCAAGGCGTGACAAACCCGCCCCGATCCCGCAACCGCGTCTACCCGAGCGACTTTTGCATCGTGGGCGATAAGAAAGCCGCCCCGGTTTGCCACCAGCGCACATGGGGCGGGTTTTTCACGCTCCCGGCCAGCCCATCCCCTCCCACCCTGGTTTGCCGCCAGCGCCCAGTGGGACGCCCGGTATCGGCGCGCTACAGCAGCCGTTCGTAGATCCGGAACCGCTTGACGATCCGGCCGCCCATCGCCTCCATGCCGCGATTCATGGCGGTGTTGGTCTCCAGGATCCACCCCATCTCCCCCCCGGTCTGCCGCGTACGCTCGGCCATGTGGAAGTGCTCCATGTACAGCAGCGCCGCGACGCCGGTGTGCTGATACTCGGGCAGCACGCCAAGGAAGCCGACCCGGACTCGATCGATGACCTTGCGCTTGTTCAGGAAGTACCACCAGCCCAGCGGCAGGAGGTGGCCGCGCATCTTCTTCAGCGCCTGGTTGATGTCCGGCACGGTGATGGCGATGGCGACGGTCTCCCGGTCGTTCTCGGCGACCATGAACCAGTTGCGGTCGAACACGAGCTGGAGATCGAGCGCGTAGGCGTCGAGGTCCTCCTTGGAGTACGGCACGAAGCCCCAGTTGCTCGACCAGGCGGCGTTGTAGACCTTGGCGAAGTCGTCAAGTTCCCGCCGGAGATGACGTCGCGACATCTTGCGCAGCCGGATGCCGTGCGTCGTTCGAGCCTGCTCGGCGATCTCGGGCAGGATCGGCAGCACGTTCCTGCGGTCGGCGATGTACAGCTCCCACATGAGCATGTCGATCGCTTTGCTCAGACCGGCGGACTCGCACAGCTGCTGGTAGTACGGCGGATGCCAGGGCTGCTTGACCATCGGCTCGCGCTCGAATCCTTCGATCAGGATCCCGCTCTCGTCGTTCATCTGGAAGTCCATCGGGCCGATCATGCGCTCGCATCCACGCGCGCGTAACCACGCCATGGCAGCCTCCAGCAGTGCCGCGAGCACCTCCGGGTCGTCCACGAACTCGAGGAAGCCGAACATCCCCCACCGGCGCTGGTGGAAGTCGTTGAACAGGTGGTCGATGTGGGCGGTGATGCGACCGGCCACCCGGCCGTCGCGCCGGGCCAGGAAGTACTCCGCCTCACCGTGCCTGAAGAACGCGTTGAACCGCCGGGTAAGGAACAGGTAGCGCTCGAGCTTCAACGGCGGGATCCAAATCGTCCCGGCATGCAGGCGGAACGGCAACCGGACGAACGCCCGCAGGTCGGCCGGTCCCCTCACAGGTGTGACCCTGAGCGACATGGCGCGGAACCGTATCGGCTCGGCTAGGACGGGACTGCGCGCGGCCGCTTCCGCGCGCATCCGGTCGATCCCGGCGATGGGTAGGGGAGCGCCGGCGCCGGCAGGATCTGCGGCCCGGACAACACACACGGGACCATTGAGCAGCGTGACGCGGCTGTCACCGGGCAGGCGTAGCCGAGCAGGGGCGGTGCCGGGACCATGACCGATGACACGACGACCCGGGGGCGAGGCCGGTCGAACCGCCGGGGAAGCGTACGTTCCATCCGCTTGAGTGCTTGCTCGAGCGAGGCGCGCTGACCCAGCGCCGGGCGGGGAGCCCCGCCCGCCCCCAGCGTCGCGGCTGCGGCGACCGCTACCAGCCAGACAAACACCAGGACCGTCAGCCGCCGCACACCCACCAGTATCCGCTACCGGACGGCCGGCTACAACGCCTGGCCCAGCCTCTCGGCCACCACCGCGGCGGCCGGCGCGACCTCCGGGGGTATGCGCGCCAGCAGCTCTCGCCACCCGGGATGCATCTCGATCGCGGCCCTGACGTGCGCGACGCCGGCGTCCAGATCACCGCTCTGGGCTGCGCCGATCCCCGCCCAGAAACGCAACTCGTGGTTGTCGGGCGCGAGCTCGCTGGCCCGCTGGTAGAGCCTGGCGGCCTCGCCGTGACGGCCGTCGTTGACCAGCCCGTCGGCCCGGTCGGCGAGCGCGTAGGCGCCGTGGATGGTGACCAGACGCCGCAGCTCGATCAGCGGCTCGGGGTGGTCATCGACCCGGAGCGAGACCACCGTGTCCCAGGGATCGCCCGCGGCGGGCACGACCAGAATCGCTGCGGACTGACGTCCGCGGGCGTCGCCCCCCTCGGCCTCCGCGGCGTCCAGAGCCTCGAGCAGCCGGCCCGGGAGCCGCCCGGGAGCGGCGTTGAACGCCTCGAGCATGGCCGGCCACACCCGGTCGGACGCCATGATGTTGGCCTGACAGGAGACGCCGGTGCCGATGGCGTGGCCGGCAAACGCGATGCAGCTGCTGCCGGTGTGTGTGGCCACGCGTCCCTGCGCGTCGAGAACGGCGACCTGGCGGCCGGCGGCGCCCGGGTCGGCGGCCAGCAGGCGCTGAAGGGCCTGCTGCGCGTCGAGGCCGGACTCCAGCAGCCGCAGCGCGCGAGGCCCGTAGGAGACCTCAGCATTCGCCTGCGTGGCCACAACGCCGATTCCGGGCCGGGCCCAGGGGACGATCGGGCCGACGGACAACCAGTGCGACTGCACCGCGACCCCGAGCTCGCCCGTATCCGGGTCGCGGGCGACGATCGAGTAGGTCATCGCTGCGCGAGGATATAGCCCGGGTGTGGCAGCCTGTTTGCCGATGAGCTCGATCGCCGTGCTCGGACCCGGTGGCGTCGGCGGCTTCATCGCGGCCGCGCTGGCACGGGCCGGCACGGACGTGACCGTCGTGGCGCGCGAGGACACGGTGCAGCTGATCGCCGATCGCGGCATCCAGGTCGACAGCGTCCGTCTCGGGAGCTTCACCGCCCGGCCGGCGGCGGCGGTCAGGCTGGAGGAGGACGTTTCGGTGCTGGTCGTGGCCACCAAGGCCACAACCCTGGGGCCCGCGCTCGAGCGCGTGTCGGGCGAGCCCGACCTGGTCGTGCCGCTGCTCAACGGCCTGGACCACATGGCCGTCCTGCGCGATCGGTTCGGGGCCGAGAGGGCGGCCGCCGGAGCAATCCGGATCGAATCCGATCGGCCCGCGCCCGGACGCATAGTGCAGACCAGTCCGTTCCTGCGTGTCGATCTGGCGGCTGACGATGACGCACTGCTCCCCAAGCTCCGACCGCTCGCGGGCACGCTGGCGGGCGCCGGGGTCCCGGCCGAGATCGGTCCCGGCGAGGCGCAGATTCTGTGGGGCAAGCTCGTGCGGCTGAACGCACTCGCGTGCACCACCAGCGCCTCCGACCGCCAGATCGGGTTCATTCGCACCGATCCAGAGTGGCGGCAGGCGCTGGAGGACTGCATCGGCGAGGCCGCGGCGGTCGCTAATGCTGAGGGGGCCGACATCAATCCGTCGGTTCCGCTCAGCGAGCTCGAGGCAGCGCATCCGGAGCTCGGCTCCTCGATGCAGCGCGATATCGCCGCCGGTCGTGAGCCGGAGCTCGATGCGATCCCCGGCGCGGTGCTGCGCGCGGCGCGCAGGCACGACTTGTCCTGTCCCACGATCGCGCGGCTGGCCAGCGTGATCGCGGACCGGGGCGGGCTGCCGAAGCCGGTGGTCTAGAGCGGAGGCTTGAGCGGCGGAGGTTCGCCCGTGCCCGGCGCATGAAGCGGCTCGGCGATCTCCTGCTCGGCGATCGCCTCGACGACCTCTTCCTCTTCCTCGACGGCGCCCTCGTCGTGATCCCCGTCGCACAGGACCCGAAACGCGCCGGTGACACCGCCGTCCGGCTGCAGCACGATCCCGGGCAGGATCTCCTCACCCTCGTCCAGACCGAGGCGCTCGATGTCGAAATGCGCCATCCCGATGCCCCACGTGTGGTGGCCTGGGTTCTCGCGGTCATGGGCGGCGACGCCCTGAGCCAGCCGCTCGAGCAGATAGGCGATCTTGCCGGTCTCCACCATGCCGGACCAGGCTAGCGCTGATCGGCAACGGCGAGCAGCACCTCCGCTCGCCGTTGCCGAGCAACGCGATCAGACTTAACTGTCGGCCTGCTCCTTGCGCTCCTCCTTGACCGCGGCCGCGGTCTGGCCCAGCCGGGCCGCTTCGTCGGCCTCGAGGAGGGCCTGCTCGCGGACAAGCTGCGCCTCTGCCTGCGACTCCAGCACGTCGAGGCGCGCCTGCGGGGCCTGCTCCTCGATCTGCTGCTCCTCTCGGGCCTCGAGCTCACGGCTCGCTTGCTTACGCTGGGCCTCGCTCCGGGCGGCGCGGCGCTGCCGCTGCTCACGCTCCCGGTTAGCCTCCTGCCGGCGATTTCGGGCTCGCGACTCGGCCCGGCGTCGCTGGTGCTGGGCCTCGTCCTGGCGCCGCTCGGAGGTCTCACGGGCCTCGTCGCTGACCCGGTCGGCCGCCTCGCGCAGGTCGAGCGCTCGCCTGCGCTCATCGGCAGCCAGGCGACGCTGGCGCCCATCCTCGCGCAGCTGCGAATCGAGTGTCACTGTCCCGACGAACGTTCGAGTGGTGGCATCGGCGCGGTCGATTACCAGCCTGGCCTTGCCGGGGGCGCCGGTCCCGTCTCCGGGCAGCAGCCCCAGGACTACGTCCGCGGGCAGCCGCGCCAGCCGCAGCGAGGTGGTGAAGACGCTTCTGGGGATGGTTCGGACGTTCATGCTCGCTCCTCAGGGTCGATCTTGTCTGCCTGCTCCTCGGCCGCTCGCGCCTGGTGCTCTAGCTCCACCGCCCGCCGTGTTGCGTCGACGCGTCCCTGCTCTGCCTGCTCATCGATGGCCGCCGCGGTGGCGCGTTCGGCCCGGCGCTGTCGCTCGGCCGTGGCCTGTTCGCGCTGGGCGTCGGCCTGCGCCCGCCGCTCGACCTCCAGACGATCCTGCTCAATCTGCTGCTCGCGCTGTTGCGCGGAGACCTGACTCTCAAGCCTCTGGCGCTCGATCTCGGTCTCGACCTGGTCACGCTCAAGCTGCGCCTCTGCCTCACGATGGCGAGCGTGCTCGGCGCCCTGTCGGGCCTCGAGTCCCGCGTCCGCCTGCGCCTGCTGGAGCCGCCCTTCCCGGGCCAGCGCGTCCCGTCCGGTGGCCGAGCCCACCGCCTCCTTCACCTTGCCCAGGACCTTGCCGGCCAGGCCACCCGCGGTCCGCTCTGGGTTTTCACGGTCATTCAATTGTCAGCTGTCTCCTTGTCGCGGTTGTTCAGCTGGGCTTACCCAGTCTGAGCAGGGTGGACGCGCGAGACGAGCCACGGAGTCAGCAATGCGACCTCAGCCGGCGGACCAACGCCGCGGGGGCTGCGGGCGCCTGGGCCGGGTCAGTAGCCGGAGGTGGCATTCATCAGGACAGCGACCTGCGCGGCACCGCCGGGAGCGCCCACCGCGATGTCGGTCTTTCCGTCGCGGTTCAGGTCCGCCGTCGCCAGGCCCTGGCTGGAGGTGACTGACGTGATCGCGACCGGCAACTTGAAGGTCCCGTCGCCGTTGCCCGGAAGCACCGTCAGCCCCTGCGTGGGATCGCTGATGGCCAGGTCGTTGTTGACGTGCGAGGACAGGTGGGCCAGTGCCAGCGTGACGTTGGTGATGTTGAAGTTCGTCGCCGTGAGGGGTATCAGCGTGGCGATCGTCTGCGCGCTGCCGAACGTGCCGTTGCCGTTGCCGGGGTTGCGGTATGCCCAGAATCCTCCCTCCGGGGTGCCGTTCACGACGGTCCCCTCCTCCTGGGTGTAGTACAGGTCGGGCGAAGCCGGGCTGCTGGTCGGCGCCCCGGCGGCCAGCCCGAAGAGACTGATGGCCTCCGTGCCGGAGAATTGGCGCCCGAGCGGCAGCGGGCTGACGCTGAAGGCACCGCTGCCGGTGTTCAGCAGCACGCGTCCGAACGCCACGGGGAAATTCTGGATCGCCTGGCTGGTCTCCGTCATGGTGCCGGCGACGGCGAGGTCGAGCCTGCCCGTCTGATCGAACTTGCCCGCCACCAGCGACCCGCTCACGATCCTGATGAACTGGGTCCCCTGCTGGCCGGCGGGCGCGACGACGGTGGTGACGGGGGCGCCGAAGCTGCCATTGCCGTTCCCGAGCAGGACGCTGACCTCCCCGTTGCCGGTGGTGCTGTCGATCTCGAACGTGGCGATGTCCATCTTCCCATCGCCGGTGAAATCACCCAGCACGACGGACTGAGCCGGACCCGGCAGCGTGTAGTGGACCGCAGGGCTCAGCGTCCCGTCACCGCGGCCGAGCAGCACGGACACCGCCGATCCGGCCGCGACCACATCGCGATCACCGTGCCCCGTCAGGTTTCCGACCGCCACCGCGACCGGCGCGCTCGCGGTCGCGTAGTTCACGGCAGGCGCGAACGTCCCGTCGCCCCGGTTGAGCAGCACCGACACGTCGTCGGTGCTCGGATTGGCGCTCACCAGGTCGCTGTCGCCGAACGACTGCAGGTTGGCGGCCGCCAGCGCTGCCGGGGCACTATGCACGGCGTAGTCGACCGGCGGCGCAAACGCAACCCCTGCGCTCGAGGCCGTGGTGGTGAGGCCCCGCGTGTTGGCGCACACATCTCCGTTCGTCTGACCATCTCCGCCGCAAACCCGGTAGTAGTACGTCGTCCCGGAAGACAAACCGCTCACCTGCTCAGAGAAGGGCGCCAGCTTCCCCGTACCTGGCGTGTTCCGGAGGCACCGGCCCCCGCGTAGGCGTCTGCAAACCGAGCCCCGTCCCCAACGCGCTCTTCGCCTTGGCGTACTGAAAGTAGTAGTGCGCCGGTGTGCTGTCCGTCCGCCCCTGCGCATTCAAAGTTGCCGAAGTCGAAGTCTCGTTCGACGGTGGATCGGTCGTCGCCGCACACGCCGCCAGCCCCCAGGCACACACCACAGCCAACCCAGCTCGTCGCAGAAGCCGCATGACGCCCTCCGATCGCGATAGCCGGCCCCTGCACAACGTACTCTTCCGCAGCGCGGTACGACAAACACCTAACGCGCGCCGGGCGCGTTAGCCGCGCTCGATCAACTCGATCCGGTAACCATCCGGATCGCGCACGAAGCACAATCGCGGACCGCCGTCAGCAACGGTGTAGGGAGGACGCTCGGGCTCGATTCCCTGGGTCTGTAGTTGCGACAGCGCTCCGTCGAGATCGGCGGTCGTGATCGCGATGTGCCCGTAGCCGGTGCCGAGGTCGTAGGGCTCGTCATGGCCGATGTTGTAGGTCAGCTCCAGCCTGGGCTCTGGGCCGTCCTCGGGGAGGCCCATGAACACGTTGACGGCCTCGTCGCGGATCGGCAGCCGCCCCTTCTCCTCGAAGCCGAGCGCCTGGTAGAACGCCACGGACCGATCGACATCGGTGATGCGGTAACAGGTGTGAATCAGGCTCATATCACTGCGCAGCCTACCCCGATAGATTGCCCGGCGTGATCATCGAGCGTTCGATGAGCGACCAGTGGCTGTCGAACACCTATCTGGTGGCCGACGAGCTGGGCTCGCACGCGTTGATGATCGACGCGGGCGGCCCGGTGGCGCCGCTGCTCGACGTGCTCGACCGGATGCGGTACGAGCTCACGCACGTGCTGCTCACCCACCACCACCACGACCACGTGGCGGAGCTGGCGGCCGTGCTCGAGCGCCATCCCGGCACCCCGGTGCTGATTCACGAGCTGGAGCGAGACCTGGTCGACGGGGTGACCGGGACAATGGCGCCGGACGAGGCGATCGAGTCCGGTGCGCTTCAGATCGTCCCGCTGCACACGCCCGGGCACACCGGCGGAATGCTGTCGCTGCTGGTGAACGGAACCGACGTGTTCACCGGCGACACGTTGTTCAAGGGCTCGGTCGGCGGGGTGCGGGCCCCGGGCCACACCACGTACGCCGACCTGAAGTCCTCGATCATGGACACGCTGCTGAAGCTCCCGGCCGAGACCCGCATCCATCCCGGGCACACTGACCCGACCACCGTGGCCGACGAGCTCGAGCACAACCGCTTCGTGAGGATCTGGCGTGGCCTGGACGCGGAGGGCGACGAACCGTGCACCGCGCTGGGCGAACCCGCGACCCTGATCCTGCTCGGCGACGACTACGACGGCGGTCACAAGGCCTGGATCCGCTGGCCGGATGGATCGGACGACATCGTGCCCGGGTCTCGGGTGACGGTCGGCGCGTCGTAGAATCAGCCTCAGTGGCGAAGGACAAGATCCCCACCTCACGCGTGGGGCGCACCGCCAAGATCGGGGGGCTGGCCGCAGGACAGGCGATCCGGCAGGCGGGCACCCGCGCGGCCAACGTAACCCGCACCAAGGAGGGCCGGGAGGCGGCGCTGGAGCGCCGGCACATCGAGGCGGCGGAGCAGATCGTGGCCGCCCTGGGGACGATGAAGGGCGCGGCCATGAAGATGGGGCAGGTGATGTCGTTCCTCGACGTCGGCCTGGTGCCCGAGGAGTACCGGGAGGAGTTTCAGCGCAAGCTGGGCGCCCTGCGGGATGCCGCCCCCACGGTCAGCTTCAAGGACATGCGGCGGGTGATCGAGGATCAGCTGGGCGAGCGGCTGGGCGATGTGTTCGACGAGTTCGACGAGGAGCCGATCGCGGCCGCTTCGATCGGTCAGGTGTATCGGGCGCAGCTGAGCGACGGGCGGGACGTGGCGGTCAAGGTCCAGTACCCGGGCGTCGCCGCCGCAGTGCGGGCCGACATGCAGAACCTGGGCCTGATCCTGCGCCTGGCCAAGCGCATCGCGCCTGGCATGGATCCTCAGGCGATCGGGGAGGAGATCCGAGAGCGGATCGATGAGGAGCTCGACTACGAGCTCGAGGCCCAGAACCAGCGCACGCTGGCGCGCATCTTCCGCGGCCATCCGTTCATCGTGGTGCCCGAGGTGATCACCTCGCTGTCCCGGGAGCGGGTGATGGTGAGCGAGTTCCTCGAGGGCGTCGGCTTCGAGGACCTCAAGGGCTATCCGCAGGCGGCCCGAGACCGAGTCGGCGAGATCATGTTCCGGTTCTACTTCGGCTGCCTGTACCGCCACCGCCAGTTCTCGGGCGACCCCCATCCGGGCAACTCGATGCTCCTCGGCGACGGACGAGTCGCGTTCCTGGACTTCGGCCTGTTCAAGCGGATGCCGCCGGGCACCGTCGAGCTCGAGATCGAGGTGGCGCGCGCGGTGATCGAGGGCGACACGGAGACGATCATGCGGGTCGGCACCGAGACGGGCTTCTTTCCCGACCCGGACAAGTTCAAGCCCGAGCGGGTGCTGGAGCACTTCCGGGCCGCCACCTCGTGGTACACGGTCGACGAGACGGTCGAGCTGACGCCGGAATACGCCACTCAGGTCGTGATCGACATGAGCGATCCCCGCTCGGAGTACTTCGGCATGCTCCGCCACGAGTCGGCGCCGCCCGACCACCTGTTCGGCCGGCGCATGGAGGTGCTCACGCTGGCGGTCATCTCCCAACTGCACGCGCGGGGCAACTTCCACCGCATCGCACGCGAATGGTTCTATGGCGAGGAGCCCGCCACCGAGCTGGGCCGTGAAGAGGCCGCGTTCTTCGCCCGCGCCGCGGCGTAGGGGCGGCTCGGGCGCGGCACGGGCGTCGTCCGCACCCCCGCCGGGGCAGCACCAGCTGCTCTGCGGACGCTCTCACCGCAACCCTCGGTCCGGTTCGCCACGGTACACCGCGCCGCGGCCGCTGGCAATCACACGCGTTGGACCTGAACCAGGCTGGTGGTACCGGGCTTGCCGCTGGGCAGGCCGGCCGTGATCCCCACCCGGGCACCCGACTTGACCCAGCCGAGCTCGACGACCCGGCGGGCCGCGTCGGCGATCAGCGCCTCGGTGACCTCGTGCCGCTTCATCGACGCTGCCTGCACGCCCCACATGAGGCTGCAGCGGCGCACCGTCTCGCGGCCGGGAGACAGCGCGAAGATCGGCACCTGGGGGCGGTGGGCGGACAGCAGTCGCGCGGAGCGACCGGACAGCGTCGGGACCACCAGAGCCGCCAGGTGCAGGTCCCGTGCCGCTGCGCAGGCGCTGTAGGCGACGGTGTAGGCTGGATCGCGCGCGTCGCGCCGGACCCGCTCCTCGTTCCAGATGCGGTAGGGCAGCGCGTGCTCGATGCGCTCGGCGATCGCGGCCATCATCCGAACCGACTCGACCGGGAAGGCGCCGATGGCGGTCTCCTGGGAGAGCATCACCGCGTCGGTGCCGTCCAGGATGGCGTTGGCGACGTCCGCCACCTCGGCCCGGGTGGGACGCGATGAGGCGACCATCGAGTCGAGCATCTGCGTGGCGGTGATCGAAGGACGCGCCAGTCTGCCGGCCAGGCGCAAGAGCTGCTTTTGGACCAGCGGCACGTCCTCGATCGGCAGCTCGATCCCGAGATCGCCGCGCGCGACCATCACACAGTCGGCCGTGCGGACTATCTCCTCGGCCGCGTCGACGGCCTGCGGCTTCTCGATCTTGGCGATCAGCGGCAGACGCGTGTGCCTGCGGACGTGGGTGACGTCCTCGGCGGTGCGCACAAACGACAGAGCCACCATGTCAACCCCGATCGACTCACCGAAGCGCAGCATGTCGAGGTCCTCCTCGGGCACGGCCGGCAACCCGCGCGTGGACCCGGGAATGTTGAGCCCCTGCCTCGATGCCACCGAGCCGCCGATCTCGACGGCCGTCTCGATCTCGCCATCGGACTCGCGCACGGTCTCGACCCGCAGGCGAATGGCGCCGTCGGCCAGGTACAGGATGTCGCCCGGATCCACCGCCCCGGCGAGCCCGCTCCAGCTGACCGACAACCGCTCGTCGTCGCCCACCGCGTCCGAGCCGCACAACAGGCGCAGATGGTCGCCGGGCTTGAGCTCGGCGATGTCGTCCCGGATCGCGCCGACCCGGATCTTCGGTCCCGGGAGGTCCTGGAAGATCGCCACCTGCCGACCCACGGCCGAGGCGGCGGCACGGACCAGCTCGGCGTTCTCCGCGTGGATCTCGCGATTGCCGTGGGAGAAGTTCAGCCGAGCGACGTCGAGCCCCGCCTCGACCATCCGGGCCAGCGTGTCCGGGTCGCGCGAGGCGGGACCGATGGTGGCAACGATCTTGGTTCGGCGCATCGCGGCCCCACGCTAGCCAACGGTCCAGAGCTTGTCGTTAAGCATTTGGCCATCGGCACTCAACCGTCCCCCACTCCGCAGGTCGCAGACCATGTCCCAGTGGAGCGCCGAGGCGTTCCGGCCTCCGGTCTCCGGATATGAGCGACCCAGCGCCAGGTGCACCGTGCCGGCCATCTTCTCGTCCAGCAGGATCGAGCCGGTGGCCCGGTCGATGCCGGGGTTCGTGCCGATGCCGAGCTCTCCGACATGACGTGCCCCCGGATCGGTGGCGAGCGCCGACTCCAGGTAGCGCTGGCCGCGGTCGGCGCGAGACGCCACCACTTCGCCTCCGCGGAAGGTGAGCTCAACGCCCTCGACCTCGACACCGCCGGGACTGGACGGAACCGTGAAGCGGATCGAGCCGGTGGCGGAGCCCTCCAGCGGACCTGTGAACAGCTCGCCGCTGGGCATGTTGTGCCGGCCGTCAGAGTTGATCCAGGTACGCCCGTCGACCCGGAGGCGCAGATCTGTCCCGTCGGCTTCGATGCGGATCTCCTGGGCCGGGCTGAGATGCTCCACGAGCTGGGACTGGCGGGCGCGCAGCTGCCGCCAGGCGTCTACCGGGTCGGGACGGTTCAGGAACAGCGCCCGGGAGACGAATGCCTCGTAGTCGCGTTCGCTCATCGCGGCCTGCTGTGCCAGCGCTGCCGTGGGCCAGATGGTTCCGCACCAGCGCGTGGACAGCCGCGCCTCCCGAACCGAGGCTCGGGCGCGGGCGGCCCGTGTGATCCTGTCGGGATCGACACCGCTGAGCGCCCGGGTGTTAGCCGGCGCCGAGATGCGCAGGTGGCCATCCACCGACTGGACCTCGGCCAACTCCAGCGGCGCGAAGCTGTCTAGCTGGCGGTGGCCGGCGCGCAGATAGAAGTCCTCGGTCAGCCAACTGGGCTCCAGGCGGACGAGCGGCCACGCGTCGCGCTGGAGGATCGCCCGGTGCAGCGCGCGCACCAGCGGATCGGCGAGCGGCGGCGCCACCACCAGGACCTGCTGATCGGGCTGCACCTCGAGGCACCAGTCGCACAGGACCGCCGCGAACGCGTCCGCGTCGATCACGGCGCCTGGAGCTCGGGGAAGTGGCGCTGGACGTGCGCTCGCAACGACTCGCGGACGAACAAGCGCTCGGGCTGGGAGGCCAGGCGGTAGCGGCCCAGAAGCTCCTTCTGCCGGGTCAGCTCCAAACCGGCGATCGTCCAGGAGACGGCCAGGCGCTCGAACAGCAGCTCCACGCCCCGCTGCCAGGCGTCCTCGCGCTCCAGCCCACCGTGCGAGGACGTCGGCGTACTCACGCCGGGCGGCCGGGGGCAGCGAGCCTCGGAGGCGGAGCGCGTTGCCCTCCGCGTCGAGATACTCCTCCACCGGCGCCGCCAGCTTCGCTCGGTGCCGGTGCCGGCGTCCCACGCGCCTACAGCGGCGCCGACGCCGCGAGCTCGAGCTGGGCGCGAACGTCTCCCGTGACCGGCTCGGCGTGGCCCGCCCAAGCGCAAGACGGGCTCAGCTCGGCGAGCTTGCGAATCGACTGGCGGGCCTGCTCGGTGTCGGCGTTGAAGGCCGCGTGCGGGACGCGCGCGCCGCCCTTGATCCCGGTCTGGGGGTCGAGCGTGTAGAAGCAGTCGGATACCAGCGCCAGCCGGTCAGACTCGCGGAACAAGCCGATCAGACCCGGTGCGTGCCCCGGCAGCTCGACCACCTTGAAGCCGGCCACCTCGTCTCCCTCCTGCAGCGTGCCCTCCACGCGCACGGCGCCGCCGTCCCAGACCGGAAGCAGCCGGCTGAGCGCGGCCCGGCCGTAAGGGGCCAGCTTGGACATGTCCCAGTAGTCCCGGAAGGTCGAGTCCGATTCGGCCGCGGCGCGCTCCGCCGGATGGCAGAACACGGGCGCATCCAGCACCGGCGCGGCGCCGCGATGGTCGGCGTCGGCGTGGCCCAGGACGATCCGCGTGATCCCCCCGAGGCGAGCGCCCGCCACCCGGACGGCGTCCCCCATGTCGGCGATGCCGCCGTCGAACATGGTCAGCCCGCCGGTGTCCTCGAGCAGGTAGACGTTCATGGTCTTCATCGGGAACCCGCCCCGCACCAGCCACACACCGTCCGCCACCCGCTCGGGCTCAGCACCGTGCACCCAGCTCTTGAGCCGGGTACGGAGGTTCGCCAGCCGCGTCAGGCGAGCCTGCGCCTTGGACCCGGCGGGCGGCAGCACGCCCAATTGGCGCGCGATGTCGGCGTTGTCCACGTAGGCGTCGTTGTGCTGGATTCGGTCTTCGCTGACCGTGAGCACGTCGCAGCCCTCGACTTCGACGGAGGCGCCGTTGGGGGTGAAGCCCTGAAACGTGCCCGGCCCGGCAAACGTTCCGCTGCCCCGCCAGCGAACCGCGGTGCGATTGCGGGCGGTGGTGGTATCGAGCACCTCGAGCGTGAAGTCTGGAAACGCGGCAAACAGCGCGCTGAAGTACTCCCGGACGCCGTCCGGGGCGATCAGATCCTGCTCACCGACAAAGCGGTCGGTAGCCCCGGCAGCCCACAGCTCGGTGGCAGCGTCGAGGTCGTGGGCGTTGAGCGCTGCGAAATAGCGGCGGGCGATCTCGGCGGTCGAGGGCATCGAGGCGCCGCAGTCTACGCGCCGCCAATATCGTCCGTGTTGTGACCAAGCGGCGCGAACTCGGCCGAGGCGAGAAGGTGCTCCCCGGGCTGTGGCGACTGCGCCTGCCGCTGCCGTGGCCGGGCGTGCCGCACGGCAACGCGTGGGCGATCGCGGCCGGCTCCGGGATCGTGCTGGTCGACACGGGGATGCATGAGGCCGGGTCGCTGGCGCAGCTCGAGCGGGCTCTGGACCAGGTCAACCTGCGGCTGGAGCACGTCCGGCTGGTGGTGTGCACCCATGCCCATTCGGACCACTGGGGACAGGCCGCGCCGATCTGCGAGCGCGCCGGCTGCGAGCTGTGGATGCATCCCAACCATGCGCACGCCACGCAGCGAGCGGGCGATCCGGAGGCGGCGCTGGCGCGCCGACTCGAGGTCGGCCGCCAGAGCGGAGTTCCGCCCCAGGCACTTCAGCAGTACGCCGAGAGGGCCAAGGAGGTTCCCTCGGGCATCGCGCGAGTGATCGAGCCCGACCGCGCGCTCGTGCCGGGGGTCGAGATCGACACCGACCTCGGCGTGTGGTCGGTGTATGAGACGCCGGGCCACGCGCCCTCGCACGTGTGCCTGTTCCAACCCGAGCGCAGGCTGCTGATCTCCGGCGACCACGTGCTGGGTCGTATCTCGCTGTTCTACGACTACGGATGGACGCCCGATCCAGTAGGTGAATTCGTGCACTCGCTGGACGTCGTCGATGTCCTCGACGCCCGTCTGTGCCTGGCAGGCCATGGCCGGCCGTTCGTCGATGTGCACGGGCACATCGAGGGCAACCGAAAGCTGGTCGCCGAGCGGCTGGACGCCGTGCTGGCATCACTGGACGGGCGGCCGCGCACGGCCGTGGAGATCTCGCCGGACGTCTACCACGAGCCTCTGACCCCGTCGAACGCCGCCTGGCTGCTGTCGCAGACGCTGTGCTATCTGAAGCATCTGGAGCGGCGGGGACGCGTCAGGCCCGGGCCCGACGGCGAGACCGAGCGCTGGCAGCTGGTTTAGGGCCGGCCGGGCACAACCTTGACACGATCGTGTTAAGGTCGCTAGAGTCCCGGCACCGTGCGGATCGACGAGATCATTGCCGCCAGCGACACGCCGGTCTTCTCGTTTGAGTTCTTTCCCCCCAAGACCGACGAAGGCGAGACCAACCTGCGCGCCACGCTCGACGCCCTGAGGGCGCTCGAGCCCGACTTCGTGTCGGTGACCTACGGGGCGGGTGGAACCACTCGCGATCGCACGGTCGAGCTGACCAAGTGGATCAAACAGGACCTGGGCATCGAGGCGATGGCGCACCTGAGCTGCGTCGGCTCCACCCGCGAGGAGCTCCAGGTCATCCTCGATGGGATCGATGCGGCCGGGATCGAGAACGTGCTGGCGCTGCGCGGCGACCCGCCCCGGGGCCAGATCGAGTGGACGCCGCACCCGGGAGGGCTGCACTACTCCACCGAACTGGCCAGTCTGATCACCGACGGATATCCGTTCGCGGTCGGCGCGGCGTGCTTCCCCGAGGTGCATCCCGAGGCGCCCGATATGACGCACGACCTGCGGTTCCTCAAGGAGAAGGTCGAGTGCGGCGCGTCGTTCCTGATCACGCAGCTGTTCTTCGACAACGAGCTGTACTTCCGGTTCGTCGAAGAGGCGCGGGCGATCGGCATCGAGGTGCCGATCATTCCCGGCATCATGCCGATCACCGATCTGAAGCAGATCAAGACGATCACCGGGATGTGCCAGGCCTCGATCCCCGACGCGCTGCTGGCCGCGCTCGAGTGGCGGGGGGACGACACCGATGCCGTGCTCCAGCTCGGGGTCTCCTACGCGACGCTGCAGTGCGCCGAGTTGCTCGCTCGCGGCGCCCCCGGCATCCACTTCTACACGCTCAATCGCTCGCCCGCCACTCGGGCGATCCTGTCCACGCTGCGACTGCTGCGCCCGTGGGTGCGGCGCGAGGTGGTCAGGACGGCGGGATGATCTCGAGCGCGTGGGCAACGGTCGGGCGCCCGTCGAGCTCGTAGCGCACGTCGACCACATCGTTGCGCTTGTACGTGCCGATGCCCCAGAAGCCAAGAAACCAAGCCCACGGACCCAGCTTCTGGCTGACCAGCTCCCGCTCGAACAGGAGCTCGCCCCCAACCACCCGGTAGTCGCTGCCGAGCTCCTGGCGGACGCCGTTGACGTAGATCTCAAATGGCGGGCGGACGCCCGACGGAAGCTTCACGCGCCAGTGCCGCATGGCCTCAGCCTGGCAGATCGCCGGGGAGGAGCGAGAGCACGGTGCAGTCGACCCGGGCGCCGCGCTCGCGGGTGTAAGCCCGCAGCACGCCCTCCTCGGTGAAGCCGGCCGCGAGGGCTGTGCGCAGCATCGGCTCGTTGTCGGGCTCGGTGATGATCTGGACCCGCTCCAGGCCGCAGGCGCCGAACAGCCACTCGGACCCGAGGCGCAGGGCTCGCGGGGCGAGGCCGCGCCCCCGGACCTGTGGGGCCAGCCACAGGCCCAGCTCGGCGCGGGCATGGATCCAGTCGAACCGGTTCGCGGCCAGCTGCCCCACGCACTCATCAGACCCGGGCTCCAGAATCGTCAGCTCCAGGCCCCGGCCGGCCTGGCGCTCGCCCTCAGCCCGCTCGCTGCGGCGACCGAGCTCCGCCCCGCTGGGCGGGCGCTCCTCGCCCAGGCGCCGGTACAGCTCCGGGTCATCCTGATGGGCGATCAGGATCTCCGGAATGTCGCGCTCGGCGCTGAGCCGCAGCGCGACGACTCCGTCGCTAAGCGGCACCGGAGGTTCCGGGATCGAGGGCATGTCGGGAGCGGACCGTACCCTGTCCGGCCGGTGCGGGAAATCAGCTACACCATTCGTCGTTCCGAGCGGGCCCGGCGGGTCCGGGTGACCGTCGATAGCACCCGGGGCGTCGAGGTGGTGCTCCCCCGGCGCGCCCCCGAGCGGGAGGCCGCGGCCGCGATCCGCGAGCTGCGACCCTGGATCGAGCGGCGGGTGCGGGAGCTCGAGCGGGTGCGGGAGACGCTCGCGGCCCGCGGCAACAGCGTGCCGTATCTGGACCACGTTCTGACCGTGGTTCCCGAGCCGGGGCGGACCCGGGTGCATCGCCGCGGCACGGAGCTGCTGGCCCCGGCCGGCGCCCAGCAGCAGGAGGCGCTCGAGCGCTGGTATCGCCGCGCGGCCCGGATTGAGATCGCCCCCCGGCTCGATCGTGCCTGCGCGGCCGCCGGGAGCTCCTACCGGCGACTGACGATCCGCGGGCAGCGGACGCGTTGGGCCAGCTGCTCCCCGACTGGCTCGATGAGCTTCAACTGGCGGCTGCTGCTCGCGCCCGAGGCCGTGCTCGACTACGTCGTCTGGCACGAGGTGTGCCACCTGCAGGTGATGGACCACTCTCCGAGGTTCTGGGCGTTGCTGGAATCGCGCTGGCCCGAGTACCGCGAGCACGCCCGGTGGCTGCGCCGCCACGGGGCGACGCTGGTGCTCTAAAGCCTGGATCCGCCGATCATGGGCTGAGTCTCGGCGTCGGGGGCCGAGTCGGACGGCGACGGCGAAGCACCATAAGAGTGAACCCTGTGGGCGACGCCAATGGCGTGCGGCGACGGCCATCCGGCGACGAGACGACCGCAGGATCGGTGGATCCAGGCTAAGCGCTGGTCTGATTTTCGAGCGCGCGCCGCAGTGCGTGAGCGGCGCTCTCACCCCGCCGCTGGCGCACCACCTCCCGCCGGACGCGCCCCAGGTACGCCTCGATCGAGCCGTCGCCGCGTACGTCGAGGCCACCGCGCACGCGCGGCAGCAGCCGCTCTGGCCCGGCCAGCTCGATCCGCGCGGCGACCTGGTGGACGGGCTCGAAGCGCTTGTAGCGCACGTCCACCGCATCGCGGGGAGCGCTGCGGGCCAGCTCGTCGGCGCGGACCTGCAGAGCTTCAAGCGCGTCGGTCAGCCGCTGATAGCGTCGCCGCTCAACGCGGGGCCCGGCGCGCACGGTGAGCTTCCACGACACCGCGCGATGATCGCAGAGGCTCAGATCTGGCTCAAAACGAGGTGTCTGGCTGGCGAGCGCCGGACCGAGCGGGGCAAGGACGCAGGACCCGAAGGAATCGCAGCGCTATTTCGAGGGTCCGAGGAAGAAGCCCCCGCGAGGGTCCACCGCCGCCGGACAGGCGCTGGCGTTTTGAGACAGACTCGTCAGGCTGCGAGCTGGAACTCGAATTCGTACAGGTGCCCGACCGTGCGCCGGTGGGTCTGCCGGTGGGCGAGTCGCCGCATCAGGCGCTGAGCTGGCTCGTTTTCGGTCAGCGTAGTGGCCCGGAAGCGCTCCAAGCCGAGCTCGAGCGCGCGGTCCGCGAGCCGATCGAGCAGCAGGCTGCCGAGGCCCTCGCCCTGGTAGGGGTCGCCGACCACGATCGCGAACTCGGCAGCGCCGGGATCCTCGGGCAGTTGCACGAAGCGCCCCACGCCCAGGATCACGTCCGGGTCCTCGGTGCTCGTCGCGATCAAGGCCACGTGGTTGCGCCCGTCGATCTCGACCAGATAGCGAATGTCGGTGGCGCTCAGGTGTGGCTTGGGCGCGAGGAACCGCTGATAGCGGGATCGCGGCGAGAGGTGGTCGTAGGCGTTCGTCAGCCGGGAGGCGTCGTCGGGCCGAATCGGCCGGATCAGGACCTGACGGCCTGATTTGAGCGTAACGCGTTCCATATAGAGGAGCTTACGATGGGTAAGCTCCTGGTTCTGTGGGCGTGCTCACACGGGGGGATGGATGTTGTGTTTCATTATCAAACACAACTTCCATCGGCCCGCCGTCGCCCGGCGCGGCCCGGCGCGGCCCTATGCGCGGCGCGGCCCGGCGAGCCTGCGCGGCCGCGGCCCGGCGCGGCGCGGCCGGCCTATGCGCGGCCCGGCGCGGCCGCGGCGCGGCCCCGACGACCCTACCGCTCGCCGATCGGCACGTAATCCAGCTCGTGCTTGCCCGTGTAGATCTGCCGCGGACGGGCGATCTTCTGCTCGGAGTCGTCGATCATCTCGAGCCACTGAGCGATCCAGCCGCTGGTGCGGCCGATCGCGAACAGCACCGGGAACATCTCCACCGGCATGCCCAGTGCCTCGTAGATCACGCCCGAGTAGAAGTCGACGTTGGGGTAGAGCTTGCGCTCGATGAAGTAGTTGTCCTCGAGCGCGATCCGCTCCAGCTCCGTGGCGATGTGAAGCAGCGGGTTCTTGCCCGTGACCTCGAATACCTCCTCGGTGGCCTGCTTGATGATCTTCGCCCGCGGGTCGAAGTTCTTGTACACCCGGTGGCCGAAGCCCATCAGTCGCTCCTTGCCGTCCTTGACGCCCTTGATGAAGTCGGGAATGTTGTCGGTGGTCTCGATCCGGCGCAGCATCCGCAGCACGGCCTCGTTGGCCCCGCCGTGCAACGGTCCGTACAGCGCAGCGACCCCGGCGGCCACGGCCGAGTAGGGGTCGACCTGGGAAGAGCCGACGCTGCGCACAGCACTGGTCGAGCAGTTCTGCTCGTGGTCGGCGTGGAGGATGAACAGCACATCGAGCGCGTGCTCCAGCCGTGGGTCCGGCTCGTAGCGCAGCTCGGTCATCTTGTAGATCATCGACAGGAAGTTGCCGGGATAACTGAGATCGTTGTCCGGATACACGTACGGCATGCCGCGGTTGTGCCGGTAGGAGAAGGCCGCCAGCGTGGGCATCTTCGCGATCAGGCGGATGATCTGCATGTAGCGGATCTCCTCGTCCTTGATCGCGCTGGCCTCGGGGTAGAACGTCGACAGCGCGCCGACGGACGCCAGCAGCATCCCCATCGGATGGGCGTCGTAGCGGAAGCCCTGCATGAACTCCTTGACGTTCTCGTGCACGAACGTGTGGATCGTGATCTGGTGCGTCCACTCCTCAAGCTGCTTCTGCGTGGGCAGGTCGCCGTGCACGAGCAGATACGCCACCTCGAGATACGACGACTTCTCCGCCAGCTGCTCGATCGGGTACCCGCGGTACTCGAGAATCCCCTTTTCGCCGTCGATGTAGGTGATCGCCGACCGGCACGAGGCGGTGGCCATGTAGGCGGGGTCGTAGGTCATCAGCCCGAAGTCGTCTTCGTGCGTCTTGATGTTCCGCAGCTCGGTGGCGCGGATCGTCCCGTCCTCGATCGGCAGCTCGTACTGCTTGCCGGTGCGGTTGTCGGTGACGGTCAGCGTGTCGCCGTTCGTGGCCTGCGGCGCACCATCGTGTGGTTGAGTCTCGGTGCTCATGGGACTCCTATCGCGTGTTGCCGGGCCGGACTCCGACTCGAGGCCGATCAAAAAACTCTAGATGATTGATTCCGAATTGATTGGAAGCGGGGCGTTCGGGGAACGAGCGGGGCGACGCGGACGGGAGGCGACGCGCAGCAGCGCTGCGCGAGGCGACCGGACGTGGCGAATCCGCGACGTTATCCCGGACGCATCCGCGACGGGCAATTCGGAATCAATCATCTAGTACCCGGATGCGCCCGGCGGAAAGCGATGGCGGTGTTGCGTTACTTGGGGAACGCGCTGGTGACGATCGCCATCGCGATCGCGATCATGGCCAGCAGCAGGCTGACCAACATCACTCCGCGCTGGCCGCGACTGTTATCCGGGAATGTCGGATGGGTCAGCCCGTAGTACGACAGCGCGACCGCCCACACCGCGAACACGCCGCCGGCGATGTAGAACGGCACCTTCGACGGCTCGGAGGCGGCGAACAGAATCGTGACCACGGCGGCGAGCCTACCCCATCTCCGCGGCGTCCGCGGTGCTCCCGCCGCCGGCCCCCCGCGCGCCTTCGTACCGGCTTTCGGTGGCAGCTTTTTGCCCCTGATAGTGGCTGCCGAGCTCGGGGCTGCCGTAGGGCCGGAGCGCCGGCTTGTCCAGTGCCATGAACGACAACTGAGCGATCGGCAGTCCGGGGTACAGCTTGATCGGGACACGTGTCAGGTTGTTCAGCTCGAGCGTCAGCGTCCCCTTCCAGCCGGGATCGCAGAAGCCCGCGGTGGCATGGACGATCAGCCCCAGCCGGCCGAGACTCGACTTCCCCTCGATCCGGGCGACGATGTCATCCGGCAGTTCGACCCATTCCAGCGTCCGGCCGAGGCAAAATTCCCCGGGATGAATCACGAACGACTCGTCGGGGGGAACCACCACCTCCTCGGTCAACCCGGACGGCGGCCGGCGCAGATCGATCGCGGACGCGCGGTGGTTGTGGAACACGCGAAATGAGTCGCCCAGGCGGAGATCAACGCTGGCGGGCTGGACCAGCTGGGGATCCCACGGCTCGATTCGAATCCGGCCATCCTTGACCAGTTGCAGGATCGTGCCATCCGAGAGGACCGCCGCGGGAGCTCCGCTCATCGGCCGGAAGTCTGCCAGCGACCGCGGATCGGCGGGGATCCAGGCTCAGTGGCCCAACGTCCGCGCCCGCGCTCTGACCGTCCGTACGCGTGCGGGCGGCACCGGCGGCGGGTCGCCATGCGGACCTCGACGCGGATGACGGGGGAACGGGCGGCGCGGATGGGGAGGCGTGCGCTTCACGCCGCCATCCTCATCTGACGAGGATGACGGCTCAGGCTCCTGCTTGACCGCCCACCAGACGAGGTAGATGAGCGCCGCGATCGGCAGCTTGAGCGCCAGCATCAACCAGAGAAATCCCCAGGTCACGGTCGCACGCGATCCTACCCCTATCGACCGGTGCTGTCACGTCCGGCGTCGGGACGCGGACCATTGAAGGCCGGAAAGCCGCGGCCCGAGCAGTGTCGCGGGTCGCGGAGCTAGTCCCGCAGGGCGATCGGCTTCTCGACGAACCGGGTGATCCGCTGCAGCTCGGACACGCGGTCGGCGATCTCGTCGCTGGTGAGCCGGGCCACCCGCTCGACACCGAACTCCTCGACGTTGAACGAGGCCAGCGCGGTGCCATAGGCCATCGCGCGCGTCAGGAGATCGTGGTCGAGCTCTCCGTCGGGATGGGCGGCGATGTAGCCCATGAACCCGCCGGCAAACGAGTCACCGGCGCCGGTGGGGTCGACCACCGTCTCCAGTGGAAACGCCGGCAGCCCGAAGAATCCCTCGTCGGTGACCATCGCCGCGCCGTACTCGCCCTGCTTGGCCACGACCACGCGGGGCCCCCACTCGCGCACCTGGCGGGCGGCGCGGACGAAGTTCGGCTCTCGGGTCAGCTGCCTGAGCTCGGCGTCGTTGAGCAGCAGGCAATCCACGCCGCCGATCGTCTCGATCAACGAGTCTCGGGTGGTGTCGATCCACAGGTTCATCGAGTCAAGCGCCACGAACCGGGCGTCCGAGCACTGGGCTCGTACCTGGCGCTGGAGATCCGGCTGGATGTTGGCCAGGAACACCACGTCGGCCGCGCGTGAGGCGGCCGACAGCTTCGGCTCGAAGGTGGCGAACACGTTCAGCTGCGTGTCCAGGGTCTGGCGATCGTTGAGATCCCAGCCGTACTGACCCTGCCAGAAGAATGTCCGCCCGCCGGCCACATGCTCGATGTCGTCGGTGTTCACGCCCCGGGCATGCAGGACCTTAAGCTCCGATTCCCCGAAGTCGTCGCCAACCGGACCGACCACGTGGACGGTGTCGAAGAACGAGGCCGCCAGGGCGAAGTGGACGGCCGAGCCTCCGAGCATCCGCTCCCGGGTGCCGAATGGGGTGGTGACCGCGTCGAACGCGATCGAACCTACGGCGGTGACCGACATGAGGCGGGGAAGGCTAGCGGCGGCGGACTGTACTCGCGCCCGCGGGACACCCTGGCGCTACGCGCGAGGTGTCCGCGGATCGCGGTGCGGACGCCCCTAGCCGCTCTCAGGCACCGGAGGCAACGACGGCTCGACGCGCAAGAGCCTCGCCGGTCGTTCGGGCAGCCACCAGTTCCAGCGCCCGAACAGTGACACGACGGCGGGCACGAGCAGCGCGCGGATCACGGTCGCGTCGAGCAGGATCCCCGCGGCCAGCCCGGTGGCGAACACCTTGACGTCGGTCTCGGGTCCGGAGGCCATCGACACGAACGCCAGGAACAGAATCAGGGCGGCGCTGGTCACGAGCCGCCCGGTGCGGCCGATGCCGCGGATCACGGCCGTGTCGGTCGAGCCGGAGCTGTCGTACTCCTCGCGCATGCGGGCGAGGATGAACACCTCATAGTCCATCGACAGCCCGAACAGGAACGCGAACACCATCAGCGGGATCCAGGCCGTCACCGAATGCGTGGCCTGGATGCCCCACAGCGCGCTGGAGCCGTGGCCCTGCTGCCACACCAGCGTGATCACACCCCAGGCGGCGGCGACGCTGATCACGTTCAACACCACCGCCTTGAGCGGCAGCAGCAGTGAACGGAACGCCCGCGCCAACAGCAGGAACGTCAGCACCGCGATCAGCGCGATCATCACCGGGAAGCTGCCGTAGATCGCCGACACGAAGTCCTCGTTCTCGGCTCCGATCCCGCCAACCTTCACGGTCGGCCCGGTGTCGTGGGCAGCAGCCCGGACCGCCTTGATCGTGTCCCGCCCGGCCGCAGTCGACCCGTCGGCGACGGGAATCGCGTCGACGACCGCGGTGCCCTGACGCTGCCACTGCGGCCCGTTGACCGCGAACGCTCCGTGCACACCAGCCACGCCCCGCACCGCGGCCGCGACCTGGTCGGCTCGGACCGGCGGAGCCAGGATCTCGATTGGCTGGAGCGCGCCCGGGCCGATGCCGGAGCGCTCGAGCGCCAGCAGGCCGGTGCGGGCGTCGCCCTTCTGGCTGAGGGTGTTGACGTTGGCGGTCCCTGGCTGCAACGAGGTAGCGGCCAGCACCAGCGCCGCCAGGACGAGTGCGGCGACCCCGGCGGCGGCCCAGCGCCGGCGGACCACCAGGCGGGCCCAGGAGGTCCAGGAGCGGCTGGCCTTGTCGTCGGTGCGCCGGTGCGGCCAGTCGAGCCGGTCACCCAGCTTGGCCAGCACCACCGGCAGCAGCGTGACCGCGACGATCACGCTCACCAGCGGGATCAGCATGCCGGCGTAGCCGATCGAGCGCAGGAATGGAAGTGGCAGGACGACCATCGCCAGCAGGCCGATCGCGACCGTGGTGCCGCTGAACACGACAGCTCGGCCGGCCGTCTGCATGGCACGCAGGACGGCCTCGTCACCGGTGTGACCGTGGGCGCGCTCCTCGCGCCAGCGGACCACGACCAGCAGCGAGTAGTCGATCGCGACACCCAACCCAATCAGGGCGACGAGGAACTCGACGATCATGGACACGTCGGTCAAGGCGGTCACTCCCCACAGGACCAGGAACGTCGTCATGATCGAGACGATCGCCATCAGGAGCGGGACGAACGCATTCAGCGACGCGAACACGAATGCCAGCACCACCAGCGCTCCGAGGCCACCCAGCATGGCCTCGAGCAGCACGCCAGGGCCGCCCGATCCGCCGGTCTGGTTCTGGAGCGCATCGAACCCGGTTACGTGCACCGGGGCGCCGGCGATCGTGTCCCCCGCCAACGCGGTCGCGGCCTTGTCGGCCGCCTTGGTGTTGTTGCCGAAGCTCTCGTTGTCCGGAGGTGGGTAGGCGAGCACGAACGTCGTGCGACCGTTGGCGGACACGAACGCCCGGTTTCCGGTCGAGGCGAACGAGGCGGTCCGGGTTCCGGGCAGCGCGATACGGAGCTTGGTCTCGATCTGCGCGAGCCCCCCGCGCACGGCCGGGGAGGACACGCTTGTCCCCGGCGGCAATGTGACCACGGGTACCAGCGGCGCATACCGCCCGCCGTTGTGGAAGATGCGAGCGATCCTGTCGTTGGTTTGGAAGCCCTCTCGCCCCGGCACCGTGAACTTCTTGCTGAACGCGCCGGTTGACGTGCCGACGGTGGCGATTCCGACGAACGTCACGACCACCCAGAAGGCCGCGACGATCCGCTTGTGGGCCAGAACCCAGCGGGTGATTGAGGTCATCATCTCGCTTCAACTCCTACTCGTTCGCCTAGCCCATGTTTTGTAGCACAAACAATTGTTAGGCGACATCGTTGACGCTACCATCGTTTCCACATGGGCGAACGAACGATGACTTCTCCGCCGGGACTACACATGGCGCTGGCGCGGCACACGGGATTCTTGATCAACCGGATCGGGACGGTGGCCCGCAAGCGCTTCACTGCCAAGCTCGACGCGTTCGGGCTCAACCTGCGGATGTGGGGCGTTCTCAACGTGCTCGACGTCGAGGGCGCGATCACCCAGCATGCGCTGGGCAAGTGCGTCGGCATCGATCCTAGCTCGATGGTCTCGACGATCGACGAGCTGGAGGCCAAGGGTCTGGTGGAGCGCCACCGTCACCCCAGCGACCGGCGCGCGCACGCGCTGCACCTGACCGACCTCGGGCGCGAGACCCTGCGCGAGGGGCGCGAGATCGCGCAGAGCGCGCAGAGCGAGTTGCTGGCGCCGTTGAGCGAGACCGAGCGCGCGCAGCTGCACGAGCTGCTGCTGCGAGTCGCGGCTGGCCTGGGAGAAGCGGTGATGCAGCCCGAGGTCGCCGACCCGCCGGCGCCCGCTCCGACCGCCTGACGGGCGGTCTGTGACGATCGACGCTATCGGCGCTTGTAAAGCGACATAGTGTGCGCTTCGATGCTCGAGCGACTGATCATTCTCGGCGGGGGCGGATGGTTCCCGGCGCACGGGCGCCAGACCGCCTGCGCGCTGTTGCGCGATGGCGAGAGCGCAATCATGATCGACGCCGGCACCGGGGTCGGGCGGATGGTCGAGTGGCCGGAGCTGCTCGACGGGGTCGAGCGACTCGACATCCTGTTAACGCACTTCCATCTCGACCACGTCGCCGGGCTGGCCTACCTGCCCGCGCTCGACTTGTGCCGGCAGACGACCGTCTGGGGACCGGGCCAGGCGCTATATGACACCGCCTCCGAGCAGTTGCTTGAGCGCCTGTCGAACGAGCCTTTTCATCCTGTCCCCCTGTCAGCGCAGGACATCCAGGTGCGCGATCTCCCGGCGGGCGAGCTCGAGCTCGCCGGCGTGCGCATCGAGATGCGACGGCAGGACCGACACACGGCGCCATCGCTCGCCTTCAGGTTCGACGACCTGCTCACATGGGTCACCGACACCGCATATGACCCGGACACGGCGCGGTTCGCTTCGGGCTGCCGAATGCTGGCGCACGAAGCCTGGTTCACCGCCGACGCTCCGCGCAACCCCACGATCCACTCATCAGCGGCGGAGGCCGCCGAGATCGCCGCGGCCGCGGACATCGACCAGCTGCTGCTGATCCACGCGCCGCCGTTCGAACCGTCCGTGGAGCATCTGGCGCTCGAGGCCCAGCGGACGTTTCCTCGCGCGCTGATGGCTCATGAGGCGGCTGATGTGTCGATGATGCTCGCGTGAGGTGAGGGACGCGGGGCGCGCGGCGATCGGGCGGTGATCGCGTGTCGCGGCGAGCGCGCGTCCCGGCGCGCCGTCGACCGCCGCCGCGGACCATGCACGATTTCTTGCAATTCGGCTAATTGGGCGAGGACTTGCAAGCCTGGGCCGATCCGTCCCAGCTCGCAGCCCCGCCTTCCAGCCCCACCTTCACCACGTCCAACTTCGGAGCAGTCGCGAGGTTCTGGCGCCGATCCGCTCAGGCCGGGGCAACCGCGACGCGCCGTCGCCGCGACTCGGCGGCAGTCTGGGTGGCGCGGGCCTGCACCGCGAGCGCAGTGCCAACCCCGAGCAACGTCCATGTCACGGGGTCCTCGAGGAAGTCGGCGTACAGCATCGTGTGAAACACCAGGGCCAGGAAGGCCGCGCCGATCGCGCACCGGGCCGGGCTGCCCCGCGCCCCGCGCAGCAGCCCCAGCACCGCCACCACAACCAGCGCGATATAAGCCAGCTCGCCAATCAGGCCCTGCTCGGCGGCGACCGTGATCGGGATCGAGTGCGACGCCGACAGCGTCTGGGAGCTGCTGGGATGGTGGGCGCGGTACTCGTGCACGAAGGAACCCGACCCGTACCCCCACACCGGACGCTGCCGGAACAGGTCAAAGCCGCCACTCACCAGTCCAGTGCGTCCGCTTGAGGCTCCGTTCAGGCCCTGGTTCAGCCCGAACGTCTTCGGCGTGATCGCCACCGCGGCGACACCGATCGCCACCACCACGGCCGCCGCCGCGACCACCGGCCACGCCTTCCACCTCAGCGCCGCCAGCGTCCCGAGTCCGACGAGCAGCGCGGCCAGGCTCGAGCGCGACAGCGTCAGCACCAGCGCACCCCACAGGATCGCCAGGATCACGGTGGCCACCACGATCTCGCGGGTGCGGCCGTCGTACAGCAGCACCACCGCCACTGAGATCATGACCAGCGCCAGGAACCGTCCGAAGATGTCCGGATCGAAGAACACGGAGTTGACCGTGAAGTACGCGTGGACGTCGTTGGCCGCGACCAGCTTGGGGTTCAGGAACAGCGTCTTGGTCTCGTACTCGATGAACCCCACCACCGCGAACACGACCGCCAGCGCGACCACCAGACCCAGACATGTGCGCAGCAGCTTCGGCGTCCATTCAATCTGGCGCAGCAGGCACAACAGAAGCGAGAACGGGACGTAGAAGAACACCATCTGCTGGAGGGCCTTCTCGAAATCGCCTGAGTACACCGCCTGGAGTCCGTACAGCACGACGTACAGGGCAAGGAGCCGCTCGATCCAGCCGGGTTCACGCACCGCAGGCCGCGCTCGGTCACGCATGATCTCCCAGATCAGGGCCACCGATCCGGAAGCGATCACCAGGTACAGCGGGACCAGCAGGTTGGACGTGCTTCCACCGGCCTCGACTGGAACGCGGAATGGCAAGGCGACCACCGCCAGCACCGCCAGCAGGGGCGGGTGGCGCACGATCAACACGGCCAGACCGGCGACCACCAGAAGCCCGACGGCTGCGACGACGGCGGCCAGCGCCGGGTGACGGTGGACGAGGTGCAGCTGGGGGGAGTCCCAGATGTCGGCCAGCAACAACGCCGGCGCCAGTGCCAGCGCTCCGAGCATTGCCGTGGCACGCGTCTGTGGCTCGCGTGCGAGCAGCGCCCATGCGGCCAGCACCGCCACCAGCACCACGCCCACCTTGGGCACCGGCCCGGTCAGCGCAGCGAACGCAGTCACGCGCGGAGAGACTAGTGGTCGGACGGGCGATGCCGGGGACGCGATGATCTAGTCTCCGTGCGCATGTCCTCCGCGAAGGTTGCGGTCCTGGGCGCTACGCTGGCCGCCGTGATCGCGGGATGCGGCAGCAGCGCCAAACCGCTGGCAGGCCAGATCCCCCAGACGGCCACCACAGAGGGTCACGCCCGGATCGACGATCCGCGCGCCCAGCACGTCAAGTGCCTGCGGAAACACAAGCTGCGGGTCGAACGGGTCGGCGAGACCTGGCTCCAGATCGGCACGCGGCCCGCGGGTCCTCGGGTCAACTTCGCGCCCACCCCGGGGGCGGCGCAGGAGCTCCAGATCGAAGGCCAGGTAGAGGGCGCGGAAGTGATCGGGAGCTCGCTGCTATATCCCGATCAGGCCTCGGAAAAGGAGCTCAAGACCGTCGAGGACTGCCTGGCGGAGGGGGTGTTGGGGTAGTGCGCCGTAATACGGCCTCCCGATGATGTCGGTGCTGTCGACGATGTTCGCCACGCTGGCGCTGGCCGGCGCTGCGATCGGCTCCGTAACGGTTGAGGCGGACAAGCGGGGGGCGACCGGGGGCACCTCCCCCAGCACCGGCTCAGCCGCGCCGCGCCGGGCGATCGCCGCCGACAAGCTCCTGGGCCAGCGGATCATGGTCGGGCTGCCCGGCACCAGCGCTCCAGGGTCCCTGCTCCGGCGGGTTCGAGAGGGACGTGTGGGCTCGGTGATCTTGTTCGCAGCCAACATCGTCTCGCGCGCGCAGCTGCTCGCGCTGACGGATTCGCTGCAGCGGGCGGCGCGAGAGGGAGGAAATCCACCGCTGCTGATCGCGACCGACCAGGAGGGCGGTCAGGTCAAGCGGTTGCCGAACGGTCCTCCCCATCTGTCGCCGCCGCAGATCGCCGCCACAGGCAGCACGGCGGTCGCCGGCCACGAGGGCAGAGCCACCGGGCGCTATTTGAAGGCGCTGGGGATCAACATGGACCTGGCGCCGGTGGTGGACGTGCCGACGTTTGCCGGCGCCTTCATCTGGCGTCAGGGCAGGGCGTTCTCGTTCAGCGCGGCGGCGGTCGCGAGGTACGCCACTCCGTTCGCGCTCGGACTTCAGGCGGCCCACGTGGCGGCCACCGCCAAGCATTTCCCGGGTCTGGGCACAGCCGCGATCGACACCGACAACAAGCTCGACGAGCTGCACCCGACCAAGGCACAACGCGACGCCGCCCTGGTGCCCTACCGGACGCTGATCGCCCACGGCCTCGACGCGGTCATGGTTTCCACCGGCGGCTTTCCCGCCTATGACTCCTCAGGGTCACCAGCCGCGCTGTCGCGCCCGATCATCCAGAAGCTCCTGCGAGGCCGATTGGGATTCGGCGGAGTCACGATCACGGATGCGCTGGGAACGCCCACGGGCCACGACGAGACGACTGCGGGGGTGCTGGCCGCGCGGGCCGGCGCGGACATCCTGCTGTACACCGATTCGGCCGCGGCCGAGCTGCCGGCGCTGGAGCGAGCGCTGCGCACCGGGCGGCTCAGCCGCTCCGAGGCCCAGGCCTCCTACGACCGGATCGTGTCGCTCAAGCACCGTGTGGCGGGACGCTGAGCCCCAACTCTGATCACGTCCGACGGTGAGAGCCCTTAGAATCGCCCTATGGCGCCCGCGCTTGCGCGCGGGCTCGTGTGCGTCTGCTGCCCGACCTCGTTCGCGCGGCATCCGTTGATCGCCTCGATGTCTGTCCCCAGTGCTGAGCTGATCGCGCCGGCCGTCGGCGCCCGTCGCAGGGCACCCGCCATGGCCCTGGCCGACCGCCTGACCGGCGGTCGGATCTACCTTGCCATGGGCGCGCTGGCGCTTCTGATCGGCGCGTTGTCGCTGCTGATCCCATCGACGCCCAGCTATGACCCCTGGGCGTGGCTGGTGTGGGGCCGGGAGATCGTCCACTTCAACCTGCAGACGACCGGCGGCCCGACCTGGAAGCCGCTGCCGGTGATCTTCACCACCCTGTTCGCGCCGTTCGGCAAGGCCGCTCCCGACCTCTGGCTGGTGGTCGGCCGGGCGGGCTCGGTTATGGCCGTGGGCATGGTGTTCAAGTTGTGCGTGCGGTTCACGCGCCAGATCGGCGGACCGCTGGCGCCGGGGAGCGGATGGCTGGCACGTGTGAGCGCGTGGGCGCCGGTGCTGCTGGCAGGCGTGGTGGCATCGATCGGGCTGATCTTCGCCGGCGGCTACATCACCGCCAACGCGCTCGGATACTCCGAGGGTCTGATGACGGCGATCGTGCTGATCGCCGTCGAGCGGCATCTCGATGGCGCCCCTCGGCAGGCGTTCGCCGTGGCGTTCTTCGCGGCGCTGGACCGTCCCGAGATCTGGCTGTTCTGGGGCGCCTACGGATTGTGGCTATGGTGGAAGGACCCAGGCGCGCGCAAGCTGGTGATCGGGCTGTTCGCGCTGATCCCCGTGCTGTGGTTCCTGCCCGAGTATTGGGGGTCGGGTCATTTCTTCCGGGGCGTGACGCGGGCGCACACGCCGCGCTCCAACAGCCCGGCGTTCGCCAAGTGCCCGTTTTGCACCGAGCTCGGCAAGCATGCCTGGCCCACCGTGCCCAGCCGGATCAAGGCGGCGGCGATCGTCGCGATCGCGGCGGCGGTGTTCGAGTTATGGCGCGCGACGCGGCGCCGAGCTCGCCGGCGGCTGGAAGGAGCGCGCGAGCACGCGCTGGCGGCGGTCGCTGCCGCCGGGCTCCTGGGGTTTGCCTGGTGGATCCTGATCGCGGTCATGACCCAGGCGGGGTTCTCGGGCAACGATCGATATCTGGTCCTGGGAGCGGCGCTGATCGAGATCGCCGGTGGCGTGGGATGGGCATGGGCCGCGATCGAGTTGGGCCGGGCGTTACCCGGTGCCACTGGACGGCTGCGAGCAGCCGGGACGCGCGCCCGGCTGTGGATCAGCACGGTCACCACGGCGGCTTTCATGCTGGTGTTCCTGCTGGTGCCGTCGTGGATCGGCGGCCTGGTCCACCTGAGCAAGACGCATCGCGCGCTCAACTACCAGGCGTTGCTGCGCACTGACGCCAGCGCCGCGGTCAGCCGGCTCGGTGGTTCGGCGGCCATCCTGCGCTGCGGCAGCGTGATGACCGAGGGGTTCCAGGTAACGATGATCGCCTGGAACCTGGGCGTGCACACGCTTACGGTCGAGGCAGCGCCGCTGACACCGCCTCCCCCGAACACCCCGGGCCCGAATGTGATCTTCCAGAACCGCGCGCAGCGCAACGCGCATCTGCTGCCCTCGTTGCAGAACTGGCCGACGACGCATTACAAGCTGGTTACGCGCACGCGCACGTTTAGGGTCTACGAGAACTGCCGGGTAACCTGAGCGCCTGACGATGGCAGCCGTCGCCGCCCCCCGACGCAAGCTTCCGGAATTCGACCTGCGCACCCCTGCGTGGCTCGAGCGCCTGCCCTCGTGGGCGACAGTCGGCGGCTTCGTAGTCGTGACGATGGCGATCTCCGCCTATCTGCGGTCGCGCTATCTGAGCGGCCAGTTCTGGATGGACGAGGCGCTGTCGGTCGGGATCTCGTCGCACTCGCTGACCTCGATCCCGGGTGTGCTGCGACACGACGGCTCGCCGCCTCTCTACTACCTGCTGCTGCACATCTGGATCAGCGCGTTCGGATCCTCCGAATCGGCCACCCACGCCATGTCGCTGATGTTCGGGCTGCTCACGATCCCGGTGGGCACATGGGTGGCCTGGAGCCTGTTCGGCAAGCGCGCCGGCCTGCTGGCAGCCGTGCTGTTCGCGCTGAATCCGTTCATCACCGCCTACAGCCAAGAGACGCGGATGTACACGCTGATGGCGCTGCTGGGACTGCTGGCAACGGCCGGCTTCATCCACGGATTCATCTACCGAAGACGTCGTTACCTGGTGCTGTTCGCGATCGCGCAGGCGTTGATGCTCTACACCCACGCCTGGGGGATCTTCTTCGGAGTGGGCGCGGCCGTCGCGCTGATTCCGGTGTGGTTCATCAGCCAGGATCGGCGGGGACTGCTCCGGGACGCGCTGCTGGCGTTCGGCGGCGCCGCGGTGCTGTTCCTCCCGTGGCTGCCGACGCTGCTGTACCAGGCCACGCACACCGGATCGCCATGGGACACGGCGCCGAACTTCGGCGCGCCAGTGCAGATCTCGCGCAACCTGATGGGCGGCGACCGGGCCACGACGGCGCTCGTGCTGGCGGCGGCGATCGGACTGGCGGCATTGTGGACGCGCAGCCAGCGGCGCACGCGAGAAGGCCTGACGATGTGGGCGCTGATCCTGATCCCGATCGGCACGCTGGGATTCGGCTGGATCGTGTCGCGGTTCTCGCCGGCGTGGCAGTTCCGCTACTTCGCGCCGATCGTGGCCGCGCTGCTGCTGCTGGCCGCTTGGGGCCTGGCCCGGGCCAAGGGCGTGGGGCTGATCGCCATCGGGCTGATCGTGATCTTCTGGTACAACCCCGCCTCCTACACGCCGCTGTACAAGAGCGACATGCGCGACGTGGCTGCCGAGATGGCGCCGCGCCTTCACACCGGGGACCTCGTCATCGTCGGCCAGCCCGAGCAGGTGCCGCTGGCCTGGTACTACCTGCCGGCGGGGTTGCGATTCGCGGACACCACCGGACCCAGCCACGACCCCCAATCGATGAACTGGGTGCACGCGCTAACGCGCCTGAAGCATGCCGTTCCGCAGGCGACCCTGTCACCCCTGATTGCTAGCCTGCGCCCGGGACAGCAAGTGCTGTACGTCCGCCCGATGACCGAAGGGGCCCAGAGCTGGCAAGCCCCCTGGACGCAACTCGTGCGCCGCCGCTCGGCGCAGTGGGGCGCGTTGCTGGCGTCCGACCCGAGCCTGCGAGCGGTGTGGTGGGCGCCTCACAACTACCGGGGAGCGTGCTGCGTCGGGGACAGCGCCCTGCTCTACCAGAAGGTCTCCTGACACATGAACCGATCAAGTCCCTCCTCCGCCGGCGCCTCGGGCATCACGCCCGAGCGACCCGTCGCGGTGCTCGGGGGTGGCCCCGCGGGCCTGACCGCCGGCTACCTGCTGGCCAAGCAGGGCAAGCCCGTGATCGTGCTCGAGTCGACCGACCAGGTGGGCGGTATCGCGCGCACCGAGGTGCGCGACGGCTACCGCTTCGACCTCGGCGGTCACCGCTTCTTCACCAAGGTCCAGGAAGTCGACGACCTCTGGCACGAGATCATGAAGGAGGAGTTCCTCAGACGCCCGCGACAGTCGCGCATCTACTGGAACCAGAAGTTCCTTGAGTATCCGCTCGAGGGGATGGACGTGATCCGCAAGCTCGGACCGGTCGAGCTGATCCGCGTCGGCCTCTCCTACCTGTGGGCCGCGCTCAAGCCCAAAGGCCGCGAGGAGACCGTCGAGCAGTGGGTCTCGAACCGCTTCGGGAAGCGTCTCTACAACCTGTTCTTCAAGACCTACACGGAGAAAGTGTGGGGAGTACCGTGCTCCGAGCTCCGTGCCGAGTGGGCGGCCCAGCGGATCAAGGGCCTATCGTTCTTCAGCGCCGCCAAGTCGGCCTTCTTCGGAAACAAGAACAACAAGATCAAGTCGCTGATCAGCGAGTTCAACTACCCGCGATATGGGCCTGGTCAGATGTGGGAGCAGATGACCGAGGACATCCGCGCTCACGGCGGCGAGGTACGCCTGAACGCGCCCGTGACGCGCCTGCGGATGTCGGATGCCGGACAGGTGACGGAGGTCGTGGCGGGAGGCGAGACGCTGACGCCGTCGCACGTGATCTCGTCTCTGCCGCTGCGCACAACGGTCGCGATCACCGAGCCGGAGGCACCGGTCGACGTTCGGGACGCGGCGCGCGGCCTGCGTTACCGGGACTTTCTGACGGTCGCGCTGGTGATCGAGGGCGAGGACCTGTTTCCCGACAACTGGATCTACATCCACGAGCCCGGAGTCAAGGTCGGGCGGATCCAGAACTTCCGCTCCTGGAGCCCGTGGATGGTGCCCAACCCGACCGACGCTTCGATCGGAATGGAGTACTTCTGTTTCGAGGGCGATGAGCTGTGGAACATGCCCGACGAGGATCTGGTCGCGTTCGCCACCCGGGAAATCCAGCAGCTCGGTCTCGCGCGGGCCGACAAGGTCAAGTTCGGGTTCGCCGTCCGCGTGCACAAGGCGTACCCGATCTACGACGCCGAGTACGGCGAGCGGCTGGAGACGATCAAGGTGTGGCTCGACGGGATCGACAACCTGATCCAAGTCGGGCGCAACGGGCTGCACCGGTACAACAACTCCGACCATTCGATGCTGACCGCGATGCGGGCGGTGGACAACATCCTGCTCGCCACCCACCACGACATCTGGGCGGTGAACGCGGAGAGCGTTTATCACGAGGAGCATGAGGAGCCCGAGCAGCCCTACCGGGACGCGCCCGAAACGCCGGAGATGGAGCAGCCGCTCGCTTGATGGCGCGCGCGGTTGCGGTGGGGCTGATCGGGGCGTGCCTGGCGCTTCCGGTCCCGGCGCTGGGGAAATCCAGCGGCACCGCGTCGTCGACGCCGACCGCGACGACCACGGCTCCCACGCTCAGCCCCGGAACCGCGACCAGCCCGTTCAGTCCGGGGGTGCCCCAGACCCCGGCGCCAGCGCCGACCACGACCACGTCGCCGGGGCTGATCACCCCCACCACCACGACCACGGGCGACAGCGGATTGAGCGGCAGCGGCGTGGCGCTGATCGCGGTCGGGGCGATTGTGATCCTGGCCGGGATCTCGTTCTTCATCTGGCGCGACGCCCGGCGCCGGGCGCCGGTGCGACAGCGCGCCGCCGCGGCTACGGCGGGAGCGGGCACGCGCTCGGGATCCAAGCAGCGCGGTAAGCCTCGCAAGCTGAGCCCGGCCGAGCGGCGCCGGCGTAAACGCGGGCGCGCCCGCTAGCGCTCGGCAGGTTGGCGTTCGCGCCGCGGGGCCGTCAGGCCGGCTGGCGCTCGCGGGCCGGCACGGCGCCGCTGCGGCCGCCCGTGAGGGCGGGCTCGAGCCGCACCGGAATCCCATTCAGCAACGCCATCCCCGCAAGGCGCTCCAGATGCTCGGGCGCCGAGGACGACAGCAGGTTCACGTTGGCGCCGCCCGCTTTCGTGGCCCGCCGCCAGGTTCCGCGGTGCCCCCATCCGTGGGGGATCGCGATCGTACCGCGAGCCACCTCGTCGGTCAGCCTCGCGGTGAGCTCGATCGCGCCGTGGGCCGAGGTCACCCGGCAGCATGCTCCATCCTCGAGCCCGCAGGCAGCAGCATCGTCGGGATGCACTCGGGCGGTGTGCTCGCGGTCGCCCTGCATGAGCTTCTCGACGTTGTGCATCCAGGAGTTGTGGGAGCGCAGCTCGCGCAGGCCGATCAGGCGCAGCGGGAAGGCCTCGTCAGCTCCGGGCTCGCGCTCCAGCCGCGACACCTCGGCGGCGATCTCCGGTGGGTGGAGGTGAACCCGGCGGTCGCGGTGAAAGACCTTCCGGTTTAACACGCCCACGGGGTGATGGTCGGCCAACACTATGCCGTGCGGATGCCGCCGTAGCTTCGCCAGGCTGAGGCCTCGGCGACGCAAGCCGAACCGGTCGCCCTTCGGTCCAAGGCGCAAGCCCAGATCGATCAGCCGCGCCGGAGACAGCTTGATGCCGAGCCGGCCCAGCGCCCGCAGCGGCCACGCGCTCGCCGGAGTGGTTCCGATCCGGCTGGAAATGGCCTCGATGATCTGCCACTCCTGCCTGGCCTCGCCGCGGGCCGAGAGCACCGGCTCGGTCCACTGCACAAACGGCTTCGTGCCAAACGTCAGGAACGCGGAGGGGAAGTCCTCGCGCTCGAGGAAGGTCGTCGCGGGAAGCACGTAGTCGGCGTGCCGGCTGGTGTCTGTCACGTACAGGTCGATCGCCACCATGAGCTCGAGCTGCGCCAGCGCGGCCTCGAGCTCCCGTCCACCTGGAACCGACAGCACGGGATTGCCGGAGGACACGAACAGGGCCCGGATCTGGCCGCGCCCGGGCGTGGTGATCTCCTGCGCCATCAGGGTCGCCGGCAACTGGCCGAGCACGTCCGGAAAGCCGCCGATACGGGAGCGCACCTTGCCGTAACTGTCGGCTCCGATGCGGTGCAACAGGTCCTCGAGCTGGATCGGGGCGGTTCCGAAGATCGCGCCGCCCTCACGATCGAGGTTGCCGGTGATCACGTTCAGGGCGTCGAGCAGGAACGACACCAGCGTGCCGTGCCGCCCGAGGCACGACCCCGTGCGCCCATACACCGCGGCGCCGTCGGCGGTGGCCAGATCGGTGGCCAGTGCCCTCACCGTCTCGGGGGCGATCCCCGTGCGGGCCTCGGTCGACTCGGGTGTGTGCGGCACGACAAGCTGGGCCAGACGCTGCGCTCCCAGCGCCTGGCGCGCAATCGCGTCGGCGTCCTGCAGCCCCTGGCTGAAGATCACCTGCAGCATCGACAGCAGCAGCCAGGCATCCGCGTCGGGTCGGATCTGAACATGCTCAAACGCTCGCGCCGTCTCCGATCGCCGCGGGTCGACGACCACGACTCTGCCGCCCCGCGTGACGATCTCATGCAGTGAATCCTTGATGCGGGGAGCAGTTAGAACACTGCCGTGCGACACGAGCGGATTGGCGCCCACGACCAGCAGGAATCGCGTGCGCGCCAGGTCGGGAATCGGGACGACCAGCGGCGACCCGTACAGCAGCTGGCTGGCGACGAACCGATTGTTGACGTCCTGCGAGCCGGCGCTGTACAGGTTCGGCGACCCGATGGCGTCCATGAACCCCTTTACCCAGATCGGGTGTGAGTATGAGAAGGCCGAGGGATTGCCCAAGTACCAGCCGACAGAGCTTCCGCCCTCGCGCCCCAGGATGCTCCGCAGCCGCGAGCCGATGTCGTCCAGCGCCTCGTCCCAACCAACGCGGTCGAAGCCCCCGTCCGCGCGGCGGCGCAGCGGATGCGTGACCCGGTCGGGATCGTTCTGCACCGCCGTCATGGCGATTCCCTTGGGACACGCGAAGCCGCGGGACAGCGGATGGTCGCGGTCCGGGCGGAGCTTGACGAGCTCTCCATCCCGGACGGTCGCCACCAGCCCACACAGGGGCTCGCAGATGCGGCAGTAGGTGATCCGCTCTTCGGTCGGCATCGCGATGCTCCCGCGCGGTGATGCTACTCGGTCGGGGTTGCTAGTCGGGTTTGGCGGGTGCTAGTCCGGGGGCGGTCGGGGCGGGTGCTAGTCCGGAAGTGGTCGGGGCCGTTTGGACCTCGGTCGGGGCGGTTGCTAGTCGGTGGGGGCGGTTCGGACGGCGCGCTTGGCGCGCAGCAGTTGCCGCTCCACCGTTCGCCGGGTGCAGCGCTCGTACACCGCGATCTCCGCGTAGCTGAGCCCGGCCCCGTGGAGCCACAGCAGCCGCTGCTGGCGCACCGGAAGCATCCCCAGCGATCCGAGGCGCTCCTTGCAATCGAGCACCTGCTCTGGTTCCGGCGTCGCCGCCACGCCCGGCAGCTCGTCGAGCCGCCGTTCCCGGCCGGCCCTGCGGAGCAGCTTGTAGGCCTCGTGAATCGCCGTCTGCACCAGCCACGACAGCACCCCCTCGCGACTTACCCGTTCGCGGTGCAGGACGAGCCGGCTCCACGCGAACTGACAGGCGTCCTCGATCACCACCTCCGGCGCGCGAACGTCAAGGCGAACGATCTGCTCGAGCCGAGACGAGAGGTCGAGGTACAGGTCGGCGAGGTCGGCTGGGGCGAGGGCGGAGGTGGCGTTGGTCGTCCCGGTGGTTCTGGTTTGTGTTCGGGCTCGGGTTTGGAGTCGGGCTCGGTGAGGATGGGAGTTGGGGGTGGGCATTGAGGGTGGTGGGGTTGCGGAGGGGTGTGGATTGGGTTCGTTAGGGGGCGTGGTCTCCCTCTGGATCTAATTGAGACTAAGTTGATACGAACCAGCCTAGCAACACTAATTTGATATTGCTAGGTTCGATAGCACTGGTTTAGTCTCAATCATGCTCAGGAGATCAAGATGATGATTGGCTTCGCAGTGAGCGCTCATCCAAACCCGGGCGGCCTCCCTGGCAGCAACGTGCTTCAGCAGCTGGTCAACGGAGCCGAGGCGTGGGCCTTGGCGATCGCGCTGTTGGGGGCGTTCGTGGGCGCCGGGCTGTGGGCGGTCGCGTCCCACACCCACAACCACCACTACGCCGCGCGCGGGAGGATGGCGGCCCTGATCTCGGGGGCGTCCGCGCTGGTCGTGGGCTCTGCCCCCGGGCTGGTGAATTTCTTCGAGCATCTCGGAACCAAGGCCAAATGAGGCGCTCGGCGGCGGCAACGACTGCGCTGTGCTGCGCGCTGGCCATGAACACGATCGCGCCGCCGCGCGCGCAGGCGCTCAACCCGATCAACACCGCGTGCGGGATTGGCGGTCTGGTCAGCGGGGTGATCGGAAAGGCTTGCAACGTCGGGGGCAAGCTGCTGGGCGCGGGGAAGAAGGTCTTCGGCGGAGGGGGCGGCCCGAGTGGCGCCGGCGCCTCGACCGCGACCGGTGGCTCGGGCGCGCAGGCGGCGATCGGACTGGCCGCGATCGGAGCGTGGGTACTCGTCGGCGCCAAGGTGGCATTGCACGAGACGGCCAAGGTGATCGCGCGTACGACTTCGCCTCGGCTGACCACGACCTGGTTCTCGTCGACCTACTGGCGGATGGCCGGGATCGGGGCGATCCTGACGTTGCCGTTCCTGTTCGCCGCCGCCATCCAGGCGCTGATTCGCTCCGACCTGGCGCTGTTGCTGCGCGCGGCGTTCGGTTACCTCCCCTTGGCGCTGCTGGCGGTCGGGGTCGCGGCTCCCGTGACCATGCTGCTGTTGGCCGCCACCGACGAGATGTGCGCCGTCGTGTCGTCCGCGGCGGGCAACGCGGGCGTGCGGTTCCTCGGTCACGTGGGGGCGCTCGCCGGCACGCTTTCGATCGTGGCCGGTTCGCCGTTCCTGGCTTTGCTCACCGGGCTGGTGGCCGCGTTCGGTGCATTGGTGCTGTGGATCGAACTGCTGATGCGAGAGGCGGCGGTGTACGTGATCGTCTTGATGCTGCCGCTCGCGTTCTCGGCCTTCGTCTGGCCGGCACGCCGAGTGTGGGCGATCCGGGCGGTCGAGCTGTTGGTGGCGCTGATCCTGTCGAAGTTCGCGATCGTGGCCGTGCTTACGCTCGGCGGCGCCGCGCTGGGACAGAGCCCGTCAAGTGGCGTAACCGGCATGCTCGCCGGAGGCGTGCTCGTGATTCTCGGAGCGCTCGCACCCTGGGCGCTGGTGCGCCTGCTTCCGCTCGCGGAGCTTGCCGCAGGGGCCGCCGGTGCGCTGCGCCACGAGGTTTGGCGCTCGGGTCGCACGTGGGCTCTGGCGGATGAACTGGCCCAGGGAGCCAGCGCCAAGATCGCAGCGTCGGCCGGCGCTGGCTCCGACCCCGATGAACCGCACGTGATGGACGAGGCGCACGCGGGGGCGAGAGCCGAGACCGAACGCTTGGCGGAGCTCTCCTCGGTGCCCGTCGGCGTGGCGGCCGGCGCGCCCGGGCACCGGAACGGAGCCGGGGAGGAGGACGCCGGCGAGGTGGGAGTCGAACCCGCGCCAGCAGGGTTGGGCATCGCCGACTCGGACCCCGGTTGGGCCAGCCCGGGTGGTCCCTCGGGGGGCGCGCCGGGAGCTGGGGCGAGCCAGGGAGCGGGGGAAGCGCCGGGGGGCGGGGCGGGCCAGGGAGCTGGGGGCGCGCCGGGCGACGATCCCAGTCCGAGTCTGCGTCCGTTCCAGATGGACGACTACACCTGGCGGCTGTCGTTGGATCCCGCGGATGGATGGCCACCGCCACCGGTATTCCCCGATGACGATCCCGCCGGGGCCGAGCGCGGAGGTCGCGGCGGGCACGGCGATGGCGACCGACCGACCGATCGCGGCGGACCGGCGGATGGGAACGGGACGAACGGCGATCCGGATCCACTTCCGCCCCCTGAGAAACCGGAAGGCGGACATCTGTGAGCCGCGCGCGCCTGACCTATCGCTTCGGTCCGCTGGAGCGGCGCGGCATCCTGGGACCGGTGCGGGCCGGGCAGGCCGCGGTGCTGGGCGCGGGCGTGCTGCTGGCGATCGCGGTGCTGAATGGCTCGCCGAACGTGGGTGGGGGATTGCTGGCCACGATCTGCTTTGCGGCCGGGGCGACGTTGGCGGCGGCGCCGGTCGGCAGTCGCACGGTCGAGGAGTGGGCGCCGGTGGTGTGCGGCTACGCGCTGCGCCGGCTGGGCGGCGGCGTCCGGCTGCGCTCGCCGGTGCCGGTGCGTGGCTTTCGCACCCGGCACGGGGTCGATGAGGTTGAGCCGAGCGATCCACATGTGCCGAACGCGCTGCGCGACGTGCGCATCGTCGACGCCCCCTATCGAGACCGTCTGATCGGGGTCGTGTCGGAGCGCGGCGGCCGCCGTCTGACCGCGATCCTGGCCTGCCGGGTGACGTCGTTCTCGCTGCTGGATCCGGAAGCGCAGGAGCGGCGGCTGGCGCGTTGGGGAGTGATTCTGGCCAACGCCGCCTGCAGCCAGGTGCGACGCGTCCAGTGGGTCGAGCGGACCGCGCCGGCTCAGGGCGATGAGCTGGCGCGCTGGCTGCACGCCGAGCGTGACCCCGCGACGCCGTTGCGCGGCACGCCGATGATCGAGTCGTATCTCGAGCTGATCGGTACCACGGCGCGGGTCACCCAGGAGCACGAGATCCTGCTGGCGGTCCAGATCGACGCGCGCCGGGTCCGGGAGCGTGGCAAACACGCGGAGATGCAGGCCTTGATCGAGGAGACCGAGCGGATGGCACAGGGACTGCAGGCGGCCGAGGTGACGGTGCTGGGGGCACTCAGCCCCGGCCAGCTGGCCCGGGCGCTGCGGACCGCATTCGATCCTTACGGGCGCTCCGAGCTGGCGTCATTGGAGACGGCCGACCCGACGCGGGACGGATTGTCCGAGACGAACGCCTGGCCGCTCGGCGCGCAGGAGGCCTGGGACCACTATCGCAGTGACGGGGCCGTGCACGCGACGTACTGGATCGGCGCCTGGCCGCGCGTCGACGTCTCGCCGATGTTCATGGACGCGCTGCTGGGCCGCTCCAGCGTGGTTCGCACGGTTGCGGTCACGTTCGAGCCGATCGTTCCGGAACGATCGACCCGTGAGGCGGAGGCGGCGGTGACTCGCGACCGGGCCGACCGCGAGCTTCGTCGCCGTTTCGGCCAATCCGAAACCGCCCGCCAGCGGCAGGCCCAGGATGCCACCATGCGGCGCGAGTCCGAGCTCGCGGCGGGGCACAGTGAGGTTCGGCTGTCCGGGTTCGTCACGGTCAGCGGCCGCGACCGGGACGAGCTGCGCCGGGCCAGCTCGGAGGTGCTCGAGCACGCGGCGCGAGCGCGGCTGGAGTTGCACTGCATGTACGGGCAGCAGGCGGACGCGTTCGCGTTCACGCTGCCCCTGTGCCGGGGGCTGAGGTGAGCGCCCCAGTGCCGCGCCCCGAGGTGACTGCTCCATGCCGGAGGCTCAAGTGAGGGCCCGGACCGCCGAGCGGCCGGGACATCGGTGCACGACCCGACACGCGCAGGCGATCTACCCGTTCATGGCCGCCGGCGGTCTGGGCGGGCGCGGGGTGTTCATCGGACGCGACTCGGGTGGGGCGGCGTTTTGCTACGACCCTTGGGTCCTGTACGGAGACGGCGTGCTCGACGATCCCAACACGATCGTGCTGGGGAAGCTCGGGCAGGGTAAGAGCGCGCTGGTCAAGACGCTGCTGTGGCGCATGCTGGTGTTCGGCCGGAGGGCATTCGTGCTCGACGTCAAGCGGGAGTACGGCCCGCTGTGCGCCGCGGCCGGAGTCAAGCCGATCTCGCTCGTCCCGGGCGGCGGCGTACGTCTCAATCCGCTGGCCTCGAGACCCGAGGAACACGCTCAGCTCGAGCTGCTGCGAGCGGTGACTGTGACCGCGATTGGCGGCCAGCTCACGCAGATCGAGGCGGCGGCCCTGCGCGAGGCATTGCGCACGGTGCGCCGTCGCGGCGTGGGAGAGCCCACGCTGCCGGACATAGCCGCCATCCTGTTCCGCCCGGTCGGGGAGATGGCCGCACGGCTCCGGACCACGCCCGAGCAGCTCGCGGCGGACGTTCGGCGGGCGGCACTGGCCCTTCAGGACCTGTGCGAGGGGCCGTTGCGCGGGATGTTCGATGGCCGCACCACGCCGGGACTGGATCTTGATGCGCGGCTGTTGGTGCTCGACCTCCACGCCGTGCGCGACTCGCCGGCGGTCGGAATCCTGATGGCGTGCGCCACGGCCTGGATGAGCGCGCTGCTGGCCAGGATGGCCGAGCGGCCGGGTCGCGAGCGCCTGATCAACGTCGCCGACGAGTCGTGGAAGATCGTTCAGCACACCGGGCTGGGTGAGTGGTTCCAGAGCAACTTCAAGCTGGCCCGACAGTTCGGCGTGATGAATCTGGTCGTACTGCACAAGCTCGCCGACCTGCATGCGGCTGGAGATGCAGGATCGCGCGCGGCGCGGATCGCAGAGGGACTGATCGCCGACGCTTCGACGCGCGTCGTCTACCACCAGGACGAGAGCCAGGTCCCGCTCACCCGGACGCTGCTCGGCCTGTCCGAGAGCGAGGCGCGGCTGATCTCGATGCTGTCGGCCGGCCAGGCCCTGTGGCGGGTGGGCACGCGCGGGTTCGTGGTCGCGCACCACCGCTCCCGCCTGGAGACCGAGTTGACGAACACCGACACGGGCATGCGGGTGTCGACCGCACAACTGGGGCGCGGATGAACTCGTCACGCCCGGGAGCCGGCTGGGACGGAGCTGTGCTGGCGCTGCTCGGCTCGTTGCTGGCGCTGGCGACGCTGATCTGGGCCTGGGGTGGGATCGCGGGCGCGCTGTTCGGCGGAGGCTGGCCCCGGGTCGGGGTTGGCCAGCTGCTGGACGTTCTGGCGCGGCTGCCGGGCCGCCTGGCGAACCCGGCGCTGGCGTGGCCGAGCCCGGCCCGCGCGTCGCTCCCGGGGCCAGGCCAGTTCTACGCGGCCCTCGGGCTGCTCGCGGCGGCCACAGCGACGCCGGTGCTGCTGCTCAGCCGCAGCGGCGTGCTGCCGGGACGCGTCGCCGGCGCCCGCTGGGCCGCCGGCGGGGAGCTGCGGCAGCTGCGAGGGCGCTCGGCCAAGCAGTCCGGCGCCCGGTTGACACTCGGGCGTCATCACGGGCGGTGGCTGCGCGCCGAGCGCCGCCACGCGCTGGTGGCGTTCGGGCCGCCGCAGTCTGGGAAATCATCCGGACTGGCGATCCCGGCGCTGTTGGAGTGGGTCGGGCCGACGGTGGCCTCCTCGATCAAGACCGATCTGCTGGCATCGACCATCCGCCGCCGCCAGCAGCTCGGGAGGGTGTACGTGTTCGATCCGTTCTCGCTTGCAGGCGTTCCGGGCAACACGTGGTCGCCGCTGCATGGTGCGGGCACCTGGGACGGCGCGCTCGAGGTCGCGTGGCGGCTGGCTGCGGCCGGCGAGCTGGATCAGCGCAGCGTCGAGGGGGGCGACTTCTGGGCCATCGCCGCCGAGCAGCGATTGGCGCCGCTCCTGTACGCCGCAGCCGCGTCCGGGGCGCGGATCGACAGCGTCGTCCGCTGGGCGTACGGCCAGGGCACACGCGAGCTGCACGAGGGCCTGGCCCGGATCGCTGGCGGAGCGCGGGATGAGCTCGAGCGCGAGGCCGCCCGCGCCGCCTATGACGCGGTGTGCGCGTTCGAGGCCCACGCTGACCGCACGCGATCCTCGATCGAGGCCACCGTGCAGGCGCTGCTGCGCGCCTACCGTTTCGGCCGGGTGGCGCGGTCCGCCGCCGGCAGCCAGATCACCGCGGACCGGCTGCTGGACGAGTCCGCGACTCTGTATCTGATCGGCGACGCCAAGGCGTCGAAGCTGCTGCGGCCGATCTTCGTGGCGCTGCTGTGCGAGATCGTCGACCGCGCGTACGAGCGGGCCACGTTGGCCGGCGGCCGGTTGCCGTCGCCGCTGTTGCTGTGCCTGGACGAGGCCGGGAACGTGGCGCCGCTACCGAACCTGGCCGAGGTCGCATCAACTGCGCCCGGCCACAACATCCAGCTGCTGTCGATCTTCCACGACCTGGCCCAGGCGCGCAGCCGCTATGGCAAGCAGGCGGAGACCGTGGTCAATAGCCATCGAGCCCGGATGCTGCTGCCCGGCGTGGGCGACCTCGAGACCCTGCGCTACTTCGGTGCGCTGGTGGGGGAGGAAGAGGCCCGCGACCTCACCCGAACCACCGGAGCCGGTGGCGCCACCCGTTCGCTGGCGCGGCGCCGGCGGCCGTTGATCGCTCCCGAGGCGCTACGGCAGCTGCCGGATCGGCAGGCGTTGCTCCTGTACGGGCGCCTGCCGCCGGTACGCGTCCGGCTGCGACTGTGGTTCGAGGACCGCAGGCTGAGAGCGTTGGCGGCGGGGACCCTGCGATGAGCTGGCGAGGCCCCGAGGACGACCGCCACGAGTCCGGCGACGGCTGGGATGCGGCCGAGTCCCCCCGCTGGCCGCTGAACTGGCCCGAGCTGTATCCGCGGGAGCGGTGGATGTGGTTTGAGCAGCTGTGGTCGGATGTGTGCCTGCTCAGGGAGCGGTATCGCCTGCCGGTCAGGTCGGGCTGGTGGGAGGACCAGATCCAGGTGGAGGCGCTGGCGGCGCTCGCGGCCTGGACGCAGCGCTACGACTCGGGCGAGTGGGACGACCCACCCGGCAAGCTGGCGCTGCTGTTTGAGCTTGAACGGGTGGCTGCCCTGCTGCGCGATGGCGTCGAGCCGTTCCAGCCAGATCGCGATCGGGCCGTGTTCGCCGGCCACCTGGTCGAGATCGGCTGTCAGCCGCCGCCGGGAACGTGACATGCTGCGGCCGGTGGCCGCGGCCGGCAGCTTCCCGGTTGGAGACTCGGTCTCGCTCGACCAACTGGAGGGCGACCCGCATGCCGTGCTGGCGCATCTGCGCGAGCGCGAGCCGGTGTCATGGCTGCCGGCTCTGGACGGATGGCTGATCACCCGTCACGACCTCGTCCTCGAGGTGATGCGCGACCCCGAGCGATTCACCGTCGAGGATCCGCGTTTCTCGACGTCGATGGTCGTCGGACCCAGCATGTTGAGTCTCGACGGTGCCAGGCACGATCGGCATCGCGCGCCGTTCGTGGCCCCATTCCGGGCCGCGGCGGTGCGCGCGCGGTTTGCCGAGCCGGTGACGGGCGAGGTGGGTCGGCTGATCGGCGCGCTCACGCCCGCCGGGCGAGCCGAGCTGCGGCGCGAGTTCGCCGGACCGGTGGCGGCCACGACCGTTGCCCGGGCACTGGGACTCGCGCGCGACGAGGTGCCGACCGTCCTGGCCTGGTATGAGCGGATCGTCGCGGCGGTGACCGAGATCACCGCCGGCCGTGGTTCCGGCGGGGACGGCCGGCTGGCATTCGGCGGGCTGCGCGCGCGGCTGGAGACGGCGATCGGCGGTTCCGATGACTCGTTGCTGGCCGCGGCCGGGCGCTCGGGCTCGCTCCAGCCCGCGGAGATCGTGTCGAACGCGGCCGTGCTGTTGTTCGGCGGCATCGAGACGATGGAGGCGATGATCACCAACGCCTGCTTGCACCTGCTCGCGGAGCCGGCGCTCGGCGCCCAGGTTACGGCTGAGCCGCAGCTGCTCGATGCCGCGATCGAGGAGTCGCTGCGGCTGGAGCCCGCCGCCGCGGTCATCGATCGCTACGCCACGGCTGATGTTCAGCTAGGCGACTGCCCGATCGGGGCGGGAGAGCTCGTGCGGCTGTCGATCGCCGCCGCCAACCGAGACCCGGCCGTGTTCCCGGACCCCGACCGCTTCGATCTGCATCGCGACAACGCGCGCCGGCACCTGGCCTTTGCGCAAGGGCCGCACGTGTGCGTCGGCGTGCACCTGGCTCGGCTCGAGGCGCGTGCCGCGATTGGAGCGTTGCTGGGTCGGCTGCCGGGCATCCGGCTTGACCCCGCGCAGCCGGCCGCGAGCCGGGGGCTCGTATTTCGAAAGCCGAGGACCCTGCACGTGGTGTGGGACCGGGTGTAGGCTCACGTTTCCAATGCCGCTGTTCGATCAGACGCCCGCCCATCGTCTACCCGACCGAGGCTGCGGCGGCGAGTTGGCCCACGAGCTGATCTCCAGCGAGTTGTTGCTGGACGGCCAGTCGCGACTCAACCTGGCGACGTTCGTGACCACCTGGATGCCGACGATCGGCGCACGCCTGATGGCGGAGACCGCCGACAAGAACATGATCGATAAGGACGAGTATCCGCAGACCGCCGAGATCGAGTCACGGTGCGTGAACATCCTGGCCGACCTGTGGCACTCCCCGGATCACGAGCAGGCGACCGGCTGCTCGACGACGGGCTCCAGCGAGGCGGCGATGCTCGCCGGCATGGCGCTCAAGTGGCGCTGGCGCAAACGCCGCCAGGACGCCGGCAAGTCGGCCGCGGCGCCCAACCTGGTGATGGGCGCCAACGTGCAGGTGTGCTGGGAGAAGTTCTGCCGCTACTGGGAGGTCGAACCCCGCCTGGTGCCGATGGAGGGCGAGCGTTACCACCTCGGTCCCGAGGAGGCGGTCGCGCAATGCGACGAAAACACGATCGGAGTGGTGGCGATCCTGGGCTCGACATTCGACGGCAGCTATGAGCCGGTCAAGCAGATCGCGAAGGCGCTCGATGAGCTCGAGAGCGAGAAGGGCCTGGACGTGCCGCTGCACGTCGACGCCGCCTCGGGCGGCTTCGTGGCGCCGTTCCTGCAGCCGGAGCTCGAGTGGGACTTCCGCATCCCGCGCGTACAGTCGATCAACGCCTCGGGCCACAAGTACGGGCTCGTGTATCCCGGTGTCGGGTGGGCGATCTGGCGGGACAAGTCGGCGCTGCCCGAGGAGCTGATCTTCAACGTGAATTACTTGGGCGGCGACATGCCGACGTTCGCGCTCAACTTCTCCCGGCCCGGCAGCGAGGTGGTGGCGCAGTACTTCATGTTCACCAGCCTGGGGCGCGAGGGGTATCGCAGGGCGATGCAGTCGGCTCAGGACGTGGCGCTGCACATCTCCAACGGGATCTCCAAGATGGGCCCGTATCGCCTGCTGACCGACGGCAGTGATCTGCCGGTGTTTGCGTTCGCGCTCGGCCCGGAGGTCAAGCACTACTCGGTATTCGACGTCTCGGAGCGGCTGCGCATGCGTGGCTGGCTGGTTCCCGCCTACACGTTTCCCGAGAACCGGCAGGACCTGAGCGTGCTTCGCATCGTGATCCGTGCCGGGATGAACCACGACATGGCCGACCTGCTGCTGGAACATCTGGGCGAGCAGACCGACTTCCTCCAGTCGCTGGACGCTCCGCTCCCGGGCCAGCGTCCGGAAGTGCGCACCGCATTCGCGCACTGAAGTCTCGGGTCCAGTGCTCCGATGAGCACCCAAGAGTGGGTCAAACTGCTCACGATCCCGTTGTTCACGGGGGCGATCGGATGGCTGATCAACTGGACCGGGCTGATCATGCTGTTCAACCCGGTGCGGTTCCACGGCCGGCGGGTTCCCGGTCTGCTCGAGCTCTCGACGTTACTGCCACGCAAGATCCAGGAGATCCCGGGGATCATGCAGGGCGGAATCGGCTGGCAGGGAATCGTGCCCGCCCGGGCGGCGAAGATGGGGAGCATCTCGGTCGACAAGGCGATCTCGAAGCTCGGCACGCCCGCGGAATTCTTTCAGCAGCTCGAGCCCGAGAAGATGGCCGAGCACATCGTCGACGATGTTCGAGCCGGAGATTCCCTCGATCGTCGACCGGACGATGCGTCGCGAGCACCCGGGTCTGTGGCGCAACCTGCCGGACCGGGCCAAGCGAGCTGTGTACGCGCGGGTGCAGGGGCAGCTGCCGGAGATCGTGCGTCAGGTCACCGACGACGTCGGCCGCCACATCGACCAGCTGCTCGACCCCAAGCTGATGGTCGTCGACCACTTCGAGCGCCACCCGGCACTGGTCAACCGGATCTTCAGGGACATCGGCAAGAAGGAACTGCGCCTGATGGTCAACTTCGGGTTTCTGTTCGGCTTTCTGTTCGGGATCCCGGTGGCGATCATCACGCACTTCATCAGCTGGTGGTGGCTGCTGCCGGTGCTCGGCGTGTTCGTCGGCTGGACAACCAACCTGCTGGGCATGTACGTGATCTTCGAGCCGGTGGAGGTGCGCAGGATCGGACCGCTCAAGCTGCACGGCCTGTTCCTGCGCCGCCAGGACGAGGTCGCCGAGGTGTACGCCAAGATCATCGCCGACGAAGTGGTCACGCTCGAGAACATCGGCAACTTCCTGCTTTACGGACCGCGCAGCGACCGGACCCGGCAGATGCTCGAGGAGGCGATGGCACCGGCGATCGACCGCGCGGCCGGGCCGGCGCGCGGGGCGGTGCGCGTCGCAGTCGGCGCCCGAGAGTACGACAGCATCCGCGAGTCCGTGGCCCAGGAGGCCGCCGATCACACGCTGACCGGGTTCAAGGACCCCGAGTTCAGCCGGCGACAGAGCGAGCAGATGCGCACACTGGTGGCTCGGCGCACGAAGGAGCTCCCGCCGCAGGACTTCGTGGAGATGCTCCGCGTCGGCGATCAAGGAAGACGAGTGGATGCTTTATCTGCACGGCGCGGTGATGGGCCTTGCGGGCGGGTTCATCCACTTGGCATTGTTTGCCTGAAGATGACCGAGCCGCACTCCGACGGGAACGGGTGCGGACCCCTCGAGGCGATCCCCGGCCTGGCCCGGGTCGCGGCCTCGGCCTGGTGGCACACCGCCGAATGGGCACTGCGGACGGGCCTGAAGCGCGAGCTGGCGAGTGGCCGAGGCAGTCGCTCCGAGCCTCCGGTCTGGACGATGGCGGCACAGCCGTCACGGATGCCGCCGGCAACGGCGTCGAATGTTGCGCCCGGCGAGCGACGGGGCACAGCGCCGCCCCGAGGAATCGCAGAACGGCCGGCCGCGCGATCAGCACCAACTGCTCACCCTGCGCGAGCAGGGCGAGCTGCTGCTGCGGCACTCGCGTGATGTCGACTACGAAGTTCAGGCGCACCCGGCCTACGAGCGGATCCTGTCGGAGCTGGTCCCCGACGAGGGGCGAATCCTGCGGCTACTGCTGCTCGACGGACCGCAGCCGTCCGTTGATGTGCGTACGGGTGGGCCCCTGGGGATGGTCAGGTCGCGACTGCTCGCGCCCGGGCTGTCGATGATCGGTGCGCGGTCGGGGTGCCGCTACGTCGATCGCGTCCCGGCATACCTCAACAACCTGTTCCGCCTCGGGCTGATCTGGTTCTCACGCGAGACGCTGCCCGACCCGATGCGTTATCAGGTGCTTGAGGCGCAACCGGATGTGCTGGCGGCGATCCACTCGGTGCCGCACGCCAAGGTCGTTCGCCGCAGCCTTCACCTGACCCCGTTCGGCGAGGACTTCTGCCGCGTATGCCTGTGCCCTGAAACCGCCGTCTGGGGCGATCTGCCCGAGCACTCGATGCCTCCCGAGCGGACCGCGGCACCAAAGCCGCCGACGTCGAGGTAGCGGACGACTAGATCAGGTCCGCGAGCCGCCGTCCGGCGTGCTCGAGCTCGGGGACGGTGCCGGCCTCGAGCACGGCCTGGAGGTCCAGGATGCGCAGCCCGAAGGAATCCAGCCGGCGCTGTCCCGCCACCGCGAAACACGGGACGCCGCTCTGACGCGAGCGGGTGGCCACCTCCGCAACCGCTTTGCCCACCAGGCTCTGCTCGTCAAGCCTGCCCTCGCCGGTCACGACCGCTCGGGCATCGCGCATCCGTCCGTCGAACTGAAGCGTGTCGAGCACGAACGCCGCGCCTGGCACCAGCTCGGCGCCGAACGCGGCCCACAAGCCGCCGGCCAGCCCCCCGGCGGCGCCGGTCATCGGGATGCCGCGGGGGTCGCGATCGCAGCCTCGACGCCAGCGAGTGCAGCCGCTTGGTCAGGCGCCGCACACCGGCGGCGTCGGCGCCCTTCTGCGGCGCGAACACCCGCGCGGCATCCTCGAACGGGGTCCGGACGTCGCACAGGATCACCAGCTGGGCGCCGCGCAGGCCGCCGGCGTCGCGCAGCGCTCGGATGGCGCCGGCACCGCCGTCGGTGGTGGCGCTGCCGCCCACGCCGACCTGGACGAGGCGGGCGCCTGACCGCACCGCGGCGGCGATCAGCTCGCCGGTGCCGTACGTGCTCGCCGCGAGGGGATCGCGCTCACCGCTCGACACCAGCCCGAGCCCGCTGGCGGCCGCGGTCTCGACCACCGCCACCTGGTCGGCTGAGCCGAATCTGGCTGTGATGCTCCTGCCCAGCGGGTCGCGGACCTCGGCTTGGCGAAGCTCGCCGTCGAGCGCCGGCAGCAGCGCATCGAGCGTCCCCTCGCCACCATCGGCGACCGGGCACAAATCGACCGGGCGGCGACGAGCGCGCAGACCTCGGGCCAGCGCCTCCGCCACCTCGGTGGCGGGCAACGTGCCCTTGAACGAGTCGGGCGCGAGCAGGATCGTGTCGGGCACACCCCGAACCCGAGCGCACCGAGCGCACCCCCGGCGACGCGTGCGACACCTACGGGAGCCTCGGGGGCAGCGGCCGCAGCGGCAGCGGCTGCTCCTGCACCAGGAACAGCGGCTGCCCGGGGGCCGAGGCGCCGGTGGAGGGCGTGTACTCGCCCACGGCGATCCCGGTCTGGCCGACGAAGTTCCACTGGTGGACAAGAGCCAGCCCGCGCGGATCACGCGGCGCGGTCTGGCTCAGGCGCAGCGGCGCGTACAGGTCGAGGGTCTTGAGCGCAACCACGGAGGAGGGCGAACCGGGCGCGGCGGCGATGTAGACCGTCTGACCCGCAGGCAAGTGCCGCGTGAGGAGCTGCGCCACCTGGCGGTCGGGCGGGCGGTCGTTGGCATGGTCGAGGGTCCGAACCGCGCCGACTCCGAACCCGGCCACGGTCAAGCCCGCCGCCGCTGCCGCGATCGGCGGCTCCGGTCGCGTGAGCAGCCAGCCCAGCCCCAGCATCAGAAATGGGAGAGATGCGATCAGATTGCGGGGGAACTCGAACAGCGACGCCCCCGATTCCGCCTCGTAGACCCACACTGCGACGGGCGTGGCCAGGGCCAGGAGGAAGACCAGCACCACGTCCGCGGAGAACGGCCGGCGGCGGTCCCGGTCCCACCCGACCCACAACCGCCAGGCGCCGGCCACAATGGCGAGAACGAGCCCGGCCGCGAGCAGCAATAGCGCCAGCCGTCCGGGGAGCCGGTGCAGCGGCACGAGCGGGAAGCCGTTGACCCATTCCAGCAGCGCATTGCCCTTGGTCAGGTGCAGGACTCGGACCACAAGCGTGTAGATCCCCGAATAGCCGTGGACGTAGGGCAGCCAGGGCAGGAAGCTCACGAGCACGGCGAGGTTGGTGAGAACGAGCGGCCGCCAGCGAGACCGGTGCGCCACCAGCGCCCAGGCCGCCTGCGCGGCCAGCACGAACGCCCCCGTGTAATGGGTGTAGAGGACGGCGGCGGAGGCGACTCCGTAGGCCACCCACCACCAGCGCGAGCGGCCGCCCTGGAGCGCAATTATCAGCGCCAGCGTGGAAAGGAGGGCGCAGAACGCCAGCGTGGCGTAGCCGCGCGCCTCAATCGAGTAGAAGATGGCGAACGGGCTTAGGGCCAGCAGGGCGCTGGCCACGACGGCGGCCCAGCGTCCTACGAGCCTGACTCCCAGCGCGTACAGCAGCGGGATCGTGGCCGTGCCGAGGACCAACGAGGGCAGACGGATCCACACGGTGGGGTCGCCAAGCTTGGCGCTGGCCCAGGCCAGGATGAAGTAGAGCGGCGGGCTCTGCTCCGCGGGGACCTTGGGGGTGGGATAACCGCTGCTGCCATACGAGGCCAGATAGCTGATCAGCTGGCTGAAGTCGTGGCCCCGGATGTCCCTCAGCGTCCCGGTTTCGTCGTCGACGATGCTCTGGTGAAACCCGCGGACGCGCAGCAGGAAGCCGAGCACCGTGAGCGCCGCCAAGGCGAGGAGGACCCAGCGTCTCTCGGCAGCGCTCGGCGGCTCACCTGGCACTGTGCCGGTCAGTGTCTGGGACTCGAGGCCCGCCTGGCTCGCGGTCACGTCCACACCTCCCCTACGCCGACGAGGCCAGCAGCGGATCCCGGGCGGCGCCGCTGCGCATCTCGGTCAGCACCGCCCCACGCAGTTCGCGCTTGGTCCGGGCGTACACATCGCCCGGCATCGTGCCCAGCTCGGCGGCGACGGCCACCCCGCGCTCGAGGACCGCTGCGGGTTCGACCGCCTCGTCGAACGCCCCCAACTCCACACACTGCGCGGCATCCGTGAGCTGGTTGCCAAACGCCAGTCGCCGCGCGCCATGCGGCGGAAGCTCCGCGCGCACGGCGATGATCGCGGCCTGGGGATACGGCACCCCGACCTTGATCTCGGTCAGGCCGTACCGGCCGGCCACCGACGCCACGCGGTAGTCGCCGCACAACGCCAGCACAAGCCCGCCCGCGATCGCGTGCCCGGTCACCGCGGCCACCACCGGGCAGGGCAGCCCGTAGGCCGCGATCACCATCCGGTTGATCCCGCTCACCATCTGCCGTCGTTGCTCGGGTCCGTAGGTCGGTACCGCCTTCAGGTCGGCCCCACCCGAGAAGAACCCATCCCGGCCCGCCAGCACCAGTGCCCGCGGTGGATCTGCCGCGAGGCGGTCGAGCTCCGACGCCAGCTCGCCGAGCAGCTCCACGTTCATCGCATTCGCGGGCGGACGGTCGATCACGACAAGCGCGACGTCGCCTCGAGGCTCGCTGAACACGTGGGGCATCCGCCCGAAGCCTACGAGGAGGGCGCCGCAAGTGTGGCGCGATTCACCCCTCGGGGCCCTGGGACGGGAGATCGGGCGGCCGTACCGCTTAGCTCTGCATCTGCGCCAAGCGGCACTCGCGAGGCGCCTTGTCCTCGCGCCAGCGGAGGATCTTGGTGCCGTGGCGGATGCGGCCGCCGCTGACGTGGTCGAACGTCACCTCGACGACCAGCTCTGGGCGCAGTTCGATCCACTCGAGCTCCTTCTCGCTCTTCCACCGGCTCGGGTCGCCGTGGCCGCGCTTACCGGTTTCATGCGGGGCGAGCCGCCCGACCAGGGCGCGCTTCTCCGACGCCCGCAGTCCGGAGGAGTGCCCCACGATGTGCAACTCGCCGCGATCGTCGTACAGCCCCAGGATCAAAGACCCGACGGTGCCCTCCGCCTTCCCGGGCCGATAGCCGGCGACTACCGCGTCGATCGTGCGCACGCGCTTGACCTTGACCATCCCCGTGCGCTGCCCGGGGCGGTACGGGGCGGCGGCATCCTTGGCCACGACGCCCTCGCCACTCAGCAGCCAGGGCTCGGCTCGAGTTCGATCGCGGGTGGTGGGCGTGAGATCGATACCGTCGAGCTCCAGCTGCTCCAACGCTGCGCGCCGCTCGGTGTAGGGACGCGGCAGCAGCGGCTCGTCGTCGCGGGCCAGCAGGTCGAACGCGATGTAGTGAGCAGGGGTCTGCTCGGCGAGCATCTCGATCCGCGACACGGCGGGATGAATCCGCTGCTGGAGCGCCTCGAAGTCCTGGATGCCGTCATCGCCGTCGATCACGATCTCGCCATCCAGCACATAGCGACCTGGCGGGAACGACAGCTCAGGGAAGTAGCGAGCCAGCGGCTTGCCGCTGCGGGACTGGATCAGGACCTGGTCACCGTCCACGAACACGATCGCCCGGAACCCGTCGTACTTCGGCTCGTAGGCCCACTGCTCGCCCACGGGCAGCTCGGCTTTGGAGCGGGCGAGCTGCGGCTCGACGGGTGGCTTTAGCGGAAGCGTCACGTCGGTCGATCCTAGGGGATCGGGTTCGGTGGGGTCGCTACGATCACCGCATGGCAGCCGAGCAGGCCACCGAGGCCGAGGAGGAGTACCTCCAGACGCTGTTCTGGCTGTTTGAGGCCGGACTGCCGATGACGGCCGCGAACCTGGCTCGCGCCATGCAGCTGTCCGCGCCGACCGTGCACGAGATGCTCGGGCGGCTGGAGCGCGACCGCTACATCGTCCGCGACACCGGCCGCACGATCGACTTCACGCCGTCGGGCCGGGAGCACGCCGAGCGGGTCGTCAGCCGCCACCGGATGATCGAGCGGTTCCTGACCGACGTCGTCGGCGTTCCCTGGGACGACGTCCACGAGGAGGCCGAGCACCTCGAGCATGCGATGACGCCGCGGTTTGAGGCCTATGTGCGCTCATCGGTGGGAGATGCCAAGACCTGCCCCCACGGCCATCCGATCAGGGTCGGAGAGCGGATCGACGGCGTTCCACTGGCCGACTGCGCCCCGGGCGCGAAGGTCACGATCCTGCGGCTCGAGAACGAGGCCGAGGACCTGCTCCACTACCTGAAGGACGCGGGCATCGAGCCGGGGCTGGCGGGTGAGATCGCCGCCAACGACGGCGAGCACGTGACCGTCAGCGGAGATGGCGGGACCGCGACGGTCACCGTCAGCGTGGCCGAGACCGTGTCCGTGATTGCGGACCCCTCCCCGCCACCGCGAATCGCGCTGCCCGAGCAGCTCGTGCTCGGGCGCGAGCGCTACGGGCGCTGAGCCCGGGGTCGACCCGGCAGCGCAGGGAGTCGGGCCCGGTCAGGCGGCGGCCGGCGCCGGCAGGGCCGGGCGGCCGGTGAGCCAGCGGCGGATCTGGTCGTAGATGGCCGGATGGTTGAGCAGATCGAAATGATTGGCGCCGCCCAGATGCGAGTAGTGCTCCACGGGGAATTGCAGCTTGTGACCGCGCCCTCCGTGGGCCCAGGCGCTGGCGGGGAGCACCAGCAGATCGCCGACCGCCCGACCCAGCCGGGCATCCGGCTCGCGGCTGAGGGTGGCGCAGACGAAGTAGTGGTTTGCGGTGCGCAGGAACGGAACCTCGCGGCCGGTGCGGGTGAGGAACGCCTCGGGATCGTGCTCTCGCCAGTCCTCGTCCACCAGGTAGCCGCGACCGAGATCCTTCACCCCGGCGCTGCGCACGTTGATCGCGTTGGCGAACGCGCGCGTCTCCGGAAGGCGCGTGAGTCCGACGCAGGCGGCGTAGGCGGCGACCTCGAGCGGCGCGCCTCGGTGCGGCGCGCCGAGCGTGAACACGTGCCGCACGTTCGCAGTCCAGGCGCGGCCCTGTCCGTAATGGCAAGCGCTGCGCGCCACCAGCCCGCCCATCGAATGTCCGATCAGAGCGAGCTCGGTGACCTCCGTGGGCCAGGCGTCGGTCAGGCGTTCCAGCAGCTCGGCCAGCTCGCGACCGTTTTCGGAGATGTGGCGCCCGGTGTTGTACCGGACGTACACGGGCGTATACCCGAGCTCGGCCTGCAGCCGGTCGCCGTACGGGGCATGCCGGTCGGAGCCAAGCTTCCAGGCCTCATCGGTCTCGCACAGCCCGTGCGTGAACACGGCGAGCCGTCCGGTTGCGTCCGGGTAGGCGTCGGCCAGTGCCGGTGGCTCGGGCTCGAGCAGCTGTCCGTGGCAGCGCAACCTCATCGACCAGGCCAGCGCGTTGCCGCGTTCCACGAGCTTGTCGCCAAAGGCACCGTTGAGCACTCCAAGCGCGACCCGGCCCGTGAGCGAGCCTTCGATCGACGGCGCGTCGACCTCGGTGCGAGCGCCGAGCGCGCGGCCACCGGTGCGGGCCAGTGCGCCGAGCGAACCGCTGACCGCGGCATACACGCCCTTTGCGATCCGGTCGTGGGCCTCGCGCACCGGCACGGCTGAGCTGCCCACCGAGCCCCACACGCGGGTCGCGATTCCCTGATGGATGTCACGTACGTGACCGGTGAGACCGGCGACGGCGTCGCCGGCGAGCTCGCCCAGCGCTGTGACCTCGTCAGGCTGCATCGACGTTCTGGGTACCGGAGGTGACCTCCGCGTATGCCTCGGCCAGGCGACCGACCCCCTCCTCGATCTCGGCCGGAGTGACGCCCGAGTACGCCAGCCGCAAACTCGACTCCCCGCCGTCGAGCATGAAGTCAGCGCCCTTGACGAACTGAACTCCGCGCAGGGACGCGGCCTCGAACAGCGCGCCGACGTCGGTGCCTCGGGGGAGCTCGAGCCACAGAAAGTAGCCACCCTCGGGTTCCACGAACCGGGCGTCGGGCAGGTCTCGCCGCAGCGCGTCGCACAGCGTCGCCGCCCGCTCGCGCAGCGCCTCCTTGACGGTCTCGATCGATCGGTCGATCGCGCCCGAGCGACAGAAGCGGTCGACGATCGCCTGGGCCACCATGTTCGGCGAGATGTAGGTGCTGGTGGCGAGCTTCGCGATCCGGGCGATCAGCTCCTCGGGACCGACCAGGTACCCGACGCGGATCCCGGGACACACGGTCTTCGAGAAGGAGGAGGCGTAGACGACTCGGTCGGGATCGATCGACAACATCGACTCCAATGGGGCGCCCTTGAAGCGCAGCGCGACGTAGGGATCGTCCTCGAACACGGTGAACTCATGTGTGCGCGCGAGCTCCAGCAGCCGATGGCGCTTGTCGCCCGACAGCGTGTAGCCGGCGGGGTTCTGGAAGTTGGGGATGATGTGCGCCAGCTTGGGTTTGGCCCCGGCCCGGAGCACGCGCTCGACCGCCGCGACGTCGATGCCGTCCGGCTCGAGCTCGACCTGCCGGACGTCCGCACCGCGACCCGTGAGCGCGAGCAGCGTACGGTCATAGGTGGGCCGCTCGACGATCACCGAGTCCCCCGACTGCACCAGCGCGTCGAACAAGAACGCGTCCGCCTGCATCGACCCGTTGGTCACCAGCACCCGCTTGGGGTCGACCGAATGGCGCGCGGCGATCCATTCCCGCAGCGGCAGGTACCCGACGGACGTGCCGTAGGCGGTGGCCCCACCGGGATCGGTCTCGAATGCCTCCTGAGCCGCGGCCCGCAGCCCGTCCAGATCGACGATGTCCAGCGACGGGGCGCCGCGCGCGAACGAGATCGAGGTGGCCATCGGCAGAAGACTAATGGGTCTCCCGGGAACCTTGGAGGCCACTAACCGTCGTCGGCGAAGCGCACGTCGATGATCGCTCGCGCGGCGCCTTCATAGCCGCGGACGGTCACGTCGCGCACGCCGCGCACGGCAGCCAGCTCCCGCTCGAACGCCCGGACCTCCTCGATCGAGGCGAACGGACCGGCCGCGATCGTGGCCTCGTGCCCGCTCGCCGACATCCGCGCGAGCACGGCCTCGACCTCGGCCATCGCCTCGCGCAAGGCTGCCAGGGCGGAACTGAACTCCTCGAGACCGACCTGGGTGGGCGGGTGGGAGGGTGGGTGGTGGGCCAGCAGATCGGCCAGCGGGCCCGAGCGACCTCGGGGCTGCGGGGGTGGGGATGGCGGGGGCGCGGCAGGAGGTGGGGGGTCGTAGCGCGGCGGGGGCGGCGGCTCCGGCGGTTCCGGGTCCTTCGGCGGCGGATCTTCGTGGGAGGCCTGGGGGGCCCGGTGGGCTCGGCGGACGCACGGGCGGCGGGGTGCGGGCGGGGTCCAGGTCAGACTGGATCTCGCGGAGCTTGCGGTCGAACTCCGCGAGCCGTGTGTCGAGGTCGGGCGTCGCTGGGCTGCGCTCCATCATCGATTTCATTCGAGCGTACCGCTCGTGCCAGCGGGCACGATGATGTGTCCGCAGCGCGAGACGTGGTGTCACTGGAGGTTCGTCGGCCAACGCCGAATGTCCTCCCTGATCTGAGGCCCCGAGCGGCGACCAGCGGTTCTACGCGGCGGCGCCGAGCAGCGAGACGGCGACCTCCGCGACCTGAGTCGGGGTCCGCCCGACTCGCACGCCCTGGCTCTCGAGCGCCTCCGCCTTCGCCACCGCCGTGCCCTTGGAGCCCGACACGATCGCGCCGGCGTGACCCATCGTCTTGCCCGGCGGCGCGGTGAAGCCGGCGATGTAGGCGACCACGGGCTTGGACACGTGCGCCGCGATGAACTCCGCCGCCTGCTCCTCGGCGTCGCCGCCAATCTCGCCGCACATCACGATCAGCTCGGTTTCCGGGTCGTCTTCGAACATCCCGATCACGTCGATGAAGTCGGTGCCGGGCACCGGGTCGCCCCCGATCCCCACGATCGTTGAGTTGCCGAAGCCGCTCTGTGCCAGCACGTTGCCGATCTGGTAGGTGAGGGTGCCCGAGCGAGAGACCACGCCCACGTTGCCCTCCTTGAAGAACGAGGCCGGGATGATGCCGACGGTGGCCTTGCCGGGCGACAGGATCCCGGGACAGTTCGGCCCCACCAGGCGCGCGCGGCCGTTCTTCTCGATGATGTTGAACATGCGCAGCTCGTCGTGCGCGGGGATGCCCTCGGTAATCGCGATGATCAGCGCGATCCCAGCGTCCTCGGCCTCCAGAATCGAGTCGGCGGCGAACCGGGGCGGTACGAAGATCATGGCCGTGTTGGCTCCGGTGCGGTCGACCGCGTCGTGGAACGTGTTGAACACCGGGATCCCCTCGACGTCCTGACCGCCCTTGCCCGGCGTCACGCCGCCGACGACCTGGGTTCCGTAATCGCGGTTGCGCAGCGAGTGAAACGTCCCCTCGCGCCCGGTGATGCCGGACACGCACAGGCGCGTCTCCTTGTCCACGAGGATGCTCATGCCGGGGCCGCCAGCTCGACCACCCTCTGCGCGGCACCATCCATCGTCGACTCGGTGTGCACATTCGGCAGCTTGGCCTCGGCCAGCAGAGCCCGCCCCTCCTGGTCGTTCGTGCCGTCCAGGCGCACCACGAACGGAACCGTCGGCTTGATCTGCGCGAACGCCTCGATCAGGCCCTTGGCCACCTCGTCGCAACGGGTGATGCCGCCGAAGATGTTGAACAGAACCGCCTTGACCTTGGGGTTGGACAGGATCACCTCGACGGCGCTGGTGATGGCGTCGGCCTTCGATCCGCCACCGGCATCGAGGAAGTTGGCCGGTGAGCCTCCGGCTTGGGCGACGACATCGAGCGTCGACATGACCAGCCCCGCGCCGTTGCCCAGGATGCCGATGTCACCGTCGAGCTTGACGTAGATCAGTCCTCGCTCCTTGGCCATCCGCTCTTGCGGATCCTCGGCCGAGGGGTCGCGTAGCTCGGCATTCTCGGGGTGGCGGTACAGCGCGTTGCCATCCAGCGTGACCTTCGCGTCCAGCGCCCTCACCTCGCGGCCATCCGAGTCTCCCGCGGCCTTGGTCACGATCAGGGGGTTGACCTCGACTAGGGTGGCCTCCTCCTGGACGAAGGCGTCGTACAGCTTCGCGAGCATCGCGCCGACCGGCCGGACAACGTCCGCGTCCACCCCGGCCTCGTATGCCAGGCGCCGCCCGTGGAACTCCTGGAAGCCGAGCAGGGGATCGACGTGCAGCCGCGCGATCGCGTCCGGGTCGCTGGCGGCGACTTCCTCGATGTCCATCCCGCCCTTGGTCGAGAGCATGATCAGCGGCGCCTTGGCCGAGCGATCGAACACCACCGAGGCGTAGTACTCCGAGGCGATCTCCGAGGCAGCCTCGACCCACAGCTCGTGGACAGTGAGGCCGCGGATGTCCATCCCCAGGATCGCCTGGGCATGCTCGGAGGCCTCCTCGTGAGTAGTGGCGACCTTGATCCCGCCGGCCTTGCCGCGCCCGCCGATCTGCACCTGGGCCTTGATCACGCAGGGATATCCGACGTCGTCGGCGGCCGCAGCGGCCTCTTCCAGGCTGGTCGCGTGACGGCCGCTGGGGACGGGCACACCATGGCGCGCGAACAGCTGCTTTCCCTGGTACTCGAGCAGATCCATGGGGCGGGCCGGGACTCTAGTGCAACGCGTGCCATGGCATCATGCCGGACCGGCATGGCGATCCCGAAGCAAATCACATTCGTCACGTTTGACGTCTACGGAACGCTGATCGACTGGGAATCCGGCGCCTACGACGCCTTCAACGCGGAGGCCGAGCGGGACGGATTCACGATCGAGCGCGACGAATTGATCCCGCTGTTCCACGAGATCCAGCAGAAGATCCAGGCCGGCTCCTACGAACTTTACGCCGAGGTTCTCCGGCGTACCGCGGTCGAGATCTCCAAGCGCCTGGGCTGGCCGCTGGAGCCCTCCCGATCCGGCTTTCTGCCCGACTCGGTCCAGCGCTGGGCGCCGTTCAAGGAGACCAATCCGGTCCTCCAGAAGATCGCCAAGAAGTACAAGATCGGCCTGATCTCGAACATCGACGACAAGCTGCTCGGTCAGACCCGGCGCCACATCCCGTTGGACTTCGACTTGGTCGTGACCGCTCAGCAGGTGCGCTCTTACAAGCCCGATCCGGCGCACTTCACCGAGTGCGAGCGCCGGATCGGCGGCAAGAAGGGCTGGGTGCACGTGGCGGCCAGCTACTACCACGACATCGAGCCCTGTCTCAAGAAGAGAATCCCGGTGATCTGGGTCAACCGCAGCAAGCAGCAGCTTGAGGCGGGACAGAAGAAGCCGGACGCCGAGGTCTCGACGCTGCGCGAGGCGGCCAAGCTGATCGGCGTGAGCTGAGGCTGCGCCGGATGCGGTCCTAAATGCGGGTCCTGGCGCTCGACCCGGACGTGATCGTGGTCGTGAGCGCCTTCTGGCAGACAACCTGCACGGCCGTCCGCTCCGGAGATGAGGGGTTCGTGATCGACTCGCCGGTGCTCCCGCACGAGCTCGAGGCACTGCCGCGGCTGCTCGAGCAGTCTGGCTTTCCGGTGTCGGGTCTGCTCGCGACGCACGGGGATTGGGATCACCTGCTGGGCCGGCAGGCATTTCCGGAGGCGCCGCTCGGCTGTGGTGAGGGCACGGCTCAGCGGCTGGCGGCCGATCCCGAGACTCCGCAGCGCGAGCTGCAGGAGTTCGATGATGACCACTACGTGGAGGCCCGACCTCCCCTGGTGCTTGACGCGATCCAGTCGCTCCCGGTCCCGGGAAAGCTTGAGCTAGGTTCCTCTGGCCGGGAGCTCGAGCTGCACCCTGCGCCGGGTCACACCCCGGACGGGACCGCCTACCTCATCCCATGGCTCGGAATCCTCGTGCCGGGCGACTACCTCTCACCGGTCGAGATCCCCTGGATTTCGGAAAACGGGTCGGTGGAGGCATACGCCGAGACCCTGGAGCGACTCGCCGGCCTGTTGGAACGAGCCACGTCCGTGGTGCCTGGACATGGTGCTCCGATCGAACCCGAACGCGTGCGGACCATCTTGGCTGAGGACCTGAGCTATGTAAGGGGGCTGGCTCGGGGAGCCGCCTCGCTCCCGCCGGGCCGTGACACGCTGACGCAACGGAAGATCCACGCCGAAAACCTAACCCGCTTGCCGTGAACGAGAACTGGATCGAGACCAACCGTGCGAGTGGGATGTACTCGCTGCTGGCTACTCGCCGGCCGCCGAAGTGATCACGGCCAGCGTGTCGCCCGAGGCGACCGAGGCCCCGACCGCGATCGGCAGCTCTGAGACCGTGCCCGCCTTGTGTGCGGTGATCTCGTTCTCCATCTTCATCGCCTCGATCACGCACACCAGCGCCCCCTCCTCGATGGCCGCCCCCTGCTCAACGGCCACCTTCAGCACGGTGCCCTGAAGCGGCGAGGCAAGCGCATCGACGCCGCCCGCGCTGGCACCGCCACCGCCACGTTCACGCCGGGCTGGCCGCCGCGCCCCGGCTCCGGCGGCGGCTTCGGGCGTCGAGCCATTGACGGCACCACCGCCGAATGGAGGCCCAATCACCCTGACGTCGAAGCGCTTACCCGACACCTCGACGGTGTAGGTCTGCTCGACGGTGGCCGACTCCTCCTCGCCGTCGGCCGAGGCGTCCGGCTTGGGAAACGCCAGCCCCTTCAGCCACTCGCGGTTCTCGACCAGGTCACGGCAGGTCTCCGCGGCGGCCCATTGCTCGCTCTGGAGGATCGCCTGATGGAACGGCAGCAGCGTCTTGAGTCCGCCGATCTCGTATTCCTGAAGGGCCCGGAGCATCCGCGCGGTGGCCTGGGCGCGGTCCACGTCCCAGACGATCAGCTTCGCCACCATGGGGTCGTACATGGGCGAGATCTCCGAGCCGGGGCCGACGCCGGAGTCGACCCGAACGCCCGGACCGGCGGGCTCGCGGTATTCAGTGATGGCGCCCGGCGCCGGCGCGAAGTTCTTGGAGGCGTCCTCGGCGTTGATCCGGCACTCGATCGCATGGCCACGCAGCTCCACATCGTCCTGCGAGATCGACAGCGGCTCGCCCGCCGCCACCCGGATCCCTTCCTTGACGATGTCGATCCCGGTGACCAGTTCGGTCACCGGGTGCTCCACCTGCACCCGGGTGTTCATCTCCAGGAAGAAGTACTCGCCGTCCTGGAGCAGGCCCTCGACCGTGCCGGCTCCGGTGTAGGACACGGCTACCGCCGCCTCGGTGGCGATCTTCCCGATCTTCGCGCGGAGCTGTTCGTCGACCGCCGGCGCCGGAGCTTCCTCGATCAGCTTCTGGTGACGGCGCTGGATGGAGCAGTCCCGCTCGCCGAGATGGATCACGTTGCCGTGCTTGTCGGCCAGCACCTGGACCTCGACATGCCGGGGATCGGGCAGGTAGCGCTCCAAATAGACGGTCGAGTCCGAGAAGAACTTCTCGCCTTCCCGGGCGGCGCCCTCGAACGCGTCCGGCAACTTGTCCTCCTTCAGAGCGACCCGGAACCCCTTGCCGCCGCCCCCGCCGGCCGCCTTGACCGCCACCGGATAGCCGATCGTGTCGGCGATCACCCGCCGGGCGTCCTCGATCGTCTCCACCGGCTCGGTCGTGCCGGGCACGATCGGCACCCCCGCCTGAGCCATCAGCTCGCGGGCCCGGGTCTTCGACCCCATCGCCTCGATCGCCGAGGCAGGGGGCCCAATGAAGGTGATACGGCGTTCCTCGAGCGCCGCCGCAAAGGTCGCGTTCTCGGCCAGGAATCCGTAGCCCGGGTGCACCGCTTCAGCCTCGGTCTGCTCAATTACCTCGAGCAGCTTGTCGACGTTCAGGTAGCTCTCCGCCGCCGGGCCGGGTCCCAGCAGGTAGGCCTCGTCCGCGCGCCGGACGTGGATCGCATCGCGGTCAAGCTCGGAGTACACGGCCACCGTGGCGATCTCGAGCTCCTCGCAGGCGCGGATGATTCTGACCGCGATCTCGCCGCGGTTGGCGATCAGGACCTTCGAGAACATGCGGCCGTGACTTTACCCGTCGACCCGTGCGTACGCAGGCTCTGGGCGCGGCCCAGCCGGCGCCGCGTGTGCCCGCCTGACCGCCCACCCACGCGCGAGGACTTTGGCCGCCAGCAGGATCACGATCGTGTAGATCCAGCCCAACAGAATGTCCGATACGTAGTGCTCGCCGCCGTACACCAGCGAGAACCCCATCGCCAGCGGATACAGCGCCACCAGCGGCCGCAGCCACTTGCGCCGGCGCGGCCACAGGGTGATCGCCACCAACAACGAGAACGCCGCATGCAGGGACGGGACGGCGGCCACGTTATTGGCGTAGGCATAACCGCCTTCGACCACTGAACCGGCCGAGTGCAGGCCGAGCCAATGCCACACGAGAGGCACGATCCGGGTCGCGGGACCGATCAGATGAGCCTGGGCCGCCATCCACGGCGGGGCCGCCGGATACAACGCATAGGTCGCGAGACCAGCGAACGACAGCAGCGCCACCAGCCCAACGAACTTCCGAAACCGCCGGCGGTCGATCTTCCACAGCACGGCGGCCAGCACCGGCGTCGCGAAGAAGTGGGACAGGTACACGGCCCACACGATCACGTCGTAGAACCTGACGTGGCCGTGCCACAGCCAGTGCTGAAGGGTCACCGTCGGCGTGTGGCCGCCGAACAGCGCCTGGTCGGCCTGGATCTGGGGCAGGTAGTGCACACCGAACAGATGCCCGGCGCTGCCCCGCAGAGAGTCGTACGCGATCAGCAGCCCGATGAACGGCAGCCATTCCAGCACCACCCCGCGGGCATACCCGCGCAGGTCCGAGAGCGAGAAGCACAGCAGCCCGAGCAGCAGCCACACGGCCAGCAGATCGCGCTGCACTGGAATCCCGAGCAGCACGAACACCGCCAGCGAGGCGGCGAGGAACAGCGCTGGAATCAGAATTTGCCGACGGAGAGCCACGGGCATGAAGCGGTCCAATATAGAGGCGGCGGAACGCCGCTCCCGGGTTGCAAACCGAGCGCTAACGCGCGCCCAGGACCATCCCCGCCCCGACCGTGTCGTTGGAGGCCTCATCGATCAGGATGAAGCTACCCGTGGTCCGGTTGCGGGAGTAGGCGTCGACCATCAGCGGGGTGCTACAGCGCAGTCGCACGCGCCCGATCTCGTTCAGCGCCAGCTGGGTGGCCGGTTCGTGACCGAGCGTGTTCACGTCGACCCGGTGATCGATTCCCTCGACGATCGCGCGTGCCGAGTCGGGTCGTGTGCTTGATGGCGTAGCGGCCGCGCTCCGTCAGCGGCTCGTCGCTCATCCAGCACAGCATCGCGTCCAGCTCCCGGGCGGCCACCGGCTGGTCGTCGGCCTCGACGACCATGTCACCGCGGGAGATATCGATCTCATCCCGCAGACGCAGCGTGACCGACATGGTCGGAAATGCCGCGTCCACCTCACCGTCGAACGTATCGATCGCCGCCACCGTGCTCCGCTGCCCGGCCGGGAGCACGACGACCTCGCCGCCGGGTCGGAGCACTCCACCCGCCACCTGCCCGGCGTAGCCGCGGTAATCGTGGTGCTCGTCGGTCATCGGCCGCACCACCCACTGCACCGGGAAGCGCAGGTCGGACAGGTTGCGGTCCGGCGCGATCACGACGTGCTCAAGGTGATACAGCAGCGGCGCGGCCCCGTACCAGGGCATGTTCTCCGAGCGCTCGACAACGTTGTCCCCATGCAGCGCCGAGATCGGGATGAACGTGATGTCGGGAACCGCCAGCCGAGCCGCCCAATCGGTGAGCTCGTCGAGGATGCCGTAGAAAACCTCTTCATCGAAGTCGACCAGATCCATCTTGTTCACACACACCACCAGGTGGGGAATGCGCAACAGCGACGCGATGTAGGCATGTCGGCGGGTCTGCTCGCTGACTCCCTTGCGCGCGTCGACCAGCACCACCGACAGGTCCGCCGTCGAGGCGCCGGTGACCATGTTGCGGGTGTACTGCTCGTGCCCCGGCGTGTCGGCAATGATGAACTTGCGGCGCGGGGTGGCGAAGTAACGGTAGGCGACGTCGATCGTGATCCCCTGCTCGCGCTCGGCGCGCAACCCGTCGGTCAGCAGCGCCAAGTTGAGATAGCCGTCGCCACGGCGCTCCGAGGTCTCCGCCACGTGTTCGAGCTGATCCTCGAAGATCGACTTGGAGTCATGCAGCAGACGTCCGATCAGCGTCGACTTGCCATCATCGACCGAGCCGGCAGTCGCAATCCTCAGCAGCTCGCTGGTCCGCGTCCTGACCAAGTGACCGTTGGTAGCAGCTCCGGGCATCAGAAATACCCTTCGCGCTTCCGGTCCTCCATGGCCGCCTCGGTCACCCGGTCATCGGCGCGCGTCTCGCCACGCTCGGTAATCCGGGTGGCGGCGATCTCGGCGACGACGGTCTCCAGCGTGGTTGCGGTTGAGCGAACCGCACCGGTGCAGGTCATGTCGCCCACCGTGCGGTACCGCACCGACGCCTCGAACGGCACCTCGCCGTCGATCAACTCGACATACGGGCTCAGCGCGTACAGCATCCCGTCGCGCTCGAACACCTCGCGGTTATGTGAGTAGTAGATCGACGGGACCTCGAGCTTCTCGTTGGCGATGTACTGCCACACGTCGAGTTCGGTCCAGTTCGAAATCGGGAACACCCGAACGTGCTCGCCCTTGCGGATCCGGCCGTTGAACAGCGCCCACAGCTCAGGTCGCTGCCGCTTGGGATCCCACTGTCCGAAGTCGTCGCGGAACGAGAACACCCGCTCCTTGGCGCGGGCGCGCTCCTCGTCGCGCCGGGCACCTCCGAACGCGGCGTCGAAGCCGTGTTCCTCGATCGCGTCCAGCAACGTCGTGGTTTGCAAGCGATTGCGGGAGGCGCGCGGGCCGGTCTCCTCGGTCACGCGGCCGCGGTCGATCGAGTCCTGCACGCTGGCCACGATCAGGCGCTCGCCGAGCGCATCGATCAAGCGATCGCGGAACTCGATCACCTCGGGGAAGTTGTGACCCGTGTCGACGTGCATCACGGGGAACGGGAACCTGCCCGGCCGGAACGCCTTCTCGGCGAGCCGCAGGAGCACGAGCGAGTCCTTGCCGCCGCTGAACAGCAACACCGGCCGCTCGAACTCGGCCGCCACCTCTCGGAAGATGTGGAGCGACTCGGCTTCTAGGGTCTCGAGATGAGACAGCTCGTAATGGAAGGGATTCATCCCGGTTCAGGTCGCGCCGCCGGTCAGGCGATGTGGATCCCGCACTCGGTCTTGTCCTGACCCGCCCAGCGTCCCTCGCGGCCGGCACCCGGCTGCGTGCACGGCGCGCAGCCGATCGACGAGTAGCCCTGATCGTGCAGGGGGTTGTACGGCAGGTCGTGCTTGAAGATGTAGTTCCACACGTCCTTCTCGCTCCAGTCGGCCAGCGGGTTGACCTTCCAAATTCCCCGGCGCTCGTCGCGCTCGAGCTTCGGAGCTCCCACGCGGGTGCTGGCCTGCTCACGCCGGATGCCGGTGATCCACGCGTCGACATCGGACAGGGCCCGCTCGAGTGCGTCGACCTTGGCCTGGCTGCAGCAGCGCGCGGCGGTCCAGGGCGCATCGGGGGAAACCGCGTCCACGACCTCGACCTTGAGGCCGAAGCGCTCCTCGAACAGCTTCCAGGTCTGGAGCGTCTCGGGGAACAGCACGCCGGTGTCGATCGTGAACACGCGCGCATCGGCCTGGATCTCGGTCAGCATGTGGACGAGAGCCGACTCTTCCTTCTGGAACGAGCACGCCATCGTCAAGCGCGGGTGGAACTGCTCGACGGCATGCGCCAGCGTCTGGTGTGCGGATGCGGTCTCGAGATTTCGGGTCGCGGTAGCCATCTCTGGAGCAAAGGCTAGACGGCGCACTCGCCCTCGCCGCGCACGACCTCGAACGGAGCGTCCTTGGTCCAGTCGATGAAGTGGGTCATGTTGTCTAGGTTGAACTCGATCGGCATCGTCAGATCCTTGACCCGCGCCTCGAACTCCTGCGTCCCGACCCGGTCAACGAACGCATTGAAATCCTCCTCGTCGTCGCGGTCGGATTCATAGAAGCGTACCCACCGCTCGACCGCCTCTGGCACTCGTTTGGCCGGAAGCCGTGCCTTCAGGCGATGCCCGTAGCGCACGTCACCGCCCTCGTAGGCGCCGCCGATGTGGGGGATGTAGGCGGGAATCGTGTGCTGTCCGACCTTGATCGAGGCACCGTAGAAGCCGATGTTGGCGATGTGGTGCTGGCCGCAGCCGTTCGGGCAGCCACTCATCTTGATGTGGATCTGGCGGGTCAGCTCGTCGCTGATCTCCATCTGCACCAGCCGATCCTGAATCGCCTGGTTGAGGCCCATCGAGCTGGTGATACCGAGCTTGCAGGAATCCGTGCCCGGGCAGCTGACGACATCGGTGATCTCGTCAGCACCGGCGTCGCCGAGCTCGAGCTCACCCAACCGGCTCCACACCTCGTACACCGACTCGTTCCGCACCCAGCGCAGAACCAGGTTCTGGTGCACGGTGGTGCGGGCGTAGCCGCCCGTGTACTCGCGCATGATCTGCGCCAGGCCGCGGAGCTGATCCGGCGTCAGGTCGCCACGGCGGACCTTGACCTCGACCGTCGAGAAGCCCTCCTGGCGCTGGGGCTGCACATTGGACTGCAGGAAATGATCGAACTCGCGCAGGTCGCCGTTGGCCGTGGCGTGGTCGTCCGGCTTGGCGGGCGCGCCTGACTGCTCGTCATGGTCGAACAGGATCCCGTCCAGCGAGAAGTCACGCTCGGCGACCCAGTCGCCCTGCAACTCCTCCTCGACCATCTCGCGGAAGGCATCGATCCCGACCTTGTCGACCAGGACCTTGATCCGGGCCCGGGCGCGGTTCACCCGCAGCCAGTCCTGACGGTCGAAGATCCGCATGCAGGCCTCTGTGATCCTGAGGTAATCGCCGTTGTCCAGCTCGACGAACTCGTACAGCGTCGGGGCCAGGCGCGGCATGATCGAGGTTCCGCCCCCGACCCGGACCTCGACGCCGCGCACGCCGTCGCGCAGCTTGGGCACGAACGCCATGTCGTGGATGCGCGTGATCGCGTTGTCCTCGTCGGTGGCCGTGAATGCGGTCTTGACCTTGCGCGGCATCGCCTGTGTGGTGGTGTGGCGGACGAAGTAGCGCACGTAGGCGCCGGCGTAAGGGGTGATGTCGAACAGCTCGCCCTCCAGCGTGCCCGCCCGCGGGTCCCCGGTGACGTTGCGCATCGTGTTGCCGCAGCCCTCGCGGCTCGAGAGGCCCGCGTCGCCGAGCTCGCGGATCAGCTTCGCCGCGTCCGGCAGCGGCACGTGGTGCATCTGGATGTTCTGACGGGTGGTGATGTGACCCCTGCGCAGCGGCACGTAGCGCTCGATACCCGCCGCAAAGGCGTCGAGCTGATCGGGGTTGACGCCGCCCATGGGAAGCTTGACGCGGACCATCTGCACGTCGGGCTGGCGCTGTCCGTAGACGCCCTGCTTGAGCCGGAACTTGATGAACTCCTCGTCATCCAGCTCGCGCTTGAGGAAGCGGGTCGATTCCGTGTCGAAGTCGTCGAACTCACGCTCCAGGATCGGGATCACGTGTCCCGGCACGTTCTCCACCACTTCGGGATTTTCGAGCGAGCCGGTGCGGGGCTGCGTCTTGGCGCTGTCAAGCATGGCGGTCCTTTGGGTAGCCGTCAGCTGGATCGGAAGCGAAGCCCACTGAATGTACCAAAAGGGGATCTGAATACGGGGTTTTTGCCGCTGGGCGGGGGTTTTGGGCCAGCGGTCGGACGCGCGGCCCCCCGGTTGGAACTTCGTTGTCTATATGACAACTAACGTCCAACGGCCCTCGCCGCTCACTCCCAGGGCAACGGCGATTGGGGCTCGCGGGCGATCCCCTCGTGGAGGGCGGCGAGCTGCCAGGGGTTGCGGCGGGGCGAGGGGGGCGCCGGTGCCGGCGCCGTCTCGCGCATGAAGCGCTCCAGCGCGGCGACGACCGCGGCGGCCTCTTCAGGCGAGGCGTTGGGCGCGACGATCGTGAGCTGCGGGCGACGATTCAAGGTCGACGCGAGGGTATCGTGCGCGAGCCGTGGCAGAGCTGCTAGTCCTGGATCACGACGCCGTGCTCGATGCGGTGCCGCCCACCACCGCGATCCAGCGCGTGCGCGAGGCGTTGCTTCGGTTTCATGCGGGCGAGTGGCAGATGCCGCCGAAGGTGTACCTGGAGAGCCCGCCGTTTGGTGACTTCCGGGCGATGCCGGCCCGGGGAGATGGCCTGGCACTGCTCAAATGGATCACGTCGTTTCCGGGCAATCCGGCGCGCGGGCTGCCCACGGTGACCGGAGTGATCTGCCTGTCCGACGCCGAGACCGGTGAGCCGCTGATGCTGCTTGACGCCCGCTCGGTGACGGCGCTGCGCACCGGGGCGGTGGCCGCGGTGGCGGCGCGGGCGCTGGCCCAGCCCGAGGCGCGCACGGTCGGGATCATCGGCTGTGGCCTGCACGGTGCGTGGGCGGCTCGCTGCCTGCAGGCCGCGGGCTACGGACCCGGCGTCTGCCACGATCCCCGCAGCGAAGCGGCGCAGGCACTGGCCGCTGAGCTCGACTGGGACCCCGGCGCGCGCGAGCAAGCACTGCGGTGCGAGATCGTGTGCTGCGTCACGCCCGGCGCCGAGATCGTGGTCGACGCGGGCGATCTGCGGCCCGGGCTGCATCTGAACATGCTCGGCGCGGACGGGCCGGGCAAGGCGGAGGCGTCGGTGGGGGCGGTCGCCTCGTGCGCGCTGTTCTGCGACGAATGGGAGCAGGCATCACATGGAGGTGAGCTGACAGGCGCGGTGCAGGCCGGGCTCGTCGAGCGCGAGCAGGTGACCGAGCTCGGCGCCGTGCTCGCCGGTGAGGCGACCGGCCGGCCCGGCGCCGAGGCGGTGACGCTGTTCGACTCCACCGGCCTGGCAATTCAGGATCTGGCCGTCGCCGCCGCCGCTCTCAGGCCTGGCGCGAGGGCGCGGTCGAGGCCCAGGCGGTCACGCTGTAGGACCGGCTGCATGCAGCCGGTCCCTGGCCGGTGCATGCACCGGCCAGCGGGGGCGCGCATGCGCGCCCCCGAGCAATCCGCCGGCCGGTCAGAAACCGATCCCGACGGCCGGGGAACCGGCCGGGCCGTTGTGCGTCGGCGCCGAGGCCGATAACCGGGCTGGTCGAACGAAGATCACGGGCAGAGCCAGCGACAGGACGAGGCAGCGCCCGGGCGGGGCGCAGCGGCGTACATCACGCACGAGCAGCGCCGTGCGGCCGGAGCGGCGTAGCGCGAATAAGACGGGATGTAGCTCGCCACAGGTGAAGAGTCATGAACGGGATGAACGCGATCGCCGCTAGTGCCGACCAGGGGCAACAGCTGTTCGTCTGCGGGGCCTGGCGCCCGCGGGCGAGGTGACGCAGGACGCTCGATGCTCTGGGTGAAGAACAACAGCCAGAGCAGCAACAGCACGGCGATGAACGACGATCTCCCAATTGGCGATGCCCCAAGGATCCTCGTGGAGGATCAGCTTCGAGCTTGTGAACAGCCCCACGAGCGGAAGGATCGGAGGGCGTGTGGCGACGCCGTTGCGACGGGCTGGCCGCGAACGTCGAGCGGAGGTAGATCCTGCCAGATCCCCAGACGACCACCGGCAGGGTAGCCACGGCCAGGCTCCCGCCGGCCGTCGACGAAGCAGCTCGATCGAGACAGATCAAAGCTACCGGGGGCGAGGTACACCTCGCGCGCAACATGCAGCCGGTGAGCGCGTGCGATGGCCGAGCGCCGGAGCGCTCCTCGAGCCACCACACCGTTCCGGCAACGAACAGGGCGGCTGCGAGCGGGTCGGACAGGTCATCGACGATCCCCGACCAGTGACCCCCAGCGACAGCATGAACACGCAGCGCCAGCATTGGCGGACTGGCCGCGCTTGACCAGGAAGCGTCCGAGCAAGAAGCCGGCGCCGAGCACGGCGAGGATGTTGATGAGCCGGCAGAGCTCCACTCGAGCACGTCGGGATCGCCCCACGAGGTCAACCACCCGAGGACGGGCAGCAGGATCCGCTGGTACCGATAGGCAACGTTATCGATATGCGGAGAGCGGTGACCTGGCTGCGTTTGGCCGCCTTGCCGGTCAGCAGCGGATCTTGCGGCGAGATAGAACAAGAACTGGCCGTCATAAGCCGGACGGCGGGAACAGCGGGGTGCCGGCCGGCAGCAGCTTGGGAGCCAGCGAAATAGCGGACCCGCCTTGATGAACACGCTGGGGCGGCCCGGCGTAGCGCTTCCCGAGTGCCTTGCCCTCGCCGTAGCCGATCACCAGATAGACAAGCAGCGCGATCAGCACGGGGAGCGCCGGGGACGATCCGCAATCAACGCAAGACACGCTCACGGCGGGCGGTAATCAAAGACTCCGTCCGTGGATGATGAGTGATCCTACAGCGGGATATTTCCGTGCTTGCGCTTCGGACCCGGCTCGCGCTTGGTCTGCAGCGTTTCCAGCGCGGTGATGATCTTGGGCCGGGTCTCGTGCGGGACGATCACGTCGTCGATGTAGCCCCGCTCGGCGGCCGCGTAGGGGTTGGCAAAGTGCGCCTTGTAGTCGTTGATCAGCTTCCTGCGCCGGTTGTCCGGCGTGGGCGAGCTCGAGATGTCGCGCCGGTAGATGATGTTGACCGCGCCCTCCGGGCCCATCACCGCGACCTCCGCAGTGGGCCAGGCGAAGTTGAAGTCCGCCAGCATGTGCTTGGAGGCCATGACGTCATAGGCGCCGCCGTAGGCCTTGCGGGTGATGATCGTGATCTTCGGCACGGTGGCCTCGGTGTAGGCGTACAGGAGCTTCGCCCCGTGGCGGATGATCCCGCCCCACTCCTGCGCCGTTCCGGGCAGGAACCCGGGCACATCGCAGAACGTGATCAGCGGGATGTTGAACGCGTCGCAGGTCCGCACGAAGCGGCCGGCCTTGCAGGCGGAATCGATGTCGAGCACGCCCGCGAGCTGGTTGGGCTGGTTGCCCACCACGCCGACGCTGTAGCCGTTCAGCCGCGCGAAGCCGCACACGATGTTGCGCGCATAGTGCTCGTGGACCTCGAAGAATTCGCCGTCGTCGACGGTCAGACGGATCACGTCACGCATGTCGTACGGCTTGTTCGGGTTGTCGGGGACGACGTGGTCGAGCTCGGGGTCCTGGCGCAGCGGATCGTCGGTCGGCTGCACGCGGGGCGGGATCTCGAGGTTGTTCTGCGGCAGGAAGCTGAGCAGGTAGCGGGTGTCCTCCAGACAGGCATCCTCGTCATCGGAGGCGAAATGGGCCACGCCCGACTTCGTGTTGTGGGACATCGCGCCACCCAGGTCCTCGAACCCGACCTCCTCCCCGGTGACCGTCCGGATCACGTCGGGGCCGGTGATGAACATGTGCGAGGTCTCCTTGACCATGAAGATGAAGTCGGTCATCGCCGGCGAGTAGACCGCACCGCCGGCGCAGGGCCCCATGATCAGGCTGATCTGCGGGATCACGCCGCTACAGCGGACGTTGCGCACGAACACGTCGCCGTAGGCACCGAGCGACACGACGCCTTCCTGAATGCGCGCGCCTCCGGAGTCGTTGATCCCGATCACGGGGCAGCCGATCCTGGCCGCCAGATCCATGATCTTGCACATCTTCTCCCCCATCACCTCGCCCAGCGAGCCGCCGAACACGGTGAAGTCCTGGCTGAACACGCACACCCGCCGGCCGTCAATGGTCCCGTGTCCGGTCACGACCGCGTCGCCCACCGGGCGGTTCTTCTGCATCTCGAACTCGAACGTGCGATGGCGCACGAACGTGTCCAGCTCCTGGAACGACCCGGGATCGAGTAGCTTCTCGACCCGCTCACGAGCGGTGTACTTGCCCTTCTCGTGCTGCTTGGCGACGGCCGACTCCGAGCCGGCATGAATGGCCTCGTCACGCAGCTCGTTTAGCTGCGCCAGCTTCTCCTCGTAGTTCTCGGGGGCCTTATCGCGCATCGGGTCGCGCGAGTGTAATCCTCGATCGCACTAGCTGACGGGCGCCGCACAGTCGGGCCCCCGGGGAAAGCAGACCGTCACGCGCCGGCTGCCGGCCGCGTTGTGAGCCATCGGGCCGCTGACGCTGCTCTGGCCGGGCAGGTGCCAGCGGACCGTGAAGATCTCCTTGAACGGGGGCCGGACCTTGACTCCGTAGACGATGGAGAAAGTCAGGCGTCCTACGGTCCCGGCCAGGAACGGGGGCCAGGAGCAGACAAGCTCTACGGTCCGACGGTCAAGCTGGCTCTCGTGGCAGTGACCGTCGCCGATACCGCCCTCCTGGGCACTGACCGGTGGGACCAGCTGGTCGGCCTCGGCGAAATGGACGTCAAGCGTAAAACGCGGCTCCAACAGCGCGCTCGGTCCGTTGACCCTGAACTTGAACGGCAGGACGAACGAACCGCCGCACTCGGTGGCGCACAAAAGGCTGGCGCTCTGGATTTCCAAGCTGGCGCCACCGGTGTCACTGTGAAAGCTCCCGTTGAACGTGAACCGGACGCCGATCTGATGCCGGCTGCGGCCGTTGCAGCGGCCGGTCGCGGTCTTGTCCACCAGCACGTCGATGTGGTTGGCGCCGAACCGCAGGGACCGCAGGCTGGCTTTGCGCAGACGCGCGGTCAGCGTCGTGAGACCGGCCGGCCGGCTGCCAGTCAGCACGCGGTGACCGTTGAACAGCACGGTCGCGGAGGTGAGCGGATTGCGACCACCCGCGTTGACCCCCGAGATCGCGACCAGGAGCGAGTCCGGACGACCGAGCAGATAGAACGTCCGCCGGAAGTGCGCCGTCTGCGTGCCCCGGGCGCAGACCTTGGTCCACACCGGCGTGCCATCGCCCTCGGGAATCGGAGCCACAAACGAGGGCAACCTGTGATTCGGCTGCGCCCCGTGCCAAGGACCGTCGGAACCGATGTGGATCACGCCGCCGCTGGGATCCATGTACGGCAACCCGTGCCACTCCAGCGCCCCGTCGGGGGCGGGAGGGTCGCGGCGGCAGCCTGTCGCCAATGCTCCGGCGAGCGAGTTGTCGGGGTAAACCTGACCACTGGACACGAGAAATTCCGCAGTCACGCCACCGCCATTGGTCACCGTGGCCGATACGTCGTAGCCTGCCGGGCGGGTGTCGGTCACCTCCTCGGGCGTGGTGGCCCGAGCCATGACGCTCAGCACCGCAACGTGGGGACAGCCGCGTACGCGGCTCTCAAGCAGCGAGCTGACCTTGGCGGCTGCGTCGGAGGCCGGATCGGCGCCGGCCCTAGAGGCGACTGAGACGAGCAGCACCGACGCCGCTGCTATCACCAGCGGCAGCTTGATCCACATCCGCGACGCGTCCAATGTGTGCGCTCCTCATATGCGTGCGCCCCGAGCAGCGGAACTGCTCGTCGCCGTTATACCACCGGGTGGAGCTAGGCTCGCGAGAACGGGCGGTGGTGGGCCTGCCCGAGGCTGTCGAGAGCCGCGGTCAGCACGGCGACCGCATCGAGGCCGTCATGCTCCGAGGTGTGCGGCTGTAGCGACGCGGGCGGCTGCGGCGCCGCGTCGACCGGCTGCGGCGCTGCGGTCACGGACGCGTCCGGGCCGAATCGGTACAGCGGCCGGCGACGCCTTCGGAGCGAGGTCGATTCAAGTGGATCGCTTGGGGTCTCGATCTCCGGGCCGGCGCTGGCATCAACCGCCGGGATTTCGCTCGCGACGCCCTCGTCGTCGTCCGGCGGCCTCAGCCAGTCCATCACGCGCGTAAAGAACCGGCCGCGACGATGCTCCCCGACCGGCGCGCGACGATCCTCCCCGACCGGCGCGCGACGATCCTCCCCGACCGGCGCGCGACGATCCTCCCCGACCGGCGGGTGCGACCGGGCGAACATCAGTCGGCCGGCCTCGCGGCGGATGACCGGCGCGGGCTCGGAGACGGGCGCAGGCTCGGGGACCGGCCCGGGTGCGGGGACGGGCATGGGTTCGGAGACCTGCTCGGGCTCGCGGACCACGGGCTGGGGTGTGTCTGCCGCAGGTGCAAGTGATTCGGCGGGTGAGCCCGCTTCCGGCCGCTCGCCGGCGGGCGGCTCTGAGGTTGATGCGCCCGCGGCTCGCGCGGTCAGGATCACCTTGGTGCCCCATCCCGACGGCTCGAGCCTCACCGTGCCGCGTGGCCAGCTCGCCCTCCCAGGCAACGGCGGTCTCAGGCTCGAGTCGGGTGATGCGGATCTCCCCGAATCTGTCCAGATGACGGGACAGCGAGCTGGCGTCGCTGCATTCTGCCCACAGCTCGGGCGGAGATTTGACCAGTGTTCGGCTCGCCTCGTGCTCTGTCATGTGGTCGTGGTTCGTGCGCTGCGGCGCGACTCCTGCCACGGTCCATCGCTTGCATCTGTGGGGCACAGGGGTTGGGGCTGGGCCAGGTTGGCGGGGGCGGTGGGCGCGCCGGACGGGGCGGACCGGGCGGCGGCCCCTGGGGGGCCCTGGCGGACCTGGGCGCACCTGAATAACGCGCCACGCGCGGGGCCGCGCCTAGTCCCTGGCACCTTAATCATGTGGGGCATGGTTAACGTGCACCGCGACCTCCGGAGGGAGGCGAATGGCACGTTGTTCACGTTCCGGGCGCCGGTCAGGGCCACGGGGCGCCCGTCAGACCCCCAGGGCGGCGTCAGGGCGCCGGTCAGGCCCCGGGGCGCCTCCAGGGCCCGGGGCGCCGGTCAGACCCCGGGGCGCCGTGTCATATACATACCTGAGCCCCAACCTCGGCCCCACCGCGACATCAAGCGGGCACAATCAATTCCACCTAGCCAGAACACGAAAGGGAACTCCATGCAGCGGACCACCAGGCTCGGGCGGGCCGGACCCGAGGTCTCGATCCTCGGCCTCGGTTGCATGTCGATGTCCGGCATGTACGGCCCGGCCGACGCGGGCGAGAGCATCGAGACGATCCACGCGGCGCTGGACGCCGGCATCAACCTCCTGGATACAGGCGACTTCTACGGCATGGGTCACAACGAGCTGCTGATCGCCCGCGCGCTGGAGGACCGGCGCCGGGATGAAGTCCTGATCAGCGTCAAGTTCGGTGCCCAGCGAGGGCCAGATGGTGCCTGGCTCGGCTACGACGCGCGGCCGGCCGCGGTCAAGACGGCGCTGGCGTACACGCTGCAACGGCTTCGTAGGGACCACATCGACATCTACCGACCCGCGCGGCTGGACGCGAAGGTCCCAATCGAGGAGACCATCGGCGCGATCGCCGAGCTCGTCGAGGCCGGGTACGTCCGCCGGATCGGGCTCTCGGAGGTCGGCGCGGAGACGATCCGCCGGGCGGCGGCGGTTCATCCGATCTGCGATCTGCAGATCGAGTACTCGCTGATCTCTCGCGGGATCGAGCGGGAGATCCTCCCACTGTGCCGCGAGCTGGGGATCGCGATCACCGCCTACGGGGTTCTGTCGCGCGGTTTGATCAGCGGGCACTGGTCCCCGGACCGCCAGCTGCCGGCCGGTGATTTCCGCAGCCGAGCACCACGCTTCCAGGGCGAGAACCTGAAGCGCAATCTGGTGCTCGTCGACGCGCTGGGCGCGGTCGCCCACGAGAAGCGGATGACCGTGGCTAAGATCGCGATCGCGTGGGTGCTGTCACGCGGCGAGGACATCGTGCCGCTGATCGGAGCGCGCACCCGGTCGCGGCTGAGCGAGGCGCTGCAGGCCGTCGATGTGCGAGCTCTCACCGGGTGACCTGGAGCAGATCGAGCGCGCCGTCCCGGCCGATGCCGTCGCGGGCGAGCGCTACCCCCAGGCCCAGATGGCGCACCTCGACAGCGAGCGCTGACAAAGCCTGTCTATGGACATAGATGAACGATTCCAAATTGCTCGTCGCGGATGCGTCCGGGGATAACTTCGCGGATTCGCCGCGGCCGGTCGGCTCGCGTAGCGCTGCTACGCGTCGCCTCCCGTCCACGTCGCCCCGCGGGCTCCCCGAACGCCCCGCTTTCAACCAATTCGGAATCAATCATCTAGGCCGGTTTGACGACCATCAGGAACACGGCGATGAGCACCAGCAAGCCCGAGAGCGTGCCGGCCAGCCTCAGGCGCCGAGCCACCGCCTCATATTCGGCGCTGAGCGTCACCTCGCCGCCCCCGGCTACCGCGATGTCGCGCTCCGCCAGAGCCGCCGCCTTTCGCTCCGAGGGGGCGAAGAACGCGCCTCCCAGACCCAGCAGCACTGCGACGATCGCGATCCCGATCGAGACGAAGGTCGAGCTGAAGTCGTAGGGACCGGCCGCGGCCAGGTACAAACCGGCGACCAGCAGGACCGTTGCCGAGAGTGTGATCAGCTTCTGTCCGAGCTCGACCTGCACCGTGTGCCACCAGGCCAGGTGGTGGAGGTTCCCCGGTCGGTGCAGAATCGCGTCAACGATCGGGTACGCGAACGTCACCCCGAAGGCAACGATCGCCGCCATGATGTGGATGAAGACCACGACGTTGTAGAACGAGATCGTGTCCGGCTGTTGGAAGCTCGTGGCGATCAGGGGCATGCGGGCACCGTAGCTGACGGCGCGCAAGCTCCGCTCAGACTGCCCGCTCAGACGGTCGGCTGGTACTTGCCGAATACGTCCCGCATGGCTCCGCACACCTCGCCCATCGAGCAGCGGTCCTTGAGCGCGTGGCGCAGGACCGGGAGCAGGTTGTCGGTGCCGCGCGCGGTCTGGCGGATGTCTTCCAGCCGACGGGCCACAGTCTCCTGATCGCGATCGGCCTTGAACGCCTCCAGGCGCTCGAGCTGAAGGCGCTCAGACTCGGGATCGACGCGAAGGATGTCGGGGACCTCAGGCGTGTCCTCGACGAACTTGTTGACCCCGACCACGATGTCCTGCTCGATCCGGTATCGCTCGTGATAGCCGAACGCCGATTCCTCGATCTCGTTCTTCATGAAGTCGATCGCCTGCACGGAGCCGCCGAGCTCGTCGATCTTCCCGATCAGCTCGCGGGCCCGCAGCTCGATCTCATCGGTCAGCGCCTCGACGAAATACGAGCCGGCGAACGGATCGACCGTATCCGCCGCCCCGGACTCGTGCCCGATGATCTGCTGGGTGCGCAGGGCGATCTTGGCGGCACGCTCGGTGGGCAGCGCCAGAGCCTCGTCGAAACCGTTGGTGTGCAGCGACTGGGTGCCGCCACAGACCGCCGCGAACCCCTGCAGCGCCACGCGGACGATGTTGTTCTCAGGCTGCTGTGCGGTCAGCGTGACACCGCCGGTCTGGGTGTGGAACCGCAGCCGCCAGGAGCGCTCGTCCCGGGCACCGAAGCGCTCGCGCATGATCTCCGCCCACATCCGGCGGGCGGCGCGGAACTTGCCGACCTCCTGAAACACGTTGTTGTGGCCGTTGAAGAAGAACGCCAGGCGCGGTGCGAACCGGTCCAGCTCGAGCCCGGAATCGAGCGCCGCCTGCACATACGCGATCCCGTTGGCCAGTGTGAACGCCACCTCCTGGACGGCGGAGCAGCCCTTCTCCCGGAAGTGGTAGCCGCTGATCGAGATCGTGTTCCACCTGGGCACGCGTTCGTTGCAGTAGGCGAACAGATCGGTCGTCAGCCGGATCGCGCCCTCGGGCGGGTAGATGAAGTTGCCCCGGGCGATGTACTCCTTGAGGATGTCGTTCTGGGTGGTGCCGCGCAGCTGATCGGAGGGCACCCCTTGCTCCTCGCCCACCAGCTCGTACAGCAGCAGCAGCACCGCGGCCGGAGCATTGATGGTCATCGAGGTCGACACCTGATCCAGTGGGATCTCGTCGAAGGCGGTGCGCATGTCGTCGATAGTGTCGATCGCGACTCCGGTTCGGCCTACCTCTCCCAGGCAGCGCGGGTCGTCGGAATCGAGGCCGAGCTGGGTCGGCAGGTCGAACGCCATGCTCAGCCCGGTTGAGCCGTGCTGGAGCAGGTACCGGTATCGCTCGTTGGACTCTTTGGCGCTGGCGTAGCCGGCGTACTGGCGATGCGTCCACAACTGCTTGCGGTACATGTCGCGGTGGATGCCGCGCGTGAACGGGTACTCGCCGGGCTCGCCGAGCCGCTCCGGCAGGTTCGGAGGTAGGTCGTCCTCGCTGTAGAGCGGCTTGACCTCGATTCCGGAGTCCGTGAACCGGCGGGGATCGTCGGGTCCCACGATCGGGGCGATCGTGCGGTGCTCGGGCGTGGTCGCCATCGCCCCCAGAGGTTACCCGCGAGGCAGAGCGCGCGACCAGAGCGAGACTCATCTGACACTGACAAGTCGCCCGTCAGGCCGTAGCTTCCGGCGCGTTCACAGGGAGCCTGGCGCAGAACGCGGACCTCGTTCTGGGCCAGCCTCTACAACCAGCAGGGGGCTATCGATGGTTCTTGTCGTCCGTAATCCTGTCTATCGGCTGATGGCGCTTGGGGTGTCGGTGGCGATCGTCCTGATCCTCTATTTCGCGGTGATCAAGCCGAACAACGACAGCGCCAACAACGCCGTCAAGCAGGGCGAGCAGCAGGTGCAGCAGGCGGTGCAGAACGCCAACAAGCAGACCGGCGGCGCTGTCCCCGCCGGCGTCACCAGCCTGACCGCGTGCATCGCGGCCGCCGGCACCGACACCAGCAAGCTCCAGGCCTGCCAGGCGAAGTTCAAGCCGTAGCGCAGACGGCGGGCCGCGTCTGCCGCGGCCGGGGCGCGGCCCGCCTACAGCTCGCGCACCCCGGGCTCGCGCGCCTACAGCACCTTCGACAGGAAGGCTCGGGTGCGCTCGTGCTTGGGGTTTCCGAGCACGTTGGAGGGTGAGCCAGACTCGACGACGACGCCGTCATCCATGAACACGACGCTGTCGGCGACCTCGCGCGCGAAGCCCATCTCGTGCGTGACGACGATCATCGTCATCCCGTCGCGGGCCAGCTGGCGCATGGCGTCCAGCACATCGCCGACCAGCTCCGGGTCGAGCGCCGAGGTCGGCTCGTCGAACAACATCAGCTTCGGCCGCATCGCCAGCGCGCGAGCGATCGCCACCCGCTGCTGCTGCCCGCCCGACAGCGCCACCGGGTAGGTGTCGAACTTGTCGCCGAGCCCGACCCGGGTCAGCAGGTCTCGGGCGTGCTCGCGGGCATCAGCTCGGGCAACGCCCTGCACGCGGATCGGCGCCATCGACACGTTCTGCAGCGCCGTCATGTGGGGGAATAGGTTGAAGTGTTGGAACACCATGCCGATCTCGGCGCGCTTGCGCGCCACCTCGCGCTCATGGAGCTCGTAGAGCTTCTCGTTCTTCTCGACGTAGCCCACCAGCTCGCCGTCGACGGACAGCCGGCCGGCGTTGATCTTCTCCAAGTGATTGATGCAGCGCAGGAACGTGGACTTGCCCGAGCCGGACGGCCCCAGCAGGCACATCACCTCCCCGCGGGCGACCTCGAGGTCGATGCCCTTCAGTACCTCGTTGCGGCCGAAGCGCTTGTGGACGGCCTCGGCCTTCACCATGGCCGAGCTCATTGGCGGTGCCGGAAGGACAGCCAACGCTCCTTGAGCGTGGCCTGCTGGTAGCGATCGAAACCTCGGCCGAAGCGTCGCTCGATGAAGTACTGCCCCACGTAGAGCACGCTCGTCAGCGCCAGGTACCAGATGCAGGCGACAATCAGCAACGGGATCGTCTGGTACGTGGCGTCGTAGATGTGCTGCACCTCCGAGAGCAGCTCGTACAGGCCACCGCCGACGGCGACGGCCAGCGAGGTGTTCTTGAGCATCGAGATTGTCTCGTTGCCGGTCGGGGGCACGATCACCCGCATCGCCTGCGGCAGCACGATCAGTCGCATGATCTGGATCCTGGACATCCCCAGCGACTGCGCGGCATCGCCCTGCCCGGCATCGACCGAGATGATCCCGGCGCGCACGATCTCCGCCATGTAGGCGCCTTCGTTTAGGCCGAAGCCGAGCAGCCCGGCGACAAACAACGTGATCGTCGCGTTCGTGTTCAGGTGCACGAACGACGGTCCGAACGGGATCCCGAGATCGATCGTCGGGAACAGGATCGACACGAACCCCCAGAACAGGAGCTGGACATACAGCGGCGTGCCGCGGAAGAACCAGATGTACAGCCAACTGGCGCCGGAGACCAGCGGGTTGGGCGATTGGCGCATGACCGCGAACAGGATTCCGAGGACGATCCCGATGATCATCGAGAGCACGGTCAGCTCGAGCGTCACCACGACACCGTGGAGGACGCGCGGGTCGAACAGGTAATGGCCGACAACGTGCCACTGGTAGTTCTTGTTGCGGACGATCGTGCGCACGATCGACGCCGCGATCAGCAGCACGATTGCCGAAGCGATCCATCGTCCCGGCCTGCGAACCGGGACGGCCTCGATGTCCTCGGGCCGCCCCGTTCGCTGCTCAGATAGCTCGGAGGTGCTCACCTACCCGAGCCATAGTTTGACCCCTACGAGGTCGCGCCGTTGATCTTCACCTGCGCGGCCGGCAGGGCGCCGCTCTGGATCCCCCAGGTCGTGAGGATCTTCGTGTAGGTGCCGTCCTTCATCAGCGTCTTTACCGCCAGCAGTACCGCCGGAGCCAGGCCGCTGCTCTTCGCGACCGCCAGCCCGTACGGCGCAGTGCCGTAGGTCATGGCCGGTGATCTTGAACTGGCCGTTCGACTTCTTCACCGCGTAGGCGGCGACAGGAGAGTCGGCCATCACGAGCTGCGCCCGCCCCGAGGAGAGCGCCAGGTTGGCGCCGTTCTGGTCGGTGTAGGAGAGCACCGTGACGCCGGGCTTGCCGGCCTTCTTGCACTTGGCGCTTTGCGTTCCGGCATCGGTCTCCTCGGTGGTGCCCTTCTCCACGGCGACCGTCTTGCCGCACAGGTCCGCGAGGCCGCTGACGGCGGTCCCACCGCTCGCCTTGGTGAAGAACGACGTGCCCGCGACGAAGTAGTCGATGAACGTGACCTGCTTCTCGCGCGCCTTCGTGTCAGTGAACGAGGAGGCGCCCAGGTCGTACTTGCCGGCCTGGATGGCGGGAATGATGCTGTCGAAGGTCACGTTTTGGACATTGGCCTTGAGCCCCATGAGCTCCGCCAGCGCCTTAGTCAGGTCGGCGTCCATGCCGATCACGGTGTGACCGTTCGAGGCGAAGAATTCGTTCGGCGCGTAACTCGCGTCGGCGGCGACGCTCAGCGTCCCAGTGGACTTGATCTTCGCCGGGACGAGCTTGACGACGGCAGAATTTGCCGCCATGGTCGGCGCGGACGGCGTCGAGAGAGTCGACTGCGGCCGACGTGCTCGTCGAACTGCTGCTCTTGCTACTGCTCCCGCACCCGCTCACCGCGGCCAAACACAGCACGGCCACGGAAACTGCGAGAAAGCTCCTCCATGTACGCATCTGACTCCTTCTCGTTAGACCACCCCAGGTGCGCGGAGCATATGCAACGAACCACCCCTGCGGCCGACGCTTTAACAAGCCGTCAACACACAGCTAGCCTTTGGACCATGCACGTACGCGTGCACCTGTTTGCGGTCCTGCGCCAGCGCGCGGGCGCCGAGGCGATCGAGCTCGAGCTGCCGGACGACGCCCGGGTGGGTGATGCGCTCATGCGCCTGAGGACGCTCACCGACGGCGTGCCTGTGGTGATGGCCGTCAACCACGAGTACGCCCAATCCGGTGATCGGCTGCGGCCCGGCGATGAGCTGGCGCTGATCCCGCCTGTCTCAGGCGGCTCGGTCGCCGCGCTGCACGCTCGGGTGAGCGCCGAGCCACTCTCGCTCGAGGCGCTGATCGAGCGGGTCCGCGACCCCCGCGCCGGGGCAATCGTCACGTTCACGGGCGTCACCCGCGAGGTCCCGGAGCTGCACTACGAGGCATACGCGCCGATGGCCGAGCGCAAGCTCGCCGAGGTCGTCTCGGCCGCGATCGAGCGCCACGGTCTGTGTGCGGCGGCCGCCGAGCACCGGGTCGGAACCGTGCCGCTGTCGGAGCCATCGGTGGCGGTGGCCGCGTCGGCGCCGCACCGCGACGCGGCGTTCAGCGGCGCCCGCGAGATCATCGACGAGATCAAGGCTCAGGCTCCGATCTGGAAGCAGGAGGAGGGCGAGTGGGTGCGCGGGACGACGCCGCAGCCCTGAGGGAGCTGCCGGCGGTCCACGAGCTCGCGGCCAGGCTGTCGGCACCGCACGCGTTGGCGGTGACGGCTGCGCGCCGGGCGATCGAGGAGCGACGGGAGGCGATCCGGACCGGCGGCGCGGACAGCGGCGATCTGCTCGACCGCGCTCGCGAGCTGCTCACGGAGCTGGATCAGCCCTCGCTGCGGCGGGTACTGAACGCCACCGGCGTGATCATCCACACCAACCTGGGCCGGGCGCCCCTGGCCGACAGCGCGCGGGCGGCCGTGGCCCGGGCCGCCCAGGGGTACTCGAACCTCGAGTTCGAGCTCGACGCCGGTGTGCGCGGCAGCCGCCAGGCGCACGTGGAGACGCTACTCACCGAGCTGACCGGGGCGGAGGCCGCGCTGGTGGTCAACAACGGCGCCGGTGCCGTGCTGCTGGCCGTGGCCGCGCTCGCGGGGCGGGGCAGCGCGGTGGTCGTCTCCCGCGGACAGCTGATCGAAATCGGCGGCGGTTTTCGCATCCCGGAGGTGATCACGCAGTCAGGCGCGAGGCTGATCGAGGTCGGGACCACCAACCGCACCCGTCTGCGTGACTACCAGCAGGCGTTGTCGGCGGAGTCCGCGGTGGGCGCCGTATTGCGAGTGCATCAGTCGAACTTCCGCGCGCTCGGGTTCGTCGAGGATGTGTCGATCGAGCAGCTGTGCGGGCTGCGCGCCCCGGTGATCGATGACGTTGGTTCCGGTGTGCTCGCCGGCGGCATCCTGGCGCTGGGCGACGAGCCCGCGATCGCTCGGTCTGTGGTCGCCGGAGCGGCACTGGTGTGCTGCTCAGGGGACAAGCTGCTGGGCGGGCCCCAGGCCGGGCTGATGGTGGGCCGCACCGATGCGGTCGCGGCGGCGCGGCGGCACCCCCTGGCGCGGGCGCTCAGAGTCGACAAGCTGTCGCTGGCCGCGCTCGAGGCCACGCTGGTCCTCTACCGCCACCCCGAACGCGCCCGGCGTGAGATCCCGGTGCTGGCGATGCTCGACGCCCCAGGACCGGAGCTCGAGGCTCGAGCCCGGCGACTGGTCGAGGAGATCGGGGGCGGCGCCTCCATCGTCAATGCCGTGAGCAAGGTGGGAGGCGGCGCGCTCCCGCTGCTCGAACTGGAGGGACCGGCGGTGGCGCTGGAGGCCGAGCCGGATCCCGTCGCGCTGGCGGCCAGGCTGCGCCACGCTGACCCCCCGGTGATCGCCCGCATCCACGAAGGAAGGGTCCTGCTGGACCCGCGCACCCTGCGTCCCGAGGAGCTTCCGCTCGCCGCGGCCGCGGTGCGCCAGGCTCGATGACCTCGGCGCCGCTGACCCTCGGCACCGCCGGCCACATCGACCACGGCAAGACCGCGCTGGTGCGTGCGCTCACCGGCGTCGACACCGATCGCCTCCCGGAGGAGCGCGTCCGCGGCATCTCGATCGAACTCGGGTTCGCCAGCCTGGAGCTGCCCTCGGGACGTCGGCTGTCGGTGATCGATGTCCCAGGTCACGAGCGGTTCGTGCGCACGATGGTCGCGGGCGCGACCGGCATCGACCTGTTCCTGATGACGATCGCGGCCGACGACGGCGTCATGCCGCAAACTCGGGAGCACGCGGCCGTACTCACAGCGCTCGGGGTGAGCCATGGCGTGGTCGCGGTCACCAAGGCGGACCTCGCCGACCCGGAGGCCGCCCGGCGCGAGGCCTCCGAGCTGTGGCCGCAGGCGGAGATCGTCGCGGTCTCGGCCCGCACGGGCACCGGACTAAACGAGCTGCGAGGCGCGATCGACCGCGTCGCGGCCCGGCGACCGAGTCGCGCAGCCCAGCCCGGGACCACGCGCATGCATATCGACCGAGTGTTCACGATCCGCGGCGCCGGGACCGTGGTGACCGGAACTCTGTGGTCCGGCGCCGTCGCGCGCGGTGACGAGATCCAGCTGCACCCGCGGGCACGCCGGGCCCGGGTCAGAGGCGTGCAGGTGCACGACCGGACCGTGGAGCGGGCGTCGGCGGGTCAGCGGGTCGCGGTCAACCTGGCGGGCGTGGCCGTCCACGAGCTCGCCCGTGGAGACGTGCTGGCCTCGGCGGATGCCGACCTGGGCCAGACCTACCTGATCGACGCCCAACTCGAGTTTCCGACACTCGAGCCCAGGCCCGGGGAGCGGGTGCAGGTCCACCACGGCACCCGGGAGAGCCCGGCGCGGCTGGTCTGGCTGGGCGGGCGTTTCTGGCAGCTGCGGCTCGAGCAGCCGCTGGTTCCCGTGCGCGGCGACGGCCTCGTGATCCGGCGGATCGCCCCGCCGGACACGCTGGGCGGGGGCGTGGTGCTCGACCCGCGGCCCCGCAAGCACGGCCCCAGCCGTGCGCTGCTGCTGCGGCTGGCTCGGCTGGCCCGCGGTGAGTCGCCGGATGACCCGGCGTCTGGCGAAAGCCGGCGGCCGGAAGCCCAGCGGCGGGCGCCGGCGCCCGCCGAGCCGCTGTCGCCCAGCGCCGTGGAGCTGGAACGGCGGCTACGCGAAGCAGGCTACGAGCCTCCACCGGACTCAGAGCTCGATCCCCGCGACCTGGCCGCCCTGCGCGCCGCGGGCCGAGCGGTGCGCGTCTCGCGCTCGCTTCATTACCACCCGGACACGCTGATCGGGCTGCGCCAGCGGGTGCTCGAGATCGCCGGCGCCCACGGCGGCGCGATCACGCTGGCCCAGTTGCGCGACGAGCTCGGCACCTCACGCAAGTTCGCCCAGGCGCTGCTCGAGCACCTCGACTCGGAGAAGGTGACGATCCGGCGCGGTGAGACGCACGTCCTGCGCCGCCGTCGCTCCAGCGGCTAGAGCGCCCCGCCCGCCGCGGGCGGCGCAGTCGGGTCGGCCGTGCCCCCGTCGCTGTGCTCGCGGACGAGGAAGTCCTCGACGAAGTCCGCAGAATCACCCGAGCGCTGGACCACGGCCAGCAGCGAGGACATGGTCGCCACCTCCTCGATCTGCTCCTTGAGGAACCACTGCACAAACTGCTCGCTCAGGTAGTCGTTTTCCTCTCGCGCGACACCCGCCAGCGCGGCGATCTGGTCGCTGACCCGGCGCTCCTGCTCGAGCGCCAGCGCCACCGGCGCGACCAGGTCGGCGAAGTCGATCTCCGGGCCCTCGACCCCGGGGATCTGGATCGGCGCGTCGGCATCCAGCAGATAGCGGACCATCATCATCGCGTGATTTCGCTCCTCGACGGCCTGGGCGTAGAAGAACGCCGCCAGCCGGGGCAGGGTCTGGGCGTCGTAGAAAACCGCATTCGCGATGTACTGCTGGGAAGCAGCGAACTCGTATCCGATCTGCTCGTTAAGACGCTCGACGAACCGGGCCGCGGCCATCGGTCCTCCTTTCGTAGCTGACGGCCGGATCCTAGTGTCGCGAGTGGCAAATTCGGTGCCACCAAGAGGGGCCACTGCTGGATGCCCCGGAAGGACGCAGGAGCCAGCCGGACGACTCGGGGACGGCCCGGCCTAGCGAGGCGGGATGCCGAGCGAGCCGCCTCGTAGCCCTCGTCGCCCGGGGGAGGTCCCTCGACTGGCATCCAATTTATGAATCGGGGCACCAGTCACGACATCACTGGCGGCACGCTCGAAGCCGATGCCAATGTAGATTCCCGCTTATGCCAACCTGCCTTGTGACCGGGGGGGCCGGGTTCCTCGGCTCCCATATGTGCGATGAGCTGCTGCGACGGGGCCATCGCGTGATCTGCGTGGACAACTTCGAGACCGGGTCGCTGGCGAACATCCAGCACATCCGGGATCCCGACTTCGTCCATCTAAACGTCGACATCATCGCCCCCTACAGCATCGAGGAATCGGTGGACTTCGTGTTTCACCTGGCCTCGCCGGCATCGCCCATCGACTACCTCCGGCTACCGCTGCACACGCTGAAGGTCGGGTCCTACGGCACCCATCACACGCTGGGCCTGGCCAAGCAGCATCGGGCCCGGTTCCTGCTGGCGTCCACCAGCGAGGTGTACGGCGATCCTCAGGAGCACCCGCAACGGGAGAGCTATTGGGGCCACGTCAATCCGATCGGCCCGCGCGGCGTCTACGACGAGGCCAAGCGCTACGCCGAAGCGCTCACCATGGCCTACCACCGGCAGCAGGGCGTGGACACGTCGATCGTGCGGATCTTCAACACCTACGGGCCGCGGATGCGCCCGCACGACGGCCGCGCGATCCCGACTTTCCTGCGCCAGGCGCTGCAGGATCGGCCGATCACCGTGTTCGGCGACGGATCCCAGACGCGCTCGTTCTGCTACGTGGAGGACGAAATCCGCGGGCTGATCTCGCTGGCGGAGTCCGGGTACCACGAGCCGGTGAACATCGGGAATCCCGACGAGTTCACCCTGCTCGAGTTGGCCAAGGCGGTGGTCGAGGTGACCGGATCGCGCTCGGAGATCGTGTTCGAGGCGCTGCCGACGGACGACCCGCAGGTTCGCCAGCCGGACATTTCACTTGCGCGAGAGATCCTGGGCTGGGAGCCGACAGTCGACCTTCGTGAGGGACTTCGGAGAACGATCGAGCAGTCCGGCGTAGAGACGCTCGTGGGCGCCATCCGTTAGCCAACCCGGTCAAACGGGGATTCGGCATTGGCGGAACTTCCCGGGCAAGGTACCGTTAGTAGAAGGGGGTAGATTCACAACGGCCTGACCCGGAACGTGACGACCGAGCAGCAAGAGGCTACGAACACCCCAGACCGGACGTACGAAGACCCGCCAGGGGTCGTGCTTCCCGAGCGCGACGTGCGGCGAAAGCGGCCTGGTCTGTCGTTTCTGTTGCGGCTGGAAACCCTTCGCATCCTGGCGCGGGTGGTGTCGCTCCTGGCTCTCGATCTGCTGGGCGTCGTGGGGGCTCTGTTCACCGCGCTGGTGCTCAGAAGCGCAATCCGCACCGACACCAACTTCTCCGGCTCCTGGCAGGAGACCCGCCACTGGCTGCCATTCGCGTACCTGATCACCGTGCTCCTGTTTGCCCGCCAGGACCTCTACGCGGACCGTACGCGCCGACCAGGCCTGTCGAAAATCGCGGCGGCGTTGTTCCAGGTCACGGTTATCGCGCTGGTGTTCCAGCTGGCCAACGGCGAGCACTTCAAGAGCTACTACATCTTCTACGGATCGCTGTTCTTCGGGACGATTTACATCGCCTCACTCAGGGCCCTTCATCTGCACGTCACCGGGTCGCTGCTGCAACGGGCCGGCTACGAGCGCCGTGCGGTCCTGGTCGGTTCCGGTAAGCACATCGCGGCGGTCGCGCACGCGCTCGCCGACCCCTCCCGCAGCCACATGGCGGTCGTGGGCTACATCTCGCTCACCCCTCAGCCAGACAGCGGCCTTCGCTCACTCGGCCAGCTCTATGAGCTCCCCGCCATCCTCGCGCGCGAGCGCGTGGAGGAGGTGATCATCGCCGATCCTGACTTCCCGCAGGACAAGGCGCTCGAGCTCGTCGACGTGTGTCACGAGCGCGCCGTCACCGTGCACGTGGCCCCGTCGACAATGGAGATCCTGATCGACCGCGCCGAGTTCACACCGGGCCAGACGGTACCTCTGTTCACGCTCCGCCCCCCGGTCTTCCAGGGGCTCGATTATGCGCTCAAGCGGACGTTCGACCTCGTGCTTTCGATCGTCGTGCTGGTGGTGCTCTCACCGGTGCTCCTGGCGATCGCAATCGCCGTCAAGCTGAGCTCCCGGGGCCCGGTGATCTACCGGTCGGTCCGGCCCGGTATGGCGGGGAGGCCGTTTTCATGCTTCAAGTTCCGCACGATGCGCGAGCACGCCGAGCAGGTCCAGGAGGATCTGGAGTTGCTGAACGAGAAGTCGGGTGCCCTGTTCAAGATCCGCCAGGATCCGCGCCTGACGAAGGTGGGGCGCTTCCTGCGGCGCTACTCCCTCGACGAGCTGCCGCAGCTGGTCAATGTGGTCCGCGGCGAGATGTCGCTGGTCGGCCCGCGCCCGCTGCCGATGCGCGACTTCGAGCGGCTTGAGGAATGGCACAAGAAGCGCTACCTGGTGCTCCCTGGACTCACCGGGTTGTGGCAGGTATCCGGCCGTGCAGAGCTCGATTTCGACGATCTGGTACGGCTTGATTTCCTGTATCTGGAGCGGTGGTCGATCCTGCTCGATCTATCGATCGTGCTGAAGACGATCCCAGCCGTCCTCAGCCGACGCGGGGCGTTTTGAGTTAGAGGGCGCGCTCGTGCGCGCCCCTGGTGTCGCCCGGGTAGGCTCTCGGCCTTGATGCCTCCCACCGATCGCCTCGTGGTCAGCTTCGCTGCCGAGCCTCCGCAGGAAGGTCTCCCCTATGGGCGTTGGGCGGACACCCTCCAGAGCCACTTCCTCGACGCTTGCCGGGAGGTCGATACCGAGGGCGAGGAGATCGGAGATCCCACCGACGTCTCCTGGTTCCCCGATCGCACCTACGGCGGCAGGACATATATCCCCGCGACCGCCCGCACCTCGCAGGACTACGAGCTGTTCGGCTTCGTGTCGTTCGCCGAGGGCTCAGGCGGGCCGAGCGATTTTCAGGCGCGCGCCGACTTCACCTCGGAGCTGGCCGAGTCCAATCCGGATTGGAAGCTCGATCTCAACGACGACGTGATTGGCACCTGGCGGGGAGAGCAGGGCAAGACGGCGGACATGACGCTGGTCTGGGGGGTGCCGATGATCCCCGGCGGCGCGATCGTCACGGCCGAACTGGCGAACCTGGCCGTCGATCAGTGCGGGCTGGTCGACGAGCGCTTCACCTTGATCGCGCCCGACAACTACCGGGGTGACTTTCTCGAGGTCAAGTTGTGGAGCGGCCGCGGGCAGGAGCTGGCCCGCGAATCGCTGTACGTGGACGACTCTTAGCCGCCCGGCTGCGTCTGCTCCAGCGGCGCCTGCAACGGGAAGTGGCAGGCCGCCACGTGTCCCGGTCCAAACGGTCGCAGCAAGGGCTCCTGCTCGGTGCACAGCTCGCGTGCCCGTGGACACCGAGTATGGAAGCGGCAGCCCGACGGCGGGTGGACCGGGCTGGGCAGTTCCCCGCGAATGCCGACATCGTCCTTGGCACGCTCGACCGAGGGATCGGGCACCGGGATCGTCTTGATCAGAGCCTCGGTGTAGGGATGGGCCGGCCGCCGGTAGATGTCGTCTCCCGAGCCGAGCTCGACCAGCTTGCCGAGGTACATCACCCCGATTCGGTCGGATAAATATTTGACCACCGCCAGGTCGTGGGAAATCACGATCGCAGCCATCTCATGTTCCACCTGCAGACGCTTCATCAGGTTCAGCACCTGCGAGCGAATCGACACATCGAGCGCGCTGACCGGCTCGTCCGCCACCATCACCTTGGGCTCGAGCATAAGGGCGCGGGCCAGCGCGATGCGCTGCCGCTGGCCCCCGGAGAACTCATGCGGGTAACGTTCGACCGCATTGGCGGGAAGCCCGACCTCGTCGAGCATGCGGTTGACTCGCTCCTCTTGCTCGCGGCGGTTGCCGACGTCCTGGATCACGAGCGGCTCGCGAAGGATCGACGACACCCGCATCCGGGGATCGAGCGAGGCATACGGATCCTGGAACATCATCTGAACATCGCGGCGTGCCCGGCGCAGCGCCCGCCCGTGGAGACGAAACACCTCCTGGCCCTCCAGAGTGATCTGGCCGGCGTCGGGCTTCTCGACCCCGACGATCAGCTTTCCGAGCGTCGTCTTGCCGCACCCGGACTCCCCGACCAACCCCAGCGTCTCGCCGACCGATACGTGCAGGCTGACGCCGGACACCGCCTTCACGGACGCGACCTTGCGCTGCAAGACCCCGGCGGTGATCGGGTACTCGCGGACAACCTCGCTGATCTCGAGCAGGCGGCCGTTGGAGCGGGCGCGCTCTGCTATCGGGGAATCAACCACGCTGATCTCCGGCCGGCTAGCGACCGGTCCGTCCACGGGGTGCCAGCAGGCGAACTGATGCTCGCGGTCGCCGGTCAGCGGCGGCTCTTCGGCCACGCACTTACCCGTCGCGCGCGGGCAGCGCGGCGCGAACCGGCAACCCGGGGGCGGGTTGGTCAGATCGGGCGGCAGGCCAGGGATGCTGACCAGGGCGCGGCGGTTATCCGACTCGAGCCGCGGTATCGCCCCCAGCAGGCCCTGTGTGTACGGGTGGCGCATGGCGCTGAACAGACGGCCGGTGGGCGCGGTCTCGACGATCCGGCCGGCGTACATGACGTTGATCCGGCTCGTCCGTCCCGCCACCACGCCCATGTCGTGGGTGACCAGCAGCGTCGCCATGCCCAGACGGTCTCTGAGGTCGTCGAGCAGCGACAGGATCTGGGCCTGAATGGTCACGTCCAGCGCCGTGGTCGGCTCGTCGGCTATCAACACGCGCGGCTCGCAGGAGAGGGCGATCGCGATCATCACCCGCTGTCGCTGCCCACCCGAGAGCTCATGGGGGTAGGCGCCCAGCCGCTCCTTGGGTCGCGGGAGGCCGACGAGCTCGAGCATCTCCAGCGCGCGGTCGGCGGCTTCCTTGCGCGACGCGCCACGGTGCAGCCGTACCGGCTCGGCCACCTGTTCGCCTACCGTCTTGGTGGGGTTCAGCGAGGACTGGGAGTCCTGGAAGATCATGGACACGGTATCTCCGCGGATGCGTCGGAGCTCTGCTTCCGGGAGTCCTACGAGCTCGCGATCTTCGACCTTGATCGAGCCCTCGACGATGTGGCCGCCGGGCGGCAGCAGTCCGAGGATCGAGAGCCCGAGCATCGACTTCCCGCACCCGGACTCGCCAACCAGGCCGAGCGTCTCGCCGGGGTCGATCCGGATGTCGACGTTGCCGACCGCCTTGACCACCGCCCGACTGAGGTCGATGTGGGTTGTCAAATCGGTGACGTCAAGCGCGGCGGGCAAGGCTCCGCTTCTTTCACCGGCGACGGAGCCGGACGTCGAGGGCGTCGCGCAGCGCGTCGCCGACGAGGTTCGCCGCGAGCACGACCGCGACCAGGCAGGCGCCGACCGGATACACCAGCCACCAGTAGCCCGAGGAGACGTACTGCTGGGCGTTGCCCAGCATGTCGCCCCAGGAAGTGGCTGGATATTGCAGGCCAAAGCCGAGGAAGCCGATGTAGGCCAGCACGAGGATCGCGTCGGCTACCTGGAAGGTGATGTTGACGATGACCACCGACAGAGCGTTGGGGATCAGGTGCCTGAGCACGATTCGCGACCGGCCGCTTCCCATCACGCGGGCGGCGTGCACGAAGTCCCGCACGCGCAGCGTCAACACCTCGCCGCGGACCAAGCGCGCCGGGATGAGCCAGGCGAACAGGCCGATGATCAGGCTCTCATCGATCACCGTGGCGCTGTACTTGGTGGCCAGCACCAGCACGATGAACAGGAACGGGATCGACAGCAGGATGTCGACGATGCGCATCATGATTCCGTCGATGACACCGCCGGCCAGCCCCGCGATCGCCCCCCACAGCGTGCCGATCAGCGTGGCGATCAGCGAGGCCAGGAAGCCGATCGCGAGGGCGGTCTGTCCTCCGAGCATGATGCGGCCCAGCTCGTCGAAGCCGTGCTCGTCGGTGCCGAGCGGGTGCCCGTTGCCCGGCGGGAGATTCGTGGTCAGCGGGTTGAAGTTGGTCTGATTGGTGTGGTAGACGAGCGGCCCGAGGTAACAGAAGATGATGAAGAAGACGATGATGCCGGCACCCAGCACGGCGATGCGGTTGGCCATAAATTCCCTCAGGGCCAGCCGCCATCCGCTCGAGATGACCTGAACATCGCCCGCCCTCGGGCAGGATCTCGACCCGCACGCTGGCTGCCGCCGGAGGGGCGTGCTCGACCATCGGCCCGGAGGGCTCAGACAAGACGCACCCGAGGATCAGCGACGGTGATGGCGATGTCGGCCATCAGGTTCCCCAGAACCGTGAGCAGCCCACCGAGGATCGTGTAGGCGAGCAGGATGTTGTAGTCCTGGCTGCCCAGGGCGTTGTAGAACAGCAGGCCGAGGCCCTGGTAGTTGAACAGCACCTCGATCAACAGGTTCCCCGCCAGCAGCGTGGGGATCGACAGTCCCACCAGGGTGATCATCGGCAGACAGGCGTTGCGAAGCAGGTGCCGGAACAGGACCGCACGCTGGGACAGGCCCTTGGCCCGCGCCAGGCGGATGTAGTCCTGGGCGAGGTTGTCGAGCGCCGAGGAGCGCATGTATCGGCTGAACGACGCGACATTGATCAAGGCCAGCGTGACGATCGGCAGAGTCAGTTGCAGGGGATGCGTGATCGCCCCCCAGGTGGTGGTGATCGAGTCGCTGACCGTCGGCGGGAAGATTCCCAAGTCGAGGGCGAACAGCTGGATGAGAATCAGGCCGAGGAAGAACGACGGCATCGAGTAGAGGATGAAGTTCACCGTGGTGACGGCGTAGTCGCCGACGGTGTTGCGCTTGACCGCCTGAGCGATGCCCAACGGGATGGCGATCACGAGGGAGAGGATCAGCGCCGCCAGGGTCAGGTACGCGCTGCGCCCGGCGTTCTCCTTGAACAGGGCGCTCACGCTCTGGCTGAGCTTGTACGAGTAGCCGAAGTCGAGCCGGACCAGGTGGCCCATGTAGGTGAAGAACTGCGCCAGCTCCGACCGGTCGTAGCCGTGGAGCTGGTTCCACGATTTCACCGCGGCGGGCTGGGCCTTGGCCCCGAGCACGTCGTAGACCGGGCTCGGCGAAAGATAGTGCAGCAGCGCGAACGTGATGAACGCGATCCCGATGATGACGATCACAGCGACGATCAGCCGGCGGATGATGTACCCGGTCATCCGCGCGGCTCGCCGTCGTCAGTCGTCATCTGCGGTACACGGTCGCTGGCTCACGCACCGTCCCTGGGCGCCTGCATCCACCCGATTTAATCTATTTCACGATGTACCAGTACTGGGGATACCACTGTTGCTGGGTCATCGAGGTCCACCCGTCCGGAGGCCCGGCGACCTTCTTGGTGTTGACCGCCAGTAGGTAGTCGCGGTCGGGCATGAAGAACACCGGCGGGTTCTTGGCGAAGAAGTCCGCCTCGGTCTTGACCGCATTGGAGTCCCCACTGTGAACCGAAGCATTGATCAGCTGGTTCGCCGTGGGATTGCTGTAGGAGCCGGTGTTGAACCCGGCGCCTTCGTTCCAAACGCCCGACGCTGTCGGGTAGTAGTCCGTGAACAGGCCGCCGTAGTTGTTGACGCCCCAGTCGTTCGTGTACTTGGCCGCTGCCGGATTGGCGTTGTTGTAGTTGGCGGTGAGGAAGTTGAACGTCTTGGTCTGCAGCTGGATGTTGATCCCGGCCGCGGACTTGGCCTCGGATTGGATCGCGTCGGACTCGAGCGCCCCGGTGCTCGACTCCGCCTGCGGGCGGTTGGCCCACACGAACGTGATCGGCGTGCCGGCGGGAATGCCGGCGCCGCACTCGTCGGCCGCCGTTCCCGGCTTGACGCAGGTGGTGGTGCCGTTCGGAACCACCTTCCAGCCGTGGGACTTCAGCAGCGACACCGCGGCCGACGGGTTGTACGGATACGGCGCCGTAGTGGCGGAAGCCGGCGCGTAGGGCGACGTGGGCGCGGACGGGGTGGGTCCGTAAGCGGGCACCGCGGCGTTCTGGTAGACCCCCTTGATGATCGCCGGCTGGTCGATCAGATGGGCGATCGCCTGCCGGACGTACAGCTGGGAGATGACCTTGTCGAAGTGGTTGGTGGTGTCCTTGAAGTTGATCTGACCACCGAACCATCCCCAGCTGGGGCCGCCGAAGACCACGATGCCCTGCGACTTCAGCGACGGCGCCTCGGGGAGCTGCGAGGGGTCGAATCCGACCATGATGTCGAGACCGCCGCCCTTCACAGCGTTGAGCTCGGCGGTGAAGCTGGTGTAGGTCTGAGTCGAGACCTGGGACATGATCGGCTTGGGCGTGCCACCGTAGCTCGGATTCGGAACCAGGTCGTACGAGCTGTTCGTGGGGCTGAAGGACTTCAGCTTGAACGGCCCCGAGACCACCTTCCATAGCGGGTTGCTGGCGAAGCTCGCCACCGAGCCGCCGGCTTTGTTCAGGAAGTCGTAGATCTTCTTGGCGTTGGCCGGGTTCGTGTAGTCGAGATGCGGTCCGCCCGGCGCGGCGATGTTCCAGCCGAGCTCGGCAGCGGGTAGACGTTGTTGGTGTCCTGGAGGTTGTTGTTGAGGAAGAAGCCCGGGTTGTAGGGCTGGGTCAGGTGCATGACCACGTGTACTTGCCCGAGGTGCTGATGCTCTTGACGTTGTCCGGGATCAGGCCGGGCGTGTACTGGCCCCAGTTGGCCGCGCTCTCCTTGACCGCCGCCTTGAGCAGGTCGAACCAGAACACGACGTCGTTGGCGACCATCGGCTCGCCGTTGGACCACTTGAGACCAGGTTTGAGCGGGATCGTCACCGTCTTGTTGCCGTCGCTGAACTGTGGCGGGTTGGCGGCGCTCAGGCCGTAGTCGACCTTCGGCACGGCCCCGGAGGGGCCGGCGTACAGGGGCATGAACAGCTCGACTCAGGCAACGAGATCGTGCCGGTCGAGGTCTGGGCGCCGGGGGTGATCGGGAAGATGTAAGTGGGGGTCGAGTCCGAGAGCTGGCCCTGGGTGATCGTCCCGCCGCTGACCGGCTTTCCGGTCGGAGGCAGCGAGCCGTATAGCACCGTGCCGAGACTGGCCTGAGCCGTGTTGCCACTCGTGCTCGAGCTGCTGCTCCCACATGCGGCGAGAGCAGCACGCTGGCTGCCACAGCCACAGCGACGGCGAGGCCGCGCAGGCCGATCCGCCGAGAACTCGCTTCAGATCTCATCTATCCACCTCTCTCTCCCCAAGCGACGGTCTACCCGGATCATTCTTAGAGTTCTGGTTGGAAAGTCAAGCGTGAGCCTGCCCCCCGGGGCGCACCTGTTCATGGTGTATCTCTCCAACTCCTCGATGGCGCAGGGTTTCCGGCTTACTTCATGATTTCCTGCCGAATTCAGCCTTAACCGGAGCCTCATCTCCCGCACCTGAAACTCAACTTGCCCTCGTGGCCGACCGCCCTCGTAGCTCAATGGATAGAGCACGCGCCTCCTAAGCGCGGGATGCAGGTTCGATTCCTGCCGGGGGCATTTAGGTCCCTGCAAAGTCGAGCGAACCAGTAGTGATTTAGGGGTTTGTTGATGCCGGGGTCTGTCCGGGTGCGGCTGCTACCGTGCCTGAGTCCTCGTGTCCGAGAGCACGCTAGAAGCACCCCCGAGCCCCCCGAGCGGGGCCACCGAACCCCGGCGCGAGGCAGAGCGCACAAGCCGCCTGCCCGCAGTCATCCGCCAGCACCCCTGGTGGATTGTCGGCGTGCTGCTCGTCATCTTCTCCTACCTCCTCGTCCGCCACGCGAACACGCGCCCCGGCTACGACCCCTACGGGTGGCTTGTGTGGGGCTACCAGACGCTCCATCTCAGCCTCGACCTCGGCGGCGCGCCGTCGTGGAAGCCGCTGCCCTTCCTGTTCACCTTGCCGATGGCGCTGTTCGGCAACCACCAGCTCGCGCTGTGGATGACGTTTGCCACCGCGGTGACGCTGAGCGGCTCGATCTTCGCCGGGCGGATCGCCTACCGGCTCACCCTCCCCGCCGATGGGCCGATCGACACCCATGCCCGCTGGTCAGCGGTCGCCGCCGCCGTCTTCGCCGGACTCGCACTGCTCGGCATCCAAACCTGGGTTCACCTGTTCCTCAGCGCCCAGTCGGACACGTTGATCGTCGCGCTCTGCCTGGCGGCGATCGACATGCACCTCTCCGGCCGTCACCGCTGGGCGTACGCGTTCCTCGTGCTCGCGGCGCTCGGACGCCCGGAGTCGTGGCCGTTCACCGGTCTTTACTTTCTGTGGGCGTGGCGCGCAAAGCCGCAGATGCGGAAATACCTGGCCTTCGGGCTCGTGCTCATCCCGGTCATGTGGTTCGGCGTGCCGACGATCACCAACAACCGACCGCTCGTCTCGGCCGAACTCGCCGAATTGTCGGCGCGCCGGATCCAGGGCAACAAGTTCATCGGGGTGTTCCACCGCTACACCGCTCTCACATGCCTTCCGATCCAACTGCTCGCGCTGCTCGCGGTCATCTGGGCTTACTTCCGGCGCAACCGCACGGTGCTCGTGCTCGCCGGCGCCGCGGTGCTGTGGATGGTCGTTGAGATGGGGTTCGTGTTGCACGGCTGGCCGGGCGTCCCGCGCTACATGATCGAATCAGCCGGCGTTCAGACCGTGCTAGCGGCCGTCGCGGTCGGTTGGATCCTTGTCGACTCGCCAAAGCTTCGGATCGGCGTCCGGGCCGGCCGCTTCCCGCGCTGGGTGGGCATCCCGATCGTCGCCCTGTTCGTGGCGGCGCTCGTCCCGGCCGCCCTGGCGCGCGTCAAGGACGAGCGCAATGATCTCAAGCACGAGCGTTTCCGCACGAAGCAGATCATCCGCCTTGACCACGCGATCGAGGACATTGGTGGACCCCACAAGGTCACTGCTTGCGGGCGACCCACGACCTACGTCGGGTTCGTGAGCATCCTCGCCTACTTCGTCCACCTCAACGTCGGAACAGTCGCCTACCGCCCAACGTTCGAGCTCACGCAGCATCACCGAATCGTGCTCTTCAGCCAGGGCCCGCACGGTTGGTCGGTGTACCCGGCCAATTCAGCCCCTGCGCTCACGGCCACGTGCTCGATGCTGCACGCAAAGGTCCTGTTTGACGCCACGCATCCGGACGGGCGCGTCGTCCGGAGCCACGGGCGGGCGTGAGCGCCGGCGCCGCCGAAGCTCCGGGGCGCGTCGAAACGGCGTCGCGGTGGACACCAAGTAGCTTCGTTCGCACCCACCCGTGGTGGTCCGTGTCAATCCTCATCGGGGTTGTCTCGACCGCACTCGTCCTCTGGGCACGCACCCGTCCCGGATTCGACCCGTACGGCTGGCTCGTATGGGGCCACCAGACACTCCGGCTCACGCTTGACACGAACGCGGCGCCGTCATGGAAGCCGCTCCCGTACCTGTTCACGGTCCCGTATCGCGCTCTTTGGCCACTACCAGGTGTAGCTGTGGCTGATCACGGCGGTCGCGATCTCGCTCGGCGGCGTCGTGTTCGCGGGCCGGATCGCGTACCGGCTCGTCGCCGGTGACCCGGTCGGCGCCCCCGCTCTGGACCGCCGTGGGCGCGTCGCCGCGTGGGTGGCCGCGGCGTTCGCCGGCGTCGGGCTGCTGCTCGATCGCGCAGTATTCGCATTACATCCTCAGTGCGCAGTCGGACCCGATGATCGTCGCGCTGTGCCTCGGCGCCGTCGACATGCAGCTGTCCCGGCGCTAGCGATGGGCATTCGTCCTCGGCGTGCTGGCGGCGCTCGGGCGGCCGGAGGTATGGCCGTTCTTGGGGCTGTACACGATCTGGTCGTGGCGAGCGGTCCCATCGATGCGCCGGTTGCTCGGCGGCGGGATCGTGTTATTGCTCGTCCTGTGGTTCGGGATCCCGGCGATCACATCGCGCAGCCCGTTCGTCGCGGGCGACGAATGCGATCGGGTCAGGGCGGGCGCCGCACGGCAACAAGGTGACCGGGACGATCAGCCGGTTCACGCATCTTCACCGGCCGCGCTCTCGAGTCGTGGCGCTGCTGTCGCTGTTGCTGGGCGGCGTGGCGGCGAGACCGAGTCGTGTTGCTGCTCGCCGGCGGGCCGTGGTCTGGGTGGTCGTCGAGGTCGCGTTCGCTCTGCACGGCTGGCCCGCGCTGCCCCGCTACATGTTCGAGGCGGCCGGCGCGGTGGCCATCGTGGCCGCCGTGCGTCGGCTGGCTGCTGCGCGAACCCGTGCGGTGGTCGGCTGCTGCCGGCTGGGCGGGCGTCGCGCTGTCGCGGTCGTCTGCTGCGTCGCTCGTCCTGCCGGTCCGCTGTGTCGCGCGCCCGGGCCGCGCACAAGGACCTTCGCGCGCAGCGCGTGCGCACAGACGCAGATCAACCGGCTGCGCCCTGCGCTCGCCGCCGCCGGGGGCGCCGCGTTGATCCGCTCGTGCGGCGAGCCGCTGACGCGCCTCGAGTACCAGACGATCGTGGCGTGGACGCTCGGGGTAACGTGGCTCGCGTCGGCTGGAAGTACGGACCGGCGGTCGCATCCTCGCAGGCCGATCGTCCTGATCTCACCGCGCCGCAGCGGCGGCTGGAAGATCCAGGCGCTGCACCAGCGCACGGCGCAGTGTCGTCGCGCTGCCAGCCTGAGTCGCGTCGGCGTTTCGCGACATCCTCGATCAGCGATCCGGGCGCTCGGGATAGACGTCGTCGATCGTCGTCAGCGCTCAGGTAGGGCGCCCCCGCCGCCTGCTCGATCGCCTGGCCCCCGCCGGCGAGGCGGTCGCAGATCACCAGTACCCCGCACACCTGGTGACCGTCGGCGCGGACGGCCTCGATCGCGCGGATCGTCGAGCCGCCCGTGGTGACCACGTCCTCGACCAGCATGCAGCGGTCCTCCGCGGTCGAGCAGCGGCCCCTCGATCCGGCGCGAGAGGCCGTGCTGCTTGACCTCCTTGCGGACGAAGAACGCCTTCACGTCGGCGCCGCCGGCCAGCGCGGCGCAGGCGATCGGATCGGCGCCCATCGTCATCCCACCCACCGCCGTCGCACCCCACGCCCGCGCCTGCTCGGCGACCAGCTCGGCCAGGGCCAGGAAACCCGCGGGGCGGAGGATCGCGCGCTTGGCGTCGACCAGGTACTGGGCCGTGCGGCCGCTGGTGAGCACCACCTCCCCGATCACCAGCGCGTGTTCGCGCAGCTCGTGCACCAGGCGGGCCCGGGCGGTGCTCGGCGTGTCCAGGGTCATCGAAGGCGTTCGTGCGTCGAGGGCAGGCGCACCGGGTCATGCTAGTCGCGGCCGCGGCCGATACACGCCGCGTGATCCATCGCGTACTGGTGCTGACCGCCTGCGTGTGCTGCGCCCTCGTGACCTGTCGTTTGCGTTGTTCGCCGAGATCAGGTCGCGGGCGCGTCGAAGCATCAGCAGAACGAGATCATCGCCAGCGCCCCGACCACCACCGGGCCGATCTCCGTTCACCCGGGCCACGGACAGCCGCGACGGTTCATCGACGATGCCGCGAGCACCCTCACCTCACCGTTCCGTTCGATCGTGCAATCGGACAGCCAGTGGGTGCTGCACGGCATCCCGACGATCGTGGCGCTGCTGGTCTACGGCGTCGGGCTCGGCTACCTGGCTCGGTTCTCGCGCGGGCTGGGTGATCGCGGTCACGCGTGACGTGGCGCCCGGGCGCTCAGCTCAGTAGTAGACGTCGACCCCGTCGCCGAACGTCAGCCAGTTGTAGGCCGTGATCGCGTCCGGAATTGGTAGCCGCATGCAGCCGTGGCTGGCCGGGTAGTCCGGGGCCGGGTCATAGCCGTGGATCGCGTACCCGCCGATGAAGAAGCTCGAGTAGTACATCCCGTCCGGGCAGGTAGCCCGGGACGCGGCGATAGACGTGGAAGCTGCCGAGCACGGTCGGGGTCGAGGGCTTGCCTGAGCTGATCGGGAAGATGTACTGCACCTTGGAGCCGTCGATCAGCGCGAGCAGCTGCTTGCCCAGATTGCCCTCGGCGTGCCTGCCGTGGCTGGGATAGCGGACCTTGAACTCGCCCCAGCCGTTGAGCAGGAAGCTGATCGTCTTGCCGTCCAGGTTCTGCGAGACACCCCAGCCGAGCAGGCGGTGGTAGGCGTCGATCGCCAGCCCGGTGCCGTTGTCGTAGACGCCCGACTGCGGGATGTAGAAGTGCAGGGCGGCCAGGCGCTGCTGGATCAGCTGCACGAAGCGGCCGGTGGAGCCGAACCCGATGCGTGTAGTCCAGCGCCGCGAAGCTGCGACGGCCGATGAAGCCCATCAGCTCTGGCGTTGCGGTCGTGGATCACCTGAACCGAGATGTTCCCTACACCGGGTGAGGCGAGCCGGTAGGAGAAGTAGCCGAAGCGATGGTTCTTCGACGCCTTGAGCCACACCCTGACGTTGCGGAACCGCTTGTGCCCGAGGTAGATCCGCAGAGCGACGCGCTGGCCCTTGACGAACGGCGTGACCACGCCGTTGATGTGGATCCCGCGCCCCGGGATCGTGACCGCGTTGCGGTGGAGGAAGAACGCGTCCGGCAGATAGATCCTGATCGAGCCCCGCTTCGGCGCCGGCGTCTTCTTGGGCGGCGCCGCCGGCGTCGTGGTGGTCGTCGGCGTCGTCGTGGTGGTCGTCGGTGTGACGGTCGTCGTCGAGCCGGCGGCCGCGGCGACGGTGATCAGCGACAGCGAAGCCGTGACCAGCAGGATGGTTGCGCCCTTCAGGATCCCTGCCATAAATCGGAAGTAAACCAGTCGGCGCCCAGGTTTCATACGGTGACCGGCTGGCGCTGAGTGGCGAGTGGTCCGGTGACGGCGCCGATCACCGACAGCGCCCCGGTCATCAGGCCGGCGATCGCCGGCGCACTCCAGTGCAGCTCGTTGATCCCGAGGGCGAGCGAGTTGTTGATCGAGTGCAGCGCCATGCAGGGATACAGCGACCGCGTGCGCCACCGCACCAGGCACAGGACGAATCCGAGAAACGCGAGCGGGGGCAGATACACGGCGGAGGCCGAGCCGACGTGCACGAGCCCGAAGAACAGGCCGGTGACGATCGCCGCCAGCCAGGTGCCCAGTTCATGGCCGCGGATCGAGATCCGCCAGCGACGCAGCGCGCCGAAGATGAAGCCTCGGAAGAACAGCTCCTCCGCAATCGGCGCGATCACGCACACGAACACGGCCGCACCGACCAGCGCCGCGGTGCTCTTGCTGACGCCCAGCTCGCTGGGGAGCTTGTCCGTGCCGTGCAGGTGGATCAGCGCCGCGTACACCGCGGTCACCACGTAGTAGCCGACGGCGGCGGCGGCGATCGCGCCGATCGCCAGACTCAGCCGCACGCGGCGAAAGCCGAAGTCGGATGGGCGCAGGGGACCCGCCCGCATGGCGAAGTACGACGGCTGCCCCGACGAACGACAGATCGAACACCAAGTCGGCGAGCAGGCTGACCGCCGGCGGGGGATGCGACACGCTCGAACCGGCCGCGGCCGCGACGATCTCAACCACGGCGCTACCGAAGATCCCCACCGCGATACCCATCAGCACCGCGGCCGGGGCTGCCCACACGCCCCATGGCGGCTCGTCGTCGCGCCGGACGGCCGGAGCTGGCGGCGTGGGACTGCGAGGAGCGGTTGACGGCGGGGGAATGCTCGGCATCGGGATCGAGTCAGATTAGGACCAAACCGCTTCAGCTCGCCCAGGCCGGCGATCACACGCACGCCCGGCGGCCCGCCGCGCCGGTCGCGGTCGAGCAGCACCGGCTCGATCCCGCCGCCCGCGCGCCGGCGACGTCCTCGGCAGGCTGTCGCCGACGTGCACGGCATTCTGCGGCGAGGACCCGGCCAGCGCCAGCGCGCGCCGGAAGATCTCGGGCGCCGGCTTGCGGGCACCCACTTCGGCTGAGGTCAGGATGCGGTCGAGCGACGGCGCGAGCTCCAGACGCGCCAGCACGTCGCGCAGCGAGATGTCCCAGTTGGAGACCACGATCAACCGGGCTCCTCGGGCCGCGAGCGCGGGCCAGCGCCGGGGCGGCGTCGTCGAACGCCCGGAAGCGCAGCGAGGCGAGCAGCGTCTCGGTGAGCGACGGGCCGCTCACCGCCGCCAGTGCCGGCGAGGCGGCAACGCCCCCCGGAGGGCCTCGGCACAGCGACGACGTAGGTCCGCCAGGCCGGCGCGATCGCATCCCATGTCGAGATGCGAGCGGTAGTAGGCAATTTCGGCGGCGATCGCGAGCCGATGCCTCCGCGGGCGAGATCGCGATGCCGTGGCGGCGCAGCAGCTCCGCGCGCAGGTGCGGCGCCGGCGGCTCGAGTCTCACCAGCGTCCCCAGCGCATCGAGCAGGATCACGCCGGGGGCTCGGGATGCGATCTCGGGGGGATCATTTCGCACGACAGCGCCCGAGTCTGGCATCACTGAAGGAGCCCGAACTGGCGGGCCGAAAAGTGCTCCCGGCTACACTGATCCGCCCAGCTCCGGGGCCGAGCACGTGCCGGTCGCGCCCCTGTGCCCTGTTGCCGCGAGCCCGTCCATGAGCCGACGCGAGCGACAACGGCGCCGCCAGCGCAACCGTGGCATACCCGGTTCAGACGGGCCGTGCTGATGACGATACTGGTCGGGTTGCTCGGCGATCGCGATCGGGGTGCGTCGGCGTGGTCGGCTGGGTGGTCGACACGTCGCCGACTCGGCGCCTGACATCAACCATCTCAAGCCCCGCGACCCCGGCCAGCTGTCGGAGGTGTTCGCGAGCCGACGGCACGCGCTCGGCTACATCCAGCTCGGACGTGCTGCGGACCTTCGTGGCCGGAGGACGGGCTGCCGCTGGTGCTCAACCGGGCGACCGTCGCGATCGAGGACCGCCGCTTCTGGCAGCACGGGGGCATCGACTTCGAGGGCATCCTGCGCGCCGGCAGTCCAGGACGTGTTCGGCGGCGGCAAGAACATCCAGGGCGGGTCGACGCTGACGATGCAGCTGGTGCGCAACATCTACCTGCCCTACCGGCTGGCCGACACCCGGTCGATCAAGCGCAAGATCATCGAGGCCAAGCTCGCCGAGGAGCTCGAGTCCAAGCGCAGCCAAGCGTGGATCCTGACCCAGTACCTCAACGACGTCGACTACGGCACCGTCGGCGGCGAAGACCGCAGTCGGCGTGGGGGCCGCGTCACAGATGTTCTTCGACAAGCCCGTGTGGCAGCTCGACCTCGCCCAGGCGGCGCTGCTGGCCGGGCTGCCGCAGGCGCCGTCGCGAGTACAACCCGTTCTTCGCCCCCAATCTGGCCAAGGCCCGGCGCCACGAGGTGCTGAAGGCGATGGTCAAGTCCCACTACATCACCCAGGCGCAGGCCAACGCGGCGGATGCCGCGCCGCTCCAGGTCGTGCCGCAACGACGTCTACAGCAAGGTCGTGCGAGCCCTACGTGTTCGACTACGTGCGGCAGTCGCTGATCCAGCGCTTCGGTCTGCGCCACGGTCGAGCGCGGCGGTCTGAAGGTCTACACCACGATCGACCTCAAGCGCCAGCAGCAGGCCCGTCAGGCGATCCTGGCCAACGAGGGCCAGCCGGGCGATCCGGCGGCGGCGCTGGTCAGCGTCGATCCCAACAACGGCCACATCCTGGCGATGGCCACGTCGTCGACGCTACGGCACCGGGCCGGCAGACCACGTTCGACTACGCCTGGCAAGGGCACCGCCAGACCGGGTCAGCGTTCAAGGTGTTCACGCTGATGACGCTGATCCACGACTACGACGGCGATCCCGAACAAGACCTACTACAACTCCCACGAGCTGCTCCCGGGCTGGCTGCCCGGCTATCCGACCTACCACGTCCAGACGGCGGAGCACAGCTACCTGGGCGACGTCAGCGTGACCAAGGCGACGACGCTCTCCGACAACACGGTGTTCGCGCAGCTCGCTGCAGGACGTCGGCATCGACAAGGTCACCGCCACCGCCCACGCGATGGGCATCACCTCACCGCTCGACGGGCTACCCGTCGGAGGCCCTCGGCGCGCGGTGGCCGTATCGCCGCTGGAGATGGCCGACGCCTACGCGACGCTGGCAAACGGCGGCGTCCACTACGCGCCGACCGTGGTCACGAAGGTCGTGTTCCCCGACGGCAGCGTCGGTCGACCTCGGCGATCCTCCCGCATCAGCGGGTATTCAGTCCGGGCGAGGCATACGCCGCCACGAAGGTGCTGGAGACGGTGATCCAGAGCGGGACCGGGACCGCCGCCGACTACGGCTGCCCGGCCGCGGGCAAGACCGGTACCACGAGCAACTACACCGATGCCTACTTCGACGGCTATACCCCTCAGCTCGCCACCGCGGTATGGGTCGGCTATCCCAATGCCACGACGTCGATGAACGACGTGAATGGCCTCGGTCCAGGGTTCGGCGGCACGCTCGCGGCGCCGATCTGGCACGACTACATGTCCGTGGCCAGCAACGGCTACTGCGGCGACTTCCCGTCGCCGGCGGTGCCGTGGCACGGCACCGCGTTCTTCGGCAATTTCGCGACCACCGGCAATTCGAGCTCGAGCTCGAGCTCCGGGGTCGGCGGTCGGGCTCGAGCAGCTCCGGCGGGTCGTCGGTGACCGGCAACCCGTCTCCGAATCCGCAGAACAACCCGACCCTGTTTGCGCATCCGCCGCAGCCGCCGCCGAGCACCACCGGCGGGGGCCCGGGCCCGCGCCGGCCGCCCGGGTTCGGTAACGGCCACAACCCGAGCGGCGGTGGCTCGCCCGGGCGGGGAAGGCATTAGCGCCCCGACTCGGGACACTAGCCGGGCCGACCGCTGCTAGTTTTCAGCACAGTTCGGGCGGTTATCGCCGTTCGAGCGCCCCGGACCCCATTGGTGCATGCCCAAGGAAGAAAAGGTCGAGCTTGAAGGCGAGGTGATCGAGGCGTTGCCGAACGCGATGTTCCGCGTCAAGCTCGACAACATGGATCGCGTCGTGCTGGGCCATGTGGCGGGCAAGATGCGCCGCTTCCGGATCCGGATCCTGCCCGGCGACCGCGTCCGGGTCGAGCTCTCGCCGTATGATCTGGATCGCGCCCGGATCGTCTACCGGCACCGATAGGGTCGTTGCGCGAGCTCGAGCTGATCGCGGCGCTCGAGCGGATGCTCGCGCCCGACGGCGGCTCGCGCGTGCTCCGGGGGATCGGCGACGACGCCGCGGTCGTGCGGGCCCGGGGATATGCCGTGACCTCGGTCGACGCGATGGTCGAGGGCATTCACTTCCGCCGCGAGTGGCTGTCGGATGAGCAGATCGGGCACCGGGCGCTGGCAGCGGCGCTGTCTGACCTCGCGGCCATGGGGGCGCTGCCGGGCGAGGCTTACCTGGTGCTGGGCTTCCCGGCGGGCACCGATGCCGACACGCGCTGCTGGGAATTGCCCGCGGCGCGCGGGTCGCTGGCCGCCCGGCTGGGCGTGACGATCGCCGGCGGCGACATGACGCGGCGCCAGCGCGCTGACCGTGTCGTTCACCGTCGTCGGCTGGGCCGAGGATCCAGGCGAGCTGGTGGGACGTGACGGCGCTCGCGCCGGGCGACCTGGTCGTGGTCACCGGACGCCTGGGCGGGTCCGGCGCGGGCCTGGCGGTGCTCGACGGGCCGGGCGCGGCTTGCCGATCCGGGCTGGCGAGCGCCTGCGACAACGGTATGCCCAACCCGAGCCCGGCTCGAGGCCGGGCGCGCGCTGGCCACTCGGGAGCCACGCGCGATGATCGATGTCTCGGATGGCATCGCCACCGACGCCGGTCATCTCGCGCGGCGCAGTGGTCTCACGCTCGAGCTGACGCTGGGCTCGCTGCCGCTCGCGGGCGGCGTCGCCGAGGTGGCGGCGCAGCTGGGCGCGGATCCCGCGGTGTTTGCCGCCACCGCCGGCGAGGACTACGAGCTGTGCGCCTGCGTGTCCCGCAGCTGCGGCGGACGCGATCGCCGGCCTTGGGGCCGGCCGTGATCGGGCGGGCGCGCACCGGACGCGCCGAGCTCGTCTTCACGGACGCCGAGCGCGCCGCTCTCGGGTTACGAGCACGCGTTCTGAGCTCGCCCGGCGCCAGCCCGGCCGGGGCCAGGCCCGCGGCCTCGGCCGCCGCCATCGCGGCCAGGCGCCGCACGATCGCGTCGGCCACGGCCTTGGCGTCGACCCGATACTTCCCCCGCCTGATCAGTTCCTTGATCTCCGTCACCTTCTTCTCGCGATCCGCATCCATGGAATCTCCTCCAGCATCGGCACCCGCCGAGCCGCGCTCGATCAGGTCTGGACCCTAGATCGACGGAGTGCGGCAGAGCGTTCGGGTCATCCAGGTGGAAGTACCCGTGGAAGCGGCTACGCAACCGAATTGCTCGCCCCCGCCGGCACCATCTGGCTCAGGCGGGCGAACACGATGATCCGCTGCGCGGCGCTGTACAGGGGGTTGCAGGCCGACAGCACGAGCCGGTCGTAGCCGACGTTCTTGGTGACCCACAGCGCCGTCGGCAGGACGATCCGGTGGTACTGGACCACGTAGGTGAACTGGGCGTAGGGCATCTTCAGCAGGATCCGATCGCCCGGCCGAAGCGCGTCGATGTGGCGAAACGGTGCGAGGTAGGTGGTCCGGTGGCCGGCGATGGCAACGGTCTGGCCCAGTCCCGGGAACGCCGTCGCCGGGTAGTGCCCCGGCCCCTTCTCCAGGCTCGAGGTGTCGGTGCCCTGCACGACGTCGTAGCTCGCGCCGATCTTGCTGATCACGATCCGCCCGATGGCGTCACCGGCACGGGACCTGGCGCTGCTCCCGACGCGCGAGGTAGCGCGATCTTCCGATCCCCGGAGCCCAGGTTTTCCAGCGCGTGGCGGTCGATCCGTGACAGCGGCGTGCTCCGGTAGCAGAGGAACCGCTTGTCGATCTGACTCTGTTTGATCGTCCCGATCACCGCAGTGACCGGCTCCTGCCACACGAGCGTCACACCCGCATCGATGAGCAGCAGCAGGCCCGAGATGATCAGGACCGAGGACACGTCCCGGATCAGGCGTCTCATTGTCTTCCCCCTCCTGTCTCGTCAGCGCCGCAGCGCCGATTCGGTCCCTCCCAGAGAGCCCGGACCGGCGTAGGTCAGCGGTCCGCGCACCGTGACCGGCGTTTGCTCCAGATGATCCAACCGTTGTGCTCGCATGGCGATCGACAAGATGCTGGCAAAACAACCCAGCAGGATGCTCCACTCCACTGCCGCCAGCACCGTCACGTGGCCCCCGGCCACGAGCAGCAGGCCGTTCCAGATGGTGCCCGCCGGGCCGAGCCCGAGCGAAACGGCGTAATAGACCACGAGCAGCACCGGCGGCGCGATCCCGCCCAGCAGCAGCAATGCCACCGCCGATCGCGGGAGATCGAGGTCGGGGTCGACGACCCACATCCACAGGTGCAGCGCCGGAACAATCAGCGCCGCGGCATACGGATTGCGCGCCCAGATCAGCAGGGACACAGCGCACATCACCAGCAGCACGGCGCCGGCAGCCCCCTCGCCGTAGCCCACCTCGCGCCGGGGAAGCCCACCCGACACCGACACGAGCGGCCGCCAGGCAACGAACGTGGCGGTGATCGCGCACGCAAGCGCCAGCAGCACGACGACCCCGGAGCTTTCCAGCGGGACGGCTCCGGCCGCCACCGGCCCCGGTGGCGTGACGTCGAGCAGGCCGATCAGCTTGGCCCCCAGCGTCAGTCCGAGCGCCACCAGGAAAGGCAGTCCCGCGGCGATGACCCACGCCAGCCAACGGAAGACTGAATGTCCGCGCCGGCGCGCTCTGGCGATTCCGTCGACCGTCGTCATCAGCACAGGCAGGATCAACGTGAGCACCAGCACCCGGATCGCCCAGGGCGGGATCACCTTGCCGTCGTAGAGCAGATAGGCCGACGGCGACTGAACCGGGGGGCCGCCGTCGAGCGCGGTCACGCTCTGCAGCACGGTTCGCCCGAGCTGCGTGATCGGCCCGGAGCTCGAGACCCGCGCGTCCGGGGCCGGTCCGCGCTCGCCCGTCAGCGACAGCCCCACGGCGGGCTGACCGCGGGCGCCGAATGGGCCCTGCTCCGAGATCGTCAGCGGCAGCGCCAGGTGAGCCAGCTGAGCCACCAGGCTGGTGCCTCCGGCCCGCAGCCCGGCCTGGGCTCCGAGCGCGGCGGCGACCGTGTTGCGCAACAGCGGCGGCGCGATCCCGATCCCGTTCGACCACGGAATCACCACCGGCTCGCGCAGGCCGTCACTGGCGAGATCCCCGAGCGTGATCACGGCATCGACGGGCGCGGGGAGCGTCCGGGCGAGCTGCGTGGCGCCCGCCGCGCCGGCCGAGCCGCTGACCGATGCCAACACGATCGAGCGCTGCTGGGTCTCGCCGGAAAGCACGCGGGCCAGCTCGAGCAGCGCGGCCGTACCCGACATGTCCGCCACCGCCGGGGAGCCCAGCGAGTCCCGGTGCGCGACCACGACGATGCTTCCCGTGGCCTGCCCGGCCCGGACCCCGGTGACCGTCTCGAGCGTCCGCGTGCCGAGCGCCGTGCGCGCCTTGTTCGTGGTGGTGGTGACCGCGAATCCGTTCCCGCGCAGGGATTTGGCCACGTAGGTGGCGACATCGTCATCGCCGGTCGACCCCGGCTGGCGGTCCGGGTAGCGCTGCGCCAGTGAGAGCATCGTCAAGTAGGCGTTCTGACCGTTGAACGCTTCGGGTGCAAGCGTGGTGCTGGCCGGTCCGGGCTGGGAAGTGAGCGAGAACGCGAGCACGATCGCTCCCAGCGCGACAGCGATCAGGCCGGTGCGGTAGATGCGTGGATCGAGCATCGGCCCCGAGAGGTTAACCAGGAAAACACCGGCTTCAGCGTCTTTTACCCGCTTCGGGCCAGGGCGCCACTACTCTTTTTCGGAAAGAGGAGACAGATCATGGCCGATCGGACAGCGCGCATCCTCCTCGTCGACGACGAGCAGTCGATTCAAACGCTTCTCTCCTATCCCTTGCGGCGAGACGGTTACGAGGTGGTGCAGGCCACCGATGGGCGCCAGGCGCTCGACCGCTTCGAAGAGCAGCCGTTCGATCTCGTGGTGCTGGACCTGATGCTGCCGAAGATCGACGGTCTGGAGGTGTGTCGCCGGCTCCGGAACCGGAGCTCGGTCCCGATCATCATGCTGACCGCCAAGACCGAGGAAATCGACAAGGTGGTCGGGCTCGAGCTCGGCGCTGACGACTACATCACTAAGCCATTCTCCCTGCGCGAGTTCTCGAGCCGGATCAAGGCCGCTCTGCGCCGGGTGGAGATGAGCCGTCCCGCCGAGACCGCGCCGGATGAAACCCCGCTGAACGTGCGCGAGCTGCGCATCGACTTCCCCAAGCGCAGCGTCCGGGCCCGCGGCGACGAAGCCCAGCTGACATTCGTGGAGTTCGAGATCCTCTCCGCACTGGCCCGGGCACCCGGCCGGGTGTTCACGCGCGACATGCTGCTGGCGCGGATCTGGGGCGATTCCGCCTACCGCGACCCCCGCACCATCGACGTGCACATTCGCCATCTGCGCGAGAAGATCGAGCGCGATCCGAAGGACCCCGAATATCTGTTCACCGTCCGCGGCGTCGGGTATCGCTTCCGCGACACGGAGCCGTGATCCCACTCAGGCTGTCGCTGCGCAACAAGCTCGCGCTCGTGTTCTTCGCGATCACGCTGATCGCGATCGGGGCGCTGTATCTGTACGTCGGGCCTGGACTACAGCAGCGGCTGATCGACGAGAAGCTGCGCCAGCTCGCGTCCGATGCCCGCACCTACTCCGGCCAGGTCAGCGCCACCGTGGGCAGCTCGGCCCAGGCGTCCGAGGTCAGGGCGCTGGTCGACGTCGCCGGCGCCAGGTCCGGCAACCGCGTCACCCTGATGTCGGTGGCGATCGCGATCGCCCCCGGCGGACCGCAGCTTTCGCAACAGGCCGACTCGAACGGCGCCTCAGCCGAGCCGCTGTCGTTCCCGGTGGCGTACACCGCGGCCGCGCGCGGCCGGCTCGTGACCGGGACCGAATCGTCGCCGTCGGGCGCAGTCGCCGAGGCGGCATTTCCGATCTATTACCAGGGCCGGGTGGCGCGGGTGATCATCTACTCCGCCCCCGTCTCCGACATCGTCCGCAACGTCGCCATCGTCCGGCACGAGATTCTGGTGGCGGGAGGGATCGCGCTGCTGCTCGCCTTGATCGGGGGGAGCCTGGTCGCACGGGCACTGGCCGAACGGGTCAAGCGGCTCGAGCGCGCCGCGGAGCAGGTTGCGGCCGGGGACTTCGAGCATCCGATCCGGGTGGACTCGACCGACGAGCTGGGTCAGCTCGCGGTCGCGTTCAACGACATGCAGCGACAGCTGGCTCAGCTCGAGCTGGCTCGGAAGAGGTTCATCGCCACCGCATCGCACGAGCTCCGCACCCCGATCTTCTCGCTCGGCGGCTTCGTTGAGCTGCTCGAAGACGACGGGCTCGACCGGGACACGCGCCAGCGCTTTCTGGATCAGGTGCGCGATCAGGTGGAACGGTTACGCAAGCTGTCGGTCGATCTGCTCGACCTCTCGCGCCTGGAGGCCGGCTCGCTCGAGCTGCGACCCGAGCAGGTCGACCTCGGCGAGCTCACCCGATCGGTGTCCGGAGAATTTGAGCCGACACTGGCGCAGCACGACTCGCACCTGGAGCTGCGCCTGGCCGCGCGGCGGATCGAGGCGCTGTGTGATCCGGTGCGCGTGGCCCAGATCATGCGCATCCTGATCGACAACGCCCTCACACATACCCCGTCAGGTACGCGGATCGTGGTGACCGCGGGCCGGGACGACGGTCACGTGGTGCTGGCCGTACGTGACGATGGCGAGGGGATCGAGCGCGAGGCGCTCCAGCGGATCTTCGAGCCGTTCTTCACCGCGGACGACGCGCAGGGCTCGGGACTGGGGCTGGCGATTGCCAGCGAGCTGGCCGAGCGGATGGCCGGGCATCTGTTCGTGCGCTCCCAGCCCGGCGACACCGTGTTCACGCTGGAGCTCCCGGCGTGAGCGCCGATGGTGGGAATGGCCATCGCGAGTTGGTGCTGGAGCTGGCCCAGCGCCTGCGTGAGCGGGTGCTGCCGTCCCTGGGGTCCCATGCCGGCCGCGCGCACGCCGGCGAGGCCGCCGGTGGCGACGTCACATTCGTGGTCGACCAGATCGCCGAGTCAGCGCTGTCGGAGTTCGTCGCCGAGCGCGCCCCCCGGATGGCGTTCTACTCCGAGGATCGAGGGCTGGTCGCCACCCCCGATGCGACGCACGTGCTGGTGGTGGATCCGATCGACGGCACCCGCCCGGCGATGGCCGGGCTCGAGTCCGCCTGCGTGGCGGTGGCCCTGGCCCCGCTGGATGATGCCGAGCCGACGATGGCCGATGTCGAGGTCGGGTGCGTGGTGGAGATCAAGTCCGGCGACTGGTTCGTGGCGACGCGCGGCCAGGGCGTCCGGTGTTCCCGAGCCGTGTCGCTGAGCGCCAACACCGAGCTCGGCCGCATGTTCTGGTCTTACGGCTTCCGCGGACGTCCGGTGCGGCCTACGGTCGAGGTGCTCGGCGAGCTGATCGACGGCTCCTCGGTGGGCGGCGGCACGTTCGAGCTGGGATCGCAGGCATTCTCGATGACCCGGGTGCTGACCGGTCAGCTCGACGCCGTGATCGAGGTCGGCTCTCGGATCGTCGACGACGTGCCGGGCATGCGCGAGCAGTTCGAGCGTCTGGGTGGCGGCGAGATCCTGAACAACTCACCGTATGACCTCGCCGCGCCGTGGCTGTGCCTGCGGGAGGCGGGAGGCATCGTCAGCGACGGCTGGGGCGCTCCGCTGGATGGCCACCGGCTGCTGGGCTCGGGTCACGAGTACCAGATGTCTTCGATTTCGGCAGCCAACGCCGACCTGCACGCTCGGCTGGTGCAGGCCATCGATCGAGGGATCTCACGCCTGCGAGCGTTGTGCGCGTAGAGGCGGCGGGGCTCGATATCGTCAGGCCGGATCGTTCGGACCCCGCTCGCCATGCTGCAACCCGTCTCCTTCGCGCAAAAGCACCTCTCCGATTACGCCAGCATCGTCGGACGGCCGCTGGTCGATGAGATCAGAGAGCGGGCGGAGCGCCTGGCCGGCAAGCGCGTCCTGCACGTGTCGGCCACGGCGTTCGGCGGCGGTGTCTCGGAGATCCTGTACACGCTCGTTCCGCTGATGAGCGATGTCGGACTCGAGGTCGAGTGGCAGGTGATCTACGGCCGCGAGGAGTTCTTCAACGCGACCAAGGTCATGCACAACGCGCTCCAGGGCAGTCCCGGGGATCTAAATGAGGCGCAGTGGGAGACCTGGCGGCGCTACAACGAGATCAATGCTCGCGAGCTGTCCGACGGCTGGGACGTGTGCATCGTCCACGACCCGCAACCGGCGGCGCTGTGCTCGCTGGTGGCCGACAAGGCTCGGCACTGGGTGTGGCGCTGTCACATCGACTTGTCGACTCCGAATCCGCCCACGCTCGGGCGGCTGCTGCCCTACCTGGAGCCTTACCGGGCATCCGTGTTCCACATGGAGCAGTACGTCCCGAGCGGGATGGACGGACGCGCGCACATCGTGCCGCCGGCGATCGATCCGCTGGCGCCCAAGAACATGGCCTTTTCCCCCGAGGACGCGGTGTACATCTGCCAGCAGTTCGGAATCGACGTAGACCGGCCGCTGATGTGTCAGGTGTCGCGCTTCGATCCCTGGAAGGACCCGCTCGGCGTAATCGACGCGTATCGGATCGTCAAGCAGGAGATGCCTGACGTTCAGCTGGCGCTGGTCGGCTCGATGGCCACCGACGATCCCGAGGGCTGGGACTACTTCAACGCCACCGTCGCGCACGCCGACGGCGATCCCGACGTCCATATCCTCAATAACCTCAACAACGTCGGCGCCATCGAGGTCAACGCGTTCCAATCCCACTGCGACGTTGTGATCCAGAAGTCGACTCGGGAAGGATTCGGTCTGACTGTGACTGAGGCGATCTGGAAAGGGCGACCATTCATCGGCGGCAACGTGGGAGGGATCCCGCTTCAGGTGTCCGACGGCGAATCCGGCTTTCTCGTCGGAAGCGTCGAGGAGTGCGCCTCCCGGACGCTGGACATCCTCAGTGATCCCGGACTCGGCAAGCAGCTCGGGCGGGCCGGCAAGGAGTCGGTGCGCAAGCGCTTCCTGATGCCTCGCCTGCTGCGCGACTGGCTGGCCCTGTTCGAGTCCATGGAGGCGTCATGACCGACCCACCGCCGCTGGTGCTGGTTTCCAACCGGGGACCGGTGACGTTCGAACCGGGCGGCGAGCTCCGGCGCGGCACGGGAGGACTGGTGACCGCCCTGATCGGCCTCGCCTCGCACCGAGACGTGACCTGGATCGCGTCGGCGATGACCGACGAGGACGTCGAGGCGGCGGAGCGGCACGACGGCAAGCCGTTCCCCGTGCGCGCACCGGGCGGCGGCGAGTATCGCGTCAAGCTGGTCGCCTCCGATCCCGAGGCCTGGGATCGCTTCTACAACATCATGGCCAACCCGATGCTGTGGTTCATTCAGCATTACCTGTGGGACCTGTCCAACGCGCCGGATATCCGCCGCAACGAGACGGAGGCGTTCGAGTTCGGCTACAACGCGGTCAACGAGGACCTGGCGCGGGCCGTGGTGGAGGAGATCGAGGGCGTCGAGCAGCCGGTGGTGATGGTCCACGACTACCACCTGTACACGCTGCCGGGCCTCGTGCGGCGGGCTCGGCCGGATGTGTTCCTCCACCACTTCGTGCACATTCCCTGGAGCCAGTCGGACTCGTGGCGGGTACTGCCGTCGATGATGCGCAACGATCTGTACATGGGGATCCTGTCCAACGACATCATCGGCTTCCACACCCGCTCCTACCGCAGGAACTTCCTGCAGTGCTGCGAGGACCTGCTCGGGCTCGACGTCGACTTCGGACGCGGCGTGGTGTACTGCAACGGGCGCGAAGTATGGGTGCGGGCCTATCCCCTCCCGATCGACTGCCACGCCGTTGAGGAGGTCGCGCAGCGTCCGCGCACGCACCAGCTCGAACGGGAGCTCCTGCGCCGCCGGCGCGATCACCTGATCCTGCGCGTGGATCGCGCCGACTTGTCGAAGAACGTGCTCCGTGGCTTCAGCGCGTTCGACGTGTTCCTCGAGCAGCATCCCGAGTTCCGGGAGAAGGTGACGTTCATCGCCCAGCTGATGCCGTCCCGGACCGACGTCCCTGAGTACGCCGAGTATCTCGAGCGGATCGAGGCGGTGGTGGCGGTCGTCAACCATCGCCACGGCTCGCCCGACTGGATGCCGATCCAGCTGAAGCTCCGCGACAACCTCGAGGAGGCCGTGGCTGCCTACAAGCACTACGACGTGCTGATGGTCAACGCCATGTTCGACGGCATGAACCTCGTGGCCAAGGAGGGACCGATGGTCAACGAACGCGCCGGCGTCTCGATCCTGTCCGAGAACACCGGCGCCCACGAGGAGCTGGGCGAGTATGCGCTGTCGGTCAACCCATTCGACATCCAGGAGCTGGCCGACTCGATCCACGCCGCGCTGACCATGCCCCAATCGGAGCGCGAGCGCCGGCTGGCCGGTCTGACGTCGATCGTGACCGCCCGCGACCCGGGAGACTGGATCGATGAGCAGCTCGAGGACATTCACCGCAAGGGGACCGAGCGGGTGAGCTGAGGGCGGGGGGCTGGGCGACATGCTCAACGTCGACAGCAGCCCGTAGTCGGGCGGCTGATCGACTTTGAGCAGGTACGAAGGCGCCGCCGCAGCGCGCACCCGGGGACGGGTGCCCGGCATCAGTCGAACAGCGTCTTGCCAGCGCTCAGCAGCTCGATGTAGTTGGCGATGCGCCGGGCGCGATTCTGCGGCCGCTTGACGTTGTGCAGGCGGAACAGGAACGCGTACCGGGTCGATCCCGTGAGCGTCTCGAAGAACTCCTTGGCCGATGGATGCTGGTCGAGGGCGGCCTGGAGATCGGCCGGCACCGACGCCTGGCTTTGTGCCGGGTAAGCCGCTTCCCAGCGTCCGTCCCGCTGCGCCGCCCGGATCTCGGCGAGCCCGGGCTCGTGCATCCGGCCCTCGGCGATCAGTCGCTCAGCCTTCTCCCGATTGATCTGCGACCACCGACTGCGGGGGCCCCGGCGGGTGAAGCGCTGCAGCCAGAACACATCGTCGTATGCGGCCCTCTGGCCGTCGATCCAGCCGTAACAGAGCGCAGCATCCACGGCCTCGGCGTAGGTCACCGTCGCGGCGCCCGCTCCCTTCCTGGCCAGCTTCACCCACACGCCGGTGGGCCCGTCAAAATGCTGCGCAAGCCAGCGATCCCAGGCGCCCTGATCGCCCAACGTCAGGATCGGCTGTCCGGACTTCAGCTCTGAATCGCCGCCCATGTCCACAGCATCGCACCCGCTATAGTCGGCCGCCGTCCGCACCGGACGCGTCCAGATGGCGAACGAAACTCCGCTATATGACCTGATGCTGCTGCTCTCGACGAGCGCTCCCGAGGAACAGCGCGCCAAGATCCTCTCCGACGTGGAGGGCGCAGTCACCGCCGCCTCCGGCTCGATCGAGCGCCACGACGAGTGGGGCACGCGGCCTCTCACCTTCCGGATCGACCATCAGGCCGACGCCGAATATCACTTGCTCCAGTTCCATGGACCGCCGACGCTGCTGGAGTCGCTCAACCACAGCCTCAGAATCGACGACGGCGTACTCCGGTTCCGCATCATCAAGGTGCTGGCCGGCACCCCGCCCCCGCCGGACTCGGCCCCTCCCGTGATCGCCGCTGCGGTCGCTCCGGGCGGGACCGCCTCTGCCGCCCCCTCGGCTGCCCCGGCTGCATCCGCAGCCTCGGCGGCGCCTGCCGAGCCAGCGGCGGCCGCACCCGAACCGGCAGCCGCACCCGAGCCGGCGACGCCCGCACCCGAATCGGCGGCCGACTCGGATTCGGGAGGATCGGACGTCGACACCGAGGAGTAGGCCGCCGGCTTGACAGCCGGCTCGTCCCGCCCGCCCGCGCCTGGGCTCCGGCCGCGTGGTGGCTCCGTTCCTTGCGCCTTTGTCACGCCGCTGGACAGCCCTGTGCCAGGACCCCAACGTTTCAGTCCATTTTCCGGGGAGCACGGAGGTTGCTGTCTGCGACCGCCCTAGACTCGGAAGATGCTCTTCAAACGTCGTGGAAAGGAGCCACGGGCATGAACATCAATCGGGTTGTGCTGACCGGCAATCTCACCCGAGATCCCGAGCTCAGCGCGACGGGCAACGGCCTGTCGATCTGCAAGCTGGGCATCGCCGTCAACACGCGGCGTAAGGACAGCTCGACCGGCAACTGGGAGGAGAAGCCCAACTTCTTCCGGGTGACCGTGTTCGGGCGGCAGGCTGAGAGCTGTCACCAGTATCTGAAGAAGGGTCGCCCGGTGGCGATCGACGGCCGACTGGAGTGGAGCCAGTGGGAGCGGGACGGACAGAAGCGCGAGTCCGTCGATATCATCGCTGACTCCGTGCAGTTCCTCGGCGGTCGCGACGACGCTGGCAACGGGAACGGGTTCTCCAGCAGCGTCCGCGCGACGGAGAGCGACGTTCCGATCGACACCGGCGACTTCGAGACCGCGCCTGTGACTGCAGGGACCGCCGACGACGACATCCCGTTCTGAGGCGGCCTGACACAGAACCCGAGCTAGAGTGAGCAACCGTGGCAAAGCAACGCAGACGGCCGGCGCGCCGGCGGGATAGGAAGGGCGGCCCGACCTCGGGGCGCCGGAAGCCGTGCCCGTACTGTCGCGACAAGGTCGATCAGGTCGACTACAAGGACATCTCGGCGCTCCGCCGGTTCATCTCGGAGCGCGGCAAGATCCGCTCTCGCCGCATCACGGGAGCGTGTCGCCGCCACCAGAGCCAGGTCGCGCGCGCCGTCAAACGGGCCCGTGAGCTCGCGTTGCTGCCGTACGTCGCCGAGGGCGGAAGCGAGCGCGGCGGACGCGATCGTGACCGCGACCGCGATCGCGACCGCTAACGAGTAGGCAATGCCGCAGGCGATCCTGCTCCAGGACGTGGAATCGCTCGGCGAGCGCGGCACGGTGGTCGACGTGTCGGCCGGCTACCTGCGCAACTACCTGGTGCCGCGCAAGCTGGCCGAGGCCGCGACGAAGGGCTCAATCGAGGCCGCGGCGCGCCGGATGGAGAGCGCCGAGCGCGCCAAGCAGGAGGCCGAGGATCGCGCGCGTGACAACGCGGCGCTGCTGGGCCGGACCGTTCTCACGATCCCGCAGCAGGCCGGGGATGACGGGAGGCTGTTCGGCTCGGTGACGACCCAGGACATTGCCGACGCGATTCGTGACGCCCGGGGAATCCGGATCGATCGCCGCAAGATCCATCTCGAGGAGCCGATCCGGCACGTCGGTACGTACATGGTCGTGATCGAGGTCACCGACGAGGTGACCGCGACGATTAAGACCATGGTGGTCGCCGCGTAGTGGCACCGAATTTCCGAATCGGGACACTAGACCTTTCCGTGCCGGTCGCCTTCTAGCGCCTTCCAGCCGCGCGTCCGGAAACTCGCCAACTAGCGACAACGCCCCGATCCACCCGTCCGGGGCCGACCTAGACTCGGGACGACGCCGATGAGTGCCGTCCAGAACATCGCAGTTCCGCCGCACAACCTCGAGGCCGAGAAGTCGGTGCTCGGCGCGGTCCTGCTCGATGACCGGCACCTGTTTGGGCTGCTGGTCGAGGAGCACCTCCGACCTGAGCACTTCTATCGCGAGCAGCACGGGGCGGTGTTCGAGGCGATGGTGGAGTTGCATAACACCGACCGCAAGATCGATCATCTGACGGTCGGCGAAGTCCTACGCCAGCACGGCAAGCTCGAGGACGTCGGCGGTCCGGCGGCGATCGACGAGCTCGCCGGGTGGGTTCCCGCAGCCGGCCATGCCCGCGAGTACGGCCGCATCGTGCGCGAGAACGCTCAGATGCGAGCCTTGCTGACCGCCTCGTACGAAATTCAGGCCAGCGTGCTCTCGCGTGACGCGCCGCCGCGCGATCTGGTCGAGCGGGCCGAGCGCTCGATGCTGGAGGTCGCGCACGATGACCGCCAGAAGAAGATCCGCACGATCGCGGACATCCTCGACGAGGAGACCGACAAGCTCCATCGGCTGTCGCAGGCGAAGACTTCGCTGACGGGCACGCCCTCGGGCTTCAAGGACATCGACGCTCTGACCGGCGGGTTTCAGCCCGGCAACCTGATCGTGATTGCCGCGCGCCCATCGATGGGGAAGTCGGCACTGGTCACGAACATGGCGGAGAACGCCGTCCTGCACGGCCATGCGGTGGCCCTGTTCTCGCTCGAGATGTCCGAGTCCGAGCTGGCGCAGCGATTCGTCGCCTCCCAGGCAAAGATCAAGGGCGAGGAGCTGCGGCGGGGCAAGGTCGCGGAGGCGCGCTGGCCGAAGATCCTGGAGGCATGCCAGCGGCTGGCCGACTCGCCACTGTACGTGGATGACTCCAGCGACACGGGAGTGCTCGAGGTGCGGGCCAAGTCCCGACGCCTCCACCACCAGATCGAGGGCGGACTGGGGCTGATCATCATCGACTATCTGCAGCTGATGCGCCACGAGGGCCGGGTCGAGAGCCGCGTGGAGCAGGTTGGTCAGATCTCGCGCGGCCTGAAGGGCCTGGCCCGGGAGCTGAACGTGCCGGTCATCGCGCTGTCGCAGCTGAGCCGTGCGGTCGAGCAGCGCGGCGGCGACAAGAAGCCGATCCTGTCCGACCTGCGTGAGAGCGGCCAGATCGAGCAGGATTCAGATCTGGTGATGTTCATCTACCGCGAGGAGTACTACGACCGGGAGTCGGAGCGGCCCGGCGAGGCGGACATCATCATCGCCAAGCACCGCAACGGACCCGTCGGGGACGTCATCCTCACGTTTCAGAAGGAGTACCCGCGCTTCATGACGTATGCCGGTGACCGGTTCGGTCCATGACCGAGTGCGCATTCGGGCTGTGCGACGGCACCGGTCTGCTGTTCGACGAGGCGGCCAACATCGCCCACGACTGTCGCTGCCGGCCGCAAATCATCGCCATGCGCAAGGCGCGCAGCCTGTCGGCGGTGATCCCGCGGCGATATCGAGACGTGTCGTTCGAGCGGCCGCCGGTGACCGAGATCGAGCCTCAGATCGTGGCGGCCACCCGCCGGTATGCCGAGACGATCGACCGCCAGCTGGACGCCGGCCGCGGACTGTGGTTCATGGGCCCGGTGGGGACGGGGAAAACCACGCTGGCGATGTTGGTCTCCAAGGCAGCCCTGAGGGCGGGGCGCTCGGTGGCGATCTATTCGCTGCCGCGTCTGCTGAACGAGATCCGCGACACGCACCGGGCCGAGCGCTCGCACGTCGACCTTCTCGACCGGCTGACGGCCGTCGACCTGCTGCATATCGACGACGTGGGAGCTGAGCGGACCACCGACTGGGTGCTGGAGGAGCTGTACTCGATCGTCAACGCCCGGTATGAGGACGAGCGGTCGATCCTGCTCACGACCAACATCCTGGATCGCGAGGCGCTGTGCGAGCAGATCACCGAGCGGACCGTGTCACGCCTGACGGAGATGTGCGACGAGCTGCCGCTGCTCGGGCACGACCGACGCATGGAGCGCAGCTCGGTCTAAACATTCTGGTTCGTTTGGCTCTGAGGGCCCAGGCAGCCACCGCCCGCGGCTCACTCGCTTCGCTCGGAATCCTCGCGCTCGTCGAGCCTGCGGCGCAGATACCGGGCCTGGTCGGCGCGGCGCTCGTGCTGAGCGGTTTCGTGCTCTTGGTCCGCCGTGCGGGCCAGCTCGTGCTCGGTGGCCTCGCGCCGGCGTTGCTCTTCCTTCAGGCGCTGGGTGTCCTCGTCGTCAGGCATGCTGAGAGTTAGGCGGCTGCCTCGGACGTCGTGCCGCTGCTCAGTAGCACACGGCCAGTCACCCAGCGCTCGCCGACCTCGCCCAGCACATCGAGCATCGCCGCTGCGGCTGGCGAGCGGTAGCCGGCGGGCAGAACCGCCATGATCGGGCGCGGCGGAGGCGCCGGGTCCAGGGCGCGCACGACGACGTCCTCGCGCAGACCGCGGACCACCATGTCCGGGACCAAAGCCACCCCAACGCCAGCCGCGACGAATCCCAGAATCGCCGGGTAATCATCGTTCTGGAAGGCGATCGTGGGCTCAAAGCCGGCATCGTGACACGCGCGCAGGAATAGCCTCGAGTCCGGACACGAGTGCGTGGTCGCGAGCATCCACGGCTCGCTGGCGAAGCAGCCCAGTTCCAGCGCCTCGATGTCCGCCAGTCGATGACCGACGGGCATCGCGACGTACATCGGATCGTCGAACAGCGACACGAACTCGAGGCCGGCGGTGGCTGCCCCCCGCTCGACCCCGGCGCCGTCGCGCGGCCGCTCGACCCCGGCGCCGTCCCGCGGGCGCTCGACCCCGTCGTCCTCCCGCGCCGGCTGGTGCGCGGCGTCTGCGGGAACGATGACGCTCCCGGTCCGGCCGAGCGCCATCCCCATCGGGTCGTGGGAGATGGCGATGTCGAGCTCGCCGGCACGCAACTGGGGCAGTGAATCGAGCGGGTCCGCCACCTCCACCGAGATCTCGACCTTGGGATGGCGGGCGCGGAACTCGGCGATCGCCGGGGGAATGATCGCGGCCGCTGCCGAGGCGAACGATGCCAGCCGCAGCCGCCCGCCCTCGAGCCCGGCCAGTGCCTGCAGCTCCACCTCCAGCACCTTGAGCTGAGCCAGCACGGACTCACCGCGCTCCGCCAGCAAGCGGCCGGCGTCGGTGAGTACCGCTCCCTGGGGCACCCGGCGGACCAGCACGGCGCCGACCTCGGCCTCAAGGGTTGCGATCTGGCGCGAGACCGCCGGCTGGGTGTACCCCAGCGCTTCCGCTGCGGCCGAGAACGAGCCCTGACGAGCGACCTCACAAAGCACTCTCAGGCGACGCGCGTCGAGCATAACCACTAGTTATACCGAACCAAGCAAAGCCCTATTTGCATTTATGCCCCGGTAGGAGCACATTGGGATCCAGCACCCAGGAGAGCCCGATGAACTCGATCACCATTCCCATCACAATCCGCCCCGCATGCGCCGACGATGACGCGGGACTGGCGCGTCTCGCCGAGCTCGACAGCACCGACCGCGTGCCGCCCGCTCCCGTCCTCCTGGCGGAGGTGGGCGGCGAGCTGCGGGCCGCGCTGTCGCTGCACGACGGGTCGACGGTAGCCGATCCGTTTCACCTCACTGCGGATCTAGTGGCGCTGCTGCGGGCGCGCGCGGCGACGTCCGATCGCCGGCGGCCACGCCGTCTGCGCTATCGCCTGCGCTACGCCTGAAGCAGGCAGCCAGGTCGCGAGCCGACTCTCCGTTGGCGGCGCTCGGGCATCTGACGGGCGCTGACGGCACCATCTGACCCCGCGATCCGCAATCATGATGCATGTAATTGCAGATCTTTGAATCAAGCGAGGGCCAATCTGGGGTCTCAGGTCTCGCGTCGCTTGGCTCACGTCACCGGCTGGGGAGCCGGGTTAGCAAGGGTGAGCGCGCCGATCGCCTCTGCCAGCGGCCGACCATACTGTGGCTCACCGGGATCTCCGCCGCGGGTAAGTCGACGATCGCGAACCTGGTCGAGCGCGAGCTCCACAGCCGCGGACATCACACCTACCTGCTCGACGGAGACAGCGTCCGGCAGGGACTGAACGCCGACCTCGGCTACACCGAGTCAGATCGCGTGGAGAACATCCGCCGGGTGGCCGAGGTGGCGCACCTGATGGTGGATGCGGGGCTGATCGTGATCGTCGCGTTCATCTCGCCGTTCCGCGCCGAACGTGAGGCGGCCCGGGCGCGGTTCGAACCGGACGAGTTCATCGAGGTGTTCGTCGACGTGCCGCTCGAGATCGCCGAACGGCGCGATCCGAAGGGCCTCTACAAACGAGCGCGACGTGGTGAGATTCCCGACTTCACCGCGATCGACTCGCCATACGAGGTACCCGAGCGGCCCGAGATCCGTATCGATACCGCCCGGCTGGCGGCCTCCGAAGGCGCGCAGATGCTGATCGAGCTGCTCGAGCGGCTGGGCCGGGTGGCGCCGGTCCGGGAGAAGTGAGGGCCGCCGGCACGGCCTGCAACCGCCCGACGAACGCCACCACCGCACGTACACTGGTTTCAGATGGCAGGAATCGTGATCGTTGGCGCCCAGTGGGGCGACGAGGGAAAAGGGAAGCTGACCGATCTGCTCGCCGAGCGGGCCGACGCGGTCGTGCGCTTTCAGGGCGGCAACAACGCCGGCCACACAATCGTGCGCAACGGCAAGACCTGGAAGCTGCACCTGATGCCGTCGGGGATCCTGCAACCGGGCAAGCTGTGCGTGATCGGCAACGGGGTCGTGATCGATCCCAAGGTGCTGAGCGACGAGCTCGACGGGCTGCGGCGCAGCCGCGTGGATATCACCTCGCTGCGGATCTCCGCCAACGCCCACTTGATCATGCCCTACCACTTGATGCTCGATCACGCCGGCGAGGCGAAGCTGGGCAAGCTCCAGATCGGTACGACCCGGCGCGGGATCGGCCCGTGCTACGCGGACAAGGCCGCCCGGCTTGGCATCCGGGTCCAGGACTTGCTGGACGAGAAGATCCTGAAGAAGAAGATCATCGCGGCGCTGGAGCCCAAGCGGCTGTCGCTGCGACCGTTCGCCAAGGATCCACGGCTCGACCTGCAAACGATCACCGAGGAGTACCTGACCTACGGCCATCGTCTCGAGCCGTTCATCGCAGACACCAGCCGGCTCGTCCTGGAGATGCTCGACGCGGGCAAGATCGTCCTGTTCGAAGGTGCCCAAGGCGCACTGCTGGACATCGATCACGGCACCTATCCATTCGTCACCTCCTCCAACCCAGTGGCCGGCGCCGCGTGCATCGGCGCCGGAGTCGGGCCCAAGGACATCGACGAGGTGTGGGGAGTGACCAAGGCGTACGGCACCCGCGTCGGGGCCGGCCCGTTCCCGACCGAGCTCGACGGCACGCTGGCGGATGACATCCGCGAGCGCGGCGGCGAATACGGGACCACCACCGGCCGCCCGCGACGGGTTGGCTGGCTCGACCTGGTCGCGTTGCGCTACGCCGCGCGCATCAACTCGCTCACCGCGCTCGCGGTGACCAAGCTGGATGTCCTCACGGGGCTGGAGACCGTCCGCGTCTGCACCCGGTACCGGGGCGCCGACGGCGCCGAGTTCGATCGCTTCCCCTATCACCAGACCGTCCTGCATCACGCCACCGGGGAGTACGTGGAGCTCCCGGGGTGGACGGAGAATCTCAGCGACATTCGCAGCGAGGACGACCTGCCGACGGCCGCCCGCGACTACCTCCAGTACATCGCCGATTTCGTCCGCGTGCCGGTCGCGCTGATCGGCGTCGGGCCGGCGCGAGACCAGGTCATCTGGACCGCGGCCAGCGAAGAGATGGCGGGCGTATCCGCGCCCGTGCAGGCGCGAGCGCGGGCATAGAGCGGCAGACGCTCGCGGCCATGGCGGGCAGACGCTCGCGGCCGCCAGGGCCGGCGGCAGCTATCCGGCCATCCGCGACGGGTGCCCTTCGCCGGGCCAGGGCGAGAGCACCAGCACCAGGCGGGCGTCAGACACCGCCTTCACCGCGTGCCGCTCGGCGGGCTCGAAGTGCGACAGGAAGCCGGGGCCGCCGCCGACCGTCTGCCCGTCCTGGGAGACCTCAATCTCACCGTCAGCGACGAGCAGGTAGGCCCGCTCGTGGACCTGGTGCTCCTGGAGCTGCTCGCCGGCCGGCAGGAAGATGGCGATCGCGCGGGTTTCGGCGTCGGATCGCAGCACCTGCGGCTTGTGGGGCTCGATCGGCAGGGAGCGGATGTCCCAGGTCTCCATCGCGTCCTCCTCGGGTAAACAGTTGCACCCGCATCCTCTCACGCGGGGCAGGTCCTCAGGCCTCACTGCCAGCCGCTGCGCAGGTCGGCATCCTCCACCCGGCGCATGACCCGAGCCGGCACTCCCATCACCACCTCGCGCTCACCGACGTCCCGGGTCACGACCGCGCCGGCGGCGATGTAGGCCTCCTCGCCGATGACGACGCCGGGGACGATCACAGCCCCCCCGCCCACCCGACACCCCCGGCGAAACGTGGGACCTCGCAGCGCCGCGCGCGGCGGATGGCGGCCCATGGTGTCGTCGTTGGTCGTCACCACGCCCGGGCCGAGGAACACCTCGTCCTCCACGACCGACCCGCCCGTGACGTAGACGCCGGTCTGGATCAGCACCCGCTCCCCGACGGTGGTGTCGAAGTCGAGCGCGGAGCCCCGGCCGACCACGGTGCCGGCACCCACCTCGACTCGCTCCCGGATCTGCGACTGATCGCCGACGATCACGCGCGGGCCGATGCGCGTGCCGGCGTAGACGACCGCGCCGCAGCACACCGTCACCTCTGACTCGAGCACCAGGCCGCCGAGCGTGGCGGCGGCAGCCGCGGCGCTCGAGCCGGGACGCAGACGCGGCCGCTTGCCCAGCACCGCGCCGGCTTCGATCACGCACCCAGCCCCGATCACGCTCCCAGGCTCGAGGACTGCACTCGGCCCGATCGACGCCCCGTCGCCGATCCGGACCCCACTGCCGACGACCGCGCCGGAGGCCAGCGACACGCCTGCCCCCAGGTGTACGTCGGCGGCGAGCTGCGCGGCTGGGGATACCTCACCCACTGCGGATCTCCGCCGACCGGTCAGGACCAGCGGAAGGCATGCCCTCCGGCCGGTCGGGCACACCGGACGGGGAGGCGCCCGCGTGGACCGAACCGTCGAGCGAGCTCTGCAGCGACTCGAGCACACGCACGACCCGCAACCCGCTCTCGCCGTCCGATCTCGGCCTGGCACCGCTGCGGACGCAATCGACGAAGTGCTCGCACTCGATCCGCAGTGGCTCGGCGTTGGAGATCCGGGGGCAGAAGATGTCGCCGGTCCGGGTGATGTATTCGCCGTAGCTGCTCGAGTCCTCGTCGAAGCCCTTGTCGTACACGGTCAGCTTGCCCTCGATCGCCATGTCGTCGAAGGTCGCCATCCGGCGCGAGCCGACCACCGTGAAGCGACGCTCCTTGTGCGGGTCAAGCCAGGAGAGATGGAGATGGGCCGAGAGCCCGGAGGCGAACCGCAGGAAGCAGAACACCACGTCCTCCACCCCTTCGCGCACGTAGGACTGCCCATGCGCGACACACTCCCACGGCTCCTCACCCGCGAGGTACAGCAGCACCGAGACGTCGTGCGCGCCCAGGCTCCAGAGCGCGTTCTCGTCGGCGCGGAGCTGCCCGAGGTTCAGGCGATTGCCGTAGATGTAGAAGACCTGGTCGCCGAGCTCGCCGGAGTCGGACAGCTCCTTGAGCTTCTCCACCCCGGGGTGGTACTCGAGCAGGTGTCCCACCATCAGCGTCCGCCCGCCGGCCTGCGCCGCCGCCACCGCGCGCTCCGCCTCGGCCACGGACCGCCCCAGCGGCTTCTCCACGAAGCAATGCTTGCCCGCCTGTAGCACGCGAACTGCGAGCTCGGCGTGGGTGGGCACCGGCGTGGCCAGCGCTACCGCATCCAGCGAGTCGTCGGCCAGCAGCTCCTCGATGTCGTCGGCGTAGCGTGCGCCCGGGAACCGCGCGGCGACTCGCTCGCGGGTAGTCGGCGATCTGTCGCAGCACCAGGTGAGCTCGCAGGCCGGTATCGCCTGGAAATTCCGAGCCAGATTCGGGCCCCAGTAGCCGAGGCCGACCACGCCGACACTCACTGGTCGCGCCGACGGCGCTCGTGACGCAGACCCGCTCATGCGCAGCGGAGTGTAAGCGCCGCGACGACGCGTTCACCGGCGCGCCCATCGCCGTACAGCGGCGGCCGCTCGAGAGGCGGCCGGCGATCAAGCGCAGCGAGCACGGCATCGCGGTCGAGATCGGTCAACTCGTTCCAGCCTGCCTCCACGGTCTCGGTCCATTCGGTGTTCGATCGCAGTGTGATGCAGGGAACCCCGGCCAGATAGGCCTCCTTCTGCAGCCCACCCGAGTCGGTCAGCACATGGCTGGCGTTGCAGAGCAGCGCGCTGAGCTCGAAGTACCCGAGCGGTGGCGCGATGACGAGGTTCGGCGCATCCTGGAGGCGCGCGAGCAGTCCAGCATCTGTCAACCGCGCCCGGGTGCGGGGGTGCAGGGGCAGCACCACGGTCGCCGGTACCGCCACCAGCAGCTCCACCAGCCGCGCCAGCCGGGACGCATCGTCGACGTTGCCGGCGCGGTGCGCGGTGGCCAGCGCGTAGTGACCGGGGCGCACGCCATGACCCGACAGCAGATCGTCGCGCAGGCGGGCGCGGGGTTGGACGGCGAGAGCGACGTCGATCATCACGTCGCCGACCAGCTCGGCTCGCTCGGCCAGGCTCTCGCGGCGGAGATTCTCGATCGCGACCTGCGAGGAGCAGAGCAGCAGCTGGCTGGCATGATCTGTCAAAACCCGGTTCAGCTCCTCCGGCATCGCACGGTCAAAGGAGCGCATCCCAGCCTCCACGTGGGCCACCGATACGCCGGCCTGAGCTCCCGCCAGGGCGCCGGCGAGCGTCGAATTGGTGTCGCCGTAGACCAGCACCACATCCGGCTCCAGGCCGGCGATTACCGGCTCCAGGGCAGCGAGCATCCGCGCCGTCTGCGACACATTCGTGCCCAGGGAGATCCCGAGCTCACGATCCGGCGCGGGCAATCCGAGCTCGGCGAAGAACACCGCAGACAGTTCGTCGTCGAAATGTTGGCCGGTGTGCACCAGCACCTCTTCATGGGACTGGCGCAGCTTTGGCGACACCGCCGCAGCCTTGATGAACTGCGGGCGGTTGCCGATGACGCTGAGGATCCTCAATCGGCGGCGAGCTCCGAGCGGATGCGCGCACTCAGCTCGCGTGCGGTCCGCGCGGTGATGGGCGCGTCGGCAGCGAGTTGGTGGTCCTCGACCGCGGCCACCGGCTGAACCTCGCGGACGGTCGAGGACAGGAACACCTCGTCGGCACCGGCCAGGTCGTCGAGCGTGCAAGCCTGCTCGCCGGCGCCCGTCAGCTCGATCACCTGCGCCCGGGTGATCGAAGCGAGGATGTGATCGTCGAGCGGCGGAGTCAGGATCTGCCCTTCCTTGACCCAAAAGATCGAGCTGGTCGGAGCCTCGAGCACGCGGCCGTGGGGAGTCACCAGCAGCGCCTCATCAAAGCCGCGCTCGCGCGCCAGACGTGAGGCGAGCATGTTGGCGGCATAGGACAGCGATTTGACCCCGTCAAGCACCCGCGTGGGGGAATACGTGATCGTGCCCAGCCGGATGCGCTCGGGGATGGTCGGCAGCGCCTCGGTCAGCAGCAGCCGCCGGCCGCCCCGGGTCACCACGACCCGCAGCAGCTCGTGGTCGGGACCGGCGCCGGCGTGGGCCAGCAGTCGGTGCGCATCGGCCCGCAGCGCCTCCAGGTCGAGAGGCAGGCGCAGGTTCGACGCCGAACGCTCCAGGCGCCGCAGGTGATCCTCGAAGCGGAACGGCTTGCCGTCGTACACCCGGATCACCTCGAACGCGCCGTCGCCGCGCAGCAGCCCCGCATCCGTCGCCGGAATGCGGGCCTCGGATGAGAGCGTGATGGCGCCGTCAAGCGAGGCGAGCGAGGCCGAGAAGGTCACTCGCGGGAGCCTACCGGCCAAGCGTCCCGCAGCTCCGGGCGCGTCCACACACCTGCGAGGCGAACCAGCATCGCCGCCGCGGCGGCCATGTCATGAACCGAGGCCCACTCGCGGCGTGAGTGGTACTCGTGACCGCCGGTGAACAGGTTCGGGGTGGGGAGCCCCATCTCGCTGAGCCTGGAACCGTCGGTACCGCCCCGGATGGCGTTGCGGATCGGCTCGATCCCCTCAGCCCGGATCGCCTGCTCGGCGGCGTCGAGCACGAACGGCACGTGCTCGAGGTATCGGCGCATGTTGCTGTACTGGCGCCGGACGTCGATCCACAGACGGGCTCGCGGCTCGCGGCCCACCACCTGCTCCGCGGTTCGTGTCAGCAGCTCGACATGGGCGGCGAGCTTGTCCTCATCGAAGTCGCGCAGGATCAGTCTCACGTGTGCGGCCCCGGCGGTGCCGCCAAGCTCATACGGGTGGATGAAGCCTTCTCCCCCCGAGGTCGATTCGGGTGTCAGGCAGTCGGTGGGGAGCGCCGTGACCACCTCGGCGACGAGGCGCAGCGCGTTCACCAGCTTTCCCGTCGCGTGGCCCGGGTGTATGTCGACGCCCTCGATCCTGATGGTCGCCTCGAACGCGCTGAAGGTGGCGTCCTGAAGCTCGCCGATCTCGGAGCCGTCCACCGTGTAGGCACACAGCGCGCCGAACCGTTGGATGTCGAACAGGCTCGCGCCCTCCCCGATCTCCTCGTCCGGCGTGAACCCGATCCGCAGTGCGGGGCGCGGCAGCTCAGGATGGCCCGCTAGGTGGGCGACGGCGGTCATGATCGCGGCCACGCCGGCCTTGTCGTCGGCCCCGAGCAACGTGTCCCCGCTCGAGGTCACGATGTCGTGACCCAGCTTGGCGTCCAGCTCCGGCATCGACGACGGATCCAGGCGCGTACCGTCCCGAGGCAGCTCGATAACACCTCCTTCGTAGCGACGATGGACGATAGGCTCCACTCCGGCACCCGGCGCGTCTGGGCTTGTGTCGAGATGCGCGATCAGTCCGACGGTGGGGAGCTCGGCGCCGTCGGCGGACGCCGGGAGCGTGGCGAACACGTACCCGTTGTCGTCCAGCTCGCTGTCCGCCAGGCCGGCGCCACGCAGCTCTTCCGCGAGCATCCGCCCCAGCTCGAGCTGTCCGGGCGTGCTCGGGAGACCGACTCCGGTCCCGGCGAGACTGAGTGTCGATCCGCACATAGCGCTGGAAACGTTCGAGCAACTCGGGCGCGAGCTCGGCAGCCAACTCAGATGTATAGGGGGCGGCGGCTGACATCGCCCTCAGTATTGCGTGACCGTTCCCACACACGTGCGCTCGTTTCCATCGCGGTGCGCCGGGTAGGGGGTGTGGGACAAACCCGAAACCGACACCGGAGACACTGTTCATGGCTACACAGTCACGAGGGAAACGTCAGGCGGCCGCCAAGCAGGCCGCCGCGACGCGTAAGCGCAACACGGCCAAGCGGAGCGCCGCCACCACCAAGGCGTCAGCCCGCCGTACGACAAACTCGGCACGGTCGAGCGCCCGCGGCGGTGCCACCACGGCGCGGCAAGCGGCCCGGACGACGAGCCGGGGGCTCGACGCCGCGACGACCAGCCTCGAGGTGTTCGGCCGCCAGGCGCAGAGGGCGCTGATGATCCAGCTGGGCGTAGCCGTGGCGCTGCGTGATGCGCTGACCGAACTGGCGGAGACCTACACGAACATCGACCCGGGCGCGCCGCGAGCTGAACCGTTTCGAACGCCGTGGTGAAACCGCTCTGCGACGCGGACGGCAGACGGTCCGGCGGCGCCGGCGCGAGGCCGAGCATGATCTGCGCAGCGCGCGACGCGAGGTGGAGCAGCAGGCCGACCACCTGCGGGCCGGCGCGGAAGACGCGATCGGCCGGTTCACTGACCTGACCTAAAGGGCGCGTGGACATCCGAGTTGGCTCCAGGAGGTCCGCGGGTTTGGCGGGCCTCCTGGCGGTGAGGAAGTCGGCCGGGAGCGCACCCGCGTTTTTCGGGTAGCTCCAACGGGCTCGTGGCCACTCGTACGCCAACTCATAAGCCAAGCGCGCGAATCCGACGGTCGGACTGCTCGGGGCCGGGCCTGCAGCGCCTGCGCCGGGGTCGCGGCTTCAGCTATCTCGATGAGCACGGGCGCAGAATCAGCGACCCCGAGGTGATCGACCGCCTCCGCGAGCTGGCCATCCCACCCGCCTGGCAGGACGTGTGGATCTGCTCGGACCCGCTCGGGCACCTGCAGGCGACGGGGATTGACTCCGCGGGCCGCAAGCAGTACCTCTATCACCCGCGCTGGCGCGCCCATCGCGACCGGCAGAAGTTCGACCGGGCGCTGCGATTCGCCCGCCGGCTCCCGCGACTTCGGCGTCGCGTGGCCGAAGACCTGGAGAGCTCGGCTGACCTCACGCACCGGCGGGTGCTGGCGTGTGCGGTGCGGCTGTTGGACGTCGGCATCTTCCGGATCGGCGGCGAGGAGTATGCCGACGAAGAGGGCGGGGTGGGACTGGCGACGCTGGCCAAGGAACACGTCTCGGTGCAGAACGGGACGGTCGTGTTCGATTATCCGGCCAAGGGAGGGTTGCGCCGCGTCCAGGCGATCGGCGACCCGCTGTCAGGTGACATCGTGCGCGCGCTGAAGCGCCGGCGCGGCGGCGGGCTCGAGCTGCTGGCGTACCGTCAGGGGCGAAGGTGGCACGACGTCAAATCGGATGAGATCAACGAGTACCTGAAGCTGGAGCTTGGCGAGGATTTCAGCGCCAAGGACTTCCGCACCTGGAACGCGACCGTGATGGCGGCAGTCACGCTGGCGACTGACGGACAAGCGGCCACGGCCAAGACCGCCCGGAAGCGATCGATCGATCGGGCCGTGCGCGCGGTCGCCGAGCTCCTGGGCAACACGCCGGCCGTCGCCCGGCGGGCGTACATCGACCCGCGGGTGTTCGACCACTACCTGTCGGGGCGGACCATCGCCCCGGCGCTCACGCGCATCAGCGACCTCGATCCGGCGAACGACAGGGTCCGGGCGCGGGTCGAGCGTGCGGTCCGCGGCCTTCTCGAGGACCGCTAGATCGCGACAATCGGGAGGCGGCGATGGCGCCTTCGTCGGCGGGCGCCTCCGGCCCAACCCGGGCCGGTGGCCCGGACCCAAATTACAAACCATTTGGAAACATCCGCGTTTTCTGATACAACACGCCCTGTCGTCTGCACAGAGAGGGAAGAGCAATGGCTTTGACAGCCAGCCCGGTTGGCCACGTCAGCAGCTACTTCCGGCTCAGCCGAGCTGTTCGCGCGCTGGCATCGAAAGGGTGATCGGCGCGCCCGAGATGAACTGATCAGCCGGTTCTTGCCGTTGGCGCGCAAGCTGGCGCGCAAATACGTTCCGTCCAGCGAGCCCTACGATGACCTGGTGCAGGTTGCCAGTCTCGGTCTGGTCAAGGCTGTCGAGCGGTTCGACCCAGACCGAGGCTATGCGTTCACCTCGTTCGCGGTGCCGACGATCGTGGGCGAGCTGAAGCGTTATTTCCGTGACAGTGGCTGGGCGCTACATGTCGACCGCAGTGCGCAGGAACGGGCTCGGAAGATCAACGACGCACAGCAGCGAATCACTGCCCGGACCGGTCGCTCCCCCACCGTCAATGAACTCGCCCAGTACCTGGAGGTCTCCGAGGAGGAGGTCTTGGATGGGCTGCAGACCGCCGAGGCGTACGACACGATCTCGCTGGATGCCCCGTTCCAGAGCGACGATCATGGCGCGACCACCCGTCTCGACGCGATCGGCGGCGATGACGGGCGCCTGCATATGGTCGACCAGCAGGCCACGATCTTCGCGGCCGCCCGGCATCTGACCACGCGCGAGCGTCAGATCCTGTTCCTTCGCTTCAGTGAGGATCTGACTCAGACCGAGATCGCCGAGCGAATCGGGGTTTCGCAGATGCAGGTTTCCCGGCTGCTGCGCAGGTCCGTCAACCGCCTGCGTGAGTTGACGACCGACGACCGCCGCTAGCCGGCGGCCGTCGATCCCAAGAGTCGCGCTAGGCGGTCACCAGCGTCCGTACCAACGGCGACGGCCCACGCCGCCCTCGATGCCGCCGATGAAGAACCCCAGCACCCAGAGTGCCAGCGCCACGATCAGGATGAACCACAGGAAGTGCGCGGCGAATCCAAGTCCTCCGAACAGCGCGAGGATTAGCAGCAGCACCAGCAACGCAACCATGTCTTCCTCCTTTGGTGTCCGCAGGCTTTCCGCGTCCCGCGGGCTTCCGCGTCCATAAAGCGCTACCCGATATCGCCAGCGCTGACGCGCCCTGGGGGTTACAGGTGCCCGTTGGTCGCAGCAGGATGCGCTGCTCCGAGGCATGCGTCGGTACAGATCAGTAGGCTCGGTTCCAGCGTGCAGAGCGAATTTCGGGTAGAAATCCACGCCGACCGAGGGGCGAGCGTAATCGGAGTCAGCGGAGAGCTCGACCTGGCGTCGAGCCCGGCCCTCGAGGAAGCGCTGGAGGGCGCGTTCGCCGCCGATACACGGCTCGTGATCATCGACCTGCGCGCGCTCGAGTTCATGGACTCGACCGGGCTGAGCATCCTCGTCAAGGCCCACCAGACCGCGGAGGACGGCGGGCGTCAGCTGTATCTGATCAATGGACCGCCGCAGGTCCAGCGCTTGCTGAGCCTGACCGGCGTATCGGAGCGGCTGGCGCTGATCGACGCGCCGGAGGACGTCCTCGGCGGAGGCTGAGCTGGATCCAGGAAGCTCACTGGGAGATCGGGTCCGCGGCGACTGGCCGCGCGTCACCGAGCTTCTGGACATCCTCGCCGAGGCGGTGACGATCCGAGATCGGTACGGCACGATCGCGTACGCCAACCGAGCGGCGCTGGCGAGTATGGGCTTCAACTCGATTGAGGAACTCCAGAGCCGATCGTCGCGCGAGATCATGGCCGACTACGAGGTCGAGGACGAGGACGGCAAGCCGCTCACGCTCGAGGATGTTCCATCGATGCGGCTGATGCACGGTCAGCCGGCCAAGACGCTGCTGATGCGCACGGTGCATCGGGAAACGGGTGACATTCGGTGGCGCCAGCTGAAGACCACGCCGTTGCTCGATGACGACGGAGAGGTGTTCGCCGCCGTGACGGTGATCGAGGACATCACGGCGGTGAAGATGGCCGAGACGCAGACCCGCATGCTGGCCGAGTCAGGGCGAATTCTCGTCTCGTCGCTGGATTACCAGGAGACGCTGCAGAACGTGGCCAATCTGGCGGTGCCGGCACTCGCGGACTGGTGCGCCGTCGACCTGGTCGACGACGACCTGCGCCGCGAGCACGTCGTCGTGGCGCACTCGGATCCGACGAAGCGCGCGCTGGCGGAGCAGCTGCGAGCGCTGGAGCCGGACGAGATCGACCCCGAACTCGGCATCGGTCGCGTGCTGCGCAACGGAACCTCGGAGCTCTATCCAGAAATCACCGATGAACAGCTACAACAAGGGGCGCGCAGCGAGGAGCAGCTTCGGCTGTTGCGCAGCCTCGACTTCCGGTCCGCGCTGATCGTGCCGATGCGGGTTCCAACGCGCACGATCGGCGTGATGACACTGGTGAGCGCTGAATCGCGGCGGCGCCTGACGCAAGACGATCTCGAGCTGGCCGAACAGCTCGCGCGCCGAGCGGCGGTCGCGGTCGAGAACGCCAGGCTTCACACCACCCTGACCGACATCGTCGACACGCTGCAGCAGAGTCTGCTTCCGGAGCGGCTGCCGGAGGTTCCGGGGTGGGACATCGCATCGCTGTACCGGCCCGCCGGCCCCCAGCAGCGCTTCGACGTCGGCGGCGACTTCTATGAGGTGTGCCCGACCCCCTCCGGCTGGTTCGCGATCATCGGTGACGTCACCGGGAAGGGGGTGGCGGCCGCGGCCCTGACTGCGCTGCTCCGCCATGGCTTCCGGTTCGCCAGCCGCTACGAGCCACACCCGGGAGCGATCCTGCGCGAGCTCGACGAAGCTCTGCGCGAGCGGTCAACCGACTCGCTGTGCACGGCGCTGTGCCTGCACGTGAGCGACGACCACGTGGTGCTCGCCTCCGGCGGCCATCCGCCGGGTCTGCTGGTGGACGCGAGCGGCGCGGTCTCCGAGGTGCCCGAGCCCGGACCGTTGCTGGGGGCGTTTGCGAATGCGTCCTGGCCGGAGCTCACCGTTTCTGCCTCCCGGGACAAGCTGCTGCTGCTCTATACCGACGGCGTGACCGAGACCTCGGGAAGCTCCGACCGGTTTGGAACCGCGCGGTTGAAGGCGCTCCTGGCGGCGAATCCCGGCGCCAGCCCCGGCGAGCTGTTGGCAAAACTGGATCAGGCGTTGGACGGGTTCAGAGCTGGACAGACCCGCGAGGATGACGTTGCCGCGCTGGCCTTCAGACCGCGTTAGCGGGAGCCTCAGCGCCGGTCGATCATCACGATGCGCAGCCTCTCGGCGCCGTTGTCGGACTCGACCTTGAGCTCGTCGCTCAGCAGCGCCAGCGGGGACTGGGAGCCCACGACGGGATCGTCGCCCTGCAACAGCTCGCCGGTGCCGGGCACAAACGGACCGATCTCGATCTCCAGCCGTTTGGCCTGGGCCTCCAGGCAAAAGCCGATCCGCTCGCGTCCCGCCCGACGCTGGGAGAGGGCGGCGATCGCGTCGGTCACGAGATAAACGTCGGAGAATCGGTCCAGGGAGAACCGCGCGCTGGCCGCCAATGCGCGCCCCAGCCTGCCCAGCACGCCGGTCAGCAGCGTCACAGGCGACACCGAGACGATCGCGTCCCCCGTGAGCCGGCTGGTCCAGCCGTCGTCCGGAATCGCCGCCGCGGGGTCGGCGAACAGCGCCTTGCCGTCTCGCCGGCCGGCGAACGACATCCACACCTCGGTTCCGCCATCACCGCCGTGACGAAACTCGGTCTCCTGCGCCAGCGCCTGGATCACGGGGACGCCCAGGCCATGCACGCGGTCGTCGACGGCGAGATTGGACATTCCGAGGCCCTGGTCGCGCACGCTGACGCTGATCCCGTCCTCGCCCACGAACAGCCTCACCGCCAGCGGTCCGGCGTCTCCCTCGTAGGCGTGGAGCACCACGTTGTTACACGCCTCGCTGACGGCGGTCTTGAGGTCATCCAGCAGTTCTGGATCGATCGATAGCAGCTCTCCGACGCCGCCCAGCATTCCACGGACCAGCGTCAGATTCTCCGGTCGGCTGGACAGCTCCAAGGTGACGGTGGGCGAGCTCTCGATCACCCCTCGGCCCTCACGCAGCAGGTGGGTGTGTCACTGATCACGGTCAGAGCGGCATTCCGGTTTGACATTTGGGATAGAGAATCCGCATGGCGACGCACTGTTACACACGCGGAGTGATTACGGGATCGAAGCACGAACCGACACTCCGGCGCGTCCTCGCCGCATCGCCACCAGCGAGCCCACCCGAAACGCTTAGTGAGCGGCACGCCCTCTCGGCACGGACCGCCCGACACGTTTCCGCTACTGCTCTGAGTTCGAGCTCTCGCCGTCCGTAAGCTCGCGGAGCTGGGCCAAGGCGCGTCGCAGGATCCGGGAGACCTGCATCTGGGAGACACCGATCAGTTCCGCAATCTGGGTCTGGGTCAAGTCCCGGACGAACCGAAGCTCGAGCACTCGGCGCTCGCGGGCGGACAGTTGCTCGGCGGCCGAGGCGATCGACACGCTGGCGTCGATGAACTCGAATCGGGCGTCGTTCTCCCCGAACGCATCGGCCAACGTCCCGGCTTCGCCATCAGCATCGTCGCGGGGAGTATCCAGTGACACGCAATGATGCGCGCCGGCGGTCTCAAGCGCGTCGAGCACCTCCTCGGTGCTCAACTCGAGGAACTGAGCCAGGTCGTACACGCTCGGTGGGCGCCCGCTCTTGGCGGTCAGACGCTGCTGCGCCTCCTCCACCTTGAGCGCCAGCTCCTGGGCACCGCGGGGCACGTGCACCGCCCACCCGAGATCGCGGAAGTAACGCTTCAGCTCGCCGAGAATCGTGGGTACCGCAAACGACGAGAACGCCGTCCCCCGTGCGGAGTCAAACCGATCGATCGCCTTCACCAACCCCAGGCTTGCGACCTGGAGCAGGTCATCGTACGGCTCGCGGGCGCCGCTGTAGCGGCGGGCGAGCTTCCGAGCCAGCGGAAGAAAGCGCTGCACCAATTCCTCACGGGCCAGCTGGTCACCTTGATCCTGCCATCGCGCGAACAGCTGTGCCGCGTCTGCAGTACCGCGAACATCGGTCAACCGCCGTGGCGGAGAAGAAGTCGTAACCGGCGCCATCTCGGACAACCTTCCCCGCTTCGCCGGTTTCAATCAGGGACAGAAAGGGTTGTAAGCGAAATGACCGTATGGCGCACCAGGGTGCATAGAGATCCCTGGTTAAGCCAATAAATCTGCCGACTCGGGTCGCCGGTTTGGGGTTGGGGTAAAGAGAGCCAGTCCTCGGCGAAAGCTCACCGGTCAACCCGGCGTTGAAACGCTTCCCGACGGGTAGCGACGAATAGATGCCCCGCTCCATCTGGAACGGCACGATCAGATTCGGCCTGATCGCGGTGCCGATCAAGGTTCACTCAGCCACGGAGGACAAGAGCGTCCATTTTCACCAGGTGCACCAGGCAGACGGGGCCCGGATCAAACAGAAGCGGATCTGCTCCAAGGAGGGCAACGAGGTGCCCTACAAGGAGGTCGCCAAGGGCTACGAAGTGCGGAGCGGTGAGTACGTGCTTCTGGACCAGGATGAGATCACCGCGGCCGCCGGCGAGCAGTCCCATCTGATCGAGATCGAGGAGTTCGTGCGCGCCGCCGACATCGACCCCGTCTTCTACAACCGTGCCTACTACCTCGGCGTGGGTAAGGGCGGTGAGGACGCGTATCGGGTTCTGCACGACGCACTCGAGAAGTCGGGACGCGCCGGGGTCGGTCGCTGGGTGTTCCACAATCGCGAGTACCTGGTGGCGATCCGGTCGCTCGACAAGCTCCTGGCTATGCACACGATGGTGTTCGCCGACGAGCTCGTGAAGGCCGACTCGCTTGATATCGACGCTCCCTCCCAAGCGCCGACCAAAAAGGAGGTGGACATGGCCGCTCGGCTCGTGGACGCTCTGCACGGGCGCTTTCGGCCGGGCGCATTCAAGGACACCTATCGCGGGCGGGTCCTCGATCTGATCAGGCGCAAGGCCAAGGGCGAGGAGATCGACATGCCGGAGTTCGAACCCCCCGAGGCAACTCCGGACCTGATGGCGGCACTCGAGGCGAGCCTGTCGTCCTCGGCCAAGCGGACGCGCTCCGGGTCACGCGAAGGGAAGCGCTCCCGTCGAAATCGATCGCGGTCGGGCACATCCTCGGGCAGGCGAGCGAAGGCGAGGAGCTGAGCCGTGGCACGATCGCTGTGGAGTGGGTCGCTGAGCTTCGGGCTGGTCAACGTTCCGGTGAACCTTCTGACTGCTGTCCGGGACCGCGACCTGCACTTCCGCCAGCTGCACGAGAAGGACGGCGCGCCGATCGAGGTGCGTCGATTCTGCTCGAAGGAGGACGTCGAGATCGACTTCGGAGACATCGCGCACAGCTATGAGCTCGACGGCAAAGCGGTGATCGTCACCGACGAGGAGCTCGAGGCGATCGAGCCGCGCAAGACGCGCACGATCGAGATCGAGCAGTTCGTTGACCTCGGCGAAGTCGATTCGATGTACTTCGACCATCCATATTTTCTCGTTCCAGACTCCTCGAACGAGGGCTCGTCTCGGGCCTACAGGCTCCTGGCCGAAGTGATGGAGAGCACTGGGCGCGCCGCCCTGGGGAGGTTTGTGATGCGGGCGAAGGAATACCTCGCCATCGTGCGGGCGCGGGAGGGCGTGCTGACGCTTACGACGATGCTGTTCGCGGACGAGATCCGGCCGACCAAGGACGTCGATGCCGCCACGCAGCAGTCGCACAAGCCGTCGAAGCAGCAGCTCGACGCTGCCGTGGCGGTGATAGAGGAGCTCTCGACCGATTGGGATCCGAGCCAGCACAAGGACCACTACCGCGCGCGGCTGAAGCGGGTGGTCGACCGCAAGCGTGAGGGCAAGACGATCAAGGCGCCGGAGGAGCCGGGAGCGCCGGAGGCCGAGCCCGACCTCATGGAGGCGCTCGAGCGAACCCTGGCGGACATAAAGGACTCGAGCGGCAAGCGATCAGGCCATCGACACAAGCAGGAGGCCTGATCGACGGGGCTCGGTTACGCCGACGGGCCGGTGACGATGGTCGCGGACTCTTGTGCCCCGCGGCCATCAGGGTGCGTGGCCGATCGTTCCGGGTTCCACGAGTACGCGTATTGCGGCTTGTCGTGCGTTCGCCACAGAGTCGTGAGCCGTAGGGGACGGAAGGTGTCCCACATGACGGCGAGCTCGTCGGTGCGCGTCGCGCCCAGCGCCTTCTCGACCGCACCCGGCTGTGGTCCATGGGGCAGTCCGGAGGGGTGCAAGGTTATGCAACCGATGTCGACCCCCTTACGAGCGGCGTAGTCACCCTCGGCGTAGAACATGACCTCTTCGGACTGGATGTTCGAGTGGTGGTAGGGAAGCGGCACCGCATCCGGATCCCAGTCGAGCATCCGCGGAGCGAACGTGCAGATCACGAAGTTCGGCCCCTGGAAGGTCTGGTGGGTGGGCGGCGGGAGATGGAACCTTCCGGCCCGGGGCTCGAAGTCCGCCGCGTTGAACGTGTAGGGCCACACGTAGCCGTCCCAGCCGAGGACGTCGAACGGATGGCGATCCAGCACATAGTCCTGGAGGCCACCGCGGACGCGGACGGTGAGCCGGTACTCGCCCACCTCGTCGAAGGTCTCGAGCTCCCTAGGGCCCTGGAAGTCGCGTTGGGAGAACGGAGCGTGCTCCAACAGCTGGCCGTAGCGGTTGCGATACCGCTGTGGTGTCTCCAGCTCTCCCGGGGTGTGGAAGCACAGCCATACCTGCTCGCCGGGTTCCAGCTCCCAGGTATGGGTGGTGCCGCGAGGGATCACGAGGTAGTCGCGTTCACGAAACGGAACGCGCCCGAACGTGGTCCGCATCACACCGCCACCCCGGTGGACGTACATGAGCTCATCGCCTTCGCCGTTGCGATAGAAGCCATCGCGGGGGTGCAGCGGCTTGCACACGGAAACCTCGAGGTCGTCGTTGAACATCAACACCCGTCGACCCGACAGCGGATCGCCCGCGGGCGCGACGGGGTTGATGTCAGCCAGCCGGTGCACGTGCGCGGCCGGCCTCCACTCCTCCCTGAGAACTTCGGTAAACCCGCCCACCTCCTGGACCCGGCAGGGCGACTGCAGGTGGTACAGGATCGATTCGTTCCCCGAGAATCCCTCGTATCCCATCACCTCCTCCACCAGAAGCCGGTCGTGGTCGCGAACCTGGATGTGGCGCTTGCGCGGCAGCTGACCTAGGGCGAGGTAACGCATCAGAGGTTGCCGCGCCGGGCCTGCTCCCGCTCGATGGCCTCGAACAGCGCCTTGAAGTTGCCTTCGCCGAAGCCGCGGGCTCCGTGGCGCTCGATGATCTCGAAGAAGATCGTGGGCCGGTCGCCGATCGGCTTGGTGAAGATCTGCAGCAGGTATCCCTCGTCGTCGCGATCGACCAGGATCCCCAGCCGCTGGAGGTCCGCGACCGACTCATCAATCGCACCCACCCGGTCTGGAACCGACTCGTAGTAGCTCTCGGGTGTGCGCAGGAAGTCGACGCCCAGCGCCTGGAGATAGTCAACGGTTCCCACGATGTCGCGCGTAGTCAGCGCAATGTGCTGTGAGCCCGCCCCCTCGTAGAACTCGAGGTACTCGTCGATCTGCGATTTACGCATGCCCTCGGCGGGCTCGTTGATCGGGAACTTCACCCGGCCGTCGCCGGTCGTGACGACCTTCGACATCAGCGCCGAGTACTCCGTCGAGATTGCCTCGTGGCTGAAGTGGATCATCTCCGTCATGCCGAAGACCTGTTCGTAATAGGAGACCCACCGCTCCATCGCGCCGAGCTCGACGTTGCCGACGATGTGGTCGATCCCGTACAGCATCGGTCCGGCGCCGTCCGCGTCGGGAGCCTCGGTCACAGTCTCGAATCCGGGCATGAATTTCCCGTGGTAGCCCGAGCGATCGACGAAACGATGGATGGTGTCGCCGTAGGTCGCGATATCGGCGAACCGGACGGTTCCCTCCTCACTGGTCAGATCGGTGGGAGCCGTGACGGCGGTGGCACCTCGGGTGGTGGCCTCCCGGTAGGCGACGTCGACATCGGGCACCGACAGCGCGATTACCTTGACGCCATCGCCATGCCTGGCATGGTGGTCTGCGATCTCGGTGCCGGACCGCAATGTCCCGGTCAGCACGAACCGGATGCGACCCTGTTCCACGACGTGCGAGACGCGGTCACGAACTCCGGTTTCGAGGCCCCGGTAGGCAACCTCGGCGAAGCCGAACGACCGGGTCAGGAAGTAGGCGGCGTGGGCCGCATTCCCCACCCACAGCTCGACGTGGTCGATGCCGTGCAGGGGCATGAAGTCAGCCGTGGCCTGACCCGACTCGGGGTGGTGTTGCTGGATGGCCATCGGCGTCTCCTCGTGGTCACCTCGTCACGCCGGCGCGGTGGGCCAGCGCAGCGATCGATTCGTCTGTGCAGGTGGTGAAGAAGCCGCCGACCACTTCCACGATCTCGGCGACCGATTCGGCTCGGTACAGAATCGGCTGGTAGGCGGTGATGTCGTAGTCGGCCGCCCCCATCTCGACCAGATCCAGCGGGCGGTGCTCCATGTCCCGGAACTCCTCGATCTCGCCGTAGCTGGACAGGATGCCGGCGCCGTAGGCGCGCAGCTCGCCGCCCTCCACCACGACCCCGAACTCGAGCGAGAACCAGAACACCTTGGACAGGAAGCGCAGACTGTCGAGATCCCGCAGGCGGCGCGCGGCGACCCCGGCCAGACGGTGTAATTCTCCGAAAGTCGGGGTAGCGAGCAAGTGCCCGTGCCCGATCACTTCGTGGATGATGTCCGGCTCCGGCGTGTACAGAGGAACCGCCGCATGCCGAACGTACTGGGTCGAATGAAAGACCCGCTCGGCCAGCGAGCCGTAAAACTCGTCGAGCGCGACCAACCCTGCCGCCGGGACGTAACGCCACCCGGTCAACGGCGTGAGCCGGGCGCTGACCTCATCGAGGTCGGGGACGCGATCGCCGGGGAGTGCGACGAGCGCAAGCGCCTCGCGATACTCGGCGACCGCGTAGCGCTCGTGCTTGGGCGCGAGCTCGCGGCACACGGTCCGCCAGACCTGCTGTTCAGCCTCGGTGTAGGCGATCGTCGGGGACGGCAGTCCCGGCCGCCAGGCCAGCGCCGCGGCGGCGATCTCCGCGCGGCGAGCGCGGTAATCCGGATCGTTGGCGCCCGGATGATCGTGCGCCAGGTGAACGGTAACCGAGCCGTCGTCCGCGGTCGTGACCGGGGAATAGAGCTGGCCTTCCTCGAACATTCCTTGGCTGGCAGTGCAGCACTTGCTCGGTCGACTTGCAAGTGTGACCAGTATTTCACGCCAAAATGACCATCCATAACGAGCAATTCCCTAGGAAGATGGTCAAAATGACTATCGACGCACTCGATGCCAGGCTGATCGGCACACTGCGTGCCAATCCCCGCGTGGGGCTGCTCGAGGTGGCTCGGCAGCTGAAGGTCGCGCGCGGCACGGTTCAGGCTCGCCTGGCCAAGCTCGAGACGCGGGGGGTGATCACCGGTTACGGGCCGGAGGTCGATCCCGCGGCGCTGGGATACGCGATCACGGCATTTGTGCTGATCGAGCTGGCTCAGGGGCGCTTGGCCGAGGCGGTCGAGACGATGGCGGCCATCCCCGAGGTACTGGAAGCGGACGCGATCAGCGGTCCCCAGGACGTCATTTGTCGCATCGTGGCTCGTGACACCGAGCACCTCCAGGAACTGGTCAACGAGCTCCTACGCACTCCGGCGATCCGGCGCTGCACGAGTTACATCGCGCTCTCCCGGCAGGTTCCGCCGCGCAGCGGGCCGCTGGTCGAAGCGGCCGCGCGCGGGCGCTGAGCCGCGAGCCCCAGGCTCAATCGCGCTTCGGTGCCTGGCGCACGCACCGATCGCAGATGCAGTGCCGCCCGTGGACCGGCGATACGTCCAGCCCGCTCATCGCCGGATGACGCTCACCGGCCCCGCGGCCCGACGGCGCGCCGCTGGAGCTGCGGCGAGCGCGCATGCGCCGCGAAGCGTCTACCGCACGATGCCAAGGAGACCGGGACATGGCTGCCATCTCATCAGAACCATAGGTGCTGAATCGGCAGAATTCGTAAGAATCTCAATGGTGACTTTGCTACCTGCTTGGGTCGGCGATCATCCCCGGGATGAGCTTCCGGCTTACGCGTGACATCGACCGATTCGACGCGATCGTGGCGCCGTTTCTGGCCCAGCGGATCGAGTGCAACGTGATGGCCACCGTGCTGATGAATCTCATCGACGGCGCCGAGCGCGCCACCGGGCCGCTGTTCGCCTGGGCCGCCGACGCCGGCGGACGCGTGCAAGCGGCGGCGTTGAGAGTCCCACCGTGGCCACTGCTCACCAGCCCCGTCGATCCGGCCACGGCCGCGGAGCTGATGGAACAGTGGTGTCCCGAGGATCCGGACCTGCCCGGGGCGACTGGCGTGCCGGTGACGGCGCAGGCGCTGGCGAGCGCGTGGTCACGGATGACCGGCGGCGAGACCCGAGTCCGCATGCGACAGGCGATGCACGAGCTGGAGCAAGTGCTACCGCCTGGCCGGCCGGCTCCGGGCAAGCTCCGCCCCGCCGCCGATTCCGACCGCGAGCTGGTCACGGCTTGGATGCGGGCGTTCGCGCTGGAGGCAAACCTCGTCGACGCCGCGGCGGCCGATGCGATGGTGACCCGGTGGTTGGAGCGCGGCGGGCTGAACCTGTGGGACGACGGCGGCGCTGTGTGCATGGTCGGGGTCCAACCCCGAGTCGCGGGCGTGGCGCGAGTGGGCCCGGTCTACACCCCTCCCCCGCATCGGCGCCGGGGCTATGGGACGAGCGCGGTGGCGGCGGCCAGCCGGACGGCGCTGGAGGGCGGTGCGCGCCGCTGCATGCTGTTCACCGACCTGGCAAACCCGACGTCGAACAGGATCTACGGCGAGATCGGCTATCGCCGGGTTGGCGACTGGGAGGAGTACGCATTCTTGCGCTCGGCGTAAGCGCGGTTCACGCGGTCGCCATCTTCGCTGCAGGAATCCTGGCCGGCACGATCAACACGGTCGTGGGCAGCGGAACGCTGGTGACGTTTCCGATCCTGCTCGCGTTCGGCTATGCGCCGGTGGTCGCCAACGTGTCGAACACCGTCGGCCTGGTCCCGGGGTCGGCCGCGGGAGCGATCGGGTATCGCCGAGAGCTGTCGGGGCAGCGGCGGCGCACGATCCCGCTGGCGGCGGTGGCGCTGATCGGCGGTCTGTGCGGCTCGATCCTGCTGCTGACGCTGCCCGCCTCGGCGTTCAAGGCGATCGTTCCCGTGTTCATCGCCGTGGCGCTGGCGCTGATTGTGCTCCAGCCGCGCCTGGACGCGGCGCTTGACCGACGCCTACAGCGCTCCCGCGAGCGAGCGGGGCCGATGGGCTTGGCCGGCGTGTTCGCCAGCGGCGTGTACGGGGGCTATTTCGGAGCGGCCCAGGGGATTCTGGTGCTGGCGATCCTCGGACTCACGCTGGAAGAGCACATTCAACGCATCAATGCCCTGAAAGTGGTACTGGTGGGACTCGTCAATTTGATCGCCAGCGTCGTGTTCGTGATCGCGGCTCACGTCGCCTGGGCGGCGGCGTTGCTGATCGCGGGTGGTTCCACGATCGGCGGCGGGCTGGGGGCCGGCGTCGGCCGCCGGCTCCCCGCTCCGGTGCTCAGGGGACTGATCCTGGTCGTCGGGGTGTCCGCCATCGTGCAGTTGCTGACATGAGCTCCGCCGGCGTGGTTCTGCGTCCGCTGGGCCCGGGCGACGAGCCTGAGCTGGTTCGAATCCACACCACGCCGGAGGTGCTGCGCTGGTGGGGATGTCCGGCCCCGAGCTTCCCCTGGGACGAGCCCGAATCCACCCGCTTTACGATCGAAGTCGACCGCGCCATCGCGGGACTGATCCAGTTCTGGGAGGAGACCGAGCCGAGATACCGGCACGCGGCGATCGACCTGTTCATCGACCCGGCAGTCCAGGGCCGAGGTCTCGGCACCGAAGCGCTCCGGCTGGTCGTCGCGCATCTGTTTCACGAGCGCGGACACCATCGCCTGACGATCGATCCGGCGGCTACCAACCGAGCCGCGATCCGCGCCTACGAAAAAGTGGGCTTCAAAGCCGTGGGAGTGATGCGCTCCTACGAGCGCGACACCGAGGGCGACGGCTGGCATGACGGGCTGCTGATGGAGCTACTGGTCGGCGAGGAACGGTGACGGATCAGTCCAGCGGCTCCGGATGGGCGAGCTCGGCCGCCAGCAGCAGGCTGCGGCCGCGCCGGCGCAGATACATGACCCCGATCACGGTCAGCGCGATGCCGACCAGGACCAGAGCGATGCCGACGCCGGTACTGGCAACGTCGAGCAGGTGCCCGAAGTAGTAGTACTGAAGGCTGGTCGTCACCGCCCAGACGATCGCGGCCAGCGAGCTGAACACCACAAAGCGCGGCGGTGACATGCGGTTCGCACCGGCGAGGAAGCCCGACCAGGTGCGCAGCCCGGTGATGAAGCGACCGAAGAACACGACCTTTCCACCGTGCCGATTGAACACGTAGCGCCCCACCTTGAGACGCGCCGGGGTGAGGCCCACCCCCTGGCCGTAGCGCCGAAGCAGCTCCCAGCCGCCCCACCAGCCGAGGGCAAATCCCGTTAGGTTGCCCAGTCCGGCGCCCAGCGCGGCGGCCGCGATTACGCCGGTGATCGCGAGATGGTGCGTCGTGCCCGCGTAGATTGCCGCCGCGATCACCGCCGTCGTCCCCGGCAGCGGGACGCCCGCGCTCTGCACCGCCACGATCGTGAATACGAAGCCATAGCCCCAGTGGCCGAGCAGATGGTCGACCTGATGGCCGCCGATCAGAATCCCTGCGATCCAGCCGCGCACGGGGAGCATTATCGTCCGGCGAGGATGACCGCGCGCGACACCCAGCTCGATCAACTCTACGAGGCGCCGCTGGAGCAGTTCACAGCCGTCCGCGACGGGCTGTCGCGCGCACTGCGCGACGCCGGAGATCGCGAGGCCGCCCAGGAGTTCAAGGGGCTGCGAAAGCCGAGCGTCGCGGCCTGGGCGCTGAACCAGCTCCGCCGCCGGGATCAGCAGCGGCTCGCAGCGTTGCTGGCCGCCGGGGAGCGACTGGAGCAGGCGCAGCGGCAGCTTCTGGCCGGGGGCGACCGGGGGCTGCTGCGCGACGCCGCGGCCGATGAGCGCCGGCTGGTCGCCGAGCTTGCCGCCGTCGCCGAGGGCACGCTCGCCGATGCCGGTCATCCGGTGACCGCTACGGCGCAGAACCGGCTGCGGGAGACGCTGCACGCGGCTGCCGGGAACGACGAGGTGAGGGAGTTGCTGCGCGCGGGACGGCTGACACGTGACTATCAGATGAGCGACCTGGGACTCCCGGTTGACGCCGGGAAGGCGAGGAGATCGAGCCGGCCGCGCCGGGACGGGTCAACTCGCGGGGCAGACGCTGCCCGCCAGCAGCAGGCGGCCATGCGCCGTCTCCACAAGGCGCGGGCTTTGTCGCGTGAGGCGGAGGGCAAGGCCAAGGACGCCGAGCGAGCCGCGGCACAGTCCAGGAGAGCGTTGGCGCAGGCACAAGCGGCGACGGCCAGCGCCGAAGCCCGGGCCGACCGGGCACGGCACCGCGCGGACGAAGCCGCGGCCCGGGTCACCGAGCTCGACGCCGAACTAAAGGCCCCGCGGTCCGCGGGCGGCTGACTGGCGGGACGCCACCGTAATCGGTTAGCGTGGCGCCTGCGATGGCGGACGCTGCCCAATCCGGCGACACCGGCGTTCCAGCCGGGTTCACCTCCGCGTCGGCGAACGGCCAGCAGTTCGTGTTCTCGGACTCGGGCAGCGGGCCGCTGGTGGTGCTGGTGCACGGCTTTCCGGACACTCCGCAGGGCTGGATGCCCTGCGCCCGTGAGCTGAACACCGCGGGCTACCGGACCGTGGTGCCGTACCTACGCGGTTATCACCCGGACACGATTGTCCCCGGGCGGCGGTACGGCCTGTCCCAGATCGGTGAGGATGCGATCCGCCTGCTCGACGCCCTCGGCGAGGAGACCACCGTGCTCGTGGGTCACGACTGGGGCGCGGCGGTCACCTACCGGGCGGCGACGCTCGCGCCCGATCGCATCCGAGCGGTGTGTGCGGTTGCGATCCCCCATCCGCGGATGCTCCGGCCCACGGCCGGACTGGCCTGGAGCGGCCGCCACTTCTTCACCCTCAGCCTCCCGACCGGCACGTGGCTAGCCCGCCACAACGACTTCGCGTACCTCGACACGCTGATGCGCCGCTGGGCGCCGAACTGGTCGGGACCCGAGCGGGAGGAGACCCTGCGCACCGTGAAGCAGGCGTTCGCCGATCCCTGGGTGCTGGACGCGGCGCTGTCGTACTACCGTCACCGCTCGTCCGAGAGTGTTCGAAACCTCACCCAGCCCGCGCTGCTGGTCGGGGGCGGTACCGACATCGTGCCCACGGCCCTGTTCGAACGGTCGCGCGAGGCGATCGACGCTCCCTGCGAGGTGGTCATCTTCGACCGTGCCGGCCACTGGCCACATCGAGAGGCGGCCGCTGAGTTCAACCAGCGCTTGATCTCGTTCTTGCGGGGCTTGGGCGGGTAGGAGCGGGTTGGCAGCGGTGGTGTGTCAGCCGGCGGACGCGATGTGGAGGGCTGGGGCGGCCTCAGCCACTTTCCTTGGCTCCGAACCGCTCCACGATTCGCGCCGCGTACCACGGTGGCCACGGCTCCTGGGGGCTCGCGTCGGCGTATTCACGGTCGAGCTCGACGAGCTGCCACACCAGCTGGCTCCGCACCGGCTTCGTCTCCAACAGCTCCGGGAGCTCGGACAGGTTCAACAGCCAGTCCGCGTACCACGACGCCCAGTCAGGGTCGTCTCCGTCGACGATGCGGTAAACGATGTGGTGGGTCTCGCCGGCCTCGTGGAGGAGCGCGGCGATCTTGGCGGTTGACTCGGTCACTCTGGGGTCCTCGAAGGCTGGGGCGATCGTAACCGATGGGCTGTGGTGCGGTTCGGCCCTCGCGGCGGGGTCGGCGGCGTGGTGGCACGACACGACGGCTGAGGCCACGCAGCTACGGCCCGAGTCGCTCGAGCCGCCAGCCACTCTCCCCCTGCGGGGTGTAGAGGAGCCGGTCGTGGAGCCGGTCCTCGCGGTGCTGCCAAAACTCGAACGTCTCGGCGATCAGGCGAAAACCGCCCCAGTGCTCCGGCACCGGGAGCGCCGCCCCTTCGTATGACGCCGCCAGGTCGGCGACGCGCCGCTCGAGCTCGTCCCGGCTCGCGATCGGCCGGCTCTGCGGCGAGACGAGCGCGCTCAGCTGGCTGCCTCGTGGCCGGCTGCGGACATAGGCCGCCGACTCCGCCGGGGCGAGACGCTGCACGGGTCCTTCGATTCGCACCTGGCGCCCGAGCGCGTCCCAGTAGAACAGCAGCGCCGCGCGAGGATTCGCGGTGAGCTCGCGTCCTTTGCGGCTGTCGTAGTTGGTGTAGAACACGAAGCCCGGTTCTCCGGTGTCCTTGACCAGGACCATGCGTACCGACGGCGCCCCGTCGCCTCCCGCCGACGCCAGCGCCGCCGCCTCCGGAGCCCGGACGCCCGCGGCGCCTGCCTGCTCAAACCAGGTTCCGAACTGACGGACCGGATCGGGATCGACATCCTGCTCCCGCAGCGGCTCGGCGAAGCTCACGGGCGAAACCCTAACGGCAGGCGGGCGGCGGCCGGGACGGAGGGCGGCGGGCCCACCACCACCGCAGCGCACGGCTAGCATCAGTACGCATGGCCGAGCGGTTCGAGTTCGCGTTTGCGCCGGCATATCGGGCTGCGGCGCGGGCGTTTGGCGTGACCCCGTCGAACGCCTGGGTGGAGCTCGACGACACCACCTTCCGCGCCCGCTTCGGCCCGTGGCGCGTCGCCACTCCGCTGGCGAACATCGACGAGGTGGTCGTGACCGGACCGTATCGGTTCGTCAAGACCGCTGGGCCGGCGCGGCTGGCGATCACCGACCGAGGCCTGACGTTCGCCACCAATGGGGACCTCGGCGTGCGCATCTCGTTCCGGGCCCCGGTGCGCGGGCTCGATCCTGCGGGATTACTTCACCATCCCGAGTTGACCGTGACCGTCGCCGACGTGAAGCGGCTGACGAAGGCGCTCGAGCAGGCGACCGCCTCAGCCTCGCCATAGGCCCGGTAGGACGTCGCTAGAGTGGCTCGGGTGGCGACGGGCGAGCATGCACACCAGCGAGTGCATCCAAATGTGATCCTCGCCGTTCTGTCGCTGGCGGGGCTGGCCTACGCGGTGCTCAGCTCCGCGGTCATCCCGGCGCTGCCGACGATTCAGCGGGATTTGCACACGACCGAGACCGGCGTGACCTGGCTGCTCACCGGCTATCTGCTCTCGGCATCGGTGGGCACCGCGATCATCGGGCGACTCGGCGACATGTACGGCAAAGAGCGGCTGTTGCTGTGGACGCTGATCGTGCTCGCCTTCGGCACGCTGCTGGCCGCGGTGTCGAACTCGCTGGGGCTGCTGATCGTCGCGCGGGTGATCCAGGGCACCGGAGGTGGCATCTTCCCGCTGGCCTTCGCCATCGCCCGCGACGAGTTCCCCGCTGATCGGGTGGCAGGGAGCATCGGACTGATGTCCTCGATCCTCGGCGTCGGAGGCGGCCTCGGGATCGTGGCCGGTGCTGTGATCGTGGAACATCTGAGCTGGAGCTGGCTGTTCTGGATCCCGCTGATCACCACGGTGTTGGCCGCTGTTTGCACCTGGCGTTTCATTCCGGAGTCGCCTGTCCGGGTCCCGGGACGGGTCAACTGGCTGGCGGCGATATTGATGAGTGTGGGCATGTGCTGCGTACTGATCGCGATCGCGCAGACCACCACCTGGGGCTGGGGCTCGCCCAAGACGATCCTCCTGTTCTCGGTCGGCGTTGTCGTGTGCATCGCGTGGGTGCTGGTCGAGCTCCACAGCCGCGAGCCTCTGATCGACATGGCCATGATGCGCATCCGCGGCGTCTGGACGACGAACCTGGCGGCGTTCCTGTTGGGCGCTGGGATGTACTCGTCGTTCATCGTGTTTCCCCAATTCGCGCAGCTGCCGAAGTACACCGGCTTTGGATTCGGCGCCTCGGTGGTCGTCTCCGGGCTGTATCTGTTACCGGCCGCATTGGGTATGGCTCTGCTGGGGACCGCCGCGGGCAGAGTGGCCCAGCGGTACGGCTCCAAGCTGGCGCTGCTAGTCGGTGCCGGGGTGACGGCCGTGTCGTTCGGCTGGATCGCGCTCGTGCATGCTCATCCCTACGACATGCTGATCAGCGCCGCGCTGCTGGGGATCGGAATGGGGCTGGCCTTCGCCGCGCTGGGCAACCTGATCGTGCAAGCGGTGCCGCCGCAGCAGACCGGCGTGGCGAGCGGAATGAACACGGTTATGCGCACGCTCGGCGGAGCGCTGGGAGGACAGATTGCCGCCACCCTGATCGTGGACAACACCGTCCACGGGACGCCGACCGTCACCGGGTTCACGGAGACGTTCGTGATGGCCAGCGCGTTCCTGGTCGTATGCGTGCTGGCGGGGCTGTTGGTGCCAAGCGTCCGCGGGGCGCGTCACCAGGTCCGCGTTGACGCGCCGCTGGCTCAGGCTCAGGAGGCGGGTTAGCGCCGGCCTGGCCGCCGAGCCGCGCACGTGGCTTAGCCGCCGCCGCCCAGTCGTTCGCGATCGAGCATGCCCTTTTCCAGCACGTTGTCCACATCGAGCCGGACCGCCCGCATCACGCCGCCGAGCATCGCGTAGTAGCCGGCCACGATCAGTAGCTCGATCACCTGGGCCCGGCCGAACACCGCCTCGGCCTCGGTGACGAGCTCATCCGGCGGGGTGCCGTCGGCGAGCATGCGGCCGACCAGTCGCAGCGCCAGCGCCTCACGCTCCTCCAGCGCACCGTCGTCGAGCTGGCCGCGCTCGACGGCGCGAATCTTGTCCTCCCCGATACCGACCAGGCGAGCAATCGCCTCGTGCTGAACCCACTCGTACTCGGTTTCGGTCAGGCGGGCGCTGTGGAGGATCACCAGCTCGCGCACAACCACGTCGAGATCGCTCTTGGTCAGGATCGCCTCGCCCAGCCGGAGCGTGGGCCCGACCAGAGCTGGCGCGTTGGCCAGCATGGTGAACAGGTTGATCCGCGGCTCCGGGAGGCGCGCCAGAACATCGCGAACCCGCTCGTCCTGCGGATCCTCGTCCGCGTAAGGAATCAATGCCATGCCGGCGACCATACAGTTTGTCGACCCCGAACACGAGGAGCGAGACAGTGGACGATGAGCACGGACTTCCGGCGACAGCGAATGGCAGCGCGGCGGGGGCGGCCCGCCTGACCGGCCGACGGATACTGGTAGTCGGGGGCGGAAGCCAGGGTGCCGGCGACCCCGAGATGCCGCCCGGCAACGGCCAGGCGATCGCAGTGCTGGCGGCCCGGGAAGGCGCTGCGGTGGCCATCGTGGACGTGGTCGAGGGGGCGGCCGAGGAAACCGCCGACCTGATCGCCCGGGATCGGGGCGCGGCGGCCGTGATTATCGCCGACGTCGCCGATGCCGATCAATGTCAGCGCCTCGTCGAGGAGGCAGCCGAAACCCTGGGCGGGATCGACGGCCTCGTCCTGAATGTCGGCACCGGCGGGGGTCGGGGCCTTGAGGGCACCACCGCCGAGACCTGGGACCGCATACTGGCGGTCAACGTCCGGTCGCACTTTCTCATCACCCGGTACGCCATGCCCAAGCTCTCTGCCGGCGCCAGCATCGTGTTCGTGAGCTCGGTTGCCGGCCTGCGACCGGGAAGCCTGATCCCGGCCTACGACACGTCCAAGGCTGCCCTGTTGGGCCTGAGCCGACATGTTGCGCTCGAGGGATCCAGGCAAGGAGTTCGCGCCAACGTCGTCGCTCCTGGCCTGATCGACACGCCGCTGGGCCGGATGGCTTCCAGGCTGCGGCCCGGCCGGGAACAAGCGCTGATCCCACTTGGGCGACAGGGCACGGCCTGGGAGGTCGCCTATCTGACGATGTTCCTGCTGTCCGACGAGGCGAGCTACATCACCGGTCAGGCGCTCGTGGTCGATGGCGGGCTGACGATGGCGGCCGGCTAGCTACGACGCACTACCAGAGTCCGCCGAACCGAGACGCCTGCCGAAGGCAATTCCGCATCCGCGGCTGTTCATCTCCGCCGAGTGCCTCGAGGGCCCGGTACAGAAATCTTGACCTCCTCCGCTCCGACCTCGTTTCGCATGCGTTAGTACTCAGATGACGATGAGCTGTTCGCGCAGGCACACATGGCTGGCGCTGGGGGGTGGCCTGGTGGCAGTCGCGGCCGCGGCCTGCACTGTGGTGACGCTGTCCGGAGCGGCCCGGGCTTCGGGCCCCCGCACCCCCGTGAGCGAGCCGCAGTTGGCGCCGGCGGCCGCGCGGGCGAGCGGGATTCACAAGATCCGTCACGTGGTGATCATCATGCAGGAGAACCGGTCTTTCGACAGCTACTTCGGGACGTTCCCCGGAGCCAACGGGATACCCGCGCGCCACGGCGTGGCGACGGCGTGCTCGCCCGATCCACGCACCGGCAGGTGCGTCCGTCCCTACTACGACCCGGCGGATATCAACGGCGGGGGACCGCACAACGGGAAGGCCGCGGCCGAGGACATCGCCGGCGGCAACATGAACGGATTTCAGGCAGCCGCGGAATCAGGAGCGAAGGGTTGCGGCCCGAACGGCAACAAGGACAACCCGAACTGCAGCGAGTCGGCGAAGCCGGACGCGATGGGATATCACGACGCCCGCGAGATCCCGAACTACTGGCTATATGCCCAGCACTACGTGCTCAACGACCGGATGTTCGAACCGAACCGGTCCTGGAGCTTCGCGTCGCACCTGTACATGGTGTCGGGCTGGTCCGCGACCTGCAGAAAACTCGGGGACCCGGCCAGCTGCCGCAACAGCATCGACCACCCCGCCGGCAGCAAGGCCGCCAACAAGGAGGTGTTCCTACCGATTGACCTGTATCCCAAGGTCCACTTCGACTGGACCGACCTCACCTTTCTCCTCCATCGCCATGGCGTGCGCTGGGGCTATTACGCCGAGCAGGGCATCGAAGCCGATTGCCCTAATGATCAGATGACGTGCGGGCCGCAGCCGCAGGTGGAGAACGGGCTGGTCACGTTCGTTCCCGACATCTGGAATCCGCTGCCCGAGTTCACCACCGTCAACCAGGACGGTCAGGCGGGCAACGTCCAGAACGTGACCGCGTTCTATTCCGCTGCCCGCTCGGGCAAGCTTCCGGCGGTCTCCTGGGTGGTGCCCAATCAAGCCGACTCTGAGCACGCTCCGGGCCGGGTCTCAGCTGGCCAGGCGTACGTGACCGGGCTGATCGACGCGATCATGTCCAGCCCGGACTGGGACAGCACAGCGATCTTCCTATCGTGGGACGACTGGGGCGGGTTCTACGACCACGTCGTGCCGCCCACCGTGGACACCGACGGCTATGGCCTGCGGGTGCCGGGGCTGGTGATCAGCCCGTACGCCAAGCAGGGCTGCATCGACCATCAGACGCTCTCCTTCGATGCGTACAACAAGTTCATCGAGGACGATTTCCTGAGCGGGGCCCGGATCAACCCGCGCACCGACGGTCGGCCCGATGGGCGTCCCGACGTCCGCGAGTCAGTCCGGCTGCTCGGCAATCTCGATCAGGACTTCGACTTCAGCCAGCAGCCGAGGCCGCCGCTCAAGTTGCCGCTTCAGCCTCAGCCGGGTCCGGCCTCGACGCTTGGCGCCAAGGCCCTCGCCGGCGGTTGCGCATCGAATCTTGTGGTGACGTCGACCCCGCGCAGCATGCGCGCCGGCACTCGCACGCGCCTACGCTTCCAGGTGGCGGTGCAGCGCGGCCCGGGGACGCACGGCCGCCGGGCCGCCCCCGAATCGGTCAGCGATGCGCTGATCATTTTCGCCGGGCGCCGGCTTCACACCAACCGGCGCGGGATCGCCAGCGCGGTGCTGACGATCCACGTTCCCGGCGAGCTGACGGGCGTGGCGACGCGGTCGGGCCTGCGAGCGACCGTCGCCGTCGCCGTGCGCCGCTGAGCGCGCGCCCTGGGCCGCAGAGTTACGATCAGCCTGGCGGGCAGCCAAGGCGACCGTGGCTCGGGCCACGAGAGAGGAGCTGAAGTGAAACGTCTGATGGGAACGCGGAGCCTGGCTCCGCTGATCGTTTCAGTGGGAGCGGTGGTAGTACTGGCTTCGGGGACGTCCAACGCGAGCGTCAAGTCCAGCGATGCGAAGGTCAGGGTCAAGGTCGCTACGCTGACGATCGGATCCGGTCCGATCAGCAAGACCTTCGCGTTCATCGGCAGGGGTGGCTCGAGGACCACCACGCTGTTCAACCTGGACACTCTGCTGGTCAACGCACGGTGCGACACGGGCGGCAATCCCGTGGTGTTCGCGTTCACCTCCGCGACCAACGGGGACATCTTCGGCCGCATGTTCGATGGCTTTGGCCGGCTGCACATCATCAAGAACAGTGCGTTCACGAAGCGGAGCAGAGGGGTGAATCTCGCGCCGATCGTGAACGGCGACTACAACTCGTCGGGCACCGTCATGTTCGAGAACTCGAGCGGCAAATCCGTGACCGTGAACTACGCGTTCGACAATCGGACGACGCTGAACCACCTACAGGTCTGCACGGTCTGGGGTTCCGTGGTCGCCACCTGATCCACGTAGCACGGCGCCGGCCCGGCGGGAGGCCGGCGCCGTCTGCCAACCGGTCGTCGCTGTCAGGCCTGCGACGCATGAGTCAAAGGAGTACCGATGCCGGACCCAGACACCGATTCCAGGGAGACCGAGGACTCGCGTCGACCACAGTGGGGAGGCGCGCGCCCAGGGTTTGGAGCTACGCGACACGAAGCTGGTGATCTTCGGGACCCGCAGGCCGGGACGCCGGTGATGCAAGCAGCGCCGCTCGCTGCACTCGACCTGCCGCTGAAGGTGCTGGTGTGGCAGGACGGCGACCAGACCCGGCTCAGCTACACGGCGCCGAGCGAGCTGGCCGCTCGCTATGGCCTGGCTGACGAGCTCGCCGGGAGGCTGGCCGCGATCGAGACGGTTACCGACGCCGTCGTAGCCTCAGGGCGCGCCCTGAGCCTCTGTCCCGGGCGGCTCGTCGTGGCGGTGCCGGCGGAACAGCCGGCCGACGCGCTGCATATCCTGCTCGGCGGCTTCTACGGGGGCCAGCATCACGACGAGCTGCTGCAGCGTGTCCGTGAGGCGGTCGACCGACGCGCGCAACGGGTCGACGGAGGTAGCCAGCGTCTCGATCACCTCGATGTGCCGTTCGATCGACGCGGTTGCGTTCTCGATCGCCTGGACAGCGCCGAGCATGTTGGCTTCGATGTCGCGGGTCTCGCGCAGGGACTCCACGACGTCGTGCTCGGTGACGCCGAGCACCCGCTGGATCGGGCGGGTGAGAAACTCGAGCATGACGGCAAGCGTACTCGGGCTCGCACGAGCCGTGATTGCTCGTCCAGGTAGGCTGCGGCAGAACCGGGTTCATGGCATTCGACCTCGTCATCGACATCGAGAACACGCCCGGCGCGCTGGCGGAGGTCGCGGGGGCGATCAGCGACGCCGGCGTCAACATCGCCGCGGCTACCTGCTTCGGGTCAGGCGAGCGAGCCGAGCTGCACATTCTCGTCCGTCACGCTGAGGCGGCAAGGCATTCGCTGGCGATCTCCCACCTGGCGGTGACCCGCGAGCGCGAGGTGGTAGTCGTCGATGTCGAGGACCGTCCCGGTGTGTTGGCCGACCTGACCCGACAGATCGCCCAGGCCGGGGTCGACCTCGACCTGGTCTACGTCGCCACGCGCAACCGCGTCGTGTTCGGCGCCGCCGACCTGGCCAAGCTGAAGGCGGCACTGGGCGTCACGAGCTGATCCCGCAGGCTCAGCGGTGCACAATCAGCCGGGCGGCTCTGGATCGATAACCGCCACGGAACCTACAACGGTGAGCTCGGGTGCTTTGAGGTCGGATATAGCTATACGCCGTGGGGACTCGTATCTCCGTGCCAGGGTGGGTCGAACAGGCCGATCGGTCGATCAGCGCACAGCTGGCTGCGTATCGGCACGAACTGGGCGGCGGCTCCGCGACAGCCGCACCGGCCGCCGAGGTTCCGCCGATGAGGATCACCGGCCGCCGTGGGCACCGCAGCGGCGCGCCGGTGCTGAAGATGTCGGACGCAGCGCCGCGGCGGCATCGAACCGCTCCGCTCCTGCCCGATCCGCCGTCCGCGGCCTGACACCGCGCGGTCAAAGTCGTCCCGGTCGTTAATCTGGACGATGTCCGATAAGTGTGAATAGTTCACACTTATCGGTCAGCCTGTGTGACGCGGGCACCACCTAGCCTGCGGGATGGATGGAGATGATCCAGTGCGCCGGGGTACCTGGCAGCGCGGTCACGTCGAGCGACGCCGTGCCCGCGCCCAGGGTCCCGAGATCCTCGGTACCTGTCGTGCTGAACGTGGTTGCTGGCGGCGTGTCGTTGTCGTGCGTGCGTAGACCGACCTCAATCGCGCCTTGCGTGACGGCGATGTCGGCCCGGTAGCGGCCGGGGGCGGGCACCCGGAAGGCGAGGCGGCTGTTGGCGAGACTGACATTGATGTCGTGCGTGGAGCTCCCGCTGAACGTGGTGGGCGCCATGGGGACGCTCGCGAAGGTGAAGGTGTAGCTGGCCGCTCCGGAGCGGCAGATGACACTCGCGTGGACCGCGGCGCCTGGTCGAGCGGCGCCGAGATCGACCCAGGCGGTGTCGCCGTCGTTGAATGCGACCGAGATCCCGCCAAGGGCCCCGACCTCGCCGGCGGCGCCGGTCAGGTGCACCTCGGCGATCACGTCGCTGTGGGCGGCGGCGACAGGCGGCGAGCTGACCCTCGCCGGATGATCCGCGTTGTCGTCGCAGCTACCTTTCGCGGTCCCGAGTGGTGCAAGGTGTCCAGTGCGCGCCGCTGGCACCGGCGAGCACGCGGCTGCGCATTTCGTGGCGGCGGGGGAGCCCGAGGCAATTGTGGAGCTGCCGGTGGCGGGGCTCAGGCGGACGTGGACGGTGGTTCCGGAGCCGAACGGGCTAAGCAGCAGATACCGGGCATCGGGAGCGGAGATGACTCTGGCGCCAGTCACAGCCGCGATGTAGCCGTGTGGATAGTGGAGCGGCGCCGCGAAGATCACGGTCGGGGCGGTGATCCGGCGGTCGGGAGCGTATGCGTAGGTGAAAATGTCCTGGGTCGGGTCGTAGCGCTCGGACAATGGGGTGCCGGCGGTCGCCATCGGATACGGCTGCGAGAGGATGGCGAGCTTGTCTCGCCGCAACGTGCCGTCATCGTCGGAGTCATCGAATAGCGGCCCGGAGCCCTGGCCTCCCGGATCGTCGACCCAGTCCTTGTAGCTCCAGTACATCCAGCCGGTGAGGTTGTCGTCGGCCAGGCGGATCGTGCGAGCGATGTCCGTGAGGTCCTGCGTATCGCCGAACTCGTCGAACAGCGGCGGAGCGCGCATCGCCGAGGCTGCGGCCAACGCGTGGGCGAAGACCTTCGCGTCCAGGCTCTGGCAGCTGGCATAGCCGGGCGCCTGGGATTCGTGGTCGGGATCAGGGGAGATGAACCTGACGATGCAGTAATCGTGGAAGGCGAAGCCGCTCGGGCGGCTGGCGCGGGTCGGCACACCCAGTCCGGATGGAGCCCCCACATCGAAGAAGATGTTCGGCTCGTAGAACGCGATCGTGGCGCGGTCGACCGAGCGGATCGCCGCGGCGATCTTGTCCTGGAAGGGCTGCAACACGAAGCGGTCGAATCCCGGGCAGCCGTCCGATTGCCCCAGGCAGGTGGCCGACTGGCTGCCTGCGCCGGGCTCGTTGATGAGGTCGTAGCCGAGCATCATTGGGTTGTGACGGAAGGCGGCGGCCATCACGGTCCAGGCGTGCGCGAAGGCGTCGGCGATCCCGTCGGTGTTCGCGTACAGGTTCTCGAATGGCTTCCAGGCCGGCTCGCCCAGGACCCCGCCGCCCGCGCCGCCGCCGGAACTCCCCCCGATCGTCGCCCAGTCGGGGAACCCGGCCCCGCCGACGGCCTCGCTATAGCCGTCCTGGTGGGCCTCGAGCAGGGTGAAGACGTGGTGACGGGCGAGCAGCGCTCCTTCCCGCTGGATCTCGGCGACGTAGCGGCGGTCGATGTACCCACGCCGCGGCTCCAGACCCGCCCAGAACCAGGCCAGGCGCACGGCGTTAAACCCCCACTGCTCGATGTTGCGCGAATCGCGCCAGGTAAAGCTGCCCGACGGAGCGTGGTACGGAGGCGTCTTTCTCGCCAGCTCGAGTCCGTGGATGATGATCGTGCGGCCCGTCGCGTCCTTGATCCAGCGCCCGTCGGGTCGCAGCGGACCGCGGGGCAGCACGACCGAGTTTCCCCACCCGCGCGCGGCCGTGCTCGCGGTAGCGACCGAGGCCAGCGTCGCGACCGAGCAGAGAACCAGGGCGGCCAGGACCAGCGTCCGTTCCCGGCGGATGGCCCACCCACTGCGCCGAGCCGCAATAGCAGACTGGTGGCTCACGGGCTCCCTACTGATGGACCACGAGGCACCCGTGGCTCACGCTGGGAATCGCCGGATAGGGCTCGAACACGACGGGCTGGCTGGCTGCGTCGATCTTGGCGCCGGGGCTCGCCTCGACCCCGATGTATCCCAGCGGGCAGGCGTCGTGCTCAGCGAGACGCGCGAGCAGGGCGTTGCCGCGGATGATCACGTCGGACATGCGCGAGACGGCGATCGCCATTTGCGTGTTGATCCGCACGCCTCCGCTGGTGTTATCGACGAACTCAACCGGCCCGATGCCATAGGCGGCGTCGCCAAACCACGGCTGCGTCCCGATGCCCGCGATGACCAGCAGCGACGCGTTGGGGCTGGTCCACACCAGGTTGTGGCTGATCGTCGTGCCGGAGAAGTCGAACATCCCGGTCGCCGGGTAGAGCGGGTCGACCGTGAACGCGGCCCAGCCGGAGTTGCCCGCGTTCACGATCGTGTTGTCGTACACGCTCGATCGCTGATGACTGGGCGTCGCAAAGTCCTTGAACATGACGAAGCTCACGTCGGTCACGTCGACCATCTGGTTGTAGGCGATCCGGGCGTTGCCGTAGCTGTTGCTGACGCCGTCGGCGAAGCCGAACTGGTTGGTTTGGATGTTGTTTGTGGCGACGGTCTCGTAGTAGTGGAACTTCGTGCTGTAGCCCGTGAACAGGTTGCCCGTGATCAACACAGGCGCTGACGAGCTCAGGCCGGCGCCGGGGCTGACCACCATGTTGCTCCAGCCCGCGGGGTTCCCGATGCGGTCATCGTGAATCGTCGTCACGCCTCGGCCGCCATACACCTGGACGTTGATCGAGTCGTGGTCGATTCCGACGTGCTGGTTGCTGCGCTGGCCGTCCACCCACACGCTCGCCAGCGTCGCTCCCGGCGAGACCACCACGATCGGCTGACCGGTGGCCTTCGTCCGCACCAGCCGAGCCATCGCGGCGTACGCGCTGGGCTTCGGACCACCGACCGTCTCGAGCCGCACGCCCGACGGGATCGTCACCGCGCCCTCGACGCGAATCACGGCGCCCTGCGCGAGCCACACCGTCTGGCCCGGGGTCGCGTGGTCCAGCGCGGTCTGCAGCTCGGCGCCCGTGCCGTCACCGAGCCAGCGGGGGCACGATCTCAGGCCGGCGCGCGTCCACCGCGAGCGGTTTCTGCTCACCTCGCGCCCGCACCTGTCCCGGTGCGCATTGCCCCCGCGCGCCTGCCCGACAGGGAGGTCGATTACCGGGCGAGTCGCATCCCACCCGTAGAGCTGACCGGCGCAGAGACGCGGCACGGCCGTCCCGAACCCGGTCGCGTCAAAGAACGAACGCACGAGCTGGTCCCAACGCTCCCGGTGCGCTCTCAGCCCAGCGAGCTGGCTCGCGAACTGCTGCGAATCCGGCTCCGACTCGCGCGCGATCCGCCACAGCACGAGCAGGCGCTCGGCGTCGTCGTAAGGCCGCTGCATGAACTCGCGTGACGTGAGAAAGGCGACGGCGATCGTCCTCAGCGTGGCCAGGTCGCAGCCACCACTCCGCACGAAGTCACGTGACTCGGCGTAGCTCCTCTGGTCCGGCGCGCAGCCGAGCGCCTCCGTGTAGAGCTTTGCCAACCACTGGTCCGGAAGCAGCTCATTGGGCACGCGCGGATTCCAGCTCGTCGCCGAGACCGTGTAGAGAGGCGGGCCACCCGGCGTCCACGAGCCACCGGACGAGCACCGCGGCGTCGGCGGCGTGGGCGCGCTGGCCGCAGCCGACGGGGCCGCGGACAGCAACACGATCATGACCGTCCCCAGCCGACCGAGCGTCGCCATCCGAGCCCGCAGTTGTGAGGAGCCGTGCAGCTGCCGCCCTTCCAGCATCGGCGTTATGGCGGGGGTTGTACCGGGCGGGTGGCACGCACCCATGCGTGCAGGATGCCGGCCCGGTCGATCGCAGCCTCCTGAAAGCGTCCCCACAGCGGCCGGTGCGATCGTGGGGTCGCGCCAAACCCGGGCCCGCGCTTGAGAAAGAACGGCCGCCCCGCTTCGACGATCGACAGTCCCGCGGCGTCGAACAGTCGGCGGTACGCCGCCAGATTGAGCGTCCACCAGATCGGCCATCCGGGAGCCTCGAGGCGGGCGATCGGCTGCGAGGGGTGAAGCGCGGTGAGAAGCGGCGAGATCGCGTCGACTGACAGCAACACGCCCCCCTTAGCGAGAACGCGAGTGATGGCGGCAAGCGCGCCGACCGGGTCGCGCAGATGCAGCAGGAGGCTTCCCATGAAGGCAAAATCGAACTCGCCCACCGCATCGGCGCTCAACTCATAGACGGACATCTCCCGCCAGCCGACCGATGAGCTCAGCGCCTCGTGCGCGATCTCGAAACCACGATGCTTATTGAGGTTCTCGCCGGTCACGGCCCTCATCTCGGCTTCTGATTTCGGAACCCCCGGCCAATCGAGCCGGCTTGGATCGTGGAGGTCGACGGCCACGACTTCTGCTGCACCCCGCCGTTCCATCTCGAACGCCCAGAACCCATCGGCGGTTCCGACATCCAAGCAACGGGCCCCCTGCAACGAAACCGGGAAGGGCACGCGGGCAAGCTCGTCCAACGTGTCGAAGTTGCCCGGCGTCACAACCCCACCAGGCAACAACAACGACTGGTACCACTGCGAACCTGAAACCCGCTCGGCCAGCGTTCGCTCGGAGGTCGTGTCCATCCGGCGACATGCTAGATGCCGAGCTCGTTTCTGGCGTAGTAGCGGTCAATGAACACCGACTCGCTGGTTGGTTAAGGTCTCGGAAGCTTGTTGGAGAGAAACGTTCGTGAGCGGTTTCTGAGCGCGTTGGCGCCCGTGAGCGCGCGCGAGCAGACTCGCGCCCGCTACCCGGACGTCGAGGGTTTCGTGGAGCGTGAAGGGCAGCGCCTGTTCTACGAGATGTACGGAGCGGGCGAGGACACGGTGTTCCTGCTGCCGACATGGTCGCTGGTGCATTCGCGCCATTGGAAGATGCAGATCCCTTACCTCGCCTGCCATTTCCGGGTGCTGGTGATGGATGGGCTCGGGAATGGTCGCTCCGACCGCTGCCGCGATCCTGAGCGCTATGGTGCGGTCCCGTTCGCCCGCGATTGCTTGGCGGTAATGGACACGGCTGGGGTCGAGCGCGCGGTGATGGTGGCGCTCTCGCGCGGGGGGCAGTGGCTGCTGGAGCTGTGTCGGCTGGCGCCGGGGCGGGTTGCGGGCGCCGCGTTTCTCGGCCCCCTATTCCCGTACAGCCCCTCGCATTGGACGCTGTACCCGCTGATGCGTCGACGGTTTCAGAAGCCGCTGCCGGCGTATCACTGGTGGGGGCGGATGAACGCGGTCCACTGGCGCCAGAGCTATCCCGAGTTCGCGCAGTGGTTCATCTCGCGGTGTTTCTCGGAGCCGCACTCGACCAAGGGGATCGAGGACGGGGTCCAGTGGGCGCTGGAGACGGATCCGGAGACGCTGGCCGCGGCGGCGCAGGGGCAGATCCATCGCGGTCGCCGCACCCTCCGCCGGCTGACCGAGAGCGTGGACTGCCCGGTGCTCGTGATCCACGGGGACCGCGATCGGACCACGCCACTGCGCGACGGGCGGGCGCTCGCTCGGCTGTGCGGAGGGGAGCTCGACGTGGCGCGCGGTGGCGGTCATTTCCTGCACGCCCGCCGGCCCGTGCAGGTCAATCTCAGGCTGCGCGACTTCGCGGAGCAAACGCTCCGATCTCAACGCACGCCGCGGGACCCTACGGTGCACCGTCGCGATGGCCGGCCCCGTGCGCTTTACATTTCCTCGCCGATCGGGCTCGGACACGCTCGGCGGGATGTGGCGATCGCCCGGGAGCTACGAACGCTCCGCCCGGAGCTCGAGATCGACTGGCTCGCCCAGCACCCCGTCACGCGCGTGTTAGAAGCCGAGGGCGAGCGGATCCATCCCGCCAGCGAACATCTGGCCAACGAGTCGCGGCACATCGAGTCGGAGTCAGCCGAGCACGACTTGCATTGCTTCCAGGCCTTGAGGCGGATGGACGAGATCCTGGCCGCGAACTTCATGCTGTTTCACGACGTCGTGCGTGAGCAGCGCTACGACCTGTGGATCGGGGATGAAGCGTGGGAGCTCGACTACTACCTGCACGAGAACCCGCGCGAGAAACGGGTCCCATTCGTGTGGCTGACCGATTTCGTCGGTTATCTGCCGATGGAGGATGGCGGCGAGCGCGAGCGGTTTCTGACAGCCGACTACAACGCCGACATGATCGAGCACATCGCCGCGCATCCCGAGGTGCGGGACCGGGCGATCTTCGTCGGCGACCCCGACGACATTGTCCCTGATCGGTTCGGCGCCGATCTCCCCCGGATCCGTGAGTGGACCGAGCAGCACTTCGCATTCGCGGGGTACATCACTGGGTTTGACCCGACTGTGTTCGGGAACCGGGAAGCGCTGCGAGCAGAGCTCGGCTACGGCGCGGACGAGCAGGTGTGCATCGTGACCGTCGGCGGCTCGGGCGTCGGGCTCGATCTGCTCAGGCGTGTGATCAGCAGCTTCCCGCAGGCCAAGCGTCTCGTCCCGGCCCTGCGAATGATCGTCGTCGCCGGGCCGCGGATCGACCCCGCCATGCTGGCAGCCGAGGACGGACTGGAGATCCGGCCTTACGTGCACGAGCTGTACCGGCACCTCGCCGCGTGCGACCTCGCAATCGTCCAAGGCGGCCTGACCACAGCGATGGAGCTGACCGCCAACCGGCGACCATTCCTCTATTTCCCGCTCGGACACCACTTCGAGCAGAACTTCCACGTGCGCCACCGCCTTGAGCAATACCGCGCCGGCCGACGGATGGACTTCACCCACTCACCCCCTGAGGCAATCGCAGAAGCGATCGGCCAGGAAATCGGCCGCGACGTCGACTACCGCCCCGTCACCACGGCCGGCGCCGTACGCGCCGCCACCGCGATCGCCGAGCTCCTCTGAACGTCTAGTTGCGGTTGTCGAGGACGTCGCGCAGTCTGCGCGCGAAGGCTTCGGGTTGGCCCGGGTATCCGAACTCGGGGCCGACGAACCCGCCGTGGTGGCTCGGGAACACGGTCGCCTGCTGACCGAGCAGGTCGGCAGTGGCGATCGACGTGCGTCCGGTGAAGGTGTTCTGCGACTCCTCACCCACGGCGATTACGACGCGAGTTGGCGCCGCGGCCAGCGCGTCGACTTCGGGGCGATAGCTGGTGACTGCCCAGGACCGGTCCGAAAGCAGCGGGTGGTCGCGAGAGCCGTCGTCCTCGCTTGGCATCCCGAACGCCGCGGGATCCGCCGCGGGCTGGGCGAAGTACTCGTCGGTGAACTCGCCTCGCCAGGACGTCATCGCTATGAAGGCGGCCATGCCGGCACTTGCCCCGTTGGCTTCGTACGCGTCGCGAACCTCGCCGCGAGCGCGCGCGGCCGCTGCCGCGTCCGGGAGAACAGGGATGAGCGGCGGCTCGTGCGCCACCAAGGTGACCACGTCGTTGGGATAGGCCGCGACGAGCGCCAGCGCGGTCACGGCGCCCCCACTGCTCGCGAACATCTCGACGGGGCCGGCGCCGAGCGCCTCGATAACGGCGTGAACGTCCCGCGCCTGGACCGCGGGCGCATTGTCGACCCGGCCATCTCTGCGGGTACTGCGGCCCAGGCCACGCGGGTCATAGGTGACCACCGTACGATCGGAAAAGTGCGACGCCAACGTGCTGAAGCCGCTGGCGGTCATGGGCTGACCGATCATCAACAGCAATCGGCGCCCGTCCGCGGTGGGCAGCGGGCCGTGGACGTCATACGCGATGTCGGCCTCGTCGGTCTCAAGCACATGTGTGGTTGTCATGTCAGTGATGACGTGTACCGGGGCGATATTCAGCCGGGGGCGGTGAACTCGGCGTCGATCTCGGCTAGGTGCCGTTGTTTTGCGGCGTCGTCCAAGAATGAGGCTTCGAAGCTGTTGCGCGCGAGCTGGAGGACCGCGTGTTCATCGAGCCCCAGGGCGGAGGTGACTGCGACGAGGTTGTCGCCTACGTAGCCGCCGAAGTACGCAGGATCGTCCGAGTTCACCGTCGCGCACAATCCGCGCTCCAGCAGCGTCGCCAGCGGGTGCTGCTCGAGCGTGTCAACGACGCGCAGCTTGACGTTCGAGAACGGGCACACGGTCAGCGGGACGCGATCGACCTCGAGGCGCTGAACGAGGTGAGGATCCTCCAGGCACCGCACGCCGTGATCGATCCTCTCCACCCCGAGCAGATCAAGTGCCTGCCAAATGTACTCAGGCGGTCCCTCCTCGCCGGCATGCGCAACCGCACGGAACCCCTCGCCAGTCGCCCGGTCGAACACATCGCGGAACTTCCCCGGTGGGTGCCCGAGCTCGGACGAGTCAAGCCCGACGCCGAAGATCAGCTCCCGGTGTTCGAGGGCTTGCTCGAGCGTTGCCATCGCCTCATCGGCCGAGAGGTGGCGCAGGAAACACATGATCAGGTGGGACGTGATTCCGAGCTGCCGCGCCTCGCCCAAGGCCCGAGCCACACCGCGCACGACCGTCTCGAACGGAACGCCACGGGCGGTGTGAGTCTGTGGATCAAAGAAGATCTCGACGTGCCGAACGCCCTGGTCTCGCACGCGTGCCAGGTAGGCAGCGGTCAGTTCGTAGAAGTCCCGTTCTTGGATCAGGACCGAGCATGCCTGGTAATAGATGTCCAAGAACGACTGCAGGTTGCTGAACCTGTACGCACGCCTGACCGCGCTCGCGTCAGGGTACGGGAGCCTTACACCGTTTCGGCGAGCGAGCTCGAACATCAGCTCGGGCTCGAGCGTGCCCTCGATGTGCAGGTGCAACTCAGCCTTCGGCAGGGTGAAGGGATCGATCATCGAGGCGGGCCCGCGGACAGCCCGGCGCAGGTGCGCAAGCTGGCGTAATGCGCCAGGGCGCGGCGGGCGGCGGCGCCCTGGTCCACGATCGGCTGGCCAGTGCCGGAGACGATCGCTGGGATGAACCGCGCCGTCAGCGGCGCGTCTGGGTGCAATGTGAGCTTCAGCACCCCGGTGGCCGTGCTGTAGGAGTTCTCCCACCACAGGAAGTTGCCCATGCCGTAGGCGACGAACGTATGGCCGAGCCAGCCCGATCCCTGGAGCATGTGCGCGTGCGCGCCGATGATGATGCTCGCCCCCGCGGCGGCCAGTTTCGGCGCCAGCGACAGCTGGTTCTGGTCGGGGCAGGCCATGCCTTCGGTGCCCCAGTGCATGAAGACGATGACGATGCGAGCGAGCCGCTTCGCGGCCCGGACGGCCGCGAGCGTCTGGCCCAGGTTGATCGCGTTGGCCTCGCCGGGCCGGTGTGCCGTGGCCACCCAGGACGAGGCCAGCTCGGCCACCTGGGACACGCCGACGATCGCGATCTTCGTGCCGTTGATCGTCGTCACGTACGGTGCCCAGGCCGCCGCCGCGTTGACGCCCGCGCCCACGTACGGGAAATGCGCCGCCTTCGCTGCCGCGAGCGTGTCCGCCAGCCCGGTCTGCCCGTAGTCCAGGATGTGGTTGTTCGCCACGGTGACCAGGTCCACGCCGGCGTCGCGGAGCGCGGTGAAAGCATCTGGCGTGGTCGCGAAGTGGTAGGTCTTCGGCTGCGGCTGGCCTCGGCTCGTGACCGGAGTCTCCAGATTCACCGCCGTGAAGTCGGCCGACCTGAGCAACGAGGTGATAGGGCCGAATGTGGTGGCCGGATCCTTCAGCAGCCGCGCGACGCGCCCGGCGAAGTGCACGTCTCCGGCGAACGCCAGCGTGACAACACGGGATACCGCCACCGCGTGGCGGTGGGTGACGACCGGGCCGGCCCGGTCGGCAGCCGTCTCCGCGGCGTGCCTGGCGGGAGCGCCGGCCGAGCAGCCCGCGGCCAGCAGCACCACGGCGCAGGCCGTGACGACGGGCAGCCGCTGACTCACCACAGACTCAGCCTACGCTCGCCGGACAGCTTCCGTCTTCCTGGGCGCCACCCAGGCCATACCCGTGCGGTCACGTTGAGCTGTTGGGGCTGACCTGGAGCGCGATGATGTGACCGTTGGCTGTAAGGAAGTACTGCAGTCCGGCGTAGCCGGGGGTGACGAGAATGCCGGCCGACATCTTGGGGAATTGGTCTGAGGCGGCGAGTTGTTTGCCGGTGGCGGCGTCTCGCCAGATGACCTGCTCGGTCGAGTAGCTCTTCAGCTGTTTGAAGAACTTAATCGGGATGTTGGTCCCGATCAGGATCCGGTGGCCTTGAGGGCCGATGAGGGTGGTGAAGCTGAGCGTGGTCTGATCTTGGGTCCACTTGGTTGTCAGCGTTCCGTTGTTGAACGCGACGGCGCCGATCTTGCCCGCCCCGGCGTCGATCACGAAGATCAGGTGCGAAGCGGGGTCGACGGAGACCATTGAGGGGACGAAGCTGCTGATCCAAGCGGTCTCCGACGCCGCCACCACCGACGAACGCGTCGAGTCCTCCTACAACCCGATGCTCGAGGCGTATGACAGCCTCATTGCCAGGGGTCTCGACGCGATGATCGCCGCCGGCCGGCTCGAGCCGTGCGACACAGCGCGCTCGCCCGCGCGTTGAACCTTACGAGCCTGAGCTACATGCTCGACTCCTTCGGCCGCGAGCCAACGGCCGACCTAGAAACCGTAGTCAAGACGCTCGAGATCATCTGGCTGCGAGTCATCGCAGACCGACCTGTGTGACATACGATTGCTCCGTGGCTGCGACGCGTGTCCACCATCTCAACTGCGGATCAATGTGCCCGGTCGGCGCTCGCCTGCTTCTGGGTGGGGACCCGCGGATCGTCTGCCATGTGATGCTGGTCGAGGGCTCGGATGGCCTAACGCTGGTCGACACCGGCTTCGGAACCGACGACGTGCGCAACCCACCCCGGAGCAGCGGAGCGTTCAACCTGATGATGCGTCCACGGTTGGAGCTCGGTGAGACGGCCGTCTCGCAGGTGCGCGAGCTTGGTTTTGATCCCGCCGATGTGCGACGCATCGTGCTCACTCATCTCGACATTGACCATGCTGGCGGCCTGCCCGATTTCCCGAAGGCCGAGGTTCACGTGTGGGCCCGCGAGCACGAAGCGATGATGCGGCCGCCCCTGCGCGAACGTGTCCGCTACGCGATCGGCAGCCCGCATTGGGCGCACGGTCCCGTGTGGGTGACGCACGAGTTTGATGGCGATGAGTGGCTGGGCTTCGAGACGGTTCGCGTCGTGCCAGGTAGCGATCCCGAGATCCTCTTGATCCCGCTGCCGGGACACAGCCTCGGGCATACCGGCATCGCGATACGCGATCGGGACACATGGCTCCTCCACTGCGGCGACGCGTACTTCTACCGCGAGGAGATGGCTGGACCGCCTCGCTGCCCGGCAGGGCTGCGGGCGTTCCAGGTCCTGGTGCAGGCAGACGGAAAGCTCCGTCGTCAGAACCAGGAGCGCCTGCGCGAGTTCGCCCAGCGGCACGCGGGCGAGGTGGAGCTGTTCTGCTCACACGACGCGGCGATGCTCGATCAGGCCCAATCGCAACAGGCCTGAGCCGTCGAGGTTGGTGCTGTCTCGAAAGCCCCGCCGAGCAGCCTCGCCACCGGGGCCTTCCAAATGGGCCGTGGAGGACTCGAACCTCCAACCTTGGGATTAAGAGTCGCTCATTTGCAGGGCATTTGCGGTAGTTACAGGCGTTTCGGTGCGTCCGAGAGCAGTTAGAGCAGGTCAGAATTGCTGAGTTCGGGACAGATTGGGGACACGCTTTGCGCGCGCGCAGGCGTCGCGGCTCGGACGATTGGGTTGCCAATCCGATCACGTGCTACGAGTCGGCTCGACAGGCGAAAGCGATCGTGGGCCACTCGTTCGCTTTTCCGCGCGTTGGGGGGCGCGTCACGCGATGGTTCAGGATGCCCGGGCGGCAATGGATGCAGGGCTGAGCGGCCTGGCTGCCGACTGCGGGGCCGGCTGCTCAACCCGGGATCGGTCGACGCCTGATAGTCGTTGTTGAGCGCTCGGTCGATCAAGTCGCCGTACCGCGCAGTGCTTGCTGACTCGTGCCGCGATGTTCGGGCTGGTCATGGAGCCGGGCGACGGACTCGAGGTGCGCGCGCACAGTTGTCACACCGAGGACGCGACGAGTCGGATAGGTTCAGCATATGGGCGGCACATACGACTTCGTGGTGATCGGCGGGGGTTCGGCGGGTGCGGTGATCGCGGCGCGGTTGTCGGAGGATCCGGGTTGCCGAGTGGCGCTGCTCGAGGCAGGCGATCGGCCGCCCGCGGCCGAGGCGATGCCGGCGGCGTGCGCGTCGCTCCAGGTGAACCCGGAAACCGACTGGATGTACACGGCTGACGCAGGCCGGGCGGGGCTGGGTTTGCGGGGCGGCCGGATGATGGTCCCGCGCGGCAAGATGCTGGGCGGATCGTCGGGCATCAACTACATGGCCTATGTGCGCGGCCATCCGGGTGACTTCGATGCGTGGTCTGACGGTGGGGCGACTGGCTGGGGCTATGACGAGCTGCTGCCGTATTTTCGTAAGAGCGAGGGCCTGGCCCCGAGTGGCGACATCGTCGTCGACTTCGAGGCGCACAACACCGAAGGGCCGCTCGGTGTCTCGGTCCGCGGCCCGGTGCTGCCGGGCGCACGCCAGTTCGTCGATGCCGCCGTGGCCGCGGGCATCCCGATGGGCGACTACAACGGCCGCGACCGCGAGGGTGAGCATGGCGTCGTCTCCCTGCTGCAGACCACGACCAGGGACGGCAAGCGCGCGAGCACGTACCACGCGTTCCTGGAGGGCGAAGCGGAGGGACGCGAGAACCTCGACGTCATCTGTCATGCGCAGGCGACCGGGCTCGTGCTCGAGGACGGTCCCGACGGACTCCGGGCGACGGGTGTTGAGTATCGGACCGCGGCGGGCGAGACGGCGGTCGTCAATGCCGCAAAGGAGATCGTGGTGAGCGCGGGGGCGGTCGGGTCGCCGCAACTCCTGCTGCTCTCGGGGATCGGCCCGAGGGACGAACTCGAGCCTCTCGGGATCACCTGCCGGCACGACGCACCCGACGTCGGCAAACACCTGCAGGACCACGTCCAGCTCGGGCTCGTGTTCCCGGCTCCGGGCATCGGCGTGTCGATGACGGAGGTCGGGATCTCGATGGGACCCGACGCCCTGCGCGCGCCCGCGGGACCGCTGCCAGCCGATCCTGCCGACGACGCCTCGCTGCCTCCCGAGCTGGAGGCGATCCGGGCCGAAGCCGAGCGCCGGGTCGCCGAGTGGGCGAGGACCGGCCACGGCCTCGTGTCTTCGTCGCTGTATGAGGCGTGCGCGTGGTACTCGACCGGCCTTGGCGACGCGCACACCCATGACGCCCAGATCGGGTTCTTCATCTGCGGGTACAACCCCGACCTCTGGCGCGACTGCCTGCGAATGGACCCGACCGAGTTCTTCGACGACGCGGACGTCGCGCTCGGTCCCGACGCCGAGAACGTGATCGTGCTGGCCAACCCCGTGAAGCCCCATAGCCGCGGCGAGATCGTGCTCGCCAGCGCCGATCCGGCCGAGGCGCCCGACATCCGCATGAACTACTACAGCGACCCGCACGACCTCGACGTCATGGTGGCGGTCGTGCGAAAGGCGCTGGAGGTGGTCGACAACTGGCCGGGCACCGACGCGCTCGGCCCGATGTATGTGCCTCCGGCGCTGGCCAAGGCCCACGACCACGAGCCTGGCGACAGGCCGAGCGACGAGCTGATCAGAGACATGGCCCGCCACTACTCGACAACCGTCTACCACCTGACCAGCACCTGCCGGATCGGCGACGTCGTCGACGCCAGGCTACGGGTCAATGGCGTGGCCGGCCTGCGGGTCGCCGACGCCTCGGTGATGCCCGACGTCATCAGCGGGAACACCAACGCCCCGGTGATCATGATCGGCGAGAAAGCCGCCGAGATGATCGCCGCGGACCACGGCCTCTCGCTCCGAGAGCACGTCGGCGCGAGCTAGCGCACGGTGCCGGCGCGACCGGCTGGATGCGCCGACCGGCGGCGCCAGAGGCTCGCCAAAATCCGCGCCGCCAAGCGAGCGCTGTCGCGACGACACATACAAGTCCGGACGCGAAGGCAGGACCGGTCGGGCCACTACGGAAGCAACCCGAGTGTCGCGACGAGCAGGTCTCGTTGCGTCTGCCCTGTCGCCGATCCGCTCGCGCCGCGGCTTACGGAGCCCGCCAGCCGTTTTGTGGCAATGCGCTCGCCAACGCCAGCGTCGCCGAAGCAGCGGACGGTCGCCAAGGCGCAAGCAGCTGAGGGGGGCCCGTCGCCACGAAAGCAGTCGTGAGCGCGCCGCTCTGGACGACGATCGCCAGTAAGCCCAAACCAGGAGTGAACTACGAGCTTTTGCCAGTTCGCGACCAGGCTCGATCGAATGCGGTGGGATCGAGCGGAAGCAGCCAGCAAGCCGAGATCTGCCGATCGGTCATGCGATAGAGACCGAGCGTCGACCACCGATACTCGGTCCACCGAGCATTGCTGAACCGTCGGTCAGCACGCCCAGGTGATCTTGTTCGCCGATGAGTAGCTCCCCTGGGTGCAGCCGCAGGGTGTTTGCTGCAATCGCGCGACGACCTCTGGAAGTATTCGACGAGACTTCGTCGATCCCTCGATAGGTGCCAGCGATCGCGTTGTCGCCAGGGACGTGCCATTCAACGTCTTGGGTCAGCATGGCGCGCACTGGCTCCATGTCGCCCCCGGCGTACATCGCGTTCTGCGCCGCATGAAGCTGGTCGAGGACCGCCCCAGCCACGGAGCGATCCATCGTTAGATCGTGCCTCAAACGAGCGGGAGCCGCGCCGTGTCCAAGAATGTCCGTGGTGTGATCGAGGACCGAAGCCGCTCCGCCGTGCCCAAGGTGGGTGGCCTGGAGCTCAGCCGTGGCTTGAGCGACGGTGCCCGGTCCGCCGGTGAGGTTGGGATAGGTGCCGGTTCGGTTGGGGTAGGTAGTCGTATTCGTCAGGCTCGGATCGACGATGCCAAAGCCCACGCCTAGGTTGGTGGCGCTCCACCATCCAGACTCGGGCCCTGATCGTCCATTAGGTTGATCGCCAAGCCCGCGACGATCACATGCTCGTTGCCTCTCAGCCCGGTGGCGAGGCCGTCTTCGATATCCCCGACATGCGCGCCAAGCTCGTTCAGCGCGTGAACCCGCAGATCAATCTCCAGTCCGAAGATGTTCCTTGCCTTATCTATGGGCACCGTCAGGATCCTCGACGCGGTGATCACCCCGCGGGGCAGCACTGACCTGAGCACGGCGACATTGCTTGTAGCCTGCCGGATCGCGTTAGTGGCACTGACCCTCCCCAGGTCCGGGAACTTGAACCGGCCTTGCGAGCCTTGGAACCCCGGGTTCATCAGCCCTTGTTGACCATCGCTAATCCCAGGCCAAGCTGACGCTGCTGCTGGCGATGTCCGGGTTCTCTTCGTAGGCCACTCCAATCACCATGTCGGTCTTCCATCCAAGTTCGGCTAACGGCAGCAGCGCCGCGTTCGTGCTTGGCGCAGGGACGCGGAAGGCCGGATCGTCGCTTGCCGGAAGCTCGCTCGCGAGCCGAACAGCGAACTCCGACCAGAAGATCGGAGCCGCCGGAAAGACGAGCGGTGCCGGCAGCGCTGACCCAGCAAGCTGCTTGATCGAGGTCTCATGATCGACGCTAGGTCGGGAAGGTGTCGATCCCGGGGCAACGGCACAACCCGCGCCGACCACAGCAATGATCTCACCCACGACCGCGAAGTGGCCTTCCGAGCCTCGACGCGCTTACTCCTATCGATGGACGCCACCCATCACGTACACAGGGTACGGCGCATCAGCAAGTTCGCGACGAATGCCGCCTTGGTCGACGAGCAGCAGCGGGAGTTAGCCCACCTGAGGCAGTCAAAGTTCCCGACGCCCGTGGCCTGCACGGTTAGGCTGCGGCAATGTCGTTCTTCGATCCGCCGCCGGAAGAACCGGAGCCGGGTGTTCCCCGGCCGCGTCGGATGCCCTGGATGTGGCCTCCGGAATTCGATGTGCTCCCAGCCGTTGTTCCGTTGGAGTCGGCGCTGGTGCGAAGCGATGAGCAGGTGATCTGGATCGCTGCGGCCGAGGTATTCCGGAGGGCATGGCGTTCACCGTGTTGATGCGCGGCCGGCGTGATGCGCCGCAGGGGGTTGAGACGGGGTCGGGAACCTGGCGGTTCGGTGTTCAGTTCGCGAACGGTCGCAAGGCCACGGTTCACGGCGTTGGGATGTTCGGTCGCGGAATCGGTGGCGTGAGGTCCAGCGCGGGTGGCGTCGCAGGAGGTTGGTCTCAACCGCCTCCGGCAGGCCCGGTTCTGCGTTCGCAGGGTGGCAGCGGCAGTCGTAGCGCTTGGCGCGAGCGGTACTGGCTGTGGCCGTTGCCGCCACGGGGGGATCTGCTGTTCGCTTGCGAATGGCCTGACCTGCACATCGACTTCAGTACCGCCACCGTTGATGCTGATCTCTTCCTGGAAGGCTGCCAACCGCGCGCGTCCGATCTGGCCTGACCCGCCCTCGGACGCTCGATCTAGCTGATCAATCTCGGGGCGCACTGCCGCCTTGATCGAGCAGCAGTCGTCTGACCCAGTGCTCGGTGATGGGGTCGGGACGCTTGCTTTGCGAGGTCAGGAGCACCGCCTGCGTATGCGGTGCTCCCTGACGATCGTTAGGACCGGCCAGCGTGTCTAACTCAGGCCGAGGAGTCCGTTGGTTGCCGGGATCATCGGTGTGGGCCGCTCGTGGACGGTGTGGATGATCTCGGTGTTATCGATCCCGCGCAGATACGCAGAAGTGATCCCAAGGTCTGCGTGTCCGAGTTGGCGTTGTATGACCACTAGGGGAACTCCTTCGCGAGACATCTCGACCGCGTGTGCGTGGCGGGCTGATGTGGGGCGAACCGCCGTCGGACACGGCTTGGACCGCAGTTCTGCGGAGCTGGGCGCGGAGGCCGGCTGGTGAGCACGGGCGTCCTCGTGTCGGTCCGCGCAGCACACAGAACACCGCGCCCACCGGAAGTGATGCTCGCGTTCTCAGCCAGGGCAAAAAATGTTTTGAGGCCCAGCGGTCCATCCCAACCTCGCGGCGCTTGCCGCCTTTGCCGCGTCGGACCAGGATCGCTCCGCGCGTCGGGTCAAGATCGCTCTCCGTCAACGCGAGCGCTTCGCTAATTCGTAGTCCCGCGCGCCAGAGCACCACCACGAGGCCCCGGAGTCTCAGGCCATCCCGTCTCTCGCCCGCGGCACGCATCACGGCGACGATCTCCTCGACCGTCGGCGGATCGGGGTCTGATATTGCAGCCCCTTGTTACGCGGCGGCCGTCCCCGGTGGTATCCCGGCAATGTCGCGGGTGAGCGCAGGCGACCGGCGCAATCGAAAAGCGAAGCAGACGCCATGATGTCCTCCTTTGGACGATGGGCTTTGGCCGATCGTCCTGCGCAAAAGCGGGCGCCTCAGCGGGTCAGATCAGCACCAAGGCAGACGGCTGCTGCTCGGCATTGCGCCACTCTGTACCGCGGTCGCAACGCCTACACCAACCGGTCCCGGTCGTATCTTGAATCGGAAGTCGGCGTGGAAAGGGGGGGTCAGGGATGGGCCCGCAAAAACTGGTTCACGGCGCGAGCAAACACTGTTGGCTCTGAAAGAAGAATCCATGGCCTGCGTCGGGGAAGAGCAGCAAGCGGGCGTGGGGTATCCGGGCTGCGAGCTTGCGAGAGTTCTCCGTCGGGATGATGATGTCACGCGTTCCGTCCGCCACCAGGACCGGAAGGCGGAGCTTCGGCAGGGCACGGTATACGCTTGGGTCGCCGGTTACGTCCCATGCCACCGAGGCCGCGAACTGTGCGCGGATGATGTCGATGCTCGCGGTCTCGCGATGCGGCCAGCGTCGGTCGGCGGCCAGGTAGCGATCCTCGGCTGCGCGTTGGTCGGATGGAAACAGGGATCCACAAGTTGTGTCTGGACATAGGCCGGGTCGGCCAGCTTTGCGATCACGCTTGGCGACGGCTTAACCGCGGCTGGCCCGCCGGGGCCTGTCGAGCATAGGATCAGCTGGCTCACGAGCTCTGGGTTCGCTACGGCCAGGGTCTGGGCGACGAAGCCGCCGAGCGAACCGCCGAGCACCGCGGGACGCTTCAGGCCAAGTCGCCGGATAAGCCCGGGCAGCGTCATCGGCCATGACCTGGACAGACAGCGGCCGAGGCGTGGTGGGGGTGCCGCCGACGCCGCGATCGAAGCGGACGATGTGATGACGGCGCGCGAGTCCGTCGAGCAACACAGGGTCCCACCTGGTCAACGTGCCGCCGAGTCCGTTGATCATCAACAACGGCGGACCGGACCCTGACGCACCGGTAAGCGATCCTGATCTCTCCGACTCGCGCGAAGCGCACCACTGCAGAGAGCGAGGGGGACCGCGATCCTCCGTTCGCCGACGCTGCCGCAGCGCCCAACGAGCTGAGCGCCAGGCCAACGCTGAAGATAATCAGCGAGCGCTTCAGCACTTGGCGCCCAGTCGGCAAGACGATCCAGCTCTTCTCGGTACGGTCAATTGCCATTTAGTTCCTCCTAGTCCGTCGTTATCTGACTTTCGGGAGGATCTCGACGGGGCGTGAACAAAGCGTGCACAACCCGCGAACGCAACGTGAAATTGCGAGTTGGACGAGAGACAGCGGCCAAACCAGCTGGTGGTCGCAACAGACCGTCGCTTCGGGCTAATCGCGATCGTCGGCCAGAGCGGCGGCGTGCTCACGACTGCTTTCGTGGCGACGGGCCCCCCTCAGCTGCTTGCGCCTTGGCGACAACCCGCTCGCCACGGCAGCCGCAATCGGCAGCGCGGCCGACGAAGGCATCGCTCCGGGACCAAGCGTGCGGCCGCCGCGGCCGAGCGCGATGCATGGGCCGTCTGCGCCGCGCGGGGCGGGGGCCGTCTCCACGCTGCCGGCGCTGCCGGGTGGGTCGTGCGGCTCATGGCGCCCCGCCCCGTCGGAACCGGATGTGTGGATTGACCTGAACTCATGTACATGTTTACTAGCCCACGCGGGATGATGCGCGGGTGGAGCGCGCGGGACTCAGGACATTCTCCAGTTACGGGACATGACGCGAGCGTCGAGGTGGCCCGCCGGCTGAGGGACGACTTGAGCAATACGTACGTGTCAGGCGCCACACA
>CAWDMR010000005.1:0-241562 GCA_963803475.1 uncultured Solirubrobacterales bacterium
TAAAGCAGCCACGCCGGCGGCGTAGCTGCTCTGGTAGATCGAAATCGGTAGCGCTGTCTCGAACGCTGGGGTGGCGTCTTTTAGGCGGAGCAAGCGCTTGCGGCGGTCGAGAGCGCTCTACCGACTCGTGCAAAGGTGCGGGTCGGCGGCAGCTCGAATCCAGCTAGGGCTAGCAGCTGTTCCTGCTTCGGCGGAAAGCAGCGTCTTCGGGCGATCGCTCACAGCGCTTGGCGGCAGGCAACGAGGCCAGTCGCGCACGGGGCGGTGGTGTTAGGCCATCTCCGACCGGAGCCCTGCTTCGATGGTGCGTGAGGTCGACAGCGTCGGAGGACGGTGATCTGCGAGTCCTCGCATTCACACGTTCGGCCGGGGTTTGGATGGACTACCGGCCCCGTTGGATGAGAATCGGAGGTCGCTTTCCGCCACCGCGTCCGAAGCATCTGACGCCGGCGGCAGCGCCGTTCGTGTGCCTAGCCAGCTGTGAGGTAGTGTGGCGGTCTGTGCCGGTCTACCGCAGGATGCAGCGGAAGCCGATGTGGCTGGTTGAGGTATCGATCGCTTCGGGTTGGCGTGCCGCGGGCCGGTAACGCAGGCAGTAGCTCGGCGCGCACAGGTGCGAGCCGCCCTTGATCACGCGGCGGGGAATGTGCGCGCCGGGCTGGCCGAGGTCGTAGCTTGCCTCCGGAGTGTCGATGCGCGGGTTTCGCGGCAGCGTGCAGCAAGGGCTCTCGGTCTTCTTCGAGCCCGCGCCGCGGGGCGAGTAGTAGTCGCTCGTCCATTCCCAGACGTTTCCGGTCACGTCGTAGAGGCCGTATCCGTTGGCGGGGAAATGCCCGACGGGAGAGGTTCCGCGCCATCCTTTTGCGCCGGTGTTGCGCCAGGGAAAGTCTCCTTGCCAGGAGTTCGCCATCAGCTCACCGCCGGGGTGATGCTCGTCGCCCCACGCGAAGATCGAGCCTGCTAGGCCGCCTCGAGCCGCGTACTCCCACTCCGCCTCGGTCGGCAGCGCCTTGCCTGCCCAGGCCGCAAACGCCTCGGCGTCCTCGTAGGCGATATGCGTGACCGGGTGATCATGTCGCTCGGAGTTGTCGCTGTTGGGCCCCCAGGGGTGACGCCAGTTGGCCCCGGGGACGTAGGCCCACCAGCGGCCCGGGTCGTCGAGCGGGACCGGCGCGGGGGTGGGGTGAAACACAACTGAGCCTTCGACTAGAAATGAGGGCTCCGCCTCGGGGTAGTCAGCCGGATCAAGCGGCCGCTCCGCGACCGTGAGGTAACCAGTCTCGTAAGCGAAGCAGGCGAACTGCTCGACCGTGACCGGTGCCCGGTCGATCGCAAAGGAGCTGACCTCTAGGTCGCGCACAGGGGCCTCTTCGGCGTAGAAGGCGTCCGAGCCCATCCTGAAGCAGCCCGCCGGGATCTCGACCATGTCCTTGCGATCCATTCGGCAAGAGTCCTAGAAGCCCAATCGTTTGCTCATGCGTTCAACTCGTGCGAGCGAGGGGTCTGAGGCGCCAAGACGCCGGGGGTCGCGGCCGGGCGATCGTCGCGAAGACCCGCATCTGCGGGTGCTCATGAGCGGGGACACCGCCGCGCCGCGAGCTACTCGCGGGCGATCATCGCGGCGGCCTCGCGCTCGAGATCGACGTAGGGTTCGCCGCTAACGTCGACCGCCGCCAGGTGGATCGTGCCGCCCGTGAAGTGCCAGGGCCGCTCGCCCGGGTAGTGGTCGGTGACGCGCGACCTGCTGCGGCCGATGGTCAGGTCGGTGCCGGAGATGCCGAACTGTCCGGGTTGAGTCTTGATCCGTCCCTCGCCGACCTTCTCCTCGCCGTGATACAGCGACAAGATCCCGGTGGAGACCCCTGGCGGATCCTCGCCGTCCTTGACGTACGCCGCCGACACGATCAGCTTCTCGCCGATCGGTAGGTCGACACTCGACGCGACGTGCTGCTCGAAGATGCCCACGAAGTTGTAGACGTAGTGCAGCCGGTTGTCCTTGACGTATAGCGCGTGGCCGCCGAAATGTGAGCCCTGGGCGAAGAGCACCCCGCTCGCGCCGGGGCCGGGGATGTCGACCACCACTCCGACGATGTAGTCGCGGTTACGGATATTCACCGCTTGTGCCTCTGGGACGCCTGACACGTTGGGGAAGTAGCGATAGCGGTTGCGCGGGCTGGTGAGTTGCGGGCGCGGCGTGTTGATGATCTCGACCGCGGAGCGGTCATCGAGCGGGAACGCTCCGTTGGCGCCGGCCTCTGAGAACCACAGGTTGACCAGCTCACGCAGTTTCTCTGGATGCTCGCCCGCGAGGTCGTGCAGCTCGGAACGGTCGTTCTCGACGTTGTAGAGCTCCCACGTGTCGTCGTTGAAGTGGCTCCAGCCGGCGATCGTCGGGTGCGTGCTGACGGCCTTCCAGCCCTCGTGCCAGATCGCCCGCGAGCCGAGCATCGAGTAGAACTGCGTCGATCGCGCGGTCGGGATCGACGCCTGGTCGAAGCTGTAGCGCATGCTGATCCCGTCGAAGCGGCTCTGGACGTGCCCCTTGATCGTCTCCGGCGGCTCGACGCCCAGGCAGTCGAGGATCGTCGGGGTGATGTCGATCGCGTGATGGTACTGGTGGCGGATCTCGCCTCTCGCCTTGATCCCCTTCGGCCAGGAGATGATGCACGGGTCGCAGCTGCCGCCGTTGAACTCGTAGCGCTTCCACATCTTGAACGGCGTGTTGAACCCCATCGCCCACCCGTTGGCGTAGTGGTTGTAGGCGTTTGGGCCCCCAAGCTCGTCGATCATCTCCAGGTTCTGCTTGATGTCGTCCGGAACGCCGTTGAACAGCTTGTTTTCGTTGACCGAGCCGTTCGGGCCTCCCTCGCCGCTAGCGCCGTTATCGGAGACCAGGACGATCATCGTGTTCTCGAGCTGCTCGGTCTCCTCGAGATAAGCAAGCAGGCGACCGATCTGATCGTCGGCGTGGGCGAGGAAGCCCGCGTAAACCTCCGCCATGCGGCAGAACAGCTCGCGCTCATCGTCGGACAGCGAATCCCATGGCCGCGTGAAGTCAACCGCGGGAAACGGCTTACCCTCTGGGCCCTGCCGGTCCTGCGGAGTCCCGATCGGGTTGATCGGCGGCAGCTGCGTGTCCTCCGGGACGATACCGAGCTTTTTCTGGCGCTCGAGCGTCTGCTCACGCATCGCCTCGTAGCCCATGTCGAAGCAGCCTTCGTACTTCTCGATCCAGTCCTTCGGCACATGGTGCGGCGCATGGCACGCCCCCGGCGCGTAGTAGAGACAGAACGGCTTGTCCGGCGCGACCGCTTTGGCGTCCTGGATGAACTCCAACGCCCTGTCGGTCAGGTCAACCGTCAGGTGGTAGCCATCCTCGGGCTGCGAGGGCTGATCGACCGGGTGGTTGTCGTAGACCAGATCCGGGTGCCACTGGTTGGTCTCGGCGCCGAGGAACCCGTAGAAGCGCTCGAACCCACGGCCGGTAGGCCAGTTGCGTCGCGTCGACGCCAGGTGCATCTCATCGGTCGGGCAGAGGTGCCACTTGCCGGTCATGTAGGTGTTCCAGCCAAGCTCGCCGAGAATCTCGGGCAGCATCCCGTTCTCCGGCGGGATCGTGCCGCTCGCGTTCGGGAACCCAATCGCGGCCTCGGTGATACACGCCATGCTGTTGCGGGTGTGATTGCGCCCGGTCAGTAGGCACGACCGCGTCGGGGAGCACAGCGCCGTCGTGTGCCACTGCGTGTAACGCACCCCGCTCGCCGCGATCCGGTCGATGTTCGGCGTCTCCACCGGCCCGCCGTAGCAGCCGATCGCCGAAAAACCGACATCGTCAAGCACGATGTAGACCACGCTCGGCGCCGCCTCCGGCGCCTTCGGAGGCTCGAACGGCGCCCAATCCGGCACCGAATCACGGATATCGACGTTGATCAAGCCCTTGAAAGGATTCGCCATTCTCTGCTCCTCAGCCGTTTGATTCGCGCGCACGCCAAAGACACCCTGCGATGCTCGTCGGGGTCGCCGCGCCGCACATCACCCGTTGCGGGTGATGCTCGGCTGACCTAGCCGCCAGCCCTTCATCTCAATGAGGTCGCGGCACCCAAGCCAACTCTCGGGCGGCGTATCGGAGCCGGCGGTGCCCACGCGACGCTCTTAGACTCCTGGTTTTCCCGCCCCTAATCCAGCGCTGGAATCCTGCGGTCGCTAGCCAGGATCTGCCTCAATTGGTCCAGACCCGACCGCGACGCTGATGACGACGCCGGCTCTAGCTCTAGCGAAGCGAAGCGGCCACGACGCCGCTGCCGAGATCGCCCCTGCGGGCTGCCGGAAACGGACACAACGGGTCACGACGTCGTGGGTCTGATGCCCGCACGAGAACGAAAGCGAGTGTGGACCCGGCACATGACCTCGCACCTCCTGTTCGCTAGTTGCGCAACCGGCCGGGACTCCGGCCACCCCGGCGTCGTGAGCGACAGGTCCAGGGCCCTGCTATTCCGCGGAAGGAGGAGCGGGTGCTTGCTCGATTCTGGCTACCCCGACCCCCCCGGTTCGCTCGAACCCCCCGTGGCGTGACGAGCGCATTCCGGGAGAGCGATCGTCGCGACCTCCCTGAAGCGGACGAGCGCAACGGCGACCAAGTACTCGTGAGCGCCGACGGCGTCGCCGCGACCGCATCTCGCGCGAAGCGACCACGAAGGAGAGGCTGAGTGCCAACGGGTATGCACGCGCACGCTCTAGGGCGCGTTCGTCCGGAGCGAGCTGAAGAGAATCGTGTACAGCTCTGGATAGAGGTCGAGTGGCGCGTCTTCGGGATCGACGTGGTGTTGGATGGCCAGGCCGATGTCCAGTGCGATGACCGCGGTAGCGATTGCTTTGGCGCGCGCGGCCTGGTCTGGGGCCTCGCGCTCGATGATCTCGGCGACGCGAGATCGGTTGCCGCGCCAGAAGCCGGCCGCCAGGTCGCGCAGGTTCTCGTCTTGTCCGGCCTGCGCCAGGCATTCGAGCCAGAGCCGGAACAACCAGCGGTCCTGAGGCCGGGCTTGCATCTCCGCGAGCATCTCGCCGGTCTCACGTAAGGTCGGGGTTCGCTCCGGGTCGACATCGCCGCGGCAATCGGCCGACGCTTCGAGCTCCCGGCGACCGCGATCTCGCCTCAGGAAGGCCGGTGCGCGCTTCGGCTTCATCGGCCAGTTCGTCGGTCTCGACATGCCCGCGTCGAGCGCGATCACACGCGAGCTGCTCGGATGGGAGCCCGCCGGTCCCACCCTCATCGAGGACATCGAGACCGGCGCCTACTCCAACGGCGCCAAGGGCTAAGAACAGGCACGGCCCAGGCGGGCGCGGTCCCAGTGCCGCGCCCGCCCAGGCCACCCAAAAGGACCAGCTCCGCCGCAAGCAGGGCGCGATCGCCTCGATCGCAGGCCGGCTTCCGCCAGCGACAACGCGACGCCTCGCCACACCAACGCTCGTTCCGGCACGGACCCGCTTTCATGCCCCGACGTGCCTCTCCCCACCAACCCATCAGTGGTCTCGCAACGCGCGCAATTGCGCATCCTCGTCGGGGACTGCGCATCGGCGGACAGCCAGGGGCGCCTGGGCTTCCGATCGCTTTGGCAGTGCTCCGCTGGGCGCGGACCGGAGCCGGGCATGGCCCAACGCCGACGAGCTAATCGCGCTCGGAACGGACGAGTCCGTGCTCCGGCGTCCAGGTCTCGATCGCGAGTACGCGAGAGTCGAGCCACGTGAGGACTACCTGCTCGATGTCCACCCGGAATCGGTCGCTTGCCCGCTGGGGACCAGTCAACTCTTCGGCGCGCCCAGACAGCTTTGCCTCTCCGCTCCAGGCGCCGGGATTGCCCTCGGGAGGGTCGATGCTATGACTGTGAATCGCGATCCTGGGATCACGTCGTAGATCGGCGACACGTCGGGTCGCTGGCATCATCCCGAGACAGAGCTCGCCCGCGGCGATCTCGACCTCGGTTCCGCTGATCCGGGGCGCACCGTCCTTTCGCACCGTCGCCATCGTATGGTGCTTGTGCGCGGTGAAAAGCGCCTCCACGCGCCGCGCGAACTCAGGAGCGGCGTCGACGAATTGCTGCCAGCTGGCCACGGGACTGGAGGCTATCTCGACGGTCGCTTGCTAGGACCCGACCCGATGGCTCTGCTTTGCTGCTCGGGGGCGAGCGGTCCGGTCCCGCACCCCGCATCCGCTCTGGGAGCGGCAAGCACGGGCCTAGCGCCGAAACGCGTGGGAGAATCCGGGTGTGGGTTCTCCGCAGACGCTGAGCGAAGCTGACCGGCGGATCGTCGCGGTGTGGGCGGCGGACTGCGCGGAGCGGGTGCTGGGATTGTTCGAGGCGGAAGCTCCGGGGGATAGCCGCCCCCGTGATGCCATCGCCAGGCTACGGGCCTTTGCTCGTGGCGAGCTTGGCGTCGGAGAGGCCCGCCGCCGTTTCGTCGCTCATGCCGCCGCTCGTGACGTGAGCGCTCCCGCAGCGGTGGCCGCCGCCCGAGCGGCCGGGCAGGCGGCAAGCATCCCTCATATGGGCGCGCACGGCCTGGGTGCCGCCGCGTATGCCGCCAAGGCGGCTGGACTGGCTGCCCCCGACCGGCCGGAGGCTGTCAGCGATGAGATCGGCTGGCAGCTTGGGCGTATGCCCGCGGCGGCCAGGGCCGCCCTGCGACAGTTGCCGCCCGTCGGTGAGAATCCGGCTGGTCCCCTCGGGGCGGGGCTGCTCGCGTCGGGCCTTCTCGGCACGATCATCCGTGATCTCCAGGCCAGCCTGTCGGACCCCTCCGCACCCGCTTTCACTCCGGCGCAGACACCCGGCCGATACTGAACGCAGACCTCTGTTGCGGGGAATCCGCGCCCTTCGCCGGCCATCGCTTTCGGCTCCGGAGCAACCTCGGAGCCGGCGAGAGTCTTACTGGTGGGAATTCATGCGGGACACCTACGCAACGACTCAAGCTGTTGCTGTTCGACGGCAAGCCGACACCATGCGTGGGGTTGCGTCTCTCGCCAAGTTGATTGAAGAAATCAGCGGAGACTCGTCCCGGGTAGCGAGAAATTGGTGGCTATCTCTCGGATCCGACGGTCCGGACGACGGCATCGGCGCACAATTCCTACGCGACAACTGGGACAGGCACTTCGCGGGCACCGTCTGCGCACACCTTGATCCGGCGCTTGGGCGGAGGATCGTGATGAGCTCATCGCCGTCGGCGAGACGGTCCGTCAGTACGTGGACAAGCACGTGGCGCACGCCGAGGCCTCTCCGCCGGCGGTCACCCTGGCACCAACACGAACTCGATGCCCCAAAGGGCGTACGCAAGCGCCTCCATAACAGCCTGAGGCTCTTATCGGCCGAACAACCCACACCCTGACAGCAGCGACGTGCCTTCCGCAAAGGCTAAAACCGACAACGAACCGCAGGCAACGAACAGAGCCGACTGGGGGACCGCTGCTCCTCTCGCGCGCTGATGACGGCCGCGCCTCCGTGCGCGGCGAGAGCACGCGCGGCAGCCGGCACCGGATCCAGAAGTTCCCGGAAACGTCTGTGCCGAGCGCGACCAGGTACACGCGCGCGGAGTCGGACGCTCGGATCGCGCTTCCCTGCGCGATCAAGGTTCTTCGGGCGCGAGGAACTAGGCCGCTCAACGGCCATCGCTCTTCGACTCGCCCCCCTCATCCCAACCGCCAGCTCGGCCCCACAGCCTCGACAGCACATCGCCCCCAGCGACCTCGCGCCGATGCGCACTCCCTCGAGATCGTGCGCTTGACCCGCCCGCCAGCCGCCTCAGCCCGACCTTCTCTCCGGACATCTTGGGACGTCTTGCGGGGCGTCTGCTTCATTTGCAGGGCTTTTAGGTGTTCGCAGCCGGCTGGGCTGGGGCCGGCGCGGAAAGTGTGAACGCCTCGGCCACGAGCCGGGCGTCCTCCGGTCGCGGCGAGTAGTGGAGGTACTTCATCGTCGTCTGGATGTCCGCGTGGCCCATCCACTCCTGCACGCGACGAACGTCGGCCTTGGCGATCATCCGAGTACCGAACGTGTGGCGCAGATCGTGGAATCGCAAAGGCCGCAGCGCGCTGGCCGTCAACGCCGCCTTGTACCGGCGCCGCAGCGCGGAGCCATCGAGGTGACCGCCCGCTTCGCCGGCGAACACCAGGTCATCGTCGCCGACCCAATCCTCCCGCCGACCGAGGTGAGCCAGCGCCGAGGCGACGTCGGGCGCCATCGGAACCGCTCGAACCTTGCCCGACTTCGGCGTCGTGAGCGCACCGGCGTAGTAGCTCGCGCGAACCCGAATCACGGAGCCGGCGAAGTCGACGTCGCGCCAGCGAAGCGCCAGCAGCTCGCCCATGCGCAGGCCGGTGAAGGCGGCGGTCAAGAAGATCGCGGCGTCGAGCTCGGACACCGCCGCGCGCACCAGTGCCCACACCTCCTCGGGCGAGAACACCTCGATGTCACCGCTCCGGCCCGGCTGGAACTTCTCGACGTCGGCGGCGGCGTTCGCCGGCAGGCCGTAGACACGGCGGGCGCGGCCGAGGATGCCGTGGAGCTGGATCAGGAGCTTGTTCCGGGTCCGGGCCGAGCCATCGAACGCAGCGACCCAGGACTCGATCGCCGTCGTCGTCACGTCCTCCACCGGCATCGGGCCGAACGCCGGCAGCAGGTGTGCCTTGATCGATGAGCGGTAACCGCGCACGGTCGACGGCTTACGGCCACGCTCGTGCTCGATGTAGCGCAGGTACTCGGCGGCGGCGTCGGCGAACGTAGCGCCGGTTCGCACTAACCCCGGCAGCATGCCTCGGCGCGCCTCCTCCAGAACGGAGCGCAGCCAGTCCTCGGCGAGCCGCTTCGTGAAGTACCCGGCCGCCGGCCGCCCTCGCCCCGTCCACGCCGGACCCAGCTTCTTCTGCACCTGCCGCCCGTCGGGCAGCCGGTACTTCGCGTACCAGACCGGCCCGCGCGCCCGCTCGACCCGGAAGACGTGGCCAGTTGGAGCCTGCAAACCACCCGTCATAGGCCAAAAGATACGCCGATCTCGGGACATATTGGGGACATATTTCAAAGTTGACACAAGTCCCGACAAACAAAAAGCCCCGCCACCGGGGCCTTCCAAGTGGGCCGTGGAGGACTCGAACCTCCAACCTTGGGATTAAGAGTCCCCTGCTCTACCAGTTGAGCTAACGGCCCGGGGGAAAGGGCGATGTTAGCCGCCCGACGGTCCCGCCTGTCAGCAGGTCTGAGCGATCGAGGGGCTGGTCTTGGCGCTGTCCAGCTGGAGCTTGACCTGGGCGCGGGAGACCTTCGGCACGAGGCTCTCGGCCTTGGCGGCGGCGAGATCGCCCTTGCGGGTCTGCTTGGCGGCGTAGGCGGAGGCGGCCAGACAGATATAGCCCTTGGCGGCGGTGGGGTCGGACAGGGTCTGCATCTCCCAGGCATTGGCCTCGTTGCCGTAGTCACCGAGCTGGCCGTAGGCTCGCGCGGCGAGGATCGCGACGGTAGGATCGGGCGTCTTGGTGAGCTGCAGATAGCGCTGCCAGGCGACGGTCAGCGAGCTCAGCTCCTTCTTGCCCGCTGTAGTGAACGCTCCCGTGGAGGGGTCGACGTTGTTGCCCTGGCCCGCGGTGGTCCACCGGGCTTGCACGAGCTGGCTCCAGCCGCTCGGATCGTTGGGACGCAGCGCGGTCGCGCGGAGCGCCTCCTTCTCCTGTTGGCTCACGACCTGCTTCTGGGCGCTGCTGGAGCCGTTGCCGGTGAAGGCGTTGAGGATGCCGCCGAAGCCGTTGCCGGCGCCTACGCCGAACAGCACCAGACCGCCTCCCATCAGCAAGGCCAGGCCCAGGTAAACGGCTTGAACGGTGCGTCTGCGACCGCGGCTGCGAAGATCAAAGAGCATGTCAGGTTGGGGGTGCGTTACTAGGTGGGATCGAGTCCGTCATCGATCCGGGAAAGCTCGGCGGCGGCGCGCGCGGCGGCGCGGCGGTCGGCGATCTTGAGTAACACGATACTGAGCAGGAAGAGCAGCACCAGCGGCAGCATCTCCAGACCGGTGGTGACCGGATCCGCCCCCGGCATGGCCGCCGCGATCACGGCGATGATGACCGTAGCGTAGCGCCAGTTCCGGGTCAGGGTGCTGGCATTGATCGCGCCCAGTCGCTGTAGCGCCAGCAAGCCCAGGGGCAGCTGGAACGCGAGACCGATGCCGAGCATGGTGAAGATCTCGAACGTGTAGTACGTCTTCGCCTGCACCAGGATGTCGAAGTTGCTGCTGTTGTAGCCCTGTAAGAAGTGCACCGCCGGAGGCAGGACGATCAGATAGGCGAACAGCACTCCGATCAAAAACAGGATCGGGGCGGTGATCATCACGGGAATCGCGATGCGACGCTCGGTGGGGTTGAGAGCGGGGATCACGAACGCGTAGGCCTCGTAGAGCAGCACGGGCAGCGTGAACAGCAGCGCAAAGTAGGCCGCGACGGTCAGCGTCGTGGTGAACGGCTCACCGACCCCGATCGTGATCGGGAGTCGTTTCTCCGACGTCTGCGGCAGGTCCTTCGAGGCAGCACTGGCGCCCTGAGACAGCTGGTCGAACAGTGCCCGGTCGGACGCTGACTGGTGTTGTGACTGTCCCAGCGCGGCCGCCGCCGAGGCCACCTGGGCCAGTCCGCGCGCCGCTTTGGCGGCGTCGTTGGTCAGGCCGTTGATGTGGTTCTGGCTGGTCTTGGGCTCGGAGGGGAGCGCCCGGTTGAGCACCTTGAGCAGGAGGTGGTTCTGCCAGAAGCAGATCCCGAACGCCACCGCCAGCGCGATCAGGCACAAGAACAGGCGGCCGCGGAGCTCGTCGAGGTGATCGACGATGCTCAGCCGATCTTCGTGCCCGATGGGCCGCACGCGCGCCAAGGCTCGAGTACTCCTACCCGCCGTCCGCTAGGAGCGGTGCTCAGAGCCAACTTCGGTCGACTGGCGCTCGGCCTCAGCGGGCTGGGGCGCGGAACTGACCGGTGCGACGGGTTGCGTGCTCGACTGCGAAAGGGCAGGCCGCTGGCCGGCGTCCTCGTCTTTGGAATCCCCGGTGATCGAGTCCTTGAACTCACGGATGCCCTGCCCGAGCTGCTTGCCCAGCCCCGGTAGCCGCTTCGGGCCGAAGATCACCAGCACGATCAGAAGGACGACGATCAGATCGGTGGTCGGGTTGCGAAACATGCTGTGCCTCCGGATGGGAGTTCCAAGGGTAGCGATCACGATGCGCCGGTGTGCGATATGGCGCTCAAGCTCGGTGGCCGCCGCGCCGATTAATGGTGCAGCTAGCGAGGCACCGATGGAGTCAACACCAAATCCCCATTCAGTACGTCGAATCGTCCTGCCCAGCGGTAGATGCATCGAGGTCGTGCGCTTTCACGAGACAGACAAGCCGGTCCGCAACGGACTCCACGTCTGCCCGCAGTGCAGCTCCGAGCTGGTGCAGCCGATCACGTGGGCCGAGGCCGATGACGACCACTGGGAGCTCGTGCTCGAGTGTCCCAATTGCTGGTGGTCGGCTGAGGGCATCCACGACCGCGAGGCGGTCCACGAGCTCGAGGAGCGACTCGACGATGGGCTGGGCGACATGCTCGGCGACCTCAAGCGCCTGACACACGCGAACATGGCCGACCAGATCGACCGCTTCGTCGAGGCGCTGGATGCCGACCTGGTTCTGCCGGAAGACTTCTGACGCTCCACGCCGCCAGCTTTAGGCGTAGCGCTCGACGACTCCGTCGGCCACCAGCTCGAGCGCCGTACGCTGCCGGTCGGGCACGGTCGGCAGACCGCGCTTGGCGCCGGCGACCAGCCCCAGAGCCCGATCCTTGGCCGCCGACAGCGCGCCGCTGGCGCTGATCCGCTCGCACACGGATGCGGCGGCCGCCGCCGAGGACAGCGCCCGCAGATCCAACCGGGCCAGCTCCGAATCACGTGCGCGGGCCAGGATCAACGGCAGCGTGACCGTGCCGTCCAACAGGTCCGTGCCCCGAGGCTTACCGGTCCGCTCGGGCGGGCCCGTCACGTCGAGCACGTCGTCGAGGATCTGGAACGCGATTCCGATCCGCTCGCCAAACGTGCCGAGCGGCGACAGCCGGCCGCCACCCTCGAGTGCTCCGAGCTCGCAGGCGGCTCGGAACAGGACCGCAGTCTTCAGACGGCAGCGCTCCAGGTAGCGCTCGACGCTCACGTCTGGGTTCCAGGCGTCCTCCCGCTGCATCAGCTCGCCGGCGGCGAGGTCAGCACTGGCCCGCGAGAGCAGCCGCACGGCCTCGGCCGAGCCACCGCTGGCCAACTCGGCGAACGCCCGTGAGAACAGCAGGTCCCCGGTCGCAGTCGCCAGGCTCCGGCCTCCGGCGGCAAACACGGTGGGCCGTCCGCGCCGCAGCGAGGAGCCGTCGAGCACGTCGTCGTGCACCAACGTGGCCGCGTGCACGAGCTCGACGGCGACCGCCGCCTTAACCACGCCCTCGGTCTCCGGCGGCGGGACGCCGGCGGCGAGGCACACCAGCAGTGGACGCAGACGCTTGCCCCCGGCGGCGAGCGTGTCGCCGGCATAACGGGCGAGGAGCGGGCCGTGACCGCCGGTGAGCGACCGCATTCGCTCCTCGATTCGATCCATCAGCCGCGGCACCGCATCGCCCCCGGCGTCGACCACTGCCCGGACCGCGCTCATCGGCGCACCCCGGCATGCAGGGCGATGATCCCTCCGGCCGTGAGCACGTAGCGGATCTGGGTCAGGCCGCAGCGCGCCATCATCGACGCCAGCTCGGGCGGTCCCGGAAACCGGCGCACCGAGTTGGGCAGGTACGTGTAAGCCCGCGCGTCTCCCGCCAGGCGACCGAGCGCCGGAACCGCGCGATCGAACCACAGGCGGAAGAACGTCGACAGCGGGGGCCGCTGTGGATTGGTGATCTCCAGGATCACCACATGCCCTCCGGGTCGCACCACCCGCGCCATCTCGTGCACGCCCTGCTCCAGGTCGGCGAAGTTGCGGGCTCCGAATCCCACCGTGGCCGCGTCGAAGCTTCCATCGGCGTAGGGAAGGGCGAGCGCATCCGCAGATTCGAACCGCACGGTCGCGCAGTCAGCGTGGGACTCCAGCTTGGAGCGGGCCACGGCCAGCATCCGCTCCGAGAAGTCGGCCCCGACCACTTCTCCCGGCGCCACCCGCCGGGCGAGCTCAAACGCGAGGTCGCCGGTGCCCGTGGCCACGTCGAGTACCCGGTCACCGGGCGACAACTCGGCCAGATCAGCCGCCCGCCGGCGCCACTGATGGTGAAGCCCGGCGGTCATGACCGTGTTCATCCGGTCGTACACGACCGCAATCCGGTCGAACATCGCGCGCACCTGCACCTCCTCCAGCGTCCCCGACCTCTCCCCCGGCTCGATGCGTGCGCTAGACGTCACGGCCCCGGGGGCGTCGTTACTGCAGCTCTGCCAGGAAGTTCACCAGGTTCTGGAACTTCTGCGGAGATTGTTGGGCCAGCCCCTTGAACGACGGCATCGGTGCGGTCGGGTTGCGCAGCGTAGACGCGATCGCCGCCGGACGCAGCTTGGATCCGATGTGCGTCAATGGTGGGCCTGGACCGTTGTTGCCGTTGTCGCCGATCACGTGGCAGGCCAGGCACCCGGACTGGCCGACGACCAGCTTGCCGGCGTTGAACACGGCGAGCTGCTGCGCGGTGAACCCGGCGGGCGGCTTCATGTCGACCGAGTTCGGCGAGCCTGCGTTGGCCCCGCTGTAGGTGAGATAGGCCATCGCCGCGATCGTGGCCAGACCGGCGGCCAGGGCCACGGGCCGGCGCTCGATCCGCCGCTCCGGGCTACGGTCGTAGAACGGCAGTAGGAACAGCAGGATCATGCAGATGGTGGGCACGCCGATGGTCGCCATCGGCGTGAACTTGGGCACGTTGCGCATCACGCGCAGGACCTCGAACAGGAAGAAGAAGTACCAGTCCGGGCGCGGCACGTAGGTCGTCGTGGTGGGGTCGGCCTTGGGGCCCATCTCGGCCCCGAACATCAACGACAGGAAGGCGATCACGAGGACGACAATCAACGCCATCAGCGAGTCCTTGGCCACGGCGTAGGGGAAGAACGGCTTGCCCTGGTTCTTCAGGATCGAGTACTCGCGGAGGTAGGCCTCCTTCTGGGCCTGGTTCATCGCCTCACACTTCCGCTCGCTCGGTCACTTCCGGCTCGTCCTCCACCTTGATCCAGGGCGGGGCGGTGATCCCGAGCTTGGTGATCAGGTACAGATGCGCTCCGATCAGCGCGGCGATCGCCCCCGGGATCAGCAGCATGTGGATGGCGTAGAAGCGCGACAGCGTCGTGGCCCCGAACTCGGGTCCGGCCCGCAGGAAGTCCGACAGGTAGGGCCCGATGAGCGGACCGCCCGCGTTGATGTTGACGCCCACGATCGAGGCCCAGTAGGAGCGCTGGTCGAACGGCAGCAGGTAGCCGGTGAAGCCCATTGCCAGGGTCAGGATCAGCAGCACCACGCCGATGATCCAGGTGAGCTCACGCGGGTACTTGTAGGCGCCAAAGAAGAACACTCGGGCCATGTGCAGGAAGATCAGGATGATCATCACCGAGGCGCCCCACTTGTGCATGCCGCGGACGAACTGGCCCAGGAACGCGTCGTCGGTGATGTAGCGGATCGACTCGTAGGCACCGCCGGAAGCATCCGGGCGGTAGTACATGGCCAAGAAGACCCCGGTCACGGCCTGGGACAGGAACGCGAACATCGTGGCCGAGCCCAGGGTGTAGGCCCAGTTGATCCCCCGCGGGACCTTGCGGAACATCATCCACCGGATCCCGGGTGACAGCGACGTGCGCTCGTCGACCCAGTCGACGACCGTGATCCCGGCTTCGGCCGGCGTCAGCGCTCCGCCATTGTCCTCGCCGGGTCGCTTGGGCTTCGGTGTCAGGACCTTGGGCAGCGGAGGGGCGGGCAGCCTGGGCATCAGCTATTGGGCAGGACCGAGGTGGAGAAGCGTTTGGGGTACAGATACTGGCCGATGCCGTCCAGCGGCTCGCCCGGATCGCGCGGCGAGAAGCGCTGCAGCTCGGAGTTGACCGAGTAGCGCGGGCCGATCTCGACCAGCCCGTTGTTCAAGCGGGTGTAGAACCGGTCCAGGGGGCGGACCGGTGGACCGCCGACGACCATCCCGCGGAAGTCGTACACGCCGCCGTGACACGGGCAGATGAAGCGCGAGGCGGCAGCCACGAACCGCACCGGGCAGCCGAGGTGCATGCAGCGCGAGGACAGCGCGATGAAGTGGTTGTACTGGTCCTCGTGCTCGGTGTCGATGGCTGGATTGCGAGCCCGGACGTAGGCGATCGACTTGCCGGTCTCGCCGATGCCCGGCACGATCGTGATCACCTTGACCACGTAGGTGTCGGTGGGGAAGTCCGACGGTGGGCCGATCGGCTGCCAGGAAAACGGCACCCGGCTGAACAGCGGCCCGAGCGCGAATCCCAGAGCCGGAAGGGTGAAGGCGGCGACGGTCATGGCCCCGGCCGCGTTCACCGTCAATCCCATCAGGCGTCGGCGCGTGACCGTCTCGCCCTCGAACGCGCCGGGCATGTTTCGATCAAGCGTGTACTTGGGCTTGACTTCTTTGTGTCGATCGGGCAAGTGCGCCTCGGAGTAGCGGCGGGCGCTGAATTCAACGCCGTAACAAGCGTATCGTCAACATCGCTACGACCGTCACGATCGCCCGCCGCGGCCGGCCGCGGCGGCGGCCCGCAGCGCGGCGACAGCGTCGGGATCACCCGCGCGGGCCAAGCCTTTAGCGGCCTCGTGGGATCGGCTGGGGCCCCAGCCGATCGCGACCGCCCCGGCCTCCCAGATCGCCTCCACCAGCGGCTGATTGCGTGCGGCATGGGCCTGGGCCACGAGCGAGATCACGTCCGCCAGCTCAGCTACCGCCTGCAGGTCACCCAGCGCCGCGAGGCGCGACAGGCCGAGTGCGTACAGCTGGTCTCCCAGCAGCAGCGCCAGGTCGCGGTCGTCGGTCCGGACCACCCGGCCGGTGCCGTAATGCAGCAGCGAGCCCTCGAGGATCATCTCCAGCAGCAACTCGTACTGCTGGGGGGCTCCCGCGATCCTGGGTCCTTCGGCTGCCAGCTGCGGCGGCCCCAGCTCGCCCGCATGCTGGCCTGCGGAGGGGTCGAGCGCCTGCGCCAGCGCGCCGCCCTGGTCACGGAGTGCCTGCGCCAGACTCACGCCATCACCTCGGCAAACGCCTGCTCGGCCGCCTGAACCGTGCGCTCGACGTCCTCGGGCGTGTGCGCCAGCGACGGAAACCAGGCCTCGAACTGCGACGCCGGTGGGTACACACCACGCGCGAGCAGCGCCCGGCACCAGCCGCCGTAGGCGTTCAGATCGCAGGCCGCCGCGTCCTCGTAGTCGTGGACAGCGGACGCAGAGAAGAACACGGTCAGCAGCCCGGGAAGGCTGTGTACCTGGACCGCGCACCCCGCTCGCACCGCCGCGTCGCGGAGCCCGCCCGCGAGCGCGGCTGTGGTGACCGCCAGCCGCTCGTAGGCTCCGGCGTCCAGCTGGCCGAGAGTGGCAAGCGCAGCCGCGACCGCCAGCGGGTTACCGGACAAGGTGCCTGCCTGGTAGACGTCACCGGCAGGAGCGATCCACCGCATCAGCTCTTGGGAGCCACCGTACGCGGCCGCCGGGAGTCCGCCGCCGGCGACCTTGCCGAGGATGGTCAGATCGGGCTGCACGCCATATCGCTCCTGCGCACCTCCGCGCGCGACGCGGAACCCGGTGATGACCTCGTCGAAGATCAGCAGCGCGCCGTGGTCATCCGCGTAGCGCCGCAGTCGCTCGAGGAACCCGGGCTCAGGCGGCACGACGCCCATGTTGGCCGGCACCGGCTCCACCAGGATCGCCGCCAGGTCGTGGCCGTCGGGGAGCGCCTGCTGAGCGTTCCAAGGCACGATGACCGTCGCCGCGGCGGCCGCCTCGGGTACACCCGGGCTGGCAGGGATCCCATGCGTGGCGATACCCGAGCCCGCCTGAGCCAGAAGACCGTCAACGTGACCGTGGTAGGCGCCGGCGAACTTGAGCACACGCTCGCGCCCAGTGACCGCGCGGGCCAGGCGAAGCGCGCTCATCGTCGCCTCCGTCCCCGACGAGGTCATGCGCACCATCTGCACGGAGGGGATGCGCTCCATGATCTCCGCGGCGAGCAGTACCTCGCCCTCGGTCGGCGCGCCGAAGCTGGTCCCGTGCGCCGCCGCCTGGCTGACCGCCGCCACCACGGCCGGGTGCGCGTGACCGAGGATCAGCGGGCCCCACGAGCACACCCAGTCGATGTATTCGTTGCCGTCGACGTCCCACACGCGCGAGCCCGCGCCGCGGGCCAGGAACACTGGGTCACGCCCGATCGCGCGCATCGCGCGGACGGGGGAATTGACGCCCCCGGGCAGGAGCTCGAGCGCGCGGGCGTACAGCTCAGCCGAGCGGCGGCGGGGACCGTCACACCCCGGCGTGCTCGCGTTCCCAGGCGCGGTAGTCGTCCGTGAAGTAGAGCAGCCGGATCTTCTTGAACTCGGTCGAGGAATACAGCGTTGCGCGCTCACTGATGCCGGTCTCGGTCGCGATCGAGTCGAGAATCGCATCGCACTCCTGCTTCGAGCGCCCGTGCGCCATGGTGAAGATCGAATACGGCCAGTCACGGTATGTGGGCCGCTGGTAGCAGTGCGAGATGCCCCGGAACGACGCCATCTTTGGCCCTAGCTCCATGATCCGCTCGTCCGGCACCCGCCACACGCCCATGCCGTTGGCGCTGAAGCCCGCGCGGCGGTGGAACAGGATCGCCGCCACTCGCCGCAGCAGCCGCCGCTGCTGCATGTCCTCCAGGTGCGCGAGCAGCTGGGGCTGGCCGATCCCGAGTTTGTCCGCGGCGGGCGCATACGGTTCCGGAATGACCGGCATGTCGCCCTGCAGCGCCCGGATCACGGCCATGTCGAACTCGTCGTAGGGCTGGCGCTCGGTCTCGGCCGGCTCGACCGCGTCGGCGGCCTTCGCGAGCTGCTCGGTCCCCGCCTCCATCTCCAGGTCCATCCGGATCTTGAACAGCTTGAGCGTGGGCAGTTGGCGGATCGACTCCGCCCCGGCGAGCCGCCCCAGCACCTCGAGCGTCCGCTCGAGCCCGAGCGGCGAATCGGGTTCGGTGGCGATCGTGAACCAGATGTTGAACTCGTGGTTGCGCAAGTAGTTATGCGACACGCCCGGGTGCTCATTGATGATCTTGGCCGCCCGCCAGGGATTGTCGGGGTCGACCTTCGCCGCCACCAGCATCGACGAATACCCGAGCGCGCGAGTGTCGAAGATCGGGGTCACCTGCCGGATGATGCGCTCCTCCAGCAGCCGCTCGACCCGAGCGATCGCCTCCGACTCTGCAAGTCCGGCCGCGGATGCGACGTGCTGGTAGGGCCGGGGCGCGATCGGGAACGAACCCTGCATCAGATTCAGGAGCCGCTTGTCGAGATCGTCGAGCGGGACGGCCGCGCCGTCCCTGCGGCTGCGCAGCTTCGGGCCGTGCTGTGATCCCGCCCCTACTGCAGCCATCGAGCGGCCTCCTTGGCGTGGTAGGTGATGATGATGTCGGCCCCCGCCCGCCGGATCCCGGTGAGGATCTCGAGCACGGTGGCGCGCTCGTCCAGATGGCCGGCGGCGGCCGCGGTCTTGACCATCGAGTATTCGCCGCTGACGTTGTACGCAGCCAGCGGCATCGCCGTCTCGCGCTTGATCCGGGTGATCAGGTCGAGGTAGGGCAGCGCCGGCTTGACCATCAGGATGTCGGCGCCCTCCTCGGCATCGAGCTTGGCCTCGCGAACGGCCTCATCTCCGTTGCCCGGATCCATCTGGTAGGCGCGGCGGTCTCCGAACGCGGGGGCGGAATCCGCGGCCTCGCGGAACGGGCCGTAGAAGGCCGAGGCGAACTTGGCCGAATACGCCAGGATCGGGGTCTGGCTGAAGCCGTCTTCGTCAAGCGCAGCGCGGATCACCCCGACGCGCCCGTCCATCATGTCGCTCGGCGCGATCACATCCGCACCAGCACGGGCCTGCGACAGCGCCGTGCGGCTCAGGAGCTCGAGCGTGGCGTCGTTGTCCACTGTGCCATCGGGGCTCACCACGCCACAGTGCCCGTGACTGGTGTATTCGCACAGGCATAGATCGGCGATCACGATCAGCTCCGGATAGGCGTCCTTGATCGCGCGGGTGGCCAGCTGAACCACGCCCTCGTCGTCCCAGGCCCCCGAGCCTTCCTCGTCCTTGGCGGCCGGTAGTCCGAACAGGATGACCGCCGGGATTCCGAGCGCCGCGGCTTCCCCGGCCTCCTCGATCGCGTGGGCGATCGACAGGTGATCGATCCCCGGCATGGCGGCGATCGGCTCCCGTCGGTCGACTCCATGGGCCACGAACAACGGATACACGAAGTCCGCCGCCGCCACCTGGGTTTCGCGCACCAGGCCGCGCAGGGCCCGCGTGGCGCGCAGCCGGCGCAGTCGTGTCTGCGGAAACGGCATCAGCTTGATTGAGGATACTGCGGGGTTTTGCGTCCGGCTCAAACCACGTTCCAGCGCTCGATGCGCCAGTTCGTCACCAGCCCGGCCTCGACGTAGGGGTCGGTGCGGGCGAAGCGCTCGATCGCCGCGGCGTCGAGATCTCCAAACACGATCGCGGCGCCGTGCGGAGGATCGCCCAGGGCGCCCGCCATCACGATCCGCCCGGCCTCGCGCTCGGCCGCGATCCGGGCCAGATGCGCCTCACGGTACGGCGGGCGGCGCTCCAGCATGTCGTCGATGTAGTCGTAGAGCAGGATGTGGTGCAGCGCCATCGAGTCACACCCTACGCCTCCGCCCACGGTACGCTCTGTGGCGTGGCCGACATTCAGAAGCGAGGCAGCTACACCCCGAGAAGGGCGCGCGAACAGCGCGCGTTCCGGCTCGTCGTCGTGGGCGGCGTCGCGGGCACGGTGGGCGTGGTCGGGCTGGTATTGGCGATCGCCGGCGTGATCGGTGCCACGCTACCGATCGTGGCCCTGATCGTCGCCGCCATCTGCGCGCTGATGTTCAGCCGCGCGGTGGGGCGCTGACCGGCGTCCGTCGCCCGCGGTGGTTCCCAGCCGGCGGTTCAGCTCGGAGTTCGCACCCGCGGCTCCAGCGAAGCGCCGCAGGCGCGGCAGTACGCGTCACCCGAACGGGCGACCTCGCCACAGTCCGGACATCGATCGGGCTCCAGTCCGAGCGTCTCAACGATGGGCGCGGCCGTGGCCCAGGGCTCGAGCACGAGATGGCGCCGTAGGTAGATCACGGTCTGACGAATCGTCGCCGCCACGGGAAGCGCCACCAGCGCCCCGGCGATCCCGTACAGCTGATAGCCGATCAGCAGCGACAGGATGATCAAGATCGGGTTGATCCGCAACGAGATCCGGAACACCTGCGGGGCGACGAAGTGTCCCTCCAGTTGCTGGAGCCCGACGAACAGCAGGATGACCCACAGGGCGCTGATGGGATCGTTGAACAACGCCACCAACACCGCCGGCAGCGGTCCGATGATCGGACCGATGTAGGGGATGAACTCCATCAGCCCATAGAAGCCTCCGAAGAACACGGCATAGCGCTGACCCTGGGGAAAGATCCCGGCGACACCGAAGATCCACAGCGCCACCGCGGCGCTGGTGCCCATGATCAGGCTGAACAGCACCTGGCCGCGGACGTACCCGAACACCGCCCGCTGGACCAGCAGCGGGAAGTCGTCCTCGGGCGTGCCGTCGCCGGGCGGCATGATCCGCCGCACCAGCTCACCAATCTGCTTGCCGTAGACGAGCAGATAGATCGAGAGCACGAGGACCAGCACCAGGTCAAAGCCGACGGTCACCACCTGCGAGAGCAGATCCTTGGAAAAGGACACGATGCTGCCGGAGCTCTTGAGGACGTTCTTCTGGAGGGTCTGGAGCGCGGTCTGGCCCTGCTTCTCGATCTGCACGTGAATCCCATGCTGGTTCAGCCAGGTCTGCACGTCTGCCAGGTCGTGATTGGCCTTGTGCACAAACGTGGGGACGTCGTCGGCGAACCGACTGACCTGGGTGCTGATCGGGTTCGAGAGCAGGACGCAGATGCCGGCCACGGCGGCGAAGAACCCGACGTAGATCAGCAAGATGGCCAGCCCGCGAGGGATGCGGCTGGACTCGAGCATCTTGACCAGCGGGTTCAGCATCAGCGCGATCACGCTGGCGATGATCAGGATCAGCAGCACGGTGCCGGCGGCGCGCGCGAGCGCCCACAGCCCGAGCAGGGCGATCGGCAGCAGTACGAGCTGCACCCATCGGGGGACGACTACCGGCGGGACGGGACGCGGCGCGGGGGCCAGATCCGCGTCCGAGGGCTCCCCGGGGGCCTGCACGTGCCTGGACTCCGGCGCCTCTCCGCGGTTGGCGTCGTAGCTCCCGGTCGGCTCGGGCTCGCCGTGCGACTGGTCTGCGTCGTCCGGCTGACCGCCGGACTCACTGGTGTGCGCCGGTTTCCTCAAACGCATCGAACTGGAAGTATGCGTGTCCAGAGGATATGACCGAAACGGGCGGCATTCTGTTCGTTGGGGACATCGTCGGTGGCATCGGCCGACGCACGCTGCTGACGCTGCTGCCCTCGCTGCGTGAACGCTACGCCCCCGAGTTCGTGGTCGTCAACGGCGAGAACGCCGCCGGAGGGCTGGGGATCACACCGAAGATCGCCGACGAGCTGTTCGCCGCCGGAGTGGACGTGATCACGCTCGGAAACCACACCTATCGCCATCGCGAGATCTACCCCTACCTCGACCGGGTGCAACGGATCCTCCGGCCGGCGAACTTCCTGCGCAACCAGCCGGGCCACGGCTGGTGCGTGGTGTCGCGCGGCGACGTGCGGCTGGGCGTGATCTCGCTGTCCGGCAATCTGTACATGAACGCGGGACGGCCGGCGTTCGCGGAGGCCGACGGCGCCGTGCACGCGCTCCAGGGTGACACCGACCAGATCCTGGTCGACATGCACGCCGAGGCCACCAGCGAGAAGGTCGGGATGGGGTGGCACTTGGACGGGCGCGTGACCGCGGTGGTCGGCACGCACACGCACATACCCACGGCGGACGCCAGGCTGCTTCCCGGCGGCACCGCGTACATCACCGACGTCGGCATGACCGGGCCCCGGGGCGGGGTGATCGGCGTCAAGCGTGAGCTCGCGGTGGAGGCGATGCTCACGCAGATGCCGATCAAGTTCGAGACCTCGGGCGAGGATCCGTGGCTGAATGGGGTGCTGATCCGGACCGACGGCCCGATGCGGGCCGGCTCGATCGAGCAGCTGCTGGTGGCCGCGCCCGAGGGCCTGCGGTAACGCTGGGCACGTGTGCCATGTTCGAACCCCCAACCACCTCGTCCATTGACGAGATGGGGCTCGAACATCGCATATACATGGCCGAACTCCAGAGCTGCGATGAGTGAGTCAGGTTTCGGGCCGAGAACAGGCTCGCTCGAGTCCCCGCCCAAGGGCCCCGCCCAGCTGGGCCGCTACGCCGCTGCGGCCAGCTCCACCCCGCGCGTGTCCGACTCCTCGACCGACCGCAGCGCGTGGCCGATCTCCGACGGGAAAGCGCCGATGACCGCGACGATCAGCAGCGGGAAGAACCACGGGATGTACAGGTAGAACCAGTGGGTCAGCCCGAGCTCGAGCGCGATCAGGACGGCCGCTCCCAGCGCCGAGACCTCGACGATCGTGCGGCGCCGCGGCACGAACGCCACCAGGATCGCCAGGGCGACCGTGAATGCCTGGACCAGATGCTGCTCGACGCTCGAGTCCGCCCCACAGCCCCCAGATCGAGAACGGCGACGTGCGATCGAATTGGGACGCGACCGTCTGCTTCCAGAACGTGTGCAGTCCGCCATTAAGCAGCACCGGGAGCAACACGACCGCCATCGTGCCCGCGAACGCCGCGATGAACGCCGCGATCGACCGCTTCCGGGGCCAGGAGGAGTCGGCGCCGCGCAGGAACAGGGGCGCCAGCGCGAACGGGGCGAACTTGGCCATCCCGGCGAGCACGATGGCCGCGCCCCGGGCCGGGGCCGAGCTGATCACCAGCAACGCCAGCACCAGCAGCATCGCGACCAGTGAGTCGTTGCTGTTGGAGCTCAGCGAGTAGAGCGTAAACGGGTACGCCGCCCACAGATAAGCGAGCACGATGCCGGTGCTCGGTCCCCGGATCCGGCGTCCGAGGAAGTACAGGCCGAGCAGCGTCAGCAGATCGAAGGCGATCGCCGCCGCGTGGGCGGCCGGGAGGTCGTCCCAGGTGCCGCTCCAGCCGAACACCGCCCGGAACGGGACGTATGCGTAGTAATTGACCGGCCCGTAGGTGTCGCCATGGACGTTGTCCTGGGGGAAGTGCCCGTACAGAGGCTTGTCGTGCAGCAGCTTGTCGGCGCCGATCACGCCCGCGTAGCCGACATCGATCACGTTCGAGTTGGTCACGTTCAGCCCGACCCGGAACCCGACCAGGAACACGATCGCGACGACGAGCCAGGACGCCGGGACCAGGAGCCGCAGGGGCTGGCGAGGGACGCTCTTGCCGAACGCCAGCAGCAGCGCCCGTACCAGCAGATAGATCAGGAATGGGTAGACGATCGGAACCGAGATCCCGATCTCGCCGTGATTGAAGAAGGCGAGCGAGATCGAAAAGCCGAGCAGGACCAGAAGGTCGAGGTGCAGCAGCGACGGCCGCCGGCGCGGCAGGAACGGCGCCACGAACAGTAGGCACAGAGGGACCCACACGTACCAGGCGTTGACCCGGCGTCCGAACGCCCCCGAATAGCCGCGCGCCATGGTCCATGCCACCTGGAACCCGGTCCAGGCCTCGGTCACCGTGCCGCTGGCGTCGTCGACGTACACCTGCGCCAGCTCCTTGCCATTGGGCCCGGGGGAGAACCAGCTCACCTGCCAGCGGCCCGGGCCCTTGGTGTACTCGTAGGGCCGCGAGCTGGGATGGCGGTGGACCTCGGCGACGATCTTCGGATTGGCCGCGGCGATCCGCTCCGCCTGGGCGGCAGTCAGCCGGTAGCCGGCCGGAGGCCGGTTCTGGGAGGTGACCAGAACCGGCGCGTTCGGGTCGGTTACGGTCGTGACCCTGGAGGAGGCGGCGCTCGCCTCGGCGCCGGGCAGCGCCAGGGGCCCCGCGAGCAGAAGCGCTATGACCAGCGGCCGGGAGAAGCGGAGCGAGCCTCTTACGCCTTGAAGCCCCAAATCTTCTGCCCGACGAACGACAGCGGAGTCCCTGCCACGATCGCGATCGCCTGCGCGACGACCTTCGTCAATCCCGCCACCTCCACGAGCGTCACCAGCACGGCGTAGGTGAAGGCGAACGCGATCAGCGAGATGGCGAAGAACCGCAGGGCCTGGAGCATGGGATGTTCATGCTTGGCGGCGAATGTCCAATGTCGGTTCAACCAGAAGTTGTTGATCACCGAGACCACATACGCGATCACCGCCGATAGGCGGTAATCGATCCCCGCGAGATGCACGCAGGCGGCGAACACGACCAGGTTCACCACATAGCCGCTGGCGCCGACGGCGGCGAAGCGGATGAGCTGAAGCCAGTTGTGCGTCCGGCGTACGCCACGGCGGACGCGGACGTGGAACGGCAGGATCGCCGTCGTGGTCAGGTCTTCAGGCATCGGGGGCAATGTAGCGGCGGGCTGTCGGGACTCCGTAAGAGGATGAGCTTTCTAACCGGTTCCTAATCAGCGGTGGGTGCGGAGCCTAGTCCGAAATGGTTGCGCACGAGCGGGTTGACGTCCTGAAGCGACCAAAGCTCACGCTCATCACGGGAGTCCGGTCCCGTGCCGCACCACAATAATGCCCCCAGCGAATCCGAGCGGTGCAGCGACCCGTGCGATCCGCCGCCGACGTGATCCGCGCCGCCCCAGTCCACGAATTCGTATCCGGGCGCGGCGGACAGCAACAAATCGCCCGCGGTGGGGCAGCTGATCGCGGACCAGATCCGCGCCAGGGCGTCCGGGTACTCCGTGCACAGGAACCGCCCGTCCTGGACCTCGGCCCGCAGCGTGGCCAGCTCCCCGTCGACGCTCCATGACTGGCCGTGCCCGTCCACCAGGTCGCCGCCCGGCTTGAAGCGGAACTCACCCCGAGCGCTGCGGACGGCGGCTTCGCTGTCGCCTGACCGCCACATCATCAGGTCGATTCCATCGAGCGCCGCCACAGCACGGAGCGAACGCTCGATCAGGTCCTGGCGGCGATCACCATCCAGCGCGTAGACCATCGCGGAGCGCTGGGCCGGGCTGAGGGCGACCTCGGCTCCGACCGACCGGGAGGGGCTCGGAGTGGCGACATCGAAGTCGCTGAACGCGCTGTCGAGCCGGATCCGCTCCTCGACTGGGGCCTGCGAGTGATCCGAGGTGACGATGATGGCGTGGTCTTCGAAAAAGGCGTCGGGACCGCCGGCCGCATGCATCAGCCGCTCCAGCTGCCGGTCGGCGGCCGCGATCGACGTTACCTGCGCGTGCGGGCCGTTCTTGTGCGACCAGGCGTCGTTGTCCGGCAATGAGAACAACAGGAAATCGAACAAATCGTTCTCCACCAGGTAGGCGCCCACACAGCCAGTGTGCTGGTCACGGATGCCCGGCATCCCAAGCTGCCCGCGGCACCCGGTCTTGCGACTGGCGTACAGATCGGCATAGAACAGCTCCTGGGGCCCGTCGATCGTGCGCCGAAACAGCGTCGAGGTAACGATTCGCGCCAGTGCGGTCTCGTTGGAAACCTCGTGGTGATGCCGGCCGCGATAGATGAGATAGGTGGTCCCGGCGGTGCGGACCTCCGCGTCATCGAGCGCCTCGAACACGGTGTCCACGTCATGGGACAGATGCTCGGCGTTCATCCGGTACACGGTGTCCGTGAGCGAGCGCAGCACGCCGAACTGTCGCGAGGCCGAGAAGCTCGATCCGTATTCGACGTAGCGCGCCTCCTCGCGGTGATACCAGTTCATGCTCGGGATCCGGTGCCGGTCGGGGCCGACTCCGGTGGTGATCGTCGCGGCGCACACGGGCGTGACCGAAGGGAAGGAGGCCACGCAGTCGTCGACGTACACGCCCTGCTCCCGGATGCGGGCCAGCGCCGGGGCCCGGCCGGTGGCGATCGCGCGCTCCAGCATCGCGGGCTTGAGCGCGTCGATCACGACCAGCACCAGCTTCTTGACCCCCGGCTTGCTGTTCTGGCGGCTGGCAACCAAGTCGGATTACCGCAGAATCCGCAGCCCCGCGTACTTCTGCTCGCCGCGGCGGCGCCCCGCCAGCAGCAGCCACAGGAGCAACGCCAGCGCGATCGGGCCCACCGGCGGCGCCAGGACCGAGAGGACGGCCAGCACCACCGCGGCCGCTTCGGTGAACAGCGGCATCGAGCCGGCCGCGGACTCGTCCAGGCGGCCGCGCACGCGGGCCAGCAGCGGCCTGGTGGCCGCGATCCCGATCAGGGCGCAAATGACGCCGCCGGCATACCCGGGCCAGACGGTGTAATGACCTTGGGCCAGCGCTCCGGCGAAGAACAATGCGCCGAGCACAACCGAGATCCCCGCCAACAGCAGGACGATCCCCCGGCGGTCCAACTGCGCCGGAGTGAAACGGCGCTCGGCCAGGGCCAGCAGCGCCACCCCGACGACCAGCGCGAGCAGGAACGGGGTCGCCTGCAGAAACGAATAGTCCGTGCCATCGAAGTGGATCTGGGCGTCGCCGGCCGCGAGCGCACCCACGGCGAGCCCGGGCAGGAACGGCCGGATGCCGATGGCGGCCGCCACGCCGATTCCCTGGAAGATGTCGAAGACCAGATGCACCGTGCTGTACCGTGACCGGTGGTGACGATAGACAAACCGGCACGATGAGCCCCGATCGAAGCGGGTCAGCCCGGCGTCGGCGGTCAACGGTACGGGACATCGAGCGGTACGCGGCGCTGTTCGCCGAGCGAACGCAGGTCATGAAATCCTCGGCGATGCGCGATCTGATGGCGCTGACCGAGCGGGACGACGTGATCTCGCTGGCCGGGGGTCTGCCCGACACCTCCACGTTCCCGCCCGACTCCTATGCGGCGCTGATGGGGTCGGTCGCGGCCGAGTCGTGTGCCCGGGCGCTCCAGTACGGGCCGACCGAGGGACTGGCGCTGGTCAAGCGCTGCATCGCCCGCGTGATGGAGGCCGAGGGCGTAGACATCGATCACGATGAGCTGCTGGTCACCACCGGCGGACAGCAAGTCATCGACCTGGTGTGCAAGACGCTGCTCGACCCCGGGGACGTGGTTGTCACCGAGGCGCCCACCTACCCGGGCGCGGTGCCCACGTTCTCGAGCTATCAGGCCGATGTCGTGCAGGTGACGATGGACCGTGAAGGGATGCGCGTCGATGAGCTCCAGCAGACGCTGGACGAGCTCGAGCGCGCCGGCCGGCGGCCCAAGTTCATCTACACGGTTCCCAACTTCCACAATCCGGCCGGGGTGACGCTGTCATTGGAGCGCCGGCGCGAGCTGGTTCGGATCGCCGGCGAGCGTGAGCTGCTGATCCTGGAGGACAACCCCTATGGATTGCTGCGCTACGAGGGGTCGCCGCTGCCCACGCTGCGCTCGCTGGATGACGAGTTCGTGATCTACGCCAGCACGTTCTCCAAGATCCTCTCGCCCGGGGTTCGGCTCGGCTGGACCGCAGCGCCAGCACCGATCCTCCAGAAGATGAACATCGGTAAGCAGGCGGCGGACCTGTGCTCGTCCTCGATCTCCCAGTATTTCGTGGGCGCGTATTTCGCTTCCGGCCCGTGGGAGAACTACGTCCGGTCGCTGATCGAGATCTACCGGCGCCGGCGCGATGTGATGCTGGACGCGCTCGCCGAGCACTTCCCGCGCGAGGCCGAGTGGACTCACCCGCAGGGCGGCCTGTTCATCTGGGCAACCCTGCCCGGTTACATCGACACCACCGACCTGCTGGCCCGGGCTCTGGAGGAGCACGTCGCATTCGTGCCCGGTCGGGCCGCGTTCGTCGATGGTCGCGGGGGCTCGTCGATGCGCCTGAACTTCTCCGGGGTGGGCGAGGACGAGATCCGGGAAGGGGTGCGCCGGATCGGAGAGGTCGTCCGCGAGCAGGTGGAGCTGTACGGCACCCTCACCGGAGCTCAGGTGGAGACCGGCTCGCGCAGCCCGGTGGCGCCACCGCCGGCGACCGACATCGCGGCGCCCGATCCGGAGCTGGCCAAGGTGTTGCAGTTGCCGCGCAAGCGCGCCGGATGATCGCGACGGCCCGGGACCGCTGTTGAGCCGCATCGCGGTTCTGAAGGGCGGCCGCTCACTCGAGCGCCAGGTCTCGCTGAAGTCCGGTGCCAGGGTGGGGGATGCGCTCGAGCGCCTGGGTCACGAGGTGATCGCCATCGACGTCGGGGGCGACCTGGTGGAGCGGCTCACGTCGGAGGCTCCGGACCTGGCATTCGTCGCACTGCACGGCCGCGACGGTGAGGACGGCACCGTGCAGGAGCTGCTCGAGGTGATGGGCATCGGTTACACCGGGTCGGGCGTGTCGGCGTGTATCCGCGCGGCCGACAAGGTCCTCGCCAAGCACGCCATGTCCGATGGCGGCATCCCCACCCCGGAGTTCTACGCGTTCAGCGAAACTGCGTTCAAGGAGCTCGGCGCGGCGCAGGCGCTGCCGGCGATCGAGCAGCGGCTGCGGTTCCCGATCGTGGTAAAGCCGGCCAGCCAGGGATCGGCGCTGGGCATCAAGTTCGCCCGCACGCCGGCGGACGTCCCGGCGGCGCTGATCGCAGCCTTCTCCTACGACCGCAAGGTGCTGCTGGAACGCTATGTGGCCGGGCGCGATCTCGCGGTCTCGATCATCCACGATGGCGGGGCGGCACGAGCGCTGCCGATCGTCGAGGCGGTCCCCGAGCAAGAGGACTTCTATGACTTCGAGTCTCGGTACGAGTTCGGCCGGACCCGGTTCGTGTGCCCGGCGGACCTGGAGCCGGACATATCTGCCCGAGCCAGTCAGCTGGCGCTACGAGTCTACGAGCTGCTCGGATGTGCGGGCTTTGCCCGGGTGGATCTGATGCTCGAGCATTCGGCCCAGGAGCTGTACGTGCTGGAGGCGAACACGGTCCCCGGCCTGACCGGGACCTCGCTATTGCCCCAGGCCGCCGACGCCGCGGGCATTGGCTTCGACGAGCTGATCGAGCGTATTCTGCTGGCCGGTACCGGCCCATGAAGATCGAGACTCAGCGGGGTCTGCTGCGGACGTTCTTCGCGCTCCGAGAAGCCGGCGCGACGACGCTCGCGCCAGCGCCCTACCGCCAGCGAGCCTCGGTCTACACCGACCCGGAGCGGCTGGCCGCCGAGGAGCGGAGCCTGTTCCGAGGGCGGCCACTGGTGGTCGGGCTGAGCGCGGATCTGCCCTCCACCGGAGACTGTGTGTCGACCGAAGTCGCCGGCGTGCCGCTGCTATTGGTGCGCGGCGAGGACGCCTCGATCCGTGCGTTTCTCAACATCTGCCGCCACCGGGGCGGCCGCGTGTTCACCGGCCGCGGGCGGCCCGGACGAGCGTTCAAGTGCCCGTATCACTCATGGGCCTACGATCTCGACGGCGAGCTGCTCGGCCAACCGCTGGCCCGCGACGCGTTCGCCGGCCTGGACCCTGTCGAATTTGGGCTGATCAAGGTCCCCGTGGCGGAACGGTTCGGGCTGATCATGGCCCGGCTGGGAGGCGCCGGAGAGCCGATCGACGTGGGCACCGAGCTCAGCGGGCTGGGCCCCGAGATCGGCGACTTCGGGCTCGATGGCTGGCAGTTCTTCGACCAGCGCCGCGGTGTGTTCGAGGCCAACTGGAAGTTGATCCACGACACGTTCACCGAGACCTACCACGTGTTCTCCCTACATCGCAACACGCTGGCTCCGGACATGCTCTCCACGCCGTTCGTCGGCGAGCAGTTCGGGGCGCACAGCCGCGGCGTGGTGATGCGCAAGGAAGTCATCCGACTGCTCGAGCTGCCCGAGCCCGAGTGGGAGCTGAAGCCGTACGCGTCGATCGTCTACCTCCTGTTCCCGAGCGTGATCATCAACCTGCCGATGACCGGCCACGCCGAGCTGTGGGAGATCTACCCCGAGCCCGGCGACCCGCATCGCGCCAGCGCCAGCGTCAAGTTCTACGTGCCTCGCCCGCCGGCCGACGATGAGCAGCGTGGCTTCTGGGAGGCCAACGTGCGCTTCACTCACAAGGTCGTGTTCGAGGAGGACTTCGGCCAGCAGCAGGACATCCATCGGTCCCTGCGCAGCGGCCTGATGCCCGAGATCGTCTACGGCCGGAACGAGCCGGCGCTGATCCACCATCACCAGCAGATCGAGCAGGCGCTGGCGGATGACCGGGGTGGGCTCCGAGTGGCGGGCGCGGCGGACGCCCTCAGCTCTCGCCGGCGAAGTCCTCCGGCGTGACCTGATCCAGGAAGTCCTTGAACTTCTCGACGACCTCCTCGGTGTCCTCGACCTCGTGCTCGAACTCGATCGCGGACTCGGCGATAACGTCGTCGGCGGCGAAGATCGGAGCTCCGGCGCGGACCGCGAGCGCCAGCGCGTCGCTCGGCCGCGAATCGATCTCGAGCTCGCGGCCGTTGACGCGGAGCGAAATCGAGGCGTAGAACGTGTTCTCGCGCAGCTCCGTGACGGCGACCCGGGTGCACTCCACGTCCAGTTCGCCGAGCATTTCCGACAGCAGGTCGTGAGTCATGGGCCGCGGGGTCGAGGCCCCCTGGAGCTTCATCAGGATCGCAGCGGCCTCGGGATGGCCAATCCAGATCGGCAGGAACTTGTTGTTTTCGACGGTCTTCAGGAGCACGATCGGCTGCTTGCCAACCATGTCGAAGCTCACGCCGTAGATCACCATCTCCTGCACACGCCGCTCCTAACTCAGGGTCCAGGCAAGTATAGGCCGCTCAACCTTACGCTCCTCGGGGTCGATGATCGGCTCATGGACGCCTCCAGCTATGCGTTCGTGCACGGAATTCGCGGCACTCGAGCCACTCTGAATGCGTGGAATCGAAGTCCGTGGCCGGTGCTCGGTGCCTGGCTCGCGGGGTCGCTGGCGGCGGCCGTTTTGCTGCTCGCGGCGGTGTGGGCAATCGCCGTGATCGCGACCGGACCCGGGCCCGTGTCACTGCGCCGCCCACCGTTCCAGGTGGGCGTTCCGGTCGACGTCGTGCGCATCCTGACGCACAACTCGCTGGTGCTCGCGCTGCATGCGATGGCGTGCGTGGCCGGCTTCATCGCCGGCAGCTCGCTGCCGTTGCAGGCCAGTCACCACACGGGCATCACCCGGCTGATACACGAGCGTGGCGGGCGGCTGGCGATCGTGTTCGTGGTGGGCGCAACCGCGTTCTCGCTTAGCGCCCAGGCGCTCGTGCTGGGGATCAGCGTGGGACACGTGGCCTTTGCCCTTCACACGACGCCGGCGCTGCTCCTGCTCGGGCTGATCCCGCATGCGGTGCCGGAGCTGATGGCGTTGTTCCTGCCGCTGGCGGCCTGGATCATCGCCAGTCGACGGGGGGACTGGGACGAGCTTCTGGCCGCCACGGTGGTCACCGTCGCGCTGGCGATTCCGGTGCTGGTGGTGAGCGCGCTGTGGGAGGTGTACATCGCCCCGCATGTGCTCGGAGCGCTGATCGGGTAGGCCCGTTGATTCCACGTCCGCTGGTCGGGCTTGATTGGGGATTTGTGTTCACCATGAACCAAAACCTCCATCACGACGGCCGGGGCGCCGATCATCCGGATCCATCCGGCACCCAGGGTCGTGGAATCAACCATCCAGGTCCGGTACGCTAACCAGCCAAGTCGCTATGGCTGGTGAGAACGATCGCCGGTGACACGGTCAGAGTCCGGCCGTCTGTGCAGCCGGGAGGGCGGCCTCCCGCACCGGGCGAGCTCGCGCTGGTCCAGGCTTTCATCAACACGCATTACGACCTCGAGACCGGGTCCGGCGCCGAGCTGCTGTCCTCGCCGGCGGCACTGGTCCGGTGGCTTCGCCGGCACCGCATGCTGAAGTACGCCAGCGTGGTCGACGCGGCCGAGCTCGAAGCGGCGCTCAGGCTGCGAGAGGCGCTGCGCGAGCTGGCGCGCGCCAACGGCAGCCAGCCGGCCGGACGCGGGCCGGGCGGGCGGGCCAGTCCCGCGGTGCTCAACGCCGCCGCTCACGGCGCTCCCGTCGAGCTGCGGTTCGGCGAGGACGGCCCGGGGTTCCGGCTGGCCGGCTGCGGCGGCCTGGCCGCCGCCACCGGGCTGCTGCTGGCGATCACCGCGCGCGCCTTGATCGACGGCAGCTGGGACCGGCTCAAGGTATGCCCGGGCAGACACTGCGACTGGACGTTCTTCGACCACTCCCGCAATCAGACCGGCAGGTGGTGCTCGATGTCGGTGTGCGGCGGCCGGGCCAAGGCGCGCTCGCACTACCGACGCCGCCGCGAGCAGGAACCAGCTCGATGAGGTCCCTGGGCTCGCTCCTGAGGCTGGTCCGGGCCCGGGCGCGCCGCCGCCCCGGGCGATGGTTGCTGACCGTCCTGGGACTGGCCTGCGCCACCGCGTTCACCGGCGCCGTGGCCGCCCAGAGCACGATCGCCGGCGACCGTGCTGCTCACGCGGTGCTCAGCGGGCTCACGCAGCTCGACCGCGCGGTGCGCGTTACCTGGCCGGGGGTCGTGACGCCCACGGTCAGCCACCGGGCTCAGGCACTGCTCCGCGGGCTCGGACTGGGGAGCGGCACGGAGGTCGTGCTCCTGGACCCGGTGCGGCTCAGCGGCGTTGTGGTGCGGCCGGTGGCGATCAACCCGCTGCCGCGCTGGGTCGCTCCGGCTCGGTCTCCGGGGCCATGTCGGCCGGGCTTCTGTCCGATGCTGCTGGCCGAACCGAGCCTGGGGGCGCACACCGGGCGCGTCGCGTTGACCGCGACCGGCGTGCGGATCGTGCTCGCCGGGCGGGCGAGCGTCCGGTCCGCCGCGCCGCTCGGCTTCACGCCCCAGCCCTCGGGCCAGCCGCCGGTCCTGCTCACGTCAGACGTCCGTGGACTTGAGGGACTGCCCGGACTCAGCGGTGTGTACCGGACCCACAGCTGGGTGGCGCTGACGCCGGCGTCCGGGCTGCATGCCTGGCAGCTCGCCGCGCTGGAGCATCGTCTGCACCAGGCCGAGACGAGGCTGCTCGTCTCCGGCAGTGCCTTCAGTCTGATGGCGCCGTTCGACGGGCTGGACGCAGCCCGTGCCCAGGCCGCGGCGGCCCCCACGCGGCTGTTGTTGGCGGCGGGAGGTGCGCTCGCCGCGCTGGCGCTGTTCGTCGTGCTCGCGGTCGGTGGCCTCAGGCGAGACGTGGACGCCGAGCTGACGCGCCTGCGCACGGCCGGTGCGACCGCGCCTCAATGCGGGCTGTTCGTGGGACTCGAGGCCGGGTTCCTGTCCGGAGTCGCGCTTGCGGCAGGCGCAATCCTGGCGATCACGATCGCAGCGATCGAGGCCCGGGTGGCCGGCGTCCCGGTCGCCGGGGCACTCGCACACAGCTTGCTGACACCGGCGGGCGCGGCGGCCTTGATCGCCGGCTGGGGGTGTGCCGTCGTGGCGACCACGTCGCTGCTGCTGATCCGGGGCTCGCGGCTGGCGGACGTGCTGTCGGTCGCGGCGGTGGCGGCGCTGGCGCTGGCGCTCAGCCGAGGGGCGTCCAGCGGCAGTGACCCGCTGCCGGTGCTGCTGGCGCCGCTGGCCTGCCTCGCGGCAGGCGTGCTCGTGTTCCGCGGCGCGGCCCTGCTGTTGCAGGGAGGCGAGCGACTGCTGCGCCGAGGCCCCGTCCTGGCCCGGCTGGCGTTCGTCGGTCTGGCCCGGGCGCCGGCGACGCCGTCGCTGGCCATCGCGTTCATCGCCGTCAGCACCGGCCTGGGCGGATTCGCCCTGGCGTATCGGGCGACGCTGCTGCGCAGCGCGGCCGACCAGGCCGCCGACCGCGTACCGCTGGACGCGACCGTGGCGGCCGGCGCGAGCTTCACCACGCCGCTCGAGATCGCCCCGCTGTGGCGCTGGCAATCGATCGCCCGTGGGCCGGTCGCCCCGGTGCGCCGAACCGAGGCCAGCTACGTCAGCGGGGCGAGCTCGGTGACCGTACCCGCGCTCGGGGTTCCTGCCGCGGCGCTGAAGCGCCTGCACGGGTGGCGGTCGGGCGACGGCTCCGCCCCGCTGGACACGCTGGCGCGGCGCCTGATCGCGCCGGGGCCAATCCGCAGTCCCGGCCCGTCGCTGCCGGCCGGCGCCGACTCGATCTCGCTGCGCGCGCAGGCGCGTGGGATCGGGGTGATCGTCGTGGCAGATCTCCGTGACCGCTACGGCAACGTCCAGCGCGTGACGCTGGGGCAGGCGTCGACCTCGGCGCGCCGGCTCAGCGCCCGCGTTCCGGGATCCGGGCAATGGGAACTCGAGGCGCTCGAACTCAGCGAACCCACGGGCCTGGAGATCACGGACGCGCATCAGGAAGCCGAGAACATCGCGGCCACCACCAGGTTCAGCGGCTGGGTGACGCTCGGGCCGCCGTCGATCGGCGGTCACCGGAACGCTCGGTTCAGCATCGCGTCGTGGCGGGCGTTGGGCGCGGCCGGCAGCGCCGTCCGCCACGCCGGCGGGCTGCGGCTGCGGTTCGCAGAGTCGGGCCAGGTGGGACTGATCCGTCCCCGGCAGCCGAGCGACAAGCGCCCGGTGCCCGTGCTCGTCGACCCCCAAACAACCGCGAGCGCGGGGCAGGGCGGAGACCTGGCGCTGACCATCGACGGCCTGCCGGTCGCGGCCCGCGTGGTGGGGACGCTCAAGCGGTTCCCTTCGCTGGGAGCGGACACCTCGGGCTTCGTCGTGGCCGATGAGCAGACGCTGGCCTCGGCGCTGGACGCCGAGTCTCCAGGCCAGGGTCAACCCGACGAGCTGTGGATCAGCACACCCGACCCGGCCGGTCTGCGGCGCGCGCTTCAGCATGGCCGCTTCGCCGCGCTGACGATCTCGTCGCGCCCGGACATCGAGCAACGGTTGCGCTCCGCGCCGATCGCTCGGGCGGTGCTGGGAGCCCTGTTGGCGGGGACGGTCGTATCCGGCGTCCTGGCGATCCTGGGGCTGCTGGTGGCGCTCCTGGGCGCCGCCCGTGACGAGCGTGTCGAGCGCGACCTGCTCGCCCAGGGAGTCGGGCCGCGGGCGTTGCGCTCGGAGTTGCGGTTGCGATTGATCCTGGCGGCAGCGCTGGGGGTCGGCGCCGGGCTTGGGATCGGCGTGCTGCTGACCCGGCTGGCGGTGGCAACCGTCCAAGCCGCCGGGACCATCGCCGTGCCGCGCCCGCCGGTGGTGACAGTGGCCCCCTGGGCCGAGCTGGCCCTGTGGGCCTCGGTCGCGATCCTGGCGCTGAGCGCAACCGCTTGGCTAGCGACCAGAGCGGCAGTGGGAGAGCGAACGCGATGACCGTCACGGCCGAGGTCCCGGTGGAGCTGACGCCCGCCGGCGTCCGCGAACCGATCGTCAGCCTGCGCGACGTGTTCTGCGTCCATCGCACCGGCGAGGGAGACGCGGCCGCGCTGCAGGGCACGACGCTGGCGATCTGGCCCGGAGAGCTGGTGTGCGTCTTCGGCCCCAGCGGCGCCGGGAAGAGCACGCTGCTGCGGGTGATCGCCGGACTACAGGTGCCATCGGCGGGACTCGTTCAGGTGCTGGGCTGGGACATCGGACGGCTAGCCTCGAGGCTCCGCTCGAGATTGCGCCACGCCTCGATCGGATTCCTCCCCCAGCATGCCGATCAGGTGCTGGCGCCCGACCTTCCGGCCCGCGAAACGGTCACGCTGCCCTTGGCGCTGCGGCGCGAACCGCGCGCCTCGCAGCTCACGCGGGCGGCTGAGCTGCTCGATGCCGCCGGCCTCGCTCCTCACGCGGACGCACTGCCCGATCAGATGTCCGGAGGCGAGCGCCAGCGCCTAGCGCTGTGTGCCGCGCTGGCGCACCGGCCCAGACTGCTGCTGGCCGACGAGCCGACCGGGGAGCTCGACGCGACCGCCGCGGCCGCCGTGCGGTCACTGATCGTCGAGCTGTGCCGGGCTTCGGGGACCACGGCGATCGTGGTGTCGCACGATCCGGACACGGCAGCCGCCGCCGACCGCACCGTTCGCCTGCGTGACGGGCGGGTGGCCGAGGATCGGCGGCCCGGCGAGCACCAGATCGTCGTGGGCCGCGGCGGCTGGGTCCACCTTCCGCCCGAGCTGCTCTCCGCGGCAGGCATTGAGGACCGCGCCCACGTGTCCCTGGGAGGCGACGGCCTCCTCGTCAGCCCAGCTCGAGAGAATCGTGGCCCGGGAGGGTCACCGATCGAATCGGAGCCACGCAGCCCGATGCCGGGCGCCAGAGGCAGCCGCGACTGGCTACCGGTGGCCGTCGAGACCGAGGCGCTGGCGCGCAGCCGTGGGCGCGGAGCCAGGCGCCGGGAGGTGCTCGTCAACTTCACGCACCGGTTTGAGGCCGGGCGGATGACGGCGGTAGTCGGTCCCTCCGGGGCGGGCAAGACAACGCTGCTCCAGTTGCTGGCCGGGCTGGATCAGCCCGACGCCGGCGAGCTGCTGATCGGCGAGAAGCGACTGTCGGGCGCTGACGCCGAGCAACGGGCAGCCTTGCGCCGCCGGCACATTGGCTTCCTACCCCAAGAACCCTCGCCAATCGGCTTTCTGAGTGCCGAGGAGAACGTCACGCTCGCGCTGCGCCTGCGGGGATGGAGCCACGAGGAGGCACAGGAACGGGCGGAGGCGGTGCTGGCCTGGCTGGGTCTCTGGAACCGCTCGCGCCAGCGCGTGGCGCGGCTGTCGGCGGGCGAAGCCCAGCGCGTCGCGCTGGCTCGCGCGCTGGCCAGCGCCCGTGGGCTGCTGGTCGTCGATGAACCGACCTCGAGCCTCGACGAGGCTCGGACCAACGCGATCGCGGAGCTACTCGCGGACGCCGCGCTCAGCGATGGGCAAACCATCATCTGCGCCACCCACGATCCGGAGTTGATCCGCCACGCGCACGACGTGGTCGAGTTGGGCTAGCCGATTTGGAGGAGGCCGGGCGGACGGCCCGGCCTCGTTTGCATGTCGCTTAAGTGAGTCGCGCCCCGAGACCGGCGGGGTATGAGGCCGGGATCAGAGGGGCGCGCTCGAGGGAGGAGAGGTGTTGCCTGACCATCATGACCCCATACGCTTTAGATGTCCAAGACGAGTTGGGCCGTCTATTTATAAGATGAGCTTATGGATCTTCGCCAGCTCCGCTACCTCGTGACGTTAGCCGAAGAACGGCATTTCACCCGCGCCGCCGAGCGTGAGCACATCGCTCAGCCGGCGCTGTCGCAGCAGATCAGGCGGCTCGAGCGGGAGTTCAATCTTCCGCTGGTGGAGCGCACGACCCGCAGCGTCGCGATCACAAACGCAGGCCAGACCCTGGTCAGCCGCGCCCGCCGGATCCTGGCCGAGGTCGATGCCGCGACGGCCGAGATGCAGCGCCTCGGCGGCCTGCAGACCGGCCATGTCAGCGTCGGCGCCATGCACACGATGGGACCGATCGACGTATCGCTCGCGCTGGCGATCTTCCATCAGCGTCGTCCCGGCGTCGAGCTCACGGTGCGAGAGCAATCCAGCGAGGAGCTCGCCGAGATGCTTCGCGTCGACGAGTTGGATCTGGCGTTCCTGTCGGTGACCGAGCGGATCGAAAGTCACGGGCTCGGACTGCAGCAACTCGTGTCGGAGGAGTTGGCGGTGGTGGTGCCGCCGGATCATCCGCTGGCGCCCCGGCGCCGGATCAGGATGGCTGAACTCGCCACCGAGCAGTTCATCAGCTACCGCGAGGGAGCCCGGCTGCGCGAGCTGCTGGTGGCTGCTGGTCATCACGCCGGCTTCGAGCCGGAGATCAAGCTGGAGTCCAACGAGAGTCTGCGGATTCGACAACTCGTGGCCCGGGGCCTCGGCGTCGCGATCCTGCCTCGATCGGATGCCCAGAGCCCAGGCGCCGATGTGGCGGTGGCGACGCTGACCGAACCCTCGCTGCGGCGCGACATCACGCTGGCCTGGCGTGACGGACGGCGACTGTCGCCGGCCGCGGCGGAGTTTCTGGCGCTGGCCAGGGAGACTTTCGTAGGCTGACGCGATGCGGGTATCGATTGCGGGCGCACACGGCCAGATCGCGCAACGGCTGATTCCCCTGCTCACGGCTCAGGGCGACACCGTTACCGGCCTGATCCGCAACGTCGATCACGCGGCCGACGTACGCAGCTGGGGCGCCGACCCCCGGACGTGCGACCTCGAGCAGTCGGGAGCCGATGAGCTGGTGGCGGCGATCTCGGGAAGCAACGCGGTGGTGTTCGCGGCCGGCGCGGGACCCGGCAGCGGCGGCGCGCGCAAGCTGACCATGGACCGTGACGGCGCGATCAAGCTGCTCGACGCCGCCCGTGCAGCGAACGTCCCGGGCTACGTGATGATCAGCTCGATTGGCACCGCGAACCCACCCGGGGGCGATGACGTGTTCAGCATCTACCTCCGCGCCAAGGCCCAGGCTGACGCCGCGCTCACGGCCAGCGACCGCGAGTGGACGGTGGTCCGGCCCGGCGCTCTCACCAACGAACCAGGGACCGGGCACGTCCGGATCGACCTCGACGAATTCCGCGGTCGCGTCTCCCGGGACGACGTCGCCGGGGTGATCGACGCGGTGCTTCACGAGCCGAGAGCAAGGAGACGGATTTTGTATGTGAATGGCGGCGAGCTGCCGATCGACCAGGCCCTGGCCGCCGTGCTCGACTAGAGCTCGCGCCGCTCCTCAGCGGCGTGGAGCGTGCGCACCGCCTCGAGTACCAGATCTGCCACCTGTTGCTGGCGCTCGCGGGGCGCGCCCGGATCGGCGGGAAACCGCAGCGGCACGCCGTAGGAGACGGTCACCCGCGGAAACTGGAGACGCCGCCAGTTGCGAGCCCGCTCCGAGCCGTGAATCGCCACCGGCGCGACCGGTACCCCCAGCTCGAGTGCGAGGCGGCCGATCCCGCGGCGAGCGCTGGTCCCGATCCGGCCGCTGCGGGAGCGCCCGCCCTCGGGATACATCACCAGCAGGCCACCGTTGCGAAGCAGAATCCGGGCGGTTTCGATCGCCTGCTCGTCGCCCTGCCCGCGCCGCACCGGGAACGCTCCGGCGTGCGCCATGACGAACTCCAGGAACCGGCCCCGGAACAGCTGCGACTTGGCCATGAAGCGCACCCGCCGCCTCAGCAGCATGCCCACGAACCAGTGATCCATCGCCGAGAAGTGGTTTGGGGCGAGGATCGCCGGACCGGCTGCCGGGACGTTCTCGATACCCCGCGCATGTAACCGGAACGCCAAACGGCAATATGGATAGGAGACCACTCTGGCGAACGTGTAGAACCAGTCGGGCTCGCGGGCACGCGCGCGAGCGTGAAAGCGGTCGAAGTACTCGGCGGGGCGCGGGTCGATGTAGACCTGCGGCTTCAGCGAAGGCCGATCATCGGGCATCGAGGCAGTCTCCTCAACCAGGTGCTCATCTGGGCTCAGGAAATGCTTCTTGCAGGCGAGGCCCGACTGTCTCCGGCCCGAACACAAGTTCGACAAAAGTCGAACAATCCTCTATAATTCGATAGGCATCGAACATACGACATGGAGAAAGCCCTGAACAGCTCCAAGAACCACGGCCGCCCCCGGAAGCGGAGCGACCTGATTAACTCAGAAAACAAGCACAACAGACGCCCGAGGGGCCCGATCGTCGGCGGGAACACTCGCCAGCGCAGGCGGGGCGATGTCCACTCTGCAGCTCGCCCGGAGGCGACCGCCGAGCACATCGAGCAGGCTGCCGGCACGGACTCGCTCGAGCTGTTTCTCCGCCAGGCTCGGGTCCACCCCCTGCTGACGGCCGCCGAAGAGATCGAGCTCGCGCAGCACATCGAACGCGGCGACCTGGAGGCGAAGGAACGCATGATCAATTCCAACCTGCGCCTGGTGGTGTCGCAGGCCAGGCGCTACCAGGGGCACGGCCTGCCGATGGAGGACCTGGTGCAGGAGGGCATGCTCGGGCTGATCCGCGCAGTCGAGAAGTTCGACTGGCGGCGAGGCTTCAAGTTCTCGACCTACGGCACCCTGTGGATCCGGCAGGCGATCCAGCGCGGCCTGCAGAATCACGGCCGGACGATCCGGCTACCGGTCCACGTCGCCCAGCGACAGGTGAAGGTCCGTAAGACCGAGGGCGAGCTGAACACCCGGCTCGGGCGTGAGCCCACGGATGAGGAGATCGCGCACGCCGCCGAGCTCCCGGTCGAGGATGTGATCGAGATCCGCGAGCTGAGCCGCGGACTCGCGAGCCTGGACCAGGCCGTCAGCGAGGACGGCGACACGGTGCTCGGGGACCTGCTGCCCAGCGATCGGCTTGAGCCCGTCGAGGAAGTCGCGATCGCCGACCGCGACCGGCGCGTGCAGGACATCGTGTCCCAGCTTCCCGAGGCCGAGGCCGACGTCATTCGGCTCCGCTTCGGGCTCGCGGGCGATGAGCCGCGGACGCTGCGGCAGACGGGCATCGAGCTTGGCATCCCGATGGATCGCGCCCGCCGGCTCGAGGAACAGGGGCTGACCCGCCTGGCCGGCAGCGCTGAGCTCGGTCAGCTCAGGCAAGCGGCGTAAGAGGTTCGCTTCGGTACGAGGGCTGCGCACCGCGCGCAGCCCTCGGCCGGTGCCTGTCACGCGGTGGCCGGCGGCGGGTGCTCACGTGCCCAGGCGATGATATTCGCGCTCCCACTGATCGTCGACCCGTCGGGCAGCTGCAGGACCGGCAGCTTCTCCTGACCGCTGAGCTTCTTCAGCTCCGGCCGGCGGCCGGTCGTGAACAATCCGAACGGGATACCTCGGCCAGCGATCACCTTCTCGAAATCGCGTCCCGCCGCCCGAAGCGCGCGCTGGGCTCGCTTGCACGCGTGCGGCGGCGGACCTCCGTCATCGATGTGGCAGACGAACAGCGTGAGCTTGCCGGGCCGGTGGCCCTCCATGGCTACATCCTTGCAAGCCCGGGTAGCAGATGCCCATGGCCATAACCAGGCTGAACTGGGCGAGCGCAACGGTGCGAGACAGCGAGCTCGCCGTGGATCTCGACGGCGAGCTCCCAGCCGGCTGGAAGAAGCGCTTCAAGGCCACCGCCAGGCTGCTGGGACACGGCGACTGGGGGGCGGTCACGGTCAAGAAACACACGGTTCACGTCCCCGGCGTGACGGCCGGCAGCGAGGAGAAGCTACGCCACTACCTCGAGAGCGTCGTGGAGCAGGCAAACGCCGCGCTCGCGCCGCCTGAATCCGAGGCCGGTGTGACCGAGAGCGACCCTCGTCCGGACCAGGACACGGGGCCGGATACCCGCATGACCGAGCGGTTTCGCTCGTTCGCCGAGACGGATCAGAACGCTCGCCAGGAAGGTCGCTCTTAGCCAGAAAACCTTGACTCGCGCGCCCACCGGTCCGCCCATCTCAGCAGCGGCGCGAGCGCGTCCGTCAGCTGGTCGCCGAGCGCAGTCAGGCGGTAGATGCCGTCCTCGTCGCTCACGATGCCGGCCTCTCGCAGTTCGTGCAAGCGCTGGCTGAGAACGCTTGAGGACATCTGATCGCAGCGGCGGCGGAGCTCACGGAAGCCGGCCGGCTGCTGGTGGAGCTCCCAAATCACGCGCAGCGACCAGCGGCGGCCGAGCAGGTCGAGCGCGGCCATCATCGGCCTGCCGGTCCGGGAGCCCCGCACCGGTGCGCCCGGTCGTGGGGTGGCGGGGCGCTTCGGCACTTCGACTCACTCGTGCCCGCCTGGTCGCTGCACCGCGCGCGTACTCTATGGCTTCGTCTGGAGGGGCGCGGTACCGCGCGATGTCACCACCGCCCCGCTCGCTATTTTTCCCGACGTGACGGGTCTTGGTCGGTTGCCCGCGCGGCTGCGTTCGTGGCGCATCGCCCTTGGCGTTGTCGCCATCGCGTGCTACGCCGTCGCGACCGCGGTGGTGGTGCAGGAGCAGGTCGGGTGGAACGAGTACTCCCACTTCGATCAGGTTCGCGCGTTCGACCGTGACACGCCGATCATCGATCGCTACCGCCACGACACCGGCGACCGGGCCTACTACCACGGGCATTTCTACTCCGACAAGGCGCCGGGGCTGGGGCTGCTGACGCTGCCCGTCTACCACGTCGCCACCACGGTCGGGGTAGCCGGGCCGGCGAGCAAGTCCACGGTTCACGTGCTGGTCGTGTTCGGCTGCGTGCTCCCGGTGGCGATTCTGCTGTTCCTGGCCTGGTGGCTGGTCGAGCGACGCGATCCGGGATACGGCGCCGCGGTCGCCATCACGCTGGGCCTGGGAACGCTGCTGCTGCCATTCGCGACACTGTTCTTCTCGCACGTGCTATCGGCGTGCCTGGGGTTCGCCGCGTTCTGCCTGTTGTGGCGGGAGCGAGAACGCGGCGGTACGGGTCTAGCCCCGATTGTGGCGGCCGGCATCCTCGCCGGCTATGCGGTCGGCACCGAGTATCCCCTGGCGGTGCTCGCGGCGCTGCTGGCCCTGTACGTCGCCTGGCGTCAGCAGCCGGTCAAGCCCGTGCTGGCTTACGGCTGCGGCTTCGCCATCGGCCTGTTGCCGCTGCTGCTCTACGACTGGTGGGCATTCGGATCGCCCCTCCATCTGTCCTATTCCTACGTCGCGGCCAACTCGACCGGAGTGCTGGGGCTGGGCGCGCCCAGCCTGCGTACGCTCGTGCGGCTGCTGGTCGCCGACCGCGGCATGTTCGTCGTGACTCCAGTCACGGCGGCGGGCATCGCCGGGATCGTGATCCTATACCGCGAGGGACGGAAGATGGACGCACTGATCCCGGCGGCCGTCGTCGCCGCCTATCTCGGCTACAACGCGTGCTACTACCTGCCGTTCGGCGGCGGCGTGCCCGGGCCTCGATTCCTGATCACGATATTGCCCTTCCTGGCCATCCCGTTCGCGGCGGTGTATCGCAAGGCGCCGATCGCGACCCTGTCGCTCGCCTTGGTGTCGGCGGCGATGATGTCGGTCGCGACTCTGACCGGGCCGATCCTGGACACGGGCAAATCGACGCACGTGTGGTGGCACCGGCTCGAGCTCGGGCACTTCAAGACACTCGACTGGACGGTGGCCCTGTTCGCGATGTTCATGCTGCTGGCGATCCTGATCGCGGCCCGCGCAACGCCCCGGCCTCGCGTGACACGCCGCGATCTGGAGCTCACCGCGCTCGGACTCGGAAGCTGGTTGGCGATCACGCGCGCCGCACCCGCGCTGCTGGCCAGCGATCTCGCCACCGGCCACGTATGGGGCCTGGCCGCGTTGTTGGTGCTGGGCGTGGCGCTGGCCTCGATCGCGGCGCGAGTGGCCGGTGGCCACGGCATCGCGCTGCTCGCCGGGATCCCGGTCGTGGCGCTCACCGTCCGTTCGCTCGATCACACTACGCTGGCGCTGTGCCTGGGGGCCGCGTCGGTGGCGCTGGTGTTTGTGCTCACGCGACGGCGCGGGATGGTGCTGTCGCTGCCGGGCGGCTCAGGTGGCGGGCGCCAGGAGGCGGGCTGAGTCACAGCCGTCGCTAGGCCTGCGAGTCCCGCGCGTGCCCCTCAAGCTCGTCAAGTGTCAAGCGATGGGCGGGCGGGTGGTCCAGCACGATCCGCGACTCGATCCGGAGCTCCGGGTCGACGTGGATCAGCTCACCGGGATCCAGTGCCCGCCAGCCGGGATCGGCGTCCATCACCTCGCTGGCAAGCACAACGGTTTTGTGATCCCTGCCGTGCTCGGAGTGCACCCGGGTCCCGTGGCTCGACATCTGCTCCAGCGGACGGCCCGGTTCGCGGTCCAGCAGATGGAGCTCGTGGGTGTCGGGATAGCGCAGCGCCCACAGCTCGTGAGGGGTGATCAGCACGAAATTGAGCGACAGGACCGGCAGGTTGGCCGCGACCCAGCGGACGGCTTCCTCGATCCCCGCGCCCAGGTCGCCGTCATGGCGCTCGGTCTCGGCCGTGATCAGCGCAAACAGTCGTTCGGAGTCAGTGTCTCCGCGCACCAGATCCATCCGCTCGCCGATGTGGTGCTCGAGCGCGTCCAGGTCGGTGATCACGCCGTTGTGCGCAAACAATCTGCCCTGCTGCTCGAACGGATGGGTGTTCCGCGCCTCCAGCGCACCGGTCGAGGCGTAGCGAACGTGGGCCACGAACCCGGCCGCGTGCACGGTGCGGGCCTCGCGGGCGAATGCCCGATCCTCGAACGCCGCCATCGGCTGCTTGTCCACGTGCGGCCGCTCTCGCCCGTCGAAGTACCCCAGCCCGGTTCCGTCCGGCTCCCGATGGCTCTGCACGCGCAGCGAATCAGGCGCCTGGAGGAGCCAGAACGTAGCCGTCACAGAGTGGCGTCCGGCCGCCAGACCGAACAGGCGACACATGCCGCGAACGGTACGGCAATGCGCAAGTAGGATCCTCCGAGCACGTCCCGGGCCGAGCACGAACAGGAGTCCGAACATGGAAAAGCGGGAGTCGGTGACGAACGTGGCCGGGCGTGCCGGAGAGTGGCTGGAGTCCGGCAGCTTCTTCGCCTGGACAGCGCCGGGGACTGGCGACAGCGGCAAGCTGCGCATCTTTCACGCCGAGTTCGGCGACCCGGACGCCCCCACGTTGCTACTGGTCCACGGCTTTCCCACCAGCAGCGTCGACTGGTTCGACGTGGTGGGCGTGCTTAGCCAGACCAATCGGGTGTGCGTGCTGGATCTTCCAGGGTTCGGGTTCTCCGACAAGTCGCCCGGCGACCACTACAGCCTGCTCCGCGACAGCCAGCTGGTGGAGCACTATCTGTGCGAGGTGCTGGGCACGCACACGGGCGCAGTGGTGGCGCACGACCGCGGTGACAGCGTCGCGCTCGTGTTCGCCGCCAGGTGCGCCGAGGCCGGGTCCCCGTTCCAGCTGAACCATCTGGTGCTCAGCAACGGCAACATGTTTCTGCCGCTGTCGAACCTCACTGAGTTCCAGCGCCTGGTGCTGGATCCAGGCTCCGCACCCCAGGTGCTGGCCGCGCTGACGCCGGAGATGCTCGCAATCGGCCTGGGCGGGACCACGTTCACGCCGCAGCGCTCACTGGAGGACCCGGCCATCGCGGCGCTGGCCGCGACGTTCGCGGTCAACGACGGTCTGGCCGTGCTTCACGACACGATCCAGTACCTGGTCGAGCGCTCCGAGCACGAGCAGGCTTGGCTCGAGGAGCTCGCCCGATCGTCGGTTCCCACGACGCTCATCTGGGGCCTGTACGACCTCGTATCACCGTTGCGGGTAGCTGCCTATGTGTGGCACACCTACCTGGCCACCAAACCCGGCGACAATCAGTTCTGGCTGCTGCCACAAGCCAACCACTACCTCCAGCACGACCAGGCCCGCGAGTTCGCCGAGGTGGTGTCCACGTCGCTGGCGCAGCGCTCACCGGAGGCTCCGGGGCCGCTCTCGGACGCGCCGGGCGCACCGGTGCTCGTGGACCGATCGAGACCGTCCCTGCCGTCGGCCAAGGTCGTCCTCGCCGGCACCTGATCGAGAGTCGCTGAGGTCGCAGCTCACTGCTGAGATGTCGGCCCTCACCACCTTCATCTTCGTCGCTTGGGGTCTGTTCTGGGTCTACTGGCTGATCTCCGCCGCCGGAGCCAAGCAGGGCTCACGGACGCGACGGAGCCGGCCGGTCGAGTTGCTGATCGTCGCCGTGGCCGCGCTGCTGCTCAGGACGGTCAGGACCCATAGCCTGGGCGTTCACGATCCGGTGGTGCGAGCGATCGGCGTCGCCCTGTTCGTGGCCGGCCTCGGCTTGGCGGTATGGGCCCGGATTCACCTCGGAGCCAACTGGGGGATGCCGATGACGCAGAAGGACGAGCCGGAACTGGTCACCTCGGGCCCCTACCGCGTCGTGCGGCACCCGATCTATTCCGGAATGCTGCTGGCGATGCTAGGCACGGCGTTGGCCACTGAGCTGTACCTGCTGGCCGTGTTGGCGATCATGGGTACGTATTTCGTGTACAGCGCGCGGGTGGAGGAAGAGCAGATGACGGCCGCCTTTCCGGCGGTCTATCCCGGCTATAGAGCCCGGACCAAGATGCTGATCCCATTCGTGCTGTGAGCGAGCCACGCTGCTGTCTCGGCACCCGCAGTGTGCGTGATTTCACAGCCGGGAGGCACGAGCGGGCGCATAGTGGGCTAATGCATCTCGCAGGTGGGACCATAATTTTCGTTCTGTTCGCCGTCGTGTACTTCCTTGTGATCACCTACGGGCTGTACACGCGGACGGGGAGCGCAATCAACCAGCACCCATACAACAATCCGTATGGGGACACACCCGGGGCCTCGCGCAAGAGCTCGCTGTCGCACGACGAGCGGGCCACGTTCCGACCGGCACGCGGCACCCGGTAGCCCGGCGCTTGACCGGCGCGCCTCGATGGTTGATTCCACGGCCGCGTGGGGCCGGGGGATTCGGGGATGGGGGCCGGTCAAGGACGCAGGACGAAGCCAATACCTTGAGGTATTGGCGAGTCCGAGGACGCAGATCCGGCGTCGGGCTTGATGGGGATTTGTGTTCACCATGAACCAAAACCTCCATCACGGCGGCCGGGGCGCCGATCATCCGGCACGCGGCACCCGGTGGCCGGGCCTGCTGCAGAACTGGTCACAGCCGGGTGGAGGCGTCTGCGAAGAAGCTGTTCCGGACTGGGCTGAGGCCGCCGTCGTGCTGCTCACGGCGGTAGACGCCACGCCGGCGACGTGAGGGGTCATCGCGCGTCTCGTCGAGCTCCCGCAGCCTGCAACGAGGGCCGCAGCCAAGATCGGGAGCAGTACCGTCCGCCACTCCTGGCTCAGCACCGCTTCGGGTTATAGGTGATGTCCACTGAGGTTTAGAAGTTGCCGATTCGCAGGGCAGGCGAGAAGTGGGCGATCCAGGACTCGAACCTGGGACCTCTTCCTTATCAGAGAAGCGCTCTAACCGACTGAGCTAATCGCCCGTGTGCTGCAAACCACGCGGTTCGCCCATGTTACCCGCGCAATGCAGCTGGTCTTTGTGCGACCTTCTTGGCTCAGGCCGATCCGGGCAGTGCTCCGAAATGCAGGCTGGGATATGCTCGCCGCGGGTAAGACACGATGCCCCCGCTCTGGTCAAGCTCGCCGACCGCCTCGCCGGCGGCGGCGCATGAGGTCGCCCGGCCGGAGTTCGCCGTGCGATCGTCGCGCCGGCTGAGCAGGCCGACACCGACCCTCGTCGCAATCGTCGCGATCGTTGCGACGTACGTCGTCACGCGGGTGATTTTCATGGCCCGTTTCCCGTACTTCTTGGACGAAGGGACGTACGCGGGCTTTACCAACCAGGCGTCGCATTCCCTGCGGTATCTGTTCGTCTCCGAGTCGATCGGCCGGGAGCCGCTGCAGATCTGGCTGGGCATTCCTTGGGTAAAGCTCGGCTTCAGCGCGCTGACCGCGATGCGATTGGTTTCTTTCCTGTCGGGCCTACTGACGGTTGGGGTCGTCGGCTTACTCGGCCGGCAGCTCGGAGGTACTGGGGTCGGGCTGGCGTCGGCTGGGCTGTGCGTTGTGCTGCCGTTCTTCGTGGTGCACGACGGGATCGGGATCATGGAGCCACTGGTGACGCTCATCGTCGCCAGCCTGCTCTATGTTCAGGTGGAGCTGGCGCGTCGACCAAGTCTCCGGTGGGGCCTGGTCCTGGGTGTCCTCGCCGCCGCAGGAATACTCACCAAGGAGAACACGCTGCCGGGGCTCGCACTGATTCCGGTCAGCCTGTTGTGCTTTGACTGGTCGCCGGCGGGCCGTCGGCGCCGGATCACGGTGTGGCTGGGAGCAATCGCGATCACGGGCGCGATGGTGATCGGAGCCAAGCTGCTGCTGCAGTCCTCCTCCTACTACGCGCAGCTACAGGCGACGCGCAAGACCCCGTACTACACAGTTCGGCCGCTGCATGCCGTGCTCGCGCATCCGTTCGCCGGGTGGGCCACGGCGTGGCACGTATTCCGGCCGGCATTTCTCGGCTACGTGACCATCCCATTGATCCTGCTCGCCGTGGTCGGTGGAGCGTTGGCCTTCGGCCGGCGGCCGCGGCTCACGCTGGTGTTGCTCGCCTGGTTCGTGGTGCCGTTCCTCGTCTCGATGTCATTCACCGCCCTGCCGTTTCCGCGCCACGTCATGTACCTGATGCCTCCGGCCATCGTGCTGATGGGTTACGCGCTCGTCGAGGGCGCGCGCTGGGCAACACGGACCTGGCCCACTCGAGTGGGCTGGCCGGTGACCGCCGTCGCCGTCGTGCTGCTCCTGATTCCCGCCCTGCGGTTCGACGGGCAGGTGCTCTCAAATCCAACCACCGCGCACTACCCGGGTCTCGACGAGGTCCAATACGTGACCGGCAGCGGGAACGTCTGGCCCAAGGTGGCCGCCGTGATCCGTCGCGGTGCCGTCGGAAGCCGGGTCGTCATCCTGAATCCCGCGGCCAGCGTCGCGATCCTCCAGATCCTGCTCGGCAGCGGGCGCTACGTCTTCGTAGGGGCCAATTCTCCCCTCGCGTCGCGGGCCCAGTTCGGTCTGTACGACAATCTCGATCCGTTCGCCGACCTGCACGGCGTCTTTCTCATGCGTCAGTTGCTCCGGCCGATCGGCCAGTTTGCGCGGCCTCGAGGCGGCGGCGTGGTGACTGTGTACGGACGCCGCCAGTAGAAGTTGCTGACATCTCCCCGCCCACATGTCGCAGCTTGGTGGCTGCGATGGTTCAGCGGGCGCCGACTGGCGGTGCTCACGGGACTGGTGGCGTCGCTGCCGGTGATCGTCTCGGTCGTGCGCGCATTACTCAGCGGTTGGACGCCGGTGTTCGACGAGGCGGCTGTCGCGACCCAGGCGTTTGATGTTCTGGGCTCGCATTCGCCGCTCGTGGGGCTGTACTCCGATGCGTCGGTGCCGAGTGTGGGGGCGGTGTTCAGCCCCGGGCCGATGCTGTTTTGGCTTCTCGCCTTCCAAGCCCGGTTCCTCGGGAGCTGGGCGCTACCGGTGACGATGGGGGTGGTCAACACTGCCTCGATCGTCGGTGCTGTGGTGCTCGCGCGACGACGCGGGGGGCGCGTACTGATGTTTGCCACCGCCGCCGCACTCGCGCTGCTATGCCGCTCGTTTGGAGAGGAGCGACTGCACGACATCATCAACCATTCGGCCGCGCTGCTGCCGTTTACGCTGCTGGTGTTCGTCGCTTGGTCGGTGGCCTGCGGTGAGTATCGACTGCTGCCTCTGATCGCGCTGGCAGCGAGCTACACGGCGCAGGCGCATCTCACGTTGGGGCTGCCCACCCTCGCTGCGCTGCTGGTCGCCCTCGGAGGGTTACTGGTGTCGCGAGCTCGGCCCGAGCGTCCGGTTTCGCCGGTTGATCGCCGGCGGTTCCGGCGTAGCGTACTCGGAGCGGTGCTCGTGGTGGTCGTGTGCTGGAGCGCTCCTGTTGCTCAGGAGCTTTTCGACACCCCGGGCAACCTCGGGCGCATCCTCGACACCGCGATGGCAAGCCAGCCAACGCTGGGGATCGCGGCGGGCTGGCGTGCCGTCGTCCACACGGTAGGCATCCCGCCGTGGTGGCTCCAGTCTCCCGCAGCACCGCTCCGAAGGCTGGCCGAGCTGCTCGTGGACCCAAGTGCGGTGGCGCGCGTCTCCTGCTTCCTGGTCATCGTCGCACTGGCGTCCGTCGCGGTGGCCGGCGTGCGCCGAGGACGCCGCGAGCTCGTTGCCGCCGTCACGCTGGCGCTCGCGCTCGATGCGGCGGTCTTCTTAGGGGCCGCGGCTATCCCTCACACCCTGGCCGGAGTGTTGGCAACCGACCGGGCGCTGCTGCCGGCATCGGTAGCGGGCATGTTCACCTGGCTGGTGCTGGGCGCGACACCTCTACTTTGGCGGTCCGCGGCGGACACGTCCGCCTCCAGGCCGTTCCTGGCGAGGAAGCGGCGTGCAGCTCCGCTGCTCGGCCTCGGCATCGCGGCGATTGCGGCCATCCTCGTTGCGACATCGGAGGGATCGGACTCCTTCCCGGTGTACCGGGCGGTGCGGAGCATGACCTCGCGGCTGCACGTCTTGCCCCGTGGCTCCGTCGTGCTTGTTGACGTGGCGCTCCCAGGCATCCAGCGCTGGTTCGTGCTTCAGTCTGCGGTCGTTTATGAGCTACGACGTCACGGTCGCCGCGGCGTAGCACCGCAGGATCGCGATCTCGATCACCTTGGCGGGTTCTACACGTTGCCCCAGCCCTACCACAAGGTCGTCTTCATCGATAGCGGCGCCACGCCGCTACCGCGTGACAGCCGGGTCCTGTACACCGGCCGTCTCGGCTCGCCGATAGACGTCCCGGTCCGTCTATCGCTCCTGACCTCGCTGCCGTCACGGGTCGCAGGCCCCGGGTTGGACGGGCCGTAAATCGGATCGGGATCGATGGTTCCGCACGATCACCTGGCCCGGTGCAGGGGCGTGGGTGTACCTCGCTCTACCGACCGAACTCGGAGTCGCCGGGCGAGGTCCAGGGCAGCGTCGAGCGAGTCGAAGCTGAGCTGCACGCGAAAGCCGTGGCCACGGCCGGGGGTCACCTCGACATCCGCGCCGAGTGCCTGCCCGAGTGCATCGGCGATCTGCTCGATCGCCGCCTCCTGATCGGGGTGCAGGGCCCGTCTGGGCCGCCGCCTCCGCGTCGGCTTGGCCGAGGCGGCCCGACGGGCTTGGGCCTCCAGCTCCCGGACCGACCACTGCGCGTCGGCAGCCGAGCGGGCCAGACTCCGCCGCGCGGAGTGGTCGTCTGCCATCAGCAGTGCGCGTCCGTGGCCCTCGGTGAGATCGCCCCGCTCGATCAGCGCCAGGGCTTCGTCTGGTAGCTCCAACAGGCGAATCAAATTGGACACAGCCACGCGGCTCCGGCCCACCCGCACACCGACCTCCTCACGCGTGAGGCCGAGTTCTTCGACCAGGGCCGCGCAAGCCCGGGCCTCGTCGACGGGATTCAAGTCCTCCCGGGCCATGTTCTCGATCAGGGCGATCTCCAGTGAGGCCGCATCGTCGTCGCGGCGGATGATGGCCGGGATCATCTCGTGGTCCGCCAGTCGGGCGGCTCGCCAACGGCGCTCTCCGGCGATCAGCTCGTACCGGCCGCCGGCGCGAGGCCGCACGAGCACCGGCTGTAGCACGCCGCGCACCCGGATCGACTCCGCCAGGCTGCGTAGCGTGTGCTCGTCGAATGCCTGACGGGGCTGATGGGGATTCGGCTCAATCAGATCGACCGGCAACTCCCTGAGCTCTTCGGCTTCGTCCTTCGGAGCTGCCGCCAGAATCGCGGCCAGCCCCCGCCCCATCGCCTTCGGTCGCTCAGCCACGGGCGGCCACCTCCTTTGCGAGTTCGAAATAGGCATCCGCGCCTGCGCAGTGCGGGTCGTGATGGATGACCGGCTTGCCGAAGCTCGGCGCCTCTCCAATCTTGACGTTGCGAGGTATCACCGTATCGAACACCAGTTCGGGAAAATGCTCCCGGACCTCGCGTTCCACATCCTGAGCCAGGCGGGTGCGGCCGTCATGCATGGTCAGCAGCATCCCCGCGACGGTCAACCGCGGATTCATCTCCCGCTGGACCAGGGATAAGGTGTCCAGCAGCCCAGCCAGGCCCTCGAGCGCGAAGTACTCGGCCTGGACCGGCACGATCACACGATCGGCCGCCACCAGTGCATTGACGGTCAGCGGGCCCAGCGACGGCGGGCAGTCGAGCAGGATGAAGGCGTACGCATCGCGCACGGGGGCCAGAGCGTGACGCAGACGCATCTCGGAGCCGGCTTCACGCGGGAGCTCGACGGTCGCGCCGGCCAGGTCCGGACCGGCCGGCGCCACCGCCAGGTGCTCGATCTCGCTGTCAACGATCACGTCCTGCATCGGCGCCGCCCCGACCAGGACGTCGTACACGGTCTGCGGCCGGTCCTTCCCCACACCGAGGCCGAGGGTGGCGTTGCACTGGGGATCGATGTCGACCAGCAGTGAGGCGTACCCCGCCTCAGCGACGCAAGCGCCCAGGTTCACCGCTGTGGTGGTTTTGCCCACCCCGCCCTTCTGATTCGCGATGGCGTAGACGGTCCCCATCGTGGCCACCAAGCTACCGTCGTGCGCGGTCAGACGCGCCCCAATGGCCGCTTGCTCGCGATCCCCGGACGGCGGGGGAATTGCGCTGGAGTCTCAGTCGCCTTGACCATGACGTGCAGGTGCCGATGCTGGGCGCCGCGGAACGGATGGACGGAAATCGGTGCCTGAACCTCCAGGCCGAGTTCGCCCGCGGCGCGCTCCGCCTCGGCCTCGGCCTGCTGCTCGCGCCGGCCGCGCCAGACGACGAGTGAGCCGCCGAGCTCGAGCAGCGGGGCGGCGTACTCGGCGGCGACCGCCAGCGGCCCGAGTGCCCGCGCGGTGATGAGCTGAAAGCGCCCGAGCCCATCGGTCCAGGACTCGGCACGGGCGTGGACCACGGCGGCGTTGTCCGCGCCAGCCGAGGCGATCGCGCGGGTCAGGAAGACGCACTTGCGGCTGTTGCTCTCGAGCAGGACCACACTCGCGTCGGGCTTCGCCAGCGCCAGGGGGAGGCCAGGAAAGCCGGACCCGGACCCAATGTCGGCGACCGAGGTCGCCGTCCGCACCGGCTCGAGCTCGAGCGCGACCAGCGAGTCGGCCACATGCTGGCCGAGCGCCGCCTGCGGCTCCCGCACAGTCGTGGGCGCATGTTCGTCACAGGCGACCATTTGCAACAGTGCGAGCAGCCCAGTCCGGGCGTCCTCATTGAGGTCGTGCCGCGCCACCAGCTCGTCCATCCCCGTCCGCACGGCCGCGGTGATCGCCACAGCTAACCCTCGAGTCGAGCCCGTTCGCGCGCGATGAACGGGGCGTAGCGATCACACATCGTGGCCAGGCGCGCAGCGGCGTAACCGTCAAGTCCAGGCTGAAGCTCTTGCTCAAGCAGAGGTAGAACGTCGCGCACCAGCACCCTGCCGCGCGCCATCCACTGGTAATACGAGCGTCCGCCATGGTGGTACGGGCCATACAGCCTGGTCTCCGGGAAGCGCTCCACGAGCCACTGGAACAGCGCTTCGTGCCGGGTGTGCATGCGGAGCGTGACCTGGGGCTGCTTCCCGTCGCCCCCAAACGAGCCCTCGCCGACCAGCAGGCCCACGACCACCCCTCGCTCAAACTCGGACAGCGTACGCATCAGGTTCGAAGTTGTAGCGATGCCGACACAAAGTTGTTACACGGGTGGGGAACATGTGAAACGGTGGGGTGGTTTTGGGGCGGGTGGTTTTGGGGGCGAGCGGGGGTGCGGGGCGGCGGGAGGCGGCTGCCACCCGGCCGGGAGGGCACGGCGGGCAGGAGCGCTGGGAGGGGCCGTGCACAGGGCCGGCCGGTGGCGGCCGTGCAAAACCCGCCCGACTTCGCACTCCCGCCGCTCCGGGGCGGGTAAATCACGCATACGGTGCATAAGTCGCCCCGCTGACTCGCGACATGCAAGTTGGGCGGGTTTTCACGCCCAGGCGGGGCGGGGAACCACGCTCTTGCGCCCGGACTCCGGCGGGCGTCGAGGCCGGCGGTCGCAACGAGAGGCGACAGCGCCTGGGCCGCCCCGGACTCAGTCCACCAGCGGGGCCACGACGAGCCGGCGTGAGGGCTCCTGTCCCTCGGAGTACGTCTCGACGTCGTGACGCGTCTTTAGATGCTCGTGGACGACCTTGCGCTCCAGGGCGTTCATCGCGTCGAGCGCGACGGGGCGGCGGTCGCTGACGGCGGTCTCGGCGGCCTGGTCGGCGGCGGCGCGGAGGGCGACGGCCCGGCGCTCGCGGTAGCCGGCGGCGTCGACCTCGACGCGCTTGCGGGCGTCGGAGCCGCGATAGGCGATGCGGTAGGCCAGGTGCTGGATCGCGTCGATCGTCTGGCCGTGGTGGCCGATCAGCAGACCGAGGTCCTCACCCACAAAGCGGCCCGAGATCCCGTCCGGGCTCTCCTGCACCTCGACGGCGGCGTCGATGTCGAGTTCGGACGCGATTCGCTCCAGCAGCTCCTGGACTCGCGTGGCGGCCTCGGTCATGGGTTCAGCGCCGCCGGCCCGAGCGCTTCTTCTTCTTGCGCGGCGGTGGGGGCGGGGGCCCGCCGCGCGCGCTGCTCCGCGAGCCTCCCCGGGTGCCGCCCGAACTGCCCACCGCGGCCGGCTCTTCGGCGGGCTTCAGGCGACCGCGGAGCAGGCCGCTCAGGCCACCACCGGAACCGGCGCCGTTGCCGGCGGGCTCGGGTGGCGCTTTAGCCCGGCTCGAGGGCCCGCGCGCCGCGTCGTCGTCCGAAGCGGTGGCGGTCGCGGGTGGCCCCAAGGGACCGAGGCGTTTTCGCACCACGTACTGCTGGAGGATCGTCCACGAGTTGGTGGTGATCCAGTACACGATCACGCCCGCGGGGAAGCGGATGATGAAGACCACGAAGAACAGCGGCATCAGCAGCATCAGCCGCCGCTGGGTCTGATCCATCGTGGGGCTGGACATCATCAGGCTCGAGGCGAGCTGGGTGCCGACGTAGAGCAGGATCAGCACGATCAGCACCGCACCGGTGGCCTTGTTCGTCAGGTCCGGGATGAAGAGGAACTGGGCCTTGGGAAAGGGTCCGTACTGCGTGCACGGAACCGTGCTGCCGAGCGCCACGTGGTGAGCCGTGTGGGCTGCGAGCTGCACACTCGGGCAGATGTCCTTCCGCAGGCTCGACCGCAGCAGGTAGAACAGGGAGATGAACACCGGCAACTGCGCCGCGAGGGGCAGGCAGGCGCCGAACGGGTTGATCTGGTTCTCCTTGTAGAACTTCATCATCTCCTGCTGCTGGCGCTGCTTGTCGTCCTTGTACTTCGCCTGGATCGCCTTCAGCTCAGGGGTGTGCTGCTGCAGCCGCTGCATCGAGTGGAACTGCTTGACCGTGAGCGGAACAGGGCCGCGCGCACAACGATCGTCAGCAGCACGATCGCCCAGCCCCACGGCACCCCGAGGCTGTTGTGGAAGAAGATGAGGACCGACTGGAAGACGTCGATCAGGGGCTGGAAGATGTTGGCGCTTACAAGCATGGGTCAGGCGCTGGGCGCGGGCGCTCGGGACTTGAACAGCCGCTGCTCCTCGACGGGGTCGAATCCTCCGTGGCTCCAGGGGTTGCATCGCAGCAACCGCCAGCCGGCCAGGACCAGACCTCTGAGTATGCCGAATCTCTCTATCGCCTGCGCGGCGTATTCCGAGCACGAGGGGTAGTACTTGCAGCGCTGCCCGAGCATCGGCGAGAACAGGCGTTGGTAGGCGCGGATCGGGAGCGCCACGATCGATCGCAGGGCCTTCAACGCGGGGCCTCCTCCTGTCCTGCGGGAGCTCCCGGGCCGGCCCGGCCGATCAACTCGGCCAGTGCGCTCCTAATCCCAGCCAAGCCGTCCCGCTCGGCCAGCGCCCTGGCCTCGGTCCGGGCCACGATCACGACATCGGTGCCTTCCGGCAGGCGGGTGCCCTCCAACGCAAACGCCTCACGCAACAGCCGCTTGACCCGGTTTCGCTCCACGGCGCCGCCGACCTTGCGCGACACTGACAGGCCGAGCCGTGGGTTGCCCTCGTCTCCGCGCGGGAACACGTACAGCACCAACTCCCGGCCGGCGTGGGAGCGGCCGCTCCGGAACACGCGATCGAAATCCGCGCTGCGCGACAGCCTCCCGCGACCAGGTTTTGGCCGCGACCAGGCCGTGCGGCTCATCAGACGGTCAGGCGCTTGCGACCCTTGTCGCGACGGCGCTTCAGCGTCAGTCGCCCCGCGCGAGTGCTCATCCGCGCGCGGAATCCGTGGGTCCTCGCTCGCTTGCGCTTTTTCGGCTGATAGGTGCGTTTCATGAATCACGGCCCAGGCGCGGGTCGGGTCCAGTATACGCAGCCGCCCGACCCCGCCAAACGACGGCAAACCGGCCTGCCACGGCCAGCGCCCGAGCCGGTTCACAGCGCCGACTAGGCCCTCTAGTTTTTTGTCGCGCTTTGCGCCAAGCCACCCGGGGCGGCGCCTCGAAGGCTCAATCGCCGCTGGTATATTCGCCGGGCGGGTGCACTGGCTCGTCGCTCGCTGGAACACCTCATCGATCCGGTCCCCAAAACCCCTGCCGGAGGAGTCGCTTGGAGCTGCCCGCGCAACCCGAGCTGGTCCCTGCCTGGCGCGCTATTCGCGCTGAGCTCAGACGCTCGGTCGGCGACTCCACCTATGAGATCTGGCTCGCCCCACTCGAGCTCAAGGCGTGGGACGGTGCGGTCCTCCTGATCGAGGCCCCTCCGGCCACCCGCGCCTGGGTGGCCAAGCGGTTCGGGCGGATCGTCGAGAGCTGCGCCCGCAGCGTGGCCGGCTCGCAGATCAAGGTGGTGTTTTCCGGTCCGGCCGACTCGGCCAAGACACGGCCGCTGACGGAGCCGTCGGCCGCTCCCACCTTCAACCCCCGCTACAACTTCGATCAGTTCATCATCGGCGACGGCAACCGCTTGGCGCATGCGGCGTCGCTGTCAGTCGCGGAGCTGCCCGGGCAGGCCTATAACCCCCTATTCCTCTACGCGCCCCCCGGTCTGGGGAAGACGCACCTCCTCCACGCGATCGGCAACTACGTCCTTGCGTTCGGCGCTGGCACGACGGTGCGCTACACGACCGTCGAGGGATTCACCAACCATTTCATCAACGCGCTCACCACGAAGTCGATCGACCGCTTCAAGCATGTCTACCGAGACATCGACGTGCTCCTGATCGACGATGTTCAGTTCCTCGCCAGCAAGGCGAAGACCGAGGAGGAGTTCTTCCACACGTTCAACGCGCTGTACGAATCGGGGCGGCAGCTAGTCGTCACCTGCGATCGGCTTCCGCGCCAGCTCGTCACGGTTGAGGAAAGGTTGCGCGAGCGCTTCGAATCCGGTCTCGTGGCCGACATCGCCCCACCCGACTTCCCCACGCGCGTGGCGATCCTCCGCAAGCGCGCCGCCCTCGACCGCGTTCAGCTCGCCGAACCGCACGTGCTGGAGCTGATTGCCGAGCGCGTCACCGACAACATCCGCTCGCTGGAGGGAGCGCTGATCCGGATCGTCGCGCACCACTCGCTGACCGGCTACCCGATCACGCTCGAGCTGGCACGGACCGTGCTCAACGGCATGTACCCCGATACGTCCCGGCCTGGACTATCGCTCGACTCCATCCAGAGATCGGTGGCGTCGTTCTTTGAGATCTCGATCGCCGATCTTGTCTCCTCCAGCCGGGCCGCGAGGGTCGCCTGGCCGCGCCAGGTGGCCATTCACCTGGCACGTGAACTGACACAAGCGTCACTCAACGAGATCGGCTCCGCCTTCGGCGGGCGTAACCACGCGACGATCCTCCATGCCCGCAAGCGCGTCGGCGAGCGCCTGGCCACCGACCCCGAAGCGGCGTCGGCTGTACAGCAGCTCACGGCCTCCCTAGCGGCACACAAACGCGACCGCACCTGTTGACACACTTGTCTGTCCGGCGAAGCCCACAACTTCCTCGCTCGTTGCAAGCGATTGCGCACTTCTCCACAGCTTCTATTCGCCCTATGACTTCTACCTTCCTTCTGAGGTATTCATCGTGAAGATTTCCCTCGAGCGAGATGTTCTGCTCGGCCAGCTCCAGACCGTGAGCCGGGTGGCCTCGACGCGCAGCGCAATCCAGGCGCTGTCAGGGGTTCAGCTCGCAGCGTCACCGGACGCATGTGAGCTACGGGCAACGGATATGGACGTCGGCCTGCGTGTTCCGCTCGATGCGGACGTCACGCGCGAGGGCGTCGTGGTGCTCCCGGCGCGCTTACTGCTCGACGTGGTGCGGTCGCTGCCCTCGCCTCAGGTGTCGCTCGAGCTGCGGGCCGCCGAGCAGGACGTCGAGCTCGTATCGGGATCGGCGACATTCCACATCCGCACGCTGCGTACGGAGGACTTCCCTCCGTTCCCCGAACCGGAGGGCGAATCGGCTGTCTCGCTGCCGGCGCAGGCGTTCGTGTCCACCGCGTTGAAGGTGGCCGGATCTGCGTCTCGGGATGAGACGCGGCCCGTGTTGACGGGAATTCTGGTCTCGGCCTCCGATCGAGAGTTACGGATGGTGGCCACGGACTCCTACCGGCTGAGCGTCAAGGAGACGGCACTCGAGTCGCCGCTGTCGGCTGGATTCGAGGTGAACGTCCCGGCTCGGGCGCTCCAGGAGCTCGGTCGGGTGGCGAGCCACGGTGACGAGCAGGAGCTGACCGTCAGCGTGCGCCAGAACCAAGTGCTGTTCGTGCTGGGACGGGTGATCCTCTCCTCGCGGCTGATCGATGGCCAGTTCCCCAATTACCGCCAGCTGCTGCCGGAGAGCTTTGAGCATGAACTGAGGGTGGCGGGCGGCGAGCTCACCGACGTGGTGCGCAGGATCAGTCTGCTGGCACAGAAGAACGCCCCCTTGCGCCTGTCGTTCCAGCCAGGTGAGCTGACCGTCTCGGCCCAGACGCCGGATGTGGGCGAGGCGCAGGAAGCGCTGCCGGTGTCGTTTCAGGGTGAGCCGCTGGAGATCGGGTTCAACCCCGAGTTTCTCCGCGATGGGCTGGAGGCTGTTGAGGAAGGCGATGTGCTGCTGAAGCTGATCAGTCCATTGCGCCCCGGCCTGGTCGAGGCCGCGGACGACAGCGGCTTCAAGTACCTGATCATGCCGATCAGGCTCAACGTGTAGGCCCGCGGGCGATGCGGATCGTCGGCATCATGCTCCGCGACTTCCGCGGTTACCAGGATGCTCAGGCGGGGCTGGGAGACGGCGTGACGGTCATCTCGGGCCCGAACGGTGCCGGCAAGACGAACCTGCTGGAGGCCGTGTACTTCGGCTGCACCGGCCGATCGTGCCGGACCGCCAATGAGCGCGAGGTAGTGCGCTTCGGTACCACCGCTGCCCGCGTGGTGATCGATGCCGAAGGCGAGGACGGAGCGCATGAGCTGTCGGTCGGCTTCGTGCCCGGCCAGCCCAAGCGCATGCGGGTCGATGGCGCCGTGGTGGAGCGGCTGGTCGATGTCGCCGACCGGCCGCTGGTGAGCGTGTTCCTGCCGGATCGCTTGGAGCTGATCAAGGGGGCGCCAAGCCTGCGGCGCGCTCACCTGGACCAGTTGGTTGCGGCGCTGTGGCCGGCGCGGGTCGGGCCGCGTCGCGCTTATGCGCAGGCGCTGGCTCAGCGAAACGCGCTGATTGCGCGGATCCGCGCCGGCTCTGGGACTCGGGCGGCGCTGGCGGCCTGGGACGCGCAGCTGGCCTGCCATGGCGTCGAGCTGATGCATGATCGCGGCCTAGCGATGCAGCAGATCGAGACCGCGTTCACCCGGATCGCCGGCGAGCTCGGCCTCGACGATCAACCCTCGATCTCCTATCGCCCCCGGTCGCGGGCCGTGAGCGCGGAGGAGCTGGCGGCGGAGCTGAGCGAGCGACTCGAGGGCGACCTGGAAAGAGGCTTCACCGGCCACGGCCCACACCGCGACGACTTTGCCACCCAGCGCGCCGGCCGGGAGCTGCGCACGTACGGCTCGCAAGGCCAGCAACGGCTGGCGCTGCTGGCGCTGCTGCTGGCCGAGCGCGAAGCACTGGCCGAGCAGCGGCACTACCCGCCGGTGATGCTGTTGGACGACGTGATGAGCGAGCTCGACCGCGGACGGCGCGAGGCGCTGGTCGAGCTGCTTCGCGAAACCCAGGGCCAGTCAGTGGTCACCACCACTGATCTCGAGCACGTGCCGGGAGCGATGGCACTCGACGTCACCAGATTGGCGGTGTCCGAAGGACAAATCCGGGAGGCGGTGGTCGCGTGACCCCTCGTCGTCGCGGCCCGCGTCCGCTGAGCTCGGCGCTCGGTTCGCTGAGCGATGAGCTCGCCCCCGAGACGCTGCTGGCTCACGTGCAGCGCGTGTGGGCCGGCGCGGTGGGTGACTCGATCGCCATCGAGGCGGTGCCGACCGCCGAACGCGGCGGTGTTGTGACGGTTTCGTGCTCGGCCGCAGTGTGGGCGCAGGAGCTCGATTTGATGGCTCCGGCGATCCTTGAGCGTCTCAACGGAATGCTTGGTTCGGGCCGCGTCGAGCGCCTGCGGTGCGTGGCGATTTGAGCACGCCGCCCCGCGCAATATCACCGTTTTTCGGATCGGTTTCCGAGATCCTTCGCCCAGCCGCCTTGCGCGGCACTCTTTTGTGCGAGTTTGCAGGGAAATCGACACATCTGCGCGGGCCGGTTCAGGGGCACTTTGTGCTATTCTTCTGTACACCAACTCCCGACGCCCCGGCGCGCCGCACGTTGCGCGAAACCGGGGCGTCTGAACGTCATCGGAGGATCGTTGGCGAATGACAGCGGCGCCTCACGGCGCCCCGAGCAAGAACCAAGCTACGACGCCCAGGACATCACGGTCCTGGAGGGGCTGGAGGCCGTCCGCAAGCGGCCCGGCATGTACATCGGGTCGACCGGACAGCGCGGGCTGCACCACCTGGTCTACGAGGTTGTTGATAACTCTGTTGACGAGGCGCTGGCCGGTTTCGGCGATGCGGTCACGGTCACGATTCACCCCGACAGCTCCGTAACCGTGACCGACAACGGCCGCGGCATCCCGGTGGCCGTGATGGAGAAGGAGAAGCGTCCGGCGGTGGAGGTGGTTCTGACCGTGCTTCACGCAGGCGGGAAATTCGGCGACGGCGGCGGCTACAAGGTGTCGGGTGGCCTGCACGGAGTCGGCGTCTCGGTGGTTAACGCCCTATCCGAACAACTCGATGTCGAGGTGTGGCGCGACGGCTACCACTGGATTCAGTCCTATGAACGCGGCAAGCCGCGGCAGGATCTGCAGAAGACCGAAAAGACCAAGCAGACCGGCACCACGATCACGTTCCTGCCGGATGCGGACGTGTTCGAGACCCTGGACTTCGACTTCAAGGTGCTGGAAGAGCGCATGCGTGAGACGGCGTTCCTCACCCGGGGTCTGCGGATCACGCTGATCGACGAGCGCGCCGAGGGCCACCAGGCTGAGTTCCGCTACGAGGGCGGGATCGTCGACTTCGTCTCCTATCTGAACGAGAACAAGGACCCGATCCACAAGAAGGTGATCTCGTTCTCGGGCGAGTCGGACGAGGGCGCGTTGGAGGTGGCGATGCAGTGGAACTCCTCTTATCAGGAGTCCGTTTTCTCGTTCGCCAACAACATCAACACGCACGAGGGCGGCTCTCACCTGAGCGGTTTCCGCTCGGCGCTGACCAGCGCGCTCAACAAGTACGCGCGCGACAAGGGCGAACTCAAGGAGAAGGACGAGAACCTGTCCGGCGAGGACGTACGTGAGGGTCTCACCGCCGTGATCTCGGCCAAGCTATCGGACCCCCAGTTCGAAGGTCAGACGAAGACCAAGCTCGGCAACCCGGGCATGCAGGGCTTCGTCCATTCGATCGTCAACGCCCGACTGTCGGAGTTCCTGGAGGAGAACCCGAGTGACGCGCGGGCAATCATCCGCAAGGCCGTGCAGGCGGCGCAGGCTCGCGCCGCCGCGCGCAAGGCGCGCGACCTCACGCGACGCAAGTCGGCGCTGGAGAACTCGCGTCTGCCGGGCAAGTTGGCCGACTGCTCGGTCAAGGATCCGGCACTGTCGGAGATCTTCGTGGTCGAGGGCGACTCGGCCGGCGGCTCGGCCAAGCAGGGCCGGGACCGGGCGACGCAGGCCGTGCTGCCGCTTCGGGGCAAGATCCTCAACGTCGAAAAGAGCCGGATCGACAAGGTGCTGCAGAACCAGGAAATCCAGGCGCTGATCACCGCGATCGGCACCGGCGTGCGGGACGAGTTCAACCTCGACAACGCTCGGTACCACAAGGTGATCGTGATGACCGACGCCGACGTCGACGGGGCGCATATCCGCACTCTGGTCCTGACGCTTTTGTTCCGGGAGATGCAGCCGCTGATCGAGGCCGGCTATGTGTACATCGCCAAGCCGCCGCTGTACAAGTTGAAGTCCGGCAAGACCGAGCGCTACATCGAGAAGGAGGCGGAGCTGGAGGAGATCCTGCTCGACGGCAAGCTCGAGCGTTTCCAGGTCTTCGATCGTTACAACAAGCAGTTCTCGCTCACGCCGGCGCGGTGGCAGAGGTTCACCCGGCTGCTCAAGCAGTACGACGGCTGGGCCTCGGCGCTGCGGGCCAGCTTCGGCCACGAGCCGGTCACCTTCGTGGAGGAATCCGGCATCCTCGACGAGCAGATCGACGACGCCGACGCCCTGCTCAAGCTGATGAAGGCGACCAGCGACAACGGCCACCCGTTCTCCACCGAGGTTCTGTCCGAGGACGGCCCCGACATCGTCGTGCGCGCCATCGAGACCAGCAGCGGGCTGGCCCGCACGCATCGGCTGCGGCGCACGCTGCTGGAGGACCATGAGTACCGGCAGCTGCTGCGCGTGCACGAGCAGCTGGTGGCGACGGCGGGAACGCCGCCGTTCTCGATCGCGCTCGGCGACCAGCGGGCCCAGGCGCTCACATTCCGGGCGCTGCGCCAGGAGGTGCTGGCGCTGTCCCGGCGTGGGGTCGAGGTCAACCGCTTCAAGGGCCTGGGCGAGATGGACCCGGCGCAGTTGCGCGATACGACGATGGACCCGGCCCGGCGCACGCTCGTGCGGGTGACGGTCGAGGACGCGGCCCAGGCGGACAAGATCTTCTCAATGCTGATGGGCGATCAGGTGGAGCCCCGGCGCCAGTTCATCGAGGAGAACGCACGACTCGTCGCCAACCTGGACGTGTAAGCCATGTCCACGATCGACACCCTGAGCGGCGGCAACATCGAGCCACGCGGGCTCGAGGAGGAGATGCGCTCGGCGTATCTCGACTACGCCATGTCGGTCATCGTCGGGCGGGCACTGCCCGACGTGCGCGATGGCCTCAAGCCGGTGCACCGCCGCGTGCTGTACGCCATGAACGAGGCCGGTCTGCAGCCGAATCGCTCTCGTTCCAAGTCATCGAGGATCGTCGGCGACGTGATGGGCAAGTACCACCCCCACGGCGACGCACCGATCTACGACACGCTCGTACGGATGGCGCAGGACTTCTCCATGCGCTACCCGTTGGTCGACGGGCAGGGCAACTTCGGCTCGATTGACGACGATCCACCAGCGGCGATGCGCTACACCGAAGCGCGCCTGGCCCGGATCGCGCCCGAGATGCTGCGCGACCTCGACGCCGACACGGTCGACTTCGGTCCCAATTACGACGGCAAGAACCAGGAGCCGCTGGTGCTGCCGGCGCGCTTCCCCAACCTGCTGGTCAATGGCGCCGCCGGGATCGCGGTTGGGATGGCGACCAATATCCCGCCGCACAACCTGCGGGAGACGGTCACGGCCGTGATCGCCTACATCGACAACCCCTCCATCGACATCGAGGGGCTGATGCGCTACGTCAAGGGACCCGACTTTCCTACCGGCGGGGTCATCCTCGGCAGCGCCGGGATCAGGGACGCGTACAACACCGGGCGCGGCAGGGTGCGGGTGCAGGCCCGGGCCCACGTGGAGCCGGTGGGGCAGGGCAAGGAGGCGATCATCGTCACGGAGCTCCCGTATCAGGTCAAGAAGGGGGGCGACGGTGGCCTGATTCAGAAGATCGCCGATCTGGTCCACGACAAGAAGATCTCCGAGATCTCCGACATCGAGGACCACTCGAGCGACAAGGGCATGCGCCTGGTGATCGAGCTCAAGCGCGGCTCGATTCCCAAGGTGGTCCTCAACAAGCTTTACAAGCACACCCCGATGCAGACCACCTTCGGCGTGAACATGGTCGCGCTGGTCGACGGCGTGCCCCGCACGCTGTCGCTGCGCGAGGCGGTCGGTTACTACGTGGACCACCAGCGCGAGGTCATCATTCGCCGCACCAAGTACGAGTTGCGGCGAGCCGAGGAGCGCGCCCACGTGCTCGAGGGGCTGCTGGTGGCGCTCGCCAACCTCGACGAGGTGATCGCGCTGATCCGCTCCTCACGCGACCCGGAAGCGGCGCGCACCGGCCTAGTCGATCGCTTCGAGTTGACTGTGATCCAGGCGCAGGCGATTCTCCAGCTCACGCTCAGCCGTCTGACCGCGCTCGAGGCGGACAAGATCAAGCAGGAGCACGCCGACCTGCTCGAGCGGATCAAGGAACTGCGCGAGATCCTCGGCGACGAGAACCGGATTTATGGGCTGATCAAGGACGAGCTGAACGAGATTGCCGGCGCCTACGGTGACGAGCGCCGCACCGAGATCACCCACGCCGAGGGCGAGATCGACATCGAGGACCTGATCGCCGACCAGCAGATGGTGATCTCGATTACGCAGTCCGGATACATCAAGTCGCTGCCGCTGTCCACCTACCGCCAGCAACGGCGCGGCGGGATCGGCGTGACCGGGATGGACATGAAGGACGATGACTACATCGAGCACCTATTCGTGAGCTCGACGCACGACTACCTGTTGTTCTTCACCAACCGCGGCAAGGTCTACCGGCTGAAGGTCTACGAGCTGCCGGAGGCGTCGCGCACCGCCAAGGGCCGGGCACTGGTCAACCTGCTGCCACTGCGCGAGGGCGAGCGGGTGCAGTCGGTGCTCAGCACCCGTGACTTCAACGAGGGCAAGTACCTGGTGTTCGCCACCCGCAAGGGCATGATCAAGAAGACCGAGTTCGGCGCCTACAACACCCCGATCAAGGCAGACGGGATCATCGCCATCAACATCCGTGACGATGACGAGCTGATCGCGGTGCGGAGGACCAGCGGCGAGGACACGATCATCATCGTGTCGCGCTCGGGACAGGCCGCTCGCTTCAACGAGGCCCGGGTGCGCCCGATGGGCCGCGACACCAGCGGTGTGCGGGGCATGAACGTGTCGCAGAAGGACAACGCCGTGCTGGCCATGGATGTGGCCCGGGACGATCAGGAGCTGCTGGTCGTCACCCAGAACGGCTACGGCAAGCGCACCTCAATCTCCGATTACCCGGTCAAGGGCCGAGGCACGATGGGCGTCAAGACCATCACCCTGACCGAGAACAAGGGCCAGCTGGCGGGCGCTCTGGTGGTCCGCGAGCATCAGGAGCTGGTGTTCATCTCGCAGAACGGCATGGTGCAACGCACCTCGGTGCGCGGCATCAACCGTTACGGTCGCGCCTCGCAGGGCGTGCGCGTGATGAACCTCCGCGATGACGATCAGGTGAGCGCGGTGGCGCTGGTGGTCGAGTCCGAGGCGGACACGGCGGCGCCGGTGGCCGACGACGAGCCTGCCAGCGAGGCGAGCGCGGCCAGGGTCGAGGGCGAGCCCGACGCTGAGACGCCGCCGCTCCCCGAGGACGAATCCGAGACCGACGCGTAGGCCACGCGGACGGGCGATAGCCGGACTCACGCAACGGGTGATTGCGTCGCTGACGTTCGCTAATCTGATGCCTACCAGAGAAAGGAGGTGGTCCGAGCTTGTCTGACAGTTATTGCGGGACCCTGGAGGTGTCCGGCCGCTAGGTCGGAGGCTGACCCCGCTTAGCGGAGTCCCCCCGCGACACCGCCGCGGTCGGGAGCCGGGAGTAGTCCCTCCGGCCAGAACCACCTCACCGCGGTCAGGCAGTCAGAAGTGTTCGAAGGGCGCCGACGTCGACGGCGCCCTTCGTCGTGTTTCGGGTTCGATGGCCACCTTGACCGCTGACGCGCGCCGTGTTGCGGCTTGATTAGGACGGACCCGATGTGGCTTCCCAATCCGGTTCTGTGGGAAGAAAATACAGCCGGGACCGCAAACCTCGGAGGAGGAGGATCAATGAGGAGGAAGACAAGGTCGCTCGTGGCCGGCTGTGCGGCGCTTGCTCTGGCGGGGGCGCTAGGGGCCTGCGGCAGCTCGTCAAAGACGACATCACCGTCGTCGAGCAGCTCCACCGGTGGCAAGCAGGGCGGCACGATCACGATCGTGTCCGGCACCGCGCCATTGTCCGCCGACCAGGGCCTTGACTTCACGACCCAGGGCAACGAGCTCTACTCGGTCATCAACACGCCGCTGCTGACCTTCGTACGTGGTGTGGAGGGAACGGCGGGAAGCAAGATCATCCCGGCGCTGGCCAAGAGCCTCCCGACCGTTTCCAACGGCGGCAAGACCTATACGTTCGTCCTGCGCCCCAACCTGCACTATTCCAACGGGCAGGCGATCAAGGCCAGCGACGTCGCCTATGCGCTGGAGCGGGACATCAAGATCCCGTGGCAGGCCGCGTCGTTCATCAGCGCCTACATCGCGGGTGGCACGGCCTACGCGAACGGCAAGGCCAAGACCATCTCGGGCGTCACCACGGACAACGCGACCGGCACGATCAAGGTCAACCTGGTCCAGCCGTTCGCCCCAATCGTTGACATCTTCGCACTCGCCGGCACCGCCCCGGTGCCGACGAGCACGCCGATGAAGAACCTGGCGAGCACGGGGACGGTCGGCGACGGGCCCTACAAGTGGGGAACGATCGACCCGGGCCATACGTACACCGTGGTCCGCAACCCGAGCTTCGACGTGCCCGGGCTGGCCAAGGGGCACGCCGACACGATCGTTTACAAGGTCAACTCCAACGTGCTGGCGAACGCGGAGCAGGTGCTGAACAACCAGGCCGACGTGTTCGATCCCGGCGACACCCTGCCGCCCTCGATCCTCCCCCAGATCAAGTCGCAGGCGGCGGACCGCTACGCGGCGATGCCGCTGAACTCGAGCTGGTACTTCTGGTTCGGACGTCGAGAAGAAGCCGTTCAACAACCTGTACGCCCGCCAGGCGGTGCTCGCCGCGATGGACGACCGAGCTCTGTCGCGGCTGGACAGCGGCTTCCATGTCGCCAGACTGCCATCTGATCCCGTTCGGGATCGTGGGTCACTCGAGCCCGTCGAGCTGCCCGTTCCATAACCCGGCGGGGCCGCCGAACCTGACCCTGGCCAAGCAGCTGATGGCGAAGTCGGGCATGACGGGCCAGCCCGTGACGGTGTATGGCGAGGAGCGCAGCCCGCGCAAGCAGTACCTCGACTACTTCACCTCGGTCCTGAACTCGCTCGGGTTCAAGGCGACCGAGAAGGTGGTCAACTCGGGCGTGTACTTCACGACGATCGGGGCACCGAGCCTGAAGCCGACAGGTCGGCTTCGGTGACTGGAACCAGGACTTCCCGAACCCGTGGGACTTCATGCAGCTGTTCGCCGGCAACGCCGGGTCATCGCTCAACTACGGCTACGTGAACGATCCTCACTTCAACGCGACGCTGGTCAAGCTCTACCAGCAGCCGCCGGAGAAGGTGGCCAGCCAGTGGGCGGCGCTCGACCAATACGCGGTCAACAAGGCGTACTACGCCAATTTCGGCCACGAGAGCAAGCCGAAATTCTATTCCAACCGTCTGAACTTCGCCACGGGCACGCTGTCGGTCGAGTGGCTGACCGACCTGACGAGCCTCCAGCTCAAGTAGCACGGCGGCGAGGCGGGAGGGCGCCGGATCGCGCCCTCCCGGCTCCCGTCCCACTTGGGAGGTATAAGCTGCTGCACACACGATGTCTGTAGTCCCGGAGGGTGCTGACGCCGGCGCCGGCGTACTGATCGGCTCCAGAGCTGGAGCCCCAGAGGGCTGGGAGGCGGGTGGCCACGCGCCCGCGATCGGACCGTGGAAGCTGGCCTGGCGGAGGCTTCGCCGCAACAAGGTGGCGCTGGGTTTCTTCGCCCTGTTCGTGGTGCTCGTCGCGCTGTGCCTGCTGGCGCCCGTGTACTCGCACGACATCGCCCACATCGGGCCGAACGCGGAGAACATCACGGGCACGGTGAACGTCGGCGGCAAACCCGAGAACATCGTCTCGACCAGCGGGGTACCGATCGGCCCGACCTGGACCAGTCACTACTTCTTCGGCGCCGACACCAACGGGCGCGACCTCGCGGTGCGGCTGCTTTACGGCGGGCGCACATCGCTGGAGATCGGAGCTGTGGCGACGGTCATCATCATCGTGTTTGGCACGCTGCTCGGACTGCTGTGCGGCTTCCTGCGCGGACCGGTCGATGGGGTGCTGCGCTGGTTCATGGAGCTGATCTGGTCCTTCCCGCCGGTGATCCTCGGCGTGGTAGTGGGCACGGCGCTGGCGTTCGGTGGGATCGGCCCGATCAAGGGCAACTCGATCGCGATCCCGATGCTGATCATCGGCGTGATCTACATCCCCTACATGGGCAAGCCGATCCGGGGAGAGGTGTTGCGGCTCCGTGAGCAGGACTTCGTGGACGCAGCCCGGGTCCAGGGCATGAGCCCGTGGCGGATCATGTTCTCGGAGATCCTGCCCAATACGGCCTCGACGATCACCATTTTCGTGCCGATGATGCTGGCGCAGGCGATCCTGTTGGAGGCCTACCTCTCGTTCCTCGGCGCCGGCGTCCAGCCGCCCAACGCGTCGTGGGGCTCGCTGATCGGCGACGGCATCCAGTACATCTCGACCACCCCGACCTTCTCGCTGATCCCGGGCGCGATGCTCGTGCTCACCGTCCTCAGCATCAACGCCCTGGGCGATGGCATCCGCGACGCGCTCGACCCCCGCGCGCAGGTGCGGATCAAGACGTGACGGTGCCGATCGGAAGCTGATGGCACGTTTCATCGTCAGACGGTCGCTGTCTGCGCTGCTGCTGCTCCTGGCCACCTCGTTCCTGGTGTTCAGCTTCTTCGAGCTGATTCCGAACTACAACCCGGCCCGCTCGATCGCCGGGCGCAATGCCACCCAGACCACGGTCAACGAGGTCGCACGCAAGTTCGATCTCAACAAGCCGTTCTACGTCCAGTACGGCAACACGATGAAGCTGATCTTCACCGGCAACGTGATCGACTACCAGGACGACCTGAACGTCGTCGACCAGTTCCGCCATCGGTTCCCGGTGACACTTTCGCTGGTGGTCCCGGCGGCGATCATCTGGCTCGTGGTGGCGACGATCCTCGGCTCAATCAGCGCCATGAAGGCGGGCGGGCTGGCGGATCGAGGGCTCATGGCGCTCGCCATCGTGGGTGTGTCGGTGCCGATCTTCCTACTGGCCGCGCTGCTTCTGTACTTCTTCGCCTACAAGCTCGGCTGGTTCCCCAACACGGGATACACGCACTTCGGCGACAGCCCAACGCAGTGGGCCTACCACCTAATTCTCCCGTGGATCTCGATCGCCGTGCTGAGCATCGGCTTCTACTCGCGGGTACTGCGCTCGAACCTGCTGGACACGATCAATCAGGATTTCGTGCGGACCGCCCGGGCCAAGGGGCTCTCGCGCCGGCGGGTGTTCACGCGCCACGTGCTGCGTAACTCGATGATGCCGGTCGTCACGCTGTTCGGCCTTGACTTCGCGCTGCTGCTTGGCGGTGCCGCACTCGTCACCGAGTACGTGTTCAACCTCCCCGGAATCGGTCAATACGAGGTCAGCGCGATCGGCAACCTTGACGTGCCGCCGATCCTGGTGGGCGCCATTCTCACGGCCTTCTTCGTGGTGGTGTTCAGCGCACTGGTCGACGTCCTCTACGCTCTGCTCGACCCGCGGATCCGGCTCAGCGGATGACGAGCGCTCGGCGCAACGGGGACGATGGCTGAGCGGCTGCTCGAGGTCGAGGACCTCGAGGTTTCCTTCGCCACCGAGGATGGCGTCGTGCACGCGGTGGACGGCGCGTCCTTCACGGTCGACCGCGGCGAGTTGGTTGCCATCGTGGGGGAATCGGGGTCGGGCAAGTCGGTGACCGTGATGACCCTCATGGGACTCACGCGCGGGCCGAACTCGCGCTTTGCCGGTGCTGCCAGACTGGGTGATACGGACCTGATCGGCGCCTCCGAGGGGCGGCTCGAGCGGATCCGTGGCAAGGAGATCGCGATGATCTTCCAGGACCCGATCTCCTCGCTCAGCCCCGTGCACCGGATCGGGGACCAGATCGTCGAACAGATCCGGGCGCACGAGGACATCTCCAAGGCGGCGGCGTTTGACCGGGCGGTGGAGCTGATGGAGCGCGTGGGCATACCGCGCGCGCGCGACCGAGCGCGGGCGTACCCGCACGAGTTCTCCGGTGGCATGCGCCAGCGCGCGATGATCGCGATGGCGCTGTCGCTATCGCCCAGCGTGCTGATCGCGGATGAGCCGACCACCGCGCTGGATGTGACGATTCAGGCCCAGATCCTGGAGGAGATCAAGCAGCTGCGCGAAGAGAGCGCGAGCGGGGTGATCTTTGTCACGCACGACCTTGGCGTGGTGGCGGACATCGCCGACCGGGTGCTGGTGATGTACGCGGGCCGCGTCGTGGAGCAGGGAACGCTCGACGAGATCTTCTATGACCCTCAGCACCCGTACACCTGGGGCCTGCTCGGCTCGATGACTCGGATGGACCGCGAGCCGCCGCGACGGTTGCCCGCGATCCCGGGGCAGCCACCGTCGCTGGTCAACCCGCCACAGGGTTGTCACTTCCGGCCCCGATGCCCGCACGAGTTCGAGCGGTGCGTCGAAGTCCCCCCGCTGGAGTCACACCTGCCCGATGCCCCGGGCCATTGCGATCGATGCTGGCTCGAGGTCTCAGACAAGCGCACGCGTCGGGAGGTTGAGGGCCGCATCGGCCTCGCCACGGGCTCGGTCGCCGCATGAGTGCCGGGACACAGGCGGCCCCGCTGAGCGACGGCCAGGCGCCCCTGATTGAGGCCGACCACGTCGAGCTTTACTACCCGATCAAGCAGGGAGTTCTGATTGATCGAACCGTGGGCCACGTGCACGCTGTGGATGATGTGTCGCTCCGGCTTCAGGAGGGGCAGACGCTCGGGATCGTCGGCGAGTCCGGCTGCGGCAAGAGCACGCTGGCGCGCTGCTTCGTGCGGCTCCTGGAGCCGACCGCGGGCAGCATCCGTTTCCGCGGACGCGACATCACCCATCTGGGGCGACGCGAGCTCGCGCCCGTCCGCGGGGAGGTGCAGTTGGTCTTCCAGGATCCCGTCTCCTCACTGAACCCCCGCAAGCGAGTCGGGCAGATCGTGGGCACGCCCCTGCGGTTGCAGGGCGTCGAGAAGGAGAAGATCGACGACCGGGTGCGCGAATTGCTGCAGCTCGTCGGGCTCAATCCCGAGCATGTCAACCGGTTCCCGCACGAGTTCTCCGGCGGGCAGCGGCAGCGGATCGGCGTGGCGCGCGCGCTGGCGGTCGATCCTCGGCTGATCGTGCTCGACGAGCCGGTGTCCGCGCTCGATGTCTCGATCCAGGCCCAGGTCATCAACCTGCTCGATGACCTGCAGGACGACTTCGGTCTGTCCTACGTGTTCATTGCCCACGACCTCAGCGTCGTCCGCCATGTCTCCGATCACATCGCGGTCATGTACCTGGGCAAGGTGGTGGAGTTCGCTCCGGCCAAGGAGCTGTACACCAAGCCCATCCATCCCTATACCGAAGCGCTTCTGGGTGCGATTCCGATTCCCGACCCCGAGGAGAACCGGGCGCGTGAACGGCTCGTCGTCGGGGGCGAGCCGCCCAATCCGATATTCCCGCCCAGCGGCTGCCGGTTCCACACGCGCTGCCCCCGGGCAACTGACGTGTGCACGGAGGTCGAGCCGCCGCTGGCGGAGTATCCCGGCGGTCATCTGGCCGCCTGCCATCATCCGCTCAGCGTCTCTGAGCAGGAGATTGCCAGCGCCGGTCACTCGGATCTGAGCCCACTCAGCGCGGGGCGACTGATGCCGAGCGGAAAGGAGGCGACGGACGGCGACGGCGAGGTCGGCGACGCCCAAGCCGGCGACGCCCAAGCCGAGCATGCTCGTCCCGAGCAGAGCCAGTAGGGCACAAACGGTTGCGCTAGCGCTGGCCTGCGCCGCGGTCGCCGGATGTGGTGGGTCCGGCGGGGCCGAGCAACCAATCGCCACTCGCGTGTGCCAGAAAGCCCTGCATGCCGTCCGGGGCGTGCTGGGCACGCCCCGGCTGAAGATCGCCGACTCGGACCCGGACAACATCGAGTGCGTGCTCTCCGGAGAAGGGCTGCACGCCGATGTCGTGGCACAGGCCTCGCCCCGGGCATGGGAGCAATTCGACACGCTGGCGGTACACGCGGCCCAGGCGTTCGCCCCGGTCGGGGCGTCGCAGTCGGCCAACCTGCCGCGCGACCTGTCCGGACTGGGATACAGCGCGGCCTGGATCGCCGCCCAGGGGCAGCTGTTGGCCACCAACGGGACGCAGTCCAGCGGCGGCAGCTTCGTCACCGTCACGATGACCGGCAACGCCGCAAGCCGGGCCTCAGAGCTGGCGTGGCGCAGCTGCTCGCCACCGCCACCCTATCCCTTGCCCCCCGCGGCCCGAGCCCGGGCCCGGCGCCCAGCTGAGCATGCTGCCGAGAACGGCTCGCCAGGGCGTCGTGGCGCTGATGGCCTGCGCGGCCTGCGCCGCGGGGTGCGGGTCTTATCCACCGTCGCCCGGGGAGATCGCCCAGAACTACGTGACGGCGGTGGCCCAGGGCGACTACGTGAACGCCTGCGCCCAGCTTGACGGCCGTGCCCGGGAGGCGCTGAGCACGGCGCTCCGCTCGACGGCCGGCTGCCCGGGTTTGCTGGCGCGGTGCCTGCCGACCAAGTCCACGGTGCTGCAGCGGGATCAGGTCCAGTTGCTGTACGCCAACATCACGACCAGCATCGCCGGCTCGAGAGCCACCGTGGAAACCAGCGGGACCGCCGTGGCGGACAGGATCCATGAGTTGACCTTGGCCAAGGCGCACGGTCAGTGGGAGTTGACGTCGTACGGCCGGGTGAGATGCCGCCGGCGTGGCTCGAGGCGATGACCGAGCCGCTGGCCGTCCTCTTGCTTCCCACCAAGCTCGAGCAGTTCGAGCTCGACGCTCAGGCCCGGGAGCTGCTGGTGATCCCTCGCGTGCTGGCGCTCGAGCCCGGGAGAGTGCGAGCCCCGAGGATCCTGCGCCACAGCGCGCCGGTGCGCACCGCCCGGCGCCTTCGGCTGCCCGGCGAGCCGCGCCTGCTCGTCCTCTACCACCCGCGGCAGTATCCGCTCGCCCGAGCGCTGTCGGCGCGCTACGACCAGGCGGAGCTCTGGTACATCCGTCCCAATCCTGAGCGTGGCAGCGCCGCCGACGAGGAACTCGCTGAACTCGATCTGCTCGCCCGCGAACGGGCTACCGAGGCTCGCGTGTTCAGCCAGCACGCGCCGGACGACGAGCTGCGGGAGCAGCTGCGCCTACGCCTGCGGGAGTTGGGGATCATAAGCTCGCGTCCGTTCTTGCCGGGCGCACGCATCGGCGGGGGCTGAGTCGCGTCGGCGACGCCCGGTCGCTGACGGTACCCTAGGAGCATGTGCCGAAACATCAGGACGTTGTACAACTTCGAGCCGCCGGCCACCGCGCAGGAGGTCGACGCCGCCGCCATCCAGTACGTGCGCAAGATCAGCGGCTTCAGCAAGCCCTCGAAGGCCAACGAGGAGGCATTCGCGCGGGCGATCACGGCCGTGTCGCAGGCCTCGCTGCAGCTGCTGAGCGAGCTACACACCACCGCGCCCGCGAAGAACCGAGACACCGAGGCGGCCAAGGCTCGGGCCCGGGCCGCCCAGCGGTTCGCCGCCTGACAGGCCTGAGCCAACCGGCGGCTAATCAGGCCGCCAGGTACTGGCGCCAGGCGGCGGGTATCGACGGACTCGCCACCGCGATGAACACATGCGGACTGGGAGTGCGGGGCTGCTTGAGCAGGCGCATTCCCGCCTGCCGCGGCAGGGCGTTGCCCTTGCGCCGGTTGCAGGGGGCGCACGACGCCACGATGTTCTCCCAGTTCGACGAGCCGCCCTTGGAGCGCGGGACCACGTGGTCAACGGTCAGATTCGACCGCGAGCCGCAGTACTGACAGGTCCAATCGTCGCGAGCGAACACGGCGCGGCGGGTGATCTTGCGGCGATGCGTGTCGCGCGGGATCCGCACATAAGCCACCAGGCGAATCACCACCGGCCGCGCAATCGAGCAGCTCTCGGCGTGCAGCTCGAACTCGCCCCGCTCGATGATCTCCGCCTTGTCCTTGAGCAGCAGGACAACCGCTCGGCGCACGGTGCACACGTTGATCGGTTCGTATGTCGCGTTCAGTACGAGCACCCGGCCAACCGCTCGCCCGCGTCGCTGGTGCTCTGAAGGCGACGCGGACCATGCTGGCGCTGGTACTGAAGTGGCCATGATGTGGCGCCAGTGTAGCGGGGGTCGGAGCGCCGGCCGCCGGTTTGACGGGCGATTGGGCGGGTCGGTGAATGGTCACCCCGCGGGAAACGATCCGAGCACGCGGAGTACCTCGACGTGGCCTCTCAGCGCCTCCAGTGCCTGGGCCACGTGCGGCTCGCTGTCACGCCCCTCGAGGTCGGCGAAGAACATGTAACGCCCCAGTCCCTGCTTGCGCGGCCGCGATTCGATCCGGGTCAGGTTGACCTTACGGGTGGCGAGCTCCGACAGGCATCGCACGAGCCAGCCCGGCGCCTCGGAACCAAGTCCCCAGAACACGATGGCCGTCTTCCAGGGTCCGAGCGCGGCCTGGCCGAGCAGCTGGCCAACGTCCGCGGCGCCAGCCTGAGCCAGCCACACGAACCGCGTCTCGTTGTCAGCAACGTCCTCGACTCCGGACCGAAGCACCACACAGCCGTAGTGCTCGGCCGCCAGCCTCGTGCCGAGGGCCGCCCAGGGCCCGTCGTGCTCGGCGACCAGTCTCACGGCGTCTGCGGTGGAGCTGCCGGACAACACCCGGGCCTGGGGCAGCCGGGTTCGAATGAAGCGAGCGCACTGAGCGTTGGCCTGGGAGTGGGAGACGACGACCTCGATCTCGTCGAGCTCCAGCTCGGCCCGGGCGATCAGGCACTGGCGGATCGGGTGAACCACCTCGCCCACGATCGCGACTTCCTCGGTTTCCATCGCCAGCGCATCGAGCGTGGCGTTGACGGAGCCCTCCAGTGAGTTCTCGATTGGGACCAGTGCCCGGTCGACCGAGCCATCGTGCACGGCCATGACCGCGTCGTAGATCGTCGGGAACGAGATCAGCTCGAGCTCTCGACCGCGCGTGGCGTGAATCAGGGCCTCGTGCGTGAACGTGCCTGCGGGCCCGAAGTATCCGGCGCGGATCGCGGACGCCGGTCGGCGACTGCTCACGACACTACGACGACGGGGGCGGTCCCCCATCGCCCTCGAGCGCCAGCCGGACCGCTTCAGCCTCTTCGGGCGAGAGCTCAAGCTCACCGCGACCGCCCCGCACCTCCTTGGCGTACATGCGCGCCTGATCGCGGTGGTGAATCGAGGACAGCACCAGCCCCGAGCGGTTGGCGTCGAGCAGCGCGATCGAGGTCGACTGGCGCCCCGACATCTCCCCGTAAGCGTCGTAGCGTACAAGCGCCCGGTGGGCCATGGTCCCGTCCAGCCGATGCTCGGCGACCTTCATGCGGTCGTCGAGTCGATCGGCCGCGTCCTGGACGTACTGCGAGAGCGCCTCGAACTGGGACTGGAGTGCAGCCGCGTGGGTCACGAGGTCCTGCCGGCCATCGCCCAGAACGACGCGCTGATGCGCCCGCACGCGGCGCAGCCTGAACGCGAGAAAAACGCTGAGGGCGAACGCCACGATCGCGACCCCCCCGGCCGCGATCGCGACGATCCCCGCCGTGCTGGTCAGGTCATGCACCGGGGACAGGATAGGCGTCCCGCGCGACGGGAGTGCTTACTGGAACGTGATCTGGAAGCTCTGCGTGTTGTTGGCGATGTTCTTTTCGCCGGGGACGGGCTCGATTGTGGCCACGACCGTGTAGGTGCCGGCCGGGGGCGAGGACTTGAGCGTCACCTGTGCGGTGGTGGATTGGCCGGCAGTGGTCTGCGGAACCACGGTCTGCGCACTGATGTTGGTGGTGTTGACCGTCACCTTGAGCACGACGTTGGTCTCGTTGTTCTGGCCGCCGTTGGTGAAGTGGAACGTGAACGTCGGCGGCGGGCTGGCGGGCAACGTGTTGGTCGATCCGGTCTGGAGCGTGGTTCCGCCCACGCTGACCGAATCGAGGGAATGACCGTGGAGCCCGGGCGCGGGCTTGCCGGACGCCGTGGCTGTCCTCGAGCCCAGCTTGCCGGCCACGACCGTCGGATCCAGCCAGCCGAGATCAGGCAGGAACTGACCGGCCTCGATCGTCTCGCCGTTGGTGCCGCCAACGCCAATTCCGGCGGCGTGCAGCGCGCCCGCGATCAGCGGCGTGGCGTAGTCCTTGTAGACCACGTCGGACGCGTAGAACCGCGCCATCTGAGCGGCGATTGAGTTGATGGCATCACGGCTGGTGGAGGTCCCCAGGGCCTCCTGGATCCGCGCGGCTATGTTCTTGATCCCGTCCCGCCGCATCTGGAGCGCGAGCACGACATTCTGCTGTGCACCCCGCATCTCGTCCGGGACGTCGAGGCCGCGGGCGCGGTCGAGCTCGGTGTCGGCGTTGACCCGGGTCTCGTTGAGCTGGTTCTGGAGATTGATGGCGTTGCCCGAGCCGCCGCCGCTGGAGAGCTGACCGAACAGCTGTGTGCCCGTCTGATTGGACTCCTGGATCAGTGACGCGACGTTGTTGTTGTAGTCCTTCAGCGCGCTGTTGCGCTGGCTGATCTGGCAGCTGTGCACCCCAAGCACGATCAGAACCAGGACGACGAGGATGATTGCGGCGGCCACGGCCCGGCGGACCTGGATCGACTGCGTGTCGCGGGGCGGGCGGCGACCGCTCCCCGAAGGGCGGCGTCTACGCGGGGCCGTGCGCGTCGTTGCGGGCTCGTCTGCTTCGTCGAAGAACGACAAGCTCTCTCGCTCCTTGCGGGACTAGAAAACCGCAGTATGACCGGCTGGACGGTTGGATGAGCAACCCCGCAAGTCAAATTGCCTGCTCTCAGGGCGGGATTTCCCGCAGGGACCGGGGCCGCGATGTGGAAAAGCCACTCGATGAGCGCGAGCCAGCTGCCGACCGCGCGCCTGTCGAGCTCCACGAGCAGCCGGCCGGCCTCCACCCGCAGGCAATCCGGCCGTGATTCCCCGCCCCTGGTGCTCGGCCGTTACCGCCTGGCGCGGCGCCTGGGCACGGGCGGATTCGGCACCGTGTGGCTGGCTCACGATGAGCGTCTGGAGCGTGACGTGGCGGTCAAAGTGCTGGGACGCGAACGCATCGTCGGCGGCCGGTTTGAGCGCGAGGCGCGGGCGACCGCGCGGCTGTCGCACCCGGGCATCGTCACCCTGTATGAGGCTGCGGTGGATGACGACGGGGCCTACCTGGTCTCAGAGCTGGTTCGCGGTGAGACCCTGGAGCGGTTGCTCGAGGCCGGCAGGCTGTCAGATCGCGACATCGTCGAGGTCGCCGTGGGCCTGTGCGACGCCCTGTCCTACGCCCACTCACAGCAGGTCATCCATCGGGACGTCAAGCCGTCCAATGTCCTCATGCCCGAGTGGCCCGTGTCGTCTACGCAGCTTGCCAAGCTGACTGACTTCGGCGTCGCTCGTGTGATCGGCGGTGATTCGCTGACACGTACGGGAGACGTCGTGGGCACGGCGGCGTACATGGCCCCTGAGCAGGCCGAGGGACGCCAGGCAGGGGCGGCCGCCGATCTGTACTCCCTGGCGCTCGTCATCTACGAGGCCCTGACCGGCCTCAATCCCTTGCCCACGGGCACCGCTGCGCAGCGCGCGCGTCGGCTGGGCGCCCACCTGCCGCCCCTGCGCCGGCAGCGCCGCGAGCTTCCGCGCGAGCTGGGACGCGCGATCGACCTGGCTCTGCGCCCGCGCCCACGGGAACGCGGCACCGTCGAGGAGCTACGCGCCGCGCTGATCGAGGCCCGCCCGGGGCTCGCGGACACACCGGGCGTCGTCGCACGTCAGTGGCCGGCGCGACATCCCCCGGAGCTGCCGGAGCCATTCGCGGTGCCGGCCACCGCCGACCATGCCGATGACTGGCGCCGGGCATCGCTTCCGGAGGACGAGCTCGGGACCGGCCGCGCCACGGTCCCCAAGTCCGCCCGGGCGCTCGCGGCCCTGGCCACCGCCGGTCTGACCGCCTGGCTCACGGCTCACGCGCTCGCACCATCCCCGATCCCGCCCGCTGCCGCAGCAGTCCTCGCCGCGGTGCTGGTCGCGGCACTGCCTCGGATCGGGTGGCTGCTGATCGTGCCGGCGCTGGCGCTCGGAGCCGGGATGCAAGCGCGCCCCGGGGCCGCCGTGCTGATCCTCACCGCCGGACTGACGGTGGTTCCGCTGCTGCCACGGGACGGCGCCGCATGGCCGTTGCCCGCGGGCGCCCCGGCGCTGGGCTTGCTCGGGCTGGCGGGCGCCTGGCCGGCAATCGCCGCACGCGCCGGCGGCCCGTGGCGCCGTGCGGTGCTCGGGGGCGCGGGATGGATATGGCTCGTGCTCGCCACTCCTCTCTATTCCGCCGGCCTGTATCTGCGCCGGCCGCCCGGGATGCCGGGACTCGATGCCTGGAGCGGGTCGCTCCATCAGACCGTCGACCTGGTTCTGCGACCGATGCTGTCCTCAGGCGCGCTGGCCGCCGCTCCGGTCTGGGCGCTGGCGTCGCTCACGCTGCCCTGGCTGGTGCGCGGACGCTCACTCGTGGTCGAGATCGTGCTCGTCACCGCGTGGGCCGCTACCGTGGTCAGCGCCACCACCACCGCGATCATGCTCGTGGCACCGGGTCAGTCCCTACTCGCCCAGGGACCGGCGGTGCTGGGCGCGATCTTTGGCGCCGGGGTCGTGTTGGCTCCTGGAATCCTCCGGGCCAGCCGCGTTTGCGCCTGATTTCCGTAGCATGGAACCGCCCTGAGGGGCCATCCCATGAGTGTCCTCAGAAGCCTCGAAAGCAAGATCGCCAGCATCGTCGAAGGCACCTTCAGCCGCGCCTTCCGCTCGGAGGTTCGGCCGGTCGAGATCGCCCGCAAGCTCGCTCGCGAGATGGAGGAGCACAAGTCCCTCTCGGTGTCCCGCACCTACGTGCCCAACGAGTACCGGGTGTTCCTGTCCCCGAGTGACCGCGAGCGCTTTGCCGACTACGAGGAGGCGCTGGCGGGCGAGCTGGCCGGCTATCTGCTCGAGCACGCGCGCCGGGAGCGATTGGCGTTGCTGTCCCGTCCGGTGATCAGTTTCGAGACCGACGACCGGCTCGGGCTGGGCGAATTCGGGATTCAGACCCGCGTGGTTCAGCCCCCGTCCGGGGGCGAGCCGGCCCCTGACGAGGACTCCGGGCGCACGATGATCTACAGCGCCGCCGGACGAGTGGCCGAGCCACTCGAGGAGCGTGCCCGGGCCCGCAACGAGACTGCCCTGCTCCTGGTCGACGGGAAGCGGCTCGTGGTCGGGCCCACCGGCGCGACGCTGGGTCGCAGCCGTCAGTGTGATGTGGTGCTCGAGGATCCAAATGTCTCGCGTCAACATGCGGAGATCCGGCCCAGAGGTGGCTCGTGGGTGCTGAGCGACCTGGGCTCGACCAACGGGTCGTGCCTGAACGGACGCCGGATCGAGGGCTCGGAGGTGCTCAAAGCGGGCGACGAGATCGAGGTCGGCACGTCGGTGATCACGTTCGAGCTGGAGTGACACGGCCCGATGCTCGAGCCTGTCTCCGTAGGTCTGAAGTTCGGCTTTCTGGCCGTCCTGTACCTGTTCCTGCTGTGGGTGGCACGCAGCGCCCTGCGCGACCTGCGCCGGGGTCACGGCGGGGTGGTTCAGTCCGATCGGAGCGCGACTTCCGACGCGACCAGCATGTATGCCGCTGGGGACAGCCTGGCGGGGATCGAGAACGACTTCGAGCCACGGCTGCTGGTAGAACGGGCCGTGGGGCATGAAGCCGGGACGGCGTACGACTTGGCCGCCGGGGCTACGCTCGGCCGCGGCGATGTCGAGATTCAGCTCGATGATCCATTTGCCTCATCACGTCATGCGCGCATCTCTCGCGAGGGCCGTCTGCTGGTGATCGAGGATCTGGGCTCAACCAACGGCACCTACCTCAATGACGAACCGCTGGGGGGACCCCAGCCGCTGCACTCCGGCGATCGCATCCGGATCGGCGATTGCGAGTTCTCATACCTCCAGTAGTCATGCTCCGAGCTTCCGAGACGATCCAGAAGACCGATACGGGGCGCCAGCGCCGGGGCAATGAAGACGCCTCCTACGCCCGGGCGCCGCTGTTCGTCGTCGCCGACGGGATGGGAGGGGCCCAGGCCGGCGAGGTCGCCTCGCGGATCGCGGTAGAGACGTTCGAGCAGGGCCTGCCAGAGTCGGGGGCTCCCGAGGAGCGCCTGGTGACGCGGATCCAGGAGGCCAACGAGCGCATCTACTCGCTGTCACAGGCCGAGCGGGAGCGCGAGGGGATGGGCACGACGTTGACCGCTGCCTACCTGGACGACACGCATGTGGCCGTCGCCCACGTCGGTGACAGCCGCGCGTACCTGTTCCGCGACGGAGCCATGCAGCGCCTGACCAAGGATCATACCCTGGTTCAGGCCCTGGTGGACGAGGAGAAGCTGACCGAGGAGGAGGCCGAGCAGCATCCGCAACGGTCGATCATCACGCGTGCGCTGGGCCCGGAGGCGACCGTGAAGGTCGATACGTGGACGTACCCGGCCAAGGATGGAGACGTGCTGCTGCTGTGCAGCGACGGGCTGACCTCGATGATCAGCGAGGAACGGATCAGCGAGATCCTGGCTCGCGCCGAGGATCTCCGGCAGGCGGCGGACGAGCTCATCCGGGAGGCCAACGAGGCCGGGGGGCGCGACAACATCACCGTTGTCCTATCGCGACTGGAGGACGTGGGCACGGTTGCGCCGGCGGTCGATGCGCCCACGATGGCGGGGGGCACGGCAGTCGGGGCCGCCGCATCCACGGCGGCGGCCACTCGTGTGCCGGCGAGTGCTTCCGCACCTGGATCGGCGAGCACCGGCACCCGGGCGCCGCTGGCCCGCACCCAGGGACGCCCGGAGCCGGCCCCGCCGCCACGGCGCAACTGGCGTCGCGCCAAGCCGATGGCCGCGTTGATCTCGGTGGTGATCGTGCTCGGCCTGCTGCTGGCCGGCGGCTACCTGGCGACGCGCCAGCTGTACTTCATCGGCACCAACGCGCAGGGCATCGTCACCATCTATCGGGGACTTCCCTACGACCTCCCAGCCGGGATCCGGCTGTATGAGACGTTCTACGTGTCTGGGGTGCCGGCGTCGCTGGTGCCGGCGGATCGGCGGAGCGCGGTGTTCAACGATCACCTCCGGTCGCAGTCGGACGCCATCGATCTGGTCCGGGACCTGGAGCTCGGGCGGGTGACGAAGTGAGCGGGCGGGTGATCGCGTGAGCGCGCGCAATCGGGAGCTGATCGGCCTCATCCCCGCCTCGCTACTGGTCACGGCCGGCTTCGCGGGAGTCTTCATCCAGCGGTCCAACCAGCTCTCCTCGCTGTCCGGCACGTCGCTCACGTATGGCGCCATCTTTCTCGGCCTGTGTATCGCGGGGCACGTCTTCATCCGGGTGACCCTGCCCAACGCCGATCCGTACATGTTCCCGCTGGTGGCGCTACTGGCGAGCTTCGGAATCGTGATGATCTACCGGATCGACACCACGCTGGCGCGCCAGCAGGCGCAGTGGTTCGTGCTGGGGCTGGTCCTGTTCGCCACCACGATCGTGGCATTCCGTGACTACCGCAAGCTCGAGCAGTACCGGTACGTGATCGTGTTCGCATCGCTGGGGCTGCTGCTGATGCCGCGGCTGCCGGGAGTCGGCTACCAGGCCAACGGCGCGTATCTCGGGGTCCGGATCCCGGGCCTGTTCGTGTTTCAGCCGGCCGAGTTCGCCAAGATCGGCCTGGTCGTGTTCCTGGCCAGCTACCTGCGCGACACCCGCCAGGTGTTGGTGGTGGGGGCACGCCGGGTACTCGGGGTAACGATTCCGCCGATCAAGCACTTCGGACCCGTGCTGATGATCTGGGGCGTCGCGATGCTGATCCTGCTGGTGCTGCACGACATCGGCTCGTCTCTGATGTTCTACGGCGGGCTGCTGGCGGTGCTGTACGTGGCCACGGGCCGGGTGTCGTTCGTGGTGGTCGGGCTGGCGGCGTTCGCGCTCGGTGCCTGGTACCTGGGCACGCACATTCCCCACGTGCACGATCGGGTCGAGGCGTGGCTGCACCCGTTTGCGCTGCACGAGTACAACAAGCCGGGGGGCAGCTTCCAGCTCGCCAACTCGGTGTTCGCACAGGCGGCCGGAGGCTTCTTCGGTGAAGGCTTCGGTCAGGCCACGCTGACCGTGCCGGGGACGACGTTCAATCTGCTGCCGGCGCCCCAGACGGACATGATTTACGCGGTGATAACGGATGAGCTGGGGCTGTTCGGAGCGGCCGCGGTGCTGCTCACCTATCTGCTGTTCGTCGCCCGGGGGTTCAAGGCCGCCGTCCTGGCCCGGGATTCGTTCTCGACGTTGATGGCGGCGGGTCTAACGGCTGTGTTTGCGCTCCAGGTGTTCGTGATCGTGGGCGGAGTCACTCGAGTGATTCCCCTGACCGGCGTCACGCTGCCGTTCATCTCCTACGGAGGCTCGTCGATCGTGGCGAACTTCGTGCTACTGGCGCTGCTGTTGCTCGTCTCCGATCGATCCCGGAGGCCGGCGTGAACGGTCAGATCGTGCGTCTGTTCGGGGTCGTGGTGGTGCTGTTCGCGCTGCTGATCGCGTGGACCACGCGCTGGACCGTGATCGATTCCCGGTCCCTGCGCAACAACCCGCTCAACGACCGCACCCTGGTCCAGGAACTGCGGATCAAGCGCGGGCGCCTGATCGCGGACGACGGCAGCGCGCTGGCCATGTCCACCCCCGGTCCCGGCGGAACCTGGAACCGGTTCTATCCCACCCGCAACCTGTTCTCGCAGGCGGTCGGCTATTCGCTGCCTCGCGAGAGCCGGGCGGCCGGACTCGAGCTCTCCCGAGGCGAGGAGTTGCGTGGGCTGCAGACCGGGCTCAGCTCAGTGTTCGGTCAGCTCAGCGCGCATCGGGCGGGCGATGACGTCTACACGTCGCTTGATCCGACGGCCCAGCGGGTGGCACTGCAGGCGCTCGCCGGCCGGGCCGGGTCGGTCGTGGCCCTGGATCCGCGGACCGGCGCGGTCAAGGTCATGATCGCCAACCCCGGCTATGACGACAACCAGCCCAGCGCCACCGGACCCGGCATCTCGACCTTCAACCGCTCCACCCAGGCGGGCTATCCGCCCGGCTCCACGTTCAAGGTCGTGACCGCGGTGGCGGCTATCGACAGCGGTTTGTTCACCCCGAGCTCGCAGGTGAACGGCAACTCGCCGATCAAGGTCTCCGGCGTGCCACTGTCCAACGACAACAATCAGAGCTTCGGACCCATCGACCTGACCACCGCCCTGACATATTCCGTGAACACGGTCTGGGCTCAGGTGGCGGAAAGAGTGGGACGCGGGACGATGACCAAGTACATGAAGCGCTTCGGCTTCTATGCCAAGCCTCCCCTCGACTACCCCCCCAGCGAGCTGAACGCCAGCCGTCCGTTCTCGCCCGCGGGGCATCCGTATGCGCCGGGCAGCCCCAACGAGGACATCGGTCGCATCGGCATCGGCCAGGGCGGGCTCCAGGTCACGCCGCTGCAAATGGCGATGGTGGCGGCGGCCGTGGCCAACCGCGGCAAGCTGATGGCTCCGCGCTTTGCCCAACGGGTGGCCAACCAGGACGGCCAGACCGTGGAGACGATCAAGCCCAGCGTGTACCAACAGGTGATGAAACCCTCGACCGCGCAGGAGGTGGGCCAGATGATGCGGCGCGTGGTGGAGGAAGGAACCGGCACGCCGGCCCAGCTCGGTGGCATCGATGTCGCGGGTAAGACCGGCACGGCCTCGATCGGGCTCCCCGGATCGAACCTGACCGAGCCGTGGTTCATCGGCTTCGCGCCGGCCCAGAATCCCAAGGTGGCGATCGCGGTCACGATCGAGCGCACCGACGGAGGCTTCGGCGGAACCGTGGCTGCGCCGATCGCCAAGCAAGTGATCCAGACTTTGCTTTCCGAGGGCCACTAGCGCGATGCCCGAACTAGACACCGGCACTCTGATCGACGGCCGTTACAAGGTCATCTCGCGACTGGGCGCGGGCGGGATGGCGGACGTGTTCTGCGCCGAGGACCAGCAGCTGGGTCGCAAGGTCGCGCTCAAGCTGCTGCACCGGCGGTTCGCCGAGGACCCGGGGTTCGTGGAGCGGTTCCGCCGCGAGGCTCAGGCCGCCGCCGGCCTACAGCACCCGAATGTCGTCAGCGTCTATGACCGGGGCTCCTACGATGGCACCTACTACATCGCGATGGAGTACCTCCCGGGGCGGTCGCTCAAGCAGCTGATTCGCCAGGAGGCGCCGCTCGACCCGGTCCGCGCGATCGACATCGCGGTCCAGATCCTGAAGGCGGCGCGCTTCGCCCATCGCCGCGGCGTGATCCACCGTGACCTCAAGCCGCACAACGTGATCGTCGACGACAGCGATCACGCCAAGGTCACCGACTTCGGGATCGCCCGGGCCGGTGCCTCGGACATGACCGAGACCGGGTCGATCATGGGCACGGCGCAGTACCTGTCACCCGAGCAGGCCCAGGGGCACGCGGTCAGCGCGGCCTCGGATCTGTACTCGGTGGGTGTGGTCCTGTACGAGATGCTCACCGGGCGAGTGCCGTTCGACGGTGAGGCCGCGGTGACGATCGCGCTCAAGCACGTGTCCGAAACCCCTGTGCCTCCCCGCGCGCTGAACCCGAACATCCCGCCCGAGCTCGAGCAGGTCGTCCTGTGGGCGCTGAACAAGAACCCCGCGGACCGGCCGGCGGACGCCGAGCAGTTCATTACGGTGCTGGAACAGGTCAAAGAGCGGATCGTCTCGGGTGCACGAGGCCAGCGGACAGCCTCGTTTGCAGCGGTCGGCGTGGTGGGGCCCGACGGGGATGGGTCAGCCACGGGAACGGCCGCGACCTCCGTGTCTGACCCACCCCCGCCGGTCCCGGTTCCCGTCGGTGATGAGGACGGTCCGCCGTCCACGCAGCAGCCCTCGGCTGAAGAGCAAGCGCGGAGGCGGCGGTGGCGGCGCTGGTGGTGGGTGGCGGCGCTGGTGGTGCTGCTGCTCGCCGGCGGGGGAGTGGCGGCGTACCTGTTGACGCGGCCGGCCAAGAAGGTTGTGCCGCGGGTGGTCGGTGAGTCGCTGAACACCGCGACGACCACGCTTCAAAACGACGGCTTCAACACCAGCCTGATCAACGTGACTGACAGCAGTCCGGCAGGGACCGTGATCCGGCAGAACCCGTTGGCGGGCACGAAGGTCAATGACGGTTCGACCGTGACGCTGACCGTGTCGACGGGGCCCGGCAATGTCGCGGTCCCGCCCGTGGTCGGGTTGCCCGAGGACCAGGCGGTCCGGGCGATCAAGGCCGCGAAGTTGAAGATCAGCCGGATCCAGACCGAGAGCTCGGACACGATTGCCACGGGCGCCGCGACCCGAACCGATCCCAGTGCCGGGCAGCAGGAGCCGGTGGGCTCGTCGGTGACGCTGTTCATCTCCACGGGCCAGCCGAAGGTCAATGTTCCCGACGTGACGGGCCAGACCGTCAATGCGGCCAAGAGCCAACTCCAGAGCGCCGGCTTCAAGGTGACCACCACCAGCCAGACCTCCGCCAGCGTCAAGTCAGGCACGGTGATCAGCCAGAGTCCGGCCGGGGGGACACCCGAGCCAAAGGACACCGTAGTCACGCTGGCCGTGTCGCAGGGTCCGCCCCCCGCAAGCGTCCCGAACGTTCAGGGTGACACGGTCGCGGCCGCCACCAGTGCGCTTAAGGGCGCCGGTTTGAAGGTCGCCCAGCAGACCAAGGCCGTCAAGAAGCAGGCCAAGAACGGAATCGTGCTGAGCCAGAGTCCGGCCCCCGGCTCCAACGTCAAGAAGGGAAGCACGGTGACGATCGTGGTCGGGCACTTCACGCCGCCGCCCACGCCCACGACCACCACGCCGACCACCACCACGCCGACCACGACCTCCACGACGCCCACGACGCCCACCCACCCATGACACCTTTGCGCGTCGGCGTGCTCGGCGGTGGGCGCTCCTCCGAGCACGAGGTGTCGCTGGCTTCCGCGGCGTCGGTGCGCGAGGGCCTGGCCGCCGCCGGGCACACTCCGATCGAGATCGTGGTCGGCCGCGACGGAGTATGGCGCCGCGATGGCGGCTCGCTGACCGTGACGCCGGGGCTGGGACTCGACGGAGTGGACGTCGTGTTCCCGGTGCTGCACGGGCCGTTCGGCGAGGACGGAACGGTTCAAGGCCTGCTCGAGTGCATCGATGTCCCCTACGTCGGCGCGGGCGTGCTGGCCTCCGCCCTGTGCATGGACAAGGTCGCGTTCAAGGACGTGATGGACTCGCGCGGGATCCCCCAGGTCGCTTACCGCTCGCTGCATGTGGACTGCTACCGCTCCGATCCCGCGGCTGCGCTCGAATCACTAGCGGCGCTGGGCTTGCCCGTGTGGGTGAAGCCGGCCCGCCTGGGCTCGTCGGTCGGCATCTGCCCGGTGCGGAGTCCCGGGGAGCTGAACGACGCGCTGCAGACCGCGTTTCGCTACGACCCGTTGGCGATCATCGAGGCGCCAGCGATCGGCCTGGAGGTGGAGTGCTCGGTGCTGGGAAACGGCGACCCGATCGCCTCTCAGCCGGGGGAGATCCTGCTCGCCTCGGGCGAGTCCGGCTGGTACGACTACGAGGCGAAGTACACCCCCGGCGGCATGGAGCTGATCATCCCTGCCCGGATCCCCGGGCTCGCCCGTGAGCGTGTGCGCGAGCTGGCCATCGAAGCCTTCAGGCTCACCGGGTGCTCCGGCCTGGCCCGCGTGGACTTCTTCGTCGACGGCGAGAACGTGCTGCTGAACGAGCTCAACACAATGCCCGGCTTCACTCAGACGAGCGTGTACGCCTCGTTGTTCGAGGCCAGCGGGATCGCCTACGCGGAGCTGCTGGATCGGCTCGTGTCACTCGCGCTGGAGCGCCACGGCACCGAGCGGGTGCACCGGCACTAGTGGTCAGCGGTACAGCGTCACCTCGGCGATCGCAAGCTGATGGTGACCTCCGAGGCTGGAGATCCACAGCAGGTAGTAGCGATACCGGGTCGCTGACGAGGTCAGCTTGATGTCCTGCTTGCTGTTGATCAGCGTCAGCGGCGAGATCTGTGCCCAGCCCGGGTCGGGCCACCTGAGCGGTGGCACGGTGTTACGGGCGTAGACGGTGGCGTTGAAGCCGGGGGTGGCGGTCTGGACGCGCAGGACGCGCGCGGTCGTGCCGGGCGTCGCATCGACATAGAGGCCGACCCCTGCCTTGTTCAGTGTCTTGGCGTAGTAGTTCTGGGTGTTCCAGAACGTGTTTAGCTGGTTGTCGATGGCCAGGTTGGCGTTGGGGTGCTCGTCGGTGGGGCTGCCGAGCGGGTTGTAGCCGTGTGCGGCTCGCAGCGGGACCGCGGTCAGATGCTTGGCCGGCGCCGCCTGGGCGGGCCCCCCGGTGCCGTGATGGGCGCGGGTCACGAGCCACACCGCTCCGGCCCCGAGGCCCGCGATCACCAGCAGCGCGATCACCACCGCGAACACCGGGTGGCGCACCCGGAACGGCACCCGGCGCTGGGCGCGCGAGGGCAGCGTACGCAGCACGCTGGTGACCTCGCCCGTGGCGCTGCCGGCCCGAGCCGTCTCGATCGCGAGCACGTCCTCGAGGTCGGCGACCAGCTCGGCGTCGTCGGCGTAGCGGTCCTCCTGGCGCTTGGCGGTGGCCGTGTCGATCACCGACGCGAGCGCGGCCGACACCTCGGGCCGCTTGGCCTGTACGTCGGGCAGGCTCTCGCGGACGTGCTTCATTGCGACCGCAACCTGGTTGTCTCCCTTGAACGGGACGTCCCCGACCAGCATCTCGTACAGCACGATTCCAAGCGAGTACAGGTCGGACTGCCCGGTGACGGGCTGACCCAGAGCCTGCTCGGGGGACACGTAGTCGGTGGTGCCCAGGACGCGCCCGTCCGCCGTCAGGCCCTCCTCGTCAAGCGTCCGGGCGATGCCGAAGTCGGTGACCTTGGCCGAGCCTTCCTCGTCGATCAGTACGTTCTGGGGCTTGACGTCGCGATGGACGATGTGGCGCGCGTGGGCGGCACCCAGCGCCCGGGCGATCTCGATCGCGTAGGCCACCGCTTCTGGCACCGGGAGCTGTCCCTGGCGGCGAATGCGATCCTTGAGCGTCTCGCCCTCGACGAACTCGAACACGATGTAGGGCCGGCTCTCATCCTCACCGGCGTCGATGACTCCGACGATGTGCGGGTGCGAGAGCTGAGCCACCGCGCGCGCCTCCCGCCGGAAGCGCTCGAGCTGGTCGGAGTCGCTGGCGACCTCGCGATTCATGAGCTTGATCGCCACCTGCCGCTGAAGCGTCTCGTCGAGGGCGCGGTAAACGGTCGACATGCCGCCGGCACCGATGCGAGCCTCGAGTCGGTAGCGGCCGTTGAGCGTCGTTCCGAGCAGGGTGGTCATCTGCTGCCTCTATTTTGCGGCACATGGCCGTCGGGCGGGAGGTCTTGTGGTGGTGTTCTCGACCCTAGTGTCCCGATTCGGAAATTCGGCGCCACCAGGAGGGGCCACTGGCGGATGCCCCGGAAGGACGCAGGAGCCAGCCGGACGACTCGGGGACGGCCCGGTCGTTGGCGAGGCTGGAGGCCGAGCGGGCCGTCCCCGAGGCAGCAGCGCTGCGCGAGGCGACGTGGACGCCAGGGGGCGCTGCCAGAGGTCCCTCGACTGGCATCCAATTTATGAATCGGGACACTGGCCCGATGTCAATCCGCTCGAACCGCCGCTGAGCCCCAGACTCGGCAGTCCAAGCAGGCCGGCGGCGGTGGTCAATTCGCCGATCACGGCGGCCCCGGGGTGGTGGTGCGCGAGGACCTCCACGGCCCGCCTAGCGTCCTGCGCGGCGACCGTCACGCAGAAGCCACAACCCATGTTGAACACCTCCCACATCTCGGCGGCGGGAACGGCGCCGAGCGATGAGATCAGGGCAAACACCGGCGGGACGGGCAGTGGCGTGGAGATCTCGTAGCCAACCTGGTCGCCGATTCGCAGCAGATTCAGCAGGCCGCCGCCAGTGATGTGGGCCAGGCCGTGGACGGCGAGCTCGGTGCGCAGCAGCTCGAGGATCGCGCGGACGTAGATCGTGGTCGGCTCCAGCAGCACATCGGCGACGCTGGCGCCACCGAGCTCGGACGGCCTGGCCTCAAGCGTCAGTCCTCCGTCCTGGAGCAACGCTCGGCGCGCCAGCGTCAACCCGTTGGAGTGAACGCCGGACGACGGCAGCCCGATGAGAACATCTCCGGGCCGGCAGCGCGACCCGTCAACGATCGCGTCAAGCGCGACCGTGCCGAACGCCGATCCCACCAGATCGAATCCGTACGGCGATGGATGGCCCCGGATCACCTCCGGCAGCTGGCACACCTCGCCTCCCGGGATCTCGATACCGGCCAGCTCGGCGCCGGCTCGCAACCCGGTTGCGAGATCACGCAGCAGCTGCGGATCGGCCCGCTCGACCGCCACATAGTCGAGCAGCGCGATCGGCTCGGCACCCACGCAGATCAGGTCGTTGACGTTCATCGCCACGCAGTCGATGCCGATCGTGTCGAATCGCTCCGCCTGCTCGGCGACGATCACCTTGGAGCCGACGCTGTCGGTCGCGAGCGCAATCCCGAGCCCGGGCGCAACCCGCATCACGCTGGCGAAGTGACCGGGAAGCGGTACGGACTGCGAGGCGCGGCCAGAGTCGATCGCGCGGAGCACATCGACGATCGCAGCGACGCCCTCGGCGGCTTGCGCCGTGTCCACCCCCGCGGCTGCGTACGCGTCCGTCACGGATCCATTGTCGTGCATGGGGCGGATTGCCGGGGTGGGCGGCGGCTTGGCGGGGATAGGGTGGTTCGCTCCGAGACGGGCTCCCCGCGGCTGGGTCTTGGGCTTGGGAAGGATGCGGCGGGTGGCTCACGCGGCCGGGAATTCGTCGACTGGTTGGGTCGCGGTGCGTGGGGGACACAGGGCCTGATGGCAGGCGCGCCCAGGGCGCCGCCGAGGCCGCCGCCCGCCGCCGCCCGCAAATCCGCGACGAGCCCCGTCTGCCCGGCGACTACGCCGCCGTCGGCGACCGCAGCCGTGTGGCGGCGAGGACCGCCTCAGCTCGCGAATGGACGCCGAGCTTGCGCAGGATGCTCTTGCTGTGGCTGTAGACCGTGTCCTCTGAAAGGAACAGCGAATCTGCGATGTCGCGGGTCGAGGCGCCGGCGCAGATCAGGTCGAGCACCTCCCACTCGCGGCTGGTGAGGACGCTCTTCACCGGCCGAAGGCCGGTGCCATTCTCTGATGTGCGGCGCATCATCTCGATCAGGCTCATCGTGAGCCGGCGGGAGATGGCGGCCTCGCCGGCGGCGACGGCGCGCAGCGCCCGGATCAGCGAGTCGATCTGGGCATCCTTGGACAGAAAGCCGCTGCCACCGGCGCGCAGGGCGCGCAGCTCGATGTCCGGGCTCGTGTTGACGCTGAAGAAAACGACCCGAACCTCGGGCGCCTTCTCGACGATTTGGCGGCAGGCCTCGATGCCGTCGACGGACGGCAGGCTGATCTCGGTCAGCACCAGCTCCGGCTTGTAATGGGCGGCCAGCTCCATGAGCTCGATGCCGTCCTTCGCCTCGGCCGCCACCACGATCCCTTCGCTCGAGCTGAGAGAGTCGCGGATCACTCGCCGGGCCAATGGGTCCGGATCGGCCACGATCAGCCGCAGCCGATCGGTTTGCTGAGCCCGAGAATGCGAACTGCGCCGCTCACGTCCGGCGTCCTCGTAGCCGCGCGGTGCGCCCTTCGTATGCCCCCGTGGTGGAGCGCTGGTACTGATCACTTTCATCCTCTCCTAGCTTTCAGTCCAGGCCGGTGCCTGTCGCTTGTTCGCTAACTGAGGAGCCCCCAACTGCCTGGTACGACATTCGCCCCAAGCTGCTCCATGCTTGCCGCACTTGAGTAAAGCAGGTTTGCGCAAATTGGGTAGGTTTGTGCAGGCTTCGCGCAGGCGTTCGCCGGGCGCGCTATCCGCCAGTGCGGAGCCGCCGAGCGACCTCGACGGCCTCGGCGGTCGTGTCGGCTCCGAGCCCGCGCAACAGCTGTCGGGTGTGTCCGCGCACCGTGTCCAGTGACAACGCGAGCAGGTCCGCGATCTCGGTCGACGTATAGCCCTGGGCCAGAAGGTCAAGCACCTGCCACTGCCGGTTGGTCAGTGGACCATCGACCGGCCGCATGCCGCTCACCTGAGCGGCGAGCATCCGCACCCGCCCCACCATCTCCTGCGACAGTCGCCTCGAGATTGCGGCCTGGCCATGCGCGGCGCCGTACAGCGCTCGGGCCAGCGCGCTCATGTCGATGTCCTTGCTCAGATATCCGGATGCGCCGGCCTCGAGCGCCCGCAGCGCATACTCGAGGTCGTAGGCCACGGCGAACAGGATCACGCGAGTCGACGGGAGAGCCTGACCGAGGTGGATCGTGGGGATGATGGCGCCGGCCGGGGGCAGGTCCGCGCCCACCAACGCGATCGCCGGTCGCAGCTGCTGCGCCGCCTCGATCAGCTCGACGGCGTCTCCGGCCTCGCCTACGACCAGGACGTCGTCGCGTTCGGACATGACATCGTGAACGGCCTTACGGGCCAGCGGGTCGTGATCGGCAACCAGCACCTCGACGCCGTCGCGGCATGGGCTGGCGGTGGAGGCGGGCACGCTGATTCGGAGCGATTGATCCAAGGCGATCCTGGCGGCCGAGACCAACCCGAGCGTACGGGCGGCGGGCGGAGGGGCGCCGGTAAGCGGGTCAGCGCGCCGGGGGGAATCGCTGCCCCAGCCGGTGGGGAGGGCGCTACCGCCCGCGCTCACGACGCAACCGCGCCAGCACCAGCAGTCCCAGCCCCGTCCGATAGGCCGCATATGGCAGCAGCGAGCGGTCGCGCTCGACCTGGCGGATCAGCCAGGTGGAGCCAAGTGTTGAGCTGAACGATGCAGCAGAGCCGGCGAGGAACGCGAGGCCGGTCCCGCCCGGCAGCCCCCGCCGGTGGAGTCTGGCCCCCTTGAGCAGGGTGGCGCCCGCGATCACCGGCAGCGCCACGTGGCGGGACAGGAAGTTGGCGTCGGCGCGGGTGAAGCGGCGCAGTCGGGCGGCGGCGAGCGTCGCGCCGTTCCGCGACACGCCGGGAATAAGGGCGCAGGCTTGGGCGAGGCCAAGCGACAGTGCATCACGCCAATCCGCCTGGTCGTGACCGCGGGCCTGGGGCTCGCGGTCGGCGATACCCATCACGAGCGAGCCGGCGATCAGTCCGCAGGCGATGGTGGCGGGCGTGCCCAGATGGCGTTCGATCGGCCGCTCAAGGGTGTATCCGACCACGGCCGGCGGCACGAACGACAGTGCGATGTGAGCCAGCCGGCGCGAATCCATGTCATGCAGCGCGTCGATCACCTCCCGGCGCAGGGTGATCAGCAGCGCCGCTGCGGTTCCCGCGTGCAGGACGACTTCGAACGCCTTGCGCAGTTCGTCGTCGAGCTGGACGTAGTCCCAGCGCAGCAGCCAGGGCACCAGCGTGACGTGACCCGACGAGGAGATCGGAAGCAGTTCGGCCGGCCCGTGAAGCGCTCCGAGCGCCAGCGCCTGAGCCGTCGAGAGTCTCGGGGTCGGAGCGGCGGGCCCGTCGGCGCTACTTGGAGGCGACATCCACAGCCGGTCGGCGCACGCGCCGGATCACCAGGTACGCGATGCCCAGCACCACGAGCGCGATGACGACGTAGTCGACGATCTCCAGGTGATGGCGCCAGCTCTCCCAGTTGCTGCCGACCTCGCGGCCGAGGACGGCCAAGCCCGAAACCCACAGGGCCGACCCCAGCGTCACCAGGGCAAGGAACCGCACGAAGGGCATATCGGCAACACCGGCCGCATACGGAAACGCCAACCGGGCAAACGGAATCAGGCGCGAGAAGAAGATCACGGGATCGCCGCGGCGCTCAAACCAGCGATGGGCGCGCTCGAGCCGCTGCGGGCTGAGGTGCAGCTTGGACCCCTGGCGCTCGAGCAGCTCGCGCCGACCGAGCCGGCCAATCGTGTAGGCGATGCATGCGCCCAGGACGTCCCCGATCAGTCCGAACACGATGACGCCCACCAAAGTCAGATGACCCTGGTACACGTTGAATCCGGCGAACAGCATCGTCGGCTCGGTTCCGGGCAGGCCGATCACTCCGGACGTGAGCATCAACAGCAGAACGCCGGCCAGCCCGAGATCACGGATCACGTGCGTCGCCAGCGTGACCAGCGAGTCGGTAATGGATGCCAATGCGAGGAGCAAGGGCGGCCAAGCGTACCGGGAGGCGCCGGGTAGCCTCCCGCCAGATGGCGATCCCGCTGTTCGACACCGACACGCCGCTGGCGCCGTTACGAGCGGCAATCGACCACAAACTGGCCGAGGTGCTGGAACGGGGCACGTACATACTGGGACCGGAGCTCGAGGCGTTCGAGCGGGAGCTGGCCGCGTACCTGGGCGTGCGTCACGTGGTCGGCGTGGGCAACGGGACCGATGCGCTCACGATCGGACTGCGGGCGCTGGGGCTGCGCCCTGGGGACGAGGTCGTGGTCCCGTCGTTCACGTTCTACGCCACGGTTGAGGCCGTGCTCAATGCCGGAGCGCGTCCGGTGTTCTGCGACGTCGACTTCGACACGCGCAACCTCACGCCGGATACGGTGCGGGGAGCACTCACCGCTCGCTCCCGGGCGATCGTGGCCGTGGACCTGTTCGGCTGCCCGGCGCCGATCCCGTCCATCCAGGAGCTGGGACTCCCGGTGCTGGAGGACGCGGCCCAAGCCGCCGGGGCCGGGCTCGACGGCCGCAAGGCCGGGGCGCTGGGCGACGCCGCCACGTTCTCGTTCTACCCGTCCAAGAATCTGGGCGGCTTCGGGGACGGGGGCGCGATCGCCACCGACGAGGATGAGGTGGCCGAGCTCGCCCGGGCGTTGCGCTTCCACGGCTCTCGCGACAAGCAGAGCTTCCAATACGTTGGGTACAACTCGCGCTTGGACGAATTGCAGGCCGCGTTGCTGCGGATCCTGCTTCCCGAGCTCGATCGCTGGAGTGCTGGTCGCCGTGAAGTCGCCGGCGCATACCAAGCCGGAGGGCTTGGCCGACACGTGCGCCTGCCCGGGGTTCCGTCCGGAGCCGAGCCGGCCTGGCATCTGTATGTGGTCACGCATCCGAGCCCCGACGAGCTGATCGCGAGGCTCGGGGCGCGCGGCGTGCAGGCGCGGGGCTACTACCGCACCCCGGTGCACCGACAGCCCGCCATCGCGTCCGTCGCCGGGGGCGCCCCGGACCTTCCTGTCACCGACGAACTGGCTCGGTGCAATCTGGCGTTGCCGATGAGCCCCGCGCTCGAGCTGGCCCGGGTCCAGGACGTGATCGCGGCGCTGGCGCAGTGATGCGGATCTGGGTCGACCTCACGAACTCGCCCCACGTGCTCGTCATGCGGCCCGTGATCGAGCGGCTGCGAGAGCGCGGCCACGAGGTTCAGGTAACGGCTCGAGATTTTGCCCAGACGATCGGCCTGTGCGAACGCTTCGGAATCGCGCACACGGCGATCGGACGCCATCGGGGCGCCACGGTCGCGGGCAAGGCACGGGGGCTGGTGGAGCGCTCGTTGGAGCTGACCCGGTGGGCGCGCGGTCGCGGCTTTGGACTGGCGCTGGGTCACGGCTCCAACGATGTCAGCGTGGCGGCGAGCCTGCTGCGCATCCCCTGCGCGACGATGTTCGACTACGAGTGGGCGACGGTCCAGCACAACGTCAACTGTCGCCTGGCCCGGGCAGTGGTCGTGCCCGAGGCGATCCCGCCGGAGCGTTTGTATCGCTACGGCGCGCGGAACAAGATCCACGCCTACCCCGGCCTCAAAGAGGAGTACTACCTGGCCGACTTCGAACCCGACGCCGCCGTCCTGGGCGAGCTGGCGCTCGATTCCCAGGACCCGATCGCGGTGGTCCGCACGCCGCCGGACGTGTCGCTCTACCACCGGTTCGAAAACGACGTATTTGCTCAGGTGCTCGATCGCCTGAGTGGCCGTCAGACCGTCGTCCTGCCGCGCACCGGTGCGCAGCGAGCTCAGCTGATGCAGCGCGGCGGGTTCATCGTGCCTGCCCAGGCGATCGACGCACAGTCGCTGATCGCCTATGCCGATCTGGTGGTGTCGGGCGGAGGAACCATGAACCGTGAAGCCGTGGCGCTGGGCACGCCGGTGTTCACGGTGTTCGAAGGCCGCCTCGGGGCGGTGGACGAGTGCCTGATCGAAGCCGGCCGGCTGCGGCGGCTGGCCACGGCGGACGAGGTGGTGCTGAACAAGCGGACCGAGGCCTCGCGCCAGCAGGCCCGGGTGAAGCGGGATCCGGCACTGATCGTCGAACTATTGATGAGCGCCGGCGCCACGTCCTGGTAACCGATCGCCTATCGTTGTCAGAAGGTCCCGCTCTGGCCGGAGGGACAGAAGCAGCAGTTCGCCACAAACTTGGGGAGTTTCCGCGATGTACTCACATCTCCGGCCGCTGCGTCGGGCGGTCGCCACAATCATCCCGCTGGGGACGGTGGTCGCGGCCCTGCTGGTTCCGGGCGGATCACCGGCGGCGACCGCTCCGGTGAGCGTATTCCCGATCGCCGGCAGCCAGGTGGCGCCTCCGCAGGCGCAGATCACGTTCCGGGGTCTGCCGGTTTCACGTCTGGGGACGATCATCGTGACCGGCTCGCACAGCGGCGACCACATCGGCACCCTGCTCGGGGACTCCGACGGGCGGGGCGGCAGCTTCATCCCGCGGAGGGCGTTCACGCCCGGCGAGACGGTGACCGTGAGGACCCGGCTGAACATCGTCGGCAGCGGCAGCGGCACGTTCCGCTTCAAGGTGGCGACGCCCGCGGGGGCCCTGCCGAACCGGCCGTTTCCGCCCACCAGCCGGGTGCGAGGTGACGTGTACCACTTCCACTCGCGTCCTGATATCTCTCCGGCGGCAGTCCGCGTGACGCGGCAGTCGTCGCGGACGGCTCGCGGATACATCTTCATGGCGCCCTGGTACGGACCGCTGCAGAACGGCCCGATGGTCCTGGACTCGAACGGCGGCGTGGTGTGGTTCAAGGCGCTGCCGAGGAACATTCTCGCGAGTGATGTCCGGGTGCAGACGTATCACGGTCAACCGGTTCTGACCTGGTGGCAGGGGTATTTCGGTGCCGGCGTGGGTGCCGGCGTGGATGTGATCAACAACACCTCCTACCAGGAGATCAAAACGGTCAGCGCGGGCAACGGTCTGAGCGCCGATCTGCACGAGTTCTACATCACGCCTCAGGGAACGGCCCTGATCCTGGCGGAGTACCCGGTCCGCTGGAACGCGTCGTCGATCCACAAGCCCAGCAACGCCATCCTGTTCGATTCGGTCGTGCAGGAGATCGACATCCCCACAGGGCTGGTGTTGTTCCAGTGGGACAGCCTCGACCACGTCCCGCTGGGCGCGAGCTACCAGAGCTTCCCGAGCAGCCGCGGGTCGCCGTTCGACTATTTCCACGCCAATTCGGTCGAGCCGGATCGGGACGGCAACCTGATCCTGTCCTCCCGTTCGACCTCGGCCATCTACAAGATCGACCACAGCAGCGGCCGGGTGCTGTGGGTGCTGGGCGGCAAGCGCTCGACCTTCAGGTTCGGCCGCAATGCTTCGCCGGCGTACCAGCACGATGTCGTGGTCCGAGCCAAGAACGACGCCTTGGTCAGCATGTTCGACAACGGCGCCGGACTGTCCAACGCGCACACGCAATCCCGGGTGCTATGGCTGCGACTGGACTTCAAGCACAAGCTCGCGACCAATTCGGGGGAGCTCGAGCACTCGCCGGCGGTGCTGTCGCAGTACGCCGGCAGTGAACAGGAGCTGCCAGGCGGTGACTCATTCGTCGGCTGGGGCGAGCAGCCGTACCTCAGCGAGTACAACTCCCGCGGCAAGCTGATCTTCGACGCCAGCTTCAAGGACGTAAACGCGAGCTATCGCGCATATCGGTTCCGCTGGAACGGCTACCCGCAAACGCTCCCGGCCGTGGCCGGAGCCAACAGTGGCAGGCAGACCACCGTGTACGCGAGCTGGAACGGGGCCACCACGGTGGCAAGCTGGAGGGTGCTGGCGGGCTCCAGCGCCACCTCGCTGCGCCCCGCGGGCAGCGCTCGGCGCGGCGGCTTCGAGACCTGGATCAGGATCTCGCGGCAGAGCTACGTGCAAGCACAAGCGCTCGACAGCAAGGGTCACGTGCTCGGAACGTCGGCCGTGACACGTTCGCGCTAGCTTCAAGGCCGGCGGCCGGGGAAGACGCCCACGATATTGCCGGCGCCCTCGAAACATCTCGTCGCCGCGCGTGTTTCGGGAATCAGGCGCCTGAGCCGTTCGACCAAAGGAACTTCGTGAAATCAATCGAGCGACATCTCCGATCCCTGCTCTGCGCCGGAGCCGTGGCGCTGTATGCCGGCGCGGCGGTACCCGGCGCGGCTGTGGCGGCGGCGCCACCGATCGGGGCGTACACGACCCATGGGGCCTACAGCTACGTGTCAGAGCCGAACCTGCATCCGCCCAAGCTGGCTGTGGACGTCCCGGTCAAGTCGAGCAAGCTTTCGTCCGGCTACTGGCTGCTGGCGAATTTTAAGAACCTCGCCGTGATCAACTCCAAGACCAAGCTTCCGGTCCCGATCGTCGGACAGGGCGGTCCGCTGATCATGGACAAGAACCTACAGCCGGTGTGGTTCAAGCCGGTGCCGACCAATGTGTTCGCCCTCAATCTGACCACCCAGCGCTATAACGGCAAGTCGGCGCTGAGCTGGTGGCAGGGGGTTATCTCACCCACCGGCGCGGTGAGCGGCGGCAAGCTGTTCGTGGTCGATCAGCACTACAGGCAAGTCGCCACGCTGACCGGCAAGGATGGATGGGTCATCAGTCCCCACGAGGCACTGATCTCAGGTCGAAACGTGTGGGTGACGGCATACCGGGACCAGCCCATGAACCTGACCATGTATGGCGGCCTGCCGAACGGAATCCTGGCCGACTCCGCGGTCCAGGAATACGACTTGAGGTCTGGCGAATTGCTCTACAGCTGGGACGCGGCAACCTTGGGGCACATCCCGCTGTGCGGAGTCGCAGCACGGTGCCGTCGCCGGTGCCGGTGAACGGCGCGGTGATTCCCGTGGGATGCCTATCACGTGAACTCGATCCAGCTACTCGGCGGCCACGACTTCTTGGTGTCGATGCGCAACACCTGGACCGCGTACGAGGTGGACAAGACGACGGGGAACATCGTTTGGCGCCTGGGCGGCAAGAGCAGCTCGTTCAAGGTTCCGTCGACGGCGGCGTTCCAATGGCAGCACGACGTGAGGCTCCAGTCCGGAAACGTCGTCACCATGTTTGACAACGGCTGCTGCGCCGTCAGGAACGGCCAGTCGCAGCCGCCTGACGGGCCGACGCGGGCGCTGGTGATCAAGCTGGACATGACCCACCACAGCGTGTCGCTGGTCTCGCAGTACAGCCACCACAAGCTGGCCGTCGGCACGCAGGGCAACGTGCAGCTGGAGCGCAACGGCAACGTGGTCGTGGGCTGGGGCCAGCAGCCGTACTTCTCGGAATACTCGAAGTCCGGGCAGACCCTGCTCGACGCCGTGTTCCCGTCGCCGAACGAGAGCTACCGGACGTATCTGTCGGGTTGGGTCGGCAAGCCGTACTTCCCGCCCAGCGGCGCGGCCAAGACCGTCAGGGGCAAGCGGACGGTGTACGCCAGCTGGGATGGCGCCACCCAGGTCGTCGCGTGGAGGGTGCTCGGGGGGAAGGACGCCAAACACCTGGTGAGCACCGCGACGCACCGCAAGAGCGGGTTCGAGACCGCCATCCGGATCGCACACCCGACCAAGGTCTACGAGGTCCAGGCGCTCGACTCCAAGGGCAGGGTGCTGGGCACATCGAAGGTGTTCCCGCGCGCGGGAGGCCACAACACATCGCCCACCGGCTACTACTGAGCCTGAGGGCCGAGGGGATCGACTGACAGCCCGGCGGCCCGCCAGGCCTGGAAACCGCCGGCGAGGTCGGTGGCCCGCTCCAGTCCCAGGCGTTTGAGCGTTGCCGCGGCCAGGCTCGACTGGTAGCCCTCGTCGCACATCACGATCAACGTGAGCTCCGGCCGGGCCAGCTCCGGATCACGCGAGTCGGAGTGGGGATCGCAGCGCCATTCGAGCACGTTCCGGGGAACGAAGCGTGCCCCCGGGACGATCCCGTCCCGAGCGCGCTGACTCTCGGAGCGAATGTCGACCAGTACCGCGCCCTGCCCGATCGCGGCAGCCGCCTCCGCCGGCGATACGCGGTCAAGCTCGGCGCGAGCCTCCGCCAGCAGCTGCTCGACGGTCCTCGGAGTCATGCGCGGCATCGTAGCCCGCCTCAGCGACCGCTAACGCGGCCTTAGCGCGGTTGCCGGCTGCGCCGCGATTAGAATTCCCGCTGCATGCGCCGGCGGATCAGATCCGCGGCCTTTCCCGTCCACCGCCACTCAGTGCCCCAGCTGTTGGTGGACGGACTTCTGGTCGCGCTCGCCTATTACCTCGCATTTCAGCTGAGGTTCGACGGCCACGTCCTGGGCCGCTACGACCAGCTGTTCGACTCCACGGTTCTGTGGGTCGTGCCCGTGTCGCTGGTGATCTTCGCCGCCTTCGGCCTGTACCAGCGCCTGTGGACGTTCGTCGGGCAGCGGGATTACGAGGCCGTGGTCAAGGGCGTGGTGGTGGCGACACTGGTGAGCGTGGGAGCGATCACGTTGCTGCATCCGGTAGAGACCCCCCCGCAGGTCGTGTTCCGCCACAACACGTTCCGGATCGTGTCGACCGCGGTGACGCTCCCGACCAGCGTGATCGCGCTGTTCTTCCTGCTGATGCTGGCGCTGCTGCTCGGCGCGCGGTTCCTGGTGCACCTGATCGTCGAGGGCCGCGTGCGCAGCTTCCGCGTCAGCAAAGGCGCCCGGGACGTGCTGATCGTCGGTGGAGGTGACGGCGGGCGTCTGGTGGCCCGGGAGCTGGCGCGCAATCCGCAGTTGCGCCTCCGACCGGTCGGGTTCATCGACGACGACCCCCGCAAGCGGGGGATGAAGGACGAGTACGGGCTGAAGGTGCTTGGGAGCACCTCAGGTGAGGATCTGGAGCGAATCCTGGACGAGGTGGAACCGGATGAGGTGATCATCGCGATCCCGTCCGCCCCCGGCACCGTCCGCGCCCGCGTGGTGACGGCCTGCCGCGACCGCGGGATTCCAGTCCGCACGACGCCGACCGTGTTTGAGCTGCTCAGGGATGGGTCGGGCCAGCTCAAAGTCACGCGGCAGCTTCGCGAGGTGCGTGTCGAGGACATTCTCGGCCGCGAGCCGGTCCGGATGGAACTGGAGCGAGTGGGCGCGTACCTCAGTGGCCAGGTCGTGCTCATCACCGGCGCCGGAGGCTCGATCGGCGGCGAGCTGTGCCGGCAGATTGCCCGGGTGGGCCCGCGGCGGCTGGTGCTGGTCGACCACGCCGAGGACAACTTGTTCGAGATCATGCGGGAGCTCGAGGAGGAGCGCCACGTGCGCACCGCGGTGCCGGTGCTGGCCGACTGCAAGGAGGAGGAGCGGATGCGGGAGGTGCTCATCGAGCACCGGCCGGCCGCCGTGTTCCATGCCGCCGCGTACAAGCACGTCACGATGATGGAGCTGAATCCGGTCGAGGCGGTGCGCAACAACGCGCTGGCAACCCGACTGGTTGCGAAGATCGCCGGCGAGCTTGGCGTCGGCACGTTCGTGCTGGTCTCGACCGACAAGGCGGTCGCGCCCGCGACCGTGATGGGCGCATCCAAGGCGCTGGCGGAATGGGCCGTCGAGGCGGCCGCCGCCCGCCATCCGGCAACCACGTACGCCACCGTCCGGTTCGGCAACGTGCTGGCGTCGTCGGGCTCGGTGGTACCGATCTTTCGCCGCCAGATCGCGGCCGGAGGCCCGGTCACGGTCACTGATCCGCGGATGCGGCGCTACTTCATGACGATTCCCGAAGCCGTGCAGCTGATCATCCGGGCCGGGTCGCTGAGCGAGGGCAGCGGCCAGGTGTTCGTGCTGGAGATGGGCGAACCAGTGCGGATCGTGGAGCTGGCCGAGACCATGATCAAGCTGTCCGGACTGGAGCCCGAGCGCGACATCGCGGTTGAGATCGTCGGCGCCCGCCCCGGCGAGAAGTTCCACGAAGACCTGTTCAACCCCTACGAGCGGATGCAGCCCACGCCGGCGCAGAAGATCCTCCGCGCGGAGCGCGAGCCGCTGGACCCGGACTGGGTCGAGGACGCATTCGCGAAGATCAACCTGCTCGTACTCGAGGCGGACACCGCCGGGCTCGCCGAGCACGTGGCGCAGCTCGCACGCGGCCGTGCCAGCACAGTCGGCGGTCCCACCGCCCGGGTCGCAACGTAGACTGCGAGCGCAGCATGGGGTCGACACCGCTCGCTTTCTCGGTCCACCATTTCATCAACTCGGTGGGCGCCGACGCCGGCTTTGCCTCGATCATCGGGCTGGCGATCCTGATCCTGTTGTACTTCGCCCAGGCGCGGGAGACCGCGTCGCTCCGCAATCACGCCTACGAGGCGGCTCAGCGGATCCAGGAGCTGGAGGCCCGCCTGGCCCAGCTGGGAAGGGCCAGCGCGCCACCCCCCGCAGCGCCGCCGATCTCGGCGGCCAGAGCGACAGCGGCGGTGCCCCCTGCCGGTGCCACACCGGCGCCCGCGGTCATGGCTGCCGGGCCGAGCCGCGTGGCTACCGTGGGTGCGCCTGTGGCGCCGGCCGGTGTCGCCGCCCCGGCGCTGACCGCGGCGACGAAGCTGATTCCCACCCCCGCTCCGGCGGCGCTGGCACCGGACCAGCCACCGGACGCGACGGTGATCGCGACACCCGGGACGGCTACGCCGCCGGCCACCATCGCCGGCGGAGGCAACGGCGCCACCCAGGCCCCACCGCCCGTGGTGCCGCCGGGCCCGGCCGCTGCCCCGGTAGCCACCCAGGCTCCACCGCCGCGGATGCAGATCAGACCCGGTGCCACGGCTGCGCCCGGCCGTCGCGCACCTGCCCCTCGGCCCCGCGGTCGTCGCGAGCTCACGGGCACACGGATCGCGATGGGGCTGCTCGGGGTGCTCCTCGTGGGCGGAGTGGTGGCGCTGCTCCTGGTGCTGACCGGCAACAACTCGACCTCCGCCAATTCGGCGTCCAACACCACGAACGCGTCTGCGCGCAAGCACGCCGCTCGCCGACCGGCGGTTATTCCCGCCCGCGTCAACGTGGCGGTGCTGAACGGCACCGCGACGGCGGGCCTGGCCAATCGGGTGGCGCTAAACCTCTCAAGTGCCGGTTACAAGCGGGGGACGGTTACGAACGCCACCGACCAGACACGCACCAGTACCACGGTGGCCTACCTTCCCGGTTTTCGTCGCGATGCGGTGGCGGTGGCCGGCAGCCTGAAGCTGCCGGCCAGCTCGGTGGCGCCCATCGATCAGCCCACTGAGTCGGTCGCGTGTCCGCCCCCGGCCGCCTGCGCCGCCAACGTGGTGGTGACGGTGGGATCGAATCTGGGCAACATCCCTTAGCTCCAGACGCCATGGTGGACCTCCTTGACCTCCCGCCACGGAGCGCTAAGCCCCGCCAGCAGGGCCTCACGCACGTGCTCGATCGGGGTCTGTCGCTGAGCGAGGTCGACGGGCTGGTGGAGGTCGCCGGCGAATATGTGGACGTGGTCAAGCTCGGCTGGGGCACGGCGGTGGCCACCGGGAATCTGGAGCAGAAGATCGCTCGCTACCGCCAGCACGAGATTCCAGTCGTGTTCGGTGGCACGTTGACGGAGTTGGCGATCGCCCAGGATCGGCTCGAGCAGCTGATCGGGTGGATGCACGAGCTGGGGCTCGACCTGATCGAGATTTCCGACGGCACGATCGAATTGCGCCACGACGACAAGGTGGACCTGATCAAACGGCTGTCGAAGGAATTCACTGTGCTGTCCGAGGTGGGCTCCAAGGACGACACCCGGATCATGGCTCCCTACCGCTGGGTGGAGCAGATCCAGCAGGAGCTCGAAGCCGGTGCCTGGAAGGTGATCGCCGAGGCCAGGGAGAGCGGTACCGCGGGCATCTTTCGCCACGACGGCGAGGTGCGGATGGGACTGATCGACGAGATCGTGCACGCCGTCCCTCACGAGCAGATCTTGTTCGAGGCGCCGCGCAAGGATCAGCAGGTGTGGTTCGTGCGCCGGTTTGGGGCCGACGTCAACCTGGGCAACATCGCGCCGGACGAGGTGCTTTCGCTCGAGACGATCAGGCTGGGGTTGCGCTCGGATACGGCGTCCAGCGTGTATGAATGACGGGCGCATCCTGCTCGCCCGTCACGGCGAAACCGATGACAACCTAGAGCCCGTCCGCGTACAGGGGTTCCGCGACACCCCGTTGAACGACACCGGTCGCCGGCAGGCGGCCGAGCTGGCCGAGCGCCTGGCGTCAGACAGGATCGTGTCGCTGTGGTCCTCGGATTTGTCCCGCGCGCGAGAGACGGCGGAGATCGTTGGCCGCCGGTTGGGGTTGCAGCCCCGTCCAGATGCGCGGCTGCGAGAGGCGAACCGGGGCCGGTGGGAGGGACTACGGTTCATCGACATCAAACGCGAGGAACCGGAGCGCTATGCGGCCTGGCGGCGGGCCGGTGAGCAGTTTCGGTTTCCCGAGGGCGAGTCGTTGCGCGATCAGCTCGATCGGGTCAGCTCGGCCCTGGCTGATGTGCGCGCGACCGGCGATCTGCCGGCACTGGTCGTGTGTCACGGCGGGTCGATCCGCGTGATGCTGTGTGCCCGTGACCCTCGCGGCCTGAGTGCGTTCCATGAGTTTGACGTGCCGAACGTCGCGGTCGTGACGCTGTGAGGCGTTCGGCGATTGTCGCGTTCGGAGCGCTGGTGGCCGCCACGGTCGGGGCGTTCTTCGTGACCCAGCATCTGAAGGTCTCTACGCCTCTGATCGCCGGGTTCCCGGCGCCTTCGCCGCGAGTGATCAATCCGTATGGCGCGCGGTGCGAGGGCGTCGATCACAGCCGGATGCGGATCTCCTTTTATCTGCTGCACCGGGCCGACACCGTAGACGTGTACGTCGTCGATCAGAGCGGCACGATCGTCCGCACGCTCGCCACCGGCCGGCACATGCGTCGCGGCGTGCGTCATCCCGACGGGGAGTTCGGCTGGAACGGGCGTGAGGACAACGGCACGGTGGCCCCGGATGGCAGGTACTACATCCGCGTGGCGCTGCTGGGGCAGGGCCGGACGGTCCAGCTGACCAAGACCCCGATCACCGTCAACACGGTCCCGCCCCACCCGGTCGTCTCGCAGGTGTCGCCCACGCTGGTCCCGCGCGGCGGGGTGCCGGTCACAATTCGCTACCGGGGCAACGAGAACGCCGACCCCACCGTGTTGCTGTATCGCACCGACCTGCCGGGACGGCCCCGGCTGGTCGATGCCTTCAAGGTCTCACACCGAGCTCCGGCCACGTGGAATGGGCGGATCCAAGGCCGGCCGGCTCCCGCCGGTACCTACCTGGTGGGACTCCAGGTATACGACGCCGCGTGCAATCTGGGTCGCTTCCCGATCACCATGCCTCCGGCGTACGGGTCGACTCCGGGCGCGGGCATCACGGTCCGCTACCTGGCCGCGGAACCGCCGCGCGATCCCCGGCCGGCCGGATCTCGGGCGGTGGTGAACGTCGACGCCCGAGGCCGACCCTACAGCTGGACCCTGTGGCGGGTCGGAGAGCGCAAACCGATCGTGCGTGGATCCGAACGTGCCGGGGTGTTCACGGTCGAAGTCAGGCTGCCGTCAGCCAAGGGTCCGGGTCTGTACAAGCTGTCGGTCAGATCGGGGCCCTATAGCACCGAGGTCCCCGTGGTGGCCAGCTCGGTTTTCCCCCGGAGCCGGGTACTGGTGGTGCTCCCGGCGCTGAGCTGGCAGGGCCAGAATCCGGTTGACGATCCTCCTCAGGATGGAATCCCCAATACCCTCGACAACGGCGGCCCGATCGCCTTGAACCGGGTGTTCGCCAACGGGCTGCCGCCGGGTTTCACGGACGAGGCGGCGTTCCTCGCGTACCTCGACCAGGCGCACCTGGGCTACGACCTCACCACTGATTTGGCGCTGATCGACGGGACCGGGCCGACCTTCAGCGGACACGCCGCGGTGGCACTGGCCGGCAGCGAGCGCTGGCTGCCGCCGTCGCTTCGGGCAGGGCTGCGCGCCTACGTGCAAGCCGGCGGCCACGTCCTGTCGCTGGGGATCGGGTCGCTGCAGCGCAGCGTCACCATCCGGGCGGGCGCCAACCCCCAGGCGCTGACTCCGACCCCGCCCGCCAGCACGGATGCGCTCGACGCTCGGCCGGGGGCGCCGGTCAGCCACAACACCGACCTGATCACCGTGATCCGGGACGGTCTGGGCATCTTCAACGGGACCTCGGGGGCCATCTCGGGTTTCAGCTCGTTCCAGCCGTTCGCGTCGGTAACGACACCGGCCAAAGTCCTGTCCGAGGCCGGCACCAGCACCGCCGACGCGAGCATCATCGGGTACTCGCTGGGGAAGGGCGTGGTGGTCAATATCGGGCTGGTCGGCTTCGGCTCGAGCCTCGCCCACAACGTCGACGCCAAGGAGCTCGTGTCCAGGCTGTGGACGGTGCTGGGGCGCTAACAGTCGAACCCGGTCGCCAGCACGGCGCGAAGCTACTCAGCTACCCGGACGGAGTCCACGCCGATCCGTACCGTGTGCCGACGTGAGCGGCTACCTAAAGCGGCTGATCAACTCGTTGGCGGCGTACCAGATCGCCGACCTGGTCGGAAAATTCATGGCGGTCCTACTGCTGCCGGTGTACACGCGCTACATCACGCCGGCCGGGTACGGCGTCGTCGAGCTGCTGGCCAACGGAGTGATCTTCGTCAGCATCGTGGTGCGGTTCGGAATCATCGAGGCGTTCCTGCGCTTCTACTTCACCGATCAGGATCCGGGGCGCCGGGACGCCCTGGCGCGCCGGGCGGTGCGGTTCCTGCTGATCGTCACCACCCTGGCCGCAGTCGCGCTGGCTGCGGCCGCCGGGCCGTTGTCGCGAGTGATCCTGGGCCATCGTGACACGACCACGTTCCTGATTGCGGTGCTCGGCCTGTGGAGCTTCACCAATCTCGAGCTCGCCTACGGGCTGCTGCGGGTCGACGAGCGCCTACGCACGTATGCCGTCGCGTCCCTGACCAACGTGGGGCTCACGATCGGCGCGTCGGTGGTGCTGGTGGTTGGTCTGAAGCGGGGCGCGCAGGGCCTGCTGCTCGGCAACTACGCTGCCTCGACGGTCGTGCTGGTGGGTCTGTGGTGGACGATGCGCGCGCGCCTGCTCGGCCCGGTCGGTCGCGGCGACCGGCTCCCGGGGCTGCTCCGCTTTGGCCTGCCGACCGTCCCGGCAGAGATCTCCGTCTACGCGCTCAGCATCATCGATCGCTACTACATCTACCACCAGCGCAGCCCGGGGCAGGCCGGTCTGTACTCGATCGCCGTGAAGCTCGCGGGCTCGGTGGCATTCATCGTGCGAGCGTTCCAGTACGCCTGGCCGCCTCTGGCCTACTCGGTGACCGACGACGCCGAGGCGTCCCGGCTCTACGGCCTGGTCACCACCTATTACGCACTGATCAGCGGCTGGGTCGTGGCGGGCCTGGCGCTGCTGGGCCGCTGGGTGCTGCGGGTGCTGACCACGCATGCCTTCTTCGGCGCCTACCGGGCGCTGCCGTGGGTGGCACTCGGATGGGCGTTGTACGGCCTGTGGGTGGTGTTCCTGGTGATCGCCGGCCGCGTCGGCGTGACCACGCGCAACTTCCCAGCCTCGTTGGTGGGGCTGGCGGCCAACGTGATCCTGTTGATCGTGCTGGTGCCATCGCTGGGAATCGCCGGCGCCGGCATCGCGCTGTGCGGCGCGTACGTGTTCATGTTGGGCGTGATGCACCTGCTCACTCGGCGGCTGTTCACCGTGGCTTTCGAATGGCGGCGCCTGGCTCAGCTCACGCTGGTGGTGGGTGGCGCCGCGGTCGCCGGCGACCTGCTGCTGCCGACCCGCGGCGCCGCGGGCTTCGTGACGCGGACCGCGGTGTTCCTGGCGATTCCGGTACTCCTGTACGCCACCGGCTTCGCCCACCCGCAGGAGCTCCGCCGCCTACGGGAGCTGATCGTCAGACTGCGGCGGGCCCCGGCCGGAGGTGCCGCGTGAGCCGGCCGCCGGTCAGCGTGGTGATGCCGTTTGCGGGGGATGCCGAAGCCCTGGGCGAGGCGATTCGGACGCTGCTGGCGCTGGACACGATCGCCGGCGATCAGCTGATCCTGGCGGACAACTCGGGCGCCGCCGCCGCCGACTCGGAGGTGACGATCGTGCCCGCGCCGGGAGAGCGGTCGCCGGCGCATGCCCGCAACGCCGGCGCGCTGCGGGCGAACAACGCCTGGATCCTGTTCCTGGATTCCGACTGCCACGCGCCCGCGCAGCTGCTCGACGCGTATTTCGCGCAGCCGATCGCCGATGACATCGGCGCCCTGGCCGGGGAGGTGGCGCCGGCCGGCGAGGCGGCGACGCTGGCCGCACGGTACGGCGAGGCGCGCAGCTTTCTGAGCCAACAGGCGCATCTCGCTCATCCGTATCTTCCTCGAGCGGTGGCGGCTAACCTGCTCGTGCGCCGATCGGCGTTCGAACAGCTGGGCGGCTTCTACGAGGGGCTGCGGGCGGCCGAGGACACCGATTTCAGCTGGCGGCTCCAGCGGGCCGGTTGGCGGCTGGCGCCGGCCCCTGAGGCCGCGGTGCAGCATGATTATCGGGCGAGCCTGCGCGAGCTGCGCGCCCAATGGCGCGGGTATGCGGCCGGACGCGCCTGGCTCCGACGGCGCTATCACGACTTTACGCCCCAGCCGGCGGTGCGCCGAGCGGTGTCTCGGGCGTGGAGGACGGTGCGGCGTTCGGAGCGCCGGGAGGACCGTCGGCGGCCGGCATCATCGGCGCAGACGCGACCGAGGCGGATCGAGCGCGGTGGCCATCTCGCGCTCGATGCGCTGCTGGGTCTCGACGAGCTGGCCGGTCTGGCCCTGTCGAATCGTCCGGCCGGGCCGGCTGGTCCACCCCGCCCGACGCGTGTGGTGCTGCTCGCGGACCGGTTTCCCCGCCGCGGTGATCCACTGGTCGACTTCGCGCGCACACTGAACGGCGCGCGCATCGAGGCCGGTGCCCGCCCGGACGCGCCGTGGGTCGAGGTCATGCGTGAGCTGGACATCGCCTACCGGGAAGACGACGGGGTCGCGTCCCGGGCGCTGTTGCTGCTGCGGCTGTTGTTTCGCCATCCGCTGCGCTGTGCGCGGGACCGTCTGGATCGGGGGCCCGCGGCGCCGCGACTGTGGGAGCTCGCCCCCACGGTGGCGCGGCTGGAGCGCCGACCGCAGGCGCGGATCCATGCCCTGGGGGGCGACGATGTCCAGACGACCGCCCGCCGCCTGGCGCAGCTGACGGGCCGCCCAATCGAGCAGCCATGAGGGTTCAGGTCGTGGACCCGTCGGCGTTCACTCCTCCCTACGACCATGCGCTGTGTGCGGCCCTGGCCCGGCGCGGGGCCCAGGTCGAGCTGGTCACCAGCCGGTTCGCCTATGCCGGGGCGCCTGCCGCGGACGGATACGCGATCAGGGAGTGGTTCTATCGCCGTGCACGAGGGCAGGCGGGCTCCCGGCTGCGTCGCGTGGCCAAGCTCGCTGAACACGTGCCGGACATGCTGCGTTACCGGGGTCTCGCCCGCGGCGCCGACGTGGTGCATTTCCAGTGGCTCGATCTCCAGTGGCTGGATCGCTACCTGCTGCCCCGGGGTGCGGTCGTGCTCACCGCTCACGATCTGCTGCCGCGGGAGCCCCGCATCGGCCAAGCCAGCGCGCAGCGTCATCTTTACCAGGCGGTCGACGCGATCGTGGTGCACTCGGAGCACGGCAGGCGGCAGCTCGAACGGGAGCTGTCGATCGACCCCCGGAAACTGCACGTCGTTCACCACGGCGCGTTTGAGCACCTGACCCGGCTGGCGCACGAGCAATCCCTGCCCGAGGAGCTGGCGGCCGTCAGGCAGCCGGTCGTCCTGTTCTTCGGCCTGCTGCGTCCCTACAAGGGGATCGACACGTTGCTCGACGCCTGGCGCTCGATCGACGGAGCAGAGCTGTGGCTCGTCGGACGGCCGCGGATCCCGCTCGAGCCGTTGCGCGCGGCGGCGGCCGCCGGCGTGCGGTTCGTGCCGCGCTACATCGCCGACGCGGAGCTGCCCGCCTACTTCCGCCGCGCTGATGTCGTGGTGTTGCCCTACCTGCGGACCGAGCGGCTGGATCAGTCGGGCGTTTTGGCCACGGCTCTGGCATTCGGCCGGGCGATCGTGGTGAGCGACGTGGGTTCGCTGGGAGAGGTTGCCGCTATCGGCGCCGCCCGGGTGGTACCGCCGGCGGACCCGGCGGCGCTGGCCGCCGCCCTGCGGGAGCTGCTGGCCGATCCGGCGCAGCGTGCACAGCTGGGCAGCGCCGCCGCTGCGGCCGCGGCCGGACCGTACTCGTGGGATGCCGCGGCGGCGAAGACGTTGGAGCTGTATCGCGGGCTGCTTCACAATCCGCCGCCGTGACCGCGCTCGAGATCCTGTTCTGGCTGTCCGCCGGTCTGCTGGTGTACACGCACGCCGGTTACCCGCTGCTGCTGGCCGGACTGGCGCGGCTGCGGCGCCGGCAACCCAGGCTCGGCGATGCTGGGGAGCTCCCGTCCGTGTCCGTGATCGTGGCGGCGTTCGCCGAGCAAGACGTGATCGCCGAGCGCGTGGCCAATCTGCGCGCCACCAGTTACCCCGCCGGGCGGCTCGAGGTGATCGTCGCCTGCGATGGCTCGTCCGATGGGACCGCCGACCGCGCTCGGGCCGCCGGTGCCGATCTGGTGCTCGAGCTCCCGCGCGGCGGTAAGGTGCGGGCACAGGATGCGGCGGTCAGGCGCGCCCGCGGGGAGATCGTCGCGTTCTCGGATGCCAACGTGGCCTGGGAGGCGGGGGCGCTGACCCGACTGGTCGCGGTGTTCGCCGATCCTCGCGTCGGTTATGCCTGCGGCCAGGTGCGGTTTGTCAATGATCGCGGCACCAACCAGGAGGGCCTGTACTGGCGATACGAGATGGCGCTCCGGCGGCTGGAGTCCCGCGTCCGTTCGGTCACCGGCGGCAACGGCGCAATCTACGCCACGCGCCGGGATGCCTATCTGTTCGTCGACCCGATCATGGGACACGACCTGTCGTTCCCGTTCAACATGGTCAAGCACGGTTGGCTGGCGGTGTACGTGCCGGAGGCGCGCGCCAGCGAGAAAATGGTGCCGACGATCGAGGGCGAGTTCGCCCGCAAGCGCCGGATGATGAGTCACGGGTGGCCAATCGTGATCCGGGGCGGAATGCTGTCGCCGCGCGGCTACGACCCGCTGTACGGGCTGATGATCTTCTCCCACCGCGTGCTGAGGTACCTGTCGCCGTTCCTGCACGTGGTGGCGCTGGCCACCAGCATCGCGCTGATCAGCAGCGGTTGGGTGTACGTCGCCGCCGTCGCCATCCAAGCGGCGGTGCTGGCGGCGGCGCTGCTGGCACCGGTGCTGCCGGCCCGGCCGCTGCTGGTGGCGCGCTACTACGTGCTGACCACGGCATCGCTGGCTGCCGGGCTGTGGGATTGGCTGGCACACGGCACGGCAGCGGGCTGGGACCCGGCCCAGGGGACCCGGTGATCAAGCGGGGGCTCGACGTGGTGATCGGGCTGCTGGGGTCGTTGCTGACGGCGCCGCTCGTCGGGCTGCTGGCGTTGGCGATCCGGCTCGAGTCACCCGGTCACTCGATCTACCGCCAGACCCGAGTGGGAAAGGACGGCCGCACTTTCTCGATCTACAAGCTGCGCACGATGGTCCGCGGGGCCGAGTTCACCGGGGCCGGGCTGGCGATTCAGCAAGGGGACGACCGGATCACCCGGGTGGGCGCGCTGCTGAGGCGGTATTCGCTCGACGAGCTCCCCAACCTGTGGAACGTGCTGCGCGGAGAGATGTCGATCGTGGGCCCGCGTCCCACGGTTCCGATTCAGGTCGAGCAGTACACCGCGCGCCAGCGCGGCCGCTTGAGCGTCAAGCCCGGGATCACCGGATGGGCGCAGGTCAACGGCCGGGCGTCGCTACCCTGGGCCGAGCGGATCGAGCTCGACCTGTGGTACGTCGAGCACCGGTCCCTGGCACTTGACCTCACGATCCTGGTCCGCACCGCACGCATGGTGCTCACCGGCCAGGGTCTGTACAAGGGAGACACGGGCGGATGGCACGCGCCGATGTAGGGATCCTCCTGACCGGGGTGGGCAAGCGCTACGACATCGTGTCGGCGTTCGCGCAGCACGCGGTCGTGGTGGCGGCGGACCCGAATCCGCTGGCGCCGGCGCAGTACGCAGCCGACCACCGCCGTGCCGTACCGCGCATCGACGATCCGGCATACGTGCCGACGCTGCGCGAACTGTGCGCCGCACACTCGGTCTGCGCGGTCGTGCCGCTGACCGATCTCGACATCGAGGTGCTGGCCCACGCGCGCGCCGCCGGAGAGCTGCCGGCATTCGTGCCGGACCCCGACATCGCTCGCGCCACGTTCGACAAGTACGAGGCGCATCTATTGCTGGAGGGCCTGGGGCTGCCGTCGCCGCCGACGGTGCTGCCCGGTGAGCCGGTCCCCAGCTTCCCGGTGATGGTGAAGCCGCGCCAGGGTTCCGGCGCGCGCTCGATCCACCGCGCCGACGATGCCGCGGCCGCCGAGTTCTTCGCCGGCTACGTGCCGGAGCCGACCATGGTGCAGAAGCTGATGGATGGGCCCGAGTTCTCGATCGACTGTCTGTCCGACCTCGAGGGCCGCTGCCTGAACGCGATTCCCCGCACGATGATCGAATCGCGCGGCGGTGAGTCGATCAAGGGCACGGTGATCGACGACCGGGAGCTGGTGGGGCTCGGCCGCCGGGTCGTCGAGGGGCTCGGCGTCCGCGGCCCGTGCACCGTCCAGGTGTTCCGGGATAAGGACATCGGGCTCGGCATCACCGATGTCAATACGCGCTTCGGCGGCGCGTTTCCGGCCCCCATGTACGCCGCGCTGCCGGGTCAGACCTATCCGGAGCTGATCGTGCGCATGGCCCGGGGGGAGAAGGTCGCGCCGCACGTCGGCCAGTTCCGGTCCGGGATCACCTTCACGCGCTACTTCTGGCAGCTGGAGCTCGACTCCCGGCTCCAGCCGACCGGCCGCGACATCGTCGAGCCGTCCGGGCCGCCGGCGCCGCGGGGGTAGGCCGGGTCCGGCGTAGCCGAATCCCTGCCTCGCGCGGTACCGTCTACGGCGCACTGAAGCTTCGTGCGGCACGTTTCAACAAGAAGGACGGTTCTCCATGGCGAAAGTCCCCCGATCGCTAGCCGGACAGGTCGTCGCGGTCACCGGTGGCGCCCGCGGCATCGGCCGCGCGACAGCGGCGGCGCTACTGGCACAGGGCGCGCGCGTCGCCATCGGCGACATCGAGGCGAGTCTGGCCGAGCGCACGGCCGAGGAGCTTGGCGGCGGCACCATCGGACTCCCGCTCGACGTCACCGATCGCAGCAGCTTTGCCCGCTTCCTCGACGAGGTCGAGTCGCGGCTCGGGCAGCTCGATGTGCTCATCAACAACGCCGGCATCATGCCAATCGGGCCGTTCGTCGAGGAGTCGGACTCCACCGCCAAGCGGATGATCGACATCAACCTGCATGGGGTCATCTTCGGCTCCAAACTGGCCCTGGAGCGTTTCGTGCCGCGGGGCCGGGGCCATCTGGTGCAGATCGCCTCCGCCGCAGGCAAGGCGGGCTTCCCGGGCGGTGCGACCTACTGTGCCACCAAGCACGCCGTGGTGGGCCTGAGCGAGGCGATCCGAGCCGAGCTGCGCGACACGAACATCGACGTCAGCGTGGTGATGCCGGTGGTCGTCAACACCGAGCTGGGATCAGGGCTGCCCACGACCCGCGGCTTCAAGGCGGTTGAGCCCGAGGACGTGGCCAACGCGATCGTCGAGGCGCTGCAGACAGGGCGCTTCGAGGTGTACGTGCCCAAGTCGATCGCCGGCATGACTCGCTTCAACGCGCTGATGCCGCGGCGGGTGATCGAGGCGATGGGCAAGATGATGAAGGGAGACCAGGTGCTGGCGCATCCGGACCATGCCGCCCGCGCGGCCTACGAGGCCCGGATGGAGCAGACGATCGCCCTGGCGGATTCCCCCAGCGCGGACACGGCCAAGGCCGAAGCGCCGCGAGCCTCGGACACCGTGGTCACGACAAGCGGACCCGAGGAATCAGCCCCGCGCGAGCGAGAAACCGTCTGAGACAGGCTCTTCAAGCGCCGCCGACCGCAGTCGCTACGCCAGCCACTCCGCGATGAGGCGCCCGATCTCCGGGCCCGCATCCTCTTGGAGGAAGTGGCTGGCGTCGGCGATCACGTGATCGACCTCGGTGCCCAGGGCTGAGGCGAAGCGCTGGCCGGTGGACAGCGGCAGCACGGGATCCGAGTCCGCCCACAGCACCAGCTTGGGACGCTGATCGCCGCTCAAGCCCTCGAGCACGCGCTGGCCGGCCTCGGCGCCCGGCATCTCGGGCGAGGTGGGCAGCATCAGCGGAAAGGCGCGCGCTCCCGCCTTTGAGTCGGGGTTGGGAAACGGCGCGTCGTAGGCGGCGATCACCTCGTCGCCTGGGTCGTGCTTGCAGGCGCCGCGCACCAGCATGCCCACCGGCAAATCTTCGGTCCGCTGCACGAAGTCCCGGAACGTGATCCAGGCGTCGGTCATCTTCTGGCGGCCGGTGAACAGGCCCGTGTCAAGCACCACGATCCGGCTCACGCGCTCCGATTGCTCCACCGCCACCCGCAGCCCGATCGGCCCGCCCCAGTCGTGCACGACCACGGTCGCGTCCTGCACGTCCAAGTCCTCCACGAGCTGTGCGGCGGCAGCGCAGTGACGGTCATAGGTGTACCAGTCGAGGTCCACAGGCTTGTCGGATCGCCCGAACCCCGGCAGATCCGGCGCGATGCAGCGAAAGCCGGCGTCGCGCACCGGCGGGATCACCTTGCGCCACAGAAACGACCAGGTGGGCTCGCCGTGGAAGAACACCACGGGTGCTCCTTCGCCCTCATCGACGTGCGCCAGACGCAGGCCGTCGCTCTGGCGGAAGTGAGGTTGGAAGGGAAAGTCAGGAAGGCCCTCGAGGAGCTCATCGGGAGTGCGGATGGCATCGGTCATGAGCGAAACCTATTGCGTCGGGGGCGGTTGTGACGGTTTCGTTCTCGGGCGGGGGTTCGGGTGGCGATTTGTCTGGGGATGCGTTTGTCGCTGAAGCTGGGAGGACTGGGAGTCTGGGGACGGCCACGGAGCGTGCAAAACCCTCCCGAGTTCGCGCGCGCCGGGATACGGGGCGACCTAAAGGGTGCGTAAGCCGCCCGGAAGGGGTCGAGGGGCGAATTGGGGCGGGTTATGCACGGCCCCAGGGCGCCCCGGGGCGACCCCAGGGCGCCCCGGCCCGAGGGCCCCGGCGCCCGGCGCCCCGGCCCCAGCGAGGGCCCCGGGCACGCACCTCAGACTCCGCCCACGATGACCCGCGATGCGTCGGAGGCCACGGTCACCTCGATCGAGGCCGGAGTTCGTGACCAGGCGATCAGGTCCAGGGCCTGGAGGCGGTCGAGCATCGCCTGGAAGGCGAGTGCCTGCCGGCGGCTGACGTAGCGCCGGGCGATCTGGAACGTGTAGCCGGTCGTGGGCGCGGAGTCGCCGTCGCCGACCTGCTGCGCGTAACCGCGGTCGGTAACGGTGCTCGCCACGGTCAGGGGCGCGACTCCGGACAATGCGCGCACGCGGGCGGCCAGCTCCACGAGCAGGTCGAGTGCCGGCGCGCGCAGGCCCGCGTACAACGCCCTGGGGGCGCCCACCGAGCGGGACAGGGCGCCGATCGTGGCGGCGTAACGCAGGCCCAGGCGCCGCGGATCGGACGGCAGCCGAATGAGCTGGCGCTGGGCGTAGGCGCGGTACAGGGCAGCGGGATCCGCGAACGACGGTGTGCGATCCGGCGGGTGCAGCACGGCTGCCCCGGAGTCCGCGTCGAGCTCGAGCTCGGCCAATCGTTCCAGGTTGGGTCTGTCTGACCGGTACAGGCGCATGATCTGGACCGCGCCCAGCACACGCCAGTAGTACAGCGAGGAGTCGTCGCCAAAACCCATCAGCAGGTCGTAGGCGTCGGCGTGGCGGTCAGGCGAGGTGTCGAAGTACAGCTGGGCGTAGGGCACCGCATGCCCCGCGTTGTACGCGTCGAGCACGTGCTGCAGGTTGCCGATCCCCATGTGGTAGGAGACGACGGCGAGATCCGGGCGGCCGAGACGCTGTCGGGCGAGCTGCAGGTAGCGCACCGACGCTGCCAGCGCCAGACGCGGGTTGAAGCGATCGTCGATCCGGGCGCGCTGGCCTTCGAGCCGCGCCACCAGCGTCCCGCGACCGGCGGCCGCCGCCGCGGCCATCTGGCTGGTCAGGCGCCGGCTCCGCTGTAGATCAATGTGCATGCCGAGCAGCGACTGGCCGGTCTGAGCCAGAATCTGGGTGAGCCCGGCCGCGTCGGCGGGGTCCGTCCCCGCGATCACGTCAGGGCGGCCGGCGCTCTCGACGAACACGATCCCCTCGAGTAGGTTCGGGTCGATTCCGGTCCCCGCCGTGGCGCGATCGATCAGCTTGCGGTACGCCGCCACGCGGGCGGCGGTGGCCACCACACCTCCGGGGCTCTTGGTGAACAGGACATTCGCGCTTCCCGCTGCCGCGCGCTGTTCGAACTGCGCCTGGCGCGAGGCGACATACGCGAATGGGTCGCCCGACCGTGCGGCGCGGCCGATCCCGGGCAACGGCAGGCCCAGCGGGCCGCTGCCGCGCGTGGCGGCGATAAGGGCGGCGGCCACGAGGATCACCACACCGGCCGCGAGCGCGGCCTGCATCCGGCGCGCTGGCGGGCCCCAGGGGCGTTTGGGCTCTCGCCGAGCCGGGTCAAAAGCCATGGCGCCGATTCTGCCTGAGCGTCCCTAAACCCCCTTGTTTCCGTAACCTTTGCGGCCAGCAGGCCTACTTCCGTTCATAACGTCGGCTATCCTCGTGCGCTCGCCGGCGAGCGATCATTCAGCTTTGGCCGACCTGAGCGGCCGCCTCGCGGGTCGAGCGCGCTGACGACCTCAATCTGCTGAAGGTACTGGAGCATTCGTATGCAAATCTTGGTTCTGGGCGGCGACGGGTACCTGGGGTGGCCCACCGCCCTCCACCTGTCGGCCCTCGGCCACCAGGTCGCTGTAAACGACAACTTCGCCCGGCGCGGCTACGACGAGGAGATGGGGGTCGAGAGCCTGGTTCCGATCGCCACGCTCGACGAGCGGCTCGCCGCCTGGCAGGAGATCAGCAGCCGGACGATCAAGTCTTACGTCGGCGATCTGTGTGACGCCGGCTTCGTGCATCAGATGGTGGGCGAGTTCCACCCCGACACGATCGTGCACTTCGGCGAGCAGCGCGCCGCTCCGTACTCGATGATCTCCCAGGCCCACGCGGTCTACACCCAGACCAACAACGTGGTCGGCAACCTCAACGTGATGTACGCCATCGCCGATCTCGATCGCGATATCCACCTGGTCAAGCTCGGCACGATGGGCGAGTACGGACAGCCCAACATCGATATCGAGGAGGGCTGGATCGAGATCGAGCACAAGGGGCGCAAGGACCGGATGATTTACCCAAAGAGGCCCGGCTCCTTCTACCACCTCTCCAAGGTGCACGACAGCCACAACATCGAGTTCGGGTGTCGCATCTGGGGCCTGCGCGCCACCGATCTCAACCAGGGCGTGGTGTACGGCGCCGACACTGACCAGACCAAGCTCGATCCGCGCCTGTGGACGCGGTTTGACTATGACGGCGTGTTCGGGACGGTGCTCAACCGGATGGTGATCCAGGCCGTGCTCGGCCACCCGCTCACGGTCTATGGCGCGGGCTCGCAGACCCGGGGCCTGATCAACATCGTCGACACGGTGGAGTGTGTTCGGCTGGCGTCGGAGAATCCGGCTGCCCGGGGTGAATTCCGGGTGTTCAACCAGATGACCGAGACGATGTCGATCAATCAGATCGCCGAGACGATCGCCAACGAGTACGTCGGCGCGGCCACGATCGAGCACGTCGACAACCCTCGGGTTGAGACCTACGACCACTATTACAACGTCGTCCATACGGCGCTCGAGGGCCTGGGCCTGAAGCCGACACTGCTTTCGACGACGCTGATCGACCATCTGTTCGACGTGGTCGAGCGCCATAAGGATCGCGTGGATCTCGCCGCGATCATGCCGACCATCCGCTGGAGCGATACCACCAGCGAGCTCCCCCGAACCGCAAGCGCGCTGGCCGGGACGTAGTGGGCGTCGGCGAAGCTGGGGCGCTCAACGGACGTCGAATACTCATCACCGGCGGCTCGGGCTTCATCGGGCGCCATGTTGTGTCCGAGCTGTCCGCCGAGGGCGCCAACGTACGCGTGGTGGACCTCGAGCCGCACCCCGACCCGCACGTCGACATCGTGCGCGGCGATATCGCCGATCCCGTGGCGCTGGCCGAGGCGTTCAAGGGCGGTTTCGACTCGGTCGTGCACCTGGCCGCCGTGACCTCCGTGCTGCGGTCGTTAGAGCACCCGGACCTCACCTACCGCACCAACGTGGCCGGCACCCATGCCGTGCTGGAAGCGGCTCGTGCCGCCGGTGTCAGCTCGCTGGCGTTCGCGTCGACCAATGCCGTGACCGGCCCGATGGAGGAGCCCGCGATCACCGAGCGGGCCACGCTGAGGCCGCTCACTCCGTATGGAGCAACGAAGGCCGCCGCCGAGATGCTGATGTCGGCGTACACGGCTTCATACGGCGTGCGCTGCGCATGCCTGCGCCTGACCAACGTCTACGGCCTGGGGATGCAGGCCAAAGACAGCATCGTCGCCCGCCTGATGCGCGCGATTCGCACGGGCTCCTCATTTGAGATCTACGGAGACGGACGCCAGGTGCGCGACTACGTCAACGCCAGCGATGTGGTGGCCGCTGTCCGGCTGGCACTGGTGAGCGACTCCTGGGCTGGCCCGATCGTGATCGGCACCGGTAAGTCGTTGTCGGTGCTGGAGGTGGTCGATGAGGTCCGCCGCGTGACCGGAGCAGATCTACAGGTCGGTCACGGGCCCGCCAAGGCCGGCGAGATGCCGGCCGTGATCGTCGATCCCGGCCGGGCCCGGGAAAGCGGTTGGTCGCCGCGGTACAACTTCACCGACGGACTGGAGGAGGTGTGGGACGAGTGGTCCGGCGCCGGCGTCCAGGGAGCGGTGGCAACCCGATGAGCATCGCGCCGGCCAGGCGATTCGCGACCGACGTCGAGCTCGCGACGCTCGAGCCTGAGGAGCGCGGCGCGGCGGCGGCGTTCCTGGCTGAGCATCCTCCCGGCGCAGGCGCCCCGCTGGCGATCGTGATTCCGGCCTACAACGAGGAGCCGACGGTCGCCGACGTGGTGTCCGAGATTCCAGGCGAAGCCGCCGGCTTGGCGACCGAAGTGATCCTGGTCGTCGACGGAGCCAGGGATGCCACCGCTGCCGAGGCGGCCTCGGCGGGCGCGCTGGTGTGCGATGTGCCGGTCAACCGCGGACAGGGCGCGGCCCTGAAGCTCGGCTACTGGCTGGCGCGGGCCCGCGGCGCTCAGGTGATCGCCACGATCGACGCCGACGGTCAATACGAGCCACGCGAGCTCGGTCGAGTGGTTCAGCCGATTCTCGACGGAAGCGCCGACTTCGTGTCCGGCTCGCGACGGCTGGGCACCGAACTGACGACCGACAAGACCCGTCATCTCGGCGTGATCGTGTTCGGAGCGCTGATCAGCATCCTGGTCCGCCATCGGATCACCGATCCGGCCTGCGGCCTGCGGGCGATGCGGGCCGACCTCACTGCCAATGTGAGGCTGGAGCAGCCACAGTTCCAGGCGTCGGAGCTGATGATCAGCGCCGCCATGAATGGCTACCGGTTGGCCGAGGTACCGACCACGATGCGCGATCGCGGCGGCTACGCCACCCGCACCAAGAAGGGCACCAACTTCAGCTACGGCATGAGCTTCGGCAAAGCGGCCCTGGGCACGTGGTGGCGGGACCGCAGAGCCGCCAAGCAGCAGCCGGGCCCGCGCTAAGTGTCCCGAGTTATAAATTGGATGTCAGTCGAGCGGCCGCTGGCGGCCGCTGCGCGGCGTCCTCGTCGCCTCGTGCAGCGGTCGGCCCGCTCGGCATCCGGCCTCGCCAACGACCGGGCCGCCCCCGAGTCGTCCGGCTGGCTCCTGCGTCCTGGCGCGCTATCCGCCAGTGACCACTCTTGGTGGCACCGAATTTCCGACTCGGGACACTAGGAGCTGCGATTAACCCGCGCCTCGGTCCACACCTGGCGACGCGCCCGCAGGCCGGCACGCACGCGGCTGCGGCCAGAGAAGATCCAGAACTCGTACAGGAAGAATCTAACTCCGTACAGGATCGCCAACACCGCGAAGTAGGTCGCAGTGACGAGCGCGACGCGGATCCCGTGGCCGGCGGGAATGCCCTGGACATGCCGGTGCGTCCACGCGGTCGCCAACGACAGCGCCAGCAGCGTCGACGCGGACACGATGATGTAGGCCAGGATCTCGCGCCCGAACGCCACGCGACCCTCCACCTTCCAGGTCCACCGGCGATTCATGGTCCAGTTGGGGATCGCGCCGGCGACGAACGCGGCCACCGTGCAGGCCGTCGTCGACGCGCCCAGCACGTACAGAATTGGGAACACGATCGCGCTCGTAGTGGCAGCCACCATTGACGCTATGGCGAAGCGGGCGACGCGCCGTCCAAGAATCAGTTGGCGCAGCCGCTCTATGCGATCAGCGAGCACGGAAAGAACAATCCTAGCGCGCGATGCCGTCGGCCGGTGGCCGCGGTACGGTCCGCGAGCGGTGCGTGGCCTGTGTACAGCGACCAGATGACCCTCACTGACGATCTGATCGTCGCCGCGGACAACGCGTCAGTCCTGCCGAGGCTGCCCGCGGGCCGATTTGATCTGGTGTACATGGATCCGCCGTTCAACACTGGCCGAGCCCGGGCTCGGCGGACGCTGTCGGTGGCCAGCGACGCCGACGGAGACCGGGTCGGTTTCGGCGGACGGCGTTACCGCTCGCGTCTGCTGCAAACGCTGAGTTACGACGACGTCTTCGGCGACTACCTGGCGTTCCTGGAGCCGCGTTTACGGGCGGCGCACTCACTGCTGGCACCGCATGGCTCGCTCTACTTCCACATCGACTATCGCGAGGCGCACTACTGCAAACTGCTGCTGGACGAGATCTTCGGCCGGGAGGCGTTTCTCAACGAGTTGATCTGGAGCTACGACTACGGTGCCAAGCCGCGACGCCGGTGGCCGGCCAAGCACGACACGATCCTGGTCTACGTGCGCACCCCTGGCGCGCATCACTACGACGCGGACGCGGTGGAGCGCGAGCCGTACATGGCGCCGGGGCTGGTCACGGCCGAGAAAGCGGCTCGCGGGAAGCGGCCCACCGACGTGTGGTTCCACACCATCGTGCCCACCAACGGACGTGAGAAGACCGGCTATCCCACCCAGAAGCCGGAAGGGGTCCTTCGCCGGATCGTCTCGGCGTCTTCGCGTCCCGGCGGCTGGTGCCTGGACCCGTTTGCCGGGTCTGGCACGCTCGGTGCGGTGTGCCAGGAACTCGGTCGGCGCTTCGTGCTGATCGACGACAACCCGGTGGCGGTCGACGTGATGCGTAAGCGGTTAGGCGTCCCCGTCGCACCCGCGCCGACGACCGCTCTGGAAACCGGCCCGGGCGGCGAGGATCCCGCCGTCAGCGGTCCCGAACCAGCGGCACGAACCGGACGGGCTCGAGCCGCTGGCGCCTCAGGCCCTTCGCCGTCCGGCGCGTGAGGATCAGCCGCTGACTGGCACCGCCAACTGGAGCCACCAGCCTCCCCTCCGGCGCCAGTTGCTCCTCCAGCACCTCTGGCACCGACCCGTGCACCGCTGCGGCGACGTTGATCGCGTCGAACGGAGACCGGTCGGGAAGCCCATCGTGGCCATCGCCGACCGTAAACGTGACGTTGTCGATCGCCAGTTCCGCGAGCGTGCTCTGGGCCGCCAGACTGAGCTCGGCGTGACGCTCGATCGTCCACACGTGATCGGCCAGCAGGGCCAGCAGCGCGGCATGGTATCCCGAGCCGGTGCCGACATCGAGAACGCGATCGGTCGGCCGCAGCCGGAGCACCTCGAGCATCCGGGCCACCACCAAAGGCTGCGAGATCGTCTGCTCGCAGGCGATCGGCAGCGCGATGTTCTCGTAGGCCCGAGCGCGCTCCTCTGGAGGGACGAAGCGGTCTCTGGGGATCGTGGCGACAGCGGCCAGCACACGCTCATCGGCGATCGCCGGTCTGAGACGCTCGGCCAGGGCCGCCGCTTCGCTCATGGCTGCCACGGTACCTGGGCTCTGACAACATGGCCGCCATGTCAGCACCGCTGTCGCTGTGGGGGGACCGGGGCCGGGGGCCCCGTGTGAGGCGACGGTGGCTGATGACGGTCGCCGGCGTGGGGGCGGGCGCGGTGCTGGCGGGGTGCGGGGGGTCGGAGTCCCAGCGCCTGACTCCACGGCTGGCAGGCTCCGCGAGAGCAACGCCGAGTCCGCGTCCGGCGCGCACTCGGGCCTACCCCTACGCAGTCCCGCCTCTGATCGATCCTCGCGATGTGTACGCCGCTGCCGGCCGCGGGGACCTCACGCCGCTCACGCGCCGAGCCCGGCCGCTGGTGTACGTGCCCAACAGCGCGAGCGACACGGTGGAGGAGATCGATCAGCGCACCTACAAGGTCGTCCGGCAATTCCCCGTGGGGGCCGTGCCCCAGCACGTGGTGCCCTCCTACGACCTACGCACGCTGTGGGTCACCAACGACATCGGCAACAGCCTCACCCCGATCAACGCGATCACCGGGGTCCCGGGCCACGCCGTACCCGTGGCCGACCCGTACAACATGTACTTCACGCCGGACGGGCGCTACGCGATCGTAATGGCAGAGCAGTTGCGACGGATGGACTTCCGCGACGCCCACACGATGAAGCTGCACCGTGCCCTGCCGCTGCCTCAGTGTGCCGGCGTGAACCATGCCGACTTCACGGCCAACGGTCGCCTGATGCTGGTTAGCTGCGAGTTCGCGGGCAAGATGCTGGTGGTCGACGTACCCGACGAGCGGGTGGTTCGCACGCTGCGCCTGCCCCCGAGCTCCTCTCCCCAGGACGTCAAGCTGTCTCCGAACGGCCGGATCTTCTACGTGGCGGACCTCAGGGGCGGGGTGTGGATGATCGACGCTCGATCGTTCCAGCGACTCGGTTTCATCCACACCGGAGCCGGTGCGCACGGCCTGTACCCCAGCCGCAACGCCCGCCGACTGTTCGTGTCCAACCGCCTAGCCGGGAGCGTGTCGGTGATCAGCTTCAGGCGTCGGCGCGTGATCGCGACCTGGCACATCTCGGGCGGCGGCAGCCCCGACATGGGCGGCGTGTCGGCGTCAGGCAAGGTGCTGTGGCTGTCCGGTCGCTACAACGCCGAGGTGTACGCGATCAACACCCGCACGGGCAAGCTGATCCGGCGCATCGCGGTGGGGCTGGGCCCGCATGGCGTGTGCGTGTGGCCCCAGCCGGGCCGCTACTCGCTGGGCCACACCGGCGTGATGCGCTGAGCACCCGGCCGAGCGAGAATGCGATCGATGCTGACCCTGCAGCGCCTGCTGGCGCTGATCCTGATCGGTTTGCTGGTGGCGATCGGCGTCGTTTTGGTGTCCAGCCGGCAGTCCGACAGCGCCTCGTCCAACCCGCATTCCTCGGAGTTCGACGGACCGACGATGCCGCCGGGGCTGCAGGCCGCCAATTTCTCGCTGCTCGACCAGGTTGGTCGCCGGGTGACCCTCGATCAGTACCGAGGACGGGTGGTCGTGCTCACGTTCATCCATTCGCTGTGCCGCGATACCTGTCCGTTCATGGTCGAGCAGATCAAGGGCGCGCTCAACGACCTTCCCGGCAACGTCAGTGGCGTGCCGGCCATCGGGGTCTCGGTGGAGCCCGCTCAGGACACGCGCGCCAACCGGATCAAGTTCCTGGCCAGGCACGAGATGTCGGGTCGCCTGGCATTCCTGAACGGGAGCCCGGCGACGATGAAGCGGATCTGGCGGGCCTACGCCATCCAGCCGGTCCAGGGTCTGATCGATCACTCCACGTTCGTGCTGTTGATCGACAAGCGCGGCATCGAGCGGGTCGGGTTTCCCGCCAGTGAGCTGACCCCCGAGGGCCTGGCTCACGACATTCGCGTGCTGGAGCGTCAGCCGGCTTGAGATCGGCCGGCGGAGCCCGTCAGGCGGACGCCTGACCCACGCGGTGTCGCCGAACCATTGGCGCCAGCTCCTCGTGCAGTTCTTCCGGCGTCAGCGCCGGGATCTCAAAGCTGGCGTCGCCGTGGGCGGTGCGGACGACGAGATGAGTGGCCCGCCGCCACGGCAGCCAACTGCGCCCGAACGGGACATCCAGCGAGCGGATCTCCGTCCAGGCCAGGCGTCCGAGGATCTCCGCTCGGCCCCGTGTGATGTCGAGCCCCTCGTCGGACAGGCGCAGCTCCAGCCCTGACTCGGCCGGCCTGAGGTTGGCGATCCCTCCCAGATGGATGACCGGGATCCGCAGGTCGGCGACGGTGGGCGATTCGGCCCGCGGGTGCTGTTTTGGTTCTGGCTCCGGAGGCGCTTCGGGCTCGGGCGCAGGCGGCTCGGTCGCGGCCACGCTCGGCTCGGGCGTAGGCGGCTCGACCGGCTCGGCCACGGCCCGGGCTGCCGGTTCCGGGGCCGGCGCTTCGTCAGCCGCTCCCCGCCGGCGCGCATCGACCACCGTCGGTGTGCCTGACGGCATCAGGCCGTCCTCGTAGGCCGGGGCACCGACGAGCGTCTGGGCCCGCGCCACCGCCGGATGCGCGAGCGCTTCGCCTAGCCCGATCCCCAGCTCGTCGCTGGCGACCGCCGCCAGGGCCCGGCGCCACTGTAGGCCGTCGGCTCGATCGACCGCGCTCTGGACCATCTGCTCGAGTTGATCGGCGTCGAGTTCGAGCACGTCGGCGTGCGCGCTGGCGGCCTCCTGATACGCCGGGCGCAGCCGGGCCACCAGCTCCTCACGTCCCCGCTCGGCGATCCGGCGGGCGGTGTGCTCAAGCGTCTCAGTCACAGACGGGCCTCCTCGAGGTGCGATGTGATCGCGGCCAGGAAGCGCTCGGCATCCTCGCCGTACAGGATCCGATGGTCGCATGCCAACGTGACGGACATCTGTTTTCCGGGGGACAGCACTCCGTCGCGCACCGCCGCGACGTCACGGATGGCGCCCGCGCTCAGCGCCGCCGCCTGGGGAGGGACGATCAGCGGCGCCGCGCTGGCGACGCCGGCCCGCGACAGCGTGAAGGTCCCGCCGGAGAGCTCCGGCGGCGCCAGCTCGCCGGACCGTGCGCGAGCCTCGAGCTCGACGATTTCGGCGGTGAGCCCGCTGAGCGACTTCCGGTCGGCGTCGAACAGGGTCGGGATGGCGAAGGCGTCCGCGGTGGACAGCGTGATGCCGACGTTGATCCGCGAATACAGCTCGAACCGTCCATCGCGGTAGGACGCGTTGGCCCGCGGCACCTCCACAAGCGCGAGTGCGCAGGCCCTGACCAGCATCGCGCTCAGTGAGCAGTCGCGCAGCGCCAGGGCGGCGTCCATCGCCACCTGGTGAGCCAGTTCCAGGTGGGGCACCGTCGCGCGTGACTCGGCCGCGCGGCGGGCGATCGTGCGCTGTGCCCGGGTCAGCTCCTGCTCGCGCGCATCGCCCTTGGCGTTCACTCGGGCGCGTTCCCATCCGCGTCGGCAGCTTCCCAGCGGCGCAGGAACTCTTCGGCCCCGAGGCCGGCGAGATCCGCTCGGAGTGCCCGGAGCAAACGCGCGGCCCGTTTGGCCGGAAGCTCCCAGTAGAGGACAGCCTCGCCATCGTCGATCGACACGATCTCGATCCGGTCGAGCCGATCGGGATCGGCCAAGAACGCGGGCTCCAGGCCCCCGCGCGAGACGATCAGCTCATACGCGCGGTTCGCTCTCACGCTGTTCCTCGATCGCTCGGGCCGCTGCCTCGATCGCTTCGTCACCTTCAAACAACCCGCCCATGATGACCTGGACCGCGGGCAGCGACCTGACTCCGGCGTCGCGCGCGCGGGCGCAGGCTCGCTCGAGCCCCTCGGCCACCGATCTGAGTCCGATGCCCCTGAGCATGGCAGTCGGATGCACTTCGCAGGCCGCCGCCGCGATCAGCACCGTGTCGGGATCGGTCAGGTCGCGCCCGCCGGCGAATTGCTGGCGAAACGCAGCCAGCGAGAACGCCACGGTCCGGCCGATCTGCTTGGCGTAGGTGGCGGCCAGCATCGGGATGCGAAGGTCTCCGGCCGGTCCGGGCGGCCAGCGCAGAGGCTGGAGTCCGCGAGCGCCGGCGATCGTCTCGATGGCCGGGCGGTCCGGCTTAGGCTCGATCACCCCGACCGCGGCGCCGAGCACGGGCTCCCATTCCGCGACCACCGGTAACTCGCCCAGGATGCGCTCGGCGGCCAGGTAGCACCTCGGGCTGCCCAGGTCATAGTAGAAGACCGGCTGCTCCGGGCTCACCCGTGGATCAGCCAGCCGTCCGCGGCCCGGGCCGCCTCCATCACCGCCTCCGACAGCGTCGGATGGCCGTGAATCGTGCGCGCCACCTCGGGATATCCGCCCTCGAGCACGCGCACGTTGACCAGCTCCTGGATCAACTCGGTCGCCTTGGCGCCGGCGATGTGACCGCCAAGCAGCTCGCCGTACTTCTTCTCGCCGACGATCTTGACCAGGCCGGTGCGGTCCCCGTACACCGTGCCGGCACCGACCGCGCCGTACTGAACCTTCCCCACCGCCACGTCGTGACCCGCCTCGCGCGCCTGGGCCTCGGTCAGCCCGAAGCTGGCAACGTTGGGGGTGCAGAACGTCGCCCGGGGGACATCGATGTACTCGATCGGGTGCGTGGTGAGACCGGCCGCGTCCTCGACCGCGATCACGCCTTCGTCCGACGCCTTGTGGGCCAGGGCCGGCCCGAGCACCAGATCACCGATGGCGTAGACGCCTTCGGCGCTGGTGCGCATCGCCCCATCCACCTCGATCAAACCCGATTCAGCGAGCTTTACGCCGGCTTGTTCGAGCCCGAGCGCCTCGATGTCAGGGCCACGGCCCGCCGCGATCACGAGCCACTCCACCTCGGCCGAGCTCTCGCCGTGGCTGAACTTGACCGATTTGTTCCCGGCTTGCACGTCTTCCACGAGCGTGCCGGTATTGATGGCCATTCCCTGCTTCTTTAAGCCTCGTTCGACGACCTTGGAGATGTCGGCATCTTCGGTCGGCAGCACCCGATCGAGCGCCTCGAACAACAACACGTCGACGCCGAGCCTGGCATAGGCCGAGGCGATCTCCACCCCAGAGGCGCCTGCGCCCACGACCGCCAGCGTCTGGGGCAACTCGGGCAGCGCCCAGGCCTCCTCGGTCCCGATAACTCGGCCTTGAAACTCGGTGCCCGGAATCGGCCTCTTGACGCTGCCGGTGGCGAGCACAATTGTCTGGCACCCGATGGCCTGATCGGCCACCTTCACGGTCCCCTTGCCTGCGAGCGAGGCGTTGCCTTCGATCACCTCGATCCCGTTCTTCTTGAACAGGCCGGAGACGCCACCCGTCAGCGTCTTGATCACCTTGGTGCGACGAGCGGCCACGGCCTGATAGTCGATCTGGGGCTCGTCGACTTTGATCCCGAACTCGTCGGCGTCACGCACCTCGGAGAGCACGTCGGCCACTCGCAGGACCGCCTTGGCCGGAATGCAGGCGTAGTTCAGACACCGCCCGCCGACCGCGTCCTTCTCGACCACGGCGGTTTTCATCCCGAGCTGCGCAGCCCGGATCGCGGCCACGTACCCGCCCGGGCCCGAGCCGATCACAACGCAGTCGTACGCGGACTCCGGCATCCCGCCCGGAGCCTATCTCAACCATTTGGAATCGATCTACCGCCCGGGGTACTTCGGCATCTGGATGCGGCTGAGCACGCGTACGAGCTTAACGAACAGGTATCCGCAGCCGGCGATGATCACTGGCGGGATCAGGAAGCCCAGCAAATTGCTCGCCTCGATCAGCAGCAGCGCGAACAGGGTCACGATGATCGCCAGCAACCCCATGAACCCGAGCACGGCCCAGTAGCGCAGCTGCCACATGCCTCCGGCACACACCAGCATCAGAAACGAGAACAGGATGATGCCGCCGGGAGCCGGATGCTTGCCCCCGATCTTGGCTCCCGCGACGTACGCGATCAAGTTGCCGAGCGCGGTGGCGGCCGCAAGCGCCGCGCTCACTGTCACGGCCCAGGGCCGCTCCCCGGGCGCGAGCGGCGTCAGCCTCGCCCGCACCGCCGCGTTGCGCTGCTCGGTACGGCTGACCGGCGGCTTCGCACGCGGCGCCACCGCGGGCGCCGCCGGCTTCGTCCGCCGCCCCCGCTTGCGACTACGCTGCCCCAACGCGATTCCTGTCTGCCGTGATCTCGCGGCGCAGCTCGCCGGCGACCCGCTCAGGGTCGTCGGCCTCGGTCAACGCCCGCACGACCGCGATTCGCCCGGCCCCGGCGCGCCGGACCGCCGCCAGGTTGCCCGAGTTGAGTCCGCCGATGGCGAAGAACGGCACCCGCGCATGGTTCGCCGCGTAACGCACCAGCTCCAACCCGACCGCGGCTCGACCCGGCTTGGTCGGGGTCTCATAGATCGGGCCGACGCCGGTGTAGTCGACGCTGGTGGCCGCGTCGATCTGCTCGGCGCTGTGCGTCGAGAGGCCGAGCAGCCGATCGGGACCGATCTCGTGGCGGGCGGCCGGCACGGTGACGTCATCCTGACCCACGTGGACACCGTCAGCACCGGCCCGGGCCGCGAGGTCCGGGCGGTCGTTGAGAATCAACAGGGCTCCGTGCTCGGAGCAGACCGCGGCGAAGCGATGCGCGACGGTGAGGATGCGTTCGTCGGTCGCGTGCTTGATCCGCAGCTGGATGACGTCAACTCCGCCGCTCAGTGCTGCGTGCAGGAACGAGTCGGAGCGCTCGTCGCAGACGAGGTACAGACGCGCACGCTGCAGTCGCTCCCGGCGATCGGACACGCCCCCAAGTCTGGCAGGAGCGCCGCGCTAGGATTGATCTGAACGGGAGCCCTGACGCGGGCTGAGAGGGCGGAGTCGAGATCCGCCGACCGTCTGAACCTGACCCGGGTAATGCCGGCGGAGGGAGTCGTTTTGTCGAGCTCAACCAGATCATTCGATGCGGCCGTCGTCGGCGGCGGCGTAATCGGCCTCGCGGTCGCTTGGCGGGCAGCGCAGCGGGGCATGCGGGTCATAGTGCTCGAGCGGGGCGAGCTCGGCGGCGGCACGTCGGGGGTGGCGGCCGGCATGCTCGCGCCGATCAGCGAAGCTCGAGCCACCGAGCGGTCACTGCTCGACCTGGGGCTGCGGAGCGCCGGTCTGTATCCCGACTTCGTCGCCGAGCTACGCCAGGCATCGGGGTGCGACCCGGGATATCTCGCCTGCGGGACGTTGGCGGCGGCGCGTGACCGCGACGAGGCCGAGGCGCTGCACCGCGAGTTCGAGCTCCGAGACAGCCTGGGCCTGCGCGTGCGCCGGCTGCTCGCCAGCGAGGCCCGCGGGCTGGAACCGGGGCTGGCGCCCGCGCTGAGACTGGGTCTGGAGGTTCCAGACGACCACGCGATTGATCCCCGCCGGCTGGTCGTCGCGCTGGGCCGCGCGGTGCGGGCCGCCGGCGGCGAGGTCATCACCGGCGCCGAGGTGGCCGAGGTGTCGGTGGTCGGCGAGCGGGTGCGGGGCGTGAGCCTCGCCGATGGCTCCGTCGTGGCGGCCGGCGAGCTGGTGATCGCCGCCGGAGTGTGGTCCTCCGGACTCGAGGGCGTTCCGGTGTGCGCGCGCGTGCCGGTGCGTCCGGTCAAGGGGCAGATTCTGCGCCTGCACGACCCCGCGGGTCCCGGACTGCTGACGCGGGTGCTGCGGATGCAGCGGGGCTACGTAGTGCCTCGCGGAGACGGCCGCTACGTGCTCGGCGCGACGATGGAGGAGCGTGGGCTCGACACCAGCGTCACGGCCGGCGCCGCGCGGGAGCTGCTGCGGGACGCGGCCGAACTGCTGCCGGGACTCGACGAACTCGTGATCGATGAGCTCTCGGCAGGCTTGCGGCCGGCGACACCCGACAACGCCCCGGCGCTCGGGCCTGGGGTGCTGGAAGGTCTGCACTGGGCGACCGGCCACTACCGTCACGGAATTCTGCTGGCTCCGATCACGGCTGATCTGGTGGCGGACGGGCTGGCTGGGGAGTCGTCAGTGGCCGGTGAGTTCCGAGCCACACGGTTTGTAGATCCCGGCGTGGCCACGGTTTCCGCCGCTTCGTCCCCGGTGCGCGCATGAGCCTGCGAGTGAGCGTCAACGGGGCACGGTGCGAGCTACCCGACGGCACTACCGTGGCAGCGCTGGTCGAGCAGCTCAGCCAGGCGCCGGACGGGCGCGGCATCGCCGTCGCCGTGTCGGGCGAGGTGGTGCCCCGAGGTGAGTGGGCGATCACGGTCCTCTCCGACGGTTCGACGGTCGAGGTGCTGGCCGCGGTGCAGGGCGGATGACGAAGCGGCTGCTGATCGCTGGGCGGTCCCTGAGTTCCCGCCTGATCCTGGGCACGGGCGGTTTCGCCAACCACGAGATCCTGGCCCAGGCACTTACCGAGTCCGGGGCGGAGATCTGCACGGTCGCGCTGCGCCGCCTGGATCCGTCCTCGCGCGGTTCCATCCTGGACGTGCTCGAGTCGGCGGGCGTAGAGGTGCTGCCGAACACCGCCGGCTGCTACACGGCCCGCGATGCGATTGTCACCGCCCAGCTGGCCCGGGAGGCGTTCCAGACCAACTGGGTCAAGCTCGAGGTGATCGGCGATGACCGGACCCTGCTCCCGGATGCCGTCGAGTTGGTGTCGGCCGCGGAGGCCCTGGTCGACGACGGTTTCGTGGTGCTGCCGTACACCAGCGACGATCCGATCCTCGCACGGCGCCTCGAGGATGTTGGCTGCGCGGCCGTGATGCCGCTGGGCTCTCCGATCGGCAGCGGCATGGGCATTTGCAACCCGTACAACATCTCGATCATCGTCGAGCGGGCCACGGTCCCGGTCGTCTTGGACGCCGGCGTCGGCACTGCGTCCGATGCAGCACTGGCGATCGAGCTCGGCTGCGACGCCGTGCTGTGCGCCAGCGCGATCTCGCGCGCGCACGATCCAATCGCGATGGCACGGGCGCTCAAGCTCGCGGTCGAAGCCGGACTGCTGGCTCGCGCCGCTGGCCGGATTCCGCGCCGTCGCTACGCCGAGGCCTCCACCTCGGAGCGGGGCCTGCCGGCGTTCGACCTGCCGCAGTCGTAATGATCACGGCGGCATGACGGTCGACGAGCTCATCGACGGGTGGGAGGCGGCCTGGTCCGGCAAGGATCAGGACGCCTTCGCCGATCTGTGCACGGCTCGAGTGCACTACGAGGATCCCCTCACGAGCGAGCCGCTCGAAGGCCCGGCCGAGCTCGGCCGCCACGCGGCCCGCCTGTGGGCCGCGTTTCCGGATGCCCGCCTGGAGCGCACCGGCGAGCGGCTCACAAATCAGCACTTCGTCGCCGCTCCCTCGAAGCTGCTCGCCACTCATAAGGCACCGCTCGAGGGTCTCCCGGCGACCAACCGGTTCATCGTCGTCCACTGCCTGTTCTACGGCGAGCTGCACAGGCAGCGGCTGCTGCGGGTGCGGGCGTTCTTCGATCTCTACGAGGCCGCCACCCAGCTCGGGGTGCTGCCGTCACGCGGCACGATGGGGGAGAAAGCGCTGCTGGTGCTGCGAGGCTTCGGGCTGCGGGCGGCGCGGGGGTCGTAGGGGCTCGCGTGGTTGTGCCGCCTCGTCGGCTGCGACGCGGCGGAACGGCAGCGGGGAGGGGTGGTTTGGCCTGGCGGGCGACTCCCCGGTCGTATTCGCCGTGCCGATCGACATTCGACAGGTCCGCCGCCTTACCCGTCTCCCGCCCCTGGCAGAAATCGTCCCCTCAATGTCATTGCGGCCAAGCGCCGGCCACGGCATCATCGCCGCATGCGCCCCCGTCGAGTCGTGATCGTGGCATTCCCGCAGGTGCAGGCGCTCGATGTCACCGGACCCAGCGAGGTGGTCTCGCTGGCCGACCGGGCGATGGAGGGCCGCGCGTACGACATTGAGCTGGTCGCGGGCGAGGGCGATGCCGTGAGCACGTCCAGCGGGTTGGCGCTCGTCCCCCATCGCTCGCTCGAGGAGTGCACAGGGCCGATCGACACCCTCCTGGTGGCGGGCGGGCTCGGAGTCCGGCGGGCGTCCGAGGACGAGCGCCTGATCTCGTGGCTCCGGCTCGCGGCGCGGCGCTCGCGGCGTGTGGCGTCGGTGTGCACCGGCGCCTTCTTGCTGGCGCGAGCCGGGTTGTTGGAGAACCGGCGGGCCACGACGCACTGGGCGGCGTGCGCGGCGCTGAAGCGCACCTACCCCACCGTCGACGTACGACCCGATCCCATCTTCGTCCGTGACGGCAACGTGTACACGTCCGCCGGAGTGACCGCAGGGATCGATCTGGCGCTGGCGCTGGTGGACGAGGATCTGGGTTCGCAGGCGGCACTCGACGTGGCGCGCAGTCTGGTGCTCTACATCCGCCGTCCCGGGGGTCAGGCTCAATTCAGCCGAGGTCTCGCCGGCCAGGCGGCGACTCGGCCGGGCATCCGGGAGCTCCAGGACTGGATCGTGGACAACCTGGGGGAGGATCTGTCGGTGGCGGCGCTGGCCGAGCGTTCGTTCATGAGCCAGCGCAACTTCGCGCGTGTGTTTACGGCCGAGGTCGGCGTCACCCCGGCGGCGTACGTCGAGAGCCTGCGGCTGGAACGGGCCCGCTTGCTGCTCGAGAGCACCGACCTGCAGCTCGAGGAGATCGTGAGGCAATGCGGGTTCGGAACGCCGGAGACCCTGCGCCGCACGTTTGCCCGCCGCCTGCGCGTCAGCCCCAGCGACTATCGGGAGCGGTTTGCCACCGTTGTCCCCTTACGAAAGCGAGTCGTCCAGTGAACATCGCCATTCCTATCTTCGACCGTCTGACCGCACTCGATGCGGTGGGTCCCTACGAGGTGCTCTCGCGCCTGCCAGGGGCGACCGTGCAGTTCATCGCCCACACGCCTGGACCCAAGCGAACCGAAACCGAGATGCTTGCCCTGACCGCCGATCGGGCGCTGGACGAGCTGCCCGAGCCCGAGGTGATCGTCGTGCCCGGCGGCTACGGAACCCGCCGACTGATGAGCGACGAGCCGCTGCTGAGCTGGCTACGCCACGCCCACGAGCACTCGCAATGGACCACGTCGGTGTGCACGGGGTCGCTGCTCCTGGCCGCGGCTGGCATCCTCGACGGGCTGGAGGCGACCACCCATTGGCTGGCGCTCGACGCGCTGCGCGAGTACGGCGCCATCCCGGTCGACGCACGCGTCGTGGAGCAGGGCAAGGTGATGACCGCAGCCGGCGTCTCCTCGGGGATCGATATGGCGCTCACGCTCGCGGCCCGGATCGCCGGCGACACCGTCGCCCAGGCGATTCAGCTGGGGATCGAGTACGACCCCGAGCCGCCATTCCAGAGCGGCTCCACGGCCAAGGCCGCGCCGGAGATCGTCGAGCTGGTGCGAGGCAACGCGCGGCTGGCGTAGGCCCTTCTACCTACAGCGTCACCAGCAGCGGCGCGTGGTCGGACAGGTGTCCGCGCTCCAGGATCCGCGCCGTCCCGGACGGGGTCAGGCCGGAGGCGAACACATAGTCGACTCCCGATTCTCCGGCCCTGACATAGTGCTCCAGGGACAGCGCTCGCAGGTTGAAGTCGCCGCCGAGCACGCTCGGCATTCCAACGGCCCACGCGCGCGCGACGGACCCAGCCAGGCGAGCCTGCGCCGGAGAGGCCTGACAGTGGACGTTGGCCACCCACAGTTCGCGCAGCCGCACGGCGTGCACCCAGCGGCGCTCCGGAAACCGGCCCAGCCGCCGCGTGCGGTGCGCCTCGATCGGCCGGTCCCGAACCAGGATCGCGTTGCAGCCGCCGCCGTTTGACCGGATCAGATCCGGGTCTCGCTCCGCCACCCAGCGGCGCAGTGGCAGCAGCGCGTTGCGCGACGTCAGGACCGAGGCATGCGACACCTCAAGCCGGTGTCCGATCGCCGCCGGCCACCAAGGAGGGACCTCCTGGAGCAGCGCCACGTCCCAGGACCAGGAACCCAGCGCTCGCGCGAACTCCTCATACAGATTGCGGTGCGCGGAGGGCACGGCGCGGCCATGCTTCAGGTTCCACGTGAGCACATCCATGGGGGCAGGCCAACGTACACTGCCGCACTTGCCTCGCCACTTCCTGACCGGTTCCGAGCTCTCGGTCTCCGAGTTGCACAGCCTGCTCGACCGGGCGCTTGAACTCAAGGCTGCCCCGGACAGCTCGGACGCTTTGCAACGCAGGTCGGTCGCGCTGATCTTCCAGAAGCCCTCGACCCGAACGCGGGTGTCGTTCGAGGCAGGGATCGCGGAGCTGGGCGGGCATCCGATGATGCTGCGGATCGAGGACCTCCAGCTGACGCGGGGCGAGTCGGTGAGGGACACGGCGTACGTGCTCTCGCGCCACGTGGCGGCGATCGGGATCCGTACCGGGCCCGACGAGCTGGTCCATGAACTCGCCTCGCATGCGTCAGTGCCGGTGATCAACATGCTGACCGCCGGGCACCACCCGTGCCAGGCGCTGGCCGACCTGCTCACTCTGCGCGAGGCGTTCGGGACAGTCAGCGGACTCACGCTGGCCTATGTGGGCGACGGCAACAACGTGGCGCGCTCGCTCGCGATCCTTGGCTCGCTGGCGGGGCTGGAGGTCAGGATCGCTGCGCCCCCGGACTATCAGCTCGAGCCGACCGCCGGAGCGGTGCTGACCGACGATCCACGCGCGGCCGCCACGGGTGCCCATGCGATCTATACCGACGTGTGGGTGAGCATGAGCGACGATCCGCAGACCGCGCAGCAGCGACGTGCGGCGCTCGCCCCCTACCGCCTCGACGACGAGCTGCTCGACCTGGGTGAGCCGGGCGCGATCGCGCTGCACTGCCTTCCGGCCCACCCTGGCGAGGAGATCACCGAATCGGTGCTGTACGGCGAGCGCCAGCGGATCTGGGATCAGGCTGAGAACAGACGCCACGCCCAGAAGGCGCTGCTCGAGTTGCTCGCCCGCGAGTAACTCATCCGTCCGCGGACGCGGGCAGCACATGGTTCGGATACGCTCGCAGGAGCTTTTCGGACTGAAGGAAGGAGGCAGAATGCCTGCATCGAGTTCTTCGTCGTCCGGGTCCCAGCGCAAGCGCACCGCAAGCTCCCAACGGAAGAGCACCTCCGGATCGCAACGCAAGAGCAGCTCCGGTTCGCAACGCAAGACCACCTCCGGCGCTGGCGCTCGCCCCAGCTCGCGGGCGACTTCCAGCCGGCGCGGATCCGCTGCTGCGGAGCTCATGGAGCAACTCGTCAACCGGGTGTTCAAGCCGCTAGACCTGGTCCTGCTGTCACGAGATCGGATCCAGCAGACGCTCGATGAGGCCGCCGAGCGCGGCCGGGTCACACGGGCCGATGCCAACGAGCTCGTCACCGAGCTGGTGTCCCGCGGGCGTCAGCAGACTGATGATCTGCTCCGGGACCTCGAGCGCCTGCTGGGGCGAGGCCGCGGGCAGCTGGAGTCGGCGACACGGCAGTCGATGGAGCGCCTCGCCCGGGGAGCCGATCGCGCACGCCGGTCGATCGGCGGGTCACCGTCATTCCCGATCACCGGCTACGACGATCTATCGGCCGGCCAGGTGGAGCAGCGACTAGCGGGCCTCACGCCGGCCGAGCTACGCAAAGTGCGTGACTACGAGCGCCGCCACGCCAATCGCAAGTCGGTGCTCGACGCGATTGAACGGGCGCTGGTCTAGACGCTAGGCCGGGGTCCGGCCGACTCCGGTCAGGCCCAGGTCGGTCAGCATCACGCGAAGTCCAACGGCTCTCCGGTGAGCTCGCCGAAGGTAGATGGGCTCAATCTCAAAGGTCCTCGAGCCCGGAGTAGTGGCGGTAGTAGGCGAGCTCCAGCTGCGAGACGAACGACTCCGCGGAGCGCCGGTAGGCCTCCAGGTCCATGCGGTGCCATGCTAGAGCGGCCATGGAGTTCACCGCGACCAGGCCGAGACCCGGCACGGAGCTGGAGCTGACCGTCGACGCGCTGGCATTCGGCGGCGCGGGCGTGGCGCGCCTGGACGGATACGTCGTGTTCGTGCAGGGCGCGATCCCGGGGGATCGAGTCAAGGCCGTGGTTGCTAAGTCCAAGCGCGCCTATGCCGAAGCCCGAGCCGTCGAGATCGTCGAGCCGGCGCCGGACCGGATCAAGCCGCGGGCGGATCATCCCGGCGCGCCGTGGCAGGTTCTCCCCTACAGCCGCCAGCTCGAGGTCAAACAGGCGCAGCTGAAGGACGCCCTGGAGCGGATCGGCAAGCTGCGCGAATTCAGGCTGGAGCCGATCGTGCCGGCGGTCGAGGCGTGGCGCTATCGCAACAAGCTCGAGTACTCGTTCGGCCGCGATCCGGCAGGACGAATGATCTGCGGCTTCCACGCCCCCGGCCGCTGGCACGAAATCGTCGAGGTGACCGATTGCCTGCTCGCCTCCGAGCGGTCGAACCAGGTCCGCGAGTCGATCGTCGATTGGTGTCGCGAGGCGGACCTGGCCCCGTATGACCGGCGCAACGGCGAGGGGTTTCTGCGCAATCTCGTGGTCCGCGAGGGACGCCGCACCGGTGAGTATCAGATCCGGCTGATAACCACTCCAGGCGAGCTCGATCGCGAGGCGCTGGCTCGGACTGCGAAGCCCGACACCAGCATCCTCTGGACGCAGATCGAAAGCGTCGCCGAGGTCACGCAGGGGGGCACCACCGAGCTGATCGCGGGCGCCGACCGGTTGCAGGAGCGGCTGGGTGCAGTGGCGCTGAGTTTCTCCCCGCAGGCGTTCTTGCAGACCAACACGGAGATGGCCGAACAGTTGTACGCGATCGCGATCGAGTACGCGGCTCCGACGGGATTCGAGCGCGTGTTCGACCTCTATTGCGGGATCGGCACCATCGCGCTGACCCTGGCGCCGCGCGTGGGTGAGGTGTGGGGCCTGGAACTGGCGGAGGACGCGATCGCGGATGCGATCGCCAATGCCCGGCTGAACGAGATCGAGAACGCACGATTCTTCGCCGGCGACGTGCGCTTGGCGCTGCGCGAGCTGGTGCAGACCGCCGGCCGGCCCGACCTCGTACTGGTGGACCCGCCTCGCTCCGGCCTGTCCCAGAAGGTCGTGCGCAGAATCGTCGAGGCCGCGCCGAAGCGGGTGGTGTACGTGTCTTGCAATCCGACCACGCTGGCTCCGAACGCAGCCCAGCTGGCGCAGGCGGGATACGGATTGGGACGGGTGCGAGCGGTCGACATGTTCCCCCAGACGCCCCACATCGAGTGTGTGGCGGAGTTCGCCCGGGGCTAGCAACCATCTAGGGTTCAGCGGAGCCGTGCGCGCCGTCACGATTCGCGACCAGCAGCTCAGCGTCGAGGACCATCCGGATCCCGAGCCCGGGTCCGGTCAAGTGCTGGTGCGGGTGCGCGCCGCCGGGATCAACGGGGCCGACATGCATCAGCGCCGCGGGCGCTATCCCGCCCCGCCGGGCTCGCCGCCCGACATCCCGGGGCTGGAGCTGGCCGGTGAGGTTTTGGCCTGCGGCCCCGGCGCAGCCCGCTTCGAGGCAGGCGACCGGGTGATGGGAATCGTCGGCGGCGGCGGACAGGCCGAGCTGGCCGTGGTGCACGAACGGGTTCTGATGCCCGTCCCCGGAGAGCTCGACTGGCTGCGGGCCGGCGCCGTGCCGGAGGTGTTCACCACTGCCCACGACGCGGTCTTCGCCCAGGCCGGGCTGGTGACCGGTGAGCACCTGCTGGTCCACGGCGGCGCCGGCGGGGTGGGAACGGCCGCGATTCAGCTGGCCGGGGCCGCGGGCGCCCGCGTGACCGCGACGGTGCGCGATCCCGAGTTGCGAGCGCCGGTCGCCGCGCTCGGCGCCGAGGCAATCGACCCTGCCGCGTTTGGCGAACACGGGCCGTTCGACGTGATCCTGGAGCTGGTCGGCGCGCCCAACCTGGCCGACAATCTCGCGGCGCTGAGCCTGGGCGGCCGGATCACCGTGATCGGGATCGGGGGCGGGGCCAGCGGGGAGCTGAACCTGGGCCTGCTAATGGCCAAACGGGGCCGGCTCCACGGCTCGACGCTGCGCGCGCGCCCGCTGGAGGAGAAGGCTCTGACCGCGCGGGCCATGGAGCGCTCGGTGCTGCCGCTGCTGGCGGCGGGCACGATCACCGTCCCGATCGCCGCCCGCTACCCGCTGGAGCAGGCCGAGGTGGCCTACGACCGGTTTGCGTCCGGCGGCAAGTTCGGCAAGATCGTGCTCGAGATGGAGGGGTGAGCGCCGTGGGCGCTACTCGCCCTCGATGAACCCGGCCTCGTCGGCCGCAAGCCCCGGCTCGTCCTCGGCGGCGTGAATCGAGCACAGCGCCGGACTGCCTGACTCCATCACGGTCTGGAGCTCCTCGGGCGTGAGCTTCGCCCCGCACTCCTCGCAGCGATCTCCGATCTGGTCGAGGCTCTTCTCCTCTAGGTCCATGACCCGAGTCTAACCGGCCACCGCGATCGCATTCGGGCGATCAGTAGGGAGGCAGGTCCGTCCACCACTGGCCGAGCACCCGGAACGCCTTCCAGAACTCGCGCTTGGCGTCCTCTTCGTCCAGGGCTTCGTCGATGTCCGGCACATACAGCGCCTCAATCGTTGGTGTGAAGCACTGGAGCTCGCCTTCGGCTGGACTCAGTGGCTGCCGCAAGGGCACGTCCAGCTCGTTGACCACGGCCAGCGCCTCGGAGCCCATCACGACGACGATCTTCGGCTGCACGATTGCGAGCTCCTCCGCCAGGCGCGCCACGCAGGCCGGATCGGCCATCACCGGATCGACGACCGGACACTTCACACACAGCGTCCCGTACACGGCCAGGGGGTCGATCTGGAGCCGCTTGAGCGACTTCATCAAGGCGTTGCCCGTGCGGCCGTAGAAGGCGACGCCTTCCTCCACCTCGGCCGGGCGCGCCGAGTGCTTGATCAGAAAGATGTCGGCTTGCGGATGTCCCGACCCCAGGACCGGCATCAGCTGACCCCGGGGGCAGTGGGGGCAGGCCTGCAGCTCGCGCGCGAACGTGTTCAGCTCCCGGATCGCTCGTTCCAGGTACTTCTCGCGGATCTCGTCGTCCGTCGCGGGCATCCCCCGAGGATTGGACGGCCGCCGAGCTTGTCCTTGCGGGTGCATCAGGACTTGCGCAAGTTTCGCCCCGTGAGTCTGCGCACACGCCGGTCACGCGACGCCTTGCGCGCGGCTTCTGGCAAGGCCTTGGTCTGCAGGAACTTAAGCGCTTGGACGTAGAGCAGGCTGGCGGGATTGCGCACGATGTCGGCGTCGCGCAGCGACTCGAGGAACTCCTCGGGACCGTCGAAGTCGCGCATCCTGATCCGGACCGATCCCAGCCCCTGCGGCACGTGGGCGTCGGAGCCTGCGCCGGCTGGGATCCGGTACTTGGCCGCGAACCGTACGGCCTCGTCATTGAACTCGCTGATCGCGATGCGGGGGTTGAACACCTCGATCGCGTCGACGTCGTCCAGCACCGGCAGCAGATGCTCGTAGTCGGGCACCGAGTGCATGCGGTCGAAGGGGTGGGGGACGTACACCAGACCGTGCTGACGCTTGATCTCGGCGATCGTCTCCTTGAGGCTCATGCCGCGCGGGATCTTGCGCTCGATGAACAGCCCGATAACCTCGCCCTGATCGGCGGTCTTGATCTCCTCGCCGACGATCACCTTGAGCCCGTTGGCCTGGCGCGAGGCCTCGAGCGCACCCGAGATCTCGTTGTGATCGGTGACCGCGATTGCGCCCAACCCGCGCTCCTGGGCCTCGGCAAGCAGCACCTCGACCGGCGTCGCGCAGTCATACGAATGATCGGTGTGCATGTGCAGATCGACGTCAACCAGGCGGCGCGCGGAAAGCCGCGAGCGGACCTTGGCGCTGGCGCGTCCATCGTGCCGGCGGGCCGCGAGCCCGTCGTATATGTCCGACAGCTCTCCCGCCACCCGGGACCACGCGAACCTCGTCCGCAGCTCCTCGAGGCGATCGCGGTAGCGCGCCAGCAACGCTGGATCCGACATCAGCGCGGTCAGGTGAGCCGCCAGCGTCTGGATGTCGCCGGGCTCGAACTCCAGGCCGTAGCGCCCCTCCGACAACAGCTCTTCGTAGGCCGCCAGGCGAGAGGCCACCGGCACGGCGCCAGCCGCCACGGCTCGGACCACTATCCCCGGCATTGCGCGCAGACCGTCGGACGCCAGCACCACGACGTCTGCCTCCGCCAGCACCTCGGCTTCGCTCACCTCTGCCGCGTCGACGAATCGCACGCGATCACTCAGCCGCCGGCTGAGCGTGGCCGGCGCGGCCAGCGGCCGGGAGGAGAACACGGTTGCCTGCCAGCCGGGATCGCGCGCCAGCAGCCGTAGCGCCCGCAGGAACATGCGCAGAGCGGCGCGTTCCTCCTCGGCGATCATCACGATCCGGACGCCGTCGCCCGGCTCGCGGCGTTTGATCACGTCAGCCCCGGGGGCGAGCAGCTCGTAGTGGCCCGGGAAGTAACGCTGCATCAGGTCCCGGGTCACCCCGTAGGTCGCGATCCGGGCATCCAGCCGCGCGAACAGCAGCCGCGACAGGCCCCGGGCCAACTGGGTCGAGACCACCCGTTCGGTGGGCGCATGGAAGGTGCCGACATTGAGGGCCCGTGACTGGCGCAGTGCCACACTGGAGGCGCTCGGTGCGAACGGCTCGTGGACGTGGACAACGTCGAGCGGCAGCACCTCGAGCGCGTCCTCGATCGTGCGGGCCACGTCAACGGGCAATGAGGCGCTGCGCCGCCGCGCCGGGGAGAACGGAAGCACTTCTCCGACCCCGAGCACCACCGGCGCCTCGGCCGCTTGCGCCAGCAGCTGCGCCGGACGGTCCCGGATCGCTCGCCGGCTGTCTCTAACCAGGCCGGGTGACTCGGACGGCGCGATGATCAGGACGCGATGGCCGCGGCCGACGAGCTCCTCCGAGACACGCTCCACGTACTGGTTGACCTCGTTGCGGACCTCCCAGGCATACGGACTCACCTGGGCCACGGCCAGGGAAGTGGATGCTGTGGAGCGCGTCACCGCGATGGGTCCGCGAGGCGACGGACGGGTCGGGCCGCGACCGGCACGGCCCTGAGTTTAGTAGGCTCACACGGTACGTAATTCGGAGTTCCACCGGCTCGGGCTAGCCGGCGAGGGTTCTGCCAGGATGAGGCGCGCGAGCATTCAACGCTGGATCATCGTCGCGGGGGCGCTGGTGCTCGGCGGCGGCCTGGGAGTGCTCCTGGCTCCGTCCCAGACCAAGACGGCGACGACCACGGAGCTGGCACAGGCTCACACCACGACCACCGTACGCACGGTCGTGCACACGGTCACGCACACCACCACGAAGGCGGCGAGTCCGACCTCGTCGAACCGGCCGGGCGGGTCGGGTACGGCAGCCAGCGGCGGCGCTGGCGTGACTGGCGGCGTTCCGGCCGGCCACTCTCCCGTGGCGCGCGGCGCCTCGAGCAACACCGGCAATCAACATCCGCAGCATTTCGCCGGGACCGGCAACAAGGTGTTGGGCACGATCACTCTCAGTGCCCAGTCGACGTCCGTCCGCTGGAGTAACTCGTCCGGCCGCTTTCGCCTGATCTACGACGGCAACGGCGTGGCCATCGACTCATCGGCGCGCACCGGCTCGCTGGTGGCACCACCGATGGTGTACCACCAGGTCACCGTCGACAGCCCGGGCCACTGGAGCCTTCAGCTCGGCTGAGCGGGCCGCCCGCCGGCGGAGCGGGGGCGGCTGTTACTTCGTGGCCGCGCGGACCTTCGCCGGTTTGCCGCTGCGCCGAGCGTATTTGGCGATGAACTTCTCGGTGCGCTCGCGCGCCTCCGCGTCGGGCCGCTGGTGCATCGGCGACTTCATCAGGTAGGAGCTCGGACCGTCTAGTTGCCCTGAGATCCCATGATTTAGCGCGAGCTTGCAGCAGCGCACGGCGTCGATCACGATCCCAGCCGAGTTGGGTGAGTCCCAGACCTCGAGCTTGAGCTCGGCGGTCAGCGGCACGTCCCCAAACGCCTGACCCTCCAGCCGGATGTGGGCCCACTTGCGATCCGTCAGCCACGGAACGTAGTCCGACGGGCCGACATGCACGTCGTCGGCGGGGAGCTCGTGGCCCATCACGGAGGTGACCGCGTTGGTCTTGGAGATCTTCTTCGACTCCAAACGCTCGCGCTCGAGCATGTTGTAGAAGTCCATGTTGCCGCCGACGTTGAGCTGCGAGGTGCGTAGCAGTTTGACGCCGCGATCGTGGAACAGGCGCGCCAGCGCGCGGTGCACGATCGTCGCGCCCACCTGAGACTTGATGTCATCGCCCACGATCGGCAGTCCGGCCTTCTTGAACCGGTCGTTCCAGTACTCCTCGCGGGCGATGAACACGGGGATGCAGTTGACAAACGCGCACCCGGCCTCGAGGACCTGCTCCACGTACCATTTGGTCGCCTGCTCGGAACCGACCGGGAGGAAGGAGACGACCACGTCGGTCTTGGTTTCCTTGAGGATCCCGACGATGTCGGCCGTGGGACCGGGGGCCTTGGTGATCTTCTCCTTCAGGTACTTGCCGAGGCCGTCGTGCGTCATTCCGCGCTGCACCTCGACGCCGAGGTTCGGGACGCTGTCGGCGAACTTCAGCGTGTTGTTCTGACCCGAGAAGATCGCCTTCGACAAATCCTTTCCGACCTTGTCGGCGTCGATGTCGAATGCGGCGCTGAACTCGATGTCATGGACCTGGTAGCCGCCCAGGTCGACGTGCATCAGACCGGGCACGGACTCACGCGGATCGGCATCCCGGTAGTACTGGACGCCCTGGACGAACGAGCTCGCGCAGTTTCCCACGCCGATGATCGCCACGCGGACCTTGTCCGCCTGATAGCGACCGGCGCCATTGGTGGAACCGTTGCTAGTACTCACTGGATAGTCCCTTCTCAAAAATTTAGGGCCGACGCGGAATCGCGGCGCCGACACAGGAGTAGTTATTCCTGCGTGGGCGTTTTGTTACACCTGAGCCGCGGCGGCCAGCTGCGCGCGCACGTACAGGATCCGCTGGATCGTGGTCAACACCGTGAGACCGGCGAGCACGTACACGGCGGGCGCGAGCAGCTCAAAGTCGCCCAGCCCGGCCCCTTTCGCGAACACCAGCCCGGCGGACAGGATCACCACGCGGACGGGGCGGGTGGCCAGGCCGACCTTGCAGGCCACTCCCAGCGCCTCCGCGCGCGCTCTGGTGTAGGACACCATCAGCGAGCCGAGTACCGCGGCCACCACGGCGGCCACGGCCACCTGGTTGTGACGCGAGGCGAAGTACGCCGCCACGGCCGTGAGCACGATCCCCTCCTCCAGCCGGTCGAGCGTGGAATCGAGGAACGCGCCGAACGGCGTGCCCTTGCCGGACATCCGCGAGTAGCGGCCGTCGAGCGTGTCCATCACCGAGCCGACGATGAAGGCGATGCCGGCGAGGAAGAACATCCGGCCCACGACCAGCCCGGCCGCCGCGAGGTTGAGCGTGAAGCCGGTCAGCGAGATCGCGTTCGGGGTCAGCCGCGACTCGATCAGGCGCTCGCGCATCAGTTCCTGCGTGGTGGGGCCCTCGCCCCGCTGACGGGTGCGACGCGGCCGGCTTCGCCGTGCCCGAGCCGGGTCGGTTTGCTCCACCATCGCTATGCGGTGGCTTGGCTGAACGCCCAGGCCTCGGGCTTGGCCCGGGCCAGCAGACGCTTGGCGATCAGCGCGGCCACGCCCGCGGTGAGGGCGCCCAGGAACGCATCGGTCAAATAGTGGTTGGCCGTGGCCACGACCACGAAAGTGATGTACAGCGGGTACAACGACCACGCGATCTTGGCCGGTCGCCGGCGGACCAGCTTGGCCATCGGCCAGCCCACCATGATCGCGAAGCACACGTGCATCGACGGCACCGCAGCATAGAAGTTGAGGAACGCCTTCTCGGGCCCGTAGTCGACCGGCGCGCCGCCGAGGAACTGCGAGATCGAGTCGGTGAAGCCCCACTCCGGCATCAGCCGCGGCGGCGCTGTCGGGTACAGGGCATAGCCGACCAGCGCGATCGCCATCGCGATCAGGAACATGTTGCGCACGAAGTAGAACGAGTCGTTGCGGCGCAGGTAGATGAACACCAGCGCTCCGAGCGTCACGAAGTAGTGCGCGTTCAGATATGTCCAGTCGGCGATGTCCATCAACCAATGCACGTTCGCCGTCCAGGCCTGGACGCTGGGCTCGATGAACACGTGCAGCACGCGCTCGAGGTTGATGATCTTGGTCGCGTCGCCGAACGGCTTGTAGCCGCCGCCGCCGATGATCCCGCGGACGAGCTGGTACAGCAGGTAGGCACCAGCGAACAGCGCCAACTGGCGGATCACATCTCCAAAGCCGCGCGGCAGGACCCGCGACTCGATCGAACGAAGTCGTCGCATGGCTCGCTCTAGATCCTACCGAGGGCGCCAGGCTGATTCCGTTGAGGTGGATCAGGTGCAACGGGGTGAGCGGGCCCCGATCCGACCCAGCGAAAAGCTCATGACGAGCTTCACCGGGCCCGGACGGCGCAGTCTCAGCGAAGTGAAATCGCCGGCGGGCGCGACACATCCTGCTCCCTGGCCCAAGGACCAGTAGGGGGAGAACCGGATGCGGACGAGTGCCGTCCCGAGGCGCAGCGCCTGCAGGTCGACCGAGTTCGGGCCCATTGCGCTGAGCCTGGCCGCGCCCTCGACGATCGGCGTCGGGTGCGAGACGGCATACACCCGCCAGTGTCTGGTCCGGTCCACGAGCCGGAGGTACGGAAGTCCCCGGTCGATCAGCGCCGCCTCCTTGACGGCGGAGAAATCGAGCGTCGCGTCCGGGACAGCCACGAACCGCACCGCCAGCCGGTGCAGCCACGTGTCGTATGTGAGCGCGTTCAGCGGCGCGCTGTAGAACAGTTTGTTGTACCTGATGTCGAGCTGTCGCTCCCAACCTCGCGCCAGCGGGAATCGCGGCGCCACCTGGTAGGCCTCCCAATGGAAGCGTGTGAACGGGATCTCGACCCGGAACGGCGGGCCCGCCTGGCGGCCGAGAAACGAGAGCAGGGGCTGGTAGTAGGCGGCCGACGCGGACGGGTCGCCGGCCGAGGTCCGCACGTCCCGGATAGGCGCCTGCCATTGAAACCACAACAACGGGAGCGCCGCCGCCACCAGCCAGGTGACATGCCGGCGCCACCACAACAGCGCGGCCAGCGGGCCGGCTACCAGTGGGCCGAGCCGAGCGGCGTTGCTCCCGACCGGCGTGGTCAGCTCGAACGCGGCGATGCAGCCGATGGCGTATAGGCAGATCCCGATCCGCAGGGCACGTTCGCGTTTCGGCACCGCCAGCAGCGCGATCAGCGCGACGGCCGGAATCGGCCACAGCGTGGCGAGCGTGAACGGCTCGCTGCCGCCCTCCGGGAACGCGATCGACATCATCGCCACCGGAAGCAGCGAACCGACGATCGCCGCGACTCCCGGCAACGCCGCGCGGAGCCGCCGCTGCTCGAGGTAGCGGCTGCCCGCGTCGGCGGCCCCAGCCAGCGCCGAGAACAGCGCCGCCACCGGACTCGCCAGTGCCGTCACCACCGCCAGACCGGTCGCCAGCCACGGACGGCGACGCTGGAGCGCCAGCGCCATCCCGGTCGCGGGCAGCAGCCCAAACGCGAACGTCAGGCGGCCCGGTGAACAGATTCGTGGCGGTCGCGGCCCCGAACCACACGGAGCCGAACCACGCGTCCTCGCCGAAGTGTCGCCTGGCGAGCGGCTCGAACAGCGCCGCCGTTCCGACCGCCGCGAGCGCGCCGGCGACCTGGGGGGTTAGCAGCGCCGCGATCGGGGGGAACAGCACGCTGTAGCCGGGCACATGGTGGCCGGCGTACCACCAGTTGTTCCAGATGCCGAAACCCTCTGCCCGGAACAGCTTGGCACGGAGCAGATGGGCCGCCAGGTCGAGGCTGGGTGGCTCGATGATCACGTAGGCGACGGCAAACATGGCCGCGACCAGGGTCGGCGCCGCGCGCTTCATCGCAGAAACTCAGCGATCTGATCGACCAGGTCCGGCTGTTCGAGCCATGGCCAGTGTCCTGCTTCCGCGACCAGCTCGAAGCCCGCGTTCGGGAGCCGCCCGGCGTACGCCCGTCCGAACTCGGCGCGCAGCCAGGGGTCGCGCTCGCCCCAAATCACGAGCGCCGGCGCGGTGAGTCGCTCCAGTTCGTGGCCGGCGGCCACCAGCTGCGGCTCGGAGGCGTGGCGGTGGAGCCGGAGGATCGCTCTCTGCGTGCCCTGATCGAACTGCGCCCATACGGCCGCCAATTGAGTGTCGCTCCAGTCCCCGCCGCGGCGCATCACGCGTTTGAACAGCCACTGGGGCGTCGAGCCCATCGCCAGCTCGCCGACCCCCGGCCGTCTCCAGATCCGCGCCGGACCCTGCCAGCGGAAGCCCTCGAGCAGCGGCAGCGCGTCGATCAGCACGAGCCGCTCGAGCAGCTCCGGATGACGCTGGGCGAACGCCAAGCCGCCTCCGGCGCCCCAGTCGTGCACGATCAGTTGCACGCGTCCGAGCCGGAGCCGATCGACGAACGATTCGACGAACCGCGCCAGGCCGTCGATCGTGTAGTCGAGGTGGCCGCCCTTCCCTGAGCGGCCGAACCCGATCAGGTCGGGAGCGACGCCGCCGGTCCGCTCCAGGAACGGGACCCAGTCATCGGAGCTGGTGGGGACGCCGTGGAGATACAAGGAGGGCGTACCGCCGGCCGCCGCACTCCGGTAGAAGACGGGCGACCCGTCAAGATCGATCGTGTGCTCCTCGACGCGCACGGCGGGCGAGGATAACGTCCGGACTGTGAGTCTCGATGAGCCGACCCGACCTACACGCGTCCTGTGTCTCGGGGAGGCGCTTGTCGATCTGATCTGCGAGCGCCAGGTGGAGGAGCTGGGCGAGGCCGCCGCGTTCACCCCGCATTTCGGCGGTGCGGTGGCAAACGTCGCGGTAGTCGCCGCCCGGGCCGGCGCTCGCGTGGCGCTGGCGGGCGGAGCGGGCGACGACGCCTGGGGTCAGTGGCTGCGACGGCGTCTGGAAACCGAAGGGGTCGACCTGTCGCTGTTCTGCCTGATAGCGGGTTGGCAGACGCCGATGGCGGTCGTGACTGTCGACGGATCCGCGGAGGCGAGGTATCAGATCTACGGAGACTCGATCGCCACCGTGGTGCAGTCACTGGGCGATCGGTTGGAGCCCGCGGTGCAGGAGTCGGCGGCGCTATTTCTCAGCTCGAACACGCTGGTGGGCGAACAGGAGCGGGAGGTGTCGATGCGTGCCCGCGAGCTGGCGCTCGGGCTCGACCGGCCGGTGATCTTCGATCCCAACCTGCGCCTGCATCGCTGGCGATCGCGCGCGGATGCCGCGGCGTCGGCGAATGCGTGTGTGCCGGGAGCGTTGCTGATCCGTGCCAACCACGCCGAGGCGGCGCTGATGACCGGCGAGGACGACCTCGAGCGAGCCGCGCGGGCGCTGTTGAAGGCCGGTGCCCGGATGGTGGTGATCACGCTCGGGGGTGATGGTGCGATGCTGCGCGGCGAGCTATGCGCGGATGTGCCCGGAGCCAGCGCGCGGGTGCTGAGCACGATCGGCGCCGGCGACGTGCTGACCGGCGTGCTGCTCGCGAAGCTGGCGCTGACCAACTTCTATCCACCGGCGGTGGCCGCGTCGCTGCGCGACGCAGTGGTGCAGTCGGCTCGCGCCTGCGAGCACTGGGGCGCGCTTGAGTAACGGGGCCGCCCGGGAGTGAGCGTCGACTGGCGCCGTCCCTCGCCGCGCCGAGTACGCGCGATCCGTGACCGGCTGCGGCTGGTGTACGGGATCCCGCGAGCCGAGCCCCACGGCCATCCGATCGCGGAGCTGGTGCTGACCGTCCTGTCCCAGTCCACCAACGACCGCAACCGGGACCTGGCCTACCTGGCCCTGCGGCAGCGCTTCGACGATTGGGAGGCAGTCCGCGATGCTCCAGTCGACGTGCTCGAGGAAGCGATCCGGCCCGGCGGGATCTCGAAGGTCAAGTCGGCTCGGATCAAGTCGATCCTGAAAGGGATCACCGACACCGCCCCGGGGGGCGAGCTATCACTCGACTGGCTGCCGGCGCTGAGTGTGCCCGAGGCCCAGCAGTACCTGTGCGCGCTCCCGGGAGTCGGCCGCAAGACGGCTGCCTGCGTGCTCCTGTTCGCTCTGGGCATGCGGGACGTGCCGGTCGATACCCACGTGTCCCGCGTCGGCACCCGATTGGCCCTGTTCCGCCCAGGCGCCCCGTTCGTCGAGCTGCACGACACGATGCTCGACATCACGCCCCCGGGCGAGGAGCTCGAGCTGCATCTGAACCTGCTGCGCCACGGCCGCCGCACGTGCTACGCCCGCCGCCCCAACTGCCCGGGCTGCGCGCTGCGCCGGATGTGCCCAAGCGCGGACACGTTTGGTTGAGGGTGGGTTTGAGGCGGACGGCGTTTGGGGCGGCGGCGTTTCGGCGCGGTGGCGTTTGGGAGCGGCGGCGTTGGGGCGGCGTTTGGGGGGCGGCGACGGGGGCCTGTTCAATGTCGATACCTCTACGGATTCGCCGCGGCCGTCGACATCGAACACGCATATCCTGCCCAATGTCGACGGTCTGGCCGGAGCGGCCGAGTTTGGTGCATCGAGCAGGTCGGAGCGCGGCCGCCGCAGCGGTCGCATCCGAGACCCGAGCGGGACGCGGCCGGCCAGGCGGCCCGGCGTTCGCCCCGGCTGCGCCCTCATTCACCGGACAAAACGTGCCATCCCATCCCTTCACGAGCGGCGGAGTTGGCACGTTTGACCATCGCCCCACATGATTAGGTCCAGAGACGGCTCGCGGGCGAGGCGAGAGGCACGTGTCCAGGCGGCCGCGAGGGCGCAACAGGCGGGCGGCGCGGCCCGAGGGCTGCCCGCGCCCGCGCAACGGCGGCCGGCGCGGCCCGGCCGCCCCAACCGACCAACCCACCTCCTCCAGCTGCCGGTCCGCCGCGCGCCATCGCGGCGCCGGGCGGCTTGACGATCGCGGCTTGGGGCCCGCAGGACGCCTCCCACAACCCGCCGGACGACCGCCAAACGCCCCCTCAGATCTGCTATAAAAGGGCTTAGATTTTTGCGAACGTAGAGGAGTAGAACTGATATGGGAAAGACGATCGGAATCGACCTCGGAACGACCAATAGCTGCATGGCCGTGCTCGAGGGTGGCGAGCCGACCGTGATCGAGAACGCTGAGGGTGGGCGCACGACGCCGTCCGTGGTGGCGTTCACGCAGAGCGGCGAGCGGCTTGTGGGAACGGTGGCCAAGCGCCAGGCCGTCACCAACCCGCAGAACACGGTCTTCTCGATCAAGCGCTTCATGGGCCGCAAGGAGGCCGAGGTGCGCGAGGAGGAGTCGATCGTGCCGTACAAGGTGGTCTCGGGCGCGAACGGAGACGCGCGCGTGGAGGCTGGTGGCAAGCAGTACTCGCCGCCGGAAATCAGCGCGATGATCCTGGGCAAGCTGAAGAGCGACGCCGAGGCGTATCTGGGCGAGGCGGTCGACAGCGCCGTGATCACGGTGCCGGCGTACTTCAACGACGACCAGCGCCAGGCGACGAAGGACGCCGGCAAGATCGCCGGCCTCGACGTCAAGCGGATCATCAACGAGCCGACGGCGGCGTCGCTGGCGTACGGGCTCGACAAGGAATCCGACCAGACCATCCTGGTGTTCGACTTGGGCGGTGGCACCTTCGACGTGTCGGTGCTCGAGATCGGCGACGGCGTGTTCGAGGTCAAGGCCACAGCCGGTGACAACCATCTCGGCGGCGACAACTTCGACAAGGCGATCGTCGACTGGTTGGTGGCGGAGTTCAAGAAGTCGCAGGGCATCGACCTGAGTCAGGACCCAATGGCGTTGCAGCGGCTGTACGAGGCCGCGGAGAAGGCCAAGATCGAGCTCTCGACCACGCAGGAGACGCAGATCAATCTGCCGTTCATCACCGCGGACACGAGCGGGCCCAAGCATCTCGACACGCGGCTCACGCGCGCCAAGCTGAACGAGCTCACCGCGAGCCTGCTCGACCGTACGGTCGCGCCGGTCCGCCAGGCACTCGACGACGCCAAGGAGAAGGGCGTCTCGCAGGTCGACCACGTGGTCCTGGTCGGCGGCATGACACGCATGCCGGCCGTTCAGGAGAAGGTCAAGGAGCTGACGGGCAAGGATCCGCACCGCGGTGTCAACCCGGATGAGGTGGTGGCCGTCGGCGCCGCGATCCAGGCGGGCGTGCTGGCCGGCGACGTCAAGGACGTGCTGTTGCTCGACGTGACTCCGCTGACCCTCGGCATCGAGACCAAGGGCGGCGTGATGACGAAGCTGATCGAGCGCAACACCACGATCCCGACCCGCAAGTCGGAGATCTTCTCGACCGCCGAGGACAACCAGCCGAGCGTCGAGATCCATGTGCTCCAGGGCGAGCGCGAGATGGCCACGTACAACAAGTCGCTGGGCAAGTTCCAGCTCACCGGCATTCCGCCGGCGCCCCGGGGGATCCCGCAGATCGAGGTCGCGTTCGACATCGACGCCAATGGGATCCTGAACGTGTCCGCGAAGGACCTGGGCACCAGCAAGGAGCAGAAGATCGAGATCCGGTCCGGCTCCGGTCTGTCCGAGGACGAGATCAAGCGGATGGTCACCGACGCCGAGGCGCACGCCGACGAGGATCGTCGTCAGCGCGAGCTGGCCGAGGCCCGCAACAACGCCGAGAACGCTGCCTATCAGGCCGAGCGTCAGCTGAAGGAGCTCGGCGACTCGGTCGAGCAGTCCTCGAAGGATGAGATCGAGGCGGGGATCAAGGACGTCCGCGAAGTGCTCACGTCCGAGGACGCGGCCGAAATCAACGCCAAGACCGAGGCGCTCCAGGCCTCGTTCCATCGCGTGTCCGAGGCGATGTACCAGCGGGCGCAGGAGCAGGCTGCCGCCGGCGCCACCGACGGCGCCTCCACCGACGGCTCGGGCAATGGCGCTGGGGCCGAGGAGGACGTGGTGGACGCCGAGGTCGTGGACGAGGGTAAGTAAGTGTCTGAACACCAGCACGACCGATCGCGCACCCGACGGGGCACCGCTGATGAGACCGCTACGCGAGCCTCATCCGCGGCGCCCGCGCCGGCGCGCGACAACGAGCGGGCGCATCAGCACGGGGAGAAGCAGGACCAGCCGGCAAAGCAGGTTCCCGCGGGCGAGCCGGAGGCTCCGGTCGGTCCGACCACTCAGCCGGCCGAATCGGATGCGGAGCAGGAGCCCGAGGACCCCGGGCGGAAGCTTGCGGAGCAGGAGCCCGAGGACCACGAGCAGAAGCTGGCGCAGGACCTGAAGGAGCTGGCCGCCAAGGCTGAGCGGGCCGACGAGTACCTGGAGCTGGCGCAGCGGACCCAGGCCGACTTCGAGAACTACCGCAAGCGCGCAGCTCGGGAGGCCACCTTGGCGCAGGAGCGCGGCGTCGTGAAGCTGGCCAAGGAGCTGCTGCCGGCGGTCGACAATCTCGACCGGGCGCTGGCGGTCGCCGAGGCGGCGGCCGGAGCGGACGGGGAGGGCGAGAACGGGACGTTGGCCTCCGGCATCAAGCTCGTGCACGCCGATGTGATCGCGGCACTGGCGCGGGTGGGGATCGAGCCGTACTGGCCGCAGGGCGAGCCGTTCGACCCCCAACACCACGAGGCTGTGGCCCAGCAGCCGGCGCAAGGCAAGGCGCCGGGAACCATCGTCGAGGTCTACCAGCGTGGCTACCGGCTGGGCGACAGCGTTCTGCGCCCGGCGCGGGTGGTCGTCGCGGGCTGAAGGGGATAGGCGATGGCGACGAGGCCTGATTACTACAAGACGCTCGGGGTGGGCAAGAACGCTTCCGAAGCCGAGATCAAGAAGGCCTATCGCAAGCTGGCTCGCCAGTACCACCCGGACCGCAATGCGGGTGACAAGAAGGCGGAGGAGCGTTTCAAGGAGATCTCGCAGGCTCACGACGTGCTGTCCGATGCCGAGAAGCGCAAGGCGTACGACCGCGGCACCGGTCCGTTCGGTGGCTTCGGCATGCCCGGCGGATTCGATCCGGGCTCGTTCAGCGGCGGCTTCGGCGACATCCTCTCCAACCTGTTCGGTGGTGGAGCCGGGACCGCCGGACGACCCGGCGGCCGAGCCGGTGGCGTCCGGGGCGGCGCGCGACCGCAGCGCGGACGCGATCTGGAGACCGAGGTGTCGCTGACGTTCGATCAGGCGGTGAACGGCGCGCAGGTGCCGCTGGCGGTCCCGACGTCACAGCCCTGCCCCACGTGCAACGGCACCGGTGCCAAGCCGGGAACCTCGCCAAAGGTATGCCCGGTGTGCGACGGGCGGGGCGTCGAGTCTCAGAGCCAGGGGATCTTCTCGCTGTCCCAGCCGTGCTCGAACTGCCAGGGCGCCGGAACGGTGATCGAGGACCCGTGTCCGGCCTGCGGCGGCAGCGGAGCCCAGCGCAGCGTCCGGCGCCTGAGAGTCAACATTCCCGCAGGGGTGCGCGACGGCAGCCGGATACGACTGGCGGGCAAGGGAGAGGCCGGGCCGCGCGGGGCCGAGCCGGGTGATCTGTACGTGATCACACGGGTTCAGGACTCGCCTGTGTTCCGCCGCAACGCAGACAACCTCGAGGTGGAGGTCCCGCTGACGATTCCCGAGGCGGTGCGCGGCGGCGTGATCGAGGTGCCGACGCTGAACGGCACCAAGCGACTGCGGGTTCCGCAGGGGACCAAACATGGCACCGTGCAGCGGCTGCGTGGCGAGGGTCCGGCGCGTCTGGGCGCCAAGGGCCGGGGTGACATCCATTACCGGTTCGTGATCGACGTGCCGGCCTCGCTGTCGCCCGAGCAGGATGACGCGATCGATCGACTGTCGAAGGCGATAAACGGGAATCCCCGGGCCAAGCTGTTTGCCCAGGCGGGCGGCGCTGCCGGAGATCAGAACTGATGGCCGCGCGACGGACACGCACGACGACCCGGATGACCCGGACTACGGCGCGGGTACAGGTCGCCTCCGACCGCGGCGTGTTCATGATCTCGGTGGCGGCGGAGCTGGCTGCCATGCACCCCCAGACCTTGCGCATGTACGAGGCCCGCGGCCTGATCGAGCCGAAGCGCTCGCCCAAGGGGACGCGGCTCTACTCGCACAAGGACGTCGAGCGTCTGCGCCGGATTCAGGAGATGACCGCCGAGCTCGGCATGAACCTGGCTGGCGTCGAGCGGGTGTTCGAGCTCGAGCAAGAGCTGGACACGATGGCCCGAAAGGTGCTGGCCCTGGAGCACCGGGCGGGCGAGCTGAAAGCCGAGGTGGAGCGTCTGGAGGAGTTGCGCCAGGCGCTGCGAGCGGAGATCGTCCCGTACGAGCGGGGCGGCGAACTCGTCCGGGCCGCCGATCTGACTCGCTTCCGGATCCCGATAGAGCGCTCGCCGACCTCCGAGAGCTGAGCCCCACCCCACCTTCGCGTCGGGCGCTTGGTTGTGGCACGATCGTGCCTCCTGTCTGGAGGAAAATGTCGGGCCGTATGCGCTGGAAGCGAGTGGGAATGGAACCAGGTGCACGCGGCTTGACGGTCGCGGCTGGGGTGGTGGCGCTGCTGGCCGGCGCCGGCCCCGCCTCTGCGGCGCCTCAGGCGCACGCCACCCAAGTGGGCTCGGCTCCCAGCTCGCAGCGGATCTCACTCGTGTTCCCGTTGGTGGCCGACCAGGCGGGCCTCGAGCGCTACTCCGCGTCAGTCAGCACTCCCGGATCGCCTGAGTACGGGCAGTACGCGCCGATTGCGGCGCTGTCGCGCCGGTTCGGCGCCAGCCCCACGACCCGCAAGCTGGTGCTGGCCTACCTGCGCCGGATCGGCGCCGGGGCGGTCGGCATCGACGCCACCGGCCTGTTCGCCGACGCCAATGTCAGCGCCGGGCTGGCCCAGCGGTTGTTCGCCACGCCGCTGGCGGAGTTCCGCACCGTGCGCGGGGCTCGGTTCGTGGCGCCGACTACGGCCACCACCGTCCCGGCGGGATTGAGGGGCCTGGTCACCGGCGTGGTTGGGCTCGACACCCAGCCACTGGGGGTGACCCGCAAACTGGTGCGGGCACGAGACTCCCGTGGCGCCACCGCCCATGCCGCGGCGCAGACGAGCTCGGCGATGCCGCGGACCGGCACAGTGAGCCCGAGCGCGTGCAGTGCCGGTACCTCGGCGGGCGAGATCGGAGGCGATCCGACGACGGCCGGCTTCACCCCGAACCAGTACCTGACCGCCTACGGGTTCGATCCGCTGCACAACACCGGCGTGCTGGGGCAGGGAGAGCGGGTGGCGTTGATCGAGATCGATGGCTTCGACTACTCCGACATCAAGACCTTCGCGCATTGCTTTGGACTCGACATTCCGGCCGTGCACGCATTCGGGGTGGACGTGCCCGGTCTGCTTCCGCCCGGGGGAGAGTCGACGCTCGACCTCGAGGTGCTCGATGCGGCCGCCCCCGACCTGAAAGACATCGATATCTACGAGACTAACCCGAACGCGGCTGACACGCTGCTGGCGTTGACAGCTCCGCTCCAGAAGCGGGGCTTCAAGCCGCAGGTGATCTCGGTCTCCTTGGGGCTGTGCGAGCCGGCGCTGGAAGCGGCGGTCGGACACCCGGGGGTCAAGGCCACCGAGGCGGCGCTGTCGATGGCCAGCGCGAGCGGGATCACAATCCTGGCCTCCAGCGGGGACCAGGGCTCGGCGGACTGCAACACGTCGAGCGGGCATCCCGCGCCGCGCCTGGCGGTCAACTACCCGGCCTCATCGCGGTGGGTAACCGGCGTGGGCGGGACCAACATATCGCTCAACGCCGCCAACCAGATCACCGGCCAGCTGGTGTGGAACGACACCACGGTGCAATCCGGCTCGGCCACCGGCGGTGGCGGCAGCGAGCTGTTCCCGCGCCCGTCCTACCAGCAGGGCACGGTGGGCGCCAACCATCGCGCCGTGCCGGACGTGTCGCTGCTGGCGGACATCATTCCCGGCTACGCCATCTACTGCACGGCGTCCCCAGACTGTGTTCCCCTGGCTCCCCCTTGGGAGGCGGTGGGCGGCACCAGCGCGGCGACGCCCCTGCTGGCCGGCGGCTTGGCGCTGGTGGACCAGGACCTGCGCCTGCGCGGACACCAGGACCTGGGGCTGGTCAATCCCCTGCTGTACGAGATCGGCCGCAGCCCCACGCGGTTTCCTCAGGTGCTCTCCGACGTCCTGAGGATAGGCAATGACATTGGCCCGGACCCGCCCAGCATCGGGCATGCGCTCGGCTGCTGCTCGGCGCGGCGAGGATTCGACGAGGCCTCCGGGTGGGGGAGCGTGAACCTGTCGAGCTTTGACTCGGTCGCCCTGCGGATGCAGCCGCCGCGGGAGAGCTTCTCGCTTCCGAGCCATCAGGACCCGGTGGGGAGCCACAAGCTGATGGTCACGGTGTCGTGTGCCCTGCCTTGCCGGATGCGTGCGGAGGCGTCGGTCTCGATCGGACCCGCCAAGCCGTTCACCGTGCAGTCCCGGGCCTTCACGCTCCGATCCGCCGGCACCAAGACCGTCGCCGCGTCGTTCAGCCCGAGACAGGTGCGCAAGCTGCGCTCGGGCATCTCGCATCGCCGCCGGATCGTGGCCAAGGTGTCCGCCGTCATCCTCGATTCGCAGAAGCACGTGATCGCGCGGACGGCCACGGCTTCGGTGACCATCAGGTAGGCGTCCTGAGTCATGCGGTCGCAGGTCCTCGCCGTCTCATCCCTCGCTCATCGTGGCGCGCAACCCTCTCGCGGGATGGCTACGTCGCTGAAGCTGACCGGATCGATTGTGGTCGCGGTGGCCTCAGCAGCAGTGCTGGCAGCGGTGCGCGACGGGGCCGTGGACGTACCTGACGGCGTGATCCTGGTGACGGCGCTGGTCGTGATGGCTCGCACCGCGATTCGCACAGCGTCGGATGGCGTCCACCGTCGGCACCCACCCGAGTAGCTTTTTACCGGCATGTCTCGCCCGCGCTGGCTGACGCGTTTCGCCCGGCTGCCGATCCGGATGCGACTGACGATCGCGTTCATCGCGGTGATGGCGGCCGTGCTGGCCGCCGCCGGGGTGTTCCTGTACGCCCAGTTCAGATCAGACCTGGACGCCCAGATCGACAATTCCCTGCGCCTGGAGGCGCAGGATCTGGAGGCGCTGGTCGATGCCGGTGGCCCGCAGGCGGTCGCCGTCAGCGACATCCCGTTCGCGCAGGTGTACGCGGGCGACGGGCGCCTGCTCACCACCACGCGCAAGCCGGCCGGGTCGCGATTGCTGACGCCCACGCAGGCGCAGCGCGCGGCGCAAGGCGCGCAACGCATCAGGACCGAGAACTTCGGCTCAGGCTCGGTGCGCGTGCTGGCGATCCCCGCCAGTGCCCCGCACGGTCCCCGGCTGGCGCTGGCGATCGCCGACCCGTTGCGGCTGCGCAATCACGAGCTCAGCCACCTGCGCTCGTTGCTGCTGATCTCAGGCCCGCTGGCGTTGCTGCTGGCGAGCATCGCCGGATATGAGCTGGCCCGGGCGGCGTTGCGGCCAGTCGATCAGATGCGGGTCGATTTGGAGGGCATGTCCGAACGGACCGAGCCGCTCGACGTTCCCGACAGCGCCGACGAGATCGGCGCCCTGGGCCGCACGCTCAACGCCCTGCTCGACCGAGTGCGCGAGGCGGTGGCCCGCGAACGGAGGCTGGTGAGCGACGCCAGCCACGAACTGCGCACGCCGCTCACAACGTTGCGGGCCGAGGTCGATCTGGCGCTGCTGGGCGACCGGGAACCAGCCGAGCTGCGAGCGGCGCTGCAATCGGCGGCCGAGGAGGCCAAGCGCATGTCACGTCTGGCGGACGATCTGTTGATCCTGGCTCGGGCGGACCAGGGCCGGCTGCCACTGGATCCCCATCCGGTCCAACCGCGAGAGCTGCTCGAGGCGGCCGCCAGCCGAGCCCGGGCGGCCGCCGACATACGCGGAAGGTCGATCGTGATCGGCGTCGAGAACGGCGCGACGGTGCTGGCGGACTCGGACCGCGCCGCGCAGGCCCTGGGCAACCTGATCACCAACGCACTGCTGTACGGGAACGGCACGGTGGCGCTCACTGCCAGAAACGGTGGCGCGATGGTCGAGCTCCATGTGACCGACGAGGGCCCCGGATTCACCGGCGATTTGCTCGGGCGGGCGTTCGAGCGCTTCGGACGAGGTGAGCAGGCCCGGGCGAGCGTGCAGGGCAGCGGACTGGGCCTGGCGATCGTGGAAGCGATCGCGACGGCGCACGGGGGTCATGCCGAGGCGCGCAATGGTCCCGGGGGCGGCGCCGACGTGTGGATCGCCCTGCCCCGGGCGTAGACGTGCGACTCAGAGATGCCCGATCGCCCGAGGGCGCGGGCGCGGGCGCGTGGTCTATCCCGGGGGTGGTGCGGTGGCGTTGAGGGTCACGGCGCTGCCCGTGCAGGCAATGTCGGGCTTGCCGTCGCCGTTGAAGTCGGCGACGAGGAATGGGCGGCATGAGACGCCGACGATCGGGCTCTGCAAGGTGCCGTTACCGTTGCCAAGCCATACGTCCGCGCCGCCGGAGCTGTTGGTTGGGAACGCGACCAGGTCGAGCTTGCCGTCGCCGTTGATGTCGGTTGCCTGCACCGGGGCGTCCGGCGTGTTGTAGCTGGCTCCAACCTGGAACGTGCCGTCGCCCTTGCCGTTCAGCACGGTCAGACCGCTCGGTACCGTGCGTGCGACCAGGTCGAGGGTATTCCCGCCGTGAAACGCCCCTGCCACGAGGCCGGTGGTGCCGGTGCCGGCGTCGTAGACGTGCTCGGGGCCGAAGGTTCCGTTGCCGTTGCCCAACAACACCGCCACCCCCGAGGACGAGTTTTTCATCTCTTCGGCCAAGGCCAGATCGAGCCTGCCGTCGCGGTTGAAGTCACCGGTCACCAGCGCGAACCAACGGGCGCCACCGAACGTCTGGTCGGGAGGTTGGAAGGTCCCGTTGCCGTTGCCGAGCATCACCTCGGCGATTCCGGTCAGGCTGGGCTCTTCGGTTGTGATCAGGGCGATGTCCGGCCTGCCGTCGCCATTGAAGTCGCCCACCGCAATCTGTTGCACGAAGGGCGGGGGGCCGGTCGTGATGAGCGGCGCACCGAACGTGCCGTCGCCTCGGCCCGGGAAGACCTCGATGCTGCTCGTGCTGCCTCCGCTACTCGGCGGTACCCCCACGATCAGGTCCTGCTTGCCGTCGCGGTTGACATCCCCCACGGCCAGCGGAGCCCCGATCGGCTGCTCGCCGATGTCGACAGTGCCGGCCTGGCGGAAGGTCGCGTCCTCGTTTCCGAGCAGGATGTCGACCTTTGTCGACGACGCCAGAGGTGAATCCGCGACCACCAGGTCGGGGATGCCGTCCCCGTTGAAATCCCCAGTGGCGAGCACGCCGGCGCCGGCCGTGTCCAGCGGCGGCCCGAACGCCGCCGCGGCCCCGGGCACGGTGGTGGTGAACTCCAGATCGGAGTTGCACGCCGGCTGGCGTCCCGCGTCGTTGCCGCACACCCGGAAGAAATAATTGGATCCCGAAGATAGCCCAGACACGTCCGCTGCAAACGGACCCGACAGGTTGGGCCCAAAGTTCAGGGTCGGCGTCTGCAACCCGAAGCCAGTTCCGAGAGCATTTTTGGCGGTCGAGTACTGAAAGAAGGCCTGGGCGGAGTGGCCAGTCGTATACCCGTGCGCATTCAGGGTCGCGGACGTTGAGCCGACATTGGTCGCCGGCTCGGTCTGTGCGTAGCAGCCGGCCAGCAGCAAACCCGAAACGGCCGCCCCCACGACCCAGCGGCAACGGTTCGCCGCTCTACCCACGGCTGGTGTGATCGCGCTCCACATTTCGCACTCCTCGGGGTGGCGCATAGCCCAGACGGCGCTTGGAGTCTAGCGGGGCGAGCGCAGCCGGTAGCCGGCCCCGCGGACGGTCTCGATCGTCTCCACGCCGAATGGGCGATCGATCTTCTCGCGCAGGTAGCGCACGTACACGTCGACCACGTTGGAGCGGTTCTCGTAATCGATCTCCCAGGCGCCCTCGAGCAGGTCGTATCGGGACAGGACCTGACCCGGCCGGCGCATGAACACCTCCAGCAGCTGGAGCTCCTTGGTCGAAAGCGAGATCGTGGTGTCGCCCCGGCTGGCCGTCCGCGTGGCGAGATCAAGCGTCAGGTCGCCGACCCGCAGCATCGGACCGTGCTGCACCGGACCGCGGCGCGCCAGCGCCCGCACCCGGGCCAGCAGCTCGCCGAAGTCGAACGGCTTCAGGACGTAGTCGTCGGCCCCGGTGTCCAATCCGGCGATGCGGTCCTCGATGCCGTCCCGCGCGGTCAGCATCAGAATCGGAGTGCGCACGCCGTCCGCCCGCAACCGCTCACAGGTGGCGAACCCATCCATGCCCGGGAGATTGATGTCGAGCACGACCACCTCGTACGGGGTGGCGCTCGCCATCCACAGGGCGTCCTCGCCGGTGGCGGCCAGGTCCGCCAGCATCCCCTGTTCGCGGAGCGCCTTCTGAATCAGTGCCGCGAGCTTGCGCTCATCTTCGACGACCAGAACTCGCACGACGCCGTGTACGTTAGAGCCGTAGCCTGAGGACCGCCTTCGGACGCCTCACCGCGACGTGGCATGGATGCTGACCAGGGCTGCGCTGCCGGCGGGCACCGTGATTTTGTAGCCGTGGCCCGCGACGCCGACCTGCTCGACCCGGCGCGGACCGGCCCACCGGCCGGCGCCGGTGAGGTGCTGGCCCGCGAGCGTCACGCCGGTGGTCGAGGTGACCGACGGCGCCAGCAACCGCTGTACGGTCGCGGGCGTGCCGGCACGCGTGCCTCGGGACAGGCGCAGATCGACGGCGGCGCCGCGCCTGGACTTGTCGAGAATCAGCACGTGGACGACGTTGCCACGCAGGCGCACCGCCCAGGCCTTGAGCGAGGGCGTGTTCCGGGTGGCCAGGCTGACCGGCAGCAAGTGCGCGGCGGGACCCAGGGTGCGGGCGAACATGGCCAACCCGTACAGCAGCGGCCGAGCTTCCAGACGTCGCCCCGCGATCGTGAATGGAGCGTTGATGGCGTACTCGCGAACGTGCAGGCTGACACTGTCGACGCCCGCGCGCAGCAGCTCGAACAGCGCGTCCGGCGCCCACAGCGCGGTGGCGAAGGTGTTGCTGACGCCGGTCAACCCACCGCACGTGACCGAGTTCAGCTCGGTCAGCCGGAACGGCAGCCCGGCGCGCGTGGCCAGGCGCACCGCGCCTCTGACCGACTGGGCGACGCCGGCGGAGGCGCGCTCACTCAGCACGCGGGCAATCGTCGGGTAGGCGCCGGCTCCCCGCCTGGCGCAGGCCGAGAATGCGTAACGGTGGGCGCTGATCATCCGCAGACCCGGGTGCGGAGCCCGGAGCAGGTCGGCGATCCACTTGACGTCGGTGCCGGGATGGGCGAGGGCCGGCCCGAGCAGTGGCACGCGCGGGTCGACCCGCTCGAGCCGGGCCGCGTAGGAGCGGAAGTCTCGCACGTAGTGGGACGCGGTCAGCTCGAAGGGAAGTGGGCTCGCACCCGCCCGTGTTCGGGCCAGCGCCGCCAGCCACAGGGTGCGATCGTAGATGTCTGGCTCGTTGCCGATCTCGAATCCAACGATGCTGCGCCGGGGGAGCTGGGCCAGCGCGGCGCGTGCCCAGGCGGCCGCGCCGGTGGACGATCCGGTGACCAGGTTCATGTCCAGGATCACGCGCAGCCGCTGTCGGCGCACGAGCGCGCCGGTCGCGTCGAGCCACTGCGGGGTGAGCCGGAACACCCACCGCGGCGCCGGACGGAGCCGGGGATCCCAATTGGTGTGATCGGCGGAGTCGCCCCCGATGCGGAGGAGCATCGGGCCGCCGCCCCGCACTTCGAGCATCGACAGCACACGCTCGAACAGCTTCACGTCGCGCTCGTAGATGGGCAGGGTCCAATACTCGGTGGACAGGCCGAGGAACGAGTGCGGCACGGTCCGGTCGCCGGCGAGCGAGAGGATCGTGAGCCGCGCGCGCAACCGCCGGGGTGGCTTGACGCTGGCAGCCGCTGTTGCGCCGACGTGATGGTCGGGGACTGCGATGCCCCCGTACGTCGGCAGCAACGCGGCCAGCGCCAGTGCCAGCGCCGCCAGCCGGATCGCACGGGCAAGCCCGGCCCGGTTGGCACGGCGCCCCAGGGTTGTCTCTCGGTCTCTCGGCACTGCCCACCGAGACAATTCCGACCCGAAGTGAGAGCAAGATGAGTCGCGGTGAGGCGGTCCTCGCGGCGCCACAAATCCGGCCACGAATGTGCCATAATCTTAGTCAGATAGACTTAGATTTCTCCGAACTGCGAGTCCGAATCGACGATGCAACCAGACCGTTTTACGATCAAAGCACAGGAAGCGCTCCAAGCCGCGCAGCGCCTGGCAGATGAGCGCCGTAACCCCCAGACAACGCCCGAGCATCTGCTCGCGGTGCTGCTCGAACAGGACGGCGGTGTCGTGGTGCCCGTGCTGCGCAAACTGGGCGTCGAACCCGCCTCCGTGCGGCAGGCGCTCGTCCCGGCGCTGGATGCGCTGCCGAAGCTGAGCGGCGACTCGGGCGAGGAGCCGGCCGCCGGCTCGGGCGAGCTCGTGCAGATCCTCCGCACCGCCGAGAAGGAGATGCGCGAGCTGGGCGATGAATATTTGTCGACCGAGCACCTGGTGCTCGCGATCGCCGCGCATCCGGGGAAGGCCGGCGACGCATTCCGCGCCAGCGGCGCCACCCGGGAGCAGCTGCTCAGGGCCCTTTCCGAGGTACGCGGAAGCCACCGCGTCACCGATCAGAACCCGGAAGACAAGTTTCAGGCGCTCGAGCGCTTCGGGCGCGATCTGACCGACGCAGCCGCGCAGGGCAGGCTCGACCCCGTGATCGGGCGCGACGACGAGATTCGCCGCGTGATCCAGGTTCTGAGCCGGCGCACCAAGAACAACCCGGTGCTGATCGGCGAGCCGGGCGTCGGCAAGACGGCGATCGTCGAGGGGCTGGCCCAGCGGATCGTCGACGGCGACGTACCCGAGGGCCTGCGGGACCGCAAGTTGGTGTCGCTCGACATCGGCGCGATGGTGGCCGGCTCTAAGTATCGAGGAGAATTTGAGGATCGGCTGAAGGCGGTGCTGAAGGAGATCACCGACGCCCAGGGCCAGATCGTCGTGTTCATCGATGAGCTGCACACGATCGTCGGCGCGGGCGGAGCCGAGGGCGCGGTCGACGCCGGCAACATGCTCAAGCCGATGCTGGCCCGCGGCGAGCTGCGCTGCATCGGCGCCACCACGCTCGACGAATACCGCAAGCACATCGAGAAGGACCCGGCGCTGGAGCGTCGTTTCCAGCCGGTGCTGGTGGGCGAGCCGACCGTGGAGGACACGATCGCGATCCTGCGCGGGCTCAAGGAGCGCTACCAGGTCCACCATGGCGTTCGGATCCAGGATTCGGCGCTGGTGGCCGCGGCGACGCTCAGCCACCGCTATATCGCCGATCGGTTTTTGCCGGACAAGGCCATCGACCTGGTTGACGAGGCGGCGTCGCGTATCCGCATGGAGATCGACTCCAAACCGATCGAGATCGACGAGGTCGACCGGCACATCATGCAGCTCGAGATCGAGCTGCAGTCGCTCGGCTCCGAGGACGACGACCCTGGCACGGCGGCCCGCCGTGAACAGCTCGAGCGGGCGCTGGCCGAGGAGAAGGAGCGCTCCGCGGCGATGAACGCAGAGTGGCAGCGGGAGAAGGAGACGGTCGGAGCGGTCGCCGATCTGCAAGCCAAGATCGATCAGGCCAAGACCGAGCTCGAACGAGCTCAGCGCGAGGGCGACCTGGGCCGGGCTGCCGAGCTGCAATACGGGACCATCCCCGAGCTCGACAAGCAGTTGCAGGCCGCCGAGGCGGCCGAGCAGACGATCGACACCCAGACCCGGTTCCTCAAGGACGTGGTCGATGCCGAGGACGTGGCCGAAGTGGTGGCGAAGTGGACCGGGATTCCGGTCTCGCGCCTGATGGAGGCCGAGATCGAGAAGCTCGTTCACATGGAGGAGCGCCTGCACCGGCGGGTGATCGGACAAGACGAGGCCGTCGAAGCCGTCTCGGCCGCGTTGCGGCGTTCCCGAGCCGGTCTGCAGGACCCGGATCGTCCGATTGGTGTGTTCCTGTTCCTGGGGCCCACCGGCGTCGGCAAGACCGAGCTGGCCCGGGCCCTGGCCGAGTTCATGTTCGACAGCCAGGACGCGATGATCCGAATCGACATGTCCGAGTACATGGAGAAGCACTCGGTGTCACGTCTGGTCGGCGCCCCGCCGGGGTACGTGGGCTACGACGAAGGCGGTCAGCTGACCGAAGCGGTGCGCCGCCGGCCCTACTCAGTGGTGCTGCTCGACGAGATCGAGAAGGCCCATCCGGACGTGTTCAACACGCTGCTACAGGTAATGGATGACGGCCGGCTGACCGATGGGCAGGGGCGCACGGTGTCGTTCAAGAACACCGTGCTGATCATGACCTCGAACATTCCCGGTGGCCGGGCCGGGGTGGAAGCGCACTTCAAGCCCGAGTTCATCAACCGGCTGGATGACATCGTCGAGTTCCATCCGTTGTCCCGGGAGCAGATCGGCGAGATCGTCGAGCTGCAGGTGGACAAGCTGATCGATCGGGTGCGCGAGCGCGAGATCAACGTCGATCTGACCGACGCCGCCCGGATGCTGCTCGGCGACCTGGGCTACGACCCCACCTACGGCGCGCGACCGCTCAAGCGGGTGATCCAGAAGCAGCTGATCGACAAGCTGGCGATCGCGATTCTCGAGGGCCGGTTCGTGCCCGGAGACACGATCAAGGTCGACGCCGCCGATAAGGAGATCGTGCTCGAGCGGGCGGCCAGCGGATCGCAGGCGCCGGCTGCGGTCTAAGCTGCATCGCGAGCGGGCCGGCCGGCGCCGTTCTCGACCTGCACCGTGACGCCGGCCAGGTCGTCGTCGGCCAGCTCGCACTCGCCGGTATGCAGCCCAGCCCGCAATTCGACGTCGAGCCGGCGGGCGGCTTGCACCACGGCCAGGGCACAGCGAATCTTGTGTCAGGCATCCGGGTCACCGCGCTCCCTCCGACCCCCGGAGCGTACCTACCTTCACGTGGCTCAGTGCATTAGGACGGGCGCGGCGGGCCGTGGTACAAGTGCGCAATCACCCGTGTCGAAAAGGAGGCTGATCGTGCCGACGTACATCATGCTGTCGACCCTCACGCCGGAAGGCGTGCAGACGATCAAGAACAACCCGTCGCGGATCCGCGAGGTCAACCGCGAGGTCGAACAGCTTGGCGCGAGCGTCAAGGCGCAGTGGGCCACGCTGGGCCAGTTCGACTTCGTCAACGTGGTGGAGGCGCCGGACGAGAAGACGATCGCCCGGGTGTCGCTGGAGCTGGGGTCGCGCGGCACGGCCAAGTACGAGACGCTCAGCGCGATCCCGATCGACGACTTCATTGGCTCGATCTGAGGCCGCGCGCGTCCTGGTGGTTGGCTCGGGCGCCCGCGAGCACGCGATCGTCCAGGCGCTGCTGCGCTCACCACGTCGGCCGGAGATCATCAGCGCCCCGGGCAACGCCGGGATCGCCGAACAGGTTCGCGTGCTCGAGGTAGGCGCGGACGATGTCGAGGGCCTGGTGCAGGCGGCGAGCCACGCGTCCGCCGAGCTCGTGGTGGTCGGGCCGGAGGCGCCGCTGGTCGCCGGTCTGGCCGATCGGCTCGCGGAGGCCGGGATCGCCTGCTTCGGCCCCCGGGCGGCGGCCGCGCGCCTGGAGGGATCCAAGTCGCATTGCAAGCAGGTGATGCAGGCCGCGGGCGTCCCCACCGCCGGCTACGCGGTAGCCCGTGATCTGGAGTCCGGCCTAGCCGCGATCGACCGCTACCCGGTGGTGATCAAGGCCGACGGGCTGGCGGCGGGCAAAGGCGTGATCATCGCCCGCGACGAGCCCGAGGCGCGCGATGCGCTGTCCCAGCTGCTCGTGGAGCACAGGTTCGGCACCGAGCGGGTCGTCGTGGAAGAGCATCTAGAAGGCGAAGAGCTGTCGCTGCTGGCGCTGTGCGACGGGCTCAACGCCGTGCCGCTGGCCTCGGCGCAGGACTTCAAGCGCATGTTCGACGACGATCAGGGTCCCAACACCGGCGGGATGGGGTCCTACTCACCGGTTCCGGCGGTCGCTGCCGACCGGGCGCGGGAGATCTGCGCCGAGGTGCACCAGCCCGTGCTCGACGAGCTGGCGCGTCGGGGCACGCCGTTCCACGGCGTCCTCTACGCCGGGTTGATGATGACCGCTGACGGACCCAAGGTGCTCGAGTTCAACGTCCGGTTCGGAGACCCGGAGACCCAGGCGATCCTGCCCCGGCTGCGCTCCGACCTGCTGGCGTTGATGGAGCGTTCGGCCGTCTCGGGAGGTCTCGCCGGGAGCGAGCTGGAGTGGAGCCCGGACAGCGCGGTGACGATCGTTCTGGCCAGCGCCGGCTACCCGGCGTCGTCCTCGAGCGGAGATCCGATCAGCGGTCTGGACGACCTCGATCCAGGCGTGTTCGTCACCCATGCGGGCACGGCTAGGTCGAGCTCGGGCGAGCTGGTTACGGCGGGAGGCCGCGTGCTGAGCGTGACGGCGCTGGGCGCCGCCCTCACGACCGCCCGCGCCGCCGCATATGCTGCCGCCGACATGATCGAGTTTCCCGGCAAGCAGCTGCGGCGGGACATCGCGCTCCGGGGGGCGGCATGAGCGAGGTCCGTCCGGAAACGCTGGCCGAGCCGGCCGCGGCATTCGAGGAGCTCGATGTGGACGCGCCGCTGGTCGGGATCGTGATGGGGTCCAAGAGCGACCTACCCGGCATGGAGGCCGCCGAGAAGGAGCTGGAGGAGCGGGGGATTCGCTCCGAGGTCAGGGTGATGTCCGCCCACCGCGAGCCGGACAAGGTCGCCGACTACGCCCGCAACGCGCGGATGCGGGGCCTGCGCGTGATCATCGCCGGAGCGGGACTGTCGGCGGCGCTGCCCGGAGTGGTGGCAGCGCATTCTGACCTGCCGGTGATAGGGGTGCCGTTGACGAGCCGCACGTCGGTGGCAGGCGGGCTCGACGCGCTGCTGGCGATCGCGCAGATGCCCCCTGGCGTACCCGTGGCCTGCGTGGGAGTCGACAACGCCCGCAATGCCGCCGTGCTGGCCGCGCGGATCCTGGGCGCATAGCGGCGCCAGCTCACGCGCTAGCCTTTCGCCAACGGGTGATGCCCGAAGACATCGTTCATCTCTCGTCGGTCGCGAGAAGCCCGCTTGTCGATTCATCCGGTGAGCGCCTCGGCCGGGTGGAAGACGTGGTCGCCGGTCTAGATACGCGTGAGGCGCTACCGCCCGTCACCGGGGTAGTAGCGAGCATCGCCGGACGAGAGCTGTTCGTGCCCATCGACCGGATCGATCAGCTCGGGCCCTACTCCGTACGGACGGCGACCACGAAGCTGAACCTGGCCCAGTTCGAACGTCGGCCGGGTGAGATCCTGCTGCGCTCCGACCTGCTCGACCGGAGCATGATCAACGTTCGTACCGCGCGGCTGGTGACGGCGCACGAGGTCGAGCTCGTGCGCGACAACGCCGCGTGGAGGGTGGCCGGCGTCGACCCGAGCCTCCGTCCCCGCCTGTGGCGGCTGCTGCCGCGCCGCTTCCGCGGGCACGACACCGACCACCACCAGTTTGTGGCCTGGGACGAAATGGAGCCATTCGTCGGTCACGTGCCGACCTCACGGCTGAAGCTCGCCTCTCGGCGGCTGGCGCGACTGCACCCCGCCCAGATCGCGGACCTGGTCGAGGCGGCATCGCACGAGGAGGGCGAGGAGATCCTCGAGGCGGTCGCACAGGACAAGGAGCTCGAGGCCGACGTGTTCGAGGAGCTCGACGACGAGCACCAGGTCGAGTTCCTGCGCGAACGCTCGGACGAGGAAGCCGCGGCGGTGCTGGCCCGAATGGCCAGCGACGACGCCGCCGACCTGTTGCTGGAGCTCGAACAGGAGCGGCGGCTGCCGATTCTCAACCTGCTCCCCGCGGCCAAGCAGAAGAAGATCAGGAATCTCCTCGGGCACAACCCGTCGACGGCCGGCGGGATCATGAACCCGGACTTCGTCTCTGTAGGCGCCGACGCGACGGTTGGCGACGCGCTGGCGCGCGTGCGCGCGGCCGACCTTCCCCAGCAGCACGGTTCGGTCATCTGCGTTCTGGGCGAGGACGGGACATTGATCGGCGCCCTTTCCCTCACCGACCTGATCCGGGTCGACGCGCAGGAAAAGGCTTGTACCGTGATCGAGGACACGCCGATTCCAACGGTCGCCGCGGAGGCTGACATCCCAGAGGTGGCGACGGTGATGAGCGACTACAACCTGATCGCAATGCCGGTCATCGACGGTGAAGGCAAGCCCGTCGGGGTGATCGCGGTCGACGACGTGCTCGAGCTGCTGATACCCGAGGAATGGCGGCGACGAGCGGGCGCCGCGCGCAGCTGAGCCCCCGCTCGTCCAAGGCTCCGCTGGTACCCTCAAGTGACCGCCAGTTGGCGGTTTTACAAACCTTTCACACCATGATCGACGCCAACGCATATCAGGACAGCGAGCGACCCCGAAGTAGCAGCCCCGCGGTGGGCGCGGTGAGGATCCGCTCGCGCCGGAGGACAGCCTCCGGCGCCTGAAAAGACCTCCCGACCGCTGCGGATCCGCGACGGGCATCCGAGAAAGGAGGTCGAGCAGATGGCGAGCAACCCCTCTCCCCCGGCGACGCCGGCGCGGCGCGTGAGCGCGCCGTGCTCGACTCCGCTCATGTCGGCGACATCCGCGGCGCGTTCGGCACGATCCGCCAGCACGAGGAGGCGCATCGCAGCTGGCGCTCACGGGCTCTGGCCCTGCTCGCCATCATCGGCCCGGGCCTGATCGTGATGGTCGGCGACAACGACGCCGGCGGCGTGGCCACCTACTCGCAGGCCGGTCAGAACTACGGCACCAGTCTGCTGTGGGTGCTGCTGCTGCTGGTCCCGGTGCTGGTGATCAACCAGGAGATGGTGGTCAGGCTCGGCGCCGTGACCGGCGTCGGTCACGCGAGGCTCATCACCGAGCGCTTCGGCCGCTTCTGGGGATGGTTTTCGGTGATCGACCTGTTCATTCTCAACTTCCTCACGGTGGTCACGGAGTTCATCGGGGTCAGCCTGTCCCTCGCCTACTTCGGTGTCTCGCAGTACGTCGCGGTGCCGGTCGCCGCTGTGGCGTTGATCGGAATCACGGCCAGCGGCAGCTTCCGCTCGTGGGAGCGGTCGATGTTCGTGTTCGTGTTCGCGAACCTGCTCGTCATCCCGCTGTTCTTCATGGCCCATCCGAACGCCGGCACGGTCGCCCACGACTTCTTCGTCCCCGGCATCCAGGGCGGCGCGACCTCGACCTCGGTGCTGCTGATCATCGCGATCGTCGGCACCACCGTCGCGCCCTGGCAGCTGTTCTTCCAGCAGTCGAACATAATCGACAAGCGGATCACGCCGCGGTGGATCAACTATGAGCGGCTCGATACGTACATCGGCGCGGTGGTCGTCGTGGCCGGCGCGGCCGCGCTCCTATGCGTATCGGCCTTCGCCTTCGGCGGCACGCATTACGCTGGCCATTTCACCGACGCCGGCGGAACCGCCACCGGGCTGCAGAAGACGCTGGGCTCCACGGCCGGCGCGTTCTTCGCAATCGTGCTGCTCAACGCGTCGCTGATCGGCGCCGGTGCCCTGACGCTCTCCACGAGCTATGCGTTCGGAGACATCTTCGGAACCAAGAGCTCGCTGCACCGCAGCTTCCGGGAGGCGAAGGGTTTCTACGCGTTGTTCAGCCTGGTCGTCGTCGGCGCGGCCGCGATCGTGCTGATCCCCGGCGCGCCGCTCGGCGTCATCACCGAGGCGGTGCAGGCCCTCGCCGGTGTCCTGCTTCCCAGCGCGACCATGTTCCTGCTCCTGCTGTGCAACGACTCAGACGTGCTCGGACCCTGGCGCAACGGCAGCATTTTGAACGTGTTCGCCACGGTGATCGTCGCCGTGCTGGTGTTGTTATCACTGATCCTGATGGCCACGACTCTGTTCCCGAGCATCAACGTGACCACCTTCTCGCTGGTCGGCGGGGCCGCGCTCGCCGCCGGGCTGTTCGCCTTCGGCGCCTCCGCCCTCCGCGCGGCCCGGGTCCGCCGGCACGCCGCCAAGGCGGTGACGGTCAGCGCCGCCGAACCGCAAGTGCCGAAGGAGCAGTGGACGATGCCGCCGCTGGCTCTGCTCGAGCGGCCGGTGGCGTCGAGCGGACGGAAGATCGCGATGCTGACGATGGAGGGGTACCTGCTGCTCGCGGTGGCAATGCTGATCGTCAAGGCCGTCCAGCTGGCCGGCGGCTGACGTGATCTCACGCTACACACGCCCCGAGCTGGCCGAGATATGGTCCGAGCAGGCCCATTTCGAGGCCATGCGGCGGGTCGAGGTGGCGGCCTGCGAGGAGATGGATGGCCCCAGCGAGGACGAGCTGGATGCGATCCGTGCCGCGACCTTCAGCGTGGAGGCGATCGCCGAGCGCGAGAAGGTCACCGATCACGACACGGCGGCGTTTGTCGACGTACTGGCGGCTTCGGCGGGGCCGGCCGGGCGCTGGATCCACTACGGACTGACCTCCAGCGATGTGCTGGACACCGGCCTGGCCCTCCAGCTGCGGCGCACCGCCGAGCTCGTCCTGCCGGAGGCGCGGAGGCTGGTGCAGGCGCTTGTCACACGCGCGCGGGAACATGCTCACACCCTGTGCGTGGGCCGAACCCACGGCATCCACGCCGAGCCCACCACGTTCGGCGTCAAGCTGGCCGGTTTCGCGTTCGAGGCCGATCGCAACGCCCGCCGGCTCGAGCGCGCCTTCGCGCAGGCGGCGGTGGGGACGATCTCGGGCGCCGTTGGCACCTACTCCGCCGGCTCGCCGCAGTTCGAGCAGCGGGTGCTGGAGCGGCTGGGGCTCGAGCCGGAGCCGGTCTCGACACAGGTGGTGGCGCGTGATCGCCACGCTGAGTTGCTGGTGGCGATCGCACTGGCGGGAGCCGGACTGGAACGATTCGCCACCGAGCTTCGGCATCTCGCGCGCACGGAAGTGGGGGAGGTGCAGGAGCCGTTCGGCGCGGGGCAGAAGGGCTCCAGCGCGATGCCACACAAGCGAAACCCGATCAAGTCCGAGCAGGTGGTCGGCCTGGCCCGGATGCTGCGGGCCAACGCGCTCGCCGCGCTGGAGGACGTCGCCCTGTGGCACGAACGCGACATCTCCCACTCGTCCGTTGAGCGGATCATCCTGCCGGACTCGACGACGCTGCTCGACCACATCCAGCGCCGAACGATCGCCCTGGTCGAGGGGATGGTGGTCGACACCCGGCGCATGCGCGAGAACCTCGAGCTTACCCATGGCGCGCTGTTCTCCCAGCGCCTGCTGCTGGCCCTGGTCCAGGCGGGCCAGACCCGAGACGACGCTTATCGGATCGTCCAGCGCCTGGCTCAGCAGGCACTCGAGGAACGTCGGCCGCTACGAGAGCTCCTGGCCTCGGATCCAGCCGGCGCGGACATCGGCGACCTGGATGCCGTGTTCGACTTCGCCCCGTTCGTGCGCCACGCCGACGAAATCGTGGGGCGGCTGGACTCGATCGAGTAGGGGCGCGGGCCTCCGGCGACGCCGTCTCCGTTGCTAGGATCGCCTCAGTGACCGCCATCGCCGACCTGCCCCTCATCGCCTCGGGGAAGGTCCGCGAGATCTACGAACGCTCGGCTCACACGCTGCTGCTGGTCGCGTCCGACCGCATCTCGACATACGACGTGGTCCATCCCACGCCGATTCCAGACAAGGGCAACGTGCTCACCGGCCTGTCGGTGTTCTGGTTCGAGCGGGTCATCGGCGACATCGTCCCCAACCATCTGATCAGCGCCACCGACGGGATCCCGGACGAGGTCCGCGGCCGCGCGATGATCGTGAGCAGGCTCGACATGCTCCCGGTCGAATGCGTCGTGCGCGGCTATCTCAGCGGCTCGGGCTGGAAGGACTACCAGCGCACGGGCTCGGTGTCGGGGATCGAGCTGCCAGCGGGCCTGAGCGAATCCGATCGCCTGCCGGAGCCGATCTTCACGCCCAGCACCAAGGCGGACGTGGGTCACGACGAGGCGATCGATTTCGATGGGGTGGTCGAGCGAGTGGGCGACCGGGCGCTGGCCGCGCGACTGCGCGAGCACTCGATCGCGGTGTATGAGCGTGCCGCCGAGCACGCCCGCGAGCGGGGGATCATCCTGGCCGATACGAAGTTCGAGTTTGGGCTCGACCGCGACGGCCGGCTGACGCTGGGCGACGAGGTATGCACCCCGGACTCGTCCCGGTTCTGGCCCGCGGACGAGTATCAGCCCGGTCGCGGCCAGCCAAGCTTCGACAAGCAGTTCGTCCGTGACTGGGCATCCTCCACCGGGTGGGACCGCACGCCCCCGGCGCCGCCAATCCCGGATGAGGTGGTGCAGAAGACCCGGGAGAAGTACATCGAGGCCTACGAGCGGATCTCGGGCGAGGACTTCGACGCCTGGCGGCGGAGAACGGGCGTCCGATGAGAGCGCGGGTGCTGGTGCGGCCCAAGCGGGGGATTCTCGATCCGCAGGGCCAGGCGGTCGAGCGGGCGCTGCCTGCGCTCGGCTTCGACGGCGTGCGCAACGTGCATGTGGGGCGCCTGATCGAGCTCGAGGTCGAGGATCCGGGTCGCTTGCCGGAGATGTGCGAGCAGCTGCTGGCCAATCCGCTGATCGAGGACTACGAGATCGTCGAGACCGGCACGTGAAGTTCGGCGTGGTGCGCTTCCCGGGCTCGTGCGACGACCTCGACGCGCTGCAGGCCGCGGAGCGCGTCGGCGACGCGACGCTGCTGTGGCACGCCGATCGCGACCTCCAGGGCGTGGACGCGGTAATCGTGCCGGGCGGCTTCTCCTACGGCGACTATCTGCGCGCGGGAGCGATAGCGCGGTTTGCGCCGGTGATGGAACAGGTGGCCGAGTTCGCCCGCGCGGGGGGTCTGGTGCTGGGAGTCTGCAATGGGTTTCAGGTGCTGTGCGAGGCGCGGCTGTTGCCAGGCGCCCTGCTGCCGAACACTTCGCTGAGGTTCATCTGCCGGCAGGTGGAGCTCGAGGTCGTCCGCGGGGACAGTGCCTTCACGGCGGCCTGCGAGCCCGGCGAGCGACTGTCGATTCCGGTCAAGCACACCACCGGCCGGTTTTACGCCCCCGATCACGAGCTGGACCGGCTCGAGACGGGCGACCAGGTACTGCTGCGCTACGCGCCGGGCCACAATCCGAATGGGTCGCTACGCGACATCGCCGGCGTGGTCAACCAGGCGGGGAACGTGTTCGGATTGATGCCACATCCGGAGCACGCCGTTGACCCACTGACCGGGTCCGCCGACGGTTTGAAGATCTTTGAGTCGATGCGAGCCCATGTCGGCGATACAGCGCTCCTCTAAGCATCGCGAGCTGGGCCTCACCGATCACGAGTACGAGCTGATCCTGGAGGGGTTGGGTCGGGAGCCGAACGACGTCGAGCTGGCGATGTTGTCGCTGATGTGGTCCGAGCACTGCGCCTACAAGCACTCGCGCAAGCTGCTGCGACGCCTGCCCACCGAGGGGCGGCATGTGCTGCTGGGGCCGGGCGAGAACGCCGGCGCGGTCGACGTCGGAGACGGCCTGGCGATCGCGTTCAAGGTCGAATCGCACAACCATCCGAGCGCGGTGGAGCCGTTCCAGGGAGCCGCGACCGGCGTGGGCGGGATCCTGCGTGACGTGTTTGCCGTGGGAGCGCGCCCAATCGCGGTGCTGGATTCGCTGCGCTTCGGCGAGCCCGAACGGTCACACCGCTCCCGGTACCTGCTGGAGCGCGCTGTGGCCGGGATCGGGCACTACGGCAACTCGATCGGCGTGCCGACGGTCGGCGGCGAGATCTACTTCGAGGACAGCTACGAGCAGAACTGCCTGGTCAACGCCATGTGCCTGGGGCTGGCGCGCCGGGAGCGGCTGATCCGCAGCGCCGCGGCCGGGCCGGGGAATGTGCTGGTCCTGCTCGGAGCGCTTACGGGACGGGACGGAATCGGCGGCGCGTCGGTGCTGGCCAGCGCCGAGCTGGGCGACGGCGACGAGTCCAAACGACCCTCCGTGCAGATCGGCGATCCGTTCACGGAGAAGAAGCTGCTGGAGTGCTGCCTGGAACTGCTCGACCGTGAGCTCCTGGTCTCCCTGCAGGACCTCGGCGCCGCCGGCCTCACATCCTCGGCATCGGAGATGGCGAGCAAGGGTGAGGTGGGGTTGGACATCGACGTGTCGAACGTGCCGCTGCGCGAGGAGGGCCTCGAGCCGTTCGAGATCATGATCTCCGAGTCTCAGGAGCGGATGCTGTGCGTGGTCGAGCCCGAGCGCGTCGCCGAGGTGATCGCCGTGTGCGAGACGTGGGAGACCCTGGCCACGCCGATCGGATCCGTGACGACGTCACGCAGGCTGCGCGTGCTTGACGCCGGCACGCCGGTCGCCGACATGCCCGTCGGCGTCCTGGTGGACGACTGTCCGCTCTACGATCTCGCGCCGGCGCCTGCCGACAGTCAGATCTACGGCCCTCCGGCGGCGGTGCTCGGAGGCGGCGAATCTCCACGGGAAATCCTGTTCGCACTACTGCGCTCGCCGAATCTGGCCTCGCGCCGCCCCGTGTTCGAGCAGTACGACCCGATCGTTCAGTCGCGCACCGTGCGTCGCCCGGACGAGGCCGACGCAGCTGTGCTGGCGCTGCCGGGCGCCGCCGCCATCGCCGTCTCGATCGACGGCAACGGCCGGCGGGTGGCATGCGACCCCCGGGCCGGCGCCGCCGAAGCGGTGTACGAATGCGCCGCCAACCTGGCGGCCGTGGGAGCCGAACCGCTGGGCCTGACCAACTGTCTCAACTTCGGCAATCCGGAGAAGCCCCACGTGGCCTGGCAGCTGCAACAGGCCGTGGAGGGCGTGGCCGAGGCCTGCGAGGCGCTCGGAGTGCCGGTGGTCGGTGGCAACGTCTCGTTGTACAACGAGGGCCCCGGCGGCCCGGTCTTCCCCACGCCGGTGGTGGGCATGGTGGGCCGGCTCCCAGACGCCCGGCGCGCGGGCCGCGTCGGGTTTGTGCGGGAGGGCGACGCGATCGCGCTGGTGGGCGATATCGACCCGTCGCTGCGGGGCTCGGAGCTGGCGAAGCTCCGAGGCGAGGCTCCCAGCGGTCCGCTACCGCCCGCGCACGTCGGTGCCATCCGCGACGCGCACCACCGGGTCCGCGACCTGGTTCGGTCCGGAGGCCTGCACAGCGCCCACGACATTGCCGAGGGTGGCCTGGCCGTGGCGCTGGCCGAGTGCTGCATCGCCGGCGAGATCGGAGCCGTGGTCGACCCGCCGGCTGGGCTCGAGCGGCTGTTCGGCGAGGCACCCGGGCGGGCATTCGTGGTGTCTGGGCCGACCGACATGGTGGCCGAGCTGGAAGTGATCGGTCGCGTCGGCGGTGCCGAGCTGGAGATCGAGGGGCAGCTGAAGATTTCGGTCTCGGAGCTGAGCGCGGCTCGGGCCGGCGGGCTGGCCGAGTTCGAGGTCCGTCATTGATGGCACCAGGGACCTGCGGCACCTCACGGTTGCCTAGCCAGCGGTACTGTCCCGGCATGCCAGTGCTCAGCGGATCGGCGGGGCGCTGAACCTGGTGCCCACGCCGCTGGGCTACTCGATGTTCGCGATGCCCGTGGCCCGGGTGATGCAGACGGCGCAGCGAACCGGCCTGCTGCGCGAGCTGTCGGAGGGACCGGCCACCGCGGAACACCTGGCCGAGCGGACCGGGCTCCGTCCGCAGGGCACCAAGCTGCTCCTGGATTCGCTGTGCGCGGCCGGCCAGGCGCGGCTACGCGCGGGCGAGCGCTACGAGCTCCCTCCTCGCAGCCGCAAGTGGCTGGATCCGAAGTCCGGCGCATACATCGGCGGCTTTCTGGACGACAACTGGCACTACTGGGACTGGTGGCGCGAGCTCGAGGCTCTGGTGCGCGACGGGCGGTCGATCGAGCTGCACGGCTTCGCGCCGGACGACCCGTATTGGCGCTCGTATATCACGGGCCAATACGAGCTCGCGCGGCTCTCCAGCGATCCGGTGGCCAAGGCCGTCGCGCTCCCGTCCGGCGCGAGGTCGCTGCTCGACGTGGCCGGTGCGCATGGAGAATTCTCGATGGCGCTGTGCCGGCGGCATCCGCAACTGCGCGCGACCGTGGTCGACCTCCCCGGCAGCGCACGCATCGGCCGGGAGATCGTCGCCCGCGCCGGGATGCAGGATCGGGTCAGCCACGTCGAGGGCGACATGTTCGAGACGGACCTCGGCGGACCGCATGACGGCGCGCTCTGCTTCAACATCATCCACCACCTCTCGCCGGAGCAGGCGCGCGCGTTGTTCACGCGGATCGCCGCCGCGCTGGCACCCGGGGCGCCGCTGTGCATCCTCGACCTGTTCACCCGCCCCCGGGGACAGCAACCGGACTCGGGCGCCTTCCTCGGCCTGTTCTTCCATCTCACCTCCGGCGCCGACACGTACTCGACCGAAGAGGTGACCACATGGTTGGCGGCGAGTGGGTTCGGTCGGGCGCAGATCAAGCGGCTGCCCCAATTGCCGGGACTGGCGCTGATGCGCGCCGAGCGTGGGCCCTGATCGACCCGCGTTGCTAGGCTTGGAGACAGGAGTCTGGCCGAGGGCTACGCCATCCTTGGCTGTCTCATGCCTCTTGTGAACGACCATCGCGAAGGCCCACGCGACGAGTGCGGCGTGTTCGGGATCTACGCGCCCGATCACGACGTCGCCCGTCTCGCCTACTTTGCGCTGTTTGCGCTCCAGCACCGCGGCCAGGAATCCGCGGGGATCGCGACTGCGGCGCGCGGGGGCAGCATCATGGCGATTCGCGACCAGGGGCTGGTGGCTCAGGTATTCGACGAGCACACGCTGCGCTCGCTGGTCGGGGATCTGGCGATTGGTCACGTGCGGTACTCGACCACCGGCTCCTCGCACTGGGAGAACGCCCAGCCGGTGGTCCGCGACGACCACCGGACCTTGGCCCTGGCCCACAACGGCAACCTGATCAACGCGGTCGAGCTGCATTCGGAGCTGCGCGGGCGGGACGTGCCATTCCGGTCCACGTCGGATTCGGAGATCATCGCCGCGCTGCTGGCGACGCATCCGGCCGAGCGGGTCGAGGATGCCGTGGCCGATGTGCTGCCCCGGCTGAAGGGCGCGTTCTCGGCCGTGGTCATGACCGAGGACGCGGTGGTGGCCTTCCGGGACCCGCACGGGCTGCGACCGCTGGCGCTGGGGATGATTGAAGACCACGGCGATGCCGTCTACTGCGTGGCGAGCGAGTCATGCGCGTTCGATCTGATCGGCGCCAAGTACCTGCGCGAGGTGCAGCCGGGCGAGGTGATCACGCTCACCGATCGTGGCGTCCAGTCGAAGATCGTGGCGGGCTCCGAGCGTCACGCGTTCTGCGTGTTTGAGTACATCTACTTCGCCCGCCCCGACTCGCGGATGGCCGGCACGGTGCTGCAGGTGGCCAGGGCCAAGATGGGCGAGATCCTGTGGCGGGAGGCGCCGGTCGAGGCCGACGTGGTGATCCCGGTGCCCGATTCCGGCAACGCGGCCGCGCGCGGCCTGGCCCGGGCCGCTGGGCTGCCGCAGGACGACGGCTTTATCAAGAACCGTTATGTGGCCCGGACGTTCATCCAGCCGGGCCAGGAGCTGCGCCGTCACGGTCTGCGGCTGAAGTTCAATCCGCTCCCCGAGGTCGTCGCCGGCCAGCGGCTGATCGTGGTGGACGACTCGATCGTGCGCGGGAACACCACCCGGCAGATCGTGCAGATGCTCCGCGAGGCCGGCGCTGCCGAGATCCACCTGCGGATCTCGGCACCCCCGATCCAGCATCCGTGCCACTACGGGATCGACATGTCCACCCGGGAGGAGATGATCGCCCACGGCCGCAGCATCGAGGAGATCGCGGCCGAGCTCGGCGTGGACTCGCTGCACTACCTGTCGCTTCAGGGCGTGTATCAGGCGGTCGGCGGCTCCCGGGATACGCACTGCGATGCCTGCTTCAGCGGCGATTACCCCTTGGCGGGCAGCGAGGCCGCGAACGGGAAGTACGCGCTCGAGTCCGAGTTGCCGCTCGTGCGCGCCTGAGGCTTCCGCGGGCCCTGGACGCCGCCGCCGCCGGCGCTATCGTCGCCCGCCCATGGACATCCGGCGGTCGCTGCGGACAATTTTCGGCTTCGAGAACTTCCGTCCCGGTCAGGAGGCGGCGGTGGCGGCCGCGATGGCGGGCCGCGACGCGCTGGTGGTGATGCCGACGGGTTCGGGGAAGTCGCTCTGCTACCAGCTGCCGGCGCTGATGCGGCCGGACCTGACCCTCGTGGTCTCGCCGCTCGTGTCACTGATGCAGGATCAGGTGCAGGCGCTGTCGGACGTGGCGCCGGCGCGAGTCGGGCTCGTCAACGCCCAGCGCGGCGGCGCGATCAACGCGGAAACTTTGGCCCGGGCGGCTCGTGGCGAGCTCCGCCTGTTGTACGTCGCGCCCGAGCGATTCGGTTCGCGGGGTTTTGAGGCGGCGCTCCGAGAGGCCCGGATCGGACTGTTCGTGGTCGACGAAGCCCATTGCGTGTCGCAATGGGGCCACGACTTCCGTCCCGACTACTTCTCGCTGGCCGACGCCGCCCGGCGGCTCGAGGCCGGCGCGACCCTGGCCCTGACCGCCACGGCGACGCCGCGGGTGGCGGAGGACATCGTCCGGCGCCTGGGGCTGCGCGATCCGGTCAGGGTCACCACCGGCTTCGATCGCCCGAACCTGAGCTTCGCGGTCATCCCGTGCGCCACCTCGATCGACAAGGAGCGGCGGATTGCGGCAGCGCTGCGCGAGCCCGGCGCGCTGCCGGCGATCGTCTACGCCGGCACCCGTGGCGCGTCCGAGCAGCTGGCGCAATCGCTCAGCGACGCGCTTGGAGAGGACGCGCTGGTGTACCACGCGGGCCTCGATCGTCGCACCCGTGCCGCCACGCAGGATCGGTTCATGGCCGGCGAGGCCCGGGTGATCGTCGCCACCAACGCATTCGGCATGGGAATCGACAAAGCCGACGTTCGAACGGTCTGCCACGCATCCGTCCCGGGGTCGCTTGAGGGGTACTACCAGGAGGCGGGCCGCGCCGGCCGCGACGGCCGTCCGGCCCGCTGCTTGTTGTTCGCCGAGCAGCGCGACAAGGGGCTGCACGTGTTCTTCATCCAGCAGGCCAAGGTCGCGGATGGGGGGTTCGAGGCCGTCTCCGAGCGTCTCAGGTGGGCGGGGCTCGACGGGCGCTACGACGTCGAGCTCGGCGAGCTGGCCCGCGTTCTCGGCCGACGCGCGGATGCAGACGCGGTGCGCGCAGTGATCGGACATCTGGCCCGGGCCGGCCTACTCGGCCCCGAGCCCTCGCCTCCGGACCGCGCCGCCGGCCGGATCGTGGGCGAGTGGGATCGCCGCGTGCTGGCCGTGTGTCTGGCGTCGGCGCGCGACGCTGAGCGCGCGCGCTGGGCCCAGTATCGAGCGGTCTGGGAGTACGTGGAGCGCTCGAGCTGCCGGCGGGCGGCGCTGCTCACCCACTTCGGAGATCAGTCTCCCGCCCGTCCGAGCGTCGGCTGCTGCGACGTGTGCGCGCCGGGGATCGCGCCGCCGGTACCGGAAGTCCGGACGACGTCCGCCGGTGGCCTGGGTCTCGACGAGGCGATCGTGGAGATCGTCAGGAGCGCCCGGCCTTCGGTGGGGAGGACCCGGGCGGTCGAGATCCTGCGCGGTGGGCGCTCCAAGCTGATCGCCGAACACGCCTACGACCAGCTGGCGCTGTACGGCGCGTTCGCGCATTTGCGCTCCAGCGACGTCCTCGGCCGGGTGGACGAGCTGCTGGACGTTGGCACGCTGCGCTCGACCGGAGGCCGGTTCCCGAAGCTCAGGGTGACGGCTCCGCCGTCCGGCGCGCGCGCCGCATGAACGTCGGGGTCCTCGCCTCCGGCGAGGGAACCAACCTCCAGGCGCTGCTCGACCGGGTGCACGGCCGCGACGGGATCGAGGTTGTGGCGGTCGCCTCGGACAAGCCGGGGGCCACGGCGCTGGACCGGGCGCGTGCGGCGGGCATCCCGGACCGGGTGTTTCCGCTGCTCTCCGATCGAGCTGCGCATGATCGCGCAATCGCCGACTGGCTGGCTGAGCTGGGTGTGGAGCTGGTGGTGCTGGCCGGCTACATGCAGCTGCTCAGCCCTGGGTTCCTGAGCGAGTTCCCGCGGGGCGTGATCAACGTCCATCCAGCGCTGCTGCCGGCCTTCCCCGGTCTGGGCGCGGTCGAGCAGGCGTTGGCGTACGGGGTCAAGGTATTCGGCGTGACCGTGCACTTCGTCGATGACGGCGTCGACACCGGCCCGGTGATCCTGCAACGCGCGATCGAGCTGCCCGACGCACGCGAGCCGGCCGAGGTACTGGAGCGCCTGCACCCGATCGAGCACGAGCTGCTGCCGGAGGCGGTGCGGCTGATCGCCCGCGAGGCGGTCAGGCTCGATCCCGCCAACCCTCGGCGGGTGTTGATCGAGCGATAGAGTCGGGTGAGCATGGAACAGGGGACGCAGCGTCGCGAAGCCACTGAGGCAGCCGCGCCGGGCGAGGTGCGGATCGGCCGAGCATTGCTGTCGGTGTCCGACAAGACCGGGATCGTCGAGTTCGCCCGCGGTCTGGCAGAGCTCGGGATCGAGATCATCTCCACAGGCGGCACCGCGGGGGCACTCGAGGACGCCGGCGTCCCAGTCCGGTCGATCAGCGATCTGACCGGCTTCCCCGAAATCATGGACGGGCGGGTGAAGACGCTGCATCCCAAGCTGTACGCGGGGCTGCTGGCGGTGCGCGAGAACCCCGAGCATCTAGAAGCCGCCCGCGACCAGCAGGTCGAGTTCGTCGATCTCGTATGCGTGAACCTGTATCCGTTCGAGCGGACCGCGGCGCAGCGAGGGGTGCATGACCGCGAGGTGATCGAGAACATCGACATCGGCGGTCCGACAATGATCCGGGCGGCGGCCAAGAACTTTGCCTTCGCCGCGCCGGTCGTCAGCCCGGAGAGCTACGACGCCGTGCTGGCCGAGCTGCGCGAGTTCGACCGGCGCCTGTCGCTGCCGACGCGCGAGAGCCTGGCCGCGGAGGCCTTCGCCTATACCGCCCGGTACGACACCGCGATCGCACGCTGGTTCCAAGAGAAGCGCGAGGACTTCCCGCCGCTGTTCGTGCGCGCGTTCGAGAAGGTGCTCGAGCTCCCCTACGGCGAGAACCCGCATCAGCGCGCGGCCTACTACTCCCAGGTCGGCACCCGAACCCACGTCCTGTCGATGGTCTCGCAGCTGAGCGGCAAGGAGCTGTCGTTCAACAACCTGCTCGATCTCGACGCCGGCCGGCTGCTCCTGGCCGAGTTCCAGGTTCCCGCGTGCGCGATCATCAAGCACAACAACCCCTGCGGGGTGGCCGTCGGCTCGACACCGCTGGAGGCCTACGAGCGAGCCTTCGCCTGCGATCCGATGTCGGCCTTCGGTGGGGTGATCTGTTTGAACCGCAACGTCGATCGCGAGCTGGCGGAAGCGCTGTCAGGCCAGTTCATCGAGGTGCTGTTCGCCCGTGGCTATGACGAAGCGGCGCTCGAGGTGCTGCAGGCCAAGCCGAACACGCGGATCCTCGACGACCGTGAGCGCCGCGCGGCGAACCTGCTCGAACCAAACATGCGGCAGGTGGTGGGCGGGATCCTGGTGCAGGATCGGGACGCCGATCTGGAGGATCGAGCCGAGATGCAGGTGGTTACCGAGCGGCGGCCGACCGAAGCCGAGTGGAGCGAGCTGTCCTTTGCCTGGAAGGTGTGCAAGCACGTCCGCTCCAACGCGATCGTGCTGTCGCGTGACCTGGCCAGCCTCGGGATCGGCGCCGGTCAGATGAGCCGCGTGGATTCCGTCCGGCTGGCGATTGAGAAGTCGCGCTCGGAGCTACAGGGAGCGGTGATGGCGTCGGACGCCTACTTCCCGTTCGCCGACGGCCCGGAGCTGGCGATCCGGGCGGGCGTCACGGCGATCATCCAGCCCGGCGGCTCGATCCGCGACCCCGACGTGGTCGCCGCAGTCGACGCCGCGGGCGTCGCGATGGTGTTCACCAGCCGGCGCCACTTCCGGCATTGAGCGGCGTCGAGCGCCTGGACGGCGATCCACCGTCGCCATTCGAGGGTCCGTATGGCTTCAGCCGTACTGTCCGGGTGGCCGGGTTTGTGCTGGTCGGCGGTACAACTTCGATAGCCCCCGCGGGCGTGGTCCTCGGCGAGACGCCCTACGACCAGACGAAGGAGATCCTGCGCAAGATCGAGCACGAGCTGGCGCGGGCCGGCGTCGGCCCCGCCGACGTGATCCAGACCCGCGTCTACGTGACCGACATCTCGCGCGCGGAAGAAGTCGGCCGCGCCCACGGCGAGACCTTCGGTCAGGTGCGGCCGCTGATGACCATGGTCGAGGTCGCGGCGCTGATCGACCCGCGCATGATGGTCGAGATCGAGGCCGTAGCCTTCGCGTGACCCGCTCGTGCGAGGCGCCCACGTCGAATTTGGTCCGTGCCGAGATGCGCGATCATCCCGGGTGAGCCGCCGTAGCTCAGCTGGCAGAGCAGCGGACTTTTAATCCGAAGGTCGTGGGTTCGATCCCCACCGGCGGCATGGCGAAGTGGCTGTAAATATGGGGGTTCTGGGATCGTCGCCGGTGCGGGGTCCGTGAAATATGTCCCCAATATGTCCCGGGATGAGCGTACGATGTGCACGTGAGCGCCGTGCGTCCCCCTTCTGGTCACGTCTTCCGGGTGGAGCGTTTGCGTGGCCCCATCTGGTACGCCAAATACCGCCTCCCCGACGGCCGCCAGGTGCAGAAGAAGATCGGTCCCGCTTGGAGCGGCCGTGGGCGCCCACCCTCCGGCTACATCACGAAGCGCACAGCCGAGGCGTGGCTGCGAGACCTACTCGTTCAAGTCCGGCGGGGAGAGCTTGCCGGCCTCGTCGAAAGCGACGTGACGTTCAGAGAAGCGGCAGAGGAGTGGCTGCGGTTTATCAAGGAGGACAGGGGGCGGAAGCCGTCGACGTTGGTGGACTATCGATCTGCTTTGAACGCTCGTCTGCTGCCGGCCTTCGGGGATCGCACACTGGAATCCATCACGGCCGATGAGATCGAACGGTGGCGCCGCTCGCTCACAGGGCTCTCCAACCGGAGCAAGAACAAGCTGTTGATACAGCTGCACGGGATCTTCCGCCGAGCCCAGATCGTGTGGAACGTCTCCGTCAACCCTCTCGTCCGCGTCGAAAAGCACCCGATGCGCTCGAGTGGAGATATCCACGTCTTCTCCCCTGAGGAGGTCTGGGCTCTGGTGCGAGCTGCGGCGAGCGAGCAGGACGGCGCGCTCTTTGTGACCGCTGCCTTCACCGGTCTTCGGATGGGAGAGCTGTTGGCGCTGCGCTGGAGGGACGTGGACTTCGCCGGCTCAACGCTCCGAGTCCGCGGCAGTTACGCCGGCGGCGCACTTACGACGCCGAAGTCGGGCAAGGTGCGGGCGGTACCACTGGCGCCAGATGTGGCGGCAGCGCTCGCGAAGCTGGGTGGTCGCGTCCACTGGACCGGCGAGGACGATCGAGTGTTCGTGGGTGAGACTGGCGGCTATCTGGATGGATCAGCGCTTCGCCGGCGCTACAAGATGGCGCTGGCGGCGGCTGGGTTGCGGCCTCTGCGGTTTCATGACCTGCGGCATACGTTCGGGACACGGATGATCGCCAAGGCGGACATCCGCCGGGTACAGGAATGGATGGGGCACTCCGATATCCAGACGACGATGCGCTATCTGCACTATGCGCCGCACACCGAGGACGCCGAGCTGGTCGCGCAGGCGTTCAAGCTGGAGCCATCGTCAAGCTCCACCCTCGAGCGCGATGAGACCTGATCGCACTTGGGAATTGCGGCGATTTGCAGGCACTCGTCCCAAGACGTCCCGAAGATGCCCCAGGACGTCCTTGAAGACGTCCCAAGATGTCCTTGAGACGTCCCATGCAGTCGTGCATCGTGTCGTGGATGCCGACGAGCATGAGTCTTGATCCCGCGGGCGCTGGGGCGGGGACGCAACTAACCGTTCGCAGCTACGACAGCGCCGCGACTCGCAGAACCGCTGCAAATGACGCCCCAATGCCTGGGCGGGGTGGCATTAGGCGGACAGTGCGCAAGCGCGGTCGAGCCGTGGCGTTCGCTGGCGGGAGGAGCGGTTGATTGTCCGAAACGTCAGGGACGTCTTGCGGGACGTCTTCACAGCACTGGCCAGTGCGTAGAGTGTGATCCTGTTGGTGGGGCTGTTGAGTGCGGTAGGCGATGGGGCGGCTTTGGCGACGTGCGCCGGCGGGGCAGTGGCGGCGAGGTGCTCGGTGAGATTTCTGGTCGTCGTCCCATCCAGGGGTCTGTGGCCACGCCGGTTGCGCTGTCGCTTGGGTCGGCAAGACGGCGGCGGGCGTGCCGTTCGGGCGGCGAGTCTGCCGGTCGAGATCAGCGCCGTCTGATGCGTGCGTGGAAGAATTCCGACATGCCGGAGACCGAGAGCGGCGCGCTGGAGCGGGGGCGGGAGGCGTTCGAGCGGCGGGCATGGGGGGCCGCGTTCGACGAGCTGCGCTCCTGCGATTCCAAGGGGTCGCTTAGTCCCGAGGACCTGGAGCGCTTGGGCGAGGCCGCGCGTTGGTCGCGCCACTTCGACGAGATGTTCGACACATTCGAGCGCGCGGCGGCCGCCTATGAGAGCGCCGGGGACCGTCGATCCGCAGCGCGGGTGGCCGTGAAGCTGACGATTGAGCACCACGCTCGGCACGGCGACGCGCTGGCCGCCGGCTGGCTGGCGCGCGCCGGGCGGCTACTCGAGGGCGAGCCCGGATGCCGCGAGCGTGGCCTGGTCCTGATGTGCATGGCACAGGGCATGTTCTTCGCGGGTAACGGACCAGCGGCGCTGGATATGGGCCAGGAGATGGTCGAGCTCGGCCGCGAGCTTGAGGACCGTGACATCGAGGCCCTGGGCCGCCTGGTCGTGGGCCACGCGCGTCTGCTCGGTGGGGAGGTGAAAGAAGGCACTGCGCTGATCGATGAGGCGATGGCCGCCGCGCTGGGCGGAGAGCTCGAGCTCTGGACGACCGGGCAGATCTTCTGCTCGACGATCTTCGCCTGCCGGAATCGCGGCGACTGGGGCCGGGCCGGCGAGTGGAGCGTCGCTTCGCTGCGCTGGTGCGAGCGGCAGTCGCTGAGCGGATTCCCGGCCTCTGCCGGTTCCACGGGCCGAGGTGATGCGCTTCCGCGGCGAACTCGACCGGGCCGAACGCGACGCGACCGAGGCGGTCGACGAGCTGCTTGTTGGCAGCGCCTCGGTGGGCCGCCTGGGGGCTGCACGAGCTCGGCGAGATCCGCCGCCGACGCGGCGACCTGAAGGGCGCGGTCGAGTCCTTTCGGCAGTCTGCCGAGCTGGGCTTTGACCCCCAGCCCGGGCTGGCCCTGCTGCGCCTTGACGAGGGGAAGCCGACCGTCGCTCGGCGGGCGATATTGGAGGCTCTGGCGGACGAGAGTGGCCTTGCGCGCGAAGGCCGCTGGCTGGTCCTACCGGCGGCGGTGGAGATCGCAGTCGCCGCAGGTGACGCCGAGCTGGCGCGTGCCGCGCTCGAGGAGTTGGAGGAGCTCGCGGAGTCGCTTGATACGACCGCCGTGCGGGCCGCCGCGATGGTGGCCAACGGACGAGTGGCTCTGTTGGAGTCTCGCGCCGAGGACGCCGTGCGGGACCTTCGCCGGGGTATCCGTATGTGGTCCGAGATCGACGTCCCGTACGAGGCGGCGCAGGCGCGCGAGCTCCTGGCCGGTGCGTACGGCGGGCTAGGCGACCCGGACGCCGTGGAGCTCGAGCTGACGGCCGCGCGAGCGAGCTTCGGGCGAATCGGGGCCGAGCGCGCTGCGCGTCGCGTCGCCGTGCTTCTCTCGAGAGCTGGGACGGCCCCGCACACCGCCGTCAAGACATTCATGTTCACCGACATCGTCGATTCCACGAAGCTCGTCGAGATGCTCGGTGACGAGCAGTGGGAGTCGCTCCTGACCTGGCATGACCGAACGTTGAGGGAATGCTTCAAGGCGCGCGGGGGCGAGGAGATCAAGCACGAGGGTGATGGCTTCTTCGTCGCCTTTGCCGAGCCCGACAGCGCCCTTGAGTGCGCCTGCTCGATCCAGCGCTCGCTGCGCGATCACCGGCGCGATCACGGTTTCGCGCCGCGCGTTCGCATCGGCATCCATGCCACGGAGGCGACCGACCGCGGCGGCGACTACGGGGGCCGCGGAGTGCACACGACCGCCCGAATCGCCGCAGCGGCCGGCGCAGGCGAAATCATCGCGAGCCGCGAGACGCTCGACGTCGCAAGCGACGCCTTCCGCGCCGTCGACGAGCGACCACTCGAGTTGAAAGGACTCGCGCGAACCAGTCACCGTGGCTACCGTCGACTGGTCGGACGGCTAGCGCCGTTGCCGGGCTTGGGGGGGCGAGAGTGCGAGAAGTCGCCCTTAGCACGCTAATTACTTCACTTCGCTCTCGCCTCGTGGCTGCACCACTCTTGGCGGCCGGCAGACAGCGAGCGCCTCGGACGACGACCACGAGTCACGGCTCACCGGCGCTCTTCGGTGAAGCAGGAAACCCGCGCCCGCACCGCTGTTGTCGAGTTTTGGCCGAAAGAGCAACCGCGCAAGCGTGACCGCTTCAGGCGTATCTCAGCCGCACCGCCCCGACCAGTCCGCGCTGCTCCATTGAGGCACAGGCGGTCATGACAGCCGACGATCGCTTCGTTCGCGGCGCCGGCGTCCGATCTGCGAGCGCTTCGGCGACGGAGGGAATCACGAGCGAGGCCTCGGATTGGGGACGTAGTTACGGGTCCTCGGGGTAACGCGTCGCTGTCAACCGCGAGAACGCAGGCTGCCGCGGCGCACGTGTGGAATGACGCTGGCGCGAGGTGACAGCTGCGCTCCCCGGTTGCCGATCGGCTCGATCACGCCGCGAAGACGTGGGCGACGGCTCCCCGCTGAAGGTGGTGGTGCTGAGCGGCTCGATGGTGAGCGGTGCGGTGAAGAGCCGCTCGCCGCGATACGCCTGTGCCGCTATTCCGGCGCCAACGCTCGTCCCGCGTTGCGCCTCACTCGCTCCGTGCTACTGCGGTCTGCCCGCCTCGTTCACGAACTGCTGGGCGAGTTCGACAAGCTTCCCGCACAAGGCCCCGTAGCGATCGCCTGCCCGAGCGATGATGGCGCGAAGATCGTTGCGCAGCTCGCCTATCCAAGCGGCCATCAGGTCAAGATCAGCCTCGGGCTCGGCGGATGCAACGCCGTGACGAACGGCAGCCTGAACCGGCTCGCGGCCGGAATCGGCGCACCGCGCCCATTCGGCACGCAGCTGGTCGCGCAGCTCAGTCGCCTCACATCCGGCCGTTAGCTATGCCGCACGGCGGCACCCTCACCCCGACTGGAGCTCGAGCACCTGTCGCTCTGATCGGTAGCAGCCCCATCAAGGGACTATGCACTTGTGCCGGCGCCGTCGTGCCGCCTCTACGTGGGCTCGGACGGGACCGCTCTTTGGTATCCGTCGCCACCACCAGCCATCAAGCTCTTCGGGTTTTGAGAAAGTTGACGAGCAGCTGTCGACGTCTTCCTTAGTAGTCGCGCTGGACTGAGCATCGATCGCCTCGCGCGGCTTCCCCTTCGGGCTGAAGCAGCCGCGCGCTCACTGCTGCTCGTCGATGAAACCGGCAGTCGACGGTGATCGGCACGGGGCAGATGCTGGTCGCGGGGGCGAAAGCATTGCTCATACCTTTCATGCAGGAGATCGCCGGTCCGAATCCGGCCGGAGGTACTACTACTACCGACTGGCGGATGCCGCCGCAAGGTTCCTCGGTCCCCAGATTGATCTCAACTGCGGATTTACCTATGCTGATCGTGAGATGCGACCTCGGGTTACGATCTGCGCTTTGGTCTGGTGGGTCGCACTGGCAGGATCGGGGACGGGCGCTGGCGCGGCATCGTCGCCGAGTTGGCGCGTCGAGCCTGCCCTCGCTCCGGCCTCCAGCGCCAAGAGCGCTTTCGACTCCGTTTCGTGTCCGTCGACGACGACGTGCGGCGCCGTGGGCTGGTTTTCGACTGGCACTCGCACCGCGGCGCCGCTGGCTGAGCGGTCAAGCGGGTCAGGCTGGTCTATGCAGGCCGTGCCCGTCCCTCGCGGCGCAGTCTCGGGTGAGCTCAACGGGATCTCGTGCCCGTCTGATGGCTTCTGCTTGGCGGTCGGCGATGTCGTGATTGGCCACGGCTTGAGTCAACCGCTCGCGGAGCGCTGGGACGGCTCGACGTGGACGATCCAGCGCATCTCCTCGGGCGCGGGGGAGAGAGCACTGACCGCGGTATCCTGCACGGCCGCGACTGCATGTACCGCCGTCGGGTACCGGGCCGTCGGCGGAACGCAATCGGCCCTGATCGAGCGCTGGAATGGGACGAGGTGGCGGCTTCAGCGCAACCGCCGGCCCGCGGGCGCGAAGGTCGTTACGCTGGACGCCGTGTCGTGCCCTTCGGGGAGCTGGTGCACCGCAACGGGCACTGCCGTAAGCGCTCACGGGAGAGCCCGAACGCTGGCTGAACGCTGGCAGGGCTCCAGATGGTCGGTAGAGCCCACTCCAGGATCTGTACCGAGCAATCTGAGCAGTGTGTCCTGTACGTCGAGGACAGCCTGCACCGCCGTGGGGTCGTCGAGTAACAGGGCGCTGGCGGAGCGCTGGAACGGGTCAGAGTGGATGATCCAGCACGTCCCCGGCCCGATCCAGTTCCTATACGGGGTCTCCTGCAGCACCAAAACGGCGTGCGCAGCGGTCGGCGCCTATGCTGGCGCAGCCCGTGTGGTGACGCTCGCCGAGCACTGGAATGGCTCCAACTGGTCCCCGCAGACAATCGCGAGTCCGCTGGGAAACGCTCCGAACTTGCTCTACGGCGTGGCCTGCGCCTCACCACGCGCGTGCACTGCGGTCGGGATGTACAGCAGCACCAGCGAGCTACCACTCGCCGAGCGCTACTCCTGACCCAACCGTACGGCGTGTCGCGCTTTCGGAGTCTCCGAGCCACCGCACCCGCAGAGACAGTGCTGCAGCGATCTCGGGAGCGTCAGCCGTATCGACCCCGGAAGTGCCGCAGGACGACAAGAGCGAGACTGATCCACGCCCCGCATCGCGCTGCTCCGCGCCAGTAGCGGGCGCGCCTCGCTTCTGCTTCGGGCGCGACAGCCAGCCTTGAACATCGGCCAGCGCCCGACGCGTGTCCCCGGAATGTCCCGAAGTCAGCAAATCTGAGCTGCTCCAACCTCACCTAACTGCACTGAGATGCCCGTAGCTACGGCAAATACCCTGGAAATGAGCATCTTTTAATCCGAAGGTCGTGGGTTCGATCCCCACCGGCGGCATGGTGGAGACGCGCCGCGGCAGCTCGTGGTTGCGTGTGGCAGCATCAAGATGATGTGGCGGCGCGTTCGCGCGATGACCGCGGTTGTGCTCGCCGTGGCGCTAGCGGCGGGTGTGGTCGCGCCGCGCGCGTTCGCTGACGGGGACCCCGGAAGCGATGTGCTGGTGTACCAAGATCTGTTCGCCGGCTCGGATGCGGGCCTGTCGGTGCGGCAGCAGCTCCAGCTCGGTGGGTTGTTGAAGGCGGCCGCACGTGCGGGTTTCCCGATCCGGGTGGCGATTATCGCCGGCGCCGTCCGACCTGGGTGCGGTCCCGGGCTTGTGGCGTAACCCCCGGGCCTACGCTCGGTTCCTCGGGATCGAGCTGTCGCTCGGTTATAAGCAGCGACTGCTGGTGGTGATGCCCAATGGCTTCGGCTTTTCTTGGCAAGGGCATCCGAGCCCGCCGGCATACCGGTCGCTGACTGGGATCTCGATCGGGCCACAGGGTGGCGGACTGTTCAGCGCCACGGAGAGCGCGGTGAGGCAGTTGGCATCGGCCAGCGGCATCAAGCTGCCGGCGGCAGCGCGCGGGCCGAGCAGCGCAGCCGCGCCAGCCAGCGCCGCCAAGGCTCAGGCCCCGGTTTCGCCGCGCGGGCGGAGCACTGGAAACCTCCTGGGGCTCGTCGCGCTGGCCGGCGTCGCGCTGGCCGGGGTTCTCGTCGCCGTCCGCTTGATCTCCCCGCGAATCCGGCTGAGGGCGGCACTCTTTGCCTGGCGTTCGAGATCGTCCGTGCGTCGGGGACTGGCGGTCCCGGGTGGCGCGTTGCTTGGTGTCGGGCTGGCCGCCGCTGCGGTGATCGCGTTGCGGTCGACTGCGCCAGCTCAGTTCCAGGCTCAGGCGCTCGGCAGCAACCCCTACCTGGATCCCGGGACGGTGCTGTCTGGACAGGCCCCCGATTTCACGCTCTCAGATCAGTTCGGTCGGCGGGTCTCGCTGCACGACTTCCGTGGCAAGGTCGTCATCCTCGCGTTCAACGACTCGGAGTGCACGACGATGTGCCCCCTAACGACCACCGCGATGCTCGATGCCCAGGCGATGCTGGGAAAGGCCGGCTCGCGGGTGCAGCTGCTTGGGATCGACGCCAATCCGGCGGCGATCTCGCTCGAGGATGTGTGGTCCTACTCCGAGTTGCACGGCATGCTGCAAGCCTGGCAGTTCCTGACCGGTCCCTTGCCGCAGCTCAAGCAGGTGTGGAGGAAGTACGCGGTCGAGGCCGCGATCGAGCACGGACAGATCACGCACACCCCGGCCCTGTTCGTCATCAACCCGCAAGGACGCAAAGCGAAGGTCTACATCACGCAGATGTCGTACACCGCAGTGCCTCAGCTCGGCCAGTTGCTGGCCCGGGAGGCCTCAAGCTTGCTCCCCGGCCATCCCGCGGTGCACTCGAAGCTGTCCTACGCCCGGGTCAGGCCAACCACGCCCAGCCAGGCGGCAAGCCTGCCACGGGCGGGAGGCGGGACGGCAAAGCTCGGCCCTGGAACGTCGCCCAGGCTGTTTCTGTTCTTCGCCACTTGGGATCGGGAGACCAGCGGGCTGGCCGGGCAGCTTGTCGCGCTCAACCGCTACCAGGCGATCGCCACCCGTTCTGGGCTGCCGCCACTGACCGCGGTGGATGAGGCGAGCGTGGAACCTAGCTCGAGCACGCTGACCGATTTCCTGCGCAGCCTCCCCCATCCGCTGGCATATCCGGTGGCGATCGACCGCAGCGGGAAGGTGGCCGATGGCTATGAGGTGTTCGCCTTGCCGTGGTTTGTTGAGGTCTCAGCGTCCGGGCAGATCCTCTATTACCGGGAGGTCTCGACCGCCGGCTGGCCGAACACCAGTGTGCTCGTCCGCTACGTCAAGGCGGCACTCGCCCGGGTACCCAACCCCGCCAGCGCTGCGGCTATTAGACGCGAGCTCGCCGGCTCCCCGCCGCCGCTGAAGTCGCTGCACGACCAGGCCGGCCAGCTGCTGGGAGGCGAGCCCGCGCTGGCGGCCAGGATCCGCGCGATGCGCGGTTACCCAATTGTGATCAATGCGTGGGCGTCTTGGTGCGGGCCCTGCCGCGGAGAGTTCGGCCTGCTCGCCTCCGCCGCGTCGCGCTACGGCCGCCGCGTCGCGTTCCTCGGCGCCGACAGCAGCGACTCTGCTGGCGACGCCCGTACGTTCCTCGCCCAGCACCGGGTCAGCTACCCCAGCTACCAGACGACCATCAGCAACCTCTCAGGGCTGGCGGCGATCGAGGGGCTGCCGACGACTATCTTCATCAGCCCTGCCGGCAAAGTCGTCTACGTGCACACCGGGCAATACGACGCGCAGGGCACACTAGACCGAGACATCAGCAGTTACGCACTCGGAAGCTGACAAGCGGGTTTCGAATCATCAGGGGCCCCAAGCGAGCACTCGCGCGGCAGCTCCTTCTGCCGTCGGCGTCAGCCATCGCGGGATCAGCCGCGACTTGAACCCTGCCGGCAGCGCCGGCCAGCCGTGAGGCATGCTCTGGCTGGGGACGCCTGGCTGCAGAAAACCCGACGGCGCGCCCAGCCGCGCGAGGAGGCTGTTGAAGTTCCTGCCCTCAATCGCCGACCAACCGCCCGGGTCGCCGCAGGTGCACTGGTGACCGCGAGCGATGGCGAGCGTCTCAGGTCCTCGTCCGGACCCCCAGCCAACCTCAATGTTGGGGGAGCCGAGGTGTTCGATGGCGACCTGCTGGCCGGCCTGCACCGTCTGGCCTGTTCGTACGGTGACCGTGACTCGCTCCGCATAGTAGACGTACTTACCTGCGAACGGGCCATCCGTGAGCCGATAGACGACGGCGCCTCCGCCGGGCCAGCAGGTGATTCCCCAGCAGCTTGGCGGGCCGGAGTCGGTGTTGCTGGCGAACGTGACCTTCGCGTCGCCTAGCGCCAGCAGGGGACCGGAGCCTGAGTAATCGACGCCCATGTCGATGCGGTACGGACCCAGGCCACTGACTGCGCGCAGCGGATTGACGTACGCCCACACGTTGTAATGGACCGTCATAACCCTTCGATGGCCGGTCTTGTCGACGGCGATGATCCGGAAGCGCTTCGTGCCGACGGAGCGGGTGTTGATGCCTCGGCCGCGTCGGACGGTTGCCTTACACGTGGCAATCGGGCTGGCGATCCCTCCCTCGGTGCAGCGAAAGGCCGCACGTATGTGTGAGCCGCGCTCGTAGGAACCGCGGTTGCGCGGGCGAATGATCGATATCTGCGGGACGGCGAACTCGAACGCGCCGATGTCACAGGCACCGCCTTGGGGCCGCCTGACCCCGCGCTGATCTTTTCCGGGACAGCCAGCGCCCCGATTGATCGCCGCGCTCCCTCTTTCCAGTGCCAGGGTTTCCGTAGGACCGCCGTTGTCTTTGGGCTTCCCGAGCTCCGGGTTGCCGTTCCGCCCGGGGCAGGTCCTGTCCCCGTAACTCAGGTTGCGACCGCCACTGGCGATCGCCGAGCCAGCGCAGCCTGCGCCGGTGTTCAGCGCCACGATCGTGTTCTTGAGCCGCAGAGCGCCGCCAGCGGCAAACAAACCACCGCCCGCGCCGCCAGCTCCAGCCACGTTGCGCGCGACGGTGTCGTTCACGAGCGTGCTCGCGCCCGCCCGGACCGCGACCGCGCCCCCGCTGCCGCCGACCCCACCGGCACCGCCCGCGCCCGCCACATTCTCAGTCAGAGTGCTGTTGATCAAGGTCAGCCTGCCTCCGCTGCTGAAGACCCCGCCTCCGTCGCCTCCGGCGCGACCGGCTCCAGCTCGGTTTGCCGAGATGAACGACCCAGTGACGGTAAGCGAGCCATCGTCGTATATACCGCCGCCCGCCCCGCCCGCGCCTCCAGAGCCGCCATCACCAGCTGCGTTCGACCGCACGGTGGAATTGATCACGCTCAGCCTGCCGGTGCTGTAAATGCCGCCGCCGTTTCCTCCGCTACAACCTGCGCCGCCAACGCCAGCGACGTTGCCCGTCACGGCAACCGTGTCCAGGACCAGAGTCCCACTGCTTGAGATCGCGCCGCCGCTACCTCCGTCTCCAGCCGGGCAGCTCACACCGCTGCCCCCGGACAACGCATGACCGCCGCTGATCCGGAGCTGGCTCAATTTCACCTCCGCGCCGGGTGCGATCGACAGCACCCGGTCACCGAGCCCGGAGGCGTCGATCACGGTGGCGTCGGTCCCCGCGCCCGCGATCGTGAGCTGGGGCCCGCGCGTCACGTCCAGATCCCCGCTCCGGTTGTCATCCGCGCCTGATGGCCTAACTGACAGCCTGTAACGCCCGGGCGGGAGAACCACCGTGTTAGTCCGACGCCCGGCGGTTCCGCACGGTGTGCGGTGACCGGATGAGTCGACGGCTGTGATCGCCTCGCGTAGCGAACATCCCCGGGCCCCCGCATCCGACGTCGTGTTCACCTTGAGCGTCGCGGCGCTCGCGGCTCCGGACCCGACGAACGCGAGCACCAGCCCGATTGGCACACCAGCTCTGGACATCGACGCGGAGATGCTAAGACGACACCGGTTCGAGCACGAACACCGGGATCTCGCGGTCGGTCTTGGTTTGGTATTCCGCGTAGTCGGGCCACACCTCGACCGCGCGTTTCCACCACAGCGCCCGTTCCTCGCCGGAAGTCTTGCGCGCGACGTAGTCGCCCTTGGCCGCCTCGTCCTGGAGTTCCACGAGCGGATGCTCGACGAGGTTGCGATACCAGGCCGGATGCTCCGGGCTTCCGCCCTTGGAGGCGACGGCCGCATACGCGCCGTTGTGCTCCACGCGCATCACCGGGTTCTTGCGCAGCTTCCCCGAGCTGGCGCCGACCGATGTCACCACCACCACCGGGATGCCTCGCAATGTCGTCCCTCTGGCCCCGCCCGAGCTCTCGTATTCCTCAACCTGATCACGCACCCATTTGGCGGAGCTGGGCACGTATTCGCCTTCTAGCGGCATCGTTTCTCCTCTGTGAGCTGGCATCACGAAGATTAGAACCAGCCGTCCAGGGCGAGGCAAGATCAGATGGGGGACTCGGGCAATATCTCCGCGGTGACCACCGCCGACGGACTGGCGGGCTTGGAGACCGGGCGATCTGTGGAGTGCGCCGGCGCTCGTCTATGGTCCTGTCCGCTCAGCTGCAGCCTTTTGGCCCAGCCGCGCCACGGAACGGAACGACACAGAAGAAAGCGAGGCGATCCACGATGGCGATCGTGCAACGCAATGTCCAGATCAAGGCCTCGCCGCAGGAGACTATGGCTCTCTTGAGCGATGCCAGCCGCTGGCCGGAGTGGTATCCGGGCATGACGGAGCTCAACACCTCCGCTCCCTTTCCCAAAGAAGGGGGCAAGGTCGCCTTCAAGGTGAAGTCCGCCGGCATCTCCATACCGATCACCGAGACGGTGCTCGACTACCAGCCGGACAGCCTGCAGCTTCTCCAAATGGAGGGCATGTTGTCGGGGCGGGCTCGCTGGGAGGTCACCCCCGAGGGCGATGGGACGCGCCTGACCACGACCTTCGACTACGCGCTGCCGGCCGGCGTGTTCGGCAAGATCGCGGACGCGCTCATGGTTAAGCGCATGAATGGCAAGAGTCTCGAAGAAGGTCTCAACAACTTCAAAGCGCTCGTAGAGCGGCAGTAGGTTGTTCCGTGAGGGGGCGTGACGGGTTCGCACCTGCGAGCTCTCGCGCATCCTGCCTTCCGCGCGGAAGCTGGGCGCGTCGGCGACCGTCCCGAGACACACGCCCGGGCACGACGGCCCGGGGTCAGTAGTCATTCTTGAACGCGAAGAACGAACCGCGAACGGTTCCGGCAAGCTTCGACTTCTGCCTGGCGAACTTGAACTGCGAGGCGAGCTCGGCGGGGACTTCCATCCCTTCGGAGAGCTTGAACCCGACCGCCCGCTTGTCGGGATCGTCGACGGTGTACATCACGTTGATCGACAGACCGCTCTCGTAGAAGACGTAGGCAATTCGGATGTTCTCGATCTGGAAGGCCGAAGTCTCGAGCGGCCGAGAGGAGATGACGATCTCGCGCTCTTCCTTGAGGATCCGGTGCACCCAGTCGATAGTCGCGTCGCTCGCGGGCTCCACCGTGAAGACGTGGTCGTACTTGTTTTTGAAGTAGCGGGCCTCATTCGCCCGCAGACCAGCGAGTGCGGCCGCGACTGGCGACGAATCCAGACCGACCGTCGAGACGGTGTTGAAGTCCACGGCGTAGGCCATGATGCACTCCGAACGCGCCAACGGCCCTGCGTTCACGTCGGCCGGAGGCTATCGCAGGTGTGAGCCCGAGGAGTGAACGGATCGCCGTCGACTGGAGGCGCGCAACGGCGCGAGGGAACCTCCCGGCCCCGACTGGCGGTTAAGAGGGTGATGAGCGACTTCGACCACTTCGTCGCCACGCACGTCGATGACCTGCTTCGCACGGCCTATCTGATCGTGTGGGACGAGGCCGAAGCCGAGGATCTGGTCCAGGAGTGCCTGCTGAAGGTCGCGCGTCGGTGGCCACGCATCCGCCGCATGGAGCAGCCGGGGGCGTACGCCCGGCGGGTTCTGGTCAACCTGGCGGTCGACGGAGCTCGCGGCCGAGCGCGCCGCCGCAGCGAACTGGCGCCGGGCGAGGCAGCAAGCTCGATCGCGGTCGACCCACTCGCTGCGCTTGACACTCGCGCCGAACTTCTGCAAGCGCTCGGCCAGTTGCCTGCGCGCCAGCGCGCGGTGCTCGTCCTGCGCTATTTCAACGACTTGACGGAGGCCCAGGTCGCCGAACTTCTCGGCTGTTCGCCGGGAACGGTCAAGAGCAGTGCCTCGCGCGGACTCGCGCGGCTGCGCGAAGCGCTGAAGTCAGTTCCACTCCAACCAAGGAGCACCAAAGCATGAGCGATCTGCTCGAACACGATCTGCGCGAAGCCCTGTTCGACCGGGCCGCGCTCGTTAAATCGGAGGCGAGCGCCCGTTTGCGGGCGGTCGACTACCACCCCCGTTCGCGCCGGCTCCCATCGAAGCCCGCGCTGGGGGCGCTGGGGCTGAGCGGCGCCGCCGCTGCCGCAGGCGCAGCCATTTTCCTCGGATCCAGCGCCACGCCCGCATTCGCCGGATGGACCGCGAGTCCCACCGCACCGTTGCCTGGCCAGCTCGCCGCCGCTGAACAGCGCTGCAACGCGGGTGCCGGCACGCCGGTTCTAAGTGACACCCGCGGGCCGTACACGGCCTCCATCTACGCAGACGGCTCGACCTGCTTGCAGGGCAACGGCTCCACGATCAGCTCCCGCGCGGGACGGGGCGAACTCCAGCATCCCAGCCGGGACCATCCAGCTCAACGGCGCCGGCGAATCCGACTCGGACGGGCACGCGCTGACGATGGTCGACGGGCCGATCGGCGCTGGCGTGGCTGGCGTGACGATCACCCGGAGCGACGGAAGCTCGGTTCAGGCGACCGTCAAGAACGGCTGGTACCTGGCCTGGTGGCCTGGCACCGAGCGCGCTGTAACCGCGCGAGTGACGAGCGCGAACGCCACTAACACGCAATCGTTCCCGACTTCGCCAGGCCGCCCCAGCCCGCCGTGTCCCGCAGGCGCCCACTGCACCAGCGGCTACGGCTTTGCGTCGGCGGGGGCGCGTGGCGCTCGACACTCGACAGGTCAGATGTCCGTCCGCAGGAGGGGCCGGCAGTGAGGCATCAGCATCGGACGCTTGCGCGCCTGCCCTGGAGACCGCGCGCGACGCTTAAGATTAGAGCGACTGGCGGTACGCGAAGAACTCGTGGTCCTCGTTGTAGCCGCCGAAGCCCTCGCCGATGTCAGCGTCGGAGGCGACAAGCCCCCGCTAGTTCCCGTTCCACTCATCGTTCTGTTTGTCGTTTGAACACATCGACGGCGTTGCTTGCAAACGCCGCCACGTAGACGTTCCTCCCATCGGGGCTGACGGTTACGGAGGTCGCTTCGGCGCATGGGCTGTGCGCGCGTGCAGTTGACTCGTGGGTCAGTCAGGCATCCCTGACGGCCGGGCTTCTCCGTCAGCGGCGCGGGCGGCCCTTCCCGGTCGAAGACATCGATCATCTTTCATATTGATACTTCGTATACGTTATTTCCCTCGTTCGATACCGCCACACCTTCTGGACCCCTCAGCACCTTGCCGCGCTTGCACCCGACTGTCGTGGCAGAGGCCGCACAGCCGATGGTTCCGCTCGCCTGTGCCAGATGCCCGGTCGACGGCGTGCGGGTGAGGACGGCGATGCTGTTGGTCACCAAAGGGGGCACGTACACGCCGCGGTTGTCTGGACTGATCGCCACCGCATCGGCGCCGCCGAGCTGCCGGCCGACGGTGCAGCCCGTGAGGGCGCTGTTGACGAAGCAGCTTATCGGCGGCTGCGTGAGGGCGCCGGTCGAGGGGTCGCGAGCGAGTACGTCGAGGCGCGCCGCCGGAGCCGCCGCGTACACGTTCTTGCCGTCGCCGGTGACGCGAGACTCGACGGAGGACATGGCGCGCGCGGGCGCGCACCGCCGGTCCCACTTCCGTAATGCAGCCACGCTGCCGGAGGTTGCGCTGAGGGCGCCGCCTGACGTCGCGCGCGAAAACACAGCAACGCGCTGCCTTGAATGCACGGACGTAGACATTGCGCCGTCGTCGCTGACCGCCACGACTCGGTCGTCCAATCCTCGGGCGCTTGTGCAGCTCGAGATCGCCGGTCCCGCCTTTCGCCTGAGTCAGCGCGCCAGTGGAGGGGTCGCGCCTGAACGTGTCAACCGAGCTGCTCCGAAACGACGTCGCGTAGACGTTCCTTCCGTCCACACTGACCGCGACGGAGTTGGGACCGGCAAGCCTCAGACCACTCGCGCACGCGTCAGCCCCTCCGGCGGCGATGCAGCCGGCGGTTCCCGAGGACTGGGTCAGCTTCCCGGTGCGTCGATTGCGCTTGAACACCGCGATCGCATTGCTCAACGAGGAGGCGACGTAGACATTTCGCCGTCGGGGCGCACCACGATGCGTCCGACGCGATGATCGGACCGGGGCCCTGCAGCCCACGGACCGCCAGACAGCCGCGACGGTGCGAAGAACGATCGACCAGGCACGCGTTGCTGGAGGACAGCTGTGTGATCGCGCCGAGCGAGGTTTTCTGCAGGCGGCTGTAACGAAACGTGCCGGCTCCGAGCGCACCTGAAACCAGCCCCGCCGCGACCACAAAGCCGACGGCCAGAACAGACCATATTCTCTTTAACGCAGCCGTCGAATTGCCCACGATCACCTCGGGAGCCGGCGCACCCACCAGCAGATACAGCCTACTGGCAACCCGATCACGCGGCATTTCCCCGATGCACTATTGGCAGGATGCCTGTCGACGATTAGGCTGCGCTCGACCCGACGAGCGCGACGACCACAGGAGAGGCGCATGCTGAACCGACGGGAGCTGCTGCAGAAGGGCGCGACGGTGGCTGCGGGTACGTTGGCGCTTGGGCCGGGTGCCAGATGGCTTGGGAGGGAAACAGCCGCCTCCGTGACTGGGATGAACGTCGTCCTGTTCATCAGCGATCAGGAAAGGGCGATCCAGCATTTCCCGCGCGGCTGGTCGCGGAGGCACCTGCCGGGCTTGACGCGCCTGCAGCGGACATGGGCTGACGTTTGAGAACGCGTTCTGCGCCACCGGATGTGCTCGCCGACGCGTGCGACGATGCTGACCGGCTACTTCCCGGCCCAGCACGGCGTGAAGTACACGCTCGAGGAGGACATGTCGGACGACGAAGTATCCCGCAGGTCGAGCTGCCGCAGAACTTCAAGAACATCGGCCACCGTGATGGCGGCCGCGGGCTACAACGTGGTCTACAAGGGCAAGTGGCATCTGAAGCAAGCCGGCCGGCGAATGACTGGGCTCAATCGGACCTCGACGAAGTACGGCTTCACGCGCTGGAACCCGCCGGACGCCGGCGCCAACCAGGACCATCGACCAGGAGGGCGGTGGGAGCGTCGACAACGACGGCAGCTTCATGCACCAGACAGGGACCTGCAGCGCCGGGGACGGAAGGGCGTCTGCAATACCTCAACTCAGCGGCCGCGCAGCAGCAGCCGTTCTTCCTGATCGTCTCGCTGGTCAACCCGCACGACGTGCTGCTTTACCCGAAGAACTACACGACGGCGGCTACGACGACTCGTGGCTGAAGGGCGAGATCGGGCTGCCGCCGACGGTCGACGAGAGCCTGGTGACCAAGCCGAGCGCGCAGCGGCAGTTCCTGCGCATCTCCCAGCTGATCGGAAAGCTCAACACGCACGAGAAGAAGCGCGCCTACCTCAACTTCTACGGCAACCTGATGAAGTTGATGGACGGCTACTGGTTGACGTCCTCGATGCGCTCGAAGCGCGGAAACCTGCTGGACGACACGCTGGTGATCCGGACGGCCGACCACGGCGAATGGGACTGGCGCACGGCGGCATGCGCCAGAAGAGCTTCAACGCATACGAGGAGACGATGCGCGTGCCGCTGGTCTACTCCAACCCGAGGCTGTGGAGCAAGCCGCAGACCTCGCAGGTGATGGTCTCGCAGTCGACTTCTCCCGACGATGGCCAGCCTCGTCGACGCGCCGGCCGCGGCCCGCGCAACTGGCAGGGTGTGGACTACTCCGATCACGATTCTCGAGCGCTGGGCGCCGCGCCGCAGGATTACGTCGTCTTCACCTACGACGACTACCAGTCAGGGCAGTCCAGCCCCCGTACGTCGAAGCCGCCGCAGCACATCGTCAGCATGCGCGAGCGGCGCTGCAAGATCGCCGAGTACTACGACGTCAACGGCAAGGTCCCCAGCCAGTGGGAGATGTACGACCTCAAGCGCGATCCGCTCGAGCGACACGAATCTTGCGCACAAGGGATACAAGCGCACGCCGGCGCAGGAGAAGCAGTATAAGCGCCTCCAGCGAAAGTTGGGGAGTAAAGAGCAACGTTGCGAAGCTGCAGAATCCAGCCCAGACGATGGGAAACCCGAAGCGCACCTCACCCATCAGCTCGATGGATTAGGGCGCCGACGCTGGCTTGGTCGCCGCGTGAGCAGAATGGCTGAGTCTGGCCACTAAGCGGAGGCGGGCGCCGCAATGGCCAGCTGCGCCAGGATCGTCTTGGCGGAGCGGCGGATGTCATCCTCGGTTGTGCGCCAGTTGCACACCGAGATCCGCATCGCCGGCTCCCCTTCCCACTCGGTGCCGCTCATCCAGCATGTCCCCTCGCGCTGTACAGCATCGATGATGTGATCGGTGATGTTCTTGCCATCGCAGGCGAAGCGGACCAGTACCTGGTTGAGGATCACGTCGTTGAGCACCGTGACCCGGGGATCGCGCGCTAGCTCCTGAGCCATAAGCCGTGCGCAGCCACAGCAGCGCTCGATGAGCTCGGACACCCCGACGCGACCCAGCTCGCGGAACGCGGCGTAGACGGCGAAGCCGCGTGCTCGTCGCGAGAACTCGGGTACCCAGTCGGCCTGGTAGCGCTCGTCGTGCTGCGGCTGCGGGATGTACTCCGCGCCCGCGAACGAGTTCATCGCGGCGGCGTGAGCGGTCCGATCGCGGACGATGGCGATGCCGCAGTCGTAGGGCACATTGAGCCACTTGTGCGCGTCGGTGGCCCACGAGTCGGCTTCGCCAACGCCGTCGACCAGCCCTCGTAGCGCCGGGGTCGCCGCGGCCCACAGCCCGAACGCGCCGTCCACGTGGCACCACGCATTGTGCTCGTGCGCGAGCTTCGCGATCGCGGGCATGGGGTCGATCGCGCCGGTGTTGACGTCTCCGACCTGGGCGACGATGATCGTTGGCCCGTCGCCGCAAGGCAGCAGGCGCGCGAGTTCGGACGCCCGCATACGACCCTGGTCATCGCTCGCCACGAGTTCCACGCGACGGCTGCCCAGCCCGAGCATTCGGAGCGCGGCGAAGACTGTTGCGTGGGCCTTGGTCCCAACCAACACGCGAATCGCCGGGGCACCGAATAGGCCGTCGGCCTCCACGTCCCAACCCGAGTCCGCGAGCACCCGATGACGAGCGGCGGCGAGGCAAGTGAAGTGCGCCATCTGGCAACCAGTCGTCAACCCCACCCCTGCGCCATCGGGCAAGCCGAGGATGTCCAAGATCCACTCGCAGGCGACCTCCTCCGCGACCGCGGCCGAGGGCCCAGCCGGGTAACCGCCCCCGTTCTGGTCCCAGACCGACGTCAGCCAGTCGGCAGCGATCGCCGCGTCGAGACCACCGCCGATGACGAAACCGAAGTACCGGGGACTTTGCGTCCCGACCAGACCGGGGTCCGCCGCCGCGACCAACTCCTCGATCACCTGGAGCGCAGGTCGTGGGTCGTCCTCCAGACCAATGCGCAGCGCGGAGCGGAGCTCCTCGAGTGACGCACCCGCCCCGACCGGCCGCTCGGAGACCGACGCCAGATACTCGACAGCGATCTCAGCGGTGCGGTGAAGCAGTTCGGAGTCCATCCCGCGACACTACCGCGCTCGTCACGACTGGAGCGAATGCGTCGACGTACGGTATGAATACGGTCAGTACTCGGATTCTGCCAATTCGTGGCGAGCCGCACGCGTGGAGGAGAACCAACAGCCATGAAACGGACGTTGCTCATCAGCGGGATCGTGGCCGTGGTGACCCTGCCAATCGGTGCGGTCGCGGTCGGCCACACGCCGGCAGTCCACGCGAGCAATGCAAGCCCCACCGCGCAGCAGCTTTCCCGGGATGTGATCGCGGAGAGCCAGGGCTGGCGGCGCTACGACGAGGCGCCGGGGACGGCCGTCGTGCGCCCGGTGCGGGTGATCCGAGTGGCGGGCAACGTCACCAACGCGTCGGCATTGGCGCGCCCAGCGGGAAGCAAGAGGACGACGCTGACCTACACCGCCGGCGGGGCGGCGCCGTCGCTCGTGCTCGATTACGGTCGGGATGTCGCCGGCATCCCGACGTTCGACGTGGCGGCGGCGTCCGGCACGACACTGTCGGTGGCGTACACCGAGCCGCTCTACAACCTCGGCACCGACGGGGCGGCGAGCGTCGGGCTGTTCGAGTCGGGCAACTCGGCGCGGACCGACACGTTCACGCTCTCGGGCGCGGGCATCGTAACGGCGTCGTTGATCCAGGGAGGCGAGCGTTATGAACGGCTGACGCTGACTACGCCGGGCACAGTCACCCTGCGCAGCGCCACGATCAGGTTCACGGCGCCGCGCGAGACGCCGGCGCTGTTGCGCGGCCACTTCCTCTCAAACGACCGGCTGCTCAATCGCATCTGGTTCGCTGGGGTCTACACGCTCAACCTCAACCAGCTGGCGCCCGGGACGAGCGTCACGGCCGGCGTCGTCAACCATCGCCACTATATCCTCGATGGCGCCAAGCGCGACCGCGCGGTGTGGAGCGGCGACCATGTGATCTCCGATCTCACCGATTACTACGTGAGCGACCCCGCTTATGCCCGCGACTCGCTGTCGCTATTCCTGACCCATCCCGCGACCACCGCGTCCAAGCTCGGCTTGGCCACCGGAACGCTCTCACAGACGGGCCCGCTGCCCGGCGTGTGCTCACCGAACCTGGTCTACGGCAAGTGTTTCACGTGGTCGGCGAGCTACTCGGTGCTGGTCATTCCCGCGCTCTACAACTACTACCTGTACACCGGGAATCTCGGGTTCGTGCGCGCGCACTGGCCGGCGGTGGTGCGGCAGATGGCGTGGGATGCTCAGCAGGTGGGCGCGGATGGGCTGTTCGCGGTCAACGCCACGGACGATGCGGACTGGAACATCCAGGACATCCCGGGCAAGCTGACGTACGTCAATGCGGCGTACGTGCTCGCGCTTCAGTCGGCAGCCAAGCTTGCGGCGGCCCTCGGCCACGCGTCTCAGGCAAAAGCGTGGTCTTCGGCGGCGGCCGCAGTCAAGCAGGCGGTGAACGGCGTTCTGTGGAACCCCAGCACCGGCGTGTACGACGCCAGCACCACCACGCGTGGGTCGGTCGTGCAGGACGCCAACGTGACGGCGATCCTTGCCGGCATCCCTAGCCCGGCCCGTGCCCACGCGATCGCCCACAAACTGCAGAGTGCCCTGCGGGGCCGGTTCGGCCCGGTGACCGTGAGCAGTCCGGCGCCGGCGGGCTTCACGCGGTGGACCTCGCCGTACATGGGGAGCTTTCACGTGCTGGCGGACTTCGCTGCCGGCGATGAAACTGCGGCCCTGGTGAACGTTCGCCGCGAATGGGGTTACGTGATCGGCCAGGACCCCGGTGGGGTCGAGTGGGAGCGGATCCAGCTCGATGGCAAGCTTGCCCCTGGAGCCCTCGCCGACAGCGCCGCGCACGCCTGGTCGACCGGCCCCACGCCGGCGCTCTCGCAGTACGTGCTCGGCGTGAGGCCGGCCACGCCCGGGTTCGCCAAGTGGATCGTGGCGCCGGAGCCGGCAAGCCTCAGGTGGGTGCAAGGGGTCGTCCCCACTCCGCACGGGTCGCTCTCGGCCCGCTGGCAGCGCGGCCGCCACGACAGCTTGTTCAAGCTCACCGTGATCGCTCCGCCCCACACCTCAGGCGTGGTCACCGTGCCCCTGCTCGGCAGCGCCCGGGTGATCGCGATGGACGGCCGCATCGTCTGGAACGGACATCACGCAGTCGGGGGATTGCATGCGTACAGCGAGGGCGGCGCGGTCTCATTCACCGGCATTCGCGGCACACACACCTTCGCGTGGGCCTGAGCGCTGGCTCCAGGCGGTCAGTGGCCGTTCTGCTGCTGCTAGCGGGGATCGGGGCGTTTTGGTCGGCGGCGGGCTCGGCCCACTTGGGCAAGCGCCTGCGCTGGCGGGTGGCCTGGGTAACCGCGATCGACGACCTCACGGCTCCATCGTTCTGGAACGCTTTGGTTACTGTTTCATGTCACGTATGTTTCATCGCTCGCTCACGATTCGGGGTCGTCGTTGAGGTCGCTTCCGTATCTAAAGGACGCGTTTTGGCGTTGTTGTTGGCACTTAGCTGTTCACGTTCGGGGTTGTGCGTGTCGTGGTGCGCGCGTGTAACGCGTGGCGCGTGTGGCTGGGACGAATATGATCGTCAGGTTTCGCGGCAAGCGGAAGGTGACGATTTTTTTGGCGTCTCGGTCGTGAGCGATCACATCGCGCTGTCGTTGAAGCCGTTCACGTATCTGGCGTTGAGCGTGTACGTGACTAAGTCGTTCGTGTCGCCGCTGCATCGCATATCTACGCGACGCATTACCTGACGCGGCTGGCGCCGTCGACTGTACATCCACCATCTCCGGCGTCGCGTTCACGGGCGTGCAGGAGTTGATCTACTGGCTTGATGTCGTTGAGGTGCTGACGTTGTCGCCGCTGGCGTCGATCGCGATCGTCGATTCGATCACATACGGCGATGACTGCGTCTCGAAGAACGCCACTGGCGGTTGTCATTACAACGACGACTTCGGGATGAACAAGTACTTGACGTATCTCGACTGGCTTGCACTCCGTATCGCGCGTACATTCGGTCTTCCGCAGGCGGCTGTTTCAACGAAGGAGTCAACGGCGACTCGCTCAACGGTTTGGGCGTCGATACCGCTGGTTTGTTGGGTCGACTGAAGCACGACCTCTTGAGCTTTCTCGGCGTGACTGACGTCGTGCTCGAGATCGGCACCAACGACACCACGCTCGGGAAGACCGCGACTCATATCATCCAGGGGCTTCGGCATATCGTCAGCGTCCTCCACCATCACGGCATCTGTGTCATCGGCGCCACTTTGGTCCCTCGGGGCGCATACAAAGGCTACACGGCGTTGATGGACGCCACTCGCGCGCATGTCAACCAATTCATCCGCACCAGCCGTATCTTCGAGGGCGTGCTCGACATCGCCATTTCATTATTCGAGCCCGTCAACGACAACTTGTACCGGCCGCGCTATGACTCGGGCGACCATCTGCACCCCAATACGGCCGGGCGCAGGGCGATCGCCAACCGCCTCAAGCTCGCCTTCCTGAGGTAGTTCAGACCCTGCGAGAAGTCACGAGTCGACGATGACGATCGTTCCGGTCGCGCGGTCGCGAACGCTCTGGCCTCCACGTGACCAGGAGGACGAGCACGTTGGAGATTATGGCTCTTGCGCTTGTGGGTGGTAGCGTGCTACCGTTCAGATCTCTTTCATTCTGGGGGCTGAGCTCGGCGAAACGCTCCCGGACGTCTTCTTCATGCGCGAGTTCAGCGAGAAGATTTGGTCAGAGCTCCCCGCGCCTGGTCGAACAGCTGACCGATGAGCGCGCTACGGACGCCCACCGGGCCGCCAATGTGCGCGTCCACGCGCCGCAAGCAGAGCAGACGTAACCCGGGCGAGCGCCAGTTGAGTTTCCGCGCGCCGACAGTTACTGTACGCCGCGAACAAGAGTCCGATCCGCGGGCCGGCCTACAAACTTGTAACGCCGTCGCCCGGCTGGCCAACGGGGCGGTAGTCTTAGTTGTCTTTACCGAGTAGCCACTGATGCGTCCACTACTGCGCCCACGGAACCCCGCGAGCGCACCAAGTTTGGCGCCCAACCCCCCGAGCACATTGATCGCCGAGGCCGCCAGCCGTCTCCACAACGGCGCGATCCGCAGATCGTCCGGCACAGGCGTAAGCCTGCCACACCCGCAGCGCCGATTCGCAGAGCGCGCACCCCGCGGCTCGAGCGCCAGTTTTTATGTCGACACAGTGTGGTTCCTCGGCGAGGTGGGTAAGCGTTGGCCGCATGAAGCTGATCGTGTTCGGAGCGACCGGACTCCTCGGGTCGCGGGTGGTGGCCGAGGCGCTGGGGCGCGGCCATGAGGTGACAGCCGTGGCTCGCGACCCCTCGCGCTTGACCAGCTCGGGAGGCTTCTGCGCGGTCGCGGGCGACGCCACCGACGTGGAATCGATCGCGAGGATCGCGCCCGGCCATGATGTGGCGCTCAGCGCGGTCACGCAGCACGAGCGTCCCCAGATCCTGGCCGAGGTGGCACGGGAGCTACTTGAAGGACTCTCGCGCGCCGGCGTCCGCCGGCTGGTGGTGGCCGGTGGCGCGGGCAGCTTGATCGTGAACGGCGGCGAGCGGCTGATGGATACGCCTGGCTTCCATGAGGACTGGAAGCCCGAGGCCCAGGCGCAGGCCGACGCGCTGGCGGTGTACGCGAACGCGGACACAGATGTCGACTGGTCCTACATCAGCCCGGCGGCGCTGCTCGAGCCCGGCGAGCGAACCGGTGCGTATCGCGTCGGCGGCGATCGGCTGCTGACCGATGCCGAGGGACGAAGCCGGATAACCATGGAGGATCTCGCGATCGCGATGTTGGACGAGACCGAGGCCCCGAGCCACGCCCGTCAGCGCTTCACGGTCGCGCACTGACGGCTGTCCCTAGCGGGGAACCAGACGAACGATCGGGATCACCCGCCCGGCGTCAGCGGCCCAGACGCGGTATGTGGAGAACTGGGGGAACACCAGATCGGCCAGCTCCCAGAGTCGTTTCCGTTCGGTCTCGTCTTCCACGACCTCGGCTCGGAACGGCCGGCCGCCGAACATGACATCGGGGTGCGCACGCAGATTGTGGAACCAGGCTGGGTGCCTGGGCTCCCCGCGCCGCGACGCGACGATGATCGCGCTGGCGCCGTCATGGAAATACAGCGTCGCCGTCCGGCGGGGTGCGCTGGTCCGGGCGCCGCGCGTCTCGAGCAGCGCGGAGGCTACGGGACCGGTGCTGCCCCACCGCCCCCTGGTCAGCTTCAGCAGATGCGGGTCAAGCTTCCAGGCGATCGTCCGAGCCAGCCACATACCCGGCTTGGTGACCGAGAACCGGCATATCGCGAGGTACAGCCGACCGCGACGCTCGTGCGGGTCGACGTAGCGCAGCTTCCAGCTGGGCGCCATGGATTCAGCCTATACAGCCGGTTCCGGAGATAGCCGAGGCGGAACGGCACGCCGCCTGGGCAGGCGACATAAGATCCGTGCCTCATGGGCTCGCGTACGGACGTGGACGTGAACATCAGGCTTTGGCGAGCTCGGCTCGGGCTGGTGATCGCGGTGTGCGTGTGCTCGGCTCTGTTCGCGACCCACGTCAGCGCCAGCTCGGCCGCTCAACCGGGGCCGTACTTCACGGCTCCGTTCCGGGTTCAGACGAACGCGTACACGTTCGGGCAGACGCCGTCCTTCTCGCGCAACGGCGATGTGCTGTCGCAGGAGCTGGACAGGGCGGGCATCCAGCAGGTGTACCGCTCACGGCTGAACGGCTCACGCATGAGCTGCCTGACATGCGGGCGACAGGCGGGGCCCAACGGGTTTGCCGAGGAGCGACCGCAGGGTGACTGGATTCTGTTCTGTTCCTACGGCGCCCAGCGCGAGCACTTCGGAGCGCCGTGCCTGGGCGGATACGGCGGCGATCTGTACGTCATGCGGCCCAACGGCACTGACGTGACCCGGCTGACCGCAGCGTCGGATCCGAACCGCGGCGCCGACTTCGACACCTCCGGGGGAATCCCATACGACAACTACCACCCCTACTGGTCGCCTGACGGACACCATCTGGCGTGGACTAGAACTGAGGCGTATCCGCTGACCGCGGGCGGGCAGCGCTGGGAGATCATGCTCGCGGACTTTGTCGCACCCCGCCATCAGCGGCCACACCTGGCGAACGTGCGCGTGGTCGGTCCCGCGTACGGCGTCTACGAGACGCAGCATTGGGCACCCGACGGCAGCGGCGTTCTGTTCAGCGCGTTCGGGCCCCGCAACTCCCCGTTTCAGTCAACCCCGCCGGGCTGGATGCACCAGGAGCTCTATTTCATGCGCCTGTACGGCCCGGGCGCATCGCCCTCCCATCCTCGCGTCACGCAGTTGACGGACGACACGCCCGTCTACCAAGAGCAGGCGATCTTCACGCCCGACATGCGCGAGGTCATATTCATGAGCAACCGCAACACTCCCGACGGCTCGTGGTATGACGAGGTGATCGCGGCCGCCCAGCGCACACACTTCGACGCGCCGGATCCAGGGTCGGCGGGCACGCCGCAGTTCCTGGCCGATTTCTCCGATCCCGCGTTCAGGAGCGACCTGTTCATGGTCGACGTCAGGACCCACGACCTTCGCCAGCTGACCGACTTCCACAACGTCGTGCCCGAGTTTCACTGGAACTACGGCTACACGAAGCTCCTGTGGTCCGGGATCATCGGTGGCAGCAACCACAACCTCGTCACGCGTGTGGCGAGCTTCCCGACGATCCCAGTCCGGCTGCGCCGCCCGCCTCGGCACATCCCGGCGCCGGGCCTGTACGGCCAGCCGATTGACATGCAAAGGATTGCGGGCGAGTTGCGTGCCAGCCGGGCGCTCACCGCGAAGCTCCGGGCCACGTCGCCGGGGCCGGTCGGCGTTGCCGCCCCCGCCTCGCCAGGACCGCGAGCGGGCACCGATCGGCAGACGATTCCGCCGGTGGTGGTGAGCTACACCACGCTGTTGCTCGAGCAGCTGAAGAAGCTCGGCCAGGCGGCCGGACTCGACATCGGCGCGCCGACGCTCTGACTCATTGCTAGCGTGCCGGCAGTGCGTGCCTTCCGTCTGCTCGCCGGCCCGTTCTTCGTGGGGGCCGGCGCACTGCACTTCGTGATCCCGCGGACCTACCGGCGGATCGTGCCTCCGTACATACCTGCGCCCGAGGCGATGGTCTACGCCAGCGGCGTGGCGGAGATAGTGGGAGGCGTCGGCCTCATGTCCGAGAACACCCGCCGGGCCGCCGGCTGGTGGCTGATCGCCACGCTGATTGCTGTGTTCCCGGCCAACCTCCATATGGCGCTTCACCCCGACGACTTCCCCGAGATCCCTGGTGGTGCGGCCACGCTGTGGGCCCGGCTTCCGTTCCAGGGCGTATTCATCTCCTGGGTGCTCGGCGCCATGTGCCGTTAGGCACGCACTACAGTCCTGCGAATGTCCGATTCGTCCGAGCTCCGCGTCTCCGACCAGGATCGCGAGCGGGTTGCGCAGGAGATCCGGGAGCACTTCGCCGCCGGGCGGTTGACCGACGAGGAGCTGGATCACCGGGTGCAGGCGGCCTACAAGGCCCGCACCGAAACCGAGCTGAGCGCCCTGCGGGCCGATCTGCCGCCGCTGCCAGCATCTCGGCGCCAGCAGCGGGCGGAGCTGGCTCAGCGGCGCGGCGAGCTGCAACGACGGCTGCTACAGCAAAGCGGAGGCGCCCTGGTGGCGTTCGCGATCTGCACCGCGATCTGGGTGGCGTCGGGCGCCCACGGGCAGTTCTGGCCGGTGTGGGTGGCGCTGGTCGCGGTGATTCCGCTGCTGCGCGGTGGCTGGCGGCTGTACGGCCCCGCGCCGGAGCTCGATCAGGTGGAGGAGGAGCTCACCCGGCGCGACCGCGAGCGGGTTCGGCGCTCGGCCCACCGCGAGCGCCACCGCCGTCGCCCCTAGCCGACGGGGCATGTGAGCGGGTTTCCGGCTCACGATCACGGGGGATTCTCCACCCATGAACGAACAGCAGCGTGCCGAGCTGCCGACCAACCCGGTTCTACGCTATCTCGCGATCTTGAGCGCTGCTCGAGATTTCGGACTGAGCCGGGCCGACATCGAGCGTGTCGCCCGGCGCTTCGATCCGCTCCAGTTGCGCCCGCGCGAGCTGGCCGACGCGCTGGCGGACGAACTGCCGCGGGCCTGGGCAGCGTAAGGGCACGACCGCTGTCCAGGCGAGACAGCGGCCGTGCCCGGTGGCCGTACGGCGTCAGCTCATGCCTTCGCCGATGGCCGGATGTTCTGGTTCAGGTGGAACAGATTGGTCGGGTCGTAACGGTCCTTGAGCTCGACGAGCCGCGCGTAGCGCTTCTCGCCGTAGGAGTCGCGGACTCGTTCCTCGCCCTCGTCGGAGGTGAAGTTCAGGTATACGCCTGAGGTCGTGTGCGGAGCCAGCGCCTCGGAGACGCCTCGGGCCCAGGCGAAATGCGAGTCAGCGGTTGCGGCATCAGGTTCCATCCACATCGAGAGGGCGTGATAGCACCAGCGGACGTCTCGCCGCCCCAGCGCCGTGTCGTCCTCGCCGACCCGGGCGATCGCTCCGCCCAATGGCTCGACCAGCAGCTGGACCATCGGCCCTGGCCTGGACGCTCCCTGCTGGATGAGCTTGGTGATCGTCTCCTCATCCATGTCGCGGAGGAATTCGGCCTTCATGTAGGCCCGGACCCCGGGAGGCCCACCGCCGTCCAGCATCGTCTGCAGCGCCGTGTAGGGGATGGGCTGGACCATGTCCATCACGGGCTGCGCCGCCTCGCGGATCGGAGCGAGGACGCGCTCGCCCTCCTCTACCTCACCGGTCCAGCACACGACCAAGCCGAACACCGGCGCAAAGTGCATCTCTTCCGGCACGAATGGCTCCGGCGGTGCGCTGATGAACGCCGCCGCGAGGCCCAGATCATCCGGTGCGTCGGCCATGTAGTCACGCAAGAAGCGAAGCGTGTCGGCGGCGCGATCGGGAAGGCACACCAGCATCCCGCCGTAGACCATCGGACCGATCTGGTGCAGGCGGTACGTGAACGAGGTGACGATCCCGAAGTTGCCACCGCCGCCGCGCAGGCCCCAGAACAGGTCGGCGTTCTCATCGGCGCTGGCCGTCGGCGCTGGCCGTCGGCGGTGACGACCTCGGCGGACAGCAGATTGTCGGCCGTCAGCCCGCAGCGCCGCTCGAGCCAGCCGCTGCCGCTTCCAAGGGTCAGGCCGGCGATACCGGTGGTGGAAAAGCGACCGCCAGTGACCGCGAGCCCGTGCTCCTGGGTGGCGGCGTCGAACTCGGCCCAGGTCACGCCGCCCTCGGCGCGCACGGTGCGCGCTTCCGGATCCACCTCGACCGCTCTCATCTGCGACAGGTCGACCACGAGGGCGTCGTCCCAGGTGCCGTAGCCCTGGGCCGAGTGCCCACCGCCGCGCACGGCCACGGTCAGGTCGTTGTCGCGTCCGAAATTGACCGCCGCCTGGACGTCGGCCACGCCGCGGCACCTCGCGATCAGGGCCGGCCGCCGGTCGAAGCAGCCGTTCCAGACCTTTCTCGCGTCGTCGTAATCCGCGTCGCCCTCGCGCAGCAGCTGCCCCTTGAATGAATTGGCAAGCTCCTCAACTGCCGGAGCCGAAATCGCATAGCTACTCATGAGCCCCCGATCGGTCAGAGTCGCGCACCGCGTGCCACGCCTCGGTGTACTGGTCGACGCTGCAATTGCAGCGCCCCTCCACTCTTGCGCACGCGCCCCGAGGTGTCAACCCAACTCCTACCTACAATGATCCACCCCGGCCCCCATGGTCTAGTGGTCCAGGACGCCTGCCTTTCACGCAGGAGATCGCCGGTTCGAATCCGGCTGGGGGTACTCTCAAATCGCCTTTGGTGGCTGGGGGTTTGGACGTCGTGGTGATCGGCACATCTTGACGGGGGTGATGGAAGCGTCTTGGAAGCTATTGACGGCTCAAGCACTGGAGACGCTCCGCTTGTTGATGGCTTTCGCCGAACTGTTCGCGTCGTCTGATCAAGCAAGCCAATCTCAATCCTGTTCGAGCGGTCCCCCTCGCCCTGCACACCATCGACCTTTTTTTCGGCGGGAGGCGGCGGTGGAAGGACGGGGCATCCCGCGAACTACGGAACCAGTCGCCTCCCTCGCGGCCGGACGAGGGCCTCGGCTCGGATCTCGGAGACCAACACCCCTGCTTGCTAACGCTTCCCGACCGCTGTGCACTGAGCAGTCGATGTGCACGAGACGCCGAACAGGGGGGCAAACTTGCCCATCGGCGGCGGCGTAGTTTGGATCGACCAGGCGGTGCCGTTCCAGACTTCGGCCAGGGGTGTGCGTGGAGCCGTTGCTGACTGCGATGTTTCCGACCGCCTGACAAGCGGTCGCGGAGGTGCATGACACGTTCGAGAGGGAAGCGCCGTGCGCCGAATGTGGGACGGTCGGTGTGGGCTGGATCGTCCAGCTGGTGCCGTCCCAGTGCTCCGCCAGCGTCACCTCGAAACCAGAACTATTCGTGTAGTAACCAACGGCCGTGCAGGCCGTCGCCGATGTGCAGGAGACCCCGAGCAGTGCGCTGTTCCCGCTGGGATTGGGATTTGGGGTGGGCTGGATCGTCCAGCTCTTGCCGTCCCAGCCCTCCGCCAGCGTCCCCCCGCTGGAGAACCCAACGGCCGTGCAGGCCGTCGCCGATGTGCACGAGACCCCCGAGAGGCTGGGGATTCCGCCGCTCGGGTTGGGCGTGGGCTGGATCGTCCAGCCCGTGCCGTCCCAGCGCTCCGCCAGCGTTGCGCCGGAGGTCCCCACGGCGGTGCAAGCCGTCGCTGACGTGCACGAGACCCCCAGCAGTTGGCTGCCGCCCGCGCTCGGGGGGCGTGGGCTGGAACGTCCAGTTGGTGCCGTTCCAGCCCTCCGCCAGCGTCTGCGTCCCACTGGAGCCTCCGCTGGGGAGGGAGAGGCCGACCGCGGTGCACGCTGAACCCGAGCTGCACGACACTCCCTGGAGGCCGCTTTGGGCGCTGCCGGGCGCATTTGGGGTGCCCTGGATCGTCCAGCTCGTGCCGCCCACCGCTCCGCCAGGGTTAGAACACCGGTGGGACCGGGAGCTGTTCATCTGCGTAGCCGACGGCGGTGCACGCGGTCGACGAAGCGCACGAGACGCCGAAGAGGATGGAGGAGATCGCGCCGCTCGGGGTGGGCGTCGGCTGGATCGTCCAGTTGAGCCATCCCGAAGCCTCAGCCAAGGTTGTCACCGGCGCGGTCGTGAACGTGTCGTAATCCGGAGGCGGATCAGCGGTCGTGGAGCCGAAGGTGCCGTGCGGACCGGCGCAGAAGACTTGGCACCATCGTTGGGCGAACCGAGAACACCCACCGGTAGGGGGTATTCGTACTTAGGCCCCTCACCTTGACGGAGAGGTTGACGAGCTGACCGGTCCGACACCGGGCCCTGGACCGGCGTCTTCACGCTCTCCGACCGTGCCACGCTCGCAGGCCAGTACTCCCAATACCACGTGCACTTCTGCCCCGAATCGCAACTAGCGTTGGAATTGAGGGTCGCTGATCCGTCAGTTACGTTCGTAACGCCGGTCGTCTTGGCCGAGCACGCACTCAATACCAGCAACGCACCAACTCCCAACGCCAATGCCACCGACCGTCGCACTCCCCACTCCCTTTACCAGCGGGTAAGGGCGAGATTAGCCAAGTCCACCGGGGATCGCAAGACCTCCCGACGGCCGCGGTGAAAACGGATTGCGGTCAAGCTGTCCAGCGCCTATCAGACGGGGCTCGCCCGCTGCTTCGGTCTACAACCATCACTCTCGCGTGACGTCGTAGGTGCCTGCTCGCGGCGGCTGTCAACTATGGAACGCCGCTGGTTGCGAGTTCGTCCTGAGCCGGCTCGACAAGAGCCGCGAAGGAACTTGCCGCTGCGCGTGAGTTGCTCGACAGCGGCTTCCCCAGGCAGGCGACATCTCGCGCGTTTACGCGGCTTTCGAAACGCTGCGCACGCGGCTCTCGAGGCGGCGGGCATCGCGCCGCCGAAGACACACACGGGCCTGCGGGGGCTAGTTCTCCGAGTTCGCGCACGCAACCCCGGCCGATAGGAGGCGACGTTGGGCGAGCTGAGTCAGCTCGAGACTGGACGGACTGACGCCGACTATGGAGAGTCCACGATTACCGTTGACGAGGCGCGCGAGGCGATCGCCAAGGCGCAGCACTTTGTCGAGGTCGTCGAGCGAGCAGTTGCGGGAGGACTCGGCTCGTAACCCGCCGCTGTAATCGAAGCCAGATGGAAGCGTCCGCCACCGTCAGACCGACTTCAGCCACCGAATTGCCGCCCGAAACGCCCGCAATAAGGCATCCGCCCGCACCCGACCCGCATCCGCCGGGCCCGCGGCACATCTTTCACGCAGGAGATCGCCGGTTCGAATCCGGCTGGGGGTACTGACGAGTCGCCTGCCAGACGGCCGGTTCCCGCGACGATGGCGTTAGGGCAGGTGTGCGGGAATGGGCTGCACCTGTGGCCCGCGGCCCGCTGCCGCGACCGTCCGCGCGTAGGAAGCGCGCAGCTCCGCCGCGTCGGCTGGATCGGTCCGCAACCCGCGGCCCACGGGGAGCACCACGAAACTCGGATGCTGAACCCAGATCGGGACGTAGTGCACGAACGTCACTCGGGCGCCGTGACTGTCCACCACGATCGTGAGCAAGGCGATGAGGCCGTCCTGTGAGGCCGTGGGGCAGCAGGCACTGGTCTGGTTTGAGATCAGGTTGCCCTCACCAAACACCACCAACTTGCCGTTGATCATCCTGATCGGCTGGGGAATGTGCACATGCTGGCCGACGACCGCCGTGATATAGGGCGAGCGGGTGAGCACATTGGCGAGATGCATCTGAAAGGCACTGGGCGCCTGCACGTCCTCATCTCCCCAATGGATGTTGATGATCTCCACGCGCGCGCCGTCGTCGTGGGCGCGGCGTGCCTCGGCGAGGATCTGCGGGATATTCTCGGCCCGGTTTACCGACCACGGGTGCGGTGAGGGGATCCCATTGGTGAGCTCGGTGTAGGACAGAAACGCGACCTTGATCCCCTTGACCGTCATGATCAGCGGAGTGCGCTGCGCGGCCGCCGAAGCGTAGGTGCCGGCGTGTCGGATGCCGTTCTGATCGAGGGCGCGGATCGTGTCAACGACGCCGGTCTCACCCTGGTCGAGCGAATGCGTCGCTGCGGTCGAGCAAGCTTTCCAACCCGTCTGACGGATCCCCTGCGCGAGCGCGGGCGGCGTGTTGAAGATCGGATAACCGGTGGGCTGAGCGGGCGTCATCGGCGTCTCCACGTGGCACAACGGTAGGTCGACACCCACGATGTAGGGCTTGATCTGGTTAAACAGCGCGGCGAAGTTGTAGTGCGTCCCACCACCATCGGCCAGCGCCTGCTCCCAGACCGGGGAGTGGATCAGCAGATCACCGCTGGCCTCGACGGTGATTCTCACCGCGGGCATGACCGGAGCCTTCTTGTGATGAGCGAGCGCGACGGAGTGCCTGGAGGTGGCGTGGCTCCCGGCCGCGCTGGTGACCGCGACCGCGACGCCAACCGCCAGCGCGGCGAAGGCCACCAGCACCGCAAACGCCGCCAGCCGAGCCCGCCTGGCGCGCGCTCGAGCCTCAGCGCGCCTGCGCCTTCGCTGCTCGTCGGTCACCATCGCATTAGCATGACCGATCCTGTGGACACTCGCCGCGGCTGCGCCAACAGAATCGCGCAGCTCGTCAGAGCGCGACCTGCGAGCCCAGGCTCAGAGTCCGGTCGCTGGGCAAACCGAAGTGCTCGATCGGACTGGACGCGTTCCGGGCCATGGCGATGAACAGCTTCTTGCGCCATCGCTGCATCACCGGAGCATCGGTGGGCGTGATCGCGATCCGCGAGACGAAATACGAGGCGTGCTCCAAGTCCAGGTTACGTTCGAGCAGCCCCCGCATGCGACACAGTCGGAGCGCCTCGGGGACGTCGAGCTTGTCGTGATAGCCGATCCGGACCGTGACGTGGAAGATCTTGAACAGGCCGTGGCCGAGCAGCTCAACGGTCAACCGGTCCCCGATTTCCACGTGCGGGATGCTGACGGTGTCGACGGAGACAAGGAGCACCTTCTCGTGCAACGAGTGGATGTGCTCAACGTCAGCCCGGAGCGCGAGCGGCGTGCTCTGCGCGTCCCGGCCGAGGAACACCGCCACGCCCGGGATTCGCACAAGCGGTGGGTCCCGCGAGGCGAGCCCGTCGAGGAACTCGTTCAAGGATCCCGCTTGCGCGATGCGGTTCCGTGTCACGATCACCTGGCCGCGTCGCCAGTTGATCATCACGATTGAGAGCACGAGCCCGATAGCGAGCGAGAGCCATGCGCCGTGGCCGACCTTGGCGATGTTCGAGCTGAAGAACGCGACTTCCATCGTCAGGAACAGAGCCGCAACTGGCACAAGCTTCCGCCGCGAGGTCCCCCAGATCAATCGCGCGACAGCCACGAACAGCACCGTGTTGAGGATGAACGTGCCCGTCACGGCCACTCCGTAAATGTCTCCGAGCTTGGCGGCGGAACGGAACACGATCGTCAGCACGACGACGCCGATGCACAACCCCCAGTTGACGATCGGTACGTAGATCTGCCCTTCCACTTTTGAGGTGTGCCGGACACTGAGTCTGGGAAGGAACCCGAGCTGCACTGCCTGCTTTGCCACCGAGAACGAGCCCGAGATCGCCGCTTGTGAGGCGATGACGGTGGCCACCGCGGCGAGTATCACCAGTGGCCACAGGGCCCACCTCGGGGCCAGCTGGTAGAACGGATTGAAGGTGCTCGTATGCGCCAGGCTCGGGTGGTGGAGGATGAAGACACCCTGGCCGAGGTAGTTGAGCATCAGCGCGGGGAGGGCGAGTCCGAACCAGCCCATGCGGATCGGGCTCGCGCCGAAGTGACCGCGGTCCGCGTACAGGGCCTCGGCGCCGGTCACAGCCAGCACAACACCGCCCAGCACCAGATAGCCGGCCGCCCCGTGGTCGATCATGAACCGCACCGCCCACGTTGGTGAGAGCCCCTGGATCACGGCGGGATCCTTGACTATCTGGCTGAGGCCGAGGACGCCGATCACCGTGAACCACACCAGGATCACGGGGCCAAACAACCATCCGATCGTGCCCGAGCCGAAACGCTGCAACACGAACAGCGCGATCAGGATGCCGACCGACACGGGGACTATCAGGTGCGCCAGATCCGGGGTCGCGATCTGAACTCCCTGGATCGAGCCCAGGACCGAGATTGCGGGCGTGATGATCCCGTCACCAAAGAACAGCCCAGCGCCGAAGATGCCGAGCGTTACGAACAGGGCCGTGTGCGCTACTCGGTTGCGCTGAATCAGCGCAGTCAACGCCATGATCCCGCCGTCGCCGCGGTTGTGCGCGCGCATGATGAAGCCCGCGTACTTGATCGACACGACGACCATCAACGCCCAGAAGATCAGCGACGCGACCCCGTACACGGCGGCCGGGGTGATATGCGCGGTGGCTCGGTAGGAGCCAAAGATGACCTGTTCGGTGTACAGGGGGCTCGTGCCGATATCGCCGTACACGACGCCGAGCGCCCCGAGCACCAGAACGGCCCGACCGGCGTGCGCGATCACGTCCCGCTGAGAGTCGGCCAGCGCTTCGAAGCGCCGCCGGGTGGCTGTCTTGTCCTCCAGGTCCGCCGGGCTTGGCGTGGGCGGAGCCCAGTACCCCAGCTTGTGAGCCGCCATATTGAAGCTCGGCTTGTGCGCCGCACGCCCGGGCCGGGTGTCACTCATGAGGTTCCTCAGAGATCGCATCCTCGGCTTGAGGAGGCACGAGCGCGAACAGCGCCTCACGCGCCACTTCGTACAGCTCAGCCGGATACGCGGGCCGGTAGAGCGCGCTGCAAGGGTCGGTCAACAGGACCTTGGCAACGGCGACGCCCTGCGGCCGGATCAACTCGCGCGAACGGAGCGCCCGTGCGAGCTGCTGCAGCGCGGGCCGCGCGACCGTGACCGCCTGCCAGTCGCACGGGATAGCGGCGGACAGCTCTACGGTCTCGGGTGGCTGGGACCACACCCGTTCCAGCCCGCGAGCTATGCCGCGACGTGCCCGCCTGGACAGCAGCTGCGCGGAGCGGCACTCCAGTGCTGCGTCGCTGGAGGGATCCTCACCCCCGGAGAGCCGAGCGTCCAGACTCGAGGCCGCGAAACGCGCCCACGCCCGCAAGGGGAGATCGTGAGTCTGCGATTGCGCCAGGATTGCCTCCTTTGAGGTTGACAACGAACGCCGCCGACCAGACTTCCCGGGACACCTGAACTCTACGCCGGGGAACCGCTTATTGATGCGTCCTTAACGCAGCCGGCTCAGGGGGTTGCCAATCCGGCGAGTAATTGGCGTGTGGCGGCGTTGAATTTGGTGAGGTCGTTGTAGGGGCGGGCGACAAGCATCGCGCCCTCGAGCGTTGAGAGGATGCTTTGGGCGACGTCGGCGGCGGATCCGGCGAAGCTCAAAGTGTGAGCTTTTTGGCCTTGCGTCAGGACGTCGGCGAGCCACTTCTGGTTGTCGTCGAAGAAGCGGATTACGGCGATACGCATCGCCTTGGGCAGCGTCTGGTACTCGGCCGCGAGGACGCCGCACATGCACATCCGCTTGCCCTGGAGCACGCCGGCGTACAGGTCCGCGTAGGCCTCCAGCTTCGCCGGGGCGCCAGGCGTGGTTTGGTCGATTTGGTCGAGCGCTTGGTTGAACCGTTGGGCGTAGCGGGTGATCAGCGCCTTGCCGAGCTCGGCCTTGCCGGGGAAGTGGTAGTGCAGGCTCGCGGTGGTGATCCCGAGTTCGCCTGCGATGTCCGCGTAGCTGAAGTTGTTGAAGCCTCGGGTCTGGACCAGGCGCTCGGCGATGTCGAGGATCCGCTCCGCGGTCCGGTTCTCGCTGTTCTTCTGTGCCGCCATCGATTCAGATCTCTTTCACTCGGATCTTGACAGCTTACCTACTAGGAGATAGGTTGCACATCTGTGGGAGTCTTACCTACTGATAGATAGGCAGAGGCTCTCCAGTTGGCGGCGGTCGCCATTGGGGGCGGCCAGTCGCAGGCAACCCCATAGGAGGTTTCACGATGGTCACGCAGCGGCACGAAACCGAGCACAAGAGCTTCGGCCACCCCGACGAGACGCGCGAGTTTCCGCTCGGCAAGGCCGAGATCCTTTCGATCGGCGAGTCCCAAATCGGCAGGATGACGTTCGAGCCGGGCTGGCGCTGGTCCAACGACGTCAAGCCGATCGCCGGCACCGACAGCTGCGAGGCGCCGCACTTTCAGTACCACGTCAGCGGTCGACTGGCGATCCGGATGGACGACGGCACCGAGATGGTCGCGAACCCCGGGGACGTCACCTCGCTGCCCAGCGGGCACGACGCGTGGGTCGTGGGCGAGGAGCCGGTCGTGGTCGTCGACTGGTACGGCGCCAGCAGCTACGCGAAGGCGAGCTGAGATACGCACGGGACGGGTCGCGCCCCGCTGGGGGGATTGGCGGCGCAACGGGCTTCATGCGACCGGCCGTCGGTTGGCCGGGGATGCTCGCTTCACTCGTAGCCGAGCAGCGGCGCGGCCGGCCCGGCACCTAGCTGAGGCGGCGCAACCAGTGTGCTGGCCGCGACGGGTACCGTCACGAGCGCAGCGCTTTCGCCCCTCACCCGCAGGACATATCCCCGCCGGGTCGGGCTGACCGTCTCCACACGCTCCTTGCCATGCCACAGAGCCTGCTCGTCGAGCTCCTGGCCGGCCAGCGTCACGCCGGTCTTGGCCGATGCCGAGGGCGCCAGCAAGCGCTGGACCGAGCCCTGGCTGCTCGTGGGTAGGTGGAGGTTGATCCGCGCCGAGCGGCGTCCCTTGTTGATCAACAGCACGTTGAGCGTGTTGAGCGTGTTGGCCCCTTCTCCTTCCCTCACCGCCCATACCTTGAGGTGCAGCGATCGTCCGTTGCGCAGCTGTACGGGAACCAGTCGGGCGTGGGCGCCGAGCATGCGCTTGAAGAGGATCAGTCCATACAGCAGCGGATGCGTCTGTAGGCCTGCCCGGGTGAAGTAGAACGGATCGTTGATCGACTGCACCCGGGCGTGCAGGTTGACCCCCTCCACACCCGCGCGCATCAGCTCAAACAGCGCATCCGGGGCCCACAGCGCGGTGGCGAACGTGTTACTCACTCCCTTCACCCCGCCGCAGGTCACGGAGTTGATCTCGGTGAGGCGCAGCGAAAAGCCGGCCTTGTGGGCGAGGGCGACCGCCGGCGCGATCGTCCGGGCCATGCCGGCTGTGGCTGGCTCGCCGAGCAGCTTCTGCACAGTGGGGTAATTCGGGGTGCCGGGCCGCGAGCATGCTCCGTAGGGATAGACATGGGCGGATATCACGCGCAGGTGCGAGTGTGGGTCGTGCAACAGAGTTGAGACCCAGTGCAAATGCTGGCGGGCCAGAGCCAGCGCCGGAGCCACCAGAGGCACATCAGGCGCTGGGGGAGCGAGTGCCCGGGCGAACGCCTCGTAGGTCCGGGCGTAGCTGGTCGGCGTGATCCGCTTGGGCAGCCGCGGCAGGCTGATCGTGGCTCCCTTGAGACTCGACGGTGGGTTCGCTGCCAGGAGGTCGTGTGCCCATTGAGCGCGCTTATAGATGTCGGGCTCATTACCGATCTCGAACGCGAGGAGGCTCCCCGCCCCCAGGTTGGCCGACCTTGTGACTGCCCGCACCCACCTGGCGGTCGGTCCCGGGGTGGTGGAGATCGTGTTGAGATCAATGATCACGCGCAAACGGAGATCCCTGATGATGCCCGCCGTCCGCGCCACCAGCGCGGGGGTGACCGGGAACGCCCACGGCGGCAGGCGATCTGCCGACGGGTCGAAGATGGCGTGGTCAGACGAGTCGCCGCCGATGCGCAGAACGAACCGCCCGTCTCCGGGTACGTGCAGCTGCGACAGCACGCGCTCGTACAGCGGGGTGTGCTGCTCGACCAGGGGCAATGTCGCGTATTCGGTCGACAGCCCCAGGAACGCGCGGGGGATGGGTGTGAGAGGCGCTTGTGCCGGAACAGTCACATCTGCCTGGTCTGGTCTCAGCGCCGGTACAGAGACGCTCGCGCTGGCGACCGCCGGCGATCCTGAGCCTATGTGACCTGGGCTGCCGATGAGCAACAGTCCGGCGATCACGGTCCCGGGCAGCAGCGCTGCCAGCAGACCGCGACGAATGGTCCCAGCTTTGCGGTCTAGGATCACCCGCCCGGGTGTCGTGCCAGCGTCATCGCGTGTGGATCATATAGCCGACCCCAATCCGGGCTCGCTCGACCACGTGAGCCGGTGCCGGACGCGCTCAGCCGACTGAGATCGGCAAGCAGCCGAGTCACCGTGCCCGAGCTCGGGGAGAGCATCGAGCTCTAGCGCCGCCTCCGGACGGGTAGATTCCCCGGGTCTGAATCTCAGGCCCCCGCTATCGAGGAGAGGAGCACGCCGTGAGCCGTAGTCTGATCGCCGGGCTCGGGCTGTGTGCCTGCCTGCTGCTGGGGCCGCCAGCACAAGCGCAGCCGACCCCCGTCCAACGGGCGAATGCGTTGGTCGGCCAGATGACGCAGGCGGAAAAGCTGGACCTCGTGTCCAGCGGCAAGGCTGGGGTCCCGCGGCTGGGCATCCCGCCGCTGAGCGGCATCGATGGCCCGAACGGTATCGGCGAGAGCAGCGCCGGAGTGACGGCATTTCCAAGCGCGGTGGACATCGGTGCGTCCTGGGATCCGAAGCTGGCGTTCCGCTACGGCGCGGCGCTGGGCGCCGAGACGCTGGCAAAGGGTCACACGGTGCTGTTCGCGCCCACGCTCAACATCGTGCGAACGCCGCTCTGGGGACGGGCGGCGGAGACGCTGGGCGAGGATCCGTTTCTGACCTCGACGTTGGTTGCGCCGGAGGTGGCTGGGATCCAGAGCGCCCACGCGATGGCCGAACCGAAGCACTTCGCGGGGAACAATCAGGAGATTGGTCGGTTGGGCATTCCCCTTGCAGGCCCGGCGGTCAATGACCAGGTGGACGCGCGGACGCTCCAGGAGATCTACTTCCCCGGCTTCAAGTCAGCGGTGCAGCGCGGCGGCGCGGCGTCGGTGATGTGCTCCTACAACCAGATCAACGGCACCCCCTCGTGCCAGAACCCGCTGACGCTGGGCATCCTGAAGGGTTGGGGGCTCCAGGGGTTCGTCGAGCCCGATGCACTGCTCGCGGTGCGGGACGTGGTCGCGGCATTCAATGCGGGCGTGGACAACTTCCAGCTGGGGAGTCTGCTCAGCGCGGCCGGGGGGTTGGGCGGCGGCGGCGGAGCGGCCGAGCGCGCAGCGCTGCAGGCAGCGCTGACGGCGGGAACCGTGTCGCAGTCACGTCTGGACGACGCCGCGCGCCGGATCGTGCTGGGGATGATTCGCGTTGGGCTGCTGGACCGGCCCGCGCCGGCGGCGCAGGCAGTGGCGAGCACTGCGGCGCACCGTGCGCTGGCGACCGACATCTCCGCGGAGTCCAGCGTGCTGTTGCAGAACCGGCGCGTGCAGGAGCGCGGACCGCTCTTCGGGGGCCGGTTCCGAAGGCGGCACCATGGAGGTCCTCCGGTGCTGCCTCTGAGCCGGAGGGACCGGTCGATCGCGGTGATCGGATATGACGCGGGGCTGGGCACACAGATCGAGGAGGGCGGCTCACCGGCGGTGCTGCCGGGCGGACCCATCATCACTCCGTTGGCGGGCATTCGCGCCCGCGCCCCGCGGGGCACGAGCGTCATCTATGCGCCGGGCACGTTGGGGGTGGTGCCGCTGCCGATCGTGCCAGCGTCGGTACTGACGCCCTCCTCGGGCTCGGGACAGGGGCTGTCGGGAAGCTTCTACGCCGCGAGCACTCCAACGTTTACGGGTTCGCCCGTGACGACTCGGGTGGATCCCACACTCGACTTCAAGAGCGCGGCCAACCCACTGACGCCAATCCCCGGCACCAAGGCCGACTCGGCCCGCTGGACCGGCACGCTGACTGTGCCCAGGACCGGCGAGTACCGCTTCTCGCTGACCTTCTCCGGCAACGCAAGGCTGTTCATCAATGGTCAGCAGGTGATTACGGGCGACACCGAGTGGGTGAACATCGCTCCGGGATCCGCGCCGGATCAATCGTTCCAAGGGCTCGTCGACCTGACCGCGGGCCAGAAGGTGCCCATCACCGTGGAGTACGCGACTCAGTCCTCGGCCGCCGGGGCGGAGCTGCACCTGGGCTGGCAGCCACCCGACCCCTCGCTGCGCGCGCAGGCGGTCGCCGCGGCGCGGCGGGCAGACGTGGCGGTAGTGTTCGCCAACGACGTCACCGGTGAGGGGATGGACCGCCCGTCGCTGTCGCTGCCCGGCGATCAAGACCAGCTGATCGAGGCGGTGGCCAGGGTCAACCCGCGCACGGTTGTGGTCCTGCACACAGCCAGCGCGGTGCTGATGCCGTGGCGCGATCAGGTCGCCGCGATCGTCGAGGCGTGGTACCCCGGCCAGCAGTCGGGTCAGGCGATCGCCAAGACCCTGTTCGGTGACGTCGACCCGTCCGGCCGGCTGCCGGTCACCTTCCCGGCCAGTGTTTCTCAGGGGCCGACGGCCAATGACCCGGCGCGCTACCCGGGGATCAACAATGTGGCCCAGTACAGCGAGGGGCTCGAGGTGGGCTACCGGTGGTTCGAGGCCAACGCTCAGCGGCCGTTGTTCCCGTTCGGCTACGGGCTGTCCTACACGACGTTCTCGCTCGGCGGGCTGCGCGTCGTCCCCCTCGGCAACGGCAGCTACCACGCCTTCGTCCGGGTGCGCAACACCGGCACTCGTGCCGGCGCCGACGTGGTGGAGCTGTACGTCGGCGATCCCGCCCGCGCGGGCGAGCCGTCTCGCCAGCTGAAGGCGTTTCGCAAGGTGTTCCTGTTCCCCGGCCAGGCGAAGACCGTGGTGCTCAGGCTCGACGCCTCCAGCTTCCAGGTCTACGACCTGGCCAGCAACAGCTGGAGGATCACCCCGGGCAACTACCACATCTACGCAGGCGCCTCATCGACCGACCTGCCGCTGTCGAGTTCGGTCAGGCTTCCGTGAAGCTGCTCAGCCCTGAGGACGGGCCTGATTCGGCCGTCCACCGGCAACCCGGCCTCGGGTGATGGCAGAATCCCTGATGCCATGAACGCCTTGGGCCGACTGCGGATTCCGATCTGGCTCGAAGCCCGGGTGCCGTTCGAGCAGGCGAACCTGTTCCGGGATTCGGTCGTCAGCGGCGAGGGTATCCCCCGCGGCGACGGCACGCCCGTGATGCTGATCTCCGGATTCCTGGCGGGCGACACGTCTCTCGGCCCGATGGCGCGCTGGCTCCGGGACATCGGATACCGGCCGTGCCGAGCCGGTATTCGAGCCAACGTCGATTGCACGGAGCGGACGCTGGTGCGGCTCGAGGATCAGCTCAGGCGGACCGCCGACCGCCACGGACGACGGGTGACGGTCGTGGGCCAAAGCCGAGGCGGGACGATGGCCCGGGTGCTGGCGGTGCGCCGCCCCGATCTGATCGACGCGATCGTCTGCCTCGGCGCGCCGCTCACCGATCAGTTCGCCGTGCACCCGCTGATCCGGGCGCAGGTGCGGGCGGTGGCGGCGCTGGGCTCGCTCGGCGTTCCCGGGCTGTTCACCTACGGCTGCCGCGAGGACTGCTGTGCCCAGGCGGCTCGGGACCTCGATGCCCCGTTCCCAGAGGACGTCAGGTTCGTGTCGGTGTTCTCGCGTAGCGACGGAGTGGTCGACTGGCGCGCCTGCCTCGATCCCGCCGCCGAGACGATCGAGGTCCGCTCGAGTCACATCGGCATGGCGGTCAACGCCGACGTATACCGGGTTCTCGCGGCGACGCTCGGGGGTCGGGCGCATCCGCCAGCCGTGGCGCGCGCAGCCTGAGGCTCGTTACAGCAGGCTGCTGATCCCCTTGATCGCAGCGGTTCCGAGCACGATCTCCAGCGCCACGCCCGCAACGCCGGCGACCAGCCCGACGATCACGACGGCAATGTCCTCGAGCAGGACCCCAGCGACAACAGCACGACGCCGAGCGCGGGGAGCGTGTCCAGACCCGTGAACGGTGGCGCGAGGAGGCGCGAGAACCGCTCTATGAACCGGATCGTGCGCATCAGACCGTCCAGAAACCGTTGTTGGCGCGGGCCGGCCAGATCGATGGCAGACCAGCGGTGAGGCACCCAGAGCGTGGATCGCCGCGCGATCAGCTGCAACGCCAGGAGCGCGGCGATCACATCGACGAGATGGGTCGCGCCGCCGGTGGGCAGCGGCAGCGCCGGCACGCCGAGCAGCAGCACGAAGATCAGGGCGAAGCTCTTGGCTCCGAACAGGTCGGCCAGACTGCCGATCGTGTGGGCGCCGTCCCGGGCAGCCACGACTCGAGATTGCCGCCGACCGTCGGCGTCGTCGGCCGGCTCACCGCATCCGGCGACTGGCGCTGCGGATCGGGCTCACGCGCCGGATGGTAGCCAGGCGGCCCTCGATCAGGCACGGCTTTGACGGTCAACCACCAGCACCTCTCCGTCGCGTTCGATCACGTCGGCTCGTCGCAACGGCGCAAATCTGGTCAACAGCGCAAACAGCGCTGCGGACCCGGGCACGATCGCGAATACGCCCTGAGGTCCGCTGACCATCCGGCCCGTGTGTGGTTCGTAGCGCGCCCGGTGCCAGGGACATACCAGACAGCCGCTGTCATCCACGTGTCCGTCGGCCAGGTCGGCGCGGAGATGCCGGCAACGGCGCGACAAGGCCATCCGCTCTCCGTCGACATTGACGACGACCCAAGGTCCGGCGCCCCGCACCGATCCAGGTCCAAGCTCAACCGCTGCGCCGACTCGATGCTCAGCCATCACGCCGCTGCGTTGGCTGATGCGCGTACCACGTTTTGACCACTTCAGGCGCGAAGCTACCATCACCTCGTCGCGGGCGGTTAGCTCAGCTGGTAGAGCACCTGCCTTACAAGCAGGGGGTCACTGGTTCGAGTCCAGTACCGCCCATTCTCAAACGGGCTGCAAAACGATGGGTTTCGTATCTCGGCGATTGCCTCGACGCGAGCCAAACCGGCCTGGATGGCAGCAAAATGGCAGCGTTAGGTGCCGATCAGGTGCAGGAGCTTGGCGATCACGTGCTTGTTCGCATGCTGGTGAACAACCGGGTGCTCGCCAAGCGCCAAGGCCTCACGCCGAAGCTCGCGGAGCGGCTCGCGGTGCTCATTCCGCTGCTCGAGGCCGAGGTTCAGCGCCGCGGTCTCACGGTCCACGATGGCGTCCCGCACCCCAGCGATCGACGTTCACGGGTCTACGGACAGGGCATCGCGATCTGGCCGGACTCGGATCGTGAGCGCAGCTCGCCGGCGCTGGCACCGGCGGAAGCGCTAGACCGGCTGGAGGAACGACTGCTGGAGTTGATGCAGGCCGGACGCTAAAGGTGCCCATAAGTGCGGTGGGGGCTGAGTTCTGGGCACCTTTGGCTGGTCGGCCGCCGTGCGCAGCCGTACCCTGGATGTCGCGATGTTGGTAGCGATCAAGAGCGCATAGTCCATGGACTCGTTACCACGGTGAGATCAGGCTGCGTCGCCGGACGCAGCCACGTCGCTCCGGATCACGAGCTGGTCAAGCGCTATCCCGATGTGTTCCGGACGGCACCGGGCCGTCGAAACGCAAGCCGGTGAGCGGTCCTCCGGTCCGGTGGCACGGCTCGCATTTCCGAACAGCGACGCCGGTTGCCGACCAGGCCGCTAGGTGTGAGCGGTGGAGGCTCCACGGGCGCTCCGAGTGCTCGATCCGCACTCAGCCCAGCACCACTCGGGTGCGTCTCGCATCGATGAGGTCCGAGAATTGATGACGACATGGAGCAGACCGTCAATGATGGGCTCGAATCGGGAGCCTGCTGGCCGGTGCCGCCGAGCCCGGACATTGTCGAGTGTCGGTCACCGGTCAGCGACGCTGGCGCCGCAGTCAGCGCGGTCCCGACCGCTTCAAGTCTGATGCGGATCATCTTGTGGCGGTCAAGCGCGAGATGCGGTCGCTCGGTCTCTCGGTTCGATTGGCATGCGCCCATTCGCACCATGGATCGACGGTCCCGAGTCCGGCTGATCTCGCGGTATTCGAAGCTCCGCTCAGCGTTGAAGCTCGGGACTACTGGCTCTGTCTGCGTCCGGACCGTTGGCAGCTGGACTACTTCAGCCGTGGCTGGTGTCTGGTGGTTCGGGCGCTGACCGCTGCGAGCCTCTAGGCTCACCTAGAACGCCGAGAGCCGAGGCTAGGAGGACGCCCCGGCTCTCACCAACGTAAACCACTTCGCCACCATGATGGCGGTCGAGACGGTCGGAAGGTCGCCCGAGGTCCAAGTTTCAACGTGATAACTCGCTCAGACGACCTAGACCTCGACCGGCACCCTCGGAGGGCCTGAGAACGGCTCTCAGAGCGCCTGAGCGTGATCGCCCGGTTAGGCTGCGCAGCGTGGGCAAACCTAGTCGGATCCTGGTCGTGGTGCTGGCGTTCAGCTCGCTTGTCGGATGTGGTTCGTCCGGCTCTAGCACGACGACTCGCACCAGGAGCGAGATCCAGCGAGTCGGTGACATCTGTCGACAGCGACTCGGGCATCGAGGCTCACCCATCGCCACAACGGCCGCTGGCGATCTCGCGCACATGATCGAGACATCCGAGCTAAACGGGCGCGCCATCAGGAACCTTCGAGCGCTGTCGTTGTCTGGGCCGCTGCGCGAGCGCGTCGCTGGGCACTTCTTACCGGCCATCGAGCGCCTGGACGCGATCCTGCGAGCAAGAATTCGACTGCTCCGCGGCCGCAACTACGGGCGGGTCTACCTGCTGGGGCTACCGAAACCCGGGTCGGGTGGAGGTCTCGGCGGTTGCGAGGCGCCTTCGCCTGACTGGCTGCTCCTAGTCGGGCCGCAGCAGGAGCAGGACGATCAGGCCAACGGCGACTGATAACGCTGCGCCAGCACCGCACGTCCCCGCGATCACCTTCGCCGGACCGTACGCATACGGGTGGGCGCTCGCGTAGTTCAACTCGTGGATCCCCTCGATCACGAAACCGGCGAAGGCAAGCGTCACGATCGCCAGAACGAACCCTCGGACAGTGGCGCGCCTCGTCACTGGCCCAGGCTATGCGACGGTGTGGACAGTCCCGGGGGCACGGGGGGTGGCGATCGCTCACCCGATCCCCAGCGGGACACCCGGGCCGTTCGACGCGAGGAAAACATCGCTGAATACAGGTTCTTCGGTTGCCCTCGGAATCCGAGGGTGTGGCCACTGGCTGGGCGGCGCCGGGAATCCTGCGTGGATACCGGGGATTCGGGGATTCGCTGGCTGGTCATGCTTTGTGACCGATTGATCGCGCTGGTTGAGGCGGCGGAAGGTGGGCCGTGAGGTGTGGTATTTGCCCATCCGGTATCCTGCGACGGTCAGCGTCGCGGCGCTGACGCCATGCTTTCCGCTGTCCGATGCGTCCGCGATTTCGTTACCAATCTTGGTGGCCGTGTGGCGGCTTGCGAAGCTGCCGAACTACCAAGCCACCCCCCTACAAAGCCACCGGATGGCTCCGCCAATGACTCCACCGATATGGTGCCACCCCCAGGCTCGATCAATGTTCCCCAACCCTGCCCCCCCTCCGCTCCCGTCTCCGCTCCTGTCACGGCCCCGGCCACCCTCCCGCTCCGTTGCCACGGTGTGAACTGCGCGAATGTCAGTTGGAAGACCGGTTTGGTCGCTGTAATCCTCCAACCCGGACAAAACGCCCCCGAGACCGAAGCTCCGACGTGATAGCAGCCTTCCCGACCAGCCGGACAAAATTCCTAAAGGCCCCCAATCTATCCCGTAGCCAAACGTCCCAAAGTCAGTGGAAACGGATCCGAGGCCGACCCAACCTGTCTTGATCAGGTAGTCGCCGAGCGCACTACATGAACCCCCTAGCAGGCCGAACAAGTCAGATGGATTCGGCAAGGGAATGCCCGAGCCTGCCCAGAGGGATCGACTTGATTCAGTGGCGACTCATTCACATACTGGTAGGTTTGCGAGTCAACACTCCGATAGGATCGCGAGTCAGGAACTGGCCGGTCGCAGAGTCGTAGTAGCGTGTCGCAGGTAGTAGAGCCCCGTTTCGGCGTCTTGGTATTGGCCGGCGTAGCGAATGGGTCATCGGTGGTGCCGGTGTGGACGGTGGTGTTGCCATAAGCGTCGTAACTGTAGGTGGCTGCAGTGGCGCCGGTCGTGTCGGTGAGGATGCGGGTGCTGCCGAGCTGGTCGTGGTGGTAGAAGATGGGTGTGTTGTTGGCGTCGAGGCGTTCGACGGGGAGGCCGCCGGGTCCGTAGATGTAGCTGCGGCTGCCGTCCTTGAGCATCAGCGGCAAGCTGCCTGATAGGTCCCAAACGAACTTTTCGTTGCCGAAGAAGGTCTTGCTCATTCGTAGCCCGTCGCCGTTGTAGGTGTACGTGCTGCTGACCGTGCCGTTGCTGTACGCGGTGAGGCGGTTGGCCTGGTCGTAGGTGAGGGTGGTGGTGTTCCCGGTGGATGGCTTGGCTTGGGTGCGGTTGCCGCGCGCGTCGTAGGTATAGCTTGTTGCTCCTGTCGGTGGCGTAGCACAGCTGTTACCTGTCGGTGTGCTCAAGGTCCAGCACAGCTCGTTCGCGGTGTCGTAGCTGAGAGTGGCGCCGGAGGGCAGGCCGGTGATGTTGTCGGCCTGGTCGTAGCTGTAGCTTTGGCGGTTGACGGAGGTCAGCTGGTTGAGTTTCGAGTAGCCATAGCTATCCGTCGGCTCGATGACGCCATTTGGCTTTGTGGTGGTGAGCTGGTTGTTGTTGTCACGCGTGTAGTCAAAGCTTGCGAACGGTGCGCCGCCGCGAGTGTCGACTATCCGCGTCAGGCGGTCCGCATTGTCGTAGGCGAAGAAGTCAGCAGGGCCGCCGGGGTAGACCTCGTAGGAGATGTTCGAGTCGGGGTCGGGGTTGAATTGAGTGGTGTGCCCAAACCCGTCATTGACGCTCGTCAGGCGACCCGCGTCATCGTAGCCGCGGGTGACGGTGAGGCCACCGGGGTAGGTGAGGCTGGTGAGCTGGCCCTTGAGGTCATAGCCGTAGCCCACGGTGTTGCCGGCGCCGTCGGTGGCGCTGGTCAGCCGGTGCAACGAGTCATAGCTGTAGCTCGACGTGCCCGTGCCGTCGGTCATCGCGGTGCGCTGCCCATCCGGGTCATACATGATGTTGTAGACGTCCGGGGTCTTGCCGTCGCTGTAGAAGATTCCGGTGAGCTGGTTGGCGGCGTCGTAGCTCATCGTCGTGAGCTGCTGCTGGGGGTCGGTGATCGAGGTGCGGTTGCCGGCCGAGTCGTAGCGATACTGGGTGACCCTCCCGCGTGGGTCGGTCACCGCCGACACCCGGGCCAGCGGGTCATAATCGTAATGGGTGGCGCGGGTGGCGCCGTCAATCTGGTCCTGGATCGTCCCGTCCGGCCAATACGTCGTCTGCGTCATCGTGCCATCCGCGCGGTGCACGACCGTCTGCTCGTTGGCCAGATCGTAGGTGTAGATGGTCGTGTTGTTGTCGCCGTCTTGTACGGAGGTCAGGTTCTGGTCGGCGTCGTAGCCCTTGACGGTGGAGTGCCCGAGCGGATCAGTGGTGGTGGTGACCTGCCCGAACAGGTTTTGCTTATAGGTAGTGGTGAAGTCCGAGGGGTTGGCGCCAGGAGCGTGCCCGCGCGCGCTGACGCTCGTCTGCATCCAGCCGTCGGCGTTGTATGTGGCGGTGCTCTTGTTGCCTCGCGGATCGGTAGTGCTGTTGCGGTCGCCGTACGCGTCGTAGGTGTAGATCCATTTCTTTTGGTCAGGATCGGTTATCGACGTGAGGTCGCCAAGATGTGCGGGGTCGTCATAGCTGTAGGTGGTGGTCTGCGTACCGGGCGTCGAGCAGTCGGGGCACGGCGTCGAGACCGACATCAGGTTGCCGTTCGCGTCGTACTCGTTCGTGGTGGTGACCGTCTTGGGGTCGGTCACGGTCAACGGCTCATTGAAGCCGTTATAGGTGTAGATGGTCTCGCGGCCCAGGGCGTCGGTGCGGGTGAGCATGTTGCCCTGGCTGTCGTAGGTCATGGTCGTCTGGTTGCCGTTGGGGTCGATGATCGCGGTCGGCTGCACGGTGTTGGGGTCATAGCCGTAGAGCCGTGGTGGCCGCGTCTGAGGTGCCAGATCCCTTGGTCTCGGCGACTTTCACCCCGTACTCATAGGTGTCGACCGTCACGTTGCCCTTCGGGTCGGTGATCGTGGTAGTCCCCCCATTCGCGCTGCTCGGATCACCCGCATAAACGAACTTGGTCTTGCGGTTCAGCTGGTCGGTCTGGTAGTCAACCCGCCCCTGACTGTCGTAATGAGTGATGATCCCGGACAGCCCGAAGATCGACATAGCAGTTAGGATCCTTCATCAACATCATCCGATGATGCCTGTCATAGACCGAAATGGGTGTGCCCGCCGTTAACGTCGATCACATCGGTGAGGTTGCCCGCCCCATCGTTGTACTCGAACGTGACCACCCGATGCGGCGTCACATTCGGATCGGTGACGCGTCATGATATGGCCGCCGCTGTAGCCCAGCTGCAACGTCCGCCCCGCCTGGTCCGTGACCGAGGTGAGCTGCCCGCCCGTGTACCCATAGCTCGTGGCGTACCCGTTTAGATCCTTGACCGACATCAACTGCCCAAACCCATTGAACGTCAACGTCTGCCGCGAGTCGCGCACGAGCGTCCACGACCCATCAGAATTCTGCGCCAGCGTCGCGATATCCCGCGGCGGCGGCGCCCACGTCGACCCATTCGACGTAAACGTCGTCTTCGCCCCGTTCTCCTCCGTCACCGTCGCCGTACTCCCAGACATCGACGTACTCCCAGACACCACCAAACTCGCACCCAAATTATCCACCCAGCCATACCCCAACGGGCCGCTGATGCATTTCGGGGGACCAGTGCACGCCGCATGCGAGTTATACGTACGGGTAAACGCCAACGGGTAGCCACGGCCCGGGATCTGAATATCGGAAAAGGTGTGATACATGTTGCCATCAGCGGCATCCACCGGGCTACCAAAACTCGAGTGCGCGAGCGACTTCATCAAACACGCCAGGCAAAAGCCGCCCCCGCCGTACATCTCCGCCGCCGTGACAAAACCCCCGGCAAGCGCCGACAGCGGGGCGAACCCAACCGCCCCGCCGTATTGGCCGCCATAAAAACTATGGCCACCCATGGCGTAGAGCACGCCGTTGGCCACAACCGGCGAGGAAATTGCGGCATTGCCGGTGCTGGTCTGCCACAGCGGGCTACAGCTCGAGCCGCCACAGCCCGACGCCGCAAACGCAACCAAAGCGCCGCGGCTGCTGAAGGAGGACGGACGCCCGGTAACGTAGACCACGCCGTTGGCCACCGCCAGCTCGCCAAAGACCCCGATGTTGGCGGCGCTGCCCGTCCACAGCGGGCTGCAGGGCGTGCTGCAGGAGGACGAGGCGCGGAACGCGAACAGCTTGGATGCGGCGACATAGACGACGCCATTCGCCACCGCGGGCGAGAGAACTCGCCCCGTGGTGGCGGTCCACAGCGGCGAACAGGTCGATGCGCCGCAGCCCGACGCGCTGAACGCATACAGCTTGCCGTCGTCGGAGCCGATGTACACCACGCCGCCGGCCACCACGGGCGAACTGGCGACGCCGGTGCTCGCAGTCCACAGCGGGCTGGCAGGCGCGTGCCGCACGAGGCGGGGAACGCGTAGAGCTTGCTGTAGGTTGCGTTGGGGACGGGGGTTGCGGTCGACGTAGACGACGCCGCCCGCGACCGCTGGGGGCAGGACGGTTTCCTCGGGGGTGGTCGCGGTCCACAGAGGGCGGACAGGTCGATGCGCCGCAGCCCGACGCGTTGAACGCAGACAGCTTGAAGTTGCGTCCGCCGACGTAAACCACGCCTCCCGCCACCGTGGGCGAGCCGTTTTGGTCATTGGGGTTGGTCGCGGTCCACAGCGGGGAACAGCCGTTCCTATCACAGGAGCTGTCGAACGCGTACAACCCGCCGGAGCCGGTGACGTACAAGACTCCGTTGGCGACCGCGGGCGTGGAGTCTGAGGAATTGCCGGTGATGTTGTTTTGTAAGCAGTAGATGTAGCACCCCAGCCCCAGCCCGTACAGCGCCAACGGTTGAGCCGACGAAGACCTCGCTGTTAATCACCGTCGGCGAGGACCAATCACAGCCAACGCACGTGGGGTCGTCGTTCCCTACCCGGGTCAGGCCGGTGACATTGCTGGTATTGATCGTGGTCTCGAACGGGTTGTAGGCCGAGTGCCCTGGCTCGTAGCCGTACTGAGGCCAATCGCTCGAGCCCGGGTCCGCTGTAAACGTTGATGTGCCGCTGGCGGTGCCGGCGGGCCCGGCGCACAGGACGTGGCCGAAGGAGGCCTCCTTGCCGCAGACCTGATAGTCGTAGCGCGCCTTTGGGACCAGCCCGCTGGCGGTCTGCTGCCAGCGCGCGTTGCGCTCGATGCTGGTCACCTTGACCGACGGCGCGTCGGTCCAGGCGCGGGCGCCGCGCGCGCGCCAGCGCACAAACACGGTGCAGGCCGTCCGCGCCGAGCCGCCATAGCAGGAGTCGATCGCGTTCAGCTGCGCTGACATCGACCCGTCCTGGTGCTTGGTGATGTTCGTCGCGCCCGTCGTGTACCTGACGGCCGGAAACTGCCCCAGATGCCCCGAGGAACGGGCTGTGGCCCGCACTGTGGACGCCGCACGCGGCTTGGGCGGCCGCGAACTCGCCCTCGCCAGACCAGGTCTGAACCGCGCCACCAGACTCCCTCGATGGGGTTTCGGTGTTGGCGGCCTTCGGCGGCGCGAGCCGGCGGATCTTGCTGGCAGCGGTCGCGATCGCGCACGGAGCCGCGTTTGGGCGGACCCGCGCACGTTGCGCGTCCTTCTGCCGTGGCCGACAGAAACCGCCTGTGTCGACGTGCTGGATCCGGTCGCGCGCACAGCCGCTGATCCGGCGCACGTGGTGATAGTCCGGTCGCAGGGGGCGGTCACGCTCAGCTGGTAGCGATCGCGGTGCGCGGTGATGCTCGCTGCCCCGGTTATCTGTCCCGAACTGGCGGCCAACAGCGCAGCTACAACCGCCAGAAGGAGCACGAAACGCTTTCGGATCATGGGCTCATCTCAACTTTGTTCGGCTATGCGCGATCCTTGGACCTAGGGGAGTGCGTAGGCGTAGAGGTTGTTGTCGGTCGCACCGAGGTACACCTCTCCGCCCGTTATCGCGGGTGAGGCGCCGGTAAAGCTGCCGCTGGCGCTTGTGAACAGCGGCTTGCAGGTGGAACTGCCACAGCCTGCAGCGTTGAACCCGTACAGCCTGTCGCTGACCGGCGCGACGTAAACGACGCCGTTGGCGACCGCGGGCGAATCGACCTCGCCGCCGACGCTGGCAGTCCATGACGGGCTGCACGTCGACCCGCCGCAGCCCGCAGCAGCGAAGGCGTAGAGCTTTTGGTCGGTGGCGCCGACGTACACGCTGCTGCCACTGACCGCGGGCGACCCTTCGATCTCGCCGCCAGTCCCGCCAGTCCATCGCGGGGTGCAGGGCGTGGTGCACGACGCCGGGAACGCGTACAGCTTGCCATCGAGCGAGCCCACATACACGGTGCCGCCCGCCACCGCTGGGGAGGAATGATCGATCGCACCACCAGTGGCGCCCGTCCACATTGGGCTGCACGTCGAGCTGCCACAGCCCGAGGCATTGAACGCGTACAGCTTGTCATCGAACGAGCCCACATACACCGTTCCGCCCGAGACCGCGGGCGAGGACTCGACCGCCCCGCCGGTACTACCAGTCCACGAGGGGTTGCAGCTGCTGGACCCACACCCCGAGGCGGTGAACGCATACAGCTTGTGATCATCCGAGCCCACGTACACCACGCCGCCCGCGACCGCGGGTGAGGAGTCGATCAGGCCGCTCGTGGCACCGGTCCACTTGGGGCTACACGTCGAACTCCCACAGCCCGCAGCATTGAACGCGTACAGCTTGCCGTCATACGAGCCCACGTACACCATCCCGCCAGCCACCGCTGGCGAAGACGTGTCGATCACCCCGCCCGTAGCGCCCGCCCACAACGGGCTGCACGACCCGCCGCCGATCGCGCAACCCACCGCGAACGCATACAGCTTCCCGTCATCCGACCCCACATACACCACACCATTCGCCACCGCCGGCGCCGACGCCACAAAACTGCCCGTAGCCCCACTCCACGCCTGCGTCAGCGTGGCGACATTGAACCCGTTGATCGTGATCTCATCCGGGTTCAGGCCCTGGTGATCGGCGCCGTAATGAAACTGAGCCCAATCAGTCGAGCCCGCCGCGGCCACAAACCTCTGCGCCGTGTTCGTCGCCCCATCCGGACCCACACACGTAAACGACTGCCCCGACTTCGCATTCCCGCAAGCCTGATACTCATACTGCGCGCCTGACGACAGCCCCGTCGCCGACTCCGACAACCCCACATTGGAGATCGGCCCATTGACCGGACCCTCAGGACTCGACGGCACATTCGTCCACGTACTCGTCCCCACCTGCCGATAGCGCGCATACCACGAACACTGCTCCCCCGAACCACAAGACCCCACAAAGTTCAACTGCGCCGAACTGCCCGTCACATTCGTCGCCCCCGTCGTATGCCCCGAACACCCAGCACACACCAGAACGACCCCCAGCAACCCCAGACCCATCGCCCAGCAACGCCGACCAGCACCACAACCCCGAAGGAAGCTCATTACGAGCCCCGAGTCGGAAGCACGACTGGCAATCCCAAGATTCGACCCCACATGGGAGATCCGCTTCGACGTCCCCCTGTAAATGCGGGTCCGTCCGCCGACAGGCGCCCCATCCCCAGGCGTCACAGTGCGCTCCGCCAACCCTATGCAGACCGACTCACTGCGGTCAACCCAGCTTAATAATCGGGTAGGTAACTTACCTAACGCGCATCAGCCGGTTGAGGACCTGGATGTCGGCCGACCCGACCAGCGGAGCCGCTGGCCTCAGCGCCATCATTGACACATGCGCAGGGCCAAGGAATCGCCGAGCGAGCAAGAGTTGGAGCGTGAACTGATGCGACTCGCTCGCTCACGGGAGCCTCCGGCCAGGCTCCAGCCTCGCGTCGCAGCACTCCGGATGCTCTTACGGAGCCGGCAGCAGCAGCGCGAGACCGCTGAGCGTAAAGAGCGTGAACGGCAGCGCCAGCGAGCGAAGGCTAGGCGTGAGCCTCCACAGGCAGGAGACGAGTCGTATTTCGAGCTGGACCTGTTGCACGACATGGCCGTCGCCCGAGGGTGGCGGATCGAGCAGCGCGAGTGGGTAAGAGGCAGTCGCCGTGTCCGCGAGCTTCAGCGTGGTGCGGCGACGATCCTCAGCTCGGCTGAACCGCCAGCGGCGTTCGCAAAGTGGAAGGGTCAGGCCAAAAGGTAGTCGCGCCCGCCGCTCTCGTCCGGGAACAGATCGAGACCACCGAGCTTGAGGGGATGGCCTGTGCGCGTGTAGGCGTTCTCCCACTCGTTCCGCGTGGCGCTAAACGCGCTTGACCAGCCTGCCCGATCATCCGGCGTCACCGAGGCCAGTACGGTCGGCAGTGTCACATTCCACGCCGCCGGGAAATCATCGCCAGCTTTGCGCCTGGCGCATAATGCCAGCCGCAGCCGCATCGCCGGTGCGGGTGAAGGCACACCATCCCGCTTCACGTAGGCCCTGGCTTGGCGCTGTCGCCGGGTTCGACAAGCCCGGCATCTGACGTAGCGTTTGCTCTGGTCGATTTGGCTCCCGCAGTCAATGCACGCCGCCGTAGTCGCTGTCGGGGTCTCGGCGGTGGTGGTGACGGTGGCCACAGGGGTCATGGTGCCACCCCGTCCGGTTGCACCCGTGAGGTCGCAGGGGTCTGCCGACCGACTGGGTAGGCTGCGCGTAGGGAGTTTCCATCCTTCCTCCCGTCGCCGCTCCCAACGGCCCACGCCAAACGCCCCGAGTTACAGGGGCGTTTCGTGGTTAAAAACGGCGCCATAGTAAACCTATCCGTCCAGGGGTCGCGCTATCAACGTGCCAATGGCTGCCCCCAGTTTTGGGATGGGGTGCCTCAACTGAAAGTGAAGGATGGAAATGAAGAAGAAGGACCCCAGCGAGACCTCCCCGGCCGTCGCTCCTCGTCCTCGCAACTTCGAGGAGATGGCTGCCCGGTTGGCTCAGAACCGCACTACCGCCGTCCTCCAAGACGCGAGAGGTCGGGTAGTCCGACGTGTGGATCCCCGTATCCGCGCATGGGCTCGCCCACACACTGCACCTTTGCGCGATCGGATACGGAAGCCTGCTCGCGCCCATCTGAGATCAGGACCACCGGCACAGCGGCATCCGCGTCCAACCCGCAATTCGTCGGCGCGATCTACTTGCAGTAGTAACGACCCTCCACCAGGTGATCCCGATCCGCCTCCACGGCGGCTCGAGCAATATCCACACCTAGGCCAGCTCGTCTCTGAGCTGTTAGGGCGACATGTAGACGTACCCGAGCATGTCGCGCGGTTCGCCACGGGCTGGTCTTGAGACCTGGCAGCTCCGCTGGTGCGAGACCTGCGGGATCATCGCCATGGCGATCGACCAGTTCGAGCGCGATCAGCTCGACCGGCTGGGATTCTTCGGCGGCCTGTGCCCTGATTGTCGGGGGTGGGGACGATGATCCCGGCCGAGCTGCGTGATCTCGATCAGTGGGTGACCTGGCGGCGTGAGGGGAAACCCGACGGCAAGCCGACCAAGGTCCCTTATCGCCCGGACTTCACCAGCGGTAAGGCATCACACTCCGATCCGGCGACGTGGGGCAGCTACGCGGAGGCCGTCGCCACGGCCTCGAGCTTCGAGGTCGTACATGGGTACGGGTACGTGTTCGCGGCCGACGACCCCTATTGCGGCCTGGACTTTGACAACTGCCTGGACGCGGACGGCAACCTCAACCCAACCGTGGCCGCGATGGTGGCCGACCTCGACAGTTACACCGAGGTTTCTCCGTCCGGGACCGGCCTGCACATCATCGTCAGAGGCCTGTGGCCCGGCCCCAGGCACGTGAAGAATGAACGGCCTGGAACGGCAAGTTCGAGGGGTACGACGCGGTTCGCTATTTCACCATCTCTGGTGATCAGTGGGAGTCGTCGCCAGCCACGATCGAGGACCGACAGCAGCAGCTCTCGACGGCCTGTACCAGGCGATGTTCCAGCGCCGACAACACCGTCACCACGACCCTCAGCGGCCCCCGTCACGGCCTCCGACAAGGAGTTGTTGGACCGAATGTTCGGCGCCAGCAATGGCGTCTCGATCCGAGCCCTGTGGAGCGGGGATACCAGTCGGTACGACGGCGACGACAGCGCCGCTGATATGGCGCTGGTCGATCACTTGGCGTTTTGGACCGGCGGCGATGCGCAGCGCATCGACCGGCTGTTCCGCCGGTCCGCGCTGATGAGGGCGAAATGGGACGAGCGCCGAGGCGATCAGACCTACGGGCATCACCATCGCCAAGGCGATGGCGGGCGGCTCGACCAAGCGCAGCTCCACGTTCGACTACAAGAATGCCGAACCGCCCCCACCGGCCGGTGCGCGATCCGATCGAAGTCAGGTTGCCGGAAGAACGCTAGCGATAAGGGTTCGGTCCTCACGCCGTTCTCACACATCGTTGCCAAGCCTGTCCAATGGCTCTGGCGTGATCGGATCGCACTCGGAAAACTGACTGCGATCGCCGGACGGCCCAAGATCGGCAAAGGCTTACTTACTACTCGCGTCGTCGCTCAGGTGACTCGTGGTTCTGTTGAAGGTGATCTAGACGCGCCGAAAGGGGCGGTGATCCTTACCACCGAGGACGATGAGGGCGACACCCTAAAACCGCGTCTGATGGCTGCCGGTGCTGACCTCGACAGGGTGTTTACGCTCTCCATGGGCTCACGCGAGGAGCCAGTGCCCTTCCGGGTTCCCCAGGATGCCGATGCGCTGCGTTGGAGCCTTCAGGAGACCGAGGCGGCGCTGGTGGTGATCGATCCGCTGATCGAGTTCATCGACGGCAAGGTGGACAGCCACAAGAGCCATCCGGTCCGTCAGGCGGTCGCCTCCCTGAACGCGATCGCGAAAGACACCGGCTGTGCCGTCGTCGTGATCTTCCATCTCAACAAGGGGACCTCGACGGATCCGCTCCTGCGTCACGAAGGCACAGCAGCCTTCACCCAGATTGTGCGCGGAGGGATGCTGCTAGGCCACGATCCCGACGACCCGGAGGGGGAGTCGGGAGACCGGAGGGTGCTGGCAGTCACGAGTTCCAACCTCGCTCGCATAGCACCATCCCTTCTGTTCCAGATCCACGAGCACTACGTCATGGGCGACACCGGCGAGCTGATCGCCACCGCTCGGATGGATTACATCGAGGAGTCGAATGCCACCGGCTCCGACCTGCTCAAGCCACACACCGATGAGGACGCAGAGCCATCGGCCCTCGAGGAAGCGATCGAGTTCCTGACCGCTGAGCTTCAGCCGGTCCGAAGCAAACAACCTCCGTCACAACCGCTGCTCGGTCCCTCGGAATCGCGTTGGCGACCCTCAAGCGCGCCAAGAACAGCTCGAGATCAAGTCCCGCAAGGACGGACCTCGGGTCCGTGGTTCTGGTGCCTTCCCCAAGATGCTCATACCCCCTTGAGCACCTTGGAAAATATCGAGGATGAGCACCTTGGGGAATCCCCCGAACACTGGGGATTCGGCCAGTCAGGCTTCCCAAGGTGCTCATCTCCATGGGAATGAGCACCTTCGGGGCTAAACAGGCCGAAAACGGCAGGGTCGCGACCGGGTCGAGGAGGCTCTCCACGAGCATGTCGAAGACAGGATCGAGCATGCATCATGAGCCCGCTCGGCCGTGCCCTGATCGAGCAGCTCGACGCCGATGATCTCCGGGAACTAGCCGAGCGGCTGAGGCCGTTCCTGTCGGCAGCCGAACCCCGGCATGGGGAGCCCGATCGCTGGCTCAGCACGCAGGAGGCGGCGAGATACCTCGGCGTGACTGTGCACGCGGTTCATCGGATGGTGGCCGCTCGTCAGATCCCGTTCGAGCAGGATCGGCCCGGCTGCAAATGCTGGTTCAAACGGTCCGACCTCGACGCCTGGCGTCGAGGCACTGAGCACCCTCAGGGACTTTCAAAACGTCCGCTCGCGAATGCCATTCGCGAGGGTCGATCACAAACCCAACGATCACCAGGAGGTGGTTCGCAGTGAGCAGCAGCAACGGAAACGGAACAGGTATGGGTCCCCTTTGGCCGGACGACTGCAAAATTTACTTCGCGAGCGAGAGCTTTACCCCGTGGTGTGGGTGAACGTCGAGCGCAACGGCAAGCTGATAGGCGACCATTGCCGAGCTGACGCCAGAGGAGGCGTGGCAACTCGTCCCGGTGCTTGAGGAGTCCGCCGCAGATGCCGCAGAGATGGAGGCGCGCCATCTTCGTGATGGTGACTGAACGGATCACGGCGGGGTGGGGCGGCACTTCGGTGTCGCTCCTGTCCTTCGGACCTGTTGCCTTTGCTAGCATTCGCTACATGGTTCAGCCCAAGTCATTGCCCGTCCGGATACCAGCCGAGCTAGTTGAACGGATCGACCGGCTGCGGGGACTCGTGGCACGAGAGCGCTACGTTCGGCACCTGCTCGAAAAAGCCGTGAAGGCCGAGGAGCGGAAGCAGGCGAAGCGATGAAGGCCTGCATCGCGCTCGCGATGGTCGTCGGAACGATCGGAGCCCTCGGATCGCTCGCGCCTACGGACGAGCACAAGCCCGTGCCTGCATCATCGATCACTAGCGATCCGATCACCGGCAACCCCTGCGCAGGGTTCGGAGGGATTCAGTCTGCAACCCTCGCCAACGACTCGTCAGGGGTCGATCTCTATCGGATCGTCTGTGCGGACGGGGTCATCACGAGCGCTGCGCGATGATCGAACGCGAGAAGGTCGAGCGCGGGATCTGGCGTCGTCGTGACCAGGACGGAGGCTGGCGCTACGAAATCGCCTATCGCGATTCTGACGGCCGTCAGCGACGCCAGGTTGTCGAGGGGGGTCTGAGGGATGCTCGCACGGCTTGGGCGGACGTGAAGTCAAAGATGGGGAATGGCGTGCGAGTCGCACCGAACGCCAGGCTCACGTTCGGGGAGGCTGCCGAGCGCTGGCAAGAGGCGCAGGCCACGCTTTTGCGTCCGAGCACGAGAGCGATCTACTCAAGCCACCTGCGAGCCCATCTACTTCCGCGATGGGGACGAAGGCGGCTGGGCACGATCACGGTCGATGACGTGGCGCGGCGATCGAGGAGATGCTGCGAAACGGCCGCAAAGCCTGGACCGTGCGCGGCGTGCTCACCGTCGCGGGGCGAGTGTTCGAGATTCGCGGCGACGACTCGGCTGGGCCGGAGATAACCCGGTGCGTGCGCTTGATCGGTCCGAGCGACCACGCTCCGACCAGCGGGAGCGTCGCGTGCTCAGCTCCGACGAACTGGAGAGGATGCTCGAAGCTGCCAACGGTCCGCACCGGATGGCGATCGCGTTCTCGGCCATGAGCGGCTGTCGTCTAGGCGAAGTGCGAGCGCTGCGCTGGCGCAGTGTGGACCTAGACGCCGGTACGGCGTCGATCCGGGAGCAGCTCGACCGCTTTGGCAACTTCGCTCCGCTCAAGACCAGCGCAGTCAGAGAACCATCGAGCTACCGTCCGCGCTTGTCTCGATGCTGCGTGAGCACCGAGTCCCGCCACCCGCTCCTTGGACGATGACCACGTCCTCACGTCCGAGCGAAGCCTCCGACCGCTCGATCGTCGGAGTCTGATGCGCAGCTTCGAGTCGGCCGTCAAGCGAGCCAGGATCCCGGGCCACATCCCACGTTCCACGACCTGAGGCACACGTTCGCGAGCCGGTTCATCGCCTCGGGCGGCGACCTCGTGACGCTCTCGGCACATCTTGGCCACGGATCGCCAGCGATCACGGCGAGCACGTACTCACACGAATTCGAGCGAATGCGCGAGCCGACGAGCGGCGCGCTCGACTCAATGCGATGTTCGGCGATGGCAGCGCCATGGCAGCAACAGAGGGCGACACACCACAACAGCCTGACCCCTCAGAAACCGCCGATGTCTTGCATCTACGGGCGCGCGGTGACAGACCGTGACACCCCGCAACAGCCGCAGTCACCTTACAAGCAGGGGGTCACTGGTTCGAGTCCAGTACCACCCACTGGGGAATACTCCTG
>CAWDMR010000006.1:0-793837 GCA_963803475.1 uncultured Solirubrobacterales bacterium
CGCTTGTTGACTTATGTATCCAACGCGAGTTAGGCTCGGTCGAGCTGGCAGTTGCGTGCGCTGAGATCGCGCGAGTCGAGCGGACGGAGCCGCGCGTGGAGAGGTGCGATGATGATCGCTTCGGGTACGTTACGGACGCGGCAACTGGGCCGCAGGCTCCGGGTGGGCTCGCTGATCGTGGCGCTGGCGATGCTGGCTCTCGCCGGCTTCGCCGGCGTGGCGCGGGCGGACGGGGCCTTCGGCCTGCTTCGGCTGAGCTTTGATCCGTTCACGAACACCACCAGCCAACACCGGACGCAGGTCGAGCCCGCCTCGTTCTCCTACGGCGACCGGGTGGTCAGCGCCTTTCAATCCGGCCGATTCTTCGGTGGCGGGGCGTCGGACATCGGCTGGGCGACGTCGACGGGCTGGGCAGGGATGGAGGCGTGGCTTCCTTCCCCGGACGACGACGTTCGTCGGGGGACCGTATGCGGCCGTCACCGATCCCAGCGTCGCCTATGACGCCGCGCACCATGTGTGGCTGATCGCCTCGGTGGCGATCGATGCTGGGAACCTGGGCGTCGTGGTCTGGTGAGTCGCTCCCGCAACGGGCTCGACTGGAGCGCGCCGGTGGTCGTTGCGGCCTCCGGCCCCGGCGAGGAACTGGGACAAGGACTGGATCGTCTGTGACAACTCGCGCCGAGCCCGTACTTCGGGCACTGCTACACCGAGTTCGACAACGGCGGGCCGGACGAGGTCAAGATGAGCACGTCGACCGATAGCGGTCGGACGTGGGGGCCCCCCTGGACGCTCTCGCCAGTGCTCGTGGGCTTGGAGGGCAGCCGGTGGTTCAGCCCAACGGCACGGTGATCGTGCCCATCGCTCGACCTTGTCTATCCGCAGCATCTACTCGTTCCGTTCCACCGACGGCGGCGCGAGCTGGAGCGCCGCGGTCACGGTTTCGCCCGTCTCCTATAAGCTCGCGGCCGGGAATCTGCGATCGGGGCCGCTGCCGTCGGCTGCGATCGACGCGGCAGGCAGGGTCTACGTGGTGTGGGAGGACTGCCGGTTCCGCGCCGGCTGCGCGTCCAACGACCTCGTCCTGAGCACCTCACGACGACGGGATCAACTGGTCGCCGCCCACCAGGGTGCCGATCGATTCCGTCGACAGCGGGGCGGATCACTTCATCCCGGGGCTGGCGGTCGATCCGCACACCTGGGGGCAGCGGGCGCGCCTGGCGCTGGCGTACTACTACTACCCCTCCGCCAACTGCACGGCGCAGACCTGTCAGCTCGACGTCGGGCTTCATTCGCTCCCCCGACGGAGGCACGCACTGGACCGATCCGACCAGGCTCGCCGGCCCGATGAGCCTCAGCTGGCTGGCCGGCACCTCGCAGGGTGTGATGGTGGGCGACTACATCGACACGTCGTTCGTGGGCGACCAACCCTTGCCGTTCTTCGCCGTCGCCCGGCCGCCCGCAGCGGCCTGTTCCACGAGGCGATCTACACCACGGGTAGGGAGGTGGGCTCGTGGTTTGACGCGACGCCATGGGCGGCTGAGCCCGCTCCCCCAGTCCTTTCGGCCGGGGCCCGGTCCCGCGGCGCTGGCCCGCCAGAGGGCAGGATCCGCCGCTGAGGCGCTGGACAGCCTCGGCACGGTCTGACGAGCCGGGCGCCGGCCCGCGGCGGCCCGGGGGCGCAGTCCTCCGCAGGTTCGGCGGCTAGAGCAAGCGCAGTCGCGGTGGCGGAGGCGCCGAGGTGTGAGCGACTCCGCATGCGTCCTCGATGCTCCGCAGCGTGCCATAGCGATCGCCCGGACTATGAGCTGCTGGTGACTGCCGTCAGTCGGTCTATATAGGCTTGGCCAGCGCATAGTGCTGCCTAGGAACGGGCGGCTTCAGGCGGAAGGCACCGCAAACCCAAACGGGTCGTCGGCGCGGTTCTCGCATGCGGGGCCGAAATTTCGGAGTGGCAGGTAGTGCTTCCAGCTGGGGGGCTCGCATTGAGCTTCCTTTGGGCTCGTGGCGCTGGTCGTCGTGGCTGGGCGGTCGATCTGGGCTCGTTCGGGTCCGTTCTGCTGCTCGCGGGTTGCACGGGCCGCACCCACGGGTGCGACGAACATCGCCAAGCAGTCAAACGGGTCCGTCTCCGCGCAGCTGAATGCGATCCGCTCTTGTAGCCAGAGCTGCACGGCTTACATGCGCTGGCGGCCTCTGGGTCAGACGACCTGGATCAACGGCGCGTCGTTTAGTGTGCCCAATTGCCGTAACGGTTTATGTGGATCGATCAGGTGCCTCGATCGTGATCTCGGCGAGGTCGGGCGAGCGAAGCAGTGGTCCGCGTCAGTGCTCAGGGGGATTACTCACGGGGCAGGGCACCCAGTCTTCGCCGGCGGGTCACTGGAGCGGCCTGGTGCTGCTGCTGCCAATTGACGGCGCGCCAGATGCCGCGACTGCGGGGCTCCCAGGCGCGGTTTCCGCGGTGTTTGACGCGGCCCGCGCTAGCAAGGGCACAACCTTGTCCGCTATCGGCGATCCGAGGCCGCTTGCGGGGTCCCAGCCGTCGATGGCCCTATAACCGGAGATGCTGTCGAAGCTGTTGTTCCCGACGGTTATGTCGTGGAACCGGTTGGCGTCGTTGATGCGGTACAGGGTGGGGTTGATGTTCCCGAGTCCTTGGCCGGCGCCCTGGTCGGCGATCGCCACGAGCCCGGCCCACTGCGGCGTGCCGCAACTCGTTCCGCCGAATGTCCAGTCCTCAAATCCCTGCCCCGACGAGCCCCAGGCGACGTAGACACCCCAGTACTCGCTCGCGTTGTAGGACACATCGGGCACGCCGCGCATCGAGCCTGGAGCTTTGATCCCGGCCTGGTAGTCGGGCCGCTGGTACAGGGAACTGAACCCGCCGCCGCCGGCGCCGTTCGCCGTTCCCTCATTCCAGACGACCTCGTTCTTGTATGACCCTGTCTTGAGGTCGGCGTGCAGCGTGGTGCCCCCGACACCGGTGACGAGCGGATCGCTCGCGGGCACCCCCACCGCCTTGATGAACGAATTCCCGTCGCACGAGTATTGCGCCGCCCCCCAGTCCCCGGCGCCAGCGACCAACGTGATGCCGTCCTCAGTGCCGGCCGCAAACGCCGCGTGCTCCTTCGCTCGCACGTTCGTGGGCTCGCACTGCTCGGCATCGCTGTAGCTCATCGAGATCACGTCCGCGGCGTGATGGGCAATCACGTACTCCTCGACGCGTGCCGTGTCGGCATCGGTGCTACTAGGGGCGAGGTATAGGTCAATCTTCGCCTCGGGCGCGATCGCGTGCGCCCACTCGACGTCCAGCGCGATCTCCGAGGACCACCCGACCTGATTCGGGTCATTCGGATCAAACGGTGTCAGGCCATACGGCGCGAACGTGCGAAACCGCGGCGGCGCGTCCAGGCCGTTGAGCGAGTCGAAGTGCGCTAGATCGCCCGCCATCGTCGGATTCTGGTACGCGTCGATGATCGCAATCGTGGTCCCCGCCCCGTTCGCGCCGCGATCCAGCAGCGGCTCGATCTCATATGCATTGCGGATCTGCGTGGCCAGGTAGCAGTGGTATTGCGCCGAGGGTCTCTGACAGAACAGCTGACCGTTACTCAGACTGGTCGGCACCGGTGGGGTATGGGTCACGCCGGTCGGGCTCATCCTGGGGGTTGCCAGCCGACCAGCTCGCGACGAGCTGTGGCCCACCGACACCAGCAAGGCAACCAGTCCGATGGACGTCGCAAACAGGGCAGCTCGCACGAACCGCCCGCCGCACCAATTCCGTCTCACCATCCGAGCCTCCGAGTTCCCGGCCTAAACGGCATACGCCTATGTGCTGAACATCTCACGCACGAACTGCGGTGTCAAGACAACGCAGGGCGCTTGAGCTTCTCCGAGGTCCTCCTTACCAGGCAACGTTCCAGACTGTGAGCTGACCTGGGTTTGACGGAGACTCTGCAGAACCCGGTCCGGCTCAAGCCAATTTGGTGCGCTATTTGCGGGTTTTGGGATGCGGCTCGCTTGACTTGGACCGCTGCCCCGGTTAGGCCACCTCGCACACCGAAGGGTGGGGAACAGGAGTCATGGCTGGGCGGGCAAGATTCGTCTCGGATGTTTTGACCGCGGTGAAGCGTGCGCGCCTGGTGGGCGGCTGTCGGCGGCGCTTGGCGGTGCTGGCTCTGGGGGCGGTTGTGTTGGCGGCGGCTGGTTGTTCGGGGCGGACGACGGGGGCGACGAACATCGTCGAGCAGCCGAACGGGACCTATGACGCGCAGTTGAACGCGATCGGCTCGTGCGATAACGGCTCGCCCAGCACTCCGTGCACGGCGTTTATGCGCTATCGGCCGGTGGGGACCACGACGTGGACGAATTTGCCGTCGTTCAACGTCCCGTCGAAGGTCAGCAACGTACCGTTCTCGCAGACCGCGACGGGGCTGTTTCCGGAGGTGTCCTACGAGTATCAGGTGTGCGGGAAGGAGTTCTCGCAGAGCTCGTCCTTGTGTGTGGGCCCGGATGGCAGCATCAGCAACCCGACTACGTCCGAGTTCGTTGCGACCGAGCGCTCCACCGACTGGCGCCAATTTCATTACACCCCCGACCGCGTTGGCTACAACCCGTGGGAGATCACGATCAACCAGGTCAACGTCGGCAACCTCACCATCGCGTGGACCGGTACCACCGGGGGCCCGATCGACTCGTCCCGGCGGTCGCCAACGGGGTGGTTTACGTAGGCTCGGAGGATGACAAGCTGTACGCGTTCTCGGTCGGGTGCGGGACCGGCGATGTGAGCTGCAGCCCAATGTGGAAGGGCGCCACCGGCGGCGAGGTCGAGTCCTCGCCGGCGGTCGCCGGCGGGGACGTGTACGTCGGCTCAGACGACGGCAAGCTGTACGCGTTCCCGGCAGGCGGCTGCGGCGCCTCCACCTGCAGTCCGCTGTGGACCGCCACCACCGGCCGCGAAGTCGACTCGTCGCCCACGGTCGCCGGCGGGGACGTGTACGTCGGCTCACTGGACGGCAAGCTGTATGCGTTCAACGCCAGCAACGGAGCGCTCCGGGTGGACCAGCGCGTGACGGCGGTACGATCGAGCTCCTCGCCGGCGGTCGCCGGCGACGTGGTGTACGTCGGCGGAAACGACGACAAGCTGTACGCGTTCGACGCGTTGGGTTGCGGCGGCTCACCGTGCGGTCCGCGATGGAGGGGCCACCGGGGCCGCGGTGATGTCGTCGCCGGCGGTGGCCGGCGGGGTCGTGTATGTCGGCTCTGAGGACCACAAGCTGTACGCGTTCAATGCGGGGGGGTTGTGGCGCCGGCGACGTGCAGCCCGCAGTGGACCGCCACGACCGGCGAACAGTTCGGCTCCTCGCCGGCGGTGGCCGGCGGGGACGGTGTACGTCGGCTCAGGAGACGGCAAGCTGTACGCGTTCCCGGCAGGGCGGCTGCGGCGCTTCGATCCTGCAGCCCGCTTTGGACTGGCACCACCGGCTTCGGTGCCGTCACTTCGTCGCCCGCCGTCGCCGGCGGTGTCGTCTACATCGGCTCAACCAATGGCAGTCTGGTCGCTTTCAACGGCGGGGGTTGCGGCAGCTCAACGTGCAGCCCGCTGTTCAACGTCAGCGTCAGCGGCGCGATCGACTCTTCGCCTGCGGTGGCCGGCGGCGCGCTGTACTTCGGCTCAGAAGCGGACTTTCTGGCCGCGTTCACCCTCCCCTAGATTTAGAGGGCTCAGCGGTCGAGGGAGACCTGAAGCAATGCGGCGAACAGCGGGTTCTCGCGGGGCTCGCGATCAGCGTGGTGGCCGCCGTAGGCGCGGGCCTGGGTTTCACCCTGAGTGGCTCGTCCTCGACCAGGACCTACACGGTGATTGCGGCTGCAACCGCGACCGGCCCCTGGCGCATGCGATCACCCAGGCGCGCAAGACCACTCATGTGCGCACGATCGAACGGACGCGCACACACGTCAGCCGCCCGCTCACCCCGATCCCGCGGCCCGCGACCCGCGCGAGTCGTGCACCAGCCCGGCGCCGCGCCGCTCCCACCTCCTGTTGCGGCGTCCGTCAGCGGATTGCCGCATTCGGAGACAAGTCGAAGGGTGGCGCGACCTACCAAACGTTCGCGCACAAGAACCCGAGCAAGCCTGCTCGAGACCTACAGGCGCCTACTTGACCTCCAGTACGGATGTCACCCGTAGCACACTCGATGGGCGGCTTCCGAACAGCCCGCTCGCAGGGCGCTCCCGCCCGCATCCGCGTGACTTCGACCGGACTTTGTCGGGTCTTCGAGTGGAGTGCTCACCGCTCAAGCTAGCAACCTCCCGTTTCCTCCCGAACAAGGGCGCATCTTGATGCCCCCTGCTTGCATCGCCCGCGTTACGGCAGCGCCGGTTTCGCCCGCACTAGTACCTACCCGGCTACAGGTTCACGGGTAGGAGATAGGCGCACGGAACTTCCGGTCCATATTCGACGGATTGGCGATTAACAGGTCCGCCGCTTGCACGGACGGTTGACTCGTGTCCCGGACAGGCTGAGGGTCGCGTCCATAGCTCGCCCTGGGTTTGAGTCGGCTACCCGGCGAGCGTGACCGGCCGATTGGCCTTGGCGCGCACCGATAGACGTTCTCCTCCGGGGCGGGAAACGAAGACGTGGGGCCTCGCGGGACGGTGGACTCCGCAAATATAGCCTCGCTTGCGCAGGCGAGGGAAGGAGAGAGGAAATGACAGGCATAACCGGGACGCCCCCCGACACCGAGGCCGTTCAGCCCTTGCGTGAGCAGGTGCGTGCACAAGTGATCACCGCCGCGACGAGGGCTACGAAGAGGCCAGGGCGGTCCACAACGGCATGTTCGACCGTCACCCCCTGGTTGTGGTCAAGGCGGAGCAGGTAGCCGACGTCGTCGATGCGGTCAATTTTGCTCGTGACGGCGGTTTGGAACTGTCGGTAAGAGGAGGCGGGCACAGCGCACCCGGGTTTGGTACTAACGACGGCGGGGTGGTCATCGATCTTTCTCTGCTGCGCGGGGTACAGGTCGACCCGCAACGCCCAGCCGGCGCCAGTGGAGGAACCACATGGGGCGAGTTCAACGACGCCACCCACGTCCACGGCCTGGCCACCACCGGTGGGATCATTTCTACGACAGGTATTGGCGGCCTAACTCTGGGCGGCGGGATCGGCTACCTGGCCCGAGCCCACGGGCTGACGATCGACAACCTGCTTTCAGCCCAGGTCGTGACGGCTGATGGTGAGGTGAAAGTAGCCAACGAGCAGCAACACCCGGACCTGTTCTGGGCGCTCCGAGGCGGCGGCGGGAACTTCGGCGTCGTGACGTCCTTCGAGTACCGCGTGCACCCGGTGAACGACATCTATGCCGGCATCTTTTTGTACGAGGTCGACCGGGCCGGCGACCTCCTGCGGTTCTTCGAGGAATTCCTGAAGGACGGCCGTGGACGTATGGCGCCTTCCCCGCCTTCCAGATCGCCCCGCCACTCGATTTCATCCCCTCTGAACGCCATGGAGATACCTTCTGCGCTTCCATCGTCCAGTGGAGCGGGCCTATGGACAAGGGTGAGTGGGCCATGAAACCCTTCCGCGACGTCGCTCCTGTCGTGGCCGAGACGGTGGGACCTATGCCCTACCCGGTTCTCAATGGGGCCTTCGACGCATTGTTCCCCAAGGGGATCCGGAGCTATTGGAAAGGCAGCTTCGTCACCGAGTTGACTGACGAGGCCATTGAGGCGCACGTCGAACACGGCAGCCGGTGCCCGAGGTCAGCGCCACGATGCACCTTTACCCGATCAACGGCGCATGCCACGAAGTGGGCGCGCAGGACACGGCGTTCGCCTACCGCGACGCCACGTATGGGATGGTGTTCCTGGCGGGCTGGACCGACCCGACCAAAGACTCCGAGCGGATCAAGTGGCTACGCGACTACTACAACGCGTTGTCCGCCTACTCGGAGCCCGGCGGCTACATCAACTTCATGCAGGACGACGATTACGGCCGCATTCGAGACAACTACCGCCAGAACTACGACCGCCTGGTTCAGGTCAAACGAGCCTACGATCCCGACAATCTCTTCCACATAAACCAGAACGTCGCGCCATAGCGCGGGCTATCCAGGCGGTGCACCAAGGGTGTCGTCCGGGTCGTCGCGCGCCTTCACTCTGAAAAGGCGGTCCGAGATTGGCGCCGTGGTGCGCCCGGTCCCACGGACCGGCGCAAAGCGGCCACGACATCAGGGCGAGATCGCCGCCGCGCGTCGCTGATCTCGGACAAACGTAACAGCGACCGCCGCGCGTGCACGCGTTCGTTCCATTCCGAGTGCGCTCGAGCTGTGAGCGCACTTCCGTTCTCGGAGCGCTCGGCCGTGGGTTGTAAGAACATGAGCATTCGCATCGCCGTGGTCAGTCGATCGGGGGATTCGCCCGGGCGCTTTGGTGCGTTCCACGCGGAACCCGGCGGTATGTAGAGTTGGCGTATGACCGAGAGCGCGCCGGGGTCATGAGCCTGTGGGGTCGGGTGTTCGCTGCGGGCTATGACAAATTCATGGCCGCGCCGGAGAGGGCGGTCGCGTCGGGCACCGTGAGGCGCTGATCGGACCGGGACGAGTGGAAGGGTGCTGGAAATCGGCGGCGGCACGGGCGCTAACCTACCGTTCTACGGGGAAGGCATCGAGGAGCTTGTCATCACCGAGCCAGAAGCGCCGATGGCACGCCGGCTCGAACGCAAGCTGGCCGGCTACTCGCTCCCCGACGCGCGTCGTGCGGGCACCCGCCGAGGAGCTTCCCATTCGAGGAGGGAAGCTTCGATTTCGTCATCTCTACGCTGGTGTTGTGCACGGTCGCTGATCCGGCACGGGCGCTCTGCGGAGAGCCGCCTGACTGCTCAAGCCCGGCGGCCAGCTCGTATTTCTCGAGCACGTCCGCTCGGACGACGCCGCACTTGCTCGATGGCAGGATCGCCTGCACGGCGTCTCAGGTCAGCGTCGGGCACGGCTGTCACTGCAATCGCCGGACGCTCGAGAGCATCGAGCGCGCCGGTTTCTCGATCGCGGAGCTGGAGCACGATCGGCTACGCAAGGCGCCGCCGATCGTGCGACCGCTGATCCGTCGGGCGTGGCGCGGGCGGAGCTCCTGATGTCGTCGCCCGCGGTCCGCCAGATCGACCACGTCAACGTGCTCAGCGAGGACCCAGGGCGGACCGCGCCCCGGCTCGGCGGATGCGCTCGCGCTACCGGTCAGCGCCCCCCTTCCGGTGTCCGACCTTCGAGCGTCGCGATCCTCGCGGCGGGCAACGTCACGCTGGAATCGATCCGCTGGGGGGGCCGTTCGCGCCCGGCAGCCGGCATCGCGCTGACCGGCGTCGTGTTCGAGCCCGACGGGACGGCGGGGCAATCGGCTGCTGAGTTGCGCGCCCGCGGCGTGCCCCACGTCGCGCCGCTGGCCTTCGGCGGCCCGCTATACGCGCTTTGAGTCCTACGAGCCTTACCGTCGCTCCGCCGCCGAGCCCAACTGGCGCTTATCCCCCGTCGACGGCGTGCTCGACTGAGCGGCGATCCGATCGTCTCGCGGCTCGTCGACGCGGGCGCTGGTCGGTGGTGCGCCGAGCGCGCGGAGTGATGGCGCCCGTGATGAGTCGGATCGCATCCAGCCGGGCGCTCGGGCGGCTGACCGCAGGGTTGTTCGCGCTGCCACCGGAGTTCCTGGCGGTCTGCGAGTGGGGTCATGACCTCGCCGCCCGCAGAACCGCCGACACGAAGCGCTTCGCCGCGGCGCAATCCGCTGGGCCGGGCCTGACCGGCGTACGCGAGGTCGTTGTCAGCGCGCGGGACGTCAGCGCCACGCGGCTGCGATGGCAGCAGCTGCTCGACTCCGGCGTCCAACTGGGATGACTTTTGCCTGCTCTGCGATGGTCCGGCGCTCCTCCCCAGCGGCTCGGGGATCGCGCCGGGTTCGCCCGCCTGGTATTCCGGCGCCTCCTCGCTCCCCGCAGGCCCGGGCATGGCTGGATGAGCGCTCGTTGCTGGGCGCCAGCTCGACCGCCGACGAGCTGCGGCTGTCCCCGGAGCGCGTTGGCGGGCTAGACCTGCGCGTCACAGCGTAATTGAACGAGAAGCGACGACGACGCCACGGTAGTTGGGCGACGAGCGAGCGCGCCCGCATTCAGATCGGAGAGCAGAAGTTCTGACGACGGTGACGCTCGCTAGCGCTTCGGACGGCTGTCGCTCAAAGCTCCCGCCGGGTTGGTTGGGGCTGGGCGGTAGGTAGGCGATTAGCAGCGAGCCCAGCGCTGAGGCGATGTGACGTGTGGGGGCCTGTTTCAGGCCCCGGTGGCGGCGAGTTGGTGGCGGTAGACCTTGGCGAGGTTCTGGGTCATCATCAGTAATCGCCACTCGGTGCGCACCTTGATCCGACCTCGTCGGTTGAAGTGGATGACGCCGCCGTTGTATTTGGTGTGGCCGAATATCGGCTCGATCGTCTGTTTGCGTTTTCGGTAGATGAGCTGGCCTAGCTCGGTGGCTAGGACCTTTCGCATCCAGTCATAGCGGCCGCCACTCCATGTCGACCTTGGGGGGCCGCGACTGACCTTGTCTGGTGGGATGAGCACCGGGATGTGCTTGTTGGCGACCACCTCGTCAATGTGCTGCTCGTTCCAATAGCCGGCGTCCGCAACGACCGCCTCCGGGAGCTCGGTGACACCGATGCGCTTCAGCTCGTTCAGCGTCGCGGTGACCATCGGGTCCAGCTGCGAAAAATCGGTCGAGGTGTTGGTGATCTCAGCTGCCAGCACGATCTGCTGCTCGTTGACTGCCGCCTGCGCGTTGTATCCCTGCGCGAACCCAAACGAGATCGGGAGCGATTTGCGCATCGGGATCGGTGATGTTCACCCTCCCCGCCGGCACCTCCGGTGGCACATACGGCTTCGGCGGGCCTGGGAGCCGCCGCCCGTCCTTCGTTCGGCCCCGCACTCGATACTGCTCATAGGCCGCGTTGGCACGACGCTCGACCTCATGCTCTGACTCCAGCCGCTCGGCCGCCAACAGCAGCCGATCAGCCCTGGCGCGCGGGATCCGATCCGGGTGTTGCCAGCGGTGGCGCTCGAGCTGGCGCTTGCCTTCCCGCAACCAGCCTTCCCGTCCCTGCACCCGCGCCACGATCCGCGCTGGATCGAACTCAAGCGACACCTCCTCCGAGACCTCTGCTTCGGGATCCTCGCCCAGCTCGGAGCGCTCGTCCCGGCCCCGCAACTGTTTCCTGGCCCGGCGAAAGAACTCGCGGCGACCCTCCGGCGTGCGCAGCTGCTCGGGCAGTTCATCGCCATGCTCCTCGCCATAAAGCTCATCCTCGGCCTCATCGGTCGCCTTGGCCTGGGCCAGAACCTCACGCGCGATCTGCTCAAACCGACAATTCGCATCGGGGCTGCAGTTGCCATCAAGCCTGGTCCCGTCGATCGACACCACCCCAGGCTTGACCAACCCCGCCCGCTCACACAACCGCAGCACCTCGCCGAACAGCTCCGCCAGCGCCCGCTCATGACGGCAGATGAACCTGCGCGATCGTGGCGTGATCAGGAACCAGGTTGCCGGTGATCACCCGGTAGGCCACGTCCTGCCGACAGTGACGTTCGATCGCCCGCGACGAGCGCACATTAGTGGCAAACGCGTACAGAACCAGCGCCACCATCACCGACGGCTCATACGCCGCGCGACCATGACCGTCAGCCCGATACGCGGCATAGAACGCCGCCAGATCCATCTCAGCGACCGCGTCGATCACAAACCACGCCAGATGATCGGCCGGCAACCACTCCCGCACATCCGGCGGCAGCAAAAACCCCTGCTCACGACGACTCTCAATGAAGTTCTGCGGCATGCCGGAATTCCATAAACCGCGCCAGACGGAACCCCTTTATGCGACAGCGTCGCCGGGCCGGCTGCGCCGGCTACCTGTGAGGGGTGAGAATCCTTGCGGGCCCGGATCGACGCCGGTGAGGCTTGGTGCGTTAGAGCCCGTGCGACAGCGTGGCGCGGGGACCTGTGGGACCGTTGATTGCTGCTGCGAGCGCGAAGGACAGACTCATCCATGGGAGGCCCCCTCCGGGCGACAGGGTCCAATTGCCGTCCGAAGGGAGCAGAGCTGTGGATGTGATCGTAGAGCGGTGCGCCGGGTCTTGATGTGCATCGCGACAACGTCGTGGCGACCGTCCGCGTGCCGGGCAGGGTCGTCGCCGCTGGGATCAGCAGACCCAGACGTTCAAGTCGACGCTCGCCGGGCTCGCCGAGCTCGGCGGCGTGGCTGGCCGAGGCCGGCGTGACGCTGGTCGGGATGGAGGCCACCGGCGTGTATTGGAAGACGGTGTTCCAGGCGCTCGAGGATCGGTTCGAGTGCTGGCTGCTCAACGCGCACCACTTGCGCAACGTCCCCGGTCGCAAGACCGACGTGAAGGATTCGGAGTGGATCTGCCAGCTCGTCCAGCACGGGCTGGTCCGGCCGAGCTTCGTGCCGCCGCCGGAGATCCGCCGGCTGCGTGACCTGACCCGGCTGCGCACGGCGCAGAGCAACGAGCGCGCGCGGACGATCCAGCGGCTGGAGAAGGTGCTCCAGGACGCCGGGATCAAGCTCTCAAGCGTCGCCTCGACGACCTACTCGAAGTCCGCCCGCGCGATGCTCGAAGCGCTGCTGTCCGGCGTCACCGATCCCGAGCAGCTCGCCGAGCTGTCCAAGGGCAAGATGCGCGCGAAGATCCCGCAGCTCCGCGAAGCGCTGCAGAGCCGCTTCACGATCGAGCACCACGGGGTCATGGTCGCGCAGCTGCTCGCGCACATCGACACGCTCGACGCGGCGCTGCAGAACCTGAGCGAGCGGATCGAGCTCGTGCTCGCCCCGCACGCCCAGATCATCGAGCTGCTGTGCACGATCCCCGGCGTCCAAGCGCAAGCCGCGCAGGTCCTGATCGCCGAGTGCGGCCTCGACATGACCGTGTTCCCGACCGTCGGGCACTTCGCGTCCTGGGCCGGCGCCTGCCCCGGCCACCACCAATCAGCCGGCCGCCGGACAATCGGGACGAACCCGCCCCGGGCCCGGCTGGCTGACCTCCCAGCTGACCGAATGCGCCCGCGCCGCCGTCCGCACCAAAGACACCTACCTCGCCCGCACTACGCCCAGCTCCGCGGCCGCCGCGGCGAACAGAAAGCGATCGGCGCGATCCGCCACGACCTGCTCGTCGCCTACTACCACATCGTCCGCGACCAAGTCCCATACCGCGACCTCGGGCCCGACTGGCAGCGCAAGCGCTACTCAGTCGAGCACCGCGCCCGCCGCCTCCAACGCCAACTCGAAGCGCTCGGCTACGCCGTCACCCTCGACCAGAGCGAACAACCAGCCGAACAAGCCGCCTGACCTGACACCACAACCCAAGCCGGTCTACCGCCGACGCAACCGCCGGCGCGAACGACCCTGCCCAAACGCGATCGCAACTCGGGGATTCACAGGACAGCCTCGACCGAAGAGCAGCGGCCTCCACGAAAGACGCTGCCGCCTTTGAGGAATGGCAGCAGCGACCTGGCGCCCGGATGCCGCGAGCGCATACTCGCGTTACGGCAGCGCCGGTTTCGCCCGCACTAGTACCTACCCGTCTACAAATTACACGGGGTAGGAGATAGGGTGCACGGAACTTCCGTCTGCAAGGCCTATATCTCGCCGGGTTTGCATCCATAGTGGTCCGGCACGAAGCCGTCGCGCCGGCCATGTCGGGCAGCGCCGGACGAGAACTCGCGTCAGGCAGGACGACGACTAGTACGCGGTCCGCGTCTGCGCGATCGCGTTCGCGCCTGTGGAGATTTCTGCTGGTCGGGTGTTGGAAGGTTATTTAGGCCAGTCCACGCGTCGCGCACCGCTTCTACAAGAGCGGCGGCTTGCTCACTTAGGGACGGTCGGTCTGCAATGACCTCGTCAAGCGAGGTTCCCCAATAAATTATGGCCTCAGGATCCCCGGGTTCGTACTCCACCATGTAATCGTTGCTCCGAAGCTCATCCACCCATTGCGTGGTGGCTAGAGCTGCAGCGGGGTCGGGGATGCTCCTGGATGTCGAGCTCGACAGCGACCCATATTTGTGGTCCGCTACGACCGCTAGACTGACCGGTATCTATGCCGAGTGCCCTGGACGCGTCGTAATCTGGCCCATCGATCCAGGATTCTGGCTCCGCGCGCACTGCGATCGCGGCGCCTACTGTTTCGTCGCCGTCTTCCGGATCGAGCCGTAGGGCCTGTTCGATCGGCCCGCAGCCTGGTAGCTCTTGCGCAGTTAGCTCGAAGAGAGCGGTTAAGCGATCAAGTGTGGTCTCGACGCGGGGCTAGTACTGCTAGTCCCTCCGAAGTTACGGGCTCCACGGCCACAACGGTTCTCCTTTCGCGCTCTAGGTACCAGAGCAGCTCGGCGAGGACGCGCTGCTGGCAGGACCTTCGGGTTCAGCTGCCTTCTCACGCCAGTCGTCGCCGTCGGCCGCGCCGACTGTCGATGATGCGCTCTGCAATTTCCTGCCACGTTATGACGCGAATCTGTCCGGGGCGCGCCGGCGCGCGTGCGATTGCGCACCCGGGCGGACGGTTCGCTCGCTCCAGGACCTCGTCGCGAGCGGCGTTGCTCTCGACTACCGCAAGGAGTGCCCACGGCGAATCCAGCCCGCGCTCCTTCAGCGCAGTCCATTGATCGTCGAGCTGCTTTTCCCGCTCGGCGGAGCCAAGTTTGTTCTCGCACCAAAAATCGCGCCACCTCGCGACCGCCCTGCCGTTGCCACGAGCTGAAGATCAACGGATCGCCTGCGACCCCGTTGAATGTAGACCTCGGCTGCCGCCGATAAGGTGATCGATCGTGCGTAGTTGACGCCAAGATCGACTATCGGGCGACAGGAACGCACGAGCAAGGCCCTCATGAAGTGATAGCGCAGTTACCAGGAGCTCGGTCAGGCGATTCTCGCGTTGGCTTCTCGGTTCTGATTCTAATAGCTTCGAGTATCCATTGCGCTGCTGGTGTGCCTCTAAAACTTGCCATCGTGGATTCTCGACTTTTTCAGCGGTGGGATGCCGATGGCGCGCCGTAAGTCCGGTCGTAGCACTCTGGGTCCGACGTTAGCCTAGAGACCAGACGTAGCGGCAGGTGTTCACACGCGGATAGAAGCATCATCGGCCAGCGACAGCGGCGATTTCATCTCGTCTGACGGCAAGGCGCTCATGGGAAGATGTTTCGAAGTTGACGAGTTCGCTATCACTAAAAGTTGCGATGTAGCTGCTGAGATCGGCGACGGTTGCGGTGAAGTCTTCGCTTTGCCGCACGTCGATCCACTCTCCAGCTACGAGTATGTGGCAGTACGGGTTGTCTTCTCTCGTTGGTCGTCACGGTTCGAGAACTCGCTCCCGTCTGCATGCTGGTTGGTCGAACCAGACGGGTTCGGGGTGGTCTTCGAAGCCGAGTTCGACAACTGGATCGACCGCAACTGCCCCAACCAGCCCCCACGCCGGATCCACACCAGCCAAACACCCCAACTCAAGCCCCAATCCATAGCCGTTCTTAGCTACCGCGACTACTTCAACCAATACCGCCAACACCCCGAAAGCAAAGCCCTCGACCCTCTAGACGGCAAACGCTGCCACCCCTGGACCCGAGGCGAACTACAACCCTGGCACATCACCGCCACCGAACACACTCGCGTCGGCAAAGAAAGCAATCGACTCACCGACACGCGTAGGCCCTCAGATGATGAAGAGGAACAGGTCATCGAATACGCGCCGGGGGTGCGACACGATTGTCAGCGGCCGGCGGCAGTGGTGTTCAGACGCATGCAGGAAGCGGACACATCGCAGGCCGGGCCGCCCGCTGGCGCCTGGCTACGCGCTCGCTAGCAGAGGCAGCCCCGATCCGACAGCAGCTCATCACGGACAGTGTGTCCTCGGTATCTGCTGAGGATGTTTGGCGTTATCAGCATCCAAAGTGACTCCAGGTGGCGTACATCCCTGAGCGATTACCTGAGTATTTATTGAGCTAGGCTCCGCCTTATACAGCTTGTACCGTCCAATTGCGCCGGGCGACGTCACGTCCTGAATGATCAAAGTGCGGTCCGTAAACACCGAGGTAGGCCGTGACACAATTGTCACAGACGTTGGCGTCTTACGAACGATATCTAAGGACCCAGGTTTACTGCTACGGACGGAAGCGCAATTGATACAACCTCCGCTTACGTTTAAGTAATGATCACCAAAGTGTCCCTTTATCAGTATCCGAGCCATAATTAGTTCGCCTGGATGTCCGGAATAAGGATTAACCACGACGGCGAGGTCGAAGGGAGCAATTACAAGGGGTCGGGACCCAGCAGATATAGCTTCGGTTGCGCTGTACTCCGCCCGCATGCCGGTGTAACTACATATGTAATCAGCTCGGCTTCCGACAGCGCGGCTCGTCTGCTGCGACGGTGGGTTACTACAATTAGTCGTCCTGCTCTCACGATACGCGACTGAATTGGGATTGAAGCCATTCTGGATCGCCGGCGCCCAGGTCGGCACGGTGAGCCCGATGAGATCTCCGGCCTCGAGAGGGAGGCTGCGCGTCAATCGAAAATGCGCGATTGTGCCGAGATAAGGCGTCAAATCGTAGGTTGCGCTCTCCCTGACGACTTTATATTGGAAAGGGCGAAGTGTATGACTCAGTATCACGAGAGCAGCCCTGGGTTCCCCCCCGTATGCTCGGTTGAGCAGGCCAACGTCTTGCTCCTCGGTCGAGCTGTTGTTCGATAGCCGGTTCAGGGAAATGGTGAAACTCGTAATCGACCCTCGTCTGGTTGCCGCATCCGGATAATCCAGGGCATTGCTAAACGACTGGAGCACGGTTGTACGCGCCGCAATGGAATCACAGCCTGTCGGCGGTGTCGCGCACGTTGACAACACGATCGGTCTCGTTGTCTGGCCCAGCTCGACCGTCTGCGCCGAAGCCGCCGCCGTGCCGAAAATGCCCGTAAGGAATACCGCGGCGGGCCCGACCCACCTCGCGATGGTCATGGTGAAGGTCTTGGTCATTTGAACGGTGTCGTTTGCGTTCCACCTGTCGATCCAGAATGAGTCGCACTAGATGATCCTCCGCCTCCGCCCGAGGACCCGCCCCCGCCTCCGCCGAGGACCCGCCCCCGCCTCCGCCCGAGGATCCGCCCCCGCCGCCGCCGTATGATCCCCCGCTGCCCGAGGATGTGATCGTCGCGCCGCTTAACGTCGCGGATGTGCTATTGGGCGCATGAGTCTGTGGAGTTCGCGGGAGCCCTGCAAGCGAGAGGGCCGGCAAGCGCGGGATCTCAAGGCTTACACTTGCCGCTGCTGAAGCGGTGGCCTTGAACGTACGGCTAGCCGACTCCGTCGCTCTTACGGCACTCGCGTAATCCGAGCGGTGATTGAAGCGAGCCGTGGCTGCGAGGGATCTGAATTCGCCAGCCTCGCGTGATAACGCGGATCTCAGCGCCAAGACGGTGCGGTGATATCGCGGAGGTACAACAATCCTCGCGAGCCGCGATGCTGCAGCGACCTCCACCTCCGCAACCCGACCTGCCGGGTCCGCGCGTTTGATCAGAGGCTTTTCGTTGAGCGTGCCGATGGCTGAGCGGGCGCGAGCAACAGGCGCTAACGCGTCTGTTAGAGACTTCGCCAGTCGTGTGTCAGGTCCGGGTGGGAGAAGTTGGACACCGCTAACGCGCGCACCGGTTACGAGGCTGGCACATGTCGGAGCCAGCGTTGGAGGCTTGCCAGCGCAAATAACAGCGAGGTCGTCGCTTGCAGTGGGAATTACATACGCAGTTAGCTCGCGATCTGGGGTGTTCCAGCTGTAGCGTCTTGCGTGGACCCCTGCAACTTCGACGTTTGTCGCCTCAGTCACCTTTCCGTATCGCGCAAGGAAATACTGGCGGTGCCCCAGCCGGTATCGGCGCCGACTTGATCAAAGTTCCAGCAACGGCCGTTGTCTCGCCAAGACTAAAGCGAAATCGGCAGACCACTTACCCCGTGAACATCAGTGGATGAGCTCAGCGCCGCCTTACCCGGCGAGAGATCGGCTGTGCGTAACCAATTTCCGCCATAGCTCAGCGTCAGCGGTCCAGTCCGGATGGAGTTGAGATGACCACTGCGGGATGAATTACCTCCGCTTCGTATAACTGCGACCGAGCCTACGGCGACGGCAACAGCGACTGCCGCTAATCGCGCGCCGCGGCGCCAGCCATATTTGGCTTCGCTGTCTGTGTCCTCAGACCGTCCCTCGGAGAGTTGAGCGTTCGAGGCATCTCGGCCACCATGTTGCGCGGGAGGTGGACCGGAGGGCGCGCTGCGCGTTTCGACGGTGTGGAACCGCAGCTGAGACGTGATGTCGGAGTCAAGCGAGGCAGCGGAGGGCTCGGTCGAGTTGGCTGCAACATCGGGCTGTTGGAGCGCGCCCGGGCGCCGCAGTTGTGGATCAGTATCAGTGGAAAGCCCGGGAGCCCAACTAGCCGATGCACCAACGGGTTCACGCTGACTCTCAAGTTCCTCAGCCGAGCTGGCTTCGACTGCGTCAGAATGTGAGTTTGAAACGGTTCGAGACTCGAGCGGCGCTGCATCGCCCATGGCTATGCTGCGTTCGACGCGATTTGTGCGCCGATTCTCTGCCGCGGCGAGCATGGCCTCAGCCAAATCGCCGGCAGATGGGTAGCGATCTTCTGGTGCTTTTGCCAAGGCGCGAGCAACAAGCTCATCGAACCGCGTAGACAACCCCTGAACGAGCTGCGAGATCTTCGGTGGTGGCTCCGTCAGATGTGCATACATCTTTGCTGCTTGGCCACCCTGGGCGTATGGAACGCGACCCGCGAGCATTTCAAACACAAGGCAACCCAACGAGTAAACGTCCACGCGAGCATCGACCCCGCTCGCTTCAAGCTGCTCGGGAGCCATATAGTCGATGGTTCCCACAGCGATGCCCGTGCCAGTTAATCGGCCATTTGTCGCCAAGTCCTTTGTCAGCCCGAAGTCAGTCAGGTAAACGTGATCGCCCCGGCGCCGATGTTCGATCAACACGTTCGCCGGCTTTACGTCACGATGCACGAGACCCTTCTCGTGTGCCGAATCGAGAGCATCAGCGATTTGGTCTGCAATCGCCGCCGCGCGGAGTGGCGGGAGCCGGCCGTCGTCGGCGATAAGAGTTGCAAGATCATTGCCAGGCACGAAGCGCATCGCAATGAACAACAGCCCGTCCTCCTCACCGATACGGGATACGGGCACAACATTTGGATGCTCGAGCGATGCCGCGATCTGGGACTCGCGTAGGAATCGAGCGCGAAATTCGTCGTTAGATGCGAACTCCGGAGCGACGACCTTCAACGCCACGGGCCGGTGAGGCCGCAACTCCGTGGCTCGGTAGATCATCCCCATCCCGCCGCGCCCAATTAATTGTTCGATCCGATAGCCCGCGAACGACGCACCCTGATGTAGGCCGAGGACGGGCATCCTCAGAAGGCAAAAATGCAGCCCAGAACTATGCTGCATTCTGAGCGCTGTTGCGGGTTCTTCTTCACGTGTCGATAGCGGCGAGGCCGGAGCGGAACTCGAACCCGGCCCCAGACCCCGTATTTGCCGCGCCTTTCCCGAGAGAATTACAACCCGACTCTAGCGGTCCCGGTAATCTCCGTCCAGTTGCGGTCAGAGTCGGTTCCGAGGCTCAAACCTCCCGTCCATCCTGGTTCCAGCTCAGGCGTATATGCCGCGTATTCCGGTTGACTATGCAACCAGCGTCCGGGTTCGTGGCGCTTCCTACCCCCTCTACAAATTCACGGCCACATACTTCGTCTCGAGGTACTCCTCGATCCCCTCGGGCCCGCCCTCACGGCCGAAGCCCGATTGCTTGATACCTCCGAATGGGGCGGCGGGGTTGGACACCATGCCCTGGTTGAGCCCGACCATGCCGGTCTCGAGTTTCTCGACCACGCGCAGGGCCCGCTTCAGGTCGCTGGTGTAGACGTACGCCACCAGCCCGAACTCGGTGTCATTGGCGGCGGCGATCGCCTCGTCCTCGTCCGCGAAGCCCTTGATCGGCGCCACTGGTCCGAAGATCTCCTCCTTGAGTAGATTGGCGTCGCCGGGGACGTCGGCCAGGACGGTGGGGTCGTAGAAGTAGCCGGCGCCGTCACGGGCGTGGCCGCCGACCAGCGCCTTGGCGCCGCGCCCCACGGCATCCTTGACCAGCTCGGCGACCTTGGTCCGCTGGTTGTCGTCGATCAGCGGGCCCACCTCGACGTCGTCCTCGGTGCCCCGCCCGACCTTCATCGCGCCCATCTTGTCGGCCAGCTTCTCGGCGAACTCGGTGGCGACCGCTCCGGACACGTGGAAGCGGTTCGCCGCCGTACAGGCCTCGCCGATGTTGCGCATCTTTGCGATCAGAGCGCCCTGGACCGCCGCATCGACGTCGGCGTCGTCGAACACGATGAAGGGAGCGTTGCCGCCGAGCTCCATCGACAGCCGCAACAGGTTCTCCGAGGCCTGCTCCATCAGCTTGCGTCCGACCTCGGTCGAGCCGGTGAACGACAGCTTGCGCAGGCGGGGGTCGGAGATCAGCGGCCCGGTCGACTCGCCCGCCGAGGAGGCGGTGATCAGATTGAGCACGCCGCCCGGAAGGCCCGACTCCTCAAGGATCTTGGCCAGCATCAGCATCGACAGCGGCGTCTGCTGCGCCGGTTTGACCACCATCGTGCAGCCGGCCGCGATCGCTGGCCCGATCTTCCTCGTGCCCATCGCCAGCGGGAAGTTCCAGGGAGTTATCAGCAGGCAGGGCCCCACCGGCTGCTTCATCGTCAGCAGCCGCCCCTGACCGTTCGGCGCCACCGAATAGCGGCCGTCGATCCGCACCGCCTGCTCGGAGAACCAACGCAGGAACTCCGACCCGTAGGCGATCTCAGCCTTTGACTCCTTCAGCGGCTTGCCCATCTCGAGCGTCATCAGCAGCGCCAGCTCATCCGCACGGTCGGTGATGGCGTCAAACGCTCGGCGCAGGATGTCACCGCGCTCACGCGGCGCCATGGTTGCGAACTCGGCACCGGCCCCGACCGCGGCGTCGAGGGCGGCCTTGGCATCGTCGCTCGAGGCATCGGCCACCTCGCACAGCGCCTCGCCCGTGGCCGGGTCCTCGACCGCGAGCGTGCCCTTGGCCCCGTCGCGCCACTGTCCACCGATCAACAGCTGTTTGGGAACCTGATCCAGGACTCGTTGCTCTTCGGGGGCGGTGATCGTGCTCATAACTGGAACTTACCCCACCGCGGTCGCCGGCTCACGAAGCCGCGCCGGCCCGCAAGCTCGTGCACGCGGGGCGCCTAGGCCCGTTTGCCCGCCCAGCGCGAGGGTAGACCTCCCGCAGGACCAAAAAACCCGTGAACGGGAGGAGAGCATGGCTTTCGCACTGAGGCGGCCGATGGCGCGTCGGACGGCGTCCGATCGGCTGGCCGTCGAGGACGCAAACGCAGGCAACAGCGCCCCGCCGCGCCGCGCGGGCACCGCACGCGTGGCCGCCGCTCGGGGTGCCTGGGCCGTGGGATCGACGATGACTCTGATCGCGCGGATCATTCGGACGATCGCCGGCCTGATCGCGGCGTTGATCGTGGCCGCGATCGTGCTGCGGGTGCTCGGCGCCAATGCCGGCAATACCGTCGTCCGGGACATCCACGACGCCGCGAAGTTCTTCGTCGGCCCGTTCAACGGCATGTTCTCGATTCACAACGCCAAGCTGGCGATGGCGGTCAACTGGGGCATCGCGGCCGCCGTGTACGTCGCCGTCGGCTGGATCATTGCCGGCGTCATCGCTCGGCTCGCCCCGGCTGGCGTGGCGCCGAGCCAGCCGGTCGTCTAGCTCCGGCTGCAATCCCACCCCGGCGGGGCGCCGGATCGTGGGGTGAAGTGGTGGTGGCCGGTGTCCCTGTTCAGGGACACCGGCCAGGCTGGCTTCTAAGCGGCGGCGGAGTGCAGCTGCGCCGGCTCCAGCGCCACGCCGAGCACTTCGTCGATCGTCATCGCGAAGTGGAACTTCATCGCCTCGCGGACCTCTTCGGGCACATCGTCGAGATCGCCGCGGTTGCGCTCGGGGAGGACCACGTCGGTGAGCCCGGCGGCGTGGGCCGCGAGCACCTTTTGCTTGACCCCGCCGATCGGCAGCACGCGACCCTGCAGGGTCACCTCGCCGGTCATCCCGACGCTGTGCCGCACGGGCCGGCTCGACAGCAGCGACGACAGGGCGGTGACCATCGTGACGCCCGCGCTGGGGCCGTCCTTGGGGATCGCCCCGGCGGGCACGTGCACATGGAACGAGCGCTCGTCGAACGCATGCGGCTCGATCCCGAGCTCATCCGCGTGGCCGCGCACGTAGGACAGCGCGATCTGCGCGGACTCCTTCATCACATCCCCGAGCTGGCCCGTCAGGGTCAGGCCCGGCTTGCCCTGCATGGCTGTGGCCTCGACGAACAGCACGTCGCCTCCCGCGCCCGTGACCGCGAGACCGGTGGCCACGCCTGGCACTGCGGTACGGATCGCCGACTCCTGGAAGTGCCGTTGACGACCCAAGGCGTCGCGAACGGCGTCGAGGTCGACCGTCACCGGTGCGCTCGCCCGGCCGGAGGCGATCCGCGTGGCCGTCTTGCGCAGCAGCGTGCCGAGGTCGCGCTCGAGCTGGCGGACGCCGGCCTCACGCGTGTACTCGGTGGTAATCGTCTCGAGCAGCCCGTCGGTGATCTCGACTTCCTCGGGCCGCAGACCGTTTCGCTCCAGCTGCCGCGGCCATAGGTATCCGCGCGCGATCGCCACCTTCTCCGAGGTGGTGTAGCCGTCGAACCGGATCACCTCCATGCGGTCCAGCAACGGGCCGGGAATCGTGTCCGCGACGTTGGCGGTGGCGATGAACAGCACGCCGCTCAGGTCGAGCTCGACGTCCAGGTAGTGGTCCCGGAAGCTGTGGTTCTGGGCCGGGTCGAGCACCTCGAGCAGGGCCGCGCTGGGATCTCCGCGCCAATCGGCGCCGACCTTGTCGACCTCGTCGAGCATGATCACGGGGTTCATCGTCTCGGCGTCCCGCAGGGCCCTGACCAGGCGACCCGGAAGCGCGCCGATGTACGTGCGCCGGTGACCGCGGATCTCGGCCTCGTCACGGACGCCGCCGAGCGACATCCGGACGAACTCCCGGCCCGTGGCGCGGGCGATCGACTCGCCGATCGAGGTCTTGCCGGTCCCGGGGGGTCCGATCAGGGTCAAAATCGCTCCTGAGCGCTTGTCCTCGGTGATGCCCCGCTCGACCCGCAACTTCTTGACGGCGATGTACTCGACGATCCGGTCCTTGACGTCCTCGAGGCCGGCGTGGTCGGCGTCGAGCACCTCGCGCGCGTGCTCGGGATCGAGCCGCTCCTCCGAGCGCTTGTTCCACGGCACGGAGAGCAGCCAATCGAGGTAGGTGCGGATCACGCTCGACTCGGCGCTCTGCTCGCCGACCCGCTCCAGCCGACCCAGCTCCTTCTCGGCCTGCTCGCGGACCTCGTCGGGCATGCCCGCATCTTCGATCTTGGTGCGGTATTCCTCGACGATCGACGCGTCGTCCTCGCCGAGCTCCTTGCGAATCGACTCCATCTGCTTGCGCAGGAAGTACTCGCGCTGCTGCTTCTCGGCGCCGGATTCAACGTCCTCGCGGATCCGCTTACGCACCTGGAGCTCGGCCAGCCGCTCGCGCTGAACCTTCAGCGCCAGCTCCAGCCGCTCTGCGACATCGAGCGTCTGGAGCAGCTGAACCTTCTGCTCGTAACCGATGTCAGGCGAGTAGCCGCTGGTGTCGGCCAGCGCGCCGGGCTCGGTGATGCTGCGCACGAACGCGGCGATGCGGCCGTCGTCGCCCCGCAGCTCGAGGATCTCCTCCACCACGGCGCGGTACTCGCGCTCGAGGTTGCGGGTGCGCCCATCCACGGGCACGTCGTCGGGCCGCTCCTCGACCTCGACGTACAGCTGTCCGTCGGGGAGCGTGTGGGCGGCGCCCGCGACCCCCCGGTGCACGCCGGTCAGTGTTACGGCACGGGCCCCGCCGGGCAGGCGCACCCTGTCGGCGACCTCGGCCACGGTGCCCACATTCGCAAACTCCTGGTCGTGACGCGGCACGAGGAAGACGCGCTCCTCATCACCGACGTTCACGGCCAGCGTGAGCGACATTCCCGGGAAGACGACCGTGTCGTCCATCGGGACAAGTAGAAGGCGACTAGTAGACAAGGGGAGTCTTCACTTTCGCTAGTTGCTTACCAGAGATAAGCACTAGGTTAGCACCGGATCGGGAGATGATCGGCACGATCTAAGTCCTTGAGACTGAGATTATGGCAGGGCCGGAGACGCGCTGGGAGGGGAGGCGAGTGTGGCCCGCGAGGATGTCCGATAAGTGTGAATAGTTCACGCTTATCGGTCAGCCTGGAGCTGAAGCCGCGGCTTCCGCGGGGCGGTCGGGCAGCTCGCGACGCCGCGACTCCCCGCTCGCCCGGCGCATGAAGCCGGCTCGCACCGCCGCGCGATCCCGCCTCACGCCCGCCCGCCTTGCCGCACGCCCTCGCCTCAAGTGTGGGATGATCACCGCAATGGGCAAGGCCAGGCCGCCGGCGGAGGAGCCGGTGCACGATGTACTCGCTGCGGAGATGTTCGCGATGCCGGGGGTGGACCGGATGCTCCATCACCACGGTCCGATGCGGCTGCCCGACGACCCCACCGGGATCGCCGAGCCGCACGACGTGCTGGCTGCGGAGGAGTTTCCGATGCCCGCGCCCGCGCCCGGCGAGGCGGACATGCTGTTCGGGGCCTCCGGGTCGACCGCCCGCGTGGTGCTGGCGCTGGCACTGACAGTGGCGCTGGCGATGCTGCTCAGGCGCCGGCTGCAGCGGGGCTCCGCCCCGGCCTGATCCGCCACCGCCTCATGCGCAGCCGGCGGCCGGGGCCAACTCTCGCCACGCCCCGCGCCTCAGGCCCGTGACCGCTCCCGGGGCGGCAAGAGGTCCGTGATGGTTCCGGCGGCCAGCTCGGCCGCGAACATCACGGTCTCGCTCAGCGTGGGGTGGGGGTGGACCGTGAGGCCGATGTCCTCGGCGTCCGAGCCCATCTCGAGCGCGTGCACCGTCTCGGCGATCAGCTCGCCGGCGCCGACGCCGACGATCCCGGCTCCCAGCAGCCGGCGGGTGCCGGAGTCGAACAGCAGCTTTGTGATTCCCTCGTCGCGGCCCAGCGACAGCGCTCGGCCCGAGGCCGTCCAGGGGAACGTCGCCGTCTCGTACTCCACGCCCTGCGCCTGTGCCTCGAGCTCGGTGAGGCCCATCCAGGCGAGCTCGGGATCGGTATAGGCCACGGACGGGATGGCGCGGGGATCGAACTCGGCCCCGGGGACGCCGGCGATCACCTCGGCGGCGACCTTGCCCTCGTGCGAGGCCTTGTGGGCGAGCATCGGGCCACCGACGATGTCCCCGATGGCATGGATGTGGGCGACATTGGTGCGCAGCTGGCGGTCGACCGGGATGAAGCCACGCTCGTCCACCTCGACGCCGGCGGCGCCCGCCTCGATCGCGTGACCGTTCGGCTGGCGGCCGACCGCGATCAGGACCTGATCGAACGCCGCCGAGTCGCCGCTGGACAACGACACCTTGAGGCCGCTCTTCTGCGCCACGACGCCCTCAACGCTGGTCTGGAGCAGGATCGCCTCGTAGCGCTGGGCGATCCGCTTGTGCAGCACGGACACGAGGTCGGGGTCGCAGCCGGGGATCAGCTGGTCGAGCAGCTCGACGACCGTCACCCGTGCCCCGAGCGCGTCGTAGACGGTGGCCATCTCCAGGCCGATGATGCCGCCACCTACCACCAGCAGGCGCTTGGGAACCGAGCTCGGGGACAGCGCGCCCGTCGAGTCGATCACGCGAGGGTCATCCGGCAAGCCGGGCAGGGTCGCGGCCTGCGAGCCGGCGGCGATGATGCAGTGGTCGAACGTGATCGTGCGACCGGCGGCCGTGACCGAGTGAGGACCGCTGAAGCTGGCGCTGCCCTGAACCACCTCCACCTGGCGCCGGCGGGCGAGCGTCCCCAGTCCGCCGGTGAGCTTGTCGACCACCGATTGCTTCCAGGACAGCAGGGCCTCGACGTCGACGCTTGGGCTGGCCGAAGCTGATCCCGCGCTCGGCCATCTCCTCGGCCTCCGCGACCACGCGGGCGGCGTGCAGCAGCGCCTTGGAGGGGATGCACCCGACGTTCAGGCACACACCGCCGAGCGTGTCGTAGCGCTCGATCAGCACCGTCTTCAGACCGAGGTCCGCGGCTCTGAACGCCGCCGTATAGCCGCCCGGCCCCGACCCGATCACCACCACCTGCGCGTCGTGACCGCCAGCGCCGTCGGTGGACGGGGGCGAAGTCGCCGGCTGACGGGCACTCGCGGAGGAACCCCCCGACTCCGATGCACCGTCGGTGGGCGTGCCGTCACTCGCCACTCCCTCCAGCGTCAGCAGCAGGCTGCCCTCCGACACGCGATCGCCCAGCCTGACGCCGAGTTGACGGACAACGCCGGCGAACGGAGCCGGGACGTCCATCGTCGCCTTGTCGGATTCCAGTGTGACGAGGGGATCCTCGACGGCGACCTGGTCGCCCGGGGCGACGTGAATCTCGATCACGGGGACATCGGTGAAGTCACCGATGTCAGGGACGCGGACCTCGACGTCGTCACTCACAGCAGCGCCCGGCGAAGATCCGACAGCACGCGAACCAGGAACACCATGAACCGAGCCGCGGCGGCGCCGTCGATGACGCGGTGGTCATAGGACAGCGACAGCGGCACCAACAGGCGGGGCAGGAACTCCTGGCCGTTCCACACCGGCTTCATCGCTGCCCGCGTCACGCCCAGGATCGCGACCTCCGGGGCATTGACGATCGGGGTGAACGAGGTTCCGCCGATGCCGCCCAGCGAGGAGATCGTGAACGTGGAGCCCTGCATGTCGGCAGGGCCGAGCTTGCCGTCGCGCGCCTTGGCCGACAGCGCGCCGAGCTCCGCGGCGATCTCGAACAGGCCCTTGCGGTCGGCGTCCTTGATCACCGGCACCACCAGGCCGCCGGCCGTATCGGCGGCAAAGCCGATGTTGTAGTAGCGCTTGAGGACGAGCTCGTCACCGTCAAGCGAGGAGTTGAAGATGGGGAACTCCCTCAGCGCCGCGACGCCGGCGATCACCAGGAACGAGACCATCGTGACCTTTACGTCCTGCTCGGAGTTGAGCTGCCGCCGCCACGCCTCCAGCTCGGTGATGTCCGCCTCGTCGTTGTGGGTGACGTGGGGGATCATCACCCAGTTGCGGGCGAGATTCGGTGCCGAGATCCGCTGGATGCGTGAGCGCGGCACGCGCTCGACCGGCCCGAACTTCTCGAAATCGACCGATGGCCACGGCGGGAGCTCGAGGCCCAACCCGGGCCCGGCCGGCGAAGCCGGAGCCGGGCCTCTTGACACATGCCCCTCCAGGTCCTCACGAACGATCCGGCCCTTGCGACCCGTCCCGTGCACCTGGGCCAAATCGATGCCGAGCTCGCGCGCCCGCCGTCGAATCGCCGGGCTGGCGTACACCGGGCCGTTACCCGTCGGCGCCACGGCCGGCTCGGGCGGCGGTGCCGGTGGCGGCTCCGCCCGCAGCGCGGCACGGATCGCGTCGGGCGCCGCGGCCTCGTTGGGGGCCCCCTCGGAGGCGATCAGCGAGGCCTTCGAGCCCACCGAGTCGGCCCCAGAGGGTTCCATCGTCAGCAGCAGCGTTCCCTGAGACACGTGGTCGCCGACCTGGACGTGCAGCTCGCGCACGGTGCCGGCAAACGGCGCCGGCACGTCCATGGTGGCCTTGTCTGACTCGAGCGTGAGCAGTGGATCGTCGAGCGCGACGGTATCTCCGGGGGACACGTGCACCTCGATGACCGGGACGTCGGCGAAATCGCCGATGTCCGGGACCTCGACTCCTACCAGGTCGGTGGCGGTCATACGCTCGTGGGCGTAGGGAGGTCGGGATCGATCTCGAAGCGGGCCATCGCCTCGGCCACCAGCGACGCGGAGACCTCGCCGGCGTCCGCGAGCTCCTTGAGCGCCGCCAGGGCGACGTAGTGGCGGTCGATCTCGAAGAAGCGCCGGAGCCAGCGGCGGAAGTCGCTGCGGCCAAAGCCGTCGGTGCCGAGCACCCGGTAGGACCCCGGAACCCATTGCCGGATCTGGTCGGCGAATGCGCGGGTGTAGTCGGTGGAGGCGACCACCGGACCGGAGCGCTGCCCCAGGCAGGTGGACGCATAGGCGGTCCGAGGCGGCTCGAGCGGATGCAGCAGGTTCCACCGCTCGACCTCGAGACCGTCGCGGCGCAACTCGGTGAACGATGTCACGCTCCACACGTCGGCCGCCACCCCAAACTCCGACAGCAGCTCCGCGGCGGCCATGACCTCGCGCAGGATCGCCCCGGACCCGAGCAGCTGCACCCGGGAGCCGTCGCCGGAACCCGGCTGGAGGAGGTACATCCCGCGCAGGATTCCCTCTTCGGCGCCCTCGGGCATGGCGGGATGGGAATAGTTCTCGTTCATCAGGGTGATGTAGTAGAAGACGTCCTCCTGATCGACGGCCATCCGGCGCAGGCCGTCGTGAACGATCACCGCGACCTCGTACGAGAAAGCCGGGTCATAGGCCCGGCAATTGGGCACGACCGAGAACAGCACGTGGCTGTGCCCATCCTGGTGCTGCAGACCCTCGCCATTGAGCGTCGTGCGACCGGCGGTTCCGCCCAGCATGAATCCGCGCGTGCGGCAATCGCCGGCTGCCCACACGAGATCGCCGACGCGCTGGTAGCCGAACATCGAGTAGTAGATGTAGAACGGCACCGTCTGCACGCCGTGCGTGCTGTACGAGGTCCCTGCGGCGATGAACGAGGAGATCGAACCAGCTTCGGTGATCCCCTCCTCGAGGATCTGGCCGTGCTGATCCTCGCGGTAGAACATCAGCTGCTCGGAGTCCTGCGGCTGATACAGCTGCCCGACCGGCGAGTAGATGCCGATCTGCCGGAACAGGCCCTCCATCCCGAACGTGCGTGACTCGTCCGGCACGATTGGCACCACGTGGCGCCCAAGCCGCTTGTCGCGCAGCACGGCGGCCAGCACGCGCACGAATGCCATCGTGGTCGAGATCTCCCGATCTCCGCTGCCCTGGAGTTGGGACTCAAACGTCGAGAGCTCCGGGATCGGCAGCGGCTCGGCGACGCGCCGGCGGACGGGGAGCGAGCCCCCCAACGCAGCTCGGCACTCGCGCAGGTATTCCATCTCCGGCGCGTCGTCCGGCGGCTTGTAGTACTCGGCCGCGCGCACCTGCTCGTCGGTCAGCGGAAGCTCGAAGCGATCGCGGAACGCCAGCAGCGCATCCTCGGTCATCTTCTTGGCCTGGTGGGTGATCATCTGCCCCTCGCCGGAGACGCCCATCCCGTAGCCCTTGATCGTCTTGGCCAGGATCACGGTGGGCTGCCCGGCGTGCCGCACGGCCTCGTGGTAGGCCGCGTACACCTTCTGCTGATCGTGTCCGCCGCGGTTGAGCAACCAGATGTCCTCATCGGACATGTGCGAGACGCGGTCCAGCAGCACCGGATCGCGACCGAAGAAGTGCTCACGCACGTACGCCCCGTCACGCGACTTGAACGTCTGATAGTCGCCGTCGACGCAGTCCTCCATCACGGTCACGAGCCGCCCGTCGGCATCCGCGGCGAGCAATGGATCCCAGCGCGATCCCCACACGACCTTGATCACGTTCCAGCCCGCGCCCCGGAAATCCGACTCCAGCTCCTGGATGATCTTGCCGTTACCGCGCACGGGACCGTCGAGGCGCTGCAGGTTGCAGTTGACCACCCAGATCAGGTTGTCCAACGCCTCGCGGCCGGCGAGTCCCAGTGGCCCCATCGACTCGGGCTCGTCCATCTCGCCGTCACCCAGGAACGCCCACACCTTGCGCCCCTGCGTGTCGGCGAGCCCGCGGGCCTGTAGATACCTCATGAACCGGGCCTGGTAGATCGACGTGATGCCCCCGATCCCCAGCGATACGGTGGGGAACTGCCAGAACTCGGGCATCAGCCACGGGTGGGGGTAGGAGCTCAGACCCCCGGGCCTCGAGACCTCCTGGCGAAAGCCATCGAGCTGCTCGGCTGACAGCCGTCCCTCCAGATAGGCGCGGGCGTAGTTGCCCGGGGACGAGTGTCCCTGGAAGTAGACGAGATCGCCGCCGTGATCCGGGGATGGCGCGTGCCAGAAGTGATTGAAACCGACCTCGTACAGCGTCGCCAGCGACTGATAGCTGGCGATGTGGCCGCCGAGCTCCGAGGAGATCTGGTTGGCCCGGATCACCATCGCGATCGCGTTCCAGCGAACGATCGAACGCAGACGCCGTTCCACCGCCGGATCGCCCGGCAGCTTGGCCTCGCGGTCTGCCGGGATCGTGTTCACGTACGGCGTGGTGAGGCTGGCGATTGGGCCCGACCCAGAGCTCTGGGCCCGTTCCACGACCCGGGTCAAAATCTGGCGCGCGCGATCCGGGCCGTCGTGTTGCACGACCGCATCGATCGCCTCCAGCCACTCGCCGGTCTCGACCGTGTCGACATCGGCTCCGACACCGTTGATACTGAGATTCTGGACTCGGTCCGTCATACCCTGTCGATTCTCGAGCTCCGCGGCCGGATCGCCCACTATACCCCCGGCCTATCGGCGCCAGCGGGGCGTTTGGTGCAGCCGCGCTTCGATACGGTGGGCCCGTGGCGATACGCGAGGTGCAGGGCCCGCCGGGGCCTCCGTGGGGACGAGCGCTGCGGGGCCGGCTCGACGAGCTGGTGATCGAGTCCGAGCTGCTGGCGGACAATCCGCTCGGCGATCCGCCTCGACGGCCGCTGTACGTCTACCGCTCGCCGGGCGCAGGTGATGGACCGGTGCCCACCGTGTACGTGATCCAGGGGTTCACGGGCCAAGTCGACGCCTGGCTCGGCCGCAGTGCCCTGGAGCCGACGATCATCGAGCGGCTGGAGGAGATGTTCGCCCAGGACGGTTGCCCCGAGGGGATCGTGGTGTTCGTCGACGCCTGGACCTCCCGGGGCGGATCCCAGTTCCTGAACTCGCTCGGGACCGGTCGCTACCTGGATTATCTGTGTGACGAGGTGGTGCCGTTCGTGGATCACCGCTATCCCACGCGCGCGGATCGGGACCATCGGGGACTGAGCGGCAAGTCCTCGGGGGGCTACGGCGCGATGGTCGTGCCGATGCTGCGGCCGGACGTGTTCGGTGCGCTTGCCTCGCACGCCGGCGACGCGCTGTTCGAGTATTGCTATCTACGCGACTTTCCGGTGGTGGCCCGGGAGCTGCGCGACCGCTTTGATGGCTCCTATGAGGCGTTTCACGCCCAGCTCGCGGCCGCCGAGCGGTTCGACTGGGACCGGTTCGGTAAGCCGTTCGAGATCTACGGCTACGCCTGCGTGTACACGCCCGACCCGGCCCGGCCGGGCGAGGCATTGGTGCCGTTCGAGATCTCCACCGGGCGCCTGATCGACGAGCTGTGGGCGCGGTGGCTCGAGCACGACCCGGTGCGCATGGCCTCCGGCCATGCCGACGCGCTCCGCAGCCTGCGTCGGATCTACCTCGATGCGGGCCGGGGCGACGAGTACTTCCTCGACATCGGGGCCCAGGCGTTTGCCGCCGAGTTGTCACAGCTAGGCATCGAGCACACGCTCGAGCTGTTCGACGGCCGGCATGGCGGGATCGCCTATCGCTATCCGGGGGCGATCCGCGAGCTGCTGCTGGCGCTGAGCGACTAGACCCCGGGCTGCCAGCCTGCAAGGCTACGCAGATGGCCACCACCATCGACGAGCAGCTGGCTTTCACCGGCCCGCTGGAGCTCGCCGAGCTGGTTCGCAGCCGGAAGGTGCATCCCCGCGAGCTGGTTGAGATGTGCCTGCGCCGGATCGAGGCGCTCGACCCGCGCCTGAACGCGTTCCGCGTGACGTTGGCCGACGAGGCGCTGGCCGCCGCAGAGTCCCCGGCTGGCGCTACCGGCCCGTTGGCCGGCGTCCCGATCGCGATCAAGGATGACTACCCCGTCGAGGGCAGACGACCACGCGGGGCTCGCGCAGCTACGGACCGCCGGCCGCGGAGGATGCCGAGGCGGTCAAGCGCCTGCGGGCAGCCGGGGCGATTCCGATCGGGATCACCAACGTCCCGGAGCTGATGATCTTCCCCTGGACGGCGACCGACGCCAACGGCATCACCCGCAATCCCTGGGACCCGAGCCGCACGCCCGGCGGGTCCTCGGGCGGATCGGCCGCCGCCGTGGCCGCCGGGATGGTCCCGTGCGCCACCGGCTCCGACGGGGGCGGCTCGGTCCGGATTCCGGCCGCCGCCTGCGGCCTGGTGGGCATGAAGCCCACCCGGGGGCGGGTCTCGATGCTTCCCGCGGCGAGCGGCTGGCTGGGACTGAACACCTACGGTGGGCTGGCCCGGACCGTGCGCGACAGCGCCGCGCTGCTGGACGCGATGCACGGACCCGCCCCGGGCGATGCCGATGCTGCGCCTCCGTTCGAGGGCAGCTATGTCCAGGCGGCGGCCACCCCTCCCGGAGCGCTGCGGATTGCGACTTCACGCAAGCTTCCACCCGGTCTGATCGCCCGGCTGTCCGGCGATCAGCGCGAAGCGTGGGAGCGGACCGGGAAGCTGCTGGAGCGCCTGGGGCATCACGTGAGCGAGCACAGTCCGGCCTACGGCATGGCGCAGCTGGAATTCGTCCAGACGTGGTTGCGCGGGATCTACGAGGACACGTTGTCGGTGCCCGACTCCTCCCAGCTGGAGCGTCTGTCCCGGCAGATCGCGTGGGCGGGGCAGCATCTGGTGCCCGAGCGCCGTCGGGACAAGCTGCTGGCCAAGCGGCCCGCCACCACGAGCCGGATCCTGGCGCTGTGGGACGAGTTCGATGTGCTGCTCACGCCGACGCTGGCCAGCACGGCGATCGCCGCCGAGGGGGCCTACGGCAAAGCCGCGCCGATCGCCATCGACAAGGCCGGGCGATTCACCCCGTTCACGCCGGTGTGGAACCTGACCGGGCAACCGGCGATCGCGGTGCCGGCGGGACTCGGGGCCGACGGCCTGCCGCTCAGCGTCCAGCTCGTGGGCCGGCCGGGCGCCGAGGACACGCTGTACTCGCTGGCCGCCCAGCTCGAGGCCGCCGCACCGTGGGCCGGGCAGCGGCCACCGGTCGCCTGAGCGGCAGACGACCTGCGCGCCGGCCCCGGTCCGGAAGGCCTAAGAGGCGGCGCGCGCCTCGGGCAGCCGATAGCCGCGCTCGGCCTTCAGCACCTCGCCGCTCTTGGTCAGCTTGGACAGCGTCGTGCTCACGGTTCCGCGCCCGAGTCCGGTCGCCGCTGCCACCTCGCCGGCCGTCATCGCGTCACCGCCGGCCAACGCCTGGAGGATCTTCCGGCGCGTGACCCCGGGGGCGGTTCGCCGGCGGGTGCGGCCGGCCGGGGCAGGACGCCGCGCGGCGCCCGTGCGGCGCGCGGCCCCGGAGGAGCTCGCCGAAGCCCGCCGGCTGGGTGCGGATCCGCCGGACCGCGACGGCGTCCGGCCCGATTCCCGGGGCGCGCGTCCGGCGCGCGGATCGAGGGCGGCGAGCGCGCCTCGCAGCTTGTCCGCTTCTGAAAGCAGCTGGTCGAGACGCTCCTGGATCTCCTTGCGTAGACGATCGATCACTGTCCGCTCCTGGTGGTCGGTTGGAGCGGCGATCGTACATTTATCCCTGGCCGGGCGCTGTGACCGGCTGGTTACGGCTACGGACCTTGGAAGTCCGGTTGCGTCCGCCCCGGCCGCGCCTCCGGGTAACGGGGCAGGCCGTCGTCGGGGATCGGCTCCCAGACGGCGGCGGAGGCGGTGAACTGGCGCACGCTGGGGCGAACGCCAGGATCGTGATCGAATGTGCCCAACCTGATCCCGACCTGCTCGTGATCGGCGGGATTGCGACTGAACAGCGAGGATCCGCAGTCCCCGCAGAACCACTTCTCAAAGCCGTCCTCGGGGCGCCAGGCTCGGAGGCGATCCTCGCCACGCGTGAGGTGGAAGCTCCCCCGCACCGGCCGCGCGTTGGCCGATGCCCCGGCCCCGGTGCGCCGCTGGCAGCGGCGGCAGTGGCAGTAGCTCGCGCCCAGCAGTGGCTGGGTCACCTCGAATCGGACCGCGCCACAGTTGCAGCCACCCGTCAGTGGCACCGCTTGCGACATGCCAGTACAGGCTACGGGGCCCGCCACTCACGGGCGAGCATCCCGTAGACCACGTGGTCCACAGTCAGGCCAGCCGAGGGGCCAGCTCACCCAGCACTGCGACCGCCTCGAGATCGTCGTGCAGCAGGTGCTGGCACATCACGCGGCTCACGCCGGCGTCGCGCAGTGCGGCGAGGCCCTCCAACGCCTGCTCGATCGTGCCCACGATCCATCCGGGCGGTGGATGCGCCAGCAGCTCGTCTGCGTCAGCTCCGATTCGCTCTGCCAGCCGCCGCGTTCGCGACTCGAGCTCGGCCGCATCAGATCCGACCACGACCCCGGTCATCACCGAGAACGGAATCGGCTCACGACCGGCGCGCTCACACGCCTCGTCGATCCGCGCCCGGCGTTGTCGCACGTCGTCGAGCGTGGGAAACGCAGTGTTGTACTCGTCCGCAAACCGCGCGGCCAGCGCCGCGCTGCGGGGTCCGGCGTTACCGCCCACGATCACGGGTGGCCGCGGCTCCTGTACCGGCTTGGGCCGGGCGTCGAGGTCGCTCAGCTGGTAGTGCGCTCCGCGAAACGAGAACGGGCCCGGTCCCCAGGCACCCAGCACCACCTGGAGCTGCTCCTCCAGCAGCGCCATGCGTTCGCGCACGGGCGGAAACGGGAACCCGTAGGCCCGGTGTTCGCGCTCGTGCCATCCGGCGCCGATGCCCAGCTCGATGCGGCCGCCCGAGACCTGGTCGGCGGTGGCCACCAGCTTCGCCAGCGTCGACGGATGCCGGAAGGTGGCCGGCGAGACCAGCGTGCCCAGCCGCAGCCTGGAGGTGATGGCGGCAAGCGCGTTCAGGGTTCCCCAGGCATCCAGCGACCCGCGCTCCGGGTGGTGGCCGTCGAGGTTCAGGTAGTGATCTGAACGAAACAGCGCGGGAATTCGATGCTGCTCACAGGCACCGGCGAGGTCTCGCCACTGGGGCCAAGTCACTCCCTCCTGGCCCTCGATCATCAGGCACACATCCATCTTCAGAGGCACTGTATCCGCCCGCGCTCGGGCGCAATCATCGCCCCATCAGCGTCTGCAGCGCACACCGCTGCGCCCCGGACGGATCGAAGTTGCCCGGGTCGAGCCAGGCCTCGAATCCCAGCCGGATCGCCGGCCACTCGCCGTCGGTGATGGCGTACCAGGCGGTGTCGCGATTGTGTCCCTTGATCACCTGGTGCTGGCGGAACACGCCCTCGAACGAGAAGCCGAAGCGGTGCGCAGCTCGCCGGGAGGCGGCATTCAGTGCGTTGCATTTCCACTCCAGGCGGCGATACCCGAGCTCGTCGAACGCGTAGCTAGCCAGCAGGTAGATCGATTCGGTGGCGGCGGTGGTGCGTTGCAGTGGCGTCCCGAACCAGATGTGGCCGATCTCGATCACTCCGAACTCGGGAGTGATCCGCAGATAAGACGCCACACCCAGCGCCCGCGCATCCGAGGCCCGCACCAGCGTGAAGAACAGCGGATCCTCGGAGCTCTCCGCCCTCTCGAGCATCGCGCCCAGCTGCTCGGCACTCTCGTAGGGTCCGTCCGGGAGGTAGGTCCAGATCGCGGGATCCCCATCCGGAGGGTGAGAGACGGCGTACAGCGACGCGGCATCCGCGGCCGCGACCGGGCGGACGATCGCGTGCGCGCCCGTCAGCGTGATCCGCCGCGGACGCGGTACCGGAGCCCAATCGAGTTTGTCTCCCAGCGGGGGCCGGTCGGGTTTGCGAGAGGTCGGCATCGACAAACTTCTACACGGCGGCGCGCGGCGGCCAACGCCACCTTCGGGAGCGGCGGCCCCAGACGCTACCGCACTGCGGCGTAACGCTCGATCGCCTCACGGCGGGCGCTGCGTGATCGACAAGTCGGGGCGGGATAGTCCTGACCGATACGACAGCGCGCCGCTTCTGAACCTCGTCGGGCATCTCCCAGGGGCGCCGCCAGGTAGGCCGTCTGCTGCCGGGTCCGAGGGTCATCCGCCGAGCACGTCCCGGAGCGCCGGCTCCAGCTCCGGATGGCGGAATTCGTAGCCCAGATCATGGAGGCGCGAGGGCACCATCCGCTGTCCGGTCAGGACGATTGACGCCATCTCGCCGTACAGCAGCCGCAGGGCCGCGCCCGGCACCGGAAGCAACGCGGGGCGGTGCAGGACGTGTCCCAGGGCGCGCGACAGCTCGGCATTGGTCGCCGGGCGAGGGGCGCTCAGATTGACCGGCCCGCGCGCAGCGTCCTGGTCGATGCAGTGCACAAACGCGCCGACTACGTCATCGAGGTGTATCCAGGGGACGTACTGCCGGCCGCCGGCCACCGGTCCTCCCACGCCGAGCCGGAACGGCGGCAGCATCTTCGCCAGCGCGCCCCCCTCGCGGGCGAGCACCACGCCCGTCCGAGTCAGCACCAGCCGCGAGCTGGCCGCGGCCGCCTGCGCCTCCCGCTCCCACGCCGCGCTGACCTCGGCGAGGAAGTCATCGCCGGCCGGTTCGTCCTCGTCGATGTCCTCCGCGCCCCGCGCCCCGTAGTAGCCGCTGGCCGACTGGGAGACCAGCACCCGCGGGCGGCGCTCGGCGGGCAGGTCGTCCAGTCCCGCGATCAGTTGACGGGTGCTCAACACCCGCGAATCGCGGATCCGCTGCTTGGCCTCGTCGGTCCAGCGCTGGGCGACAGGCTCACCGAGCAGGTGAACGACCGCGTCGGCGCCGTCGAGGGCGCCGGACGGGGGAGGGGACTGCTGGGGATCGGGCCAGGAGTGCCAGGCGACCTCATCGCCCAGCACGGAGCGCCCGTGTTCCGGGTCACGGGTGAGGGCGACGACCTCGTCGCCGCGTGCCTGCAAGGCCCGCGCCACGGCGCTGCCGATCAGGCCCGTGACACCGGTTATGGCGATGCGCACGGGCGCCTGGGCTGCTGCGGATTACGTGCACCTGACATCGTGGGGTTGAACGCTAACGAGATGGCGGCGGCGGGGCCTATCGAGCGGAGTTATTGTGAGCGCGAGGACGATGACCGTCGCCCCCGTCGCCGTCTCCGCTGGTGCTACGCGCGCGAATGTGCGACTGGTGTTCAGCGGCCTGATGCTCGTGCTGCTGCTGGCGGCGCTGGACCAGACGATCGTGGCCACGGCGCTGCCGACGATCGTCTCGGACCTCGGAGGTCTGAGCCGCCTGGCGTGGGTGACGAGCGCATTCCTGCTTGCCCAGACAGTGGTGACGCCGATCTACGGCAAGCTGGGGGATCTGTACGGGCGCAAGCGCGTGCTGCAGAGCGCAATCGTGCTGTTCCTCGCCGGTTCGGCGCTGTGCGGGCAGGCCGCCTCGATGACCGAGCTGATCGCGTTCCGAGCGGTCCAGGGTCTGGGCGCGGGCGGCTTGGTGGTGCTGATTCAGGCCGTGATCGGCGACGTCGTCCCGCCGCGCGAACGCGGGCGCTACCAGGGCCTGTTCGGCGCGGTATTCGGCCTCGCCAGCGTGGGCGGCCCACTGCTGGGCGGAGTGATCGTGCAGTCCGTGTCGTGGCGCTGGATCTTCTACGTCAACCTGCCGATCGGGCTCGTCGCGCTGGCGGTGCTGAGCGCCACGCTGCCGGCGACGCTTCCGGTAGCGCGGCCGTCGATCGACTATCTGGGGGCGTCACTGCTGGCCGCCGCGTTGAGCGCCATCGTGCTGGTCACCAGCCTGGGCGGGAGCACGTGGCGCTGGAGCTCGGCCCAGGTGATCGTGGTCGGTGCGCTCGGCGTGGGGTTGCTGGGAGCGTTTCTGATCGTGGAGCGCTCCGCCCGGGAGCCGATCCTGCCCCGCGCGCTGCTGCGCAATCCGGTGTTTGCGGTGGCAGGATCGCTGTCGCTGATCGTCGGGCTTTGCGCTGTTCGGAGCGGTCACGTTCCTGCCGCTGTATTTCCAAACCGTGGATGGCGCGTCCCCGACCGGCTCGGGCCTGCGGCTGGTCCCGATGATGGCCGGGGTGCTGACGATGTCGATCGTGTCCGGCCAGCTGATCACCCGGTTCGGCCGTTACAAGGTGTTTCCGATTCTGGGCACGGCGCTGATGACAATCGGTCTGGCCCTGCTGTCGCGACTGGACGTCGGCACGGGCACGGCGACCGCGTCGCTCTTCCTGTTGATCCTCGGCTTTGGGCTCGGGTCCGTGATGCAGGTGCTGGTGCTCGTGGTCCAGAACGCCGTCGACTACGCGATTCTGGGGGCCGCGACCTCGGCCGTGACGCTGGCGCGCGGCATGGGCGGATCACTCGGCACGGCGGTGTTCGGCACCGTGTTCTCGACCCAACTGCGCTCGCAGCTACAGCGAACACTGTCCGGCCCGCTCGGCCATCAGGTGGCCGCGCGGTGGTCGGCTGACCGGGGCCGAGGTGTTGCGCTTGCCACCCGCCGCGCGCGCCGCCTACCAGCACGCCTACGTCCATTCTCTGCGTCCGGTGTTCGTGATGGCCTCGGCCGTGGCCGCCGTCGGGTTCGTGCTCAGCCTGCTCCTGCCGGAGCGGCCGCTGCGCGACGCGGCCGCCACCAGCACCGGGCTCGAGGACAGCCTGGCAGCGCCGCGGTCATCGGATTCGCTGGCGGAGATCGAGCGCGCGCTGACTAGAGTGACCACGCCTGACGAGCGTCAGGGGTTCCGCCAGCGGGTGGGAGAACGAGCCGGAGTGGACATCAGCCCGGGTGCGATCTGGGCGCTGATCCGGATCGACGAGCACGGGCCGGCCCGAGCCCGCGCGCTGGCCGAACAGGACGGGATCGATCCGGCGCGAGTGGCCGAGGTGATCGGGGAGCTGCGCGAGCGTGGGCTGATCGCGGGAGAGTCGGGCGACGCCGAGCTGACGAAGGCCGGCCGGGATCAAACGATCCGCGTGGTAAGTGCCCGTCGCCAGCTGCTGACCGAGGCGCTGGCCGATGACAGCGTCGAGCGGCACCCCGAGCTGGCAGCGCTGCTGGGGAGGCTGTCTCGCGAGCTGTGCGGCGAGCCGCCGGGCTAGTGGAGCGGGGACCTCTCGCTTCGCCACTCGTGCCCGGGATTCGGGGCGGCTCAGCCGGTCGCGGCCGGGGCATTTTCCCGGATCCACGAGAGGATCGCGCGGGAATGTGTAATGACCGTCCCGTCCGGCAGCTTCAGCGCCGGCAGGCGCTTTGAGCCGGTGGCGGCCCGCAGCTCCTCACGCGAGCCCCGGCGCAGGAACGGAATCGGGCTGCCGTGAGCTGCGATCACCTTCTCGTACTCGATGCCGGCCGCATGCAGCGCCTCCTGTACGCGGCGACACGGATGCGCGCGGGGTCCGCCCTCATCGCCGTGACACACGTACAGCGTCGGGATTTCAGCCATCGTTGTCCTCCTACGGATTTATGGGCTCCCGGGCGCGAGTATGACTCGTCGGGCGAGCCGCCGGGCTACGGCCCGTAGACGGCTCGCAGCCACACGAGTCGCCCAGCTCGCCGCCACACGGTCCCCAGCCCGTCCACCGGCTTCTGAGGCTGTTCGCGGGCGAGAATGTGGGCAAGCTGGTGCTCAGCGTGCCATGATCGGTCGGCGGGCACTGTGACCGGATTCCCGTGAGCTCGATCGACGACACCGCGCTGCTGACCGCGGACAGCCTGGACCGCGCCGCCGACCACGCCTGCGCGCTGGCCCGCGGGCTTGCCGCCCGGACCGAGCGGGAGCGCCGGCTGCCCCCCGACCTGCTCGAGACCCTCCGGGCGTCGGGTCTGCTGCGCGCCTGCGCGCCGCGTTCACTCGGCGCGCCGCAGGCCTCCCCGGCGCTGACGTTGTCTTGCGCCGAGACCGTGGCCCGCGGCGACGCGTCGGCGGGCTGGTGCGTGTCGATCGCCGCCACCAGCAGCCTCTTGTCCGCGTACCTGCCGGCCGACGGGGCCACCGAGGTATTCGGTGCTGCCGACGCCGTTGCCGCCGGCGTGTGGGCGCCGCGCGGCACAGCGCGCCCGGCGGACGGAGGCCTGCGGGTGTCAGGCCGCTGGCCCTACTGCAGCGGGATCATGCATTCCGACTACCTGTTCGCCGGGACCGTGGTCGACACCGGTCAGGGCTCGGATGCCGGTCCGCCGACGCTGCGCGTGGTGGCGATCCCGACCGACGAGCTAGAGATCCTGGACACGTGGCACACCAGCGGTTTGTGCGGGACGGGAAGCCACGACGCGGCCGCGGAGGACGTGTTCGTCCCCGCCCGCCGGAGCCTGTCGCTGCTCGACGGCGGGCTGACGATCGACGAGCCGCTGTACCGGTTCCCGGTGTTCGGCTTCTTCGCCCTGTCGATCGCCGCGGCGGCGCTCGGCAACGCGCGCGGGGCGATCGAGGACTTCGTCGAGCTCGCGGTGGCCAAGGTCGGCCAGGGCTCGAGCCGGACGCTCGCCGAGCGTGCGGCCACCCAGGCTGCGGTGGCGGAAGCGGAGGCCGCGCTGCGTGCGGCTCGCGCCTTCTACTACCAGGCGATCGACGCCGCATGGCAGGAGGCGCAGGCGCCGGAGCCAGTCTCGGTCGAGCGGCGGCTGGGCCTGCGGCTGGCGGCGACGCACGTGGTCCGAGTAGCGGCGGACGTGGTGCGCTCGATGTATGACCTGGGTGGCGGCTCGGCGATCTACGAGACCTCGCCGCTCCAGCGTCGCTTCCGTGATGCCCATGCTGCCACGGCGCACTTCCAGGTCAACGCGGCGAGCTGGGAGCTGTGCGGCCGGCTGCTCTTGTCACAGCCGACGCAGACGGCGATGCTGTAACCCGCTCCGATTTCGCGGGACGCATCGAGGGGGCGTCGAGATTGGGGGAGTGGCCCTGAACAACGTGCCAACCGCGCCGTCGCGATGAGACCCATGGCACCTTAGCCATGCCCCACATGACGAACGTGCCACTCGCCCCGGGGCGGTCGCGCGTGGCACGTTGTGCAGGGTTACGCGACGCTCATCGGCTCGCCTCTACCCACCACCGCGACGGCCATTCTGCGCGCGCGGCCCAGGATTCACATCGGCCGGCGCGCACCGCGGTCGCTATTTACGGCGCCACGTGATGGAAATCTCATGCGTGGCGGATTGGCCCCCACTGTGGAGTGAACGCGAGGCGTACCAGCACATGCACGGTGCGTCCCGGGGTCAGCTGCTTGCGGCCGGCCTGATTCGGCACCACCTTCAGATGAACGGTGCCCGCCCGCGTGGCGGTCACGGTCACGGCGTTGAACCAGGCTTTCTTGTGCCCGTGCTTTCCGGGCTTGCCCACCAACGGGTCATCGGCGCGGACCTTGCCCGCGGCCGGCACTTTGACCGACAGCCGCACGCCGATTCCGCTGCTCAGCGAGTGGGTGCTGGAACTGAATGGCAGCGGCGCGTTGTTGATCGAGAACACGGCGTTGAACGTCGGGGGTGTCGTGCCGCCGACGATGTCGGTGCCGACACGCAGCCAATCGGTTGGAGCGCACTGTTGCGAATCCAAGCCTGGAGATCCGTGACGCCGGCCGGGAAGGCCGGGCCTGGGTGCGGCGTGGATAGCCAGAAGAAGTTCGCGCTGCTCGGCCCGGACACCTGTACCTGCGGCACGAAGAAGTAGTGGCCGACCGGGAGCGTGAACGGACTCGTCAGTGTGACGTTAAACATGACCTCCCGACCGGTGACCGGCCCTTCGCCGCCGGTGCGGACGTTGGGCAGCGGATGGATGCCGGCCAGCATGCTGTTATGGGCTGTGAACGAACTCGGTCCTACATTTCCTACCAAAAACTGCCAATTCAATACGCCGGAATTGACACGTCACCGGGCGCCAACCCCGACGGCGTCGAGGGCTGCGGTTTCCTCCGGCAGCTCGACCCGGCCGCGCGGAAGTCCGCGCACGGCCACGAGGAACGTTGCGACCATCACCCCGGCCATGATGTAGAAGACCGTCTGGGTCGAATGCGCAACCCCGACCTGCACGGCGTGCACGAGCGCATGGGGCTGGCCGGATGCGGAGCCACGCGAGCCGCCACTCGTCCCGAACGAGTTCGCCACCCGGTGCGCAACGTCGCTCGGCACCCCGGCCCTGGTCAGCTCCGCCGTCACGTTGGTCTGGTTTCGGCTGATCAGAATCGCCCCCAGCACCGCGAGCCCGAGGCTGGCACCGAAATTACGCGCGGTCTGGGTGATCCCGGTGACCTCGCTGTAGCTGCTGCGCGGAGCCCGGTTGACCGCATCGGTGCTCGCCACACCGAGCATCAGACCCAGCCCGCCGCCGGCCAGGATGATGTCCAGCGTCTGGGCGTTCAGCGACAGGTGTGTGAGCCTGCCGGCCAACAAAAAGAAGCCGATCGCCGCCAGCGCGCTCCCACCCACCACGGCCGGCTTGGCGCCGCGACGATCGAGGATCCGCCCACCCACCTGCGCCATGATCACGAACCCGATGAAGAAGTACAGGAGGTAGACGCCCGCATTGGACGCGGTCTTGCCCAGCGACACCTGGGCGTAGACGCTGGCGAAGAAGAAGAACGGAACGAACACGATCGACATCATCGCCAGCACGGCGTTCTCCACCGCGAAGCCCCGGTCGGCGAAGATCTGCAGGCGCAGCAGCGGGTGCGGACAGCGCAGCTCCCAGGCCACGAACACGAGCATCAGCGCCAGGCCCGCCACCACGCACACCCAGGTGCCGGCGCTGCCCCAGCCCCACTGGGCCGATTGCTGCAGTCCGAGCACGAGCAGCCCCATCGCTCCGGTGATCAGCACCGTGCCCCGGTAGTCGAGTGGTGCGGGATGGCGCTCTTCATCCGGTTCGGAGATCCGAATCAGGATCAGCGCGATGATCGCCACTGGAATGTTGATCCAGAAGATCGAGCGCCACGTCCACTGGGTCAGGTAGCCGCCGGCTACCGGGCCGATCGCGGTCAACCCGCCGGAGATCCCGAAGAAGATCGCCATCGCCCGGCCCCGCTCGCGGATCGGAAACGAGGCCACCACGATGCCCACCGCGGCTGGGAACATCAACGCCGCGCTGGCGCCCTGGAGTACCCGGAAGATGATGATCCAAGCCTCGGCGATGCTGCCCTTGGGCGTGAGCCCGCAGCACGCTGAGGCGACGGCGAAGCCGAGCACGCCGATCACCACCATCCGACGGCGCCCGGCGACGTCGGCGAGCTTCCCGCCGAACGCGAACAGCGCTGACAGCGACAATAGATAGCCGTTGATCACCCACTGCGACCCGGTCGCGGACAGCGACAGCTCCTTCTGGATGTTCGGTATGGCGATGGCCACGATCGTCTGATCGATGAACGTCATCGCCACGGCGAACACCATCGCCGCCAGCACCAGGTTCTTGTTCGGGGCTGCGCCGCTCATCGCAGGCGTGAGATGCTAACTCCGGGTGACCGCTTCAGGTATCTCCCTGGTGACGAGCACGGGCGGGCCGCCCGAGCTCGCCGACGCGGCCCGGCGGGCCGAGCGGGCCGGGTTTGCGTCCGTGTGGGCGACCGAGTTCTACGACCGATCGGCGACCGTCGCGCTGGCCGCGATGGCCCAGGAGACAAGCACGATCGAGCTCGGGCATGGCCGGCCTGAACGCCCGCATGATCGAGGCCGCGGGCGCCGTGGCCGACGGGCTCGCCGGCCACCCGCTGTTCACTCCGGAGCACGTGCGCGAGGTGGTTCGGCCCGCGCTGGCCCGCGGCGCCGCTCGCGCCGGCCGGCCGAATCCGCCACCAATCGCGGGGTACCTCACCTGCTCGGTGGGCGCCGATCGCGAGGCGGCGCGACGACCCGGCCGCGGTCATCGCCTTCAATTCGACTGTCAAGACCTACCGCGCGACGCACGAGGTGAGCGGCTTCGAGTCCGAGGCTGAAGCGATCCGGGCCGCCTGGAGCAGAGGTGACTTTGCCGGTATGGCGGCCGCGGTCAGCGATGAGATGATCGACTCGATCGCGCTGGCCGGCACACTGGAGGAGGCCCGGGAGCGGTTCGCCGAGCGCTGGACGGGGGTTTACGAGCGCACGCTCCTCTGGCCGCCGGCCTACCGCGGGCCGACGGCGGTGCATGCCGCCATCGACGCGTTCGCGGACAACCAGATGGCACCGGTCAGGCGGCTACGGGAGCCGCGGCTACGGGCGACAACGTGCGCTCCACGAGCCGCACCTGGGCCGCGTAGATCTCACATGCCGACTCCTCGCGGTCGAGCGCGGCCTCGTACACGGCGAATGCCAGCGCCCGAGCATCCGCGGGGGCGGCGGTGAAATTCCGGTAGGCGGCGTTCACCTCGCGGCACTGTTCACGCCAGTCGCAGTACAGCTCAATCAGGCGATCGACCGACTCTGCCGGGTTGTGCTTCATGTCTGTGCTCCTGGGACGAAGTTCAGGCATCCAGCGTGACCTGAGATGGGTCCCGGCACATCCGGAGAATGGAGCTAACTCAGCCGGCGCAGAACTTAGGAGGAGTGGGGAGGGCCTTAGCTGCTGCGGCTACGGGCTCGATACGGCGTGGTGGCGCGGGCGGCCGGTGCGAGCCGCCGGTCAGTCCCGGCGGACCTGCCCAATGCACCAAACCCGCGGTTCGCGCCGAGCTGATCGGCATCGAGCACGATGGTCATGCTCGGTGTCGACGGATCGCGCGATCCGGCTTCCAGATGGTGGCTTGCCCGCTGATGCCCGTACCGACGATCTCGCCGCGATCATTCACGCCATTGGCCCCGCCAGCCGGTCCCAGGTCAATCAGTCCCCCGCGCGGCGTGTAGGAGAACGCACGGCCGTCTATGTCTTCGACATATTCTTCGCCCACGATTTGCCCCCGGTCATTGATGGCCGAGGCGAAGCCATCGGTTTGGCTGGGAAGCTCGCCGAGATCGACCCATCCGCGCCCGGGGGTGTACGAGAACGGATCGCCGGACGGCGGAAAATCGTAGTTTGCGACGCTGTAACGAGCTGCCAGGTCGTGAGACCCGATTGTCAACAGCGCAGCTGGAGAAGCAGTGAGCCGCTCCGCCCAGCGCACCGACTGCGCCGACTCAACCTCGCACGCCGCTGCTTTGTACCGAACCCAGCTGTCCTGCGTCAGTGATGCTTACGATTCGCGATGTTGGGACAAGGAAGGCTCCCGGAGGAGAACGGCGCTAGTAAGTAGCCTCGTCCGCCATCTCGGTCACCGTCGGCGGAAGCTTTACCGTCACGTTCGCCAGTACGTCCGAGCCGCGAACCTTGTCTTGGAACGACCTGGCAGCCTCGGCAGATTCGAATTCGACCCTCACGAATATCTCGTTCGGGTTATCGACGCCGCGAAGCATCGTTGTGCCCCTTGGCCACTTGCTTGCGACCGAGAGGGTCGGAGTCGAACTGCTGCTTGAAAGCGTCGAAGTCCCCCTCGAACACCCCGATGAGAAACACCATTCAGCACTCCCGTTGAGCTTGTGGCAATAGCGCGCCAGCAACGCGACCCTAACCCACCCAATTCTTCGATGCAAGTAAGCACGGCCAGGTCGGACCGGTATGGGTCCGAACCAACGGGGCTGAGGCCAGAGTCGGATCGAAGAGGGCCGGGTATCGTGCTTTGCGCAGCGCACTCACGTGTGCAGGAAGCGAGCTGACAACGCCACCGGTAGCGCACAATACCGCGGCATGGCCACCGTCCGGCTAAAGATGGGCAGACTCGACGCTGTGGCGGACCGGCTTCGCAGCGCTGGCGCAAAGATCACGTGGGACGAGGCGCTGCCCGGAAGCCGTCGCTGCTACACAGAAGATCCCTGGGGAATCGCATCGAGCTTCTGGCGGCGGAACAAACCCCGTAGATGTCGAGAAGGATTCACTCTCGCTTGGATCGAGATCCGGCGCCAACGTGGCCCGCCGCCGCGGGTGTAGGCTGGCGATGGCCGTATGGCGGCACCTCCGTTCATCCGCACCGCTGACGAGCTGAACGCCGAGTGGCTGAGCCTGGCGCTGGGTCGCCCGGCGCTGAAACTGCTCGGGATCGAGCGGATCGGCACCGGACAGATGAGCCAGACCCACCGCGTCAGGTTCCGTGCCGATGGAGGTCCCGGCGCCGAGCCCGAGTCGGTGGTGGTGAAGCTCGCCTCCGACGACCCGACCAGCCGTGCGACGGGCGTCGGGATGGGCGCGTACTTCCGGGAGATCGAGTTCTACCGGCACCTGGCCGCGCGCATTGGCGGCCCGCTGCCGGTGTGCCATCTGGCTGAGTACGACAGCGCCGAGGGATGGTTCACGCTCATCCTGGAGGACATCGCCGACGCCGTACCGGGCGATCAGATCAAGGGCTGCGGCCTGGAGGAGGCCCGGGTGGCGCTGCGATCCCTCGCCCGCCTGCACGCCCCGGTCCTGGGGGACGTGGCGCTGGGCGCCGCCGACTACCTGAACCAGCCCAACCCGCTCACCCAGGAGCTGCTGACGATGCTGCTGCCCGGGTTTCTCGAGCGCTACGGTGATCGGGTGGCGCCGGAGCACGCCGAGGTGTGCCGGCGCTTCATCGCGGTACTGGACGGCTGGGCGCTCGAGCAACGGCCGCCGCTCGGCCTGGTGCACGGCGACTATCGGCTGGACAACCTCCTGTTCGCTCCAGGCACGTGCAAGGTGGTCGACTGGCAGACGATGACCTGGGGCCCTGCGATGCTCGATGCCGCCTATTTCATCGGGTTGTCGCTGCGGACCGAGGACCGCCGTGACCACGAACCAGCGCTGGTCCGGCTCTATCACGACGAGCTGCGCGCTCTGGGGGTGACGAGCTTGGCCTGGGAGCAGTGCTGGGAGGAGTACCGCCGCCAGACCTTTCACGCAATCCTGCTGACGGTGGCGGCCAGCATGGTCGTGGTCCGGACCAACGCGGCGACGACATGTTCATGACCAGCTTGAAGCGGGGTGCCCAGCAGATACTGGACCTCGAGTCGCTGTCGCTGCTGCCGGCGCCGCAGTCCGGGTCGCCTGCGCCCCTGCGGCCGACGCCGTCGGACGAGGGCCGGCACGCGCCCGGGCCCGAGCCCCTGTGGAACGAGTCGTGGTACTTCGACGCGATCGCCGACGACGGATCGCTCGGGGTCTACATTCGACTGGGCCGGTTGCCCAATCAGGGCGTCAGCCTGTACACGGCCGCAATCTGCGGCCCGGAACGACCGGCGATCATGCTGGTCAACCCGGCCGCGCCACTTCCTCGACCCGACGACGACGCCCAGGCGATAGAGATCGAGGGACTGCACGCCGAGCAGCACTGCGAGCAGCCGCTGGATCGATTCCGGGTCGCCGTCAGCGGCAGCGCCGAGGAGCATCCCGACCAGTCGGCGCCGCTGCGGGGCGAGCGCGGCGCGCCGGTCGAGATCGCCATCGATCTGATTTGGGACACCGATGGCATCCCATACGCCTGGCGTCAGACGACCAGATACGAGATTCCCTGCCGCGTCTCGGGAACCGTGCGGATCGGCCAGCGCCAGATCGCGTTGAACGGGCCCGGTCAGCGCGACCACTCCTGGGGGGCACGCGACTGGTGGGCGGTCGACTGGATGTGGAGCGCGCTGCACTTCGAGGACGGCAGCCACACGCATGCGGTCGGGGTCCCGCAGTTGCCGGGCTACGGCGTGGGATACGTGCAGTCAGCCGGTCGGATCGCGGAGGTAACCACCGTCAAGGCCAGCGAGGTCGTGGCCGAGAACGGCCTGATCCAGTCGGCGCGGATCATCTCGGGGCCACAGGAGCTGAGCGTCGAGGTAGAGCCGATCGCGTTCGGGGCGCTGCGGCTGGAGGCGCCCGATGGGCGGGTGTCGCTGTTCCCCCGCGCGATGTGTCGCGTGTTGGCGCACGACGGCCGGACCGGTGCCGGCTGGGTCGAGTGGAACCGGGTGCAGGGAGGGCCGGGCTCCTAGTTCGGCGGCGATGAGCACTCCCTGGGACGCGCGCACGTACGACACCTCGAGCCAGCCGCAGCAGGCCTGGGCCGCGGACGTTCTGGCGCGACTCCAGGCCATCCCCGAGGACGCCACAGTTCTCGACGTGGGTTGCGGCACCGGGCGCATCACGGAGCTGCTGCCCGCGCTCGTGCCCCGCGGCCGGGTGCTGGCGATCGACGCCTCGGAGGACATGGTGGAGCTGGCCCGGGCCCGACTCGGCCGGCGCGCCACGGCGTGGTGCGTGGATGCGCTCGACCTGGAGCTGGACGACCCGGTGGATGTGATCGTGTCGACTGCCGCGCTGCACTGGGTGTCCGACCACGATCGCCTGTGGGGGGTGCTGGCCCGCGCCCTGCGGCCCCACGGTGTCCTCGAGGTCCAGTGCGGAGGAGTGGGCAACATCCAGCGCGTGCGCGATGTCATCCAGCGGGTGGTCCGAGACACGGCGCCGGAGCTGGTCGGCTTCTCGCCCTGGATGTTCGCCACTCCGCAGGAGACCGAGCTGCGACTGCGCGCGGCGGGGTTCACCGCGATCCACTGCTGGCTCCAGGACCGTCCCACGAATCCGCGGGACGTGGAGCCGTTCGTGCGCACGTCGATCCTGGCGGCGCATCTGGAGCGGCTGCCGGCAGCCAGACGAGACCAGTTCGCCGCGGCAGTCGCCGCCGGCGTGCGCCTGCCGCTGGACTACGTCCGGCTTAACGTCTCCGCGGTCCGAGCCGCGGGTTGACGCGGCTCTCACGCGGCTCTCAGGTTCGCCGCGGAAGATCGAGCCGTGAATGGGAGCGGCTTCGCCGTTCGGCGCGGGGTGGCGGTCGCGGTGGCGGCGATCGCGACCGAGGCCGTCCTGTCAGCGTCGGGGAAGCTGGGGCACCCGCACGACGCTGCCGGCACGCTCAGCTCCCCGTCGGTGTCGCGCATCCTGGCTCTGATGGTCGCGGTCGCCTTGCTGATGCTGACGCCGCGATTGTGGCGGGATGCGCCGATGGCCGGCGCGCAGGTGGTCGCCGGCCTGCTCGTGCTCGCGGGCCTGGGCGTCCTGCGCGGGTCTCGCTATGCCGAGGTGATCGTCCAGGTCGGCTTGGCCCTTTTGCTGGTGACGGCCCGGGCCGTGCTCCGGGCGCGCGTGGTCGGCGGTCCGGCGACGGAAGAAGCGTCCCACCCCCACGACTTGGCCGCGGCCCGGGCGATTGTGCACGGCCACGGCGACGATTCGATCTCGCCGTTCATCCTGCGGCCGGACAAAACGCTCCACCTAGCCGGCGGCGGCGTGTTGGCCTACCGCACGATGGGGAGGACGGCGGTCATCTCCGGCGATCCCGTGGCGCCCGATGGTGCCACCCACGTGGTGCTCGAAAGCTTCCTGGGGCTCGCCGCGCAGCAACGCTGGAACGTAGTCGCCTACGGGGCATCCGCGCGTCATCTCGAGCTGTATCACAGCCTCGGCTTGCGGACGCTGTGCGTCGGCGAGGAGGCGGTGGTCGATCCGGCCGGATTCACGCTCGCGGGCCGAGCCGTGCGCAAGCTGCGGCAGTCGGTACACCGCCTGGACCGACTCGGGTGGAGCGTGCGGGCCTACGAGGGACGGCAGATCGACGCCGCGCTGGAGGCTGAGATCGATGCCGTCGAGCAGGCCTGGCGGGTCAAGAGACGGCGAATTCTCGGGTTTGCCATGGGGATGGGCGCATTTGACTCCGGGGTGAACCCCAGCGATTTGTATCTGCTGGCCCGCTCGCCCGAGGGCCGGCTCGCGGCGGTCATGCGCTTCGTCTGGCATCGCGGCAAGTTGTCGCTGGATGTGATGCGCCGGGTCGGGGAGACGCCCAACGGGCTGAATGAGGCTCTGGTGTGTCACGCGCTCTCGATCGCCCGCCGGCGCGGCATCCCCGAGGTGAGCCTCAACTACGCGGGGCTTGGGCATCTGGTTCGCAGCGGCCCTCGCGGCCGCCTGTCGGGCCGCGTCGCCACCCGCGTCGCGCTCGCCGTGCTGAGTCGCCATTTTCAGATGGAGCGGCTGGTGCGCTTCAACGAGAAGTTCACCCCTGTCTGGCGCCCCCGCTATCTCGTCTACCAGTCGCGGGTCACGCTGCCCCGGTCGGTCGTTCGGGTGCTGCAGGCCGAGGGGTACTGGGGGATCGAGGCCGGGCCGGGCTCACGTCCGGGCCACGGGGCTCGAGGCTGTCGCTGCGTGCCCGTAACCACTCCCGGGGCCAACCTGATCGGCCTTACGGCCAATGAGGTTGATCCTCCGCGCTCTGGCCGGGTTGCTCGCGGCCGTGTTGGTGGTCGTCGGCCTGGCGGGCGTCTACGCCTACGGCCAGTCCTACTCCCAGCACCGCGGCTTTGTCCGGCTGACCAAGTTCAAGCGGGCGGGAACCGGTCGCCTGCTCGACGTCAACTTCTATTCCAGCGCGCTGCACCGGCACGCGTTCTACCTCGTGTATCTGCCCCCCGGCTATCGCCCCACCCGGCGTTACCCGGTGTACTACCTGTTGCACGGCATGCCGGGTCGGCCTCAGGCCTACATCGACATCGGCAACCTGGACGTCCGGCTCGACAACCAGCTCAGCTTGAAGCACGTGCGGCCAATGATCCTGGTGTTTCCCGATGGTCGAATCAACGGCGACACGTACTCAGACTCCGAATGGGCCAACACCCGCGCCGGTAACTACGAGAGCTACGTGATCAACGTGGTCCGGAACGTGGACCGTCGCTTCTCGACGGTGCCCCGGCGCCAGGACCGGGTCATCGCAGGGCTGTCCGCCGGAGCCTACGGGGCGCTCAACGTCGGGTTGCACCACGTGGCGGTGTTCGGCGGGATCCAGGTGTGGTCGGGGTACGTCCTCCAGACCCGGACCGGCGTATTCGCCCATGCCAGCCGAGCGCTGCTGGCGTACAACAGCCCGCTCGACTACGTCACCCGGCTGCGCCGGGTGGTGGCGGACTACCCGCTGCGCGTGTTCATGTTCATCGGGCGAGGCGATGCCGACAGGGTCGAGATGGCGCCGATGGTCCGAGGCCTCAAGCGGGTCGGCACCCGCGTGCAGTACGTCGTCTATCCCGGTGGCCACGACTGGGCGGTGTGGTACCCGCGCCTGGACCAGTTGCTGATGTTGGCCTCCTACGACATGAGCCACCCGCTGCCGGTCCGGCACCGGCTGCGGGGGCCACACGCCACCCGAGGACATTCACGCCTGCCCACACCGAGCCGTATCCTCGCCGCGCCCAGCACAAGCCGTATCCTCGCCGCGCCCACCACAAGCCGTATCGTCGCCGCGGCCACCACGAGCGGAGTGGTAGCCCCCGTGCACCACGGCCGCCGGCACCGGAGTCCGATCGGCGGTTTGCTGCTCGCGCTGATCGCGGCCGCGGCGATCAACCTCGGCTTTCTGCTCCAGCATCGTGGTCTGCTCCAGGTCGCGCGTCCCGGGGTAAGCTCGGCGTTCGCCGGGTTGCGTAGCCGTACCTGGCTGGCCGGGCAGGCACTCGGGTGGGCCGGCCTCGGCGGGCAGGTGCTGGCGGTCGCCTTCGCGCCGCTGTCGCTGGTGCAGGCGTTCTCCGTGGGTGGCCTGGCGCTGTCCGTGCCGCTCGCAGCCTGGATGTTTCGCTATCGCGTGTCCCGCCAGCAGGCGCTGGCGGTGCTCGTGATCGCCGCGGCACTGGCTTCGTTGCCGGTGGGGTTGGCGCATGTGCACGGCCACATGGACAGCACGGCTCTGGTCGTCTCGGTGATGCTGGCGTCGGCGCTGGGCCTGGCCGTGGGCCACCGCGGTAATCCGGCGCTCCGGGCCATCGGCGCCGGCCTCCTTTACGGCGTTGCCGATGCCGCGATCAAGGCCATCTCGGTGAACTGGCGCCTGGAGGGAAGCGGGGCGCTGCTGTCGGTTTGGACCGCGCTGGCGCTCCTGGCCACGTTCGCCGGGTTTGTGATGTTCCAGTCCGCGTTGCGGTCCGGCGATGCGGTCAGCGCGATCTCGCTGATGACCGCGCTGACAGCCGTGACGGCATTGATGTTCGGCGTGGTCAGCTTCGGCGAATCGCTCGGCCGGGGGCCCGCGATCGTGCTCGTCCATCTGGTCGCGATCGCGGCGGCGCTCGGGTGCGTGCCCGTGCTCGCCGGAGCCCAGCAGGACATCGCCGAGGGCGTCCCCGATCCGATCTGGCGGCCGCCCAGCGCCCTGGTTAGGCATACGCTTCGGGCCGGGATCGTGGTCGGCAAAAGTATTCTCGTGCTGCTGATCCTGGTGCTCACGCTGCTGGTCGGCATCGGTCTGCTGTACCAGCTGCGCGCCCTGCACGGGCTCACGTTGGGTATGCGGATCGGTGACTCGCTGCCGCTTCTCCAGCTGGCCGGCTCCGACGGCCAGCCGCTCGGGCGGGTCGCCGCCGCGTGGCTGATTGCCGGCGCGATTCTCGGTCTGGCGCTGATCCGGGTCCCTCCGCTCCGTCGAGCGCTGCTGGCCGGGATCCTGGGCACGCTGTTGCTGCTGCTGGCCTCCGACGCTGCGTTTGCGCTGGCGCGCAACGACCGGTTCGGGTATCTCCTTTGGCATCGGCTTCCGGGCGCGGGTCCCTGGTGGGAGGGATTGATGTTCGCCCTGGGGTGCTGGCTGCCGCTGCCGATGACCAACCTGCGTCGCCGCTCCGCGGCCCCCCCGCTGGCGGCGCAGGCTGCCCTTCCCGGGCCTCCGGCCCGAGGCTAGTGTCGCGATTCGGAAATTCGGTGCCACCAAGAGGGGCCACTGGTGGATGCCTCGCAAGGACGCAGGAGCCAGCCGGACGACTCGGGGACGGCCCGGTCGTTGGCGAGGCTGGAGGCCGAGCGGGCCGTCCCCGAGGCAGCAGCGCTGCGCGAGGCGACGAGGACGCCGCGGGGCGCTACCAGAGGTCCCTCGACTGGCAATCCAATTTATGAATCGGGACACCAAACTCGGCCGTCCGGTGATGGGACCGGCATACCGAATCGTGTCCGTGGCAGTCGCGTTCCTGCTCACGGGTGGCGTCGTCACGATTGCCCGTCTGCGCTCGCACGCCGTGGTTGCCGTGAGCTGCCGCTCGCCGGCACTCGGCGGCAGGCTCCCGGCGCTCGTGTATCTGCCGACGGGATACGGGCACGGCTCCACCCGGTACCCCGTTATCTACTTCCTCCACGGGCTTCCGGCTGGCCCGAGCTCCTACACCGCCAACGGGTTTGTCGCCGCGGCCGTCGCCAGGGGCTCACGCCGGGCGATCGTGGTCGCCCCGCAGGGCGCGCGAACCCCCAACAGCGACCGCGAATATTTGGACTGGGGTCCGAAGGAGAATTGGCCGCTGGCGATCGCCGGCGACTTGCCCCGCTGCATCGACGCCCGGTTTCGCACTATCGCCGAGCGGGGCGGCCGCGCCCTGATCGGGCTGTCGGCCGGCGGGTTCGGCGCCTTTAACATCGGACTTCGCAACGTCGCGACGTTCCGCGCGATCGAGTCCTGGGGCGGGTACTTCGAGGCCACCGACCCAACCGGTCTACACCAACTCCAATTCGGCTCGCACCGGCGCAACGCGATGGCCCGCGTGCCCCGCGGGGCGGGACTCAAGGCCGCGGTGACGAAGCTGCCCACGTTCGTCGGCTTCTACGTGGGCCGGCAGGACGACCGCTTCCGGAACGACAACGTGGCCTTCGACCGGGCCTTGACCCGCGCGCACATCCGGCACCTGTTCCGCATGTACCCGGGAGGGCACACCTACGCGCTGTGGGAAAGCCTGGCCTCGGTCTGGCTCCGATACGCGCTCGCGCCGCTGGCGGTGCCGCGCTAGGTAGATGGACTACCGACCGCACTATGGGTTGACTAGCGCCGTTCGGATACGTTCTCCTCGTCCACCCACCCATTAGGAGGTGACCGCATGATCGTGATGTTTACCGCCCGGCGGCTCAAGCCCGGGGCGTGGGAGCAGTTTCGCCAAGCTTGGGATCCGGGCGATGTCCGACCGCCGGGCTTTCAGCGCGCCTATCACGCCCGCAACATCCGCGACGAGGACGAGGTCATCTCGTTTGGCGTGTTCGACATGACCCAGGAGGACTACCGGCGCTGGCAGAGCGAATCCGAGTCCGAGGAGCGCTCCCGCGTGGACCGGCTGTCGGCCTTCGTGGAGAACGAGCCCGTGTCCGGCGTGTACGAGGTCATCGACGAACTCGCGGACTGAGCGACAATCAGGGCGGTGGGTGGCCTACACGTATCTAGCCGCGAGACCTCGCAATCGCTGGCCGCGATTGTCGGGGAAGTCGACCCAAACCTGCCCGATTATCGGGAGAAGACCTCGCCCGACGGCATGCTGACGATCGCCTTCACCGACATCGAGGGCTCGACCGAGATGATGGAGCGGCTAGGCGAGGACCGCTGGATCGAGGTGATGTTCACCCACAACCGGATGGTGCGCGACTGCGCCGACGATCACGGCGGCGATGTCGTCAAGTCGCAGGGCGACGGGTTCATGATCGTGTTCGCGAGTGCCAGTGCTGCTCTGGACTGCGCGGTCGAGCTCCAGCGGATCCTCACGCGTTACAACGCCGAGGAGCCGCCCGAGGCCCTCCGGGTCCGGGTCGGACTCCACACCGGGAACATCTTCCAGGCCGACGAGGATTTCCTGGGCAAGGCGGTCGTCCTGGCCGCCCGCATCACCGGCCAGGCGCAGGGCGGCGAGATCCTTGTTTCGCATGCCTGCCGGGAGTACACCTGGCGCCTCGGGCGATGGCAGTACGACCGAGCCATGGATCTGAAGCTGAAAGGGTTGTCAAGCGTGGAGCGGGTGTACTCGCTGGACTGGTCGGCGGGCTAACTGTTTGGTACGTCCGGGGTCCGGCGGCGTCGGCGGCGGCCCCGGATCACGGCCAGCCTGTCGACCGCCACGCCCAACCCGAACGCCAGCACGATCACCACGATCAGTGGCGTTTGCCGGTGGCACTGGTTGCGAGTCGTCCATTCGGGTCTCGGGTGCGTGGCGGTGGGGCCTCGCCGTTGGCGCTAGGCAGGCTACTCGCCCAATCGCAGCGCCGGGCGGGCCGACAACATCCGACTGGCACTCGGTGTCGCGGCGGATTAGGATCGGCGCGCAGCGCCAGGAGATCACATGGGCGTATCAGAGCCACCACAAACACTCCCGCAGGGCGGTCCGGGGGCAATCCCCCAGCCGGATCCGGCGTTCAGGCGACTGGTGATCATCGGGCTGGTCGGCGCCGCCGTGGCCCTGACTTTGGGCATCTACGCCAACGCTCACACGCCGGCGTCGGATCTGGTGATCACGCTGGGGTTCGCCAACACGATCACGATGAAGGTGTGGCTGACCACGATCGCGCTCGCCTTCGCCGCGATCCAGCTGTTCTCGGCGCTGTGGATGTACGGCCGGCTGCCGCTGGCCACCGCGCCCGGGTGGCTCGGCAATGTGCACCGGATCTCGGGCCGGCTGGCATTCCTGATCAGCTTGCCGGTGGCGTATCACTGTCTGTACCAGCTCGGCTGGCAGCACACCAGCACGCGCGTGCTGCTGCACTCGATCCTCGGCTGTCTGTTCTACGGGGCGTTCGCCTCCAAGGTGCTGGTCGTCCGGTCTCGCAACCTCCCGGCTCGGGCGCTGCCCGTGGTCGGCGGCCTGGTGTTCGTGCTGCTCGTGTTTATCTGGCTGTTGTCGGCGCTCTGGTACATCGACCAGTTCGGGTTCCCCTCGCCCTGATGCTGGGCGTGCTCGATCGCGGCCTGGCCGGCCTCAGCGTGATCGCCACCGCGTTCGTGGTGGTGCTGCTATTCGTCGGCCCCAGCCTGATCGGCGCCCAGAAGTCCAGCACCGCCGGCATCACGTCCGGCACGGGTGGGTCGGCTGGGTCGGGGTCCGGGGCCAAGGGGGCCGGGGCGTCGGGCTCCGGGGCCGGAGCCGGGCAGGCCAAGGTTTCAGGCGCCGCCGTGTTCGCCAGCGCCGGCTGCGCCGGCTGTCACACGCTCAAGGCGGCCGGAGCCACCGGCACGATCGGGCCGGACCTCGATCAGCTCCGGCCCAGCGCCGCGACCGTCAGCGGGGTCGTGCGATCCGGAGCCGGGGCCATGCCCTCGTTCTCCGGCAAGCTCAGCGACGCGCAGATCGCGGCTGTGGCCAGCTACGTTTCCAGCGTGGCGGGTCAATAAGCGCCCGTTTCGCGCTGCCTCATCGTTGGGGGTTAGAACCGGATCTGCGCGACCTGGTTCTGAGTCGCGATCCACACCGAGCCCGCATTGACCGCGAGGGCGACGGGCGGGGTGGAGAACTGGATGCTTCCCGTCACGGCTGGGGTGCTGGTGTTGCTGAGCCGGTAGACGGTCTTGCGGCTCTGGCTGATCGCCCATACAAACGGGCTCGGGTCGGTGGCGGCGATCGCGTTCAGGTCGGGTGCGACGGCGACGTCGGCGTTGATCTGCTCGCGTCCCGGTCGCGGATCGAACCGGATCACGTGGCCGTTGGCGTTGGCGATCCACACGCCCTGGTCGAGCGTCACCGCGACGGGATGGGCGCCGCCGGCGAACGCCGTGCTCGAGCCGTTGCCGGTGCTCATCCGCACCAGCCCCTTGGCGGTACCGGTCGTGGCCCAGAGCCAGCCCTCGCCGCGGGCGAGACTCGTGGGGGCGCGGGATGCTGTGTCCAGGTGCGCCCACGACCCCACCACCGATCGTCACATGGCTGATGGCGCCACTGGAGTCCGCCACCCAGGCCGAGCTATCGCTGGCATCGAGCGCCAGTGCGACCGGCGCGCCCGGGAGCCCGGTGATTCCGACTTGAGCGCCGCTGTCGCCATTGAACTGGGCCAGCGAGCGGCCGGCCGCCTGCGCCACCCACAGCGCGCGCGTCCCAGCGGCCAGGGCGGTCGGACGACCGCGGGCGGGGAACACGGCTGGCGTGCCGGAGCTCATGTTGGTGCGGACGAGCTGGCCCCGGTCGGGGAGCGAGACCCACACGTTTCGGGTGCCGAGGGACACCGACCCCGGTGCACTAGACAGCGCGAACGTCCGCCCCAGCGTCATGCCGCCGCCGTGGAGCTTGATCGCTGTCGTGGAAGAGCTAATCGCCGAGGACGACGCGCGGCTGGGCTGGGCGCGGTTGTCCGAGAAGGTTGCGATCAAGACTCCGGCCAGTGCCAGCAAGAGGATCGGCGCCACCCACACCCACGGAGAGCGCCCGGGCGAGGTGGTCGGCGGACGGCCGGGTGGGGGTGCGGCGGGCTGGGCCGGGGCGGTCCGCTCGGGCTCGATCAGCGTGGCGGGAGGCTCGGGCGCAGCTGGGGCCACGCGCGCGGCGATCTGCGTCGCGGGCGGCTCGGTCGCGGCCGTCGGTGCGAGGCGCTCGGGCGCTGGCGCCGGGATCCGCTCGGGTGGGGTCATCTGCGTCTCGGGCACGTCGGGCGAGGGCTTCGGCGTCGCCACCGCCCGCTCGGCGGTGTCGAGCGCCTCCAGCGACCGCTCCAACTCCGCGGTGAGGTCACCCGCGGAGGCAAAGCGATCCTGAGGGCGTTTGGCCATCGCCTTGGCGATGACCGCATCGAGCTCCTCGGGGACCTCGGGCACCGTCTCTCGGGCCGAGGGGATCGGGTCGGCCACGTGCGCGTAGATCTTGGACACCGCGGTGGGGCGGTCGTAGGGCACGTGCCCCGTGAGCGCCTCGAACAGCACGCAACCGAACGAGTAGATGTCCGAGGCGGCGTCTCCCCGGCCACCCTCGAACCGCTCCGGCGCGGTGTAGTCGATCGTGCCGATGAACGCGCCCGTGCGTGTGAGCGAATCTCCGTCGGTCCGCCGGGCGATCCCGAAGTCGGTCAGATAGACGTGGTCATCGTCTCCGTCATCGCCGCGTGCGACCAGGACGTTTGCCGGTTTGATGTCGCGGTGGACGAGACCGCGCCGGTGGGCCGCGGCCAGTGCCGAGGCGACCGGCCGCAACAGCTTGATCGCCCGCCCGGGGGACACTCGTCCAGAGTCGGCCAGCAGCGTGCGCAGGTCGGTGCCCGGTACCCAGCGCATGATCAGGTACAGCGTGCCGTCCAGCTCGCCCGCCTCGTAGATGGGGATGACGTTGGGGTGCTCGATCGACGCGGCCAGGTGCGACTCGCGCTGGAAGCGCTCCCGGAAGCCCCGGTCCGCCGCCAGCCCCGGGGCGATCGCCTTCAGCGCGACCGATCGCTGCAGCGCCAGCTGGGTGGCGCGGAACACGACGCCCATGCCACCGCGGCCTGCTTCGGCCTCGATTCTGCATCCGGCAAAGGTCGAGCCCGGTCCCAGGCTTTCGGACATACTGGCGGTTTATAGCGATAGTTGGCTGTACTGGCTCCTTTCGCATCGCTTCGCTCCGGTTTCCTGTAGGCTGGCTTCTTAGGACCGAAAGTTCCGACCCGGGAGGCCAATGTGATCCGGTTGCGCTCAATCCTTTGCGCGGCTGTGTTGGGGCTCTGTGTGGGGGCAGCAGGTGCCGCAACTGCATCCGCCGACGTTGTCGTACCGTTGCAGAACTACACGGTCGGAGGGACCCTCGGCCTGGCCAAGCTCAGACAGAACGTGACGTTGCCCGCCGGCTCGACGTTCAACGGCTCGGCTGACCTCACCACCGGCCAGCTCTCGGGTCACGTGGCGATCCCCACGTTCACCGCGACGATCCGCGTCCTCGGCATTCCGACCCAGGCCACGCTTCAGTTCGTCGAGGCTCAGCCGGCGCAGGGAACGTTCAAGATCAACTCAGACGGAACCATCACCGTCACCTCGTCGGCCTCCTCGACGGTGTACATCCGGCGACTGGGCCTCGGCCTGATCTCGATTCCGAGTACGTGCCACACCGCCGCGCCCGTGGCGCTGACACTGGACAGCACCGGCACGCTGACCGGCGGGTTTACGTTCAACGGGACCACCACGATCCCGCCGCTCACGGGTTGCGGCGTGCTCGGCCCGACGCTGTCGTTGCTGATGTCCGGTCCCGGCAACCCGTATCACCTCACGCTCACGCCGCCCAGCTAGGCGGACCGCGTCACGCTCGCGCCTGTTGGCTAGGCGCGAGCTGGCGGGCGGTTGCGCTCACGTTTAGGCTTGCAGCATGGCTTTGGCCGGACCTGCTCGGGTGTCGTTCAACCCGCTGCGGCGCCTGACCGCCGACCTGCTCGAGGAGCGGCGGATCACGGTGCCGTTCCCGCCCGGCGACACCCGGTTCAACCTCCGGCGCACGCGCCAGTTCGCCTCCTATCCGCTGCCGGTGCTGCTCGACGCCTACGAGCGCTTCGGACCGGTGTTCACGCTGCGCATCTTTCACGGCAACAGCGTGTTCATGATCGGACCCGAGGCGAATCACTACGTAACCGTGTCGCACGCGCGGAACTTCAACTACCGCGAGGGGCACATGGGGGACCTGGCCGCACTCCTCGGGGACGGGCTGTTGACGATCGACGGCGAGTTCCACCGTCGTTCCCGCCGTATCATGCTGCCCGCGTTTCACCACGAGGCGATCGCCGCCGCCCTGGCGACGATGAACGGCGAGATCGAACGTGCATTGGATGGCTGGCGCGACGCTTCCCGGGTTGACATCTATCACTGGACGCGACGACTGGCGCTGCGGATCGCGATGCGGGCGCTGTTCGGGTTCGATCCCGACGTCGCGCTGACGCGCACGGACGTCGCTCGGAACTTCGAGCGGGCGCTCGGTTTCTGGGCTCGCAGCTACTGGCTACAGGTGATGCGGGGACCCGGCACCCCATTCACCCAGATGCAGCAGGCCCGCCGCGCGCTGGACAACGTCATCTTCGCCGAGATCGCCCGGCGCCGGCACGGCGGCCAGAGTGGCAATGACGTGCTCAGTCTCCTGGTTGAGGCCACCGACGAACAGGGCGATCAGCTGACCGACCAGCAGGTTCGCGACGAGGTGATGACACTGCTGTTCGCCGGGCACGACACGACCACTTCGACGATTGGGTTCATGTTCTATGAACTCGCTCGTCATCCCGAGATCGCGGCGGCGCTGCGCGAGGAACAGGAGCGAGTGCTGGGGGACGAGCTTCCCGATGCGCAGGCGCTGATGGACGGACGCCTCCAGCTGCTGGAGATGGTGCAGGACGAAACGCTGCGGATGTACCCCCCGGCCTGGATCGGGGCTCGCAAGTCGATCGAGCCGTACGAGTTCGCCGGCCAGACGGTTCCCGGGGGCGTGTACGTCAACTACAGCTCCTGGGCTTCGCATCATCTCGGCCACGTGTTCGCCGAGCCCGCGCAGTTCCGTCCGGAGCGATTCGCCCCCGAGGCCAAGGCGGGGCTGCCCAAGGGGGCATACGTCCCATTCGGAGGTGGGTCGCGGATCTGCATCGGCATGCGCTTCGGCCAGCTCGAGGTGAAGGCGATCGCTACCGCACTTCTGCGCCGCTTCAGCTTCGAGCTCGAGCCGGGCTATGTGCTGCACACCCGCCAGATGCCCACGATCGGCCCACGCGACGGCGTGCCGCTAGTGGTACGCCGCCGCGATCGCTCGCGCCCGCGGCCGGCGGCCGCGGTGAACTGACACGCCGGTCGCCTCAGAAGACCGCGATCGGGTTCAGCGGTGAGCCGGTTCCACCGGCAATCCGCAACGGTGCGGCCATGAACAGGAACTCCCACCGTCCCATCCGCTCGCAGGTATGGTGGAGGTCGTTGAGCTGGAGGTAGTCCAGCAGGTGGATGCCCATCGCGGTGATCGCCAGAACGTGGATGGGGAAGTCGACGCCCTCGGTGCTGCTCGGCGCGGTGTCGTTGTTTCCGTCCGAGCCTAGGACTGCGACATCTCGTTCGGCTAGGAATTCCATCGCGGTTGGATGCAAGCCGGCTTTCAGCACGGGGGTGTCCCACGTTCCCATCTCGGCCAGTCGCCGCACGTGGCCGGTACGAACCAGGAGGATGTCGCCGGGCCCTGCGGTCACGTCCTGCGCGCGCTCGGCAGCCTCGAGGTCCTCCCGGAAGACATGCTGACCCGGATCGAGCCAGGGCACGCCCCGCGTGCGCGGGATGTCCAGTAGGACACCGCGTCCGACCAGACCGTCCTTCAGGACCTGGATCGAGTTGACCTCAGCGCCGTCCTCGCCCACGTCGGCCGATGAACGGCCGTTATACAGCGAGCCTTCGTACGCGACATGGCACAGCGCGTCGATGTGCGTGTGACCATCGTTGTGATAGTCGAGACCGACATAGTCCTTGATGAAATCCACCTCGCCCGGCTCGATGTCGTCGCCCGCGAGCGCCGTCATATGGTGATCGGCGGGGGTCGGGCAGTGCGGTGCGGCCTGCGTATTGAGCGGTAGGCTCAGCGTGACGGTAATGCCATCCCGCGCGAGTCTGACCGCCGCGGCCACGCGTGCGGGGGTGAGCAGATTGAGCGCCCCGCGTTCGTCGTCATCGCCCCACCGTCCCCAGCGGCTCAGGGATCGGAACAGTCGGGCGAACTCATCGGCGCTGACGTACCCGTCGCCGGTCCTCGCATTCACCGCCACGATGCTTCCACAATCTCGGAGCCTGCGTCACCCGAATCGGAGGGTGTCGCCCCGGCCGGCCCGTCTAGCGCCAGCAGATCGAGCGCGACGCCCAGACTAAGTGAGGGCGTCGCGCTATCCAGGCTTGCGATCCGTACTCGAAATCAGCTCAGTCGCAGCTCTGCCACCCCTCCCTCGGGGACGGTCACCCTGGGGCCGACCGTTTCCGCGTCCGCCCAGACGACATAGTCACCGGCCGGCAGGCTGCCGAAGATCGCGGTCAGCACGGGTCCGTTCTGGGTGCGGCGCTCGTGCACGCCCGTGTGGACACGTTTGCCGTGCTCGTCACCAGGGCTGATCTCGATCTCGAGGCCGCGATAGTTGTCATCGGGGTAGATGACCAGGGCTCCCCGCCCCGCCCCGATGTCGAGCGCGACCGTCGCGCTCTGCTGCCAGCTGGTCCGCTCGCGGGCCGCCGTTGTGCCATTGTGCGTGCTCATCACGACACCGCCGACAGGGGCGCGGTGTTATAGCCGCTCTGGGGGGTGCCCAGGTACGGGAACTCGGACAGGTAGCTGGTGTTGGCCGACGTCAGCCCGTCGGTCAGTAGCGACGCTGCCTTGTCCGGCTTGTAGCTGGGGTCCACCAGCGGGTAGGTTGCGCCGGCGATCGCCCGCAGCTCGACGGAGGTGACGTCGTCAAACACGCGTCGTCCGTTCGGGAAGCCGGCCAGATCACCGCCGATCACGCCGAGCGGGTTCGGGTTGCTCGTCGGCGGAATCGCCAGATTGAGCCGAAGCTCATCGGCATACGTGCTGCCCGTGTAGTTCTGGAATCCCGTAACGGGGCCCGCCGGAAGTCCGGTCAGCAGAATGGCCACCAGATCGGCGCGCGGTGCCGTCAGCTTGGCGAGGTTGGGGAACACGCCGGGGTACAGCGTCGGGAGCAGGCCCGCCAGCTCCGGATGCTGCACGTAGGACAGGAACCGCTTGTCGGCCGCGGGTGTCAGCGAGTTCCACAGGTCCTTCTCTCCCATCGGGACGATCACCTCGTTGAACAGCGGATTCCCGAGTCGCGACACCTGCACCGGCGGCCCGAAACCGCCGGTGACGCCACCCGGCTCACGGATCGAGGCCCGCGAGCGGCTGGCAGCGGCCCACATGCCGATCACCGAATGGCTGTGACGCCAGTCATGGCGGCGACGGGAGCGCGTCAAATCGTGCTTGGGCACCTGCAGCGCGATCGAGTGCACGCCGAATTCGTTGGTCGAGTTCACCCCCAGCGACTTCGCCATCCCGCCGATGTGGAGCTTCTCGAACGGCCGCAGGTCGCCGAGGTCGAAGACCGCGCCCAGATCGATGTAGAAGCCCTCCAGGCGCTGTCCGGCGAACACCATCCTGCCGCCCTGTAGCGAGTGCACCGCCTCCGCGGCGAGGGCGGCGTAGTTGGGCGTGGACGCCGGGCCGATGTTGCACGGCGGGCAGGCCAGGTTGCTAGCCACCACCTCTGACTCCCAGCGCGTGGATCTCGTCACCGAGTAGAACTGCTTGCGGTTCCAGTTCGAGCTCGAGATCGAGTCGATCGGGCCGGTGTTGTAGAGGAACGTGTTCGGGTTGGCGACCACCGTCTCGAAGTTGAACTCGTAGGTGATGTCGGCCACCCCATCGCCATCGTTGTCGATGTAGATGTAGTAGACCACGTCATCGGCGAACTCGAAGAAGTTCGGGCCGCCGAACGGCGCTTCGAATGGCAGGTAATTGGCGATCAGCGTGACCGTGTCCGGCCGGTCGGGCGAGACGAACGCATACGTGTCGGTGTTATCAGCGACCGGGTCCTTGCTGGTCGCCGGTGCCTCTCGATGAGACGACATGATTCAAGCCTCCATTGGGGTTGGTTGGGGCCGACGGCCTGGGCCGGCCACTCTCACTTCGCGGCGCGAACGATCCGCTCGACGAGCTTTCGATCGCGGATCGTCACCTCGTGCTTGCCGTGCATGACGGTGATCCGGCCGCTACCGGGATCCCCGATCCACGCGACGATTGGGTGTGAAGCGACACCGCGCTGTTTGGCGTCGGCCTCGGCGATCTCGAGCGCCTCGGCCGCTGTGAGGCCGACGGCAGCACCGGCAGAGGTCTTGACGAAGCCACGCCTGGTGAGGTCACCCATGGTGCTCCTCCTGTTCGGTTTTCCGCCGAGCGACCCGCCGGCTATCTCGCCCGATCACGCCGATTGGACGCGGTCTCCAAGACAGGGCACCCGGCCTCAACCCCAGTTACGCGGCTCAGCCCAAATCGGATCACCGCTCAGCGAAATTCGTCTGCTGGTGGGCTCGTCGCTAGCCGGCTGCCATCTCGTCGATGCACACCGTCGTCGCCAGGATCAGGGCGTCGTCCTGGCCGGCCGCGACCTCGATTCCGTAGGTCTCGCGGACCCGGAACCAGCGTTTGGAGATCGTCGCGACCGTCTCGCCGTCGCGCTCGATCTCGAACTCGTGGTCGACGATGTTGCCCTTGGCGCTCAGCTCGCTGCCGTCACCGAGCTCGATCTCGAACCGGTCGCGAAACGGGGTGATGAGCGCCTTCTTAACGGTCGCGGCCGTATCGTCGTCTCGCTCCACCTTCATCGTGTCGCGGATGCGCAACGCCTTCTTCTGGATCTTGTACAGCTCCTGTCCCGAAGGGTCCTCGAGAATGAACGTCTCCCGGATTCGGAGCGCTTTGCCGTTGACCTTGAACGCCCGCTGGCCGTCCTCGGTCTCGATCCAGAAGTCGTCGCCAATCGCGAGCAGCTTCTCTCGCATCTGGTAGCGCGTCCCGCCGGGCGCGTCGTCTCGGTGCAGGAACCCCATGAGTGTCCTTTCGTCGGTTGCGCCCGGCCTCTCGCGCCAGGCAGGCCTGAAGGGCAGGGCCTAACTCGAGACACTAGGAGCGCCGGGTCGCGACGCATCACCCGGATGGGATGGTAGGAGGCGCGACGCGCTCGTTTGTCGGCAGTGTTCTGCGGGGAGTCTCCCGTGCAGGGAAGGAAGATGACGAGCGAATTGTCACGCCAGGGCAACGCATCGGCGGCGAGGAAAGGACCTTAGGCGATGGCCTCCACACAACGCGGATCGGCACGGTCGACCCGCAACTCGCGATCCGGTGCCAACAGATCCGGCGGCAGCAGCGGTCGGCGCGTGGCACCGGGCTCGAGCAAGGACCTACCCGACTATTCGGTGATTAATCCGGACGACATCGACGAGGCGGTCGACGTCTACGTCGATGCGCCGGTGGTCAAGGTCGACGAGATCAAGTTCGAGCTCGACGACTTCCGCGCCCACCTTGCCGTGCTCGCTGAGGCGGGCCACTTCGTACAGATCAACGCCGGGGTGGGCGTGCGCCTGGGAAAGGTCGAGCTCGATATCCAGGGCGTCGAGACACAGGCGCTGATGGAGGTTCGCCTGCACAACGTCAGCAGGATCCTCGAGCGGGTTCTCACCACGCTCGACCGTAACCCGGAGCTACTCCAGAGCGTCGGCGAGGCGTTGGGGGACATCGGCGGTGGCGCGCACGATCTGCTGACCGACGCCGGGGACACCGTCAAGAGCGCCGGAAAGGGTGCGGAAAGCGCGGTTCAGGATCTCGGGCAGGGCGCTGGCAAGGGCGTAGAGGGGCTCGGGCAGGGCGCTGAGCAGGGGGTGGAGGGAGTCGGGCAGGGCGCCCGGCAGGGAGTCGCGGGGCTTGGCCAGGGCGCGGAGCGCGGTGTGGAGGACCTTGCTCAGGGCGGCGGTTCGTCCCAGACGAGTGGATAGGAGTCGGTGATGGCGCAAAAGACGGCGAAATCGCAGCGTTCGGGCGCCCGCGCCGGTCAGCCGAGCGGATCAAGACTCCACCACCGGAAACAACCCGGCAAGGCAGGCGCGGCGTGAAATCAACGACTCCGACCGCGAGTACCGGCGTTATGAGGGGCGAGAGGAGCAGGATCCGGCCGGGCCGCCGGACGTCCTCCTGGACGTGCCCGAGCTACGCGTCGACTCGATCCACTTCGAACTTGACGACCTCGACGCACACGTCGCGCTTAAGGCGAGGGTGCTGAACCTGGTCAAGCTGAACGTCGGCATCGACGTCCACCTCAGCCGGGTCAAGCTGGACATCAAGGGCGTCGAAGCGGAGGTCGTGCTCAAGGCCCGACTCGAACACGTCACTGCGATCGTCGATCGCCTGATGACGAGCCTCGACCGGAACCCGGAGCTCGTGAAGGGACTTAGCCAGACCGTGTCCCAGGTCGGCAAGGGGCCGGTCAAGCGGTCGACAAGACCGGCGATGCCGCGAAGGAGGTGGGGAAGGGTGCGCAAGGGGCGCTGAAGGACGTGGGCCAGGGCGCCGGCCAGGCGGTGGGCGATGTTGGCCAGGGTGCTGGCCAAGCCGTGGGCGATGTTGGTCAGGGTGCCGGCCAAGCCGCCGGCGACCTCGGCCAAAGCGCTGGCCAGGTCGCGGGCAAGCTCGGTCAGACCGTGGAAGGCGTGGGACAGACGCTCGGGCAGGCCGGCCAGGGCGCGCAGAGCGAGCAGGCGAAGGCACAGCCCAACGGCGGACCTTCGACGGCCGCCGGCCCAGGAGCCGTGGCCAAGCAGGTCGCGAAGGTGGTCGCCGGCGAATTCGCTACGCTGCCTCCGACGAGGCGCGGGATCTCGGACGCGCCGCGACACGGAAGGTTCGCGAGCTGGGCGAGCGCCGCGAGCAGCGGCGCGCCGAGAGGTACCGAGCGACCGATGCGGCCGTCCGCATCGCCGACGAGCTTGGCGTCGACCTAGGGCAGCTCGAGGGCACCGGCAACGAGGGCCGGATCACGGCCAAGGACGTCCGACAGGCGCTGGAAGCGTGACGGACCAAGAGCCCGATCTCGAAATCGCTGCCACTGTGCGCGCCGACGAGCTGGAGTTCGAATGCAAACCCGAGGTGCAGGTGGTCATACATGCCGACTGGCCGACGACCGCCGAGTCAGGCTCGGAGCGCCAGAATCTGCCCGACCGGCTCGAGCCCGGCGTCACCTACCGGAACTTCACCGTCCGCTGGTGGGCAGCCGCACGACTCGCCGATCCGGAGTTCCCGTCACTTTGACAGAAGCTTGCCGACGCGCTCGGTGGTCTCCCCGGCCTTCTGAATCTCGGTCGCGATCTTGTCCAGGCGCTCGCCGGTGCGACCGACCTGCTGACCGGTTCTTGCCACGCCATCGGCGACCGAGTCGAACCTGACCTGGGACGCCTGCTTTGAAAGCGATCCAAGGTCGAAGTGGACGCTTGGCGCTCGCAATCCCAGCTTTGGCCGCGACACGGACACCCCGAGAAACTTATGCCGCTTCGGCCTGAACGCTTTGCCAGCCGCCACGACCCCTGCGATACCAGCTGCCGCGGCGCCGCCCGCGAGCGCCGGCTTGCCTGCTTGGTGAGCGAACCTCGACATCATGTTCCCGACCGACCCCGACGCTGCCTGGAGTTGTCTACCCACGCCGCCTGCGAACTTGGAGCGGGCGCGAGCCGAGGCGTCAGATCCGCGCGAGCTGTTGCGAGGCCGCGCTTTCTGCGCCGCCGGGCGTCCGGCCGTTCGATTGCCGGTGTTCGCGGAGCGGCTGTTCGAGCCCTGGCGCGCGGCGGCCGGGCTCGAGCGCTTGGACGACCTCGCCGCGGTCTTTCTCGCGTTCGCCTGCTTTGGGCGGGTGCTCGCCGCGTGCTTGGACGACGCGTTCGCTCGCGACGCCGGAGCCGCCGTGGTGCCGTTGCGGCTTCGGGACGAGCCACTCGAAGTCGATCGCTGAGCGCTGGCGCCGTTACGACGCCGCTGGCCCGCGGCAGCTCCTCGGTTGCTCGGCCTCCTGGAAGTTGTTGAGCGTTCAGCCATGTTTTCTCCTCGCTTGGTCAGGCCACGGCTCATCGCGGCTCGCCGGGTCGGCGCGTGAGTCCGCCCAGCACAACCTCGATCGGAGACTTGCGCTGGGTGGTTCGCGCGGATTCGCGTAGTTCGTGAAGCTCGGATTCGATCGCCGAGAGCCGCGTCAAAACCCGTCCTGCCGTAGCCCCGGTCCCGATTGCGCCGGCCGCCGCGGCGGCAGCGCGATCGCCGAGTGAGCGGCGTCGTCGAAGCCGGACTCCGAGCAACTTGCGGCGAGGCGCCAGCCGCATTCCTCCGACGGTGCCCACAGCCAGCCCAATCGCAGTGCCCCCCGCGACGGCGGCTGGGACCTTCACTTTCGCCGGCAGACCCGCCGCCCCGTCAATGGACTGCGAGACCGCAAACACGATGGACCCGAAACCTGAGCTATTTGCAGCCATTTATTGAGGTGGAGCTACCCCCTCGTGCAGGCGATAAGCAAGGATCCATCAAGTCGGCGGCACCTAGGTCGATCGGCGCCGCACGCGGGTCCGAGCTTGACGACTCGGGCCGCGCGCACCGGGCGCGACGGCCGAGCCGTTGGCGCGCCTGTCGCCCAGACACACTGGAGGCAGCGGCGGATTGCTGGACGCTCCCCGCCGGACCGAAGCCGTGAACCGTCTGGCGTCAAAAGGCCTCGTCTAGTCCAGTGCGCCCGAGTAGACAAAGGCTGAACCATCAATCCAGGCTTGAGATTATTGTGCGGCTTCTGTTAGAGCCGGTCAGTAGGGAGCTGAGACGACGTTGGCTGAGACTCGATTAGTGTTGATGACGCCCAGTACCTGCAGGCGGAATACACCGCACCCGGCTGACTCTGCCAGCGACCTGCTCGCCGCGCGCGTTGCACGGCTCTCGTCTGTTCGGTGCAGATGCTCGCGTACGATCAAGAGCAGGGGCCTCCTGACGGAGGGGCTGCGATCGCGTGTGGGTCCGCTATGCCGCCGCCCGCGCCAGCGTCTTCTCGCGGTACATAGCCTGGTCGGCGTGGCGAACCAGGACGTCGATCGTCGTGCCGTCGTCGGGCGCCATGGCCACCCCGACGCTCGCCGTGACGCTGACGCTGAGCTCTTCGATCACGAACGGCGCCGCGAAGGCGGACTGGGCGCGGCTGGCGGCGGCGTGCAGGTCGTCCGGGGACGATACGTGCCGGAGGACGACGGCGAACTCGTCGCCGCCGAGGCGGGCGACCATGTCCTCCTCGCGGAGGGCGGGCGTTCAGCCGCTCCGCCACCTGGCAGAGTAGGGCGTCGCCGAACTGGTGGCCGTGGCAGTCGTTGAGGATCTTGAAGGCGTCGAGGTCGATGAACAGCAGCCCGGCGTGGCCTTCGCGCTCGCCGATGCCGGAGAGCACCTCCTCGATCGAGCGACCGAAGCCGCGGCGGTTCAGCAGGCCGGTTAGCCCGTCCTGGATCGCCTGGCGCTCGAGCTTGTCGATCAGGCGGCCGTTCTGGAGCGCGGTAGCTGCGAGCGCGGCCACTCCGCTCAGCCTCTCGAGCAGCTCGGTCGAGCCCCGTAGCCGCTCGGGCGCGCTCGCGAACCCCGACGGTGAGCAGGCCGAGGAAGATCTCGCGCGCCAGGATCGGAACCACCGCGAGGCTGACAAAGACGAGCGTCGGTCATGATCGCCTCGAGCAGCGGGTCGTCGTCCTCCGGGCCGAAGAACATCGGTTGAGGGTCGCTCAGCATCCGGTCGAGGTGCGGGGTCGAGCCTCGGGCGAGCGTGGCGCGCGCCTGATCGAACGCTCTGCCGTGCTCGCCCTCGCGCCTCAGGCAGCCGTGCTCCTCGTCCCAGATCCATACGCTGGCGCGGTCGCAGTCGACGACGCCCGTCACAGCCTCGCTGAGCCGGGCGGCGATCTCATCCGTTGTCCCCGCCTGGGCCAGCTGCTGGGAGAGCGACAGCAGCGCGCTCACGTCGCGGTGGCGGCGCGACGCCTCGTCGAGGGCGATCGCCGTGTCGAGCACGGCTGCGGCGTGTTTAGCGTAGAGCTTGAGCAGCTGCTTCTCCTGGGGGAAGAAGCGCATTCCGGCGGGATGGACAGCGACGAGACGTCCGTAGTCGCGGCGGCTTGATGCGACCGTCACCGGCAGCATCGGGCAGCTGTCCTCATCGCCGGCGTCGGCCGTCTCGGCGATCCGGAGGGCCTCCTCGGGCGAGAGTCCTTCGCTGAAGACGCGCAAATCCTGGTCAGCGCCGGCACGGACCACGAGCACGAACCCCGGAGCGCGGACGGCGTTGGCGGCGCGTTCGACGATCCGGGCTAGAACCGAGTCGAGGTCATCGGTCGAGACGAGATCGCTCGCCGTCGCGTACACGTTCTCGAGACGATCAGCGAGCGCGACGACCTGTGCCTCGAGGGCGGTAACCCGGTTCGCGGGATCGCTTGCCTCCGCGGCGGATTCCTCATCCCAGGTGACGACGTAGCGGCACTCGCAGCCGCCCCGGACCTGACACTCGACCTCCTCCACCCGCCCCGGCGGGAGCCCGAACAGCATCGTCGGCGTCGACAGCAGTCCGGTGGTCCAGTCGCAGAGCGCCTTGCCGCGGGTGTAGCCCGCGCGCGCGACGGCTCGCACGACGGCGCGTCCGGGAACCGCCTCCACCGCCTCCAGCTCCGAGACGGTGCTGAACTTGGCCGCCGCGGTCGTGATCCCATCGAGCACGGCCTCAGGCGAGCCCAGGGAGCGCAGCAGCGTGGCCACCTGCGTTCCGGAGTGCTGGCGCACGGCGTCGGCACCGACGCGTCGGGCGAACTCGGGGTCGCCGGTGACCTTGATCCCAGCCTCAAGTAGCGCGACCGCCTCGGCGAGCGAGACCCAGTTGTCGGTGTTCTCGAGAAAGGCGGGGTCGTGGGCAGTCCCGGACTGGGCAAGAGTCGCGCGGACGGCCGCCTCACCGCCGAGGCTTCGGACGAGCCGCACGAGGACGCTCGTCATCGTGCAGCAGATCTCTCGCTCCTCGCCGAAGGGCCGGGCCTCTCGCATACGCCCTTGTCGGACAAGGCCGCCGGGAGCTTGAACCTCTGGAAACGTGTTCGACATGCAGCTCAGCCCCCGAAGTTCGGCTGCTTCGGGACGCGCGTCCGAAACCTCGAGGAAGTCGAATTCCAGCCACGAAATCCGAGTGGGCTAGTCGGAAATGTGGTAGGGTGGTAATCGCTCGGTGAGCCTTAGCTCTTCTCGCTTTTCGAGCGACGGCTTCGGTCAGAGGGGCAGAGAGGCGGTCGGCCATGGCACCGCAGATGAGTCTCGTGCTGCAGCAACCACTGCGCTGGTTGCGCGCGAGGATCTACCCGAGGCCCCGGATACCCACTCGGGCAAGAGAGGTTCTGCAAGGAACCAACCCCCCGACAAACAGCTAGTAGGAGGAGAACCATGGAACCACAGCAAAACGTAGCGATCATGCAGCGCGCTTACGGGGCGTTCAACACGGGTGACATGAACACGCTCACCGAGCTCATGGATGAGACTGTGTGGCACTTGCCGGGCCGGAGCCCAATGGCCGGCGACTACCAGGGCCGCGGCGCGACCTTGGCGTACTTCGGCCAGCTGGCGCAGGAGACTGGAGGGACCTTCCGGGCCGAGTTGCAGCACATGGCTGCAGATGGTGATAACCGCGTGGTCGGCATCCAGCGCAGCACCGCAGACCGAAACGGCAAGCATCTCGATGTTGCCAACTGCATCGTCTTCGAGCTCAAGGACGGCAAGGTGACTGACGGTCGAGAGCACTTCGAGGACCTCTACGCCTGGGACGAGTTCTGGTCGTAGACCCGCCGGCGCGCCCGGCAGCTCGCGTGGCGGTTCGCGGTCGACATAGAGCGCCGAGAACCGCCACGTCTGCGTGCTCTTCGACGGGATGCATCGGGCTGGCAGAACTTCTCTGAGCCCGAGGTCCCGGCGTTCCTTCAGTAAGCCGGACACAAAGATCGGCCCCCGGGCGGCGGAGCTCGGTGGCCAGCACGACTCCTAGCACGTCTCCGCAGTACTCGCTGCCGCCACCGCCCCGGCGGCTGCGATCCCGCGAACTGCTGCCGGCCTGCCGGGTGAAGTCGGTATTTGTGGTGTAGGAGCGGCGCGGGCTTGAGTGGTTCGGGCCACCGTGGCGCTCATGATCGTCGGACCTATCAAAGTTCGACGGAGGGAGACACCACGATGGCCGAAGGTCAGAGTCTGACTGCACGTGAAGCGGTTGAGGGCGTGCTCGCGTCTGAGCATGCGGATGTGTTGCGCGAGAGCGTGGCGTTGATGGTGCGGGAGATCATGGAGGCCGAGGTCGTGCAGGTCGCTGGGGCTGAGCTTGGCGAGCGTGCTCCTGGCCGGCGCAATGCGCAGCGCAACGGGTATCGGGATCGGTGGTGGGACACGCGGGTTGGTGAGATCGAGCTCGCGATCCCGAAGCTGCGGACCGGGAGCTACATGCCGTCGTTTCTGGAGCCGCGCCGGCGTGCGGAGCAGGCGCTGGTGGCGGTCGTCCAGGAGGCGTATGTCAACGGCGTAAGCACCCGGAAGGTGGATCGGCTGGTGGAGCAGATGGGACTCGGGGGCTCTCGCAAGGATCAGGTCTCGCGGATGTGCCGTGGGCTGGATGAGCAGGTCGACGCGTTCCGCAACCGGCCGCTTGACGGCGCCTATCCATACCTGTGGTTGGACGCGAAGGTCGAGCGTGTGCGGGAGCGCGGCGGTGTCCGCCAGAAGGCGCTGGTGATCGCCTACGCCGTGCACGAGTCAGGTGTCCGCGAGGTGCTGGGTCTCGACGTCGGCGAGGCTGAGACCGAGGCGTTCTGGACCGAGTTCCTGTTCGCCCTGAAAGCCCGAGGACTGGGCGACGTTCGGTTGTGCGTCTCTGACGCGCACCAGGGGCTGGTCAACGCTATCGCCCGCGTGTTGGGCTGCCGCTGGCAACGCTGCACCGTGCACTTCCTCAGGGACATGCTCGGTCATTGCGGGCGCTCGCAACAGCCGATGATCGCCGCCGCGATCCGCCAGATCTTCCGTGCCGACTCAGGCGAGGAAGCACGCGAGCGGCTGGTCGAGGTCGTCGACCGGCTCAACGAACCAGCACCGAAAGTCGCCCGACTCCTGAGGACGCCGAGGATGAGCTGCTCGGCTTCTATGCGTTCCCGAAAGAACACTGGCCAAAGCTCAGAAGCACGAATCCGCTCGAGCGCGTCAACCGCGAGATCGGCCGACGCTCGGACGTGATCGGCATCTACCCCAACGACGCCGCGCTGATCCGACTCGCCGGCATGCTCCTGATCGAGCAGAACGACGAGTGGCTGGTCCAACGCAAATACCTCTCCGACCACTCCATCCAGCTCGTCCTCTCAGACGCCGGGCAGTTTGAGAGCCCTCGCTCGAACAACAACTCAAAAAGAGGTGATCGAACTCAACGCCGCCTAAACAGGCGACCCCCCAACGACGATCAACAGCTACACTACAAAACACGACTTGACTGCCTGCCGGCACGCAGCGGACGAGCAGCAGCACTCCCCGGGCCGGCCGCCAGACCGCTCCTCCGCGGCGTGGCGGGAAGCACCCCGCGATCAGCAGAGCCGTTGATCGCTGATCTGCTCCTCGCCCACGAGCACGGCAGAACGTCGTCGCAACGCCGTCCAGAATCTCAATGCGCCCGAGAGGACAAAGGTTGAACCATCAATCCGAACTCGAGACTCTTGTGCGGCTTCTGTTAGAGCCGGTCAATAGGGAGCTTAGACGCGGGCGCAGAGACTCGATTAGTTGATGACGCCACGTACGTGCCGACGGACTCCGGGGCAGCCAGGCACCCCTGCCAGCGACCTGCCTGCCGCGCAAGCCGGGTGGCTTCGCAGCGTCTGGAGGTGCCCGCGGGGCAGCCAATGCAGGTGCACCAGGCGGTCGGTTCCCGGAAGGCTGGCAAGCGCGGTGGGGTCAGCGGTCGAGGGTTGGCTGCTGGTACGGGCTCGCGGCGGCCGTTTCGTCAGCGTCCGCTCTGTTCGCGACGACCACGCCGGCCCGCCAGCCCGGCGGGCGCCTCCTTGCGGCGGTTGGATCGACTTGGCGTCAATCCCGCTGCGCGCGATCACCCACGCAATCACGGAGTTCGAGTTCCACATCTCACCCGTGTCAAGCTCATCACGGCCCCACACCGGGGTGGGCACCCGCGGGACCACGTCAAGCACTCGGCGGGCGTGCTGCTCGTCGTCGGTGAGCCGCCTGGGGCTGTCGACGGCCTCGGCGACGTCTGGCATATCGCCACTGCCTCGCGAGCGATCGGACCGTCGTCCGCTTCCCGGTGCCCGGCGCACCGTGCCAGAGCAGGAGTCGGCCGCCGCGCGGCGGGACGGCTCTCCAGGACATCAGCGGTTCAAGCGACTCAAGGGTGCGTTGGGAGTAGTTGGCCGTGAGGTCTTCCCATCGAGGGGCCGGCATCATGCGCGCCATCTCCTGCGCAACATTCGGCTGCCACCACCAGAACCGCACCGGGACGCTCAGTTCTGCCCCTTCGTCCTCGGGAAGCGCGCCTCTGATCTGTGCGAGGGCCGCGGTGCACGCGATCGCCATCGAGCAACTCGGCGCGCGGCGCTGCCGCCAGCCCGCAGACAGGCTCAGTGCCGACTGAGCTGCCGCGGTGCCTAGGCTTCCGAACGAGGGCGTCTATTCGGACGACGCGAGACCCGCAGCGAGCGATGCGGCCGAGTGCGCGCGCACGACAATGACTGCCGGGCTGCTGTGGCGTCACCTGGGCGCGTCACGCGCTCGGCGCCTACCGCCGAGTCGATTTCACGGGTCGTCAGTCCTGCTCGCTCGACGGACAGGAGGAGCCGGCGGCGGACGATGTGGCGGTCAGCGCCGCGCAGGCGACACAGGAGCGTCATCACGCCCTCAGCCTCGCGCAAGGGGAGGTCCGCTTCCAGGACGAAGCGCGCGTGCCAACGGGCGGCGGCGGCCTGGAAGCATTCGTCCTCCGATGTGTTCGTCCTGGCGGATGGACAACGTGCGCGCGCTCTTGTTCTCGTGGCCGCCGGTGATGATTCCCGCCGATGGCGCCGTCGTAGAGAAACACGTTGACGTGGTCCTTCGCCGCCAACAGCGCGCAGATGTTGCCCTGCAGTACGAAGTACGGACGGTTGGTGCGTTTGATCGTTTCGGCAACCTCGTGGTCGGCCGCGTGGACGAGATCGCGAACCTCGCGGCAGATGGCTTGCTGCCAATCGGGCAGGGCATCGATGTAGGCGTCAGCACGCGGGTCGGCAGCGTGGGTCACGCCGGATCCACCGTAACTTGATGACGTCGTTCAGACCACCGAGCGCGCACGTGCGTCAGCGGAGCATGTGGCGGCGACCAGCACACCGCCACATGCTCTGCGCGAACGGATTCCGGGGGTCAGTGTTCGACCGCTGTAATGGCGATGGGCGGAACGGTCTCGGGGGCGATGGGCGGAACGGTCTCCGGCCGCTCGCCGATTTGTGCGACGTCGAGGGCGATAAGGCCGAGGTTCGCACCGGCAGCTGCTCCGACGATCGTGGTGATGACCGCCATGATCCCGGCTGTTGCGTTGAGCCCCAGCAGCGCGCCGACGAGGGCGCCCGTCAGCGCGACGCAGATGCCGATCCTCGTGGCCCTGGCCGGCCGGTCGTGGTTGACCCAGGCCCAGTAGGTGCCGAGGCCGATCGGCGTGCCGATGGAGAGAACAGCCATGAGTTCGCTGTTGAGGGGGACTGTCGGCAAAGCCACCAGCACGATGATCAGGCCGATGAACCATCCGCCGAGGCCGAGCACCAGCAGGTAGACGGAGCGCAGCATCGCGCTCGCCTTGCGCCCGAAGCCGCCGCGCTTGTGCGCCCGGCGCCACATCAGTAGCAGTGACAGGATCGTGAGGAGTCCGAAGCCCATCATCGCGCCGGCGATGGCTTTGGCGGGTGCGGTCTGTGTGGAGCCGGGCGTGAAGTTAACCCGGCTTGAGGTTTGTACAGCGAGGCGTCGACCTTGCCTGTGTCGAAGAAGGTGTTCATCAGGTGCGTGCTCGCCTTGGTCTGCTCGGTCCAGATGGAGGTTGTGTGGCCGAGGCCGGCGAGGATGACCTGGTGGCCGTTGGGCAGGTAGGGGAGGAGCTCCTTGGTCGCAACCTGGGGCGGGGTGGCGAAGTCGAGACTGCCGCCGATCAGGAGCGTCTGCACCTTCGATGTCTGGACATGGGTGTACTTGTTGTCGGTCGGGTTGGCCGGCCATGCGTGCAGGAGGCCTCCGCCGCCGAAGAGGAACTCCGTTCCGGGGTTGCCGATAATCGAGCCGCGGTCGGGTTCGCTTGACGAGAAGTAACGCTCGCCAGCTTGGTTGTCAGCCATTGCGACAGCTGCGAGGTCGCCCCAGACAAACGCCGTCGGGAAAGCGATCTGGGCGAGGAGCGATTCGAACCAGAGCCCGCTCGAGTCACCGTGGGCGGCCGAGAGCCAGGCGTCCAGGGTCATCGGTCCGTCGAGCGGCGAGGCATTCGCCGTCGTCTCCTGGAGTCCGAAGAAGCTGGCGATCCGCGCGTTGCCCTTCTTGATCGGAAAGAACAACCAGCTGTTCGGCATGTGCGCGACGGTCCGCTTCAGCGACGCGGCGAGATCGCCGGTGCGCTTGTGGCACGTCGCGTCTTGCGCACAGAGGCGGGCGTAGCGGCCGATCTGCTCGTCCGTCGTCTTCGGGTTCCAGAGGAAGTTGCCGGGTGGGTTGACGCCGATCATCACCGAACGGTGGATGGCGGTCGGGTAGCGCCAGGAGTAGATCATCGCGGTGCGGGTGCCCGCGCTCTCGCTCAACAGGTCGATCTGGTGGTAGCCGAGGGCTTTCCGTGCCGCTTCGAGGTCGTCGACCCGTTGGGGGAGTGTGTAGCCGGCGAGATCGACGCCGTTTGCCTCGAGCCGCTTCGCGCACGAGCGGAACGCGTTCGAGTAGGCCTCGAGGGACTTCTGGCCGAGGAAGTCGGCGGAGTGATTGAGGGCCGACTCGACTTCCGGGCAGTCGAGTCGGACGGAGCCGTCGACGCCGCGGTAGCCGACGAGGACGACGTCGTGGTTGGCGGTGAACCGACTGGCGTCTGCGAACGACATGTTCGTGAGGCCGGGGCCGCCTTGCAGGCGGAAGATCGGGGCGCCCGGGTGTGTCGAATGCGCACGGATCCGGATGACCGGCAGCGCGATCAGCCGCGAGTGCGGGTCGGCGCGGTTCTCGGGCACCACGAGCGTTCCGCAGTCGGCGGCGTAGGCGCCCTTTTCGGTGTTGTAGGTACAGCTCTTGAGCGTCAGCTGGCCTGCATGCGCGCCGGCAGGCACGGAGACGGCCGTAGAACTGCCGGCGAAGTGGAGGTAGCCGAGCCCGAGCGTGAGGACGGCGATCAGGGTCAGGCCGGTGATCCGGCCGCGACTGAAGCGTCTGGTCGAGGGATGCACGGTTCGTTCTTTCCCGTTGGTCGTCACGGCGTGCTCCGCTCGGTGCTTGGTCGCCAGCATGGCTGGCTTCTCTCGCTGACCTTCGAGTAACCTGGCGGTCGGCGACAGCCGAGCCGCGGAGATGTCGTTTGGAAGCTACTCCGAGCGCAATACGTCTGTAAATGGCCCGATCGGACCTCGTCGGGGGGCCCGTTCGGGCCCCTTTGAGGGCTGGAAGGGACTGGAGGGCGCGACCGAACTACTCGCTGCTCGCCGTCCAGTGGCGTTTATCGGGGCTTATTCACGATCCCTAATGCTTTGGTCCAGGTGCCGACCGGCAAGACTCCGCCACGGAGCGCCGGCGGCCAATTACGGTCGTCGTGGTCGACGACGAGCAGATGATCCGTAGCGCCCTGGCCCGGTCGCTGACAGAAGGCGGGCTCGACCTCGTCGGCGAAGCCGCCAACGCGCAAAGACGCCGTCAGGCTGGTCCTCGACGTGGGCCCCGATGTCGTGCTGATGGACCTCCGGCTTCCCGACAGTTAGGCGTGCGCACGATCGAGCAGCTCGGCCTGCTCGCCCCAGCCTCCCGCATTCTGATCCTCACCCGTACCGAGCAAAACCGCGTAGTCGAGGCGATCGTCGCCGGCGCCAGCGGCTACATCCTCAAGACCGCACCGCCAAAGCGATCATCGCCGCCGTCCGGGCAACAGCCGCCGGCGAATCAGTCATCTCCTCCCAGATCGCCGGGAAACTCCTACAGCGAATCCGCGAACGCGACATACCCGTCACCACCACCAGCGAGAACGCCGCGAGCGCGATCCGCGCCGCCCTGACCGAACGCGAACTAGAAATCTTCGAACAGCTCGCCAGCGGTAAGAACAATCACGACATCGCGCACGAGCTCTCGCTGAGCACCAACACCGTCCACAACCACATCGCCAGCATCCTCGCCAAACTCCACCTCGACAACCGCATCCAGGCAGCCGTCCAAGCCGTGCGCAGCGGCATCTCCTAACCCGCGGTGATCGGGTCGAGCCTCGAGTGCTATCAGCGACTGCCATCGCGAGGCTGCGCAACGGCAAGTGAGAGCCACGCGGGCCAGCTACCCGACCCTTCTCCTTGTGCATGACGAGCAAGCCAAAGCTGGCCGGTCGGCGCCGCGTACGCGCGCGAGCTCGAATGCGGGTCTCGAGCCGCCCGTAGCGACACACCTGCTCCTCGCCCACGAGCAGGGCAGAGCGTCGTCGGAACGCCCTCCAGAATCTCAATGCGCCCGAGAGGACTCGAACCTCCACGGACCATTCAGTCCACAAGGCCCTCAACCTTGCGCGTCTACCAATTCCGCCACAGGCGCGTGGGTCGGCCAGTATAGCCGCGGTCGGCGCTCCGACGGGACCGCGTCGTGCGCGCAGACAGCGGCAGGGCAGCCATCTGGAGGATGGCTGCAACCGGTTCTTGTGTCTGTCCGTGACCGGCGCTACATTTCCGAACACATGTTCGACGTGGCGGCCCCCGGGGCCTTCCCCCAGCAAGGAGTGGACGGATGGACCTGACAAAGCGTCAGCAGGAAATCTTCGACTTCATCAAGCGCTATTCGGCCAAGTATGGGTATCCGCCCACGGTGCGCGACATCGGCAAGGCCGTTGGGCTGGCTTCCTCCTCGACCGTGCACGCGCACCTCGCGAACCTCGAGCGGATCGGGTTGCTGCGGCGCGACCCCTCGAAGCCGCGCGCCATCGAGCTATTGGATCGTGCCGCCGCGGGAGTGCGGAGTCTGGTCAAGCCGGGGCTGCCGCTGGTGGGGCAGGTCGCGGCCGGTCAACCCGTGCTTGCGGAGGAGAACATCGAGGACTATGTCCAGACCCCGGCATTCGCGGGTGGAAGCGACGGCGAGTATCTGCTGCGCGTTCGCGGCGAGTCGATGAAGGACGCGGGGATCCTGGAAGGTGATCTCGTCGTCGTCCGGCCCCAGGAGACCGCGACCGATGGCGACATCGTGGTCGCGCTGGTGGGGGAGGAGGCGACCGTAAAGCGTTTTTTCGAGGAGTCGGATCATGTCCGGCTGCAGCCGGAGAACGAGACGATGGAGCCGATCCGCAGCCGGGAAGTGCGCGTGCTGGGCAAGGTCGTCGGGTTGATGAGGAGCATCACGTGATGGGAAGCTCGCCATGACTGCGCTGGCTTCGCGCTCCCTCGCCCTGTTCGACGGTCCGGGCGGCGAGCCTACGCTGGACGATCTGCTCGTCAGCGCATGGGAGGGGCTCGCCGTCCACGGGACCGTCATCTGTCCCGCCTGCGAAAGCCAACAGATGCGCCCCGAGTACGGCGCCCACGCCCGCCCGATCGGCGGTCGCTGCACCTCCTGCGGATCGAAGCTGAGCTGACGGGGCCGCGGCCAGCCGGCCGCACCCGATCGACGCTGGGCGTCGGCCGCGCGAATCGCTGAGCCTGCGCGCCCGGCGGCGCTGCCGGCCGCTCCCGCACCCGCCGCGCCCCTGCGATCGCGGCTATGCTTCTCGCTGCAGACTGAGCAGTCGCGGAGGTGAATTGCCTTCGAGGAAAGTCCGGACATCACAGGGCAAGGTGGTCGGTAACGCCGACCCGGGGAAACCCGCGGGCAAGTGCCACAGAAAAGACACCGCCTAAGCCTGGGGCCGCTGCAGAGCCCCAGGCCGGCAAGGGTGAAATGGTGCGGTAAGAGCGCACCGGCGTCGCGGTGACGCGGCGGCCAGGTAAACCCCACCTGATGCTAGGCCAAGCAGGACCGTTTGCAGGTGACCCGCCGAGGTCCGGGTAGGCCGCTCAGATGGATGACTGCTCTCGACAGGATCCGGCTTACAGGTCTGCTACGGAGAAGCCCCGTCTGGTGCGGGGCTTCTCTATGTCCAGACAGGGTTCCTGCTGCACCGCGGCGGTCGCGGCGCTGACGCGATCGACCTGAACAAGGTGACGCGCGAACATTCTCAAGGCGGCCGGTGGCACGTTTGCCATGCCCCACATGACGAAGGTGACGGTCGCCGCTCCCGGACTGCTTGCGTGGCACTTTGTTCATGCAGTTCGCCGGTGCGCCCCCGGAGCTCCGCACGCTCAGACCGCGCCGCCCCGCACGCGCATCCCCGCCCCGAACCTACCCTTCGGCCACGGACCGCAGCGCCGCCCCGGTCAGCCTGAACATCTGCCACTCGTCCAGCTGTCTGGCGCCGATCGACTCGTAGAAGTCAATTGCCGGCGTGTTCCAGTTCAGCGCCGCCCATTCGACGCGCCCACAGCCGCGGCTCACCGCCAGCTGCGCCAGGTGCGCGAGGAGGGCTCGGCCGACGCCTGCACGTCGGTGCGCGGGCGACACGTACAGGTCCTCGAGCCACAGGCCGGTCTGGCACAACCAGGTGGAGAAGTTCCGGAAGAACAGCGCGAACCCGGCAATTTCGTCTTCAACCTCTGCGATCACGGCCTCGGCCACCGGGTCGGGGCCAAACAGCGCCGCATCGAGGAGCTCCTCGTTCCCGGTCACCTGGCGGGCGGCACGCTCGTAGTCGGCCAGCTCTTGAACCAGCCTGAACACGTGCGGCACGTCGGAGGGCGTTGCCGCTCGGATGCGAACGCTCTCGGTCAGGGGCTGCGCACGATATCGATGCTGCAACGTGCTGCCCCGATGGCACGCGCAACAGGCCCCACCTGGCCAAACCCGCCTCCACCTGCCCTGGCGACGCGGGGCCGGTTCAGAGAAGATGATTCCCTACGCCGATGGAGCTGCTGCCCAAGACAATCACCCGGCCCGTCTCGCGCCTCGGCGCGGCGGCACAGAACGCGCTCGAGGTAGCCCGGTTCGGCGGACTCGAGACCGATCAGGAGCCCTCGCCGTACGAGGTGGTGAGCGAGCAGCGGGTCTACCGGCTGCGGCGCTATTACCCGGCCGACACCGACCAGGTCGGCGATCCGATCCTGCTGGTGCCGCCGATGATGCTGGCGGCCGAGGTCTACGACGTGTCACCCAACTCGAGCGCGGTGACGATCCTGCGCGAGCATGGCGTCGACCCCTGGGTGGTGGACTTCGGCGCGCCGGAGCGGGAGCGGGGCGGATTGGAGCGCACGCTGGCCGACCACGTGCTGGCGGTGTCCGATGCCGTGGACCAGGTCCGCCAGGCGACGGGGCGCGATGTACACCTGAGCGGCTACTCGCAGGGCGGCATGTTCGGCTACCAGACGGCCGCGCTGCGGCGTGGCCGCGGACTGGCATCGCTGGTCACCTTCGGCAGTCCCGTCGACACCCGGCTGGCGATGCCGTTCGGGCTGCCCGAGCAGGTCGCCACCGGCGCGGCGGAGCTGCTGGCGGACCGCGTGTTCCGAGGCTGGGCGCTGCCCGCGTGGGCCAGCCGGACCGGGTTCCGGCTGCTCGACCCGGTCAAGGCGCTGCGCAGCCGCATCGACTTCATCCTCCAGCTTCACGACCGTGAGGCGCTGCTCCCGCGCGAGCGTCAGCGCCGGTTCCTGGAGGCCGACGGCTGGGTGGCGTGGCCCGGGCCGGCGATGGCCGACTTCCTGCGCCAGTTCATCGCGCACAACCGCATGCTCGAAGGCGGCTTCGTGATCGAGGACCGGCTGGTGACGCTCGCGGACATCGAGTGCCCGATCCTGTCGGTGGTCGGGACCGTCGACGAGATCGCTCCGGCCGCCGGTGTGCGGGCGATCCGCCAGGCTGCGCCCCGCGCGCAGGTGTATGAGCTGGCGCTGCGCGCCGGCCACTTCGGCCTGGTCGTGGGGTCGAACTCCAACACCATCACCTGGCCGACGGTGGCCGGCTGGATCCAGTGGTGTGCCGGCGCCGGCGAGCTGCCGTCGGAGATCGTCGAGGTGCTCGATGACGGCTCAGCCCAGCTCGAGCCGCACGTGGGCAACCGCGTCATCTACGGCCTGGAGCTGGCCGGCGGCGTGGGAACCGGGATCGCGCGATCGGTGCTCAGAGGCGCCGAGACCTCCGTCCGCGGGGCTCGCGAGCTGACCCGAGAGGCGGTGGGCCAGCTGCCCCGCCTGGCCCGGCTCGGGCAGATCCAGCCGGGCACCCGGATCTCGCTCGGGTTGCTGGTCGAGGAGCGGCGGCGGCGCACTCCCGAGGAGATCCTCTTCCTGTTCGAGGATCGAGCCTACAACGCCCGCGAGATCAACGAGCGCATCGACAACGTCGTGCGCGGGCTGATCTCAATCGGTGTGCGGCGGGGCGAGCACGTTGGGGTGCTGATGTCGACGCGGCCGAGCGCACTGGCGCTGGTGATCGCCATCAGCCGCATCGGCGCCGTGGCGGTGATGCTGCGGCCCGACGGTGACGTGCGGCGCGAGGTCCAGCTGGGTCAGGTGGCGCGGATCATCGCCGACCCGGAGCGGGCCCACGTGGCCGGCGGCCCGGGCACCCTGCACACGTTCGTGCTGGGGGGTGGGGGTGGCCCCAGAGAGCTCGACACGCCCGGGGCCACCGACATGGAGCAGATCGATCCGGGCGCCGTCAAGCTGCCTCGCTGGTATAAGCCGAACCCCGGGCGCGCCAGCGATTTGGCGTTCGTACTGTTCACCGGCGAGGGCGCGCACACCCGGATGAGCCGAATCAGCAACGGGAGGTGGGCGCTGTCGGCGTTCGGCACAGCATCGTCGGCGGCGCTGTCCGAGGCGGACACCGTCTACGGCGTGACGCCCGTGTACCACCCATCAGGGTTGATGATGAGCATCGGCGGCGCGATTGCCGGCGGCGCGCGGCTGGCGATGGCCACCCATTTTGATCCCGCGACGTTCTGGGACGAGGTGCGCCGGTACGGAGTGACGGTCACGTCCTATACCTGGACGCTGTTGCACGACCTGGTCGAGGCGCCGGCCAATCCTGGCGAGCGGCACCACCCGGTGCGGCTGTTCATCGGCTCGGGGATGCCACCCGGTCTGTGGCGCCGAGTGCAGGAGCGCTTTGCCCCGGCCCGCGTGATCGAGTTCTACGCGTCAACCGAGGCGGCGGCGATTCTCGTGAACCTGAAGGGCACCAAGGAGGGGTGCATGGGACGGCCACTCCCGGGCACGGCGGCCGTGAAGGTCGCCGCATACGACCTCGAGCGGGGACTCGCCCTCCGTCCCAACGGCTTCGCCGCGGAATGCGCAGTCGACGAGGTGGGCATGTTGCTGGCGCAGGTCCGCCCCGGCGAGTCGACCAGCTCCGTACCGCTGCGCGGGGTGTTCTCGCGTGAGGACGCCTGGCTCGTCACCGGCGATCTGTTCCGTCGCGATCGCGACGGCGACTACTGGCGCGTCGACGGCGCGGCCGAGGTGATCCGGACCGCGGATGGATTCGCCTTCCGGACAGCCATCCGAGACGCGCTGAGCGAGCTTCCCGCCGTCGACCTCGCCGTCGCCTACGGCGTGCCGGCCCAGAGCGGCCCCTTCGAGATCGCGGTGGCGGCCATCACGTTGCGGGCCGGCCGCGAGCTCCAGGCCAAGGATCTGAGCGCGGCGTTGCGGGGGCTCGACGTGCACCAGCGACCGGCGGTCGTGCGCGTCGTCAAGCAGATCCCGGTCACGACCTGGTTTCGCCCGCTCACCGGGCCGCTGCGGGAACAGGGCGTTCCGCCGCCGGACGAAGACACGCAGGCCTGGTATCGCGACGCGAGCGGCGAGACCTACCGCACGCTCACAAGCGCCGCCCACCGCCGGATCGTGGGCCGCGCAGCCTCCAAGCCGACGGGCCGCGCCGCCTGAGCGCCGCCCGGGCCGGCCAGCGCCGGGCCGCCGGCCGCGCCGCCTGAGCGCCGCCCGGGCCGCCACGCCGCGCCGCCCGAGTCAGCCCTTCAGCGCCCGCAGCGCACGCAGCCAGGTGGCATAGCCGCCGACGTTGAACGCCAGGCCGATGGCCAGGGTTCGATCCAGCCCTCCGCGGCTGCGGGCCTCCTCGACCAGCGACACCGTGTCGGTGAACTCGCAGATCAGGTTCGCCCTAACCGCCGGCTCCTCCGCTCCGGCGCGCACGGCGGCCACGGTGGCGCCCGCCACGAGCAGGTCGCGACCCCCGAACAGACGGTTGAAGTACCGCGCCTCCGGGCCGAGCTCCTCCTCGGTCATGCCGGACCCCGCGAGCAGGAGCTTGGGAAGCAGCAGCGCCAGGATCCCGTAGGCGGCGCGGACGATCGAGCCCTGGATCAGAACTTTTCCAGCCATGAACGCGATCCTATTGGATCGGGCTTGGGATCCCAAGCCCCCGCTCGCCGCCAGCCAGGTGCCAGCGTTCTGACACAGCCTCTCAGGCCGGCAGCGCCTCGCCCGAATACAGCTTGATCACCTGGACGGTGCCCGCCGGGGCGGCGTTGATGCACAGCTCGCACAGGACGCATTCGTCGAGGTTGCCCTCGACGATCATCAGCCTCCCGTCGTCGCCCACGGCGAAGATGTCGACCGGGCACACCTCGGTCAGCTTGCCCGCCAGCTCGCGATCGACGGCCACCGCCTCGTCGACCTCAATCCCGACGAACAGCGCGTCCGACCTCATACGGCGGCGCCGATCTTCTGCTTGACGATCTCGGGAATCTCGGAGATCTCCTCCGCCACCACGATCCCCGCCTCGGCCAGCCGGGCGATCTTCTCGCTGGCGGTGTCCTCCTTGCCCTCCACGATCGTGCCCGCGTGGCCGAAGCTCATCCCCGGCATCTCGTCCATGAACCGGCCGGCCATGAACGCGACGATCGGAAGCCTCGAATTGGTGTCGGTGACGTGGCGGGCCAGTTCGGCCTCCATGCGGCCGCCGGGCTCGGTGTAGATCACGATCGCCTGGGTCTGCTCATCGGCTTCGAACAGGGGCATCAGCTCGGCATAGGTGGACCCGATGATCGCGTCGCCCCCGATCGAGACGGCGGTCGACTGGCCCAGCCCGGCGGCGGTGAGGGTGGAGGACATCTCGGTGGTCATGCCACCGGAGCGCGAGATCACGCCCACCGGCCCCCGCGTGTAGGACTTGGCCGCGTCCTTGGCCGGCCCGCCGATGCCGCCCATCTTGATCACGTCAGGGACGATGATGCCCAGGCAATTGGGACCGATGATCCGAGCTCCGCGCTCCCCGGCGAGCTCGACCATCTGCGCCACGTCGCCGCGCGGGATCCGCTCGGTCACGATCACCACCAGCTTGACGCCGTTCTCGAGCGCCTCGAACACGGCGTCCTTGGTGAACGCGGGGGGGACCGTCACGACCGAGCCGTCGATCGCGGCCCCGTGATGCTCGACCGCCTGCGCCACGGTGTCGAACACCGGGACGCCGTGCACGTCGCGGCCGAGCCGGCCGGGAGTCACACCGCCCACGATCTTGGCTCCCCGGCCGTAGTCCAGGCATTCACGGGTTAGAGTTGACCGCCTCGCGCCCGGTGATCCCCTGGACAATGAACGTGGTGCGCTCGTCGATCAGGATGCTCACGCTGCGCTCCCCTGAATCCGCTCCACCGCGCGCTTGGCCGCCTCGTGCAGCGACACAGTGCGGTCGGCGTAGGGCACCCGGTACTTCTCGAGGATCTTGAAGCCCTCCTCCTCCCAGGCGCCGGGAATCCGGAAGATCGCGATCTTGTCGGCCGGGTCGTAGCCGAGCTCGACGCAGGCCTTGATCACGCCGCGGGCGACGATATCCACCCGGGTGTTGGACACGATCGACATCATCACCGCGATCTTGTCCACCCCCGGCTTCTGCAGCACCAGCTTGGCCAGGCCGCAGGCCTTGCTCACCGACGGATTGCCGCCGATCTCGCAGTAGTTGGCGGGATGGCCGCCGTGGGCCCGGACCGCGTCGAACAGCGTCAGCGAGCCGCCGCCGGCGCCGATCACCAGGCCCAGATTGCCGTCGAACTCGGTGACGTTGCCCGCCACGCCGCGATGGTCCTGGGCGTCGACCTGTTCTCCGGCCAGCTCGAACGGTGTCGCCTCGCGGGCCTGGCGGGTCTCCTCGTCGCCCACCCCGAGCTCATGCAGCACCGGCTTCTGCCGGGGCCGGGCCTCGTTCTCCATGTCCATGTGCGCATCGAGCGCGACGAACGATCCGTCCTCCAGCTCGCCCAGCGGGTTGATCTCGGCCAGCGTCATGTCGTACTGGAGGAACAGCCGCGCCAGCCGGGCCAGGATCGGGGTCAGCCGGTTGAGCGCCGACCCGGTCACGCCGAGCGATGCGATCAGCTGCTTCGCCTGCCAATCGCTGAACGCCCGCAGCGTCGAGAAATGTGCGCGCGCAACGTGGCCCGGATGCTGCTCGGCGACCTCCTCGATGTCGATTCCTCCCATGTCCGAGAACAGCATCACCGGCCGCTTGCGAATCCCGTCCCACACCACGCCGGCGTAGTACTCGTGCTTGACCGAGGCCCGCGAGTCGACCAGCACTCCGCGCGGCATGTGCCCGTTGATCTCCAGATCCAGGACGTGCTCGGCGTGGCGGCCCGCCTCGTCGGGCGTATCCGCAAACTGCACGCCGCCCGCCTTCATCCGCCCGCCGGTGAGCACCTGCGACTTGATCACCACCGGGCCGGCGATCTGCTCGGCGATCCTGCGCGCCTCGTCAGCGGTCTTGGCGAACCCGTGCTTGGTGACCGGGATCCCCGCCCTGGCGACGATCGCCCGCGATTCGTACTCGAAGAAGCGCATCGACGGCGGGGGAGCGTAGCGAAGCGGGCCACCGCCGGTCGGAGAGACATAATCATCAGCAACTCAGTCGACTTTGTGCTACAACCGTCGGCCGGGTTAAACGGACAAATCCGATCGATAAACACAATTTTCTAGAGGAGCACATGACACGAGCAACCAAGTTCAGACGAGCCGGGGGCGCCCTCGCGGCGGTCGGCGCTATCGCGGGCGTGTTCGCTGGGTGCGGTGGCTCGTCGGACACGTCGACCAGCAGCTCCAACGCCGCGGCCACCAGCAGCGGCGGCGGCACTCAGCTTGCGCTGGTCGCCTACTCCACGCCGAAAAAAGCCTACGACGCGCTGACCGCGGCGTACGCGCAGACGGCCAGCGGCAAGGGCGTCTCGTTCAGCACGTCGTTCGGAGCCTCCGGCAGCCAGAGCCGGGCTGTCGACTCCGGTCAGCCCGCGGACGTGGTGGCCTTCTCGACCACGCCGGACATCACCCGGCTGGTCAAGGACAACATCGTCTCGAGCAGCTGGGACGCGAACCCGCAGAAGGGGATCGCCGTCAACTCCGTGGTCGTGATGGTGGTGCGCAAGGGCAACCCCAAGCACATCACCGGTTGGGACGACCTGATCAAGTCCGGCGTGGACGTGATCACGCCCAATCCGTCGACCTCGGGCAGCGCCCGCTGGAACATCCTGGCGGGCTACGGTGCGCAGCTGAAGGAGGGCAAGACGTCGGCGCAGGCGCTTCAGTACGTCAACACGCTGCTGACCAAGAACGTCAGCGTGCAGCCGTCGAGCGCCAGCTCGGCCCTCCAGACCTTCACCAGCGGCAAGGGCGACGTCCTGCTCGACTACGAGAGCGATGCGATCGCGGCCGAGAAGGCGGGCGACGCCGTCCAGTACATCGTCCCCAAGCAGACGATTCTGATTCAGACGCCGATCGCCGTGACCAGCAAGAGCTCGCACCAGAGCCAGGCCCAGGCGTTCGTGAACTGGCTCTGGACGTCGGCCGGACAGACGATCTGGGCCCAGAAGGGCTATCGCCCGGTGCTGGCGTCGGTGGCCAAGCAGTTCACGAGCAAGTTCCCGACCCCGCCCCAGCTGTTCACGATCGCCTTCCTGGGCGGCTGGACGAAGGTGAAGAAGGACTTCTTCGACCCGTCCAGCGGATCGATCACCAAGATCGAGCAGGCGGCCGGAGTCCCCACTGCCTCCAGTTAAGCGCCCGACACCATGAGTTCCATCCCATTCGAGCGGGCCCGGACGGCGTCTGGCGTCGTCCTCGCCGGCTCGCGCAGCGGTGCTGCGCGTCGCCGGCTGCGTCCTCGCCATCCGTCCGTCCGTCCTCGCTCTCGGTGTGACGGAACTCATGCCGCGGACCGCTAGCGGACAAGCAGCCGCGCTGCCGCGGGCCCGCGCACCCGCGCGGGTCCGCCGGCGCTCCCTCGGGCGCCCTGGGGCTCGGGCTGGCCACGCTGTATCTCAGCGTGATCGTGCTGATCCCGCTCGCGGCCGTGGCCGCGAAGGCGTTGTCGCAGGGCTTCAGCGTGTTCTGGGACTCGGTCACCAGCCCGCTCGCGCTCAGAGCGCTGGCGATCACGCTGGTCGTCTCGCTGCTGGTGGCGGCGATCGGCGCGGTGATGGGGACGGTCGTCGCGTGGGTCCTGGTGCGCGACCGGTTTCCCGGCAAGCGTTTCATCAACGCGCTGATCGACCTGCCGTTCGCGCTGCCGACGATCGTGGCCGGGCTGACGCTGCTGGCGCTGTACGGCCCCGACAGCCCGTTCGGCGTGCATCTGGCCTACACCCGGGCCGCGGTGGTCGTGGCGCTGCTGTTCGTGACGCTGCCGTTCGTGGTGCGCTCGGTGCAGCCGGTGCTGATCGAGCTCGACAAGGAGGTGGAGGAGGCGGCGGCGTCGCTCGGCGCCGGCAACGCCACCACGTTCCGGCGGATCGTCCTGCCCTCGCTCAGACCGGCCATCCTGTCGGGGGCGGCGCTGGCGTTCGCCCGTTCGGTGGGCGAGATCGGCTCGCTGGTGCTGATCGTGGGCAAGGTCCAGATCGCCAGCATCGTGATCTTCGCCGACATCGAGAGCGACGCGCCACAGGCGGCGGCGTCGCTGTCGGTGGTCCTGCTGGCGCTCTCGCTGGTCGTGCTGGTGCTCCTGCGGCGGTTGGGGGGACGGGTTGCGCATTAGCCGCCGCACCACGCTGTCGCTCAGGGCGATCGCGCTGCTGTACCTGACGCTGCTGCTGCTGCTGCCGCTGGCGGTGGTGTTCGGCCGGACGTTCGAGCACGGGTTCAGCGTCGCCTGGGGGTGGATGACGACCCCGGCGGCGATCAGCGCGTTCTGGCTGACGGTGCTGGTGGCGGTGATCGCGGTGCCGCTGAACACGATCTTCGGCGTTGGGTGCGCGCTGGTGCTGGTGCGCGGCAAGACCCGCGGCCGGGGCGGTGCTGGACGCGCTGATCGACCTGCCGTTCGTGGTCTCGCCGGTGATCGTGGGGCTGGCCCTGATCCTGGTCTACGGCGTCGACGGCTGGTTCGGCAAGTTCTTCACCGACCACGGCGTCCGCATCATCTACGCGGTTCCCGGCCTGGTGCTGGCGACGATCTTCGTCTCGCTGCCGTTCGTCGTGCGCGAGGTCGCGCCCGTGCTGATCGAGGTCGGCGACGAGCAGGAGCAGGCCGCCGCCACGCTCGGCGCGTCCGGCTGGCAGACGTTCTGGCGCGTCACGCTCCCGTCGATCCGCTGGGGGGTGGCCTACGGCGTGGTGCTGACGACCGCGCGGGCGCTGGGCGAGATCGGCGCGGTGCTCGTGGTCTCTTCCAACGTCGCGGGCTCGACGCTCACGCTGCCGCTGCTCGTCTACCAGCGCAGCTCCGACATCGGCAATCAGGCGATCACGAGCGCGTATGCCGCCGCGACCGAGCTCGCGGTGATGTCGTTGATCGTGCTGCTCGGCATGACGCTCCTGGGACCAGGGCCCGCAGTGACTGAGCTGCGGTCTGTGGCCCTCGATGCGCGTCGCGGATGCTTCGTCCTCGGATGCTCGCGCAGCGCTGCTGCGCCACGCATCCTGCGTCCTTGCCCCGCTCGCTCCTCGAGCCCCACATCCCCACATCTCATTTCACTGCGAACACCGCGGAGACAGGAAGCGAAATGAGGATCGACGTAAACGAGGTGTCGAAGCAGTTCGGCGAGTTCCGCGCGCTACAGGAGGTCACGCTCGAGGTGCCGGAGGGCTCGCTGACGGCGCTGCTGGGACCCAGCGGCTCGGGCAAGTCGACGCTGCTGCGGATCATCGCCGGCCTCGAGACCCCGGACTCCGGCTCGATCCTGATCGACGGCTCAGACGTGACCGACGCGCGGCCGCAGGAGCGGGGCATCGGCTTCGTGTTCCAGCACTACGCCGCCTTTGCCCACATGAGCGTGCGGGAGAACGTCGCGTTCGGGCTACGGATCCGCAAGCGCCCAGCGCAGGAGATCAAGCAGCGCGTCGATGAGCTGCTGGCGCTGGTGGGGCTGACCGCCTGGGGCGGGCAGCGTCCGGGACAGCTGTCGGGCGGCCAGCGCCAGCGCATGGCCCTGGCTCGAGCGCTGGCGGTCGATCCGCGCGTGCTGCTGCTCGACGAGCCATTCGGCGCGCTCGACGCCAACGTCCGCGCCGAGTTGCGCCAGTGGCTGCGGCGGCTGCACGACGAGCAGGGAGTGACCACCGTGCTGGTCACCCACGACCAGGAGGAGGCGATGGAGGTGGCCGACACGCTGGCGGTGATGAACGAGGGCCGGATCGAGCAGGTGGGCTCGCCGCGAGATGTGTACGACCAGCCCGCCAGCGACTTCGTGATGAGCTTCATCGGCCCCGTCAGCCGGGTCGACGGCCGTCTGGTGCGGCCGCACGACGTGGCCGTGTCGCTGACGCCGGGCTCGGACTCGATCGAGGCGATGGTGCTGCGCGTCGTCCATCTCGGGTTCGAGGTGCGGATCGAGCTCGAGCTGCCCGGCGGCGAGCTGGCCCGGGCGCAGCTGACCCGGACTCAGACCGAGGAGCTGGAACTGGCCCGCGGCGACATCGTGTACGTCCGGCCGCCCGCCGAGGCCAGGGTGCTCACCGCGTAACCCAGGCCTCCGGGTCCTCGGCCAGGCGGTCGACCGCTTTGGGCAGCTTGCCGTCGGCGATGTCGGCCAGCGTCACATGCTCCACCACGCGGCGCAGGTTCGCGCGCACGGCGATCCACACCCGCGGCAGCTCCCGGGCGGCGCCGGCGTAGGCGGCGTTCTCCGGCGGTCCGCCCCGGACGCTCGCCAGCGGTCCCTCCACGGCCCGGATCACGTCCGCCACGGTCAGCTGATCGGCCGGCTTGGCCAGCCGGAAGCCGCCCTCGGCCCCCCGATGGCTGCGCACGATGCCGGCGTGCCGCAGCTCGCCGAGGATGTTCTCGAGGAAATTGAGCGGGATCTCCTGGGCGGTCGCGATCCGCTCGGTCTTCACCGGCCGCTCGTCCGGCGCCGCCGCCAACTCGACCGCAGCCCGAACCGCGTAGTCGGCTTTGGCCGAGATTCGCATGGGCTGATTGTTACGCGGGCACCGGCGGCGTGAAGCCGTACGCCTCGGCCAGCTCCGGGTCCTTGTGGGCCAGCATCTCGGCCAGCGAGACCATCACCTTGCACTGCTTCCAGGTGGCGTCGTCCTGCATCTTGCCGTCGATCATGTGCACGCCGCGGCCATCGGGAATCGCCTCGAGCACCTTCTTCGCGAACAGCACCTCGTCGGGGGCGGGGCTGAACACCTTCTTGGCGATCGCGATCTGCGCCGGGTGCAGCGACCACGCGCCCACGCAGCCGAGCAGGAACGCCGCCCGGAACTGGGTCTCGCACCCCTCGGTGTCGCGGATGTCGCCGTACGGCCCGTAGAACGGCAGGATCCCCGCCGAGGTGCAGGCATCCACCATCCTGGCGATCGAGTAGTGCCACGGGTCCTGCTGCGCAGTGGGGCGGGGCCGCTCCGGATCGTCGGGATCTGGGTCCTCGATCACCCGATAGCCGGGGTGACCTCCGCCCACGCGGGTGGTCTTCATCCGCCGCGAGGCGGCCAGGTCGGCGGGCCCGAAGCTCATTCCCTGCATGCGCGGGCTGGCGGTGGCGATCTCCTCGAGATTGACCACCCCCAGGCCGGTCTCCAGAATCGCATGCACCAGAATCGGCCGTTCCAGCCCGGCCTTGGCCTCGAGCTGAGCTAGCAGGCGATCGACGTAGTGGATGTCCCACGGTCCCTCGACCTTGGGGATCATCATCACCTCGAGCTTGTCGCCTATCTCCGTCACGACCTCGGTGATGTCGTCGAGCACCCAGGGCGACTCGAGGCTGTTGACCCGGGTCCACAGCGCCGTCTCGCCGAGCTCCATCTCCTTGCCCACGCGGATCAGTCCCTCGCGAGCCGCCTGCTTGCGATCGACCGGAATCGCGTCCTCCAGATTGCCGAGCAGGATGTCGACGGTGGGCGCGATGTCGGGCACCTTGGCCACCATCTTCTCGTTGGAGAAGTCCAGGAAATGAATCATCCGGCTGGGCTTGAACGGAATCTCGGCCGCCGGCGTGGGCGCGCCGATCGCCAGCGGCTTTCCGAAGTCACGGGGGTTTCGCATGGTTTGAACAGTAGTGGGGTGTTCGGGGGCGCGCATGCGCGCCCCCGTGGGTCGGCGCATGCGCCGACCTAGGCCGGGGTGCATGCACCCCGGCCTACCTTCCTGGCATTCTCCAGTTGATGAACCAGATTGACACCGATCAGGCCACGCGCGAGGCCAGCGGCGCGCATCCCTATGGGCGCTACCTGGAGGAGTTCGAGGTGGGCGCCGTCTACAAGCACTGGCCGGCCAAGACCGTGACCGAGGCCGACGATCACCTGTTCTGCCTGATCACGATGAACCACCATCCACTGCACATCAACGACGTGTACGCCAAGCAGTCGCAACAGGGCCGCAACGTTGTCGTTGGCCCGCTGGTGTACTCGCTGGCGCTGGGCATGAGCGTCTCGGACGTGAGCGGCAAGGCGATCGCCAACCTCGCCACCGAGGAGCTCAAGCATCCCGCCCCGGTGTTCCACGGGGACACGCTGTTCTGCGAGTCCGAGGTGCTCGAGGTCAAGCCGTCGCAGTCAAAACCGGATCGCGGCACGGTCCGGGTTCACACGCGCGTGCTGAATCAGGACGGGACCCTGGTGGCGGAGTTCAAGCGGGTGGTGCTGGTGCCCCGCAAGGACCCCGGGGCGCCCACCCAGGCGGCCGAGAGCAACGTCGAGTAGCCCCGACGGACCCTCAGATGGAGCGTATCCGGGTACGCTTCCGACCTCACCGAAGCTAAGGAGTGCCTGAAAACTCATGGCCCATACCGCACCAACGAACCAAGCCACCACCAACCACGCACGCCTGTTGGCGTGGGTGGACGAGATCGCGGCCCTGACTATGCCCGACGAGATCAACTGGTGCGACGGGTCGGCGGAGGCGTTCGAGCAGCTGGCGCAAGCGCTGTGCGCCGCGGGGACGTTCGAGAAGCTCTCGGAAGCCAAGCGGCCGGGCAGCTACCTGGCTCGGTCCGATCCGGCGGACGTCGCCCGGGTCGAGGACCGGACGTTCATCTGCTCGCTGAAGGAGGACGACGCCGGCCCGACCAACAACTGGGCCGACCCGGACCAGATGCGGGCCAAGCTGACCGAGCTGTTCAAGGGGTCGATGCGCGGGCGCACCATGTACGTGGTGCCGTTCAGCATGGGTCCGCTGGGATCCCCGATCTCCTACATCGGCGTCGAGCTGACCGACTCTCCGTACGTGGCAGCGTCGATGATGGTGATGACGAGGGCGGGTCAGGCGGCACTCGACGTGCTCGGCGAGGACGGCGAGTTCGTGCCCTGCCTGCACTCCGTGGGGATGCCGCTGACCGAGGGGGTCGAGGACGTGCCCTGGCCCTGCAACGCCGATAACAAGTACATCGTCCACTTTCCGGAAACGCGCGAGATCATGTCGTTCGGCTCGGGCTACGGTGGCAACGCGCTGCTGGGCAAGAAGTGCCTCGCCCTGCGGATCGCGTCGGCGATGGCCCGCGACGAGGGCTGGCTCGCCGAGCACATGCTGATCCTGAAGATGACCTCGCCGGAGGGCCAGGTGAAGTACATCGCGGCGGCGTTCCCCAGCGCGTGCGGCAAGACCAACCTGTCGATGATGATCCCCACGCTGGAAAACTGGAAGGTGGAGACGATCGGCGACGACATCGCGTGGATGAAGTTCGGTCCGGACGGGCGGCTGTATGCGGCCAATCCGGAGGCCGGTTTCTTCGGGGTGGCGCCCGGTACCGGGGCGCGCACCAACCCCAACGCGATCGACATGGTGGGCCGCAACACGGTGTTCACCAACTGCGCCAAGACCGACGACGGCGACATCTGGTGGGAGGGGCTGACCGGCGAGCCGCCGGCCCACGCGATCGACTGGCGGGGCAACGACTGGACGCCCGACTCCGAGACGCCGGCTGCCCACCCCAACGCCCGCTTCACGGTCAAGATCGCCCAGTGTCCATCGGTCGCACCCGAGTGGGACGACCCCGCCGGAGTGCCGATCGACGCGATGCTGTTCGGCGGCCGCCGCGCCACCGTGGTGCCACTGGTGCACGAGGCGCGCGATTGGAAGCACGGGGTGTTCCTCGGCTCGATCATGTCCTCCGAGACCACCGCGGCCCAGGCCGGAGCCGTGGGCAAGCTGCGCTTCGACCCGATGGCGATGCTGCCCTTCTGCGGCTACAACATGGGCGACTACTTCGCGCACTGGCTACAGATCGGCCGCCGCGACGGCGCCCAGCTGCCGAGAATCTTCTACGTCAACTGGTTCCGCAAGGACGACGACGGGAAGTTCCTGTGGCCCGGATTCGGGGAGAACTCCCGAGTGCTGGCCTGGGTCTTCCGCCGCTGCGACAACGAGGCCGACGCGGTCCAGACGCCGATCGGACTGGTGCCGTCGGTGGACGGCATCGAGACCTCTGGGCTCGACATCAGCCCCGAGGCTCTGCGCGAGCTGCTCCACGTGGACCCGTCGGCCTGGGCGGCGCAGCTTCCCCAGATGCGCGAGCACTACGCCAAGTTCGGCGACCGTCTGCCGGCGGAGCTGAGCGCCGAGCTCGACGCGCTCGAGGAGCGGTTGCGGGCCGAGTAGGGGCGCGCGGCGGCGGCGGCGGCCGGCGGCTCCGGCGGCGGTCGCGGCGGCGGTGGCGGGGGGGCGGCGGCTGCGGCGCTCGGCGATGAATCGCAATTCAGCGCCACCCCCTGGCGCCGAAATGCGATGGTCCCCCCGCGGCCACCGTACTCTGGGCTTGTGGCCCTTCCGTTCGTCCCGTCCGACGCGGGTCTGCTGGTCCTGCAGGCCGGCGTCGTCGCGGCGCCCAGCGCGGCGCCACGTCTGGCCGCGCTGAGCCGGCTGCGAGGCCGCGGCTGGGCGCTGGTCCCGATCGGCTCGGTCGTGGTGGTGATCTTCGCGATCCGCTACGTGTCCGACACCGCCACCGGGCTCACGTATCTGGCCCTGGTGGCGGTGCCGCCGCTGGCGGCGCTCGCGCTCGGCTGGGCGATGCGGGGCGCGAGACCGCTGCTGGCGGCCGCCGCGATCCCGCTGTTCGCGGTGGCCTGGCTGGACCGGCACTCGCTGGCGGGCGAGGCTGCCGCGGCGCTCCTGTCCGCGCTCAGCTGCGTGACGCTGGGCGTGCTGCTGGCGTCGGTGACCCCGCCCGGGTGGCTGAAGCTCGGGATCGTGGCGATGGCCGCAGGGGACACCTGGCTGGTCGTCTCGGACCTGCTCCAGGCACCCAACGCGACACTGGTGGCGGCGCACCCCGGCGGCGGGCTGCCGAAGCTCCAGACCGAGATCTTCGGCTCGGCCGTCATGGGCTACGGCGACCTGTTCGTGGCGGCCCTGCTGGGGGCGGTACTGGCCTCCGACCCGCGGCTGCAGCGTCGCGCCGCGCTGCTCACGCTGGCGATCGCGGCCCTCTTCGATCTGCTGTTCTTCTTCCTGGACGAGCTGCCCGCGACCGTGCCGGTCGCATTGGCACTGATCACGATCGAGGTGGCCAGGCGCGTCCGCCTCCGGGCCAGGCCGCCCGCCGGCCGGCCCCTCGTGGCGGTGGGAGAGTCCACGGGCCGGCCTGCGGCCGGCCCTTAACGGGAGCGGTTGAGCTCGCGGCTCGCTGGGCCGGAGAGTGGCCGATAAGTGTGAATAGTTCACACTTATCGGCCAGGCTGGTCTTGTGGCCGGCCGCCCGACCCTGGCGCGCCCCCCGCGCAGCGCGCCGCGAAGCGCCCTGCCAGCCGCCCACCGCCGCCGACACCTGCCCGACCCCCGCGCAGCGCCCCGCCAGCCGCCCACCGCAAACCCCGCCCAGCGACCGCCCTAGTGCTGGCCGTCGTCGGTCGACGCCGGGGGGCGGGATTCCTCGGCCAGGGACGTGATCGCGAGCGTGCCGCGGGCCGCGTCCTCCAGCACTTCGGTGGCCTCCTCGGCGGAGCGCGCGTACAGCTCAACCAGGAGGTGCACGACGATGCGGTCGTCGTCGTGCTTGTGGAAGCGGACGTGGGTGAAGAACTCGCGTGTGCCGTGGTCGCCGAAGGCGGCGTAACTCAGCGCATCTCCCGCCTCGGGCCCGGAGCAGGTCTCGACATCGTCCGCGTCGACCGTCACCGTGCAGGACGCGACCCAGGGGGTGCCAGCGATCATCCGCTCCCAGCGATCCTCGATCGGCTCTACCCGGCCGTTGTGAAAGCCCAGGTGGGGCTGGTCGTGCATGCACTCCAGGCACTGGACGACCGCCTCCTGCATCTCGTCCACGACCTCGCCCCGCTCGCCGCTCTCGGGATCGATGCGGTGGATTCCTTCGTAATGGACTTGAACCTCGAGATTCTGCGACCAGCAGCGGTAGCACCGCAGCCAGCTCCGCACCTCGGTCGATCCCTCCATGCGATTGATTCTACGATCCCCTCGTGCGCAACCTCCCGGAGAGGCTGTGAAGCGTCCAGGCGCGGAGCCGGTCGGGGCGGTTCTGGCCGGCGGGCTGGGACGGCGCATCGGGGGCTCGAAGGCGCTCGTGGAGCTGTGCGGGAGGCCGTTGATCGACTATCCGGTGCAGGCCATGCGGGCGGCCCTGGCTGAGGTGGTAGTTATCGCGAAGGCCGACACCGTGCTGCCCAGCCTGCCCGGCGTGACGGTCTGGATCGAGTCCGAGCCCGAGCACCACCCGCTGGTCGGCCTCACCGAGGCGCTGGGGCTGGCGGCCGGCCGGCCGGTCCTGGTCTGCGCGGCCGACCTGCCGTTCGTCAGCGCCGGGCTGATCACCGCACTCGCGCAGGCCGATCCGGGCGTCGCTCCGGCGATCGTGGCCGGCTGCGACGGAACCGTGCAGCCCCTTCTGGGCGTGTATCAGCCCACGGCGGCGCCGATTCTGGCCAGTGCCTGGCTGGCCGGCCACCCGCCCATGCTCGAGGTGGTAAGCGCGCTGGGACCGCGGATGTTCGACGTCGGCGACCCGGATCTGCTGTTCAACGTCAACGCGCCCGAGGACATCCTGCGCGCCGGGGCGATGCTCGACGCCCGCCGGTCTACCCGAAGGTGAAGTCGTAGGCGCTGACACCCGGCGGCAGCTGCACCGTGAGCGCGTGCTGCTCAGCCTGGGGGAGGGTGACCAGCGAATACAGCCGCTGGCCGCGGACGGTCACGATCCCGTCGTGCACGTCAGTGCCGGACCCTTGACCGGTCAGAGGCCGCCCGTCGAGCAGCACGTGCACCTGCCGCGGCAGGTTGCCGGCGGAGGTCATGACCAGGTACACATTGGCGGCCTGGAAGCCGGCCTCGATCGAGGCCAGGGACGAGACGGCCGTGGCCGACTGCGAGCTTACGTTCCACGTCCCGCGCAGCGCGAACTCGTTCAGGCCGATCGAGCTCACGCCCGGATAGGCGTGCACCCCCTTGCGCAACGGCTGCGCGAACCCCTGGGACCGATCGGGATCCAGATAGGTCTCGGGTGTGGCCAGCTGCGCAGCGGGGATGATCGCGTGCGCCGTGGTGGGGGGCGGCAGCTGGCGGGCACCGGCCTCGTACAGCAGTTCGCGCACGGCGGCCTCGCTCTGTTTGTAGTCGCCCTCGCCAAACTGCGTGTGTCGCACCTGGCCGTGGGCGTCGATCAAATACTCGGCCGGCCAGTACTGGTTCTGGTATGCGTTCCAGGTCCCGTAGTCGTTGTCCTGGACGATCGGATAGCGCAGACCATCGGACTGGATCGCCTGGGCCACGTTTCCAGCATCCTGCTCGAACGTGAACTCGGGGGTCTCGACGCCGACGACCTGAAGGCCGTAGCGGTGATAGGTGGCGTACAGGCCCTTCAGGAACGGAAGCGTGCGGATGCAGTTGATGCAGGTGTAGGTCCAGAAGTCCACCAGCACGACGTGGCCGCGGAGGGACGCGAGGCTGAGCGGGCGGCCGCCCGGGGTGTTGAACCACTTCTGGGTGTCGGTGAACTCGGGCGCTGGGCCCAGATCCGACAGCGCTGGGGTCCGGACGCCTGGAATCGAGACCCCGACGCGCTCGGCCACCGGCTGATCGCCGGCCGCCTGCTGGCGGGCGGCGAACCGGGACGCCGGTCGCAGGGAGGCTAGGCGGTTCTGGACCGCGCCCGAATTCTCCAGTGAGCGCGTCGGGTCCACCAGGAACGCCGGCAAGCTGCGGTCCTTGGCCAGCGCCTCCTCGAAGCGGATATCGAGGTTCGCCGCCATCAGGATCCCGGTGGCGAGCAGGACCACGCCCAGGGTTCGCTCCACGATGTGGCCGCGGGCCGACTGCCGGATGCGGCCGACTAGCGCTCGGCCTCCAAGCGCGTACAGCAGCAGCACCGCGCTCAGCCCGACGGCGTAGGAGATGGCCACAGCGACCACGCGCGCTGATGCGCCGCCCGATGCGCTGACCGACGTGACGGCGGCCAGAATCGGGCCCGCGCACGGTGCGCACACGAATCCCAGCGCGCCGCCGACGGCCACCCCGGACCAGAAGCCGTGGCCGCGGGTGCGGGGTCCGAAGCGCGCCAGCCGCGACAGGGGCGCCTGCACCCGCGCCGCCAGCTCCGGCACGAGCAGCACCACCCCGAACCCGATCAGGACGATGATCGCCAGCGTGCGGGCGGCGCCGCTGGCCAGCCCCACGCCCTTGACCAGTTGGGCCAGCGCGACAATCGCGATCGTGAACGTGGTCGCCAGCCCGACCACGATCCCCAGCGGGCGGCGCCGGCCGCCGAGCGCGCTCGCCGACAGCAGCGCCGGCAACACGGGGAGCACGCACGGCGTTATCGCCGTACCCGCCCCGGCAATCAAAGCGAACAGCATCAGCAACGGCATCTGCGCCTCCTGATGATGCCGTCAAACCGTTGCGAACTGATTAACCGGGCATTGGGGCGCCGGTGTGGAACACAAGAGCTAACGAGCTCCGACCGCGTCGCCGTCCCATCCGTGAGCTTCGTAACACCGGTGGTCTTGCCCGAGCCGGCGCTCAAGCCAAGCGCCCAAACGACGCGGGCAACGGGGGCGGACGTGAGACCGTGTCCGCTGCCTGACCTGGCTACCCGCCGATTGCGGACATCGTCCGCGCCGGCTGGATGAATCCCGGCTCGCCAACGTGGTGCTTGAGCTCCTTGCGCCACACGGCCTCGCGCACGATCTGCTCCAGCTCTCCGTCGTCGGCGCCGGCGCGGATCGGACCCCGCAGGTCGGTCTCGCGCAGCGAGAACAGGCAGGTGCGCAGGCGTCCGTCGGCCGTCAGCCGGATGCGGTTGCAGTCGGCGCAGAACGGCTCGGAAACGGGATTGATGAAGCCGATCTTGCCCCGCCCGTCCGCGAATCGGTACACCCGCGCCGTGGCGCTGGGCTCGCGCGGCGCCGGCTCCAGCGGGAACACGGAATCGATCTCGGCCCGGATCTCCTCGCCGGGCAGGACCTGCTCGGAGCTCCACGCGTGGTCGGCATCGAGCGGCATGAACTCGATGAACCGCACCTCGAACTCGGTTCGCCGCGCGAACTCGGCGAACGGCAGGATCTCCTCCTCGGTGAAGCCCCGCATCGCGACCGCGTTGACCTTGATCGGATGCGCCTCCGGGAAGGTGGCCAACTTCTCGAGTCCCCGCAACACCTGCGGCAGCGCGTCGCGGCGCGTCAGGGCAAAGAACCGGTCCCGCTGCAACGAGTCGAGCGAGACGTTGAAGCGATTTACGCCGGCTCGCACCAACGCCGCGGCGTCGCGCTCGAGCAGATACCCGTTCGTGGTCAGGCTGAGATCGTCGAGCCCCGGCACCCCGGCCAGCATCGCGACCAGGTCCGGCAGCCCGCGGCGCACGAGCGGCTCGCCGCCCGTCAGGCGCACGTCTCCTACCCCCATCGCCGCCAGCAGCGTGACGATGCGCGTGATCTCCTCGAACGTCAGGATCTCGTCGCGCTCCAGCCACGGCAGGCCCGCTTCCGGCATGCAGTACTGGCAGCGGAAGTTGCACCGGTCGGTGACCGATACCCGCAGATCGCCGATCAGCCGGCCATGGCCGTCGCGGAGGGATTCGAGCTTCATGAGCTTCAAAGGCTACCCTTCGGCCCCATGCGGGTCGCAGCGGCGATCGTGGTCCTCGCCGGCGCCGGAACCCTGGGCGCGTGCGGGACCAGCGACCGCGATCAGGTCCGCGCCAAGATCGATCAGTTCGCCACCGCCGCGGCGACTCGCGATTACGCGACGATCTGCCAGCAGGTGCTGGCGCCCGTGCTGTTGGAGCGCCTGGCGGCCACGGGGGTGAGCTGCGAACAGGCCATGCGCGTGGCGTTCGGCCCGGTCCAGGATCCGACGGTGAGCATCGGCCGGATCGACGTCAAGGGGCGCACCGCCGAGGCGGTCACGCTGACGGCGGCCAAGAACCAGGTGGCCTCGCTGGACGCGATCGAGCTGACCAAGACGGGCAACGGCTGGCGCATAAGCTCGCTCGGCTCGCCGTCGACTTCGAGCGGCGGCAAGTGACGGTCTAATCGGCGCCTGACGCCGGGTCGCGCGGCAGCAGGCCAAAGGCGATCATGTCCTGTCGGCCCTCCCGGCCGCACATGTACGAGCGCAGCAGCGCCTCGCTAGTAAAACCGGCGCGCACGGCCACGCGTTGCGAGGCATCGTTCGCCGTCGCCGCCAGCAGCTCGATGCGCTCGAGACCGAGCGCGGCGAAGCCCCAATCGCAGATGATCCGCACGGCCCGGGTGGCGTGACCCTGTCCGCGGGCCTCGCGGGCCAGCCAGTAGCCGACCTCGGCCCGGCGATGGTGCCAATCCGGCGCCATCAGCGAAATCGACCCCAGCAGCGTCTCCTGATCGGCGGCGACGATCGCGAACGGAGCCGCGCTGCCGCAATGCAGAGCGTCGAAGCGCTGTAGCAGGTACTGTCGCGCGTCGGCCTCGCCGTAGGGGTGGGGGACGCGCGTCCAGCGCGGGATCTCCGGGTCCTGACAGGCCTGAACGATCGCGGGCAGATCGCTGTCGCGCCATGGGCGCAGAGCGGTGCTGGCGGCGAGCAGCGGCGCCTCCGGTAGGACGATCCGGCTCACGGGCGACGGACGATGACGAGCACCGTCGTGAGCGCAAACGCGATCTGTCCGAACGTCAGCGCCGTGCCCAGGTTGATCGCGCCTAACAGCGCCGCCAGCGCGCTCGCGACCACGAACGCGCCGAGCATGTAGGCCAGGTCGAGCAGCACAGACGGATTCTCCCCTACTTACTGGTGACGAGGATCAGTCCGTACGCGACGATCGCGGCCGACAGCATGAGTCCGATCACCGCCAGCACCGCGTAGGCCGCGGCGGCGCGACCGCGTCGGGCCCGCCGCAGGTCGCTGGACCGGGTCGCGCCCAGGATCGCAACCGAGAACACCACCGCGATGCTGACTCCAGCGATCAGCGACGCGTACAGCATCTTGAGCAGCGCGCCGGTGTCGATCAGGGCAGCGTTCATTGCGTGATCGGCGCGGGAATGGCTTGCTGCAGCCGTCGCGCGAACAGTGCCGCCAGGGCGGTGACCAGGATCGCGCTGATCACCAGCGGGCCCACGGCGCCGGAGCCGAACACGCTCGACAGCGCGTACGTGAGCCCTCCCACCACGGCCGCCGCCGGCAGCGTCAGCGTCCAGGCGGTGACGATGTTGCCCGCGACTCCCCAGCGCACCGCCGAGACCCGTTTGGCGGCGCCGGCGCCCATGATCGCGCCGGAGATCACGTGCGTGGTCGAGAGTGGATAGCCGGCGCCCGAGGCGGCCAGGATCACGGCCGCACCGGCTCCCTGGGCGGCGAAACCCTGGGCGGGATCCATCTTGATGATTCGTGATCCCAGCGTCCGGATGATTCGCCAGCCGCCGGTGAACGTGCCCAACGCGATCGCCGTGGCCGACACCAGCACGACCCAGTCCGGGACATGGAAGTGCTGTGCCGGGATGTCGCCGTGCGCCACCAGCGCCAGTGTGATCACGCCCATCGTCTTCTGGGCGTCGTTGGTGCCGTGCGACAACGACAGCAGGCCACTAGACATCAGCTGACCAAGCCGGAAGCCACGGCTGACCGGCCCCGGGCGCAGCCGTCCGACGATCCAGTAGATCAACACGATCGCGATCCCCGCGACCAGGAAGGCGACCAGCGGCGCCAGGATCGCCGGCACGATCAGCTTGGACACCAGGCCGGACCCGTTCACCGCCGCGAACCCCTGCGCCGCGATCACCGAGCCGACCAGACCGCCGATCAGCGCATGCGAGGAACTCGAGGGCAGGCCGTAGTACCAGGTCACGAGATTCCAGCTGATCGCGCCCACCAGCCCGGCGAACACCACGGTGGTGGTCACGGCGCCCGTGTCGACGAATCCCTGCCCGACGGTGGTGGCCACCTTCAGCGAGATGAACGCACCGGCGAAGTTGAGCAGCGCCGCGAATGTGACCGCCACTCGCGGCGTGATCGCCCGGGTGGAGATCGCCGTGGCGACGACGTTCGCCGTGTCGTGAAAGCCGTTGGTGAAGTCGAACGTCACGGCCGTGACGACGACGACCACCAGGATCACGTCAGAGCTCATGCGCCCGGCTTCGGCTCGTCGGGCCAGGGCGTCGAGCAGCGAAGGAACGTCGAGGCCCGGATCCTGCTGCTGCAGCCATTTGACCGCGCCCCGCCGGCCATCCAGGGCGCGGAGCCCGCGTTCGCCGTACTCCGCCGTGAAATCGCCCAGCGCGTGCATGCGGCGCGACCTCAGCCGACGAGCGGGGAGATCGAGCGCCGCGCGGTGCGCGTCCAACGCCTCGATCAGATCGTCGATCCCGCTCGTGGGCGGGATCGAGGACACGGCTACCAGCGCCGTCCCGGTCTCGCCCAGGGAGCGGAGCGCCGAGCGCAGATCGCTCACCGCCCGGGTCGCGATGCTGCCGAGATCGGCTTTGGTCACGACCAGCACGTCGGGCACCTCCATGATGCCCGCCTTGAGGAACTGCAGCACATCTCCGGAGCCGGGCTGTACCACCACCGCCACCGTATCGGCCACGTCGGCGACTTCCGTCTCGGATTGGCCCACGCCCACGGTCTCGACCACCACCATGTCGAACGCCACCGCCAGCGCCGAGGCAGCGGCCCGGGTGGCGGGCGCGAGGCCACCCAGCCGATCACCGGCGGCGGTGGAGCGAATGAACACGCTGCGGTCCGAAGGGTCGAAGTCGATGCGGGCGCGATCGCCCAGCAGGGCGCCGCCGGATCGCCGCGAGCTCGGATCGACGGCCAGCACGGCGACCGATCGGTCCTCCGAGCGCCACCGCGACAGAAGCGCCGACAGCAGCGAGGACTTGCCCACGCCCGGCGGCCCGGTGACTCCGACGATGTGGGCGGCGGATTCGCCGCCGAGGACCGCGGGCGAGATCGCCGCCAGCAGCGCGTCCGCCTGCTCCCGGGCCTGCGGCGATCGGCTCTCGACCAGGTTCAGGACCGCAGGGGCGGCGCTCAGATCGCGATCACGCAGCCGGTCGGCAAGCTGCCCGGCATCGAGCTTCACCGGCCGGCTCAAGCCGAGGTGGCGGCGCCGATACCGTTGCGCTCCGCGACCAGCGAGATGATGTCCCGCATCATCTGATTCAGGTCCCAGTCCTTCGGCGTGTAGACGGCGGCGACGCCCTGTTCTCGCAGCCGGGGAACGTCCGCTTCCGGAATGATCCCGCCGACGACGACCGGCACGTCCTCGACCCCGGCGTCCCGCAGCGCCGCGATCACCGATGGGATCAGCTCGCCGTGCGATCCCGAGAGAATCGACAGCCCGATCACGTGGACGCCCTCCTGGGCCGCCGAGGTCGCGATCTGCGTGGGGGTGAGGCGAATGCCCTCGTAGACGACGTCCATGCCCGCATCGCGAGCGCGCACCGCGATCTGCTCGGCGCCGTTGGAGTGTCCGTCCAGCCCGGGTTTGCCGACCAGGAACTTCAGCCGTCGTCCCAGCGCCTCGCTGACGCGCTCGACCTCCTCCCGCAGCTCGGCCACCGCCTCGCTGGAGACGGCGGCCGCCTCGCCGACACCTGTCGGCGCCCGGTACTCGCCGAACGCCGCTCTCAGGGTCTGGGCCCATTCGCCGGTGGTGACGCCGGCGCGGGCGGCGGCGATCGTCGCCGGCATGATGTTCTCCGAGTCGTCGGCGGCGACGCGCGCGAGTGCCTGGAGGGCTCTGTCGACCTCGGCCGGATCGCGTTGCGCCCGCCAGCGCTCGAGCGCGGCGCGCTGGTCGATCTCGACCTGCGGATCCACCCGCAGAATGCCCCCGTCGGCGTCCGCGGTCAGCGGCGAGGGCTCGGTCGAGGTGAATCGGTTCATGCCCACGACGGTCAGCTCGCCGGCCTCGATCCGGCGCCAGCGCTCGCGGTGCGACTCGACCAGCGCCGCCTTCATGTAGTCGACCGCGTCGACCGCGCCGCCGAGCTCGGACACCCGGTCCATCTCCTCGCGGGCGCCCTGCACCAGCTCGTGCACCAGCCCGTCCATCACCTTGGAGCCCTCGAAGATGTCGGGGTACTCGAGCAGATCGGTCTCGTAGGCCAGGATCTGCTGCAGGCGCAGCGACCACTGCTGGTCCCAGGGCCGCGGCAGTCCGAGGGCCTCGTTCCAGGCCGGCAGCTGGATGGCCCGAGCCCGGGCGCTGCGTGCGAGCGTCACGGCCAGCGCCTCCAGCGCGATGCGGTAGACGTTGTTCTCCGGCTGGGCCTCGGTCAGGCCCAGCGAGTTGACCTGCACGCCGTAGCGGAAGCGGCGGTGCTTCTCGTCCTGGACCCCGTAGCGCTCGCGTCCGAGCTCGTCCCACAGCTGCGCCATCGCGCGGAGCTTGGCGTGCTCCTCGACAAACCGGACGCCGGCATTGACGAAGAACGAGATCCGCCCGAACACGCTGCTCATCGTGTCCCGCGGGACGCGCTGGCGCACGGCGTCGAGTACGGCGATCGCGTTGCTCATCGCGTAGGCGATCTCCTGCACGGGCGTGGCGCCCGCCTCCTGCAGGTGGTAGGAGCAGATGTTGATCGGATTCCACTTCGGGACGTGCTCGACCGTGTAGGCGATCGTGTCCGCGATCAGCCGCATGCTCGGCCCGGGCGGGAACGCGTACGTGCCGCGGCTGAGGTACTCCTTGAGAATGTCGTTCTGCGTCGTGCCCTGCAGCTTCTCCTCGGGCACGTCCTGCTCCTGGGCCACGACGATGTACAGCGCCAGCAGCCAGGCGGCGGTGGCGTTGATCGTCATCGACGTGTTCATCTGGTCGAGTGGAATCCCCTCCAACAGCGTCCGCATGTCGCCCTCGTGGGCGATCGAGACGCCCACCTTGCCGACCTCGCCGCGGGCCAGCTCGTGGTCCGGGTCATAACCGGTCTGGGTGGGCAGGTCGAACGCCACCGACAGCCCTGTCTGGCCTTTCTCGAGGTTGCGTCGATACAGCTCGTTTGACCTTCGGGCGTCCGAATGACCGGCGTAGGTGCGCATCATCCAGGGCCGATCGGGTTCGGGCAGCCGCGGCGATGTCGTCTCCGACATGGGCTCATTGTATGGACCCGGCGCACCCAGATACGCTGTGGTCCGTGACTTCGGTGGCTGTCGTCGGCGGTGGTTTCGGTGGTGTGGCGGCGGTGGTGATGCTGGAGCGCGCCGGCTTCCACGACGTCACCGTGTTCGAGCGCGGCGAGCGCGTCGGCGGCGTCTGGCACCACAACACCTATCCCGGGGCAGCGTGCGACGTTCCGTCGCACCTGTACGAGTTCTCGTTTGCCCCCAACCCCAGGTGGTCGCGTCGATACTCGCCGCAGGCCGAGATCCAGGCCTACCTGGAGGATGTGCTCCGGCGCGACGGCGTGACCGAGCGGGTTCGCACGGGCACCGACGTCACCGCCGCCGGCTGGGAGCCTGACCGCAGCCAGTGGGTGCTGCAGACCAGCGCCGGTGAGCACCGCGCAGACGTGCTGCTGACCGCCTGCGGGCAGCTCTCGGTACCGAAGATCCCGCCGATTGCGGGATTGGACAGCTTTGTCGGCCCGTCGTTCCACACCGCCAATTGGCGCCACGACGTGCCGCTGGCCGGCCGGCGCGTGGCGCTGGTGGGCACCGGCTGCAGCGCGATCCAGACCGGTCCGGCGATCCAGCCGCTGGTTGAGCACCTCGACGTCTATCAGCGCTCGCCCGGTTGGACGTTCCCGCGGATGGATTTCGCCTACCGAGAGCGCAGCAAACGGCTGCTGGAGCGCTTCCCGAGACTGCAGCAGCTGGATCGCGGGGCGAATTTCGCGTTCCATGAGCTCGGCGCCGCGGCGATGACTTCTCAGCGCTGGCTGCTGCCCGCGTTCCGAGCGATTGGGCGGCACCAGATCAACGCGGCGATCAAGGACCCGGAGCTGCGCCGCCGAGTCACGCCGTCGGACGAGATCGGCTGCAAACGCGTGATGCTGACCGATGACTGGTACCCCACGCTGGCCGCGCCGAACGTCGAGCTGGTGACCGAGCGGATCGACACCGTGACCAGCGGTGGGATCCGGACCACGGACGGGGTCGAGCGCCCCGCCGACGTGCTCGTGCTGGCGACGGGTTTCGCCACCCACGGCTTCGTCGCGCCCCTGGAGGTGACCGGGGTGGACGGTCGTACGCTGGCGGGGGAATGGGCGGACGTGCCCCGGGCGTACCTCGGGTTGACCGTGCCGGGATTCCCGAATCTGTTCCTGATCTACGGCCCCAACACCAACGGCGGCACCGGCTCGGTGATCTTCACCATCGAGTCGGGCATCCGGCATGTGATCGCCGCGCTACGGCGGCTGGAGCGGGCTGGCGCGCGGGAGATCGAGGTGCGCCAGTTGGCATTCGATCGATTCGACCGCGAGCTTCGCCAGCGACTGGCCGGCACGGTGTGGCACACCGGTTGCACGAACTGGTACGTGGACGAGCACGGAAACGACCCCAACCAGTGGCCGTGGCTGTGGAGCACGTACCGGCGGCGGACCGCGGAGCTCGATCCCGCCGCCTACGAGGTCAGCGCCGGTGCCGGCGTGATCTCCGAGTCGGTATCGCCCGAGATACCGGCCTGAGCCCGGCCGATTCGTTGCCGATGCGTGTGATCGACGTCATGCACTTAGGCAACCAGCGAGTTATCGGCTGCTGGCAGGTGGACGACGTCCTGATCGATCCGGGCCCGGGCTCCTGCCTGCCCGCTCTGCTGGAGGCGCTGGGCGATGCCCGGCCCCGGGCGGTGCTGCTCACGCACATCCATCTCGACCATGCGGGCGCCAGCGGCTCGCTGGTCCGGCGCTGGCCAGAGCTCGAGGTATACGTGCACGAGCTCGGCGCGCCGCACCTGGTCGACCCCACCCGGCTGCTGGAGAGCGCCCGGCGCCTGTACGGCGATGACATGGATCGCCTGTGGGGCGAGATGCTGCCGGTCCCGGAGGCCTCGCTCAGGGTGCTGTCCGGCGGCGAGCGGCTGTGGGGCGGTCGGTTCGAGGTCCTGTATACGCCCGGCCACGCTTCGCACCACGTCGCCTACCGGCACGAGCGGACCGCGTTTGTGGGTGACGTCGGCGGCGTCCGGATCAGCCCCACCGCGCTGACGATCCCGCCCACGCCTCCGCCCGACATCGACGTCGAGGCCTGGCACGAGTCGATCGCCCGGATCAGGTCCTGGCGCCCCGACAGGCTGGCGATGACGCACTTCGGCTCGAGCGACGAGGTCGAAGCCCAGCTCGCGGAGCTCGAACGCCGGCTCGATGACTGGGCGGGGCGGGCTCGGGACCAGGACCAGGAGGCCTTCATCGCAGGCATGCGGCAGGAGCTGGCCGCCGGGGCGCAGGAGCGTTTCATCCCGGCCTACATCCAGGCGGCCGCGCCGGAGCAGATGTATGCCGGACTCGAGCGCTACTGGCGCAAGCGACGCGCTGCGGAATCCGGCGCCACGCGGGTATCCTGAGATTGATGTCGCAGACGGTCGAGTTGCCGCGCGTCGGCGGGCCCGGGAGCGGAATCGGGGGCCTGTGGCGCGTGGTGGTGCTCAACGACGACTTCAACACCTTCGACCACGTGGCCGAAACGCTGGCCCGGGTGATCCCCGGCATAACGCTGGCCGAGGGCTACCGGTTCGCCGACCGCATCCACAACTCCGGCTGCGCGATCGTGTGGAGCGGCCCGCGCGAGGACGCCGAGGTGTATTGGGAGGAGCTTGACGGGGCCGGTCTGACGATGGCCCCGCTGGAGTCAGGCTAGCCCGGCCGGACGCCGGGCTGTGGTAAGCGCCGCGCAAGCGGAGCGGTTTCAGGCTAACCAGGAGCAGAGCGCAGCGCGGCCCAGAGCCGGACGCGGCTACTAGGCCCGTTCGGGCATGGCCTTCGAACGCTGGCGCTCGGGGCTGACCCGCACCACGTTCCACACCACGCCGAGCTTCTCCAGCAGCGCGATCAGCAGCCCGGTCGGATCGGCCAGACGGCTCACGCGCTCGCCTGGCTGAGACGCTGCGCGTGTGGCTCGCCGCACAGGGCCGGCTGGAACTGGCGCCGCGGGTGGGCTGACCGGGCTGTGGGCGGCCGCGGTTCTACGCCGCGGCGGGCGGAGCCGGTTCGGGCTCCGGCTCGGGCTCGGGCAGGAGCGGCACCTCGGGACCGAGCCCCCCCGCCGTGAGCTCGTCGTGCCACACGTACACCACGGGGATCTGGAAATGACCCGAGTTGCGGGCGCGGAACTCGATCATCTCGGGGCCGTCCCAGTAGCGGTACCAGTCCTCCTTGGACTCGAACCAGGACATCTGGGTGATCCGGTAGCGGTCATCGCGCGAGCGATGAACTGCGTACTGGGTGGCCCCGTAGCGCAGCGCCAGCGGGGCCGCGCGCGTGACCTCGGCAGCGAATGCGTCTCCCCGCAGACCGGTCGCGTACCAGGGAATCCAGACGACCCCGGCCAAGGCTAGGCCCCGACCTCGGCCCGGATGGCTCCGGGGCCTTCGGCGGTCTTGCCCTGGCCCTCCTCGGTAGCGCCGACCAGGATCGCGATCTTGCCCAGGTGCTTGTTGTCGCGCAGCAGCTGATGGGCGTCGGCGACCTTCTCAAACCCCATCGTCTGCCACAGGACCGGGCGGATCTTGGACTCCTCGATCAGCTCGTTGGCCTTGGTGGCCTCCCAGGCGTTGGCGAAGTGCGAGCCCAGGATCTCCTTCTGGCGCATCCACAGGTAGCGCACGTCGAAGTCGAGCTGGTAGCCGGACGTGGCCCCGCAGATAACGACCTTGCCGAACGGCTTGACCGCCAGCACCGAGGTGGGGAACGTCGCCTTGCCCACGTGCTCGAACACGATGTCCGGGGGGCCGCCCAGGATCTCCTCCACCGCCTTGCAGAACCGGCGCGATTCCTTGAATCGGGCTTTCTCCTCGTCCGCGCTCTCGTCGCCGCGGCGCATCATCCCGGCGAACTCGGAGCGATCGATGTACCCGAGCGCGCCCAGCTGCTCGATCAGCCTGCCCTTCTCCGGGCTGGACACGACTCCGACCGCGTCCGCACCGGCCAGCTTGGTCAGCTGGGTGGCGAACACGCCCAGACCGCCGGCGGCGCCCCAGATCAGGACGCGATGGCCGGACTGCAGCTTGCAGCGGTCGAGCAGCATCCGGTAGGCGGTGAAGTACGTCAGGCCGTAGGCGGCGGCCTCTTCCCAGGCCAGGTGCTTGGGCTTGTGCAGCAGCTGTTGGGCTTGCACCTTGCAGAACTGGGCGAACGAACCCCAGCTGGTCTCGTAGCCCCAGATCTGCTGGCTGGGTGCGGCGAGGGGATCGAGCCCGTGTACCTCGGGGTCCTCGTAGGACGCCTGGTTGCAGTGGATGACGACCTCGTCGCCGGGCTTCCAGCGCGTGACGCCCTCGCCCACCTTCCACACGATCCCGGATGCGTCCGAGCCGCCGATGTGGTGGTCCTCGTTGGGGTGATAGCGGAACACCGACACCGGCTCGCCGAGCGCAGCCCACACGTTGTTGAAGTTGACGCCGGCGGCCATGACCCGCACCACCACCTCGAACGCGCCTGGCTCCGGGACCTCCATCTCCTCGAGCTGGAATGCCTCCGTGGGTTCGCCCTCACGTTCCTGGCGGATGACCCACGCGGCCATCGTCGCCGGGAGCTCGCCCGGCTCGGTCTCGACAACTGCGACTTGGCTCAGATCGACGGCCACGAACGGTGCCTCACTTGGTCGGGTTCCCGGAAGAGAGAAGATCGTAAAGGAGTCAGCGCCCAGCGGGTCTGCACCCACGGCGGGCGAGCGCGGACGGCGGTCTCAGGCCGCGGCTTCGGCCGGTACCGCGTCTTCGCTCTCCTCCGCGGAGGAGACCTCCCGCCTCGCCGAGGAAGTGCTCTGGATCAGCGTCCAGGCCGCCACGCCTCCGATCAGCGTGACGATCGCACCGATCATCAGGCCCGTGCCGAGAGCCGAGACGAACGCCTCGCGGACCGTCGCGACGACCTGGGGTGAAGCGTGGTGACCGGTGGCCCCGCCGCCGCCCAGCGAGTTTGCGATCGCGGCGCGCGTCGCCGCGGGAAGCTGGGGTAGTTTCTGGTCGATCTGCGAACGGCCGATCGTCGTCACCAGTGCCCCCATCACCGCGACGCCAAACGTGCCGCCGACCATCCGGCTCATCGACAGCACGCCCGAGGCGACGCCGGCCTTGGTGCGATCGACGGAGTTCATCGCGGCGGTGCTCATCGGCGACATCACCAGTCCCATTCCCAGCCCCATCAGCACGAACCCGGGGAGCAGCAACCCGTAGCCGGTGTGGATCGTGAGCTGCGACTGGATGAACAGGGCGCTCGCGACGACCGCCAGGCCTAGCGTGATCAGCGGCCGTGGCCCGATTCGGTCGGTCAGCCGGCCGGCGAGCGGGCCCATGACGATGATCACCAGCGTGGCCGGCAGGAAACGCACGCCGGCCTGGAGCGGCGAGTAGTGGAGGATGTTCTGCATGTAGAGCGCCAGGAAGAAGAACTGGGCCAACATCGCGAACGTCACGAAGAAGGCGACGAGGTTCGCTCCGAGGAACGTGCGAGAGCGGAAGAAGCTGAAGTCGACCATCGGAGCCTTACTCCGACGCTCGATCGCGACGAACGCGGGTAGGGCAAGCGCGGCGACGACGAACAGGGAGATCACTCTGGCCGAGCCCCAGTGCCAGCGGTTGCCCTCCACGAGCGCGAGCACCAGAGCGGTGAGTCCGACCGTGATCGCAGCGATGCCCCCCAGGTCGACGCTCTTGCCGACGGTCTCATCGCGCGTCTCGCGGGCCGCGAACAGCGTCACCGCGGTCGCGATGATCGCGATCGGGGGATTGATGAAGAAGATCGCTCGCCAGCTCACCTGCTGGGTCAGGAACCCGCCGACGACCGGGCCGATCGCCAACGCCAACGCGCTGACCCCTGCCCACGTGCCGATCGCCGTGCCGCGCTGCTCGGCCGGGAACGCCTGGGTGATGATCGACAGCGTCGCGGGCATCATGAATGCGGCGCCGATCCCCTGGACCGCTCGGAAGGCGACGAGCACCGTGTCCGTCGGCGCAAAGCCGATTGCGGCACTCGAGATTCCGAACACGGCCACGCCGAACAGGAACATCCGCCGGCGACCGAAGATGTCGCCTAGCCGTCCGCCGGTCACCATCAGCACCGCGAACGTGAGCGTGTAGGCGTTCACGGTCCACTCGAGCGCGGACAGCGACGCGTGCAGGCTCCGCTGGATCGAGGGCAGCGAGACGTTCACGACGGTGTTGTCGAGCATCACCATGAACAGCGCGAAGCACATCGCGCCCAGCGTCCACCAGCGGCTGTTCTCGTCGTTCACGAAGCGATGCCGCTGCGCCAAGATGCGCTCGGTCATGACAGCCCTTCCGGTCGGCAGGCCGCGACGTCGTCTCGCTGCGAGCAGCTCTCCCAGCGCCTGCGCCAGAGCCGAGCGCTCGTCGCGCTTCCAGCGTGGCGACGAAGTTCTCGAGCCCGTTCAGCCGGGCGGCGTTGAGCCGCCGAATCACCGAACGCCCGTCGTCGGTCAGCCGGATCCGCTTCATGCGCCGATCCTCGGCGTCCTCGTTGCGCAGGACGAAGCCGCGGCGCACGAGGTCATCGACCATCCGGCTCGCCGCCGGAAGCGACACGTGGACGAATTCGGCGCCCTCCTTGAGCGTGAGCTCGCGCGAGGCGTCTTCGAGATGATGCAGCAGCTTGATCTGGGTCAGCGTGAGCTCGAGCGTGCCCACCGCCTCGAACAGATCGGGGTTGCAGTTCTTGTGCAGGTAGACCACCACGGCGTACAGGTCGGCGGCGAGCCCGGTCGGGCCGGTAGATTGGGCTGGCCGACGGCGGTAGATCCGGTCGGCGCGGCGGGTGAGCTAGGCGCCGCACCGGATGAAGGCGCCACGCCAGACGAGCTGGGCGCCAAACCAGATGAAGGCGCCACGCCAGACGAGCTGCTTACTTGCACGCATGCAAGTATTGCATGCAAGCTCTATTTCCGCAAGTGGAAGGAGTGGGCCCGGAGCGGCGCTGCCTACGGCTGGAGCAGCACGTTGCTCGAGCTCGGGCGAGGTGGCCCGATGTGGAGCGCGGCGGGGTGGATCTTGGTCGCCTGGGCCAGCGCGGCCTCGGACTGCCCGCTGGCGGCGGTCGCGACCGTGTAATCGCCCGGAGCTCTCAGATCGACGGTCACCTGAGCCGTCGCCTGCGGCTGAATCGGCCCGGTGTTGGCCAGCTGCTGGGAGGAGTTGCTCGCGGGATGGACGGTGAGCGACTCGGTGTTGTCGGCCTGGTTGGTGACGATGAAGATGATCTCGCCGGCGCCGGCGGCGGCCGGCGACACGGACACGCGGCTGTTGTTGATGTACACGGTGAGGTCGATCGGCGTCGCGGGTCGCGGCAAGTTGGCGAATTTGCCGCCGCCACCGCAACCGGACACCACCAGCGCCGCTCCAGCGCAAATGCCGACGGTGGTCCAGCGCATCGTGGTCCTGGCTCTCCCTCTCCGAGCCCGCGGTGGCGTCGACTCGGGCCGATTCGACCTGAACCCTAACCGACGCAACGGCGCCACGCGAGCGCGATTTTGCGGCCCGGCCTGGAATTCAGGTGGACGTGACGTTCAGCGTCTGGCGGCGACGCTCGACCCGGCTGAGCTCGCTCTGCAGCTTCGTCCAGGATTCGTGCTCGGCGCGCTCGTACTCCTCGCCGGTCAGATCACGCAGCCCTTCGCTGTAGGCGTTCCAGGCGCGGCGGGTGTCGTCATCGAGCTCGCGAAGCCGGTCGCTGTCGGGGGCAATCGTTGTCACGTCAGGACTCCTTCTCTAGCTCAGCATCAGCGATGCTACCCCGCCGGACGGTCGTCAAGTCCCACTTGCTCTGCGAGCGGCGTGCACGCGCTGCACGATGTCCTGCAGTCCGTCCGGTCCTGGTCGTATCACGCTCGTCTTGGAGTTGCTCGAGCAACCGATCGCGACGGCGGAGTTCCTCGTCCTCGACACCGAGACGAACGGCCTCGCCGGCGATGCCTGCGAGATGACCGAGGTGGGGGCGGTGCTGGTGGGCGGAGGCGAGCTGCACGACCGTTTCTGCTCGCTGGTGCGCACGGTGATGCCGCTGCGGCGCGGGATCCAGCGCTTCACCGGGATCACGCAGCAGATGGTCGACGATGCTCCGGCGCCGGAAGCCGTGCTGCCGATCATCGAGCAGCAGCTCCGCGGCCGCGTGATGGTGGCCCACAACGCGCCATTTGACCGCCGCGTGCTGCGGCAGGCGTTCGAGCGGGTCGGCGCCGAGTGGCCAGACCCGCCGGTTCTGTGCACCGCGGCGCTGGCGCGGACGATGCTGCCGCTGCAGCGGGAGCGGCGACTCGGCGCGCTGGCCGACGCACTCGGAATCGACGCTCGCGGGGCTCATCGCGCGCTGGTCGACGCCGAGACCTGCGCCCGCGTCCTGTGTGCCCTGTTTCCGCGGCTGTGCGCGCACGCCTCGACGGTCCGCGACGCTGTGGCGCTGCTGCGGCCACGGCGCCGGGCGACACGTCGCCCCGGCGCCCGGGATGGCACCCGGACCCACGCCCGGCGCGCCGACGTCGACTTCTCCGAACTGCCGTCCGACCCCGGCGTGTACCTGTTCCGCGACGCTGCCGGCCAGACGCTGTACGTGGGTAAGTCGGTCTCGATCCGCAACCGGGCGCGCGCACATTTCGCGGCCTCGACACCGCCCGCAGCGTGGACCGCTCACGCGGAGATCGTCGACTACCGCAAGACCTGCTCGGAGCTCGGCGCGCTCGTGCTCGAGAACCGTCTGATCAAGGAGCTCCGACCGCCCGGCAACGTTCGCCTGCGGCGCACCGACGACAGGCTCGTGTACATACGCTGCCGCTTGGACATCCCGTTTCCGATCCTCGAGGTGGGGCCGGTTCCGGCGGCCGGCCACGGAGTGACGATCGGCCCGCTGCGCGGGCGCAGACTGGCGCTCGAGCTGGTCGAACAGCTCGATTCCCTGTTCGGGCTACGTCACTGCGGCCGCCGGCTGCCCCGCCGGGAGCACCCGTCCGCCTACGGGCAGATGGGGCGGTGTCTGTCGCCGTGCCTGGGCGATCTGGACCCGAACCTGTATCGCCGCCGCCTGGACGCGGCCCTGCGGCTGTTCGTGGAGGGCCACGACGCCCGGGCGCAGCTGCTCGGCCACGTGCTGGAGCAGATGCGTCAAGCCGCCGCCGAGCGTCGCTACGAGCGCGCCAGCTGGCTCCAGCGCCGGGCCCGGCGGCTGGGATCGATCATGGACCGCCTCGGCGGCGTGCTGGAAGCCACGCACGCCCGGCCGCGGCTCGTGCTCGCCGCCCATCCGACCGAGACCCGGTTCGACGGGTTCTGGCTGGTGGCGGGCCGGCTGCTCGACTGGGGGCCGCTGCCGAGCGAGCTGGACGAGCTCGAGCAGCGCACGCAGGCGGCACTGGTCCGCGGCGGTCGCGGCGGCGAGCTCGGGGCTCACGTACCGCCGGACGAGATCGACGAGGTCAGAATCGTGGCCGCATATCTCGAGTCGCACCCTGACACGCCGCAGCTGGCGCTCGACCCGCCGCCCGCCGGGGAAGCGCTACGGGCGTTCGCGTCGCTCGAACGGTAGCTCCACGACCGCGGCGCTGGTCTCGTCCGGGCCGACCGCCACCGTGCTGCCCGGCGGAGCCTCGCGCCGCACGAGCGCCAGCGCGATCGGACCGAGCTCGGGTGACTGGGCGACGCTGCCGAGCACGCCGACCGCACGTCCCTGGAGCGAGACCTGCTCACCTGGCAGCGCCGGCGCCGCCAGCCGTAGCCCACGGAGGTGGCGGTTGGGCTTGCCGCGGTAGTACAGCCGCGCCACGGTCTCCTGGCCCACGTAGCAGCCCTTGGTGAACGACACGGCGCGCTCGTTCAGCCCGGCCTCCTGCGGGATCACCGTGTCGTCGAGCTCGATTCCGTACCGCGGTCTCCCGCGCTCGATCCGGATGATCTCGGCGGCGTCCTCGGAGACCGGTGTCGCGCCCGCCTCGCCGAGGGACTCGCGCGAGGCGCTCGGTGTCGCCCGCAGCGCACAGCAGATCGATGCCCAGATCGGTGCGTATCGCCCGAACGTTGATGCCGTCATGCTCGATCGCGCGGTGCGCGTGCTCGGCTTCGAGCAGATCCAGCGGTCCAGCGACCGAGGCCGCCGAGGGGCCGATCAGCGACAGCAGCCCGCACTCGATCGTCCGCTTGTGCAGCTCGACGTCATAGCCGATGCTGAAGCGCCGGATCATGTTGAACAACTCCTGGAGGGCGACTCGTTCGGTGTCGAGCTGGAGCTCGGAGCCGGTGTCCAGGATCCGCAGGTCGCCGAGCATCTTCCCCTTGGGCGTGAGGAAGGCGGCATAGCAGCCCTCGCCCGGCCCCAGCGCCTCCACGTCGTTGCTCACCTGTCCCTGGAGGAAGCTCTTGGCCTCAGCTCCGCTGAGCGCGAGCTTCCCGCGCTCCGAGCGATCGAGCAGCCCGCACCGTTCCCGGAGGATCCGGTAGTCGGCGGCGAGCGAATCGGTCGAGGTCATCAACATCAAATATAAGAAGGTGGCGGAGCGGGGATGGCGCGGGCCGTCGCAGGGGCCGATTGGGGATTCGTGTTCGCTATGAACACAAATCCCCAAAGGCCCGTCGCACGGAGGTGAACAGCGTGCCCCTCGACCGCGCCCAGGGGTCGAGTGGCACGCTGGCCACGTCAGGCATGGCAAGAGTGCCATGGGACCTCGGAGCCGAGGCGAGTTTCACGTTATTCAGGCGGCCCGGCCGCGATCGCGCCGCTCGCCACACCCATCCCCAGCTGCCGTTCCACCGCGCAGCAGCCCCGCGGACCACGCCGCGCCGCCCGCCCCACGCCCCCGAAACGACACCCACGCCCCCGAACCCGCGACCGCCGCGCCACCACACACCCTACTTGTCACAACACATTTTTAGGCGTACCATAATTCGCCTCATGGCCCCCCAGGAACAAATCATGTCGTCGGCGATCGAGGATTACGCCAAGGCGATCTACGCGCTCGAGCTGCGCGCCGGCGAGGCGGTCAGCACCAATGCATTGGCCGAGCGGCTCGGCGTGACCGCCGCCTCGGCCTCCGGGATGGTCAAGCGGCTGGGCGAGATGGGCCTGGTCGAGCACCAGCCCTATCACGGTGTGTCGCTGACCGAGGACGGCCGCCGGGTGGCGCTCGAGGTGATGCGCCATCACCGTCTGCTCGAGCTGTACCTGGTTCAGAGCCTGGGGGTGCCGTGGGATCGGGTGCACGCGGAGGCGGAGGTGCTGGAACACGTGCTGTCCGAGGAGCTCGAGGAGCTGATCGCGGCGAAGCTGGGCGACCCCACCCACGACCCGCACGGGGATCCGATCCCCACGCGCGAGCTGACGATCGAGGAGGGCAGCACGGTCAGCCTGCAGTCGCTCACCACCGGCGACCGCGGCACGTTCACGCGCGTGTCCGACTCGGATCCGGACATGCTGCGGTATCTGGCCGACCGCGGGATCGCGCCGGGTGGCGGCGTTCCAGGTGGTCGACAAGCAGCCGTTCGACGGCCCGTTGTTCGTGCGCTTCGGCGCTGATGTGCACGTGCTGGGTGGCGAGCTCGCGCGCGCCATGCGCGTCGAGGTGATCACGTGACGCCTCCGCCCGCACCGATCGGGCCGCCCGCGCTGGAAGCTGCCGGCGCCGACGGCCAGGCCGTCACGATCGGCGTCGCCAGCCCGCTCGAGCGGCTGCTGGCCCGCGGCCGGCTGCGGGCCACGCTGGCGATGCTGGGTCCGGCGTTCGTGGCCTCGGTGGCATACGTCGATCCGGGCAACTTCGCGACCAACATCCAGGGCGGCGCCAAGTTCGGCTATCTGCTGCTGTGGGTCGTGCTGGCAGCGAATCTGATGGCGATGCTGATTCAGTTCCTGTCGGCGAAGCTGGGCATCGCCACCGATCGCAACCTGCCCGAGCTGTGCCGCGAGCGGTTCCCCCGCTGGGTGAGCTGGGGGCTGTGGGTCCAGGCCGAGGTGATGGCGATGGCAACCGACGTGGCCGAGTTCCTGGGTGCCGCGTTGGGACTGAACCTGCTGTTCGGAGTGCCGCTGCTGACCGCGGGCGTCATCACCGGCGTAATCGCGTTCGCGATCCTGGCGCTCCAATCTCGCGGCTACCGTCGGTTCGAGATCGCGATCACGGCCCTGCTCGCGATCGTGCTGGCGGGATTCCTCTACGAGACGCTGCGGATCGGCCCGTCGGTGCACCAGTCGCTTCAGGGCCTGCTTCCCGGCCTCGGCGGATCGGAGTCGCTGTACCTGGCCGTGGGGATCGTCGGCGCCACGGTGATGCCGCACGCCATCTATCTGCATTCGGCGTTGACCAACGGCCGGATGCCGGTCCGCAATGATGCCGAGCGACGGCGGGTGCTCCGATTCGAGCGGCTCGACGTGATCATCGCGCTGGGGCTGGCGGGCCTCGTCAACCTGGCCATGCTGGCGGTGGCCGCCAAGCTGTTCCACGGCTCCGGACTCACCGGCATCACCACGATTCCGGACGCTCACGCGGAGCTGGGGCGGCTCGTCGGCGGAGGCGCGGCACTGGCATTTGCCGTGGCGCTGTTGGCGTCCGGGACATCCTCGTCCAGCGTCGGTACCTACGCCGGCCAGGTGGTGATGAGCGGGTTCGTCGGGATCCGCATCCCGCTGCTGATCAGGCGCGCGGTCACGATGCTGCCGGCGCTGGCGATTCTGGCGATCGGCGTCAGCCCCACCAACGCGCTCGTCCTCAGCCAGGTCGTGCTGTCGTTCGGGATACCATTCGCGTTGCTGCCGCTGGTGCTTCTGACCGGACGCCGCGACGTGATGGGCGTCCACGTCAACCGTCGCCTGACAAGCGCGATCGCGTACGGCGTGGCGGCGCTGATCACCGCCATGAACGTGTTCCTGATCACCCAGCAGATTCTGTAGATGGGCCTGGCCCAGACCTTCACCGAGATCGTCGAGTCGCTCCCGGATGACTGGACCGATCTGGAGCTGGACCTGCGGATCTTCGACGAGCGGCGGTACGTCGACGCGGCGACGCTGCTGGTCACCTGCAACGCCCAGCCGTACTCCAAGCACGACTGGCACTGGCGGCTGCTGGTGGCCCACCGCTTCGGCCACGCGGCGGCCGCCCCGGCGGTGCACTCGGCGCTGAAGCTGCTGGACGACGCCGGCATCGAGGGCGAGCTGGCACTGCGCGAACACAGGACGGGACGCGCCGAGGTGGTGCAGATGTGGGGTCGCCCCGAGTCCGTGCGACGCGAGTTCAAGCAGCTCCGCGCGCAGTAGTGGCGCGCGTCGTCGCGTTTGTCCCGGATCTGCTGTTCGGATCGAACCTGATCGGCGCGCTGCGTGCGGCCGGCCACGAGGTGCAGCTGACCAGCGACCCGGCCGACGCCGCCGGCGCCGAGGTCCTGATCGTCGATCTGACCGCGGACGCACATGAGCGGATCGAGCGCGTGCGCGCGGCGACGCCTCCCGGCGTGAGGATTCTCGCCTTCTACTCGCACGTCGAAAGCGAGGTCCGCCAGCAGGCGCTGGCCGCCGGCTTTGACGTGGTGGTGCCGCGGTCGCGGATGGCCCGGGAGGGCGCGGTTCTGGTGACGCGACTGTCAGCTGCCGAGGAGTGATGCGGTTCCGGTCACGAACTGCGGGTCAAACGTCGGCGCGATGTTCGGAAGCCGCCTGACGATTCCGAACCGCACCTCCCACCGCGCCCACGCCCGTAGCGCGCCGGTGTCGAGCTCGCCGAAGCCGCCGTCGGGAGCCTCCATCGCGGGCTCGACCGCGTCGAGCTCGGCAGACACGAGCTTGGGATCCAGGCCCCGCACCCGGGACTCGAGGTCGGCCTCGCTGCCTTCCGGATCGGTCAGCGCCACCCCGTAGCCCCGGACCAGCGCGCGGACCACGCCCCTGGCCAGCGACGGGTCTTGCGTCAAGCTGGAACGGGTGGCGCACAGCACCAGCTCGGGGTATGACGGCGCGCCGTAGCGGTCGACGCGGAAGATGTGAAAGCCGGGACGCCGGCGCTGCAACGTGACGCCCTCGTCATTCCAGAATGCAGTGGCTGCGGACACCCGGCCGGACAGCAGCGACGCCACCGCGTTGAAGCCGATCGTGACCGTCTTGACCAATTTAGGGTCGCCGCCGGCGCCGGCCACGACCGAGCGCAGCACAGCGGTGTCGCTGGGCAGGCCGGTGACACCCACCGTCTTGCCCTCCAGCTGCTTGGGAGTGCGGATCTTCGGCGCCGCGATCACCGATGCCAGCGGCCGTTCCACGATCGCCATGATCGCGACGATGTCCTGTCCCCGCTCGCGTGCGATGGCGAGGTCGTGGATGTCGAGAATCGCGAAGTTGGCCCGGCCGGTCTCCAGCAGCTTGATCGAGTCGGTGCTCGCAGTGGGGACCACGATGTGGAGCTTGACGCCCTCGCCGACGTCGAAGGTGCGCGCGATCGCGGAGTAGATGCCCGCATGGATGGCATTGGGCGTGAAGTCGAGCACCAGCGTTGCGTCCTGCTCCGCGGGGGCAGCTGGAGCCTGAGCCACAGCCGGCCGCGAGCAGCGCGACGGCGGCCACCCCTGCGATCAGCGCACGCGCGAGCAGTGGGGCTCCGACCCGCATAGCCGGGGCAGGATACGTGCCTCCGTAGAATCCGGCTGACCGCATGCGCCGTCGCGTCACGTTCAGCCGGAACCTCACGCTGTCGCTTTCGCGGACGTGTCGCTGCTACTGCAAGTACTGTGCGTTCGCCACCCACCAGCCGCACCTGCACACGCCCGACGAGGTGCTGCAGATCCTGGATCAGGCCGTCCGCCGGCACCGCGTCAAGGAGCTGTTGGTGCTCACCGGCGAGCGGCCGGAGCTCAACGCCACGGTGGCAGCGAGGTTGGCTTCGTACGGGTTCGACGACTTCACCGCCTACGTGACGTGGACCTGCGAACGGGCACTGGAGCGGGGCCTGCTCCCGCACACCAACCTGGGCGTGCTCGATCGTGCCGATCTGGCTCGTCTGCGCGAGGTGACCGCATCGCAGGGGCTAATGCTGGAATCGGTCAACCCCGAGCTGGTCGTGCACCAGGGCTCGCCGACCAAGCACCCGGCCCGGCGGATCGAATCCATCGCCGCGGCGGGTGAACTGAAGATCCCGTTCACCAGCGGGATCCTGGTCGGGATCGGGGAGAGCGAGGCGGACCGAATGGCGGCGCTGGAGCAGTTGGCGGCGCTGCACGAGCGCCACGGACACCTGCAAGAAGTGATCCTTCAGAACTTCGTCCCCCATCAGAGCTACTACGGGCGAGAGCCGGCGGCGATCGCCGACGCCGCCGCCCGGGAGTACTGGCGCACTGGGGTGGGGCAGGGGCCGCGGCTGGACGCGCCCGCGTGGGCGTGTGCGGTGACCGTGCAGGACATGAAACGTCTGATCTCCGAGACGCGCCGGCTGATGCCCGACATCGGCATTCAGGTCCCGCCGAACCTGGCGGACTGGTGGGTCGAGCTGGTCCGGGCGGGCGCGACCGATCTGGGCGGTCTGAGCGCGAACGGCGATCACATCTCCCCGGAGCATCCATTCCCGTCACCGGTCCAGGTGCGCAAGCGCTTGGAGGCCGACGGGCTGGCCCTCACGGAGCGGTTATGCGTTTACCCCGAGTACATCGATCCGGACTGGATCGCGCAGCCTGTGCTCGACGTGATCAAGCGCTGTTACTGGTCGTTCATCCCCCGCCGCGGCTCCGGCCGGCGGACCGCGATCGCCGTGTCGGACGACTCGGCCCCGCACGCGGTGTCCAAGGCCCGCGACGGCGTCGCCCTGTCCCGCCAGGAGCTCACCGCGTTGTTCGCCGAGCAGCGCCCCGCGGTGATCGAGGACATGCGGATCGCGGCCGACGAACTGCGCTCGGAGCTTGCCGGGGACACCGTCACGTTCGTGGTCAACCGCAACATCAATGTCTCCAACATCTGCGTGGTGGGCTGCGCGTTCTGCGGTTTCGGCCAGGCCCGCCGCTCGCCGGACGCCTACGAGCACTCCGAGGAGGAGTTCACGCGCCGGGTGCATGAGGCGGTCGAGTTCGGTGCCACCGAGATCTGCATGCAGTCCGGAATTCATCCCGACTGGGGACTCGAGGACTACGAGAAGTGGCTGAGGCTGGCCAAGCGGATCGCGCCCCACATGCATCTGCATGCGTATTCGCCGATGGAGGTCGCGCACATGTGCGACGTCAGCGGCCTGCCGGCCCGCGAAGTGTTCTCACGGCTGCGGGAGGCGGGGCTGGACTCGACTCCGGGTACCGCCGCGGAGGTGTTGCACGACGGCGTCCGCGAGCGCATCTCCCCGAACAAGCTGCCAGTGGCACGTTGGGTCGAGATCATCGAGGCTTCGCATGCCGAAGGCCTGCGCTCGACGGTGACGGTCATGTTCGGTCACATCGAGGAGCCGTGGGAGCTGGCCGAGCACATGCGCGTGGTGCGGGAGCTCCAGGAGCGCACCGGCGGGTTCACGGAATTCGTGCCACTGTCGTTCATCCCGTTTCACACGCTGCTCGGGCGCACGCACGGCGTGCAGGAGATCTCGCGGGAGGAGAACCTCAAGCACACCGCCGCGTTCCGGCTCGCGCTGGGCAAGACCGTCCCGAGCCTCCAGGCCAGCTGGGTGAAGATGGGCCTGGATGCCGCCACCGAGGCGCTCCGCTGGGGAGTCAACGATCTCGGCGGGACGCTGATGGAGGAATCGATCTCCCGCATGGCCGGGAGCTATCACGGCGTGATGCTCGACGGCCGAAGACCTCGTGAGCGCGGCGCATCGCGCCGGTCGCCCGGCAGCCGAGCGGACCACCCTGTACGAGATCCGGCGCCGATTCGAGCTCCAGCCAGAGGCGGCATGAACCTGGAATCGGGCGTGACGCGGGTCCGGCCCGCGGCACCCGCCGGCGATCACCCCGCGTCGTTGTTCGCCGGTGTCGAGCCGCTCGAGGTGTTCGTCGAGCTGCTGGCGGAGATCGACACCGAGACGTCGTCCACGGAGTTCTACGACCGCATCTGCGAGGCGATCTGCCGGCTCACGACGATGCGCCGCGCCGCGATCTTCATGGCAGATCCGGGGCGCCGCCGGGTGCGGGCGGTCGGTGCTCATGGCACCTCGTTCGAGCAGCTGGCCGGGCTGCGGCCGACGCTGGTCAATACCCCGATCGCCCAGCGTGCGCTGCTCGAGGACCAGGTCGTGGTGGTGTCCGAAGGCATCGAACAGGCCGTGCCGCCCGAGTACGCCCGGGTGCTCGGGATCACCACGCTCGTGTGCACCCCGCTGAGTGCCGCCGGTCGGGCCTACGGTGTGATCTGCGCCGACCGGGGCGGAGGCCGCTTCGAGCTGTCCGACGGGGAGCGCCACCTGTTGTGGACGCTGGGGAAGACGGCCGCGCTGGTCGCCACCGCCCGCAACGCGACCCGCCAGCAGGAGCGCACACGCCGGCTCGGCGAGCGCCTGGACCTCGCCCGCGAGATCCACGAGCGTGTCATGCAGCGCTTGTTTGGGGTGTCGTTGGCGCTCAGCGCCGAAGCCCCGCTCGAGCCGGGTGAGCGCGAGCGATGTCGCCTGGAGATGCAGGAAGCGCTCAGCGATCTGCGCCGCGCGCTGGAGCGGCCACTGGCGCCGCTGCCGCCGGAGACCCGCACCACGCTGGCCGCCGAGATCGATCGCCTGCGGGGCTCGCCCGGGGCTCCGCTGGAGCTCGATTGGCCTGCCCAGGTGTCGGTTCCGCCCGATCTGGAGCCGCTGGCTCAATCGGTGCTGGCGGAGGCTCTGCGCAACATCGCCAAGCACGCCCAACCATCTCAGGTGACCGTCGCAGTGTCGCGTGATGACGACACGTTCGGGCTCGAGATCCGTAACGACGGCGTTCGCTCTGGCCCGCGGGGCGCTGGCATGGGGCTGCGCCTGGCGGCGTTCGAGGCGCTTCAGCACGGCGGCGTGGTGGAGTTCGGCGCCACCCACGGCGACGGCTGGCGGGTAAGGCTGGTGGTGCCTCTGGAGCTAGATGCCGTATGACCCGAGGGTCCGGCGCCGCCGCCGCCCGGCCCCGGCTCTCGGACCGGCGGCTGCGCGTGCTCGTGGTCGACGACCACGACGTGGTGCACTGGGGCTTCCGGATGCTGTTGGGCGAGCAGCCCTGGGTGGAACGGTGCCTGGCGGCTCGGACCGGAGCCGAGGCGCTGGCGCTCTCGCGGTCCTTCGAGCCGCACGTGGCCCTCGTCGATCTGTTCCTGGCCGGTGAGTCGGGCGCCGAGCTGTGCGCTTCGATCCGCACCGCCTCGCCGGGCACGAGGGTGCTGCTGATCTCCGGCGCGGGCCGAATGTCGCCAGCGGCCGCGCGCGCCGCAGGGGCCTCTGGCTTCGTGTCCAAGGACTGGGAGGCGGCCGAGATCGCTGCGGCGGTGAGGATGGTGGGGCTGGGCATGACGATGTTCGCGCCCAAGGCGGAGCAGCCCGCGCCGCTGCTGAGCGAACGGGAGCGCGAGGTGCTGGACCACATCGCCGCCGGCTCGACCAATCGCGAGATCGCCGAGCGCCTGTATCTGTCGCCGCATACGGTCAAAGAACACACCAGCGCGCTGTATCGCAAGCTGGGTGCGCGCAACCGGGCCGAGGCCGTGCAGCGGGCGCAGCGGATCGGGCTCCTGGGGTAGGCGATCCGGATCGCCGGGCGGCACGCACCGCGCTCCGGCCCGTGCGACCCGGACCGTCCCACCCGCACCCTCGAACCGCTAGGCTCAGTTCACGATGCTGATGGTGATCGGAGCGATCGTGGTGCTCGCCGGTGTGATCATCGGTTGGTACACGGTCGCCGGCAGCGGCATCCACCGCCACCCGTATGACAAGGGCGACGCCCCCGGCGCCGGCCGCATGCGGGGAGAGAGCCCGCTCGACTCCCCGTGGCAGATGGACGAATGGAGTCGGGGGACGTCCTCTCGGCGGCGGCGGCGCTGAGCCGCTGTCACTGGGGGCCAGAGTCGTGAACGCCCGAGCCGAAGCGGCACAGCGGCTGGGCAACCGTTACGAAGCCCGCGTGCTGGAGCCATCCCCGCCGGCGGTGACCGATCCGCCCTGGTTCGCCGACGATCCTCTCGCCCGGGGTGCGGTCGGGGAGGGCCAGCGTGTCGTCTCGCCGGTGGGCACCGGCGATCTGCGCTGGGCCGACCTGGCGGCGGGCGACGAGCAGCTGGCGGATTGGTGTGCGGATCGGTGGCTGGCGGCGTATCGCCCGCTGGCGCCGGCGCCGGGCTCGCTGATACCGACCCGGCTGGCGCTCCATCGGCTGGCGGAGCAGGTGATTTCGCCCGCGCGGCGCGAAGCCAACGGCAAGATCGGCCTGCGCTACACGCACGGCGGTTTCGGGACGCCGTTCTTCGGCGATGACGTCCAGGTTCGCGTGCAGGGCGCCGAGCTGGTCGTGCAGCGCAGGGACGCTGAGCGCAGTGCACCGATTACCAAGCTCAGCGCGGCGGCCGAGCACGTCGGGATCGAGCTCGCGGAGCCGGGGACGGAGGACCAGCTGGACGTCGAACCCGACGCCTGCGCGTTCCTGGGCGAGTGGTATGGATTCGCCGCCTCGGTACTCGAGGAACTGCGCGCCGAGGCCGGCCGGGACCACCAGCCCTCACGCGTGCAGCTGTGGCCCGAGCACTTCGACCTCGCGCTCGAGTTGGGGGACGAGGCTGCGGGCGCGCGGGCCGCGTACGGGCTCTCGCCGGGCGACGACGGACATTCGGAGCCCTATGCCTATATCGCGCCCTGGGTCGCCCCGCCACCCGGAGAGCTGTGGCAGGCGGCCGGCTTCGCCGGCGCCGAGCTCTGCTACGCGGAGCTGCTGGCCGCGGGGGACGAGCGACAGCTGGCGCTGGATTTCTTCCGCGCCCGGCTAAGCGCTCTGACATCGGACTGAGGCGGGCCGTCGGACTGACCGAGCCCGCTCGGCCGGGTTGCACGAACCTACTCAAAACTACGCAAAGTGCGATAACCGACGTCGAAGTCCACTAAGCTGTTAAACAGCGATTTCGAGCGCGTTTCGAGATCGTCAGAGAGGAGCTCAGGCTGTGAGTTTCATCGACGTGGCGAGGCACGCAGGCGCCCAGCTGATGCTGGTGTCTCCGCCGCGGCGGCGCACGGCCGAGACCGAGGACTTCTACCAGCCGCCTGCTCCGCTGCCGGACAGCCAACCGGGCGACCTGATCCGCGCCGAGCCGATGGACGCCTACCTCGCACCCGGGGTCCGGATCCGGGCCCGGGCGTGGCGCGTCCTGTATCGCTCGACCTCGGCGATCGGCGAGCCCTCGGCCGTGTCGGGCACGGTCCTGATCCCCGGAGGCAAACCAGGCCGAACCCGCCCCCTGATCGGCTACGCGGTTGGCACTCACGGCATCGGTGACGCCGCCGCCCCCTCTCGGCTGCTGGCACGCGGCCTGGAATGGGAGGCCGGGTTGATCGCGATGCTGCTGGCGCGCGGCTGGGCCGTGGCGATGACCGACTACGAGGGCCTGGGAACCCCGGGTGATCACACCTACATGGTCGGGAGGGCGCTGGGACCGAACGTGCTCGACATGATGCGGGTGGCGCGGACGCTGAGTCCCGACGAGCTGCCCGCCGGCGGGCCCGCGGCGATCATCGGCTATTCGGAGGGTGGAGCCGCGGCCGCCTGGGCGGCGCAGCTGCAGCCCACCTACGCTCCGGATGTTCCGCTGGTCGCGGTCGCGGCGGGCGCGGCGGCGGCCAATGTAGAGACCGCGGGTCCGAACTTGAACGGGAGCTTCTTCTCCTTCTTTATCGCCTACGGCGGGATCGGTTACGCCGCCGCATATCCCGAGCTGGACCTTGATTCCCACCTCACGCCGCTGGCGCGTGAGGGCATCGCTGCGCTGCGCGAGTCCACCGTCCTCCAGGCGGCGCTGTTCGGCCCGCGGTTCGTGCGCTCGTCGGATCTGACCGACCCCGATGTGCTGCAGTTGCCCGAATGGCGCCGGCGGCTGCGCGAGAACCGCCTGGGCGAGATGGCGCCGCACGCGCCCGTGCTGCTCCACCACGCGCGCCGGGATCAGATCGTGTCGTTCGTCCAGAGCCAGAACCTGCGCGACGACTGGCAGCGTCTGGGCGCCGACGTGCGGCTGTACGTCACCCGTGGGGGCGTGGACCACATCAGCGGAGCGGTCGCCGGCACGCCGATCGCGATCGACTGGATCGCCCGCCGGCTGCGCCGTCTCCAGGCTGTGTCCCGCGGCGATGCGGGCGCCGGCCCCGGGCACGGTGCGGCGGAGTCCCGCGCCGCCTGATTCCCGGCCGCCGGCGGGCTTGCGTGAGACCAAGCCCCCGGTTATGGTCGGCACATGCAATCGCTGTCGTCCAAGCGCGTGCTGATTACGGGGGCGGCGCGCGGAATCGGCGCGGCCCTGGCGCAGAAGCTGGCATCTCAGGGCGCTCGGCTGGCACTGGTCGGGCTCGAGCCTGATCGGCTCGCGGAGGTCGCGGCCCGCTGCGGCCCGGAGACGTTTGTGGCGCAGTGCGATGTGTCCCAGGTCGATCAGGTGACCGTGGCGGTCGATGGGGCGGCGGAGGCGCTCGGCGGCCTTGATGTCGTGGTGGCGAATGCGGGTATCGCGACCACCGGCCCGCTGCGGCTCCAGGACCTGCGCTCGTGGGAACGCGTGATCGAGATCAATCTGCTCGGGGTGATGTACACCGACCGGGCCGCGCTGCCGCACCTGGCGCGCAGCCAGGGGTACCTGCTGAACGTGGCCTCGAGCGCAGCCGCTCTGCGCGCGCCCGGCCTCTCGGCGTATTGCGCAGCCAAGGCCGGCGTGGAGGCGATGAGCGACTGCCTGCGGATCGAGAGCCGGCCGCTGGGCGTCCAGGTCGGGGTCGGCTACTTCCTGTTCCTCGATACCGACATGGTCCGCGATGCCGAGCAGGAGATGCCGATGCTCGAGCGCGCCCGGCGAGAGATGCCGAACTTCATGGCTCGCACCTATCCGCTCGAGCCGGCGATCGACGAGGTCGTGCGGGCGATCGCCGCGCGTCGCCGGCGGGTGGCCTATCCGCGCTGGTTCTTGGGCGTGCTGCCGGTGCGCCAGCTGCTGGCTTCGGCGTTGGCCGAGCGCGTGGCCGGCCAGCGGGCCCCTGAGGCGATGCGCGATTACGAGCAGATGATCACCGACCGCGGTGCCGCCGCTGCCGCTGCCACGGAGCGCACGCGCCAGGTCGCGGGTTTGTAGCTGCCGGACCTTCAGCCGCCGGCGCGCACGTCCAGCTCGCCCAGCTTGCGCCGCTGCAGCTTGCCGGTCGAGGTGCGCGGCAGCTGATCGACGAACCGGATCTCCCGGGGGACCTTGTAGCGAGCCAGCCGCTCGCGCACGAACGACTTCAACTGCTCCTCGGAGGCCGAGGCGCCGGACACGGGCACTACCAGTGCCGACAGTCGCTGGCCGAACTCGTCGTCGGGCACGCCGAACACCGCGGCATCGTCGACGTCCCCGTGCGCGGTGAGCAGCTCCTCAACCTCTTGGGGGAACACGTTCTCGCCGCCGGAGACGATCATGTCGTCGTCGCGACCGTCGATGAACAGCCGGCCGTCGCCGTCGAAGTGCCCCACGTCGCCGGTGCTCATCAGCCCGTCGATCACCTGCTTGGCGCCTCCGCCGGTGTAACCGTCGAATAGCAGCGGGCTGCCGACGAAGATCCGGCCGGTACGCCCCGGCGGCAGGTCCAGCCCGTCCGCGTCCAGCACCTTGATTTGCACGCCCGCGGTGGGGCGGCCGACCGTGCCCGGCGCTGCCCGCAGGTCGGCCGGGGTCGCCAGCGTCTCCGCTGCCCACCTCGGTGGAGGCGTAGCCGTTGTAGAGGATGTCGCCGAACTGGTCCATGACCGCCGTGGCCAGCTCCGGGGGGAGCGGCGCGGCTCCGCTGATGATCATCCGCAGCGAGGAGCAGTCGTAGCGGCGGCGAGTGTCCTCGGGCAGGCTCATGATCCGACTCAGCATCGTGGGGACGGCCAGCAGCATTCCGGCCCGCTGGTGTTCGATCTGCTCTAGCGTCGCCTCTGGGTCGAACCGGCGTCGGAGCACGATCGGCGAACCCAGCGCAAATCCGAGCGTCATGCCGATCATCCCGAACAGGTGGTACAGCGGCGGCGCCATCACGATCGGCTCACCGGCACGCGGCGCCGGCCGGATCCGGGCGAGGTCGAGCAGTCCGGCCACCGCCAGCGGGACAGCCGCGCGAGCTCCGACGGTTCGCGTCGCGCCCTTCGGGGTGCCGGTCGTGCCCGACGTGAGCAGGATTGTCCGCCCGGCCGCGGCGGGTGCCGGCGCATCACCTCGTGCCGTCTCGATCAGCGTGTCGAGCGTGGGTCTGGTGGCCTCGGCTTGGTGCCAGGCGATCACCCGTGCCCCGTCGAACCCGGCCGCGTCGAACAGCGGCTCGAACTCGTCGTCATAGACCACCGAGCTCACGCGTTCGCGCGCAAGCACGTCGGCCAGCTGCGGCCCGGCGAAGTCGGAGTTGAGCGGCACCAGGTCACATCCAATCCGGGTCGCGCCCGCCGCCGCCAGCGGAAAGCCGCGGTGATTGCGGCACATGATCGCGACGCGGCTGCCCGCAGCCAGGCCGAGCTGCGAGTGAAGTGCGGACGCCAGGGCGCGAGCTCGGTCATTCAGTTCGCCGAACGTGAGCCCGCCGAGCTCGTCGATCACGCCGGGGCGATCGGCTCCGAGCTCGGCGGCGGCCGCCACGGCGAACGCTGGGGTGGCGCCGAACCGCCGCTGGGCCAGCAGCGCCCGAGCGAGACGATCGGGGCGCACCGGCCTCAGCACGCGCATCGATGCGATCGTCATCAGCCCGCCGGCGGCCTCGGCAGCGCGGTTCATCGCCTGCGCATCATCCACTCGATCACGGGCAGCTTGACCGCGTGGGGCAGATAGCGGGAGGCCTGCATCACGGTGCGCATGGGCAGACCCGGCACCACCACGCGGTGGCCGGCTTCCAGTCCCTCGATCCCGGCCCGGGCGGCCTGCTCGGGGGAGATCCAGGCCGGGCGGGGAACCGCCTGCTCGAATGTCTGCCCGCCCTGCACCTCCCACCCCGAGATCTCCCAGAAATCGGTGGCCACCGGCCCGGGCGCCAGGGCCGTCACGGTGACGCCGTTGCCGCGCTGCTCGTGGTGCAGCGCCTCAGAGAACGCCAGCACGTAGGCCTTGGCCGCCGAGTAGCCAGCCGAGTACGGCAGCGGTTGCATGCCCGCGGTCGACGCTACGTTCAGGATCGCGCCGCGACCGCGCTGCACCATCGCGGGCAGGAAAGTCGAGGTCAGTGCCACCACGGCTTCGACCAGCACGCGCACCTGTTCCAGCTCCCGAGCCGGCTCGGACTTGTCGAAGCGGCCGTTGGTGGCGAATCCGGCGTTGTTGACCAGGATCTCGACATCGAGCCCCAGCTCGCTCAGGCGGCCCTTGATGCGACGTCGCGAGGCCTCCTTGCCCACATCCGAGGAGATCGTCTCGGCTCTCACTCCGTAGGCGGCCGTGAGCTCAGCGGCGAGCTTCTCGAGCCGCTCCTTGCGGCGCGCCACCAGCGCCACCGAGTGGCCGCGCGCGGCCAGCTGGCGGGCGATCTCCAGGCCGATTCCGGCCGAGGCGCCGGTGACGAGCGCCGTCGAGGTGGGGGAGGGCTTGGGCAGGCTCACAGGTATCCCTGGGCCGCGACCTTACCGGGAACATGGCGGGCGAGCGCGGCGGAAACCGCGCGAGCGCTGCGCCAAGGCCTCCGCGGAGGCGTCCGCGAGCAGGGGTCCCCCCGAACGGGGGGAACTCCACACTGCGGCTGTATCGCGACGGTCCGTCCCGCGTAGGTTTCAGGCATGCCAGTTACCGCGATCCTGTTTCCCGGCCAGGGCAGTCAGACACCGGACATGCGTGACGCTGTCGCCCGCGCCCGCCCGGATCTGCTCGAGCTGGCCGAGCAGATGGTGGGGGAGGATCCGTTCCCCCGCGCGGAGCACGGAACCCAGTACGCCCAGCCCGCGATCTTCTGCGCCAGCCTGGCCGGCTGGAGCGCGCTGGGCCGGCCCGACGGCGAGTTCATGGCCGGCCATTCGCTGGGGGAGCTGGGCGCGCTGGTCGCGGCCGGAGCGCTGGCCGAGCCCGACGGCCTGGGGCTGGTCGGCCTTCGCGGCCGCCTGATGCAGGAAGCGGGTGAGCAGGGGCGAGGCGGCATGCTGGCGCTGATGGGCGCGGGCGCGGCGGAGCAGCGCGCCGGGGCTGGCGCAGGCGCACGGGCTGTCCGTGGCCAACGACAACTCGCCCCAGCAGGTGGTGCTCTCCGGCGACGCCCGGCTCGCTCGCGGCCGCGGCGGCCGCGGCCAGGCAGCTGGAGCTGCGCGCCATGGGCTGCCCGTCACCGGCGCGTTCCACTCGCCGATGATGGCCGCGGCGGTGCCGGAGTTCCGGTCCGCGCTGCAGCGCACGTCGAGCTGCATCCGGCGCGCATGCCGGTCATCGAGGCGGTGACCGCGGAACCGTTCGACGACGTGCGTCAGCGAGCTGGCCGACGCCCTGACGATGCCGGTGCGCTGGCGCGAGACGATGCTGGCGCTGCAGCGAGCGGGGCGTGCGGCGCTTCATCGAGGTCGGTCCCGGTCGCGTGCTCACCGGGCTGGCCAAGCGGACGTTGACGGACGTGGAGCTGGTCCATGGCTGAGACGGCGCTCGCAGCGCCGCATACCCCACCCGGGTCGCCGCACGGCCGGACATCGGTCGGCGTCGATCCTGGCCGTCGCGACCGAGCTGCCCGCCGGCCGGCTGACCAGCGCGGAGCTCGCGCAGCGGCTCGGGGTCAGCGAGGACTGGATCCTGTCACGCACCGGCATCCGGGAGCGCCGCCGAGCGCACCCCGACGAACGGCTCGCCGATTACGCGGCCGGCCGCCGGTCGCCGCGCCCTGGCTCGCGCCGGTGTCGACCGCCTCCGAGCTCGACCTGGTGATCGTGGCCACGATGACCCAGGACGAGCTGACTCCCAACACGGCCCCGCTTGTCGCCCACGCGCTCGGGGCCGACCGCGCGGGCGCGTTCGACATCGGCGCCGCCTGCACCGCGTTCCTGTCCGGCCTGGCGGTGGGGGCGGGGCAGATCGAGATGCGGCCGGGCCGACCGGGTCCTGCTGGTCGGCGCCGACTTCGTCACGCGCATCACCGACTACGGCGACAAGCGCTCGGCCCCGCTGTTCGCCGATGCGGCCGGGGCTGTCGTCCTCGGGCCGGCAGACGGTGAACGCGGAGCGATCGGCTCGATCGTGCTGGGAGCCGACGGCTCGCACGGCGCCACGCTGGTCGCCGAGCATTCCGACCGGCTGATCCGGATGGACGGGCCGGAGGTGTTCCGCCACGCCGTGGCGCGCATGAGCGAGGTCACGCTGGCGGCGCTGGATCGCGCCGGGTGCGGACTACAGGACGTCGAGCTGTTCGTGTATCACCAGGCCAACGCCCGCATCACCAGCGCCCTCGCCGAGCGGCTGGGATTGCGTCCCGAACGCGTGGTTGACTGCATCGAGAAGCTCGGCAACGTCTCGGCGGCGACGTTGCCCGTCGCCCTCCGAGAAGCCGAGCGAGCCGGCCGCTTGAAGCCGGGCATGCGGGTGCTGCTGAGCGCGTTCGGGGCGGGCTTCACCTGGGGTGCGGGCGTGGTGCAGTGGGGAGGGGATGAGCGTGAGTGAGCGCAATGGCTGCGCGCTGGTGACCGGCGCCTCCCGCGGGATCGGAGCGGCGATCGCGCGCGGCCTGGCCGCGGACGGCTGGCCGGTCGGCGTCAACTACCGAGTGGACCGCAGCGGTGCCGAAGCCGTCGTCGCGGACGTCGAGCGCGGCGGCGGACACGCGGTCGCCCTCCCGGGCGACGTGGCCGATGCCGCGGCGCCCGACGCGCTGTTCGAGGCCGTGGAGGCGCACTTCGGGCAACCCGTGCTGGTGCTGGTCAACAACGCGGGCATCAGCCGCGACGATCTGACGCCGTCGCTCAGCGATGAGGAGTGGACCGCGGTGCTGGAGACCAATCTGACCGCGGCGTTTCGGCTCACCCGCCGGGCGCTCAAGCGCATGCTGAGAGCCCGGTCGGGACGGATCATCAATGTCTCTTCGGTGGTCGGGCTGCGCGCCAACGCCGGCCAGGCCAACTACGCCGCGGCCAAGGCCGGGTTGATCGCGCTGACCAAAACCGCGGCGATCGAGGTCGCGCGACGCGGTATCACGGTCAACGCGGTCGCGCCCGGATGGATCGACACGGATATGACTGCGGGCGTGCCCTCACAATTACTCGCGGCGGTCCCCGCCCGGCGCGCCGGCACGCCGGAGGAGGTGGCAGCCTGCGTACGCTTTCTCGCATCGGACGAGGCGAGCTACGTCACCGGCGCGGTGCTGAGCGTGGACGGTGGTCTGGCCGCCTGAATCATTCGACTCAAAGGAGCACATATGTCAACCGTCACCAATCAGCAGATCGAGTCCCGCGTGGTCGAGGCACTGTCGAGCTTCGGCCCCGACGCCAGTCAGATCACCCGGGAGGCGACGTTCGAGGAGCTCGACATCGACTCGCTGGACCTGGTCGAGCTGGCGCAGATCGTCGAGGAGGAGTACGGCGTGGTCCTCAAGGGCGAGGACATGAAGCAGCTCCGGACTGTCGGCGACGCGATCGACCTGATCGCGGATCGGGCGGCTTGAGCCGCCGAGTCGTCATCACCGGACTGGGCGCGATCACGCCACTGGGCGTGGGTGCGCCGGCCCTGCACGAGCGGTGGGTGGGCGGAACCTGCGGGATTCTCGACGGGCAGGGTGCGTGCCGCGAGTTCGAGCCCCAGGACCATCTCTCAACCAAGGAAGGTCGGCGGCTGGACCGGTTCTCGCAGTTCGCGCTGGTCGCGTCTTCGAGAGGCGCTGGCCCAGGCCGGATGGGGCGAGGAGCAGCCGTATGACCCGGCACGCATCAGCTGCGTGATCGCGACTGGGATCGGCGGCATCAGCACGGTCGAGACCCAACACGACGTGATGCGGGACAAGGGAGCTCGGGCCGTGTCGCCGCTCGGGATTCCCGCCTACATGCCCAACGCAGCTGCGGCTGCGGTCGCCATGAAGCACGGCCTGAAGGGGCAGATGTTCGGCGTGGTGTCGGCCTGCTCGGGTGGCGCGCACGCGATCGGCACGGCGCTGCGGATGATCCAGTACGGCGACGCCGATGCGGCCGTGGCCGGCGGCGCCGAGGCCAGCCTGACCGAATTCGGGTTCGCCTGCTTCAACTCGATGCAGGCGCTGTCGCCCACCGGCATCTCGAGGCCGTTCGACGCCCGACGCGACGGCTTCGTGATGGGCGAGGGCGCGGGGGTGCTGGTGCTGGAGGAGGCCAGCGCCGCCGAGGCCCGGGGCGCGACCATCTTGGGGGAAATAGCCGGCTATGGCGCGACCTCCGATGCGTTTCACCTGACCGCGCCGGAGCCGAGCGGCGCCGCCGCCGCGCGCGCGATCGAGCTGGCGCTGGCCGATGGCGGGCTGAGTCCGGAAACGGTCAGCTACGTCAACGCCCATGGCACCTCCACCCAGCTCAACGATGCGGCCGAGACGGCGGCCCTCAAGCGCTCGCTGGGTGAGGAGCGGGCCAAGCAGATCCCGGTGTCTTCGACCAAGTCGGCGATCGGACATCTGCTCGGAGCCGCCGGAGCGGTGGAGGCGATCGCCACCGCCCAGGTGCTGTCCAGCGGCACGATCGGGCCGACTCTCGGCTATGAGATCCCGGATCCCGAGCTGGATCTCGACTACGTTCCCGGACAGGCGCGTCCTCTGCCCGCCGGCAACGGCGGTCCGCCGGTGGCGATCTCCAACTCGTTTGCGTTCGGCGGCCACAACGTGGCGCTCGTGCTGCGGGGAGCAGCGAGGTGACCGCGACGCTCCCTAATGCCGAGGTGCCGCGCCTGGGTCCGCTGGAGCGGCTCGAGGCCCTGTGCGATCTGGGCAGCCTCCAGGTGATCCGATCCGGCGTACGCTCGCCGGCGCTCGGAGCCCGTGCAGTCGGTGGCGACGGCGTGGTCGGGGCCACGGGCCGAGTCGACGGCCGCCCGGTGGCGTGTTACGCGCAGGACGGGGCCTACCTCGGCGGCTCGCTGGGCGAGCGCCACGCGGACACGGTGGTGCGAGTACTCCAGACGGCGCGGCGCGCACGCATCCCGGTCGTGGCGTTCGTCGAGTCGGGCGGAGCCCGCATGCAGGAGGGGACCGCGGCGCTGGCCGGCTACGGTCGCATCTTCAGCCACACCGTTGCGCTGACCGGCGTGGTCCCGCAGATCTCGGTCGTTTCCGGCGCCTCCGCCGGCGGCGGCGCGTATTCGCCGGCGCTCACCGACGTGATCCTGATGACTGAGGAGGCTGCCATGTTCCTCACCGGTCCGGCCGTGGTCCGGGAGGCACTGGGGGAGGAGATCGACGCCGCGTCCTTGGGGGGTGCCCAGGTCCATGACCGCAATGGCGTCTGTCACCTGGTCGAGCCCGACCAGGTCACGGCCGCTGCTCGTGTCCGGCAGCTGCTGTCCTACCTGCCTCCTGCAGCTGGCGAACGAGCTCCGGTGGCGGCCCCGGTGCCACCGGCGCTGGTCGATCCCGGCGCGGCCGTGCCGTCCGAGCCGCGCCGCGTGTACGACGTGCGCGACGCCCTGGCGCGCATAGTCGACCAGGCGTCGATGCTCGAGCTGCAGCCCCGCTGGGCGCGGAACGTGGTCACCATCTTGGCCCGGCTGGACGGACGCCCGGTGGCAATCGTGGCCAATCAGCCGCGGTATCTCGGGGGCGTGCTCGACGCCGCCGGCTCCGAGAAAGCGGCCCGGTTCGTGGGCTTCTGCGACGCTTTCGGCCTGCCCCTGGTCGCGGTCGTGGACACGCCTGGGTTCATGCCCGGTTCTCGTCAGGAGCAGGCGGGCGTGATCAGGCATGGCGCCGCGCTCGTCCGCGCGTTCGCCGCCGCGACGGTGCCGAAGCTGACCGTGGTGCTGCGCAAGGCCTATGGCGGTGCCTATATCACGATGAACTCCCGGGACCTGGGCGCCGACCTGGTGCTGGCCTGGCCCGGGGCCGAGCTGGGGATCATGAGCGGGCGGGCGGCGGTGGGGATCGTGCACCGCCGGGAGCTGCGCGTGGCCCAGAACGCCGACACCGAGCGGGCCCGGTTGGCCGAGGCCTACGCCCAGGACCATGTGAGCGCCGAGGCGGCCGCGACGGGCGGCTTCGTGGATGAGATCGTCGAACCGGCTCAGACGCGGGAGCGACTGGCCGGGGCGTTGAGTGCACTGGCGCGGCCGTGATTCTGGAGGGCAAACGGCTGCTGATCACCGGCGTCCTGACCAAGGACTCGATCGCATTCCACGTCGCGTCCCGGGCCCAGTCGGAGGGCGCCGAGGTGGTGCTCACCAGCTTCGGTCGTGCGCGGAGGTTGACCGAGCGTGCGGCGCGGAGCCTGCCGGGGACCGCCGATGTGCTCGAGTTGGACGCGGCCGATCCCGAGCACTTCGACGCGCTGAGCGCCGCGCTGCGCGAGCGCTGGGACGGCGTCGATGGGGCGCTGCATGCGATCGCGTTCGCTCCCGAGGACTCGCTGGGGGGACGGTTCATGGCGGCGCCCGCCGACAGTGCGTTGCAGGCGTTTCACATCAGCGCGTTCTCGTTCAAGGCGCTGGCGGCCGCGCTCAGGGAACTGATGGCGCCTGGCGCGAGCCTCGTCGGGCTCGACTTCGATGCCGCCGTGGCCTGGCCGATCTACGACTGGATGGGAGTGGCCAAGGCCGCGCTGGAATCCGTGTCCCGGTACCTGGCCCGCGACCTGGGACGGGACGGCATCCGGGTCAATCTCGTCTCCGCCGGTCCGCTGGGCACGGTGGCCGCCCGGGGCATACCCGGCTTCGAGCAGCTCGCCGAGCTCTGGCGGGCACAGGCTCCGCTGGGATGGGACCTCGACGATCCCGGGCCCGTGGCCGCCGCGGTGTGCTTCCTGCTGTCCGATTACGCCCAGGCGATCAGCGGCGAGATCCTCCACGTCGACGGCGGCTTCCACGCGGTCGGCGCCCCGCTGAACCTCTGAGCGTCGCCTCCGGGGTGCGACCACCCCGTAGTCTGGCGGGAAGTGGACAGGTGGCTCATAGCCGAAGGCAACGTCCGCGCCTGCGCGGTGCTCGGCGCCATCGCGATCGCGTTCTCGAGCATTCTGGTACGGCTCAGTCATGCGTCGCCGTCCACGGCGGCCATTTTCCGCTGCGTCTACGCGCTGCCGCTGCTGGGGCTGTTCGCCTGGCTCGAGGACCGCAGGTTTGGTCGCCGCTCATGGGCCGACCGGCGGGTCGCCGTGGCGTCCGGCGTGTTCTTCTCGATCGATTTGATCCTGTGGCACCGTTCGATCGGCGACGTGGGCGCGGGGCTGGCGACGGTGCTGGCCAACGTTCAGGTGGTGCTCGTGCCGCTGGTGGCCTGGGCAGTGCTGTCCGAGCGGCCGGGGCGCAGGGTGCTCGGCGGGCTTCCGCTGGCGCTGCTCGGCGTGCTTCTGATCTCAGGTGCGCTCGAGCACGGCGCCTACGGCCGGGACCCGGCTGGGGGGCGATCTACGGCCTCGGCGCCGGCGTCGCCTACGTCGGCTTTTTGCTGTTGCTGCGCCACGGCGGCGCTGACCTGCGCCGGCCGGCCGGTCCGCTGTTCGACGCCACCGCCACGGCGGCCGTGTGCTGCGTGGTCGGTGGACTGATCTTGGGCGACGCCGATCTGGCGCCGCACTGGCCCGGGGCGGGTTGGTTGATTACGCTGGCGATCACTTCCCAGGTGGTGGGCTGGCTGCTGATCACGAGCTCGCTGCCGCGGCTTCCGGCGGCGATCACCTCGCTGCTGCTGACCGTGCAGCCGGTGGGATCGGTCGTGCTGGCCGCCATCATCTTCAGTGAGTCTCCCAGCCCGCTCCAGCTGCTGGGCGTGGTGTTGGTGCTCGGCGCCCTGATCACGGCGACGCGACCCGAGCGGTCCGGCCGTCAGGAGATCGCCGGTGCCTCGGGCAGGCGCGCCAGCGCGGCCTCCATGTCCGCCTCGGAGAACTCGGGATCCTCGAGCTTGTCGGCCAGGAACGCGTCGTACGCGGCCAGGTCGAAGTGACCGTGGCCTGACAGGCCCAACAGGATCACCCGCGCCTCGCCCGCTTCGCGGGCCGCCTCCGCCTCCGCCAGCACCGCTCGGATCGCGTGCGCCGGCTCGGGACCGGGGATGATGCCCTCGCAGCGCGCGAAGCGCACGGCGGCGGCGAAGATCTCGTTCTGCCCGTAAGCCTGCGCCTCGACCACCCCGGCGCGCACCAGTCCGCACAGCATCGGTGCGTCGCCGTGATAGCGCAGGCCGCCGGCATGCACCGGCGGGGGGACGAAGTCGTGGCCCAGCGTGAACATCGGCATCAGCGGGGTCAAGCCCGCGGTGTCGCCGAAGTCGTAGCGGTACACGCCCCGGGTCAGGGTCGGACAGGCAGCGGGCTCGGCCGCCACGAAGCGCAGGTTCGCTTCGCCGCGCAGCACCTGGCGGATGAACGGAAACGCCAGGCCGGCGAAGTTCGAGCCTCCGCCCACGCAGCCGACCACCACGTCCGGCTGCTCGTCGGCCATCGCCAGCTGCGCGGCCGCCTCCTGCCCGATCACGGTCTGGTGCAGGCAAACGTGGTTCAGTACCGAGCCCAGCGAGTAGTTGGTGTCGTCGCGCTGCGCGGCCACCTCCACGGCTTCCGAGATCGCGATGCCCAGCGAGCCGGTGGAGTGCCCGGCGTTGGCGATCCCCGCCTGCGTCAGGTCGGAGGGCGAGCGGTGCACGGTGGCGCCCCAGGTCTGCATCATCGAGCGGCGGTAGGGCTTCTGGTCGTAGCTGGAGCCGACCATGAACACCTCGCACTCGAGCCCAAACAACGCGCAGGCGAAGGCCAGCGCCGATCCCCACTGACCGGCCCCGGTCTCGGTCGCCAGGCGCCGGATGCCGGCCTGCGCGTTCTCGTACGCCTGGGCCACGGCGGTGTTGGGCTTGTGCGAACCGGCCGGCGAGACGCCCTCGTACTTGTAGTAGATCCGCGCCGGGGTATCGAGCTCGCGCTCGAGCCGGCGCGCCCGGAACAGCGGCGTCGGGCGCCAGCTCTTGTACACCTCCCGGACCGGCTCGGGGATCTCGATCTCCGGCTCGGGCGAGACCTCCTGCATGATCAAACCCATGGGGAAGATCGGCGTGAGATCGTCGGGGCCCGCCGGCTGCAGCGTGGCCGGGTGTAGGGGCGGCAGCGGGTCGCCCGGGAGATCCGGGAGCAGGTTGATCCAGTGGGTGGGGATCTCGCTCTCGGGCAGCAGGTACTTGACCGTGTCCTCGCTCATGCTGGCTCCTGGCGCTTGTCCGACGGGTCGAGAGCGAGCCTATCTGAACAGATTCTCGGCCTCCGGCCGGCGCAGCGCGCCCGCGCCGGCCCCGTCCTCGACGGTGACGTGACGCTCGGCGCCGGCGATCAACACCGCCGGGCGGCGGCCGTCCTTGGTGCGCGCGAGATCGGCCGCTGCCGCCAGCTCGTCGGCGACCGCAATCCACGTGGCCCGGAGCTCCATTCCGCCTGCATCCTCGCGCCCGCGCCAGTCCTCCAGCGCCGCCAGCCCGGCGCAGCCGATCGCGACATCGCACTGACCGTTGCGCCACGCGCGGCCGAACGAGTCGGTGATCAAGATCGCGGGGGAGACGCCGGTCAGCTGCCGTAGCCCTCCGCGCAGCGCCCGCGCCGACTCATCGGGGTCGCGGGGCAGCAGCACCACGGTGCCGGGCTCGCCGGCGTTGGAGGCATCCACGCCCGCGTTGGCGCACACGAAGCCGTGATGCGTGACGCAGATCAGCACGCCCCGGGTGGCGCGTAGCACGGCCCGCGACTCGTCCAACACCGCTTGCACATGACGCGGATCCTTGTCCAGCTGATCGGCCAGCTGCCGGGCACGCTCGCCCGGGTCGATCTGCTCCAGGCGCCGGATCCGGCCCTCCGCCTTCGACACGACCTTGTGCGCCAGCACCAGCACCAGGCCGTCGCGCAGGGGCGCCAGCTCCGAGTGCCCGGCGGCCTCCGCCACCAGCCCGGCGAGATCATCGCCGGGGCGAATCTCGGGGAGGCCCTCGAGCGCGGAGGCGCTCAGCACGTTGCGGGCTCCGGGCGCATCCTCACGCTCTGCTCCGCAGCAGCTGCCGGAGCATGCCGCGGGTATGCGCCGCCCCGCCGTGGGTGGCCGTGAGCGCCTGTTGCAGCGCGGTCAGGTCCTCGGGCGTGTCGATGTCGAGGGCCAGCGACGCCACGTCCACGAGCTCGCCGATCGTCCCGTCCGCCTGAGCCGTCTGCTGGTGGCGCCGTGCGCTGCCCTCGCCGAACGAGGGAGCGAGCGCGTCGGGCGGGGTCAGCAGCAGGGCGTTGGTCCCGGTCCGGTGGCGGTCGGGCACGATCACCGCGGATCGCGTGGCCGCCGGGCGAGCCAGGAGCTCATCGATATGAGCCGGGTCCAGCAACGGGCAATCGCCGGGTACCAGCAGCGCCCGGTCGGCTCCGGCCTCGAGCGCGGCCGCGACGCCATGGCGGGCGGCCGGGTTGTGCCCCCGCTCATCGTCGCCCAGCACCATCGCGCCGTATCCGCCGGCGATCTGCTGTGCGTTCGTGTCGGCGGTGACGACCAGCACGCCGTCGAGCGAGTCGGCGCGGCGCAGGCCCACGAGCACGTCGGAGAACATTGCCTCGGCGAGCGCGCGCCGGGTCGCCGGACTCATCTCGTGCGCCAGCCGTTGCTTGGCCTCGACGAAGCTCTTGACCGGGAGGATCGCGAGCGTTCGCATGCCGCCGAAACGCTATCCCCTCTCGGGCACCAGGCCGAGCGCGAAGCGCAGCGTCTGCTCAGCGACTCGCCGGCGCGCCGGCTGGCTGTCCATCAGCACATCGGTCTCAAGCACGGTGAGCTCGCCGGTCCTCTCGTCTGCCACCAAGCCGTCGATCAGGCCGGCGTACGCGGCCGCGATCCCGTCGCTGCTCAGCGAGAGGCCGGCCCAGTCCATGAATACGGCGGTCGGCCCCTTGACCACGTCGCCGCCCACGATCGGGCTGACGGCAACCACCGGCGCCGTGGTGCGCGCCAGCGCGTCGCGGAGGCTTTCGATCGCCAGCATCGGCCCGATCGAGATCACCGGATTCGACGGTCCGATCACGACCGCCCGGGCGGTCGCGATCGCGTCCAGAACCTCGGGCGTGGCGATCGCAGCGCCGGCCCCTCTGAACTCGATGTCCTCGACCGGCCCGGCGCCCTGCGCCTTGATCATGAACTGCTGGAACGGCCACCAGCGGCCGTGCGCCATCACTCGGGTGCGCACGGGAGCGTCGCTCATCGGCAGCACCTGTGCGCGCACACCCAGCGCGTGCGTCAGCTGGGCGTGGACATCGGTGGGACGGTGCCCGGCTCTCAGGGCAGCGGCTCGCTCCAGCCCGATCGCCAGATCGCGGTCGCCGAGGTTGAACCACACCTCCACGCCCAGCTCCCGCAGTCCTGCCATCACCGCGAACGTGTCTCCTTCAAGCCCCCAGCCCCGGTCATCGATCCGATCTGCCAGCCAGAACGTGACCAGATCGGGGTCCGGGGACACGTGGGCGCCGTAGATCTCGATGTCGTCGCCGGTGTTGGCGATCACGACCAGCTCCTCGCCACCGACGACGTCGAGCATGCCCCGGGCCAGCTTGGCGCCGCCGGTCCCACCGGCCAGGACCACGACCGGACCGCTCACAGGCCGGTGATCTTGATGCCCGCTCGGGTCTTGTGCCGCACGTTGATCGAGATGATCAGCGGCGTCAGCTGCTCGACGATTCGCGCCATCTCCAGTGGCCCGCAGTCGACTGCGCGCAGGCCTTCGATGCGACCGATCAGCTCCGCAAGCTGCGCCTTGTCATCGCGGCTGTCGCCGCACATCAACACATCCTCATCGAGCTCGTGGGTGAGATCGGACAGCAGCGCGGCGCTGACCGTGTGAAACGCGGACAGGAGCCGCACGCCTGCCGGCGCCATCTCCTGCGCCTGCTGGGCGGCCGAGCCCTGCCACACGCCCAGCGTGCGCGTGGCCTTGCCACTGACGGCCGCCGCCAGCGGCACGGTGGCGTCGACCAGCAGCTGCCCCGCGCTCAGAGCCTCCGTCAGGTTCGTCAAGTTCTCGGACTGGTTGCGAAACGGCACGCTCAGGATCACGATCTCCGCTCCCTGGACCGCATCCGCGTTCTGGCGGCCGTCGAAGTCGGCGTCCGGCATCTTCTGGCGCGCCTTGGCGGCGGCCTCGCGGGCGCGGTCGGCGTCGCGAGAGCCGATCACGACCGGAACGCCGGCTCGTCCCAGCCTGAGCGCGAGCCCGAAACCGAGCGCGCCCGTGCCACCGACGATGCAGACCGGGGACTTCACGGCGGCGGAGTCTATGCTGCGGCGCCCATGCCCCCCGCGCTCGAGCCCGGGATGGAGGCGAGCCTCGATTTCGAGGTCGAGGGCCGGCTGCTGACCGACGTCGGCGGGACACTGGGCGCCTCGGTGCTGTCCACCCCCGGAATGATCGCGATGATGGAGGGGACCGCCGCGATGCTCGTGCGCCCCGCTCTGGCCGACGGCCAGGCCACGGTCGGCTTCGAGGTGTGCGTTAAGCACGTGTCCGCCGCGGCGGCCGGCTCACACTGCACGGTGCGAGTGCGTCTGGATGAGATCATCGAGGGCCGCAAGCTCCGCTTCACGGTGGAGGTCACCGCCGAGGACGGACGGACGATCGGCGTGGGCACCCACGAGCGCCGCATCGTCAACGCCGGCCACGGGGGCGGATGAGACGCGTCGGGGTCACGGCCGCGTCGGTGATCGCCGTGTTGGCGCCCACGGCGCGGATCGCCGGCGCATCGGCTGCCTCCGATCAACCGCTGCGCGTCCATCACGCGACACTGACCCAGGACGGGCGGCAGCTGGTGTGGCGGGTCGTGCTTGACCATTCGTTCTCGCCTCGGGCGATGGCGCGGGACGGACGGATGCTGTGTCTGGTGGTGGAGCGGGCCCGCAACCAGACCGTGTCCGGCGTGCTGTGCGTGGCACCGCCGGGCCGAGGCGGCGTTCGACTGGTGTACTCCCACGTGACCGTCCAAGGCCCCGGGCCCGGACGCGTGATCCGGGCCACGGTCTCCCGGTCGAGCACTCGGGAGCTGAGTGCTCACTTTGCGCCGGATCAGATCAGCGCCGGCTACCGGCCGATCCGCTGGCAGGTCCTGACCACGCTGCACTCGCCGACCTGCGGCTCGAGCTCGACGGGTTCGGCCGTGTGCAAGACCTGGTTCCCGAATCAGCCCGTGCTGGCCCGACTTCACGTGCCGCAAGTGGTCGGCTGCGTCCCCGGCGGGTCGCCGATCGTCTATCACGGGCCGACCCGCCACCGGGACATCGCGCTCACCTTCGACGACGGACCGTGGCCCGACACGCCCCAGTTTCTCGCTGTGCTGGAGCGCGACCACGTCCACGCCACGTTCTTCCAGATCGGTGAGCAGATCAGCACCTATGGCCGCTCCGTCGACCGGCGGATGCTCCGCGACGGCGACATGATCGGCGACCACACCTGGAACCACGCCGACGTAGCCGGCGGTGGATCGTTCGCCGCGGGAGAAATTTCGCGGGCCGCCGCCGCAATCCGCCAGGCCACGGGCGGGTTCACCCCCTGTCTGTTCCGGGCTCCGGGCGGTGCGGTCAGCGGCGCCTTGGTCTCGGAGGCCCGAGCGATGGGGTTCACCACGATCCAGTGGGATGTCGATCCCCGTGACTGGTCACTCCCTGGCACCGGCGCGATCTATTCCACCGTGACCGCCAACGCGCATCCGGGCGCGATCGTGATCCAGCACGACGGAGGCGGCAACCGCTCCGAGACGCTGGCCGCGCTTCCACACGAGATCGACACGTTGCGCCACGAGGGCTACCGGTTCGTGACCGTCACCCAACTGCTCGGGCAGCGCCTGCTCTATAAGTAGGGCAGGCATGGCCGAGCTGCCCAACAGCGTCCACGTCCGCGAGGTCGGACCACGCGACGGGTTCCAGAACGAGCCCGAGGTGATCGCCACGGCGGACAAGGTCCGATTGATCGAGCTGCTGGGGCGCAGCGGCCTGCGGCGGATCGAGGTCACCAGTTTCGTTCGCGCCGACGTGATTCCGCAGCTCGCCGATGCCGCCGAGGTACTGGCGGCCGTGCGGCTGCCGGAGCAGGTGGCCGTGAGCGTGCTGATCCCCAACGAGCGGGGACTGGAACGTGCCCTCGACCATCGCGACCGGTTCGACGAGATCAACGGCTTCCTGTCCGCCTCGGAGACGCATAACCAGAAGAACGTCGGTCGCTCGATCGACGAGTCGCTCGACGGGCTGGAGCGCACGTTCGCGCGAGCCCGGGGCGAGGGTCTGCGTTGCGAGGGCGTGATCTCCACGTCCTTCGGCTGCCCCTACGAGGGCCGGGTCCCGCGCGAGCGGGTGTTCGGGATCGCGCGCCGTTTGATCGACGCCGGCGCCGAGGAGATCGGCTTCGGCGACACGACCGGCATGGCCAACCCGCTCCAGGTCTGGGAGTTCTTCACCGCGGCCCTCGAGGAGCTGCCGCCGGTCGAGCTCACCGCTCATTTCCACAACACCCGCGGCCAGGGATTGGCCAACGTGGTGGGGGCGCTCCAGGCCGGCGTGGCCAGCTTCGAGTCCTCGTTCGGCGAGCTCGGGGGCTGTCCGGTGCCGCCCGGAGCCACCGGCAACATCGCCACCGAGGACCTGGTCTCGATGTTGCACGAGATGGGAGTCGAGACCGGCGTGGATCTGGGCACGCTGATCCAGGCGTCTCGTGCCGTGCAGGAGGCCCTCGGCCGCCCGCTGGGCAGCCACGTGCTGGCGGCCGGCGAGGTCGACTGGCACTGACTCCGGAGGCCGGGAGCCACTAGGCTGGCGCGCCCTGAGTCCCTTTTTCACAACGGAGACGGCATGGCGGAGATCGAGAAGGTTGGAGTACTGGGCTGTGGCCTGATGGGTCACGGGATTGCCCAGGTGGCGGCGGAGGCCGGATACCAGGTGGTGGTGCGCGAAGTGGACGACGCCACGCTGGGCAAGGGAATCGGCAAGATCGAGAAGCAACTGGCGCGCGCGGTCGAGCGAGGCAAGGCCTCGCAGGAGGACGCCGACACCGTGCGTGGCCGGATCGAGGGGACCACGGACTACGGCGCGCTGGCCGATTGCGACCTGGTGCTGGAGGCGATCACCGAGGATCTGGCGCTCAAGCTCGAGATGTGGAAGCACGTCGACGCTCTGGCCAAAGCGGACGCCTACTTCGCCACCAACACGTCGTCGTTGCCGGTGATCGCCCAGGCGGCCGCCACCAGCCGCCCAGATCGGTTCGTCGGCCTTCACTTCTTCAACCCGGCCCAGGTGATGAAGCTGCTCGAGGTGGTCCGCTGCGTGACCACCTCGGAGGAGGCGCTACAGACCGGGCTCGAGTTCGGGAGCCGGATCGGCAAGCTGACCGTCGCCACCAAGGACAAGGCGGGCTTCATCGTCAACCGGCTGCTGGTGCCCTACCTGCTCGACGGGATGCGCGCCTACGAGGAAGGCGTGGGCACGATCACCGAGATCGACACCGCGATGAAGGCAGGCGCCGGCCACCCGATGGGGCCGTTGACGCTGAGTGACTTCGTGGGCCTGGACACGCTCGGATCGATCTGCGACGTGATGTTCGACGAGTTCCGTGAGCGCCGCTTCGCCCAGCCGCCCACGCTGCGCAAGATGCTGGCCGCGGGCTGGTACGGCCGCAAGTCAGGGATGGGCTTCTACGACTACTCCGGCGACGAGCCGGTGGAGAATCCGGGACTGGCATGAGGCTGGCGTGAGCGCCCTGCTGGACCGCATTCGTCCGCATCCGCATCGCGGCGACGTGATCGCAGCCGGCGCCGTGCCACTCGCGCTTGCCGCAGTCGTGATCGAGCTGCGGATGAGGCAGTGGTCGCTGGGCACGAGGTTCGTCGTGGTGGCGCTGATCGCGTGTCTGCTGTTGACGATGGGACTGCTGGCGCCGCCCGAGGGCGACACGCCCCGGGCCTACCAGAGCGTGCTGCTGCTCTCCGGACTGCTGCCGCTGATCGTCGCGCTCCAGCTGCTGGCCGAGGTGCTGGGCGCTCATCGGCCGCCGGGGGCGGGCGGGCAGGTCTGGACGTTTGGAGCCGAGGCGCTCACCGCCACCGCCATCGCCAGGCGCGTCAACTCGGCCGTCTGCACGCTGGTCGCCGCTTTGGCGGGGGCGATCGCCGTCCAGGCGTTCGTCAGCTGGGTGTTCCAGCCCCAGGGGATCGGCACCTTCAGGGCGATGCTGGTGGTGCTCGCGCTGGCCTATGCCGCGGGCGCCGTGCGCCTGCGCGACTCCCGGCGCCGTCACGCGGTGCAGCTCATCAACGCCGCGGGACTGGTGACGCTGGTTCTGGCGCTGACGTTCGTCGCCACGAGCCTGGCGGCGTCGGTGCTGAACCGGATCGGAACCAGAGTGCCGGGGGGCGGAGTCTCGGATGCCTCGTTTGGGTGGAAGCTGTACCTGCTGGCAGTTGGCTTCGGTCTGGTGGCCTACGCCGCCGCCGACCACGAGCCCGGTCCCGCCTACGTGGGCACGGCGCTGCTGATCATCTTCGCCCTGCTGGTCGGGCTCACGCTCTCGGGGCGGGGCTCGCTGGTGGGCTGGCCCCTGTTCCTGCTCGTGATCGGCGCCGCTGGGCTCGCGATCGGGCTGCGCCCGCGCCGACCGCTGCCGCCGCCACCGCGAGACGTTCCGCCCGCGCCCACGGTGCCGATGCCGCGGGCCGCCGCGCCGCCAGGCGACAGCGAGGGGCAATGAGCGAGCATTCCGATGCGGTCCAGCAGGCGAGCGCGCGGTCGCGCGCCGGCGGACCTGAGCGTCATCATCAGAAGGCCGCTCAGCAGGGGAAGCTGCCAGTGCGGGAGCGGGTGGCGCGGCTGCTGGATCCCGATTCGTTCGCCGAGGAGGGGCTGCTGGCGAGCTGGGAGAAGGACGGATTGGGCGCCGAGGGCGTGGTCACCGGTCTGGGGCAGGTAGCCGGACGCACCGTGGCGGTGATGGCCAACGACCCCACCGTCAAGGCCGGCTCCTGGGCTCCGAAGACCGTCGAGAAGATCCTGCGCATCCAGGAGCGGGCGCTGACCCTGCGGGCCCCGATCGTGTACCTGGTCGACTCGGCCGGGGCGCGCATCGACGAGCAGGTGCAGATGTTCCCCGGTCGCCGCCACGCGGGCCGGATCTTCTTCAACCAGGTGCGTCTGTCAGGGGTCGTGCCGCAGGTCTGCGTGCTGTTCGGCCCCAGCGCCGCCGGCGGCGCTTACATCCCGGCGTTCTGCGACATCGTCGTGATGCGGGACGGCAACGCATCGATGTATCTCGGCTCGCCGCGCATGGCCGAGATGGTGATCGGGGAGACGGTCACGCTCGAGGAGATGGGAGGGGCGCGGATGCACACGTCTCGCAGCGGCGTCGGACACGCTCTGGTAGGCAGCGACGAGGAGGGAATCGATTTCGCCCGCCGCTATCTGAGCTATTTCCCCTCGTCGTTCGCCACCGAGCCGCCCAGCGCTTCGCCCGCCGGGCCGGCGTCCGAGGTGCCAATCCGCGAGCTGATCCCGGAGGACGAGAACAAGCCCTTCGACATGCGGGCATTGCTGGATGCGCTGCTGGATGCCGACTCGTTTCTCGAGATTCACAGCCGCTGGGCCAAGGAGGTGATCGTCGGCTACGCCCGCCTGGAGGGTCGCGTGGTGGGGATCGTGGCCAACCAGCCCAAGGTGAAGGGCGGCGTGCTGTTCGTGGACTCCTCGGACAAGGCTGCGCGGTTCATCTGGACCTGCAACGCGTTCAACATCCCACTGCTGTTCCTGGCTGACGTGCCCGGCTTCATGATCGGCACCCAAGTCGAGCGGGAGGGCATCATCCGACACGGGGCGAAGATGATCAGCGCCGTCTCCGAGGCCAACGTGCCCAAGATCTCCGTGATCGTGCGCAAGGCCTATGGCGCCGGCCTCTACGCGATGGCGGGTCCGGCGTTCGATCCGGACTGCTGCCTGGCGCTGCCGACCGCGTCGATCGCGGTCATGGGTCCGCAGGCGGCCATCAACGCGGTGTACTACAACCAACTCCAGGCGATCAGCGACGAGCAGGAGCGCACCGCCCGGACCGAGGAGCTGCGGCGCGAGTACGCCCAGGACATCGACATCCTCCACCTCGGCTCCGAGCTGATCGTCGACGCCGTGATCCAGCCCGAGCAGCTGCGCAGCGAACTGATCCACCGGTTCGCGCTGGCCACGGGAAAGCACCGCGCCTGGCCGGAAAAGCACAACCCGGTGACGCCGGTGTAGGTGGCGGGCGGGGGTGGGCGCGGCGGGTCGCGGGGCGGGCGTGGCGGGTCGCGGGGCGGGCGTGGCCCACGACGGTGAGGCTGTCCGATAAGTGTGAACTATTCACACTTATCGGACATCGTCCGGCCTCAGGCGGCGATCGGCCATCGTCCGGCTTCGGGCGACGATCGGACATCGTCGGGCTTCGGGTGGCGATCGGCTCAGGTGGCGACGCCAGACGCCGGCGTTGTGTGGCGTGCCCGCACGCGCGGACCCCGGAAGCCGTCCGTGGCACCACCGCCCACTCGGAGTGCGGCGGGTGGGAGTCGAACCCACAAGTCCGTTAGGACAATGGCTTTTGAGGCCATCGCGTTTGCCATTTCGCCACCGCCGCGCGCGGGCGCTCAGTTTAGGCCGGGGCGAGGAGCGGAGTGGCGGGCTGACCGGGAGCGCTCGCCCGGCCGTCTAACCCACGACGAGGCCCGTCAACCCTCGACCAACCCAACCAGCTCTTCCAAGATCGCCGAGGGCGCGGCCGCCATCCCCCAGGCGTCCTGCTCGGTGGCCGCCAGCTCCCGAAGCTCGAGGCCCGCGCGGGCGGCGAGCAGGCCACCGGCTGCCACATCCCAGTGGTGCACTCCCCGCTCGTAGTAGGCATCGAACCGACCGCACGCGCACCAGGCGAGGTCCAGTGCGGCGGCGCCGCCTCGGCGGATGTCGCGCACGCGCGGCAGGACGCGGGCGAGCACCGTCGCCTGACGCGCGCGCACCGTTGCGTCGTAGCCGAACCCGGTCGCCACCATCGCCGTCGAGAGATCGGTGCGCTCAGAGGCCCGCACCGGGGATCCGTTGAGCGCCGGCGGCCCCGAGCGCGTGGCCGCAAAGCACTCATCTCGGATCGGATCGAGCACGACGCCGACGAGCGTCCCGCCGGGACCCTCGCAGGCGACGCTGACGGCGAACAGAGGGATTCCGAACAGGAAGTTGATGGTTCCGTCCAGGGGATCCACCACCCAGCGCAGAACACCGTCACCCGTGGCTCCTCCCTCCTCGCCGAGGATCGAGTCGCCCGGGCGTTCCCGGGCAAGCACGGCTCGGATCGCGGACTCAGCGGCCACATCAGCCTCGGAGACGAGATCGGTGGGACTGCTCTTGGAATGGACCCCGCGGGCGCCTTGGCCGAAGCGGGACCTCAGCTCATCTGCGGCGGCCTCGGCAGCGTCACGCGCGACCGCCAGCAGCCGATCCTCGTCTACGCCGGTCATCCCCCGGTTCTACCGGATGACGGACGCCGGCGACTTTGCGAGATCCACGCCCCAACCGGATGACCGGGCCGGTCGACTTGCGATCATCCCGGCCCGATGCGCGCACTCGACACAGTCGCGGGCCTAGCCGCGTTCGAGCAGCGCGGCGCCGGCACCGACGCCGAGCGACGGGCCGCCGTGTGGCTGGCGGATGAGATCGAAGCCGGCGGACGCGAAGCCCGTGTCGAGCCCTTCTGGTGCCGCCCCAACTGGGCGCTGGCCCACGCCTGGCATGTGGGGCTGGGGCTGGTCGGCGGGCTGATATCCGTCAACTCGCCTCGGCTGGGGGGCGCGCTGGTGCTGGTCGCGCTCCTGTCCGTGATCGCCGATGAAGTGCTGGGAGTCTCGCTCGGCCGACGCCTGACGCCCGAGCACGCCAGCCAGAACGTAGTCGCGCTCCCTCGCGATCAGCCATCGGCCCCGGACACCAGACTAATCATCACCGCGAACTACGACGCGGGGCGCACCGGGATCGTCTACCGGGCGCGGGTTCGCGCGGCGACGGCGCGGGTCCGGCGAGCGTTCGGGCAACGGCCCCCAGGTTGGCTCGGCTGGATCGTGATCGCGCTCGCCTGGGAGCTGGCAGTGTCCATCGCTCGGCTGGAGGGCAGCAACGACGGGCCGGTGAGCGTGCTTCAGTTCGTCCCCACCGTGGGCCTGGTGCTGGCGCTGGCGCTGCTGCTCGAGCTGGCCAGCTCGGATTTCGGTCCGGCCGCCGCCGACAACGGCAGCGGCGCGGCGGTGGCGCTCGGGCTCACGGCAGCGCTCGATGCTGCACCGCCCCACAACGTCCAGGTCGAGCTGGTGCTACAGGGCGCCGGTGACGGCGGCGCGGTCGGATTGCGGCGCTATCTGAGGGCCAGGCGCCGGCAGCGGCTCGCCACGAACACGATCGTGATCGGGATCGGACCGTGCGGTTCAGGACAGCCGCGGTGGTGGATCAGCGACGGTCCTCTGATTCCGTTGCGCTACTTCCGCCGGCTGACCGAGCTGTGCGCTGAGGTGGCCGGCAGGGAGCACGAGCTGCACCTTGGGCCTCAGCGGGGGCGCGGCACGACACCGGCGTTGCCGGCCCGGGGCGCGCGGCTGCCGGCGATCGCGATCGGCTGTCTGGACGATCGCGGCATCGTCCCTCGGTCGCATCAGTCCTCGGACACCAGTGAGGCGGCTGAGCTCGGCGTGCTCGACGACACGCTCCAGTTCGGCCTGATGCTGGTCGACTCGATCGACGCGTTCCTTGCCGCCCGGGACGAACCTACCCGCGGCGAGCGCCCGGACGGTCCACCCATCGCCGCCGACTCGGCGCACCCGCTACAGGCCGCCGCGGATCGCGAACGCTGAACCAGGCTCAGGCGGCGGCCGGCTCGGGTGGCCCGGCTGCCGGACCGCCACGCCGGGCATGCTCGTCGATCGGCCGCTCGACCTCGACGTTCCAGCCCTGGGCGAAGCCGCGCATCGCGAACAGGATCAGCAGCACCTGGACCGGCGCGATGATCAGGGTCAGGGTTCCGAGGATGTCGGGGTTGAGACCCGTACCGCCGAACAGCGTGTGCGGCGCGCCGAACCCCACCTGGTCGCGATCGAACCAGCTGGTCCCGGACGCACCGGTGCCGGCGATCACGGTGAGGATCAGCAGCAGGACCGCCAGCGCGGCCGCGATCGGCAACAAGCCCTCGGTTCCACCGCGCGATGTAGAACGCGAAGATCACGTACACGATGCACCAGATCAGGTTGACCGGCTTCAGTCCCTGCAACTTGCTCCAACCGCCGATCGTCACGATCAGCATCAGGACGACCGACACCAGCAGAATCAGGACCACGATCGCCTTGGTCGCCTTGCTCGCCGCCTTGTCGCGATTCGGATACACGACCTTGTAGCCGGGAGTCAAGATCCGGACCGGAGGCATGTTCCGGGACCATACAATCTGGACAGGCTGCATGCAGCAATTTGGCGGGCGTGGCGGAATTGGCACACGCGCCGGCTTTAGGTGCCGGTGGGCGCAAGCCCTTGGGGGTTCGAGTCCCTCCGCCCGCATCGCGATGCCGGTTGCTGGAGTCGGACCACAAGCGGCGAGAGCCCGCGAGCTTCCGGCTACGCTTGCGACGGCTTTGCGCAGACGTGCGTTGCTATCGAGCCTCGCCCTCGCGTTTGCTCTCGCTGCTGTTCCGGGCACAGCGGCGAGCTCAGGTGCGGGCCGCGGCCTGCCCGGTACTCCGGTACCTCAGGGATTCGTCGGGGTCGACCTCACCGGTCCGCCGCTGGATCCCACCAACAACATCGATCTGGGTCACCAGCTCGACCTGATGGTCGCGAGCGGCGTCCAGACCGTGCGAGTTGCGTTCAACTGGTCCGCCGCGCAGCCCTATGCCAGCTGGTCCGACGTGCCTGCCGGGCAGACGAGCCAGTTCGTGAGCGCTGGCGGCATGCCGACGAACTTCGCCCCCACGGACAAGATCGTGTCGCTCGCAGCGCAGCGCAGGTTGAAGATCCTGCCGACCGTCCTCTACGCCCCCTTATGGGACACTGGCTCCAACATTGGCCGCTTCGCTCCGCCGGCGAGAAACGGACCGTATGCCGCGTATCTGACGGCGCTGATCAAGCGGTACGGGCCGCACGGAACGTTCTGGAGCCACCACAGACCGCGGCTGCCGATCCGGTGGTGGCAGATCTGGAACGAAGAGAATCTGACCTACTACTGGTCGCAGCCGTTCGCCAAGAGCTACGTTGCGCTGCTCCGGGCCGCGCACGCCGCGATCAAGCGCGTCGATCCCGGGGCGAAAGTCGTGCTCGGCGCTCTCACAGACGTCGCGTGGAACAGTCTGGAGCAAATCGAGCGCGTTCGGGGTGCTCGCGCGGCGTTCGACACGATCGCTGCGGACAGCTACACCGCCACCCCCGCCGATGTGATCCGCTACCTCCAGCTGATGCGTCGCGCGGCGCAGCGCCACGGCGACGCGAACAAGCCGATGCTCGTGACCGAGTGGAGCTGGCTGTCGTCCAAGGGCCACTCTCCTCAGAACTACACCTGGACCACCACCGAGCAGGGCCAGGCGGCGAACGTCGCCGCGATGCTGCCGATGCTGGCCGCCAATCGCAAGGCGTTGAAGCTGGTCAGCGTTTACTACTACACCTGGATGGGACAGGAGCAGGATGGCGGATCGGCCTGGAACTTCGCCGGTCTCCTGCGCCTAGATCCCACCGGTCAGATCGTCGCGAAGCCGGCGTTCCGCGCGTTTCAGCGCGTAGCGCTCGCGGTGGAGCGCTGCCGCCAGAAGGCTCGTATCGCGACCGGCTGCGTCAGGTAGGCCGCTGGCCCGGACAGAAGCGGATCCCCCACGGGCTGGGCTACCATCGACTCGCCCAGGGGAGTGAGTTAATGGTTATGCGCACGGTCTCCAAAACCGTGAATCCGGGTTCGAATCCCGGCTCCCCTGTAACGATCGCGGTCCTGGGCCGATCGAATCGTGGGCCCGCGTGCAGAGCCATAGCGTGAAGTCGCACACCGTCTACCACACGTTCAACACCTCCCGCCGGCGCGAGTTCGTCCGCATCACCGACGATGTCGCGGACGCCGTACGAGAGTCAGGGGTGGCCGAGGGGATGGCCCTGGTGTCGGCGATGCACATCACCGCCGGGGTGTGGATCAACGACGACGAGGCGGGGATCCAGGCCGATGCGCTTGAGTGGCTGGACAAGCTCGCGCCGCCAAGCTGGCACGAGCCGGATGGAGACGTGGCGCGGGGACTGTCGCCCAATCCGGGCGACTATCGCCATCACCGCGGGGGCGAGGACAACGGCGACGCGCACCTGAAGAACATGCTCGTCCACCACCAGGTGATCGTGCCGGTGACCGGCGGGCGCCTCGATCTGGGCCCCTGGCAGCAGGTGTTCTACTGCGAGTTCGACGGCGGCCGGTCGAAGCGCCTGGTGATCAAGGTGATGGGTGAATAGAGCTTGACCGCGTCGAGCGTGTTTGCCGACGGGATCCTGGAAGGACGCGTCGCGATCGTCACCGGGGGCGGGACCAATCTAGGCAAGGCCGCCACAGCCGAGCTGGCGCGCTGCGGCGCCTCGGTGGTGATCGCCGGACGCCGAGAGGATGTCCTAAAGGAAACCGCTCAGGAGATCGGCGAGCGCTGCTCCTGGGTGGCGGGCGACATCCGCGAGCGCGCCGGCGCCGAGGCAATCGTGCGGGCTGCGCTCGAGCGCCACGGACGTCTCGACCTGCTGCTGAACAACGCCGGCGGCCAGTACTTCGTTCCAGCCGAGGGGATCACCACCAAAGGATGGCGCGCGGTCCAGCGCTTGAACGTGGGAGGGACGCTGGCGATGTGCGAGGCGGCCTACGAGCTCGCGATGCGCGGCGCGGGTGCCGGAACGATCGTCAACGTGACCGTCTCTCCTCACCACGGCATGCCGGCGATGGCCCACACGGGCGCGGCCCGGGCGGCGGTCGAGGCGCTAACCCGAGAGCTCGCCGAGGCGTGGGCCTCGGCCGGCGTGTCGGTCGTCGCGATCGCGGTCGGCCGCTTCGCCACCGAGTCACTGCGGAAGTATCCGGGAGAGCTATGGCGCAACGCCGCCGCGACGGTGCCGCTTCAGCGGCTGGGCGAGGTGGAGGAGTACGGCTGGCTGGTCGCGCTGATCGCCTCGCCGCTGGGCCAGGCCCTGTCGGGCTCGGTCGTCACAATCGACGGCGCACTGGACAACTGGACCGGCTCGTGGCCACCGACCGGGATGGCCAGGGACGGTGAGGTTCCCACCGAGGAGCGCCGTCCGATCGCTTGAGGCGACCGGCCCGAGCACCAGCGATCCCGCAGCGCATCGCGCCGTCGTGCACCCGGGTACCATCTATCGACGCGGGCGAAGTGTTGTGGTTGCACAGAAGCCTTCCAAGCTTCTAGGGCGGGTTCGATTCCCGTCGCCCGCTCTCTCAGGAATCGTCTCCGGGCAGGGGTTATCATCGGCCGACCACGGGGAGTGGCGCAGTCTGGTAGCGCACCCGGCTGGGGGCCGGGCGGTCGCAGGTTCAAATCCTGTCTCCCCGATTCGAACGGGCTGGAAATTCGTGCCCTAGAAGTAGAGCTTGAGAAGAACCCTCTGAAGGGGCCAAAACAGGGCTAAACCTCCGAGTCGAGTTGGTCGGGCGGGAGCAACGCGCGCTCGACGCGTGACGACTTTCAGGTTCCGAGTCTCCGCTGCCAGAGACGCGCCAGGCGCGATTTCGGACGGGAAGCGCGACATCGAGGTCCCGGGCCGCGTTCAGGGGCTGCTCACTACGCTGCGCGGATGGCTGCGCTCGGCGCTCCATCCCAAGCCCCTCGGTTGGCGGCCGAACGTCGCCCGATTGCGCTGTCGAGCCTGGACGAGCGGCGCGCGGCCTGGCTTATTTTTGCCTGCGTCTTGGTCGCCGCGTTCATCTTCCTGATGTGGAAGGGGCGGGGCAACACGTTTGTGTACGACGAGTGGGGCTGGATCGAGTACCGCCGTAGCGGTCTTCACTCGGTCCTCGCGTCTTACAACGAACACCTGCTGGTGGGTCCAATCGCGGTCTACCAGCTGCTCCTTCACACGATCGGCCTCGCTCACTACACGATCTATCGCGTACTTGTTTGTGTCGCGCACCTGGTGTGTGCCGCAACTGTGTTCGAGTTCGCCCGGCGCAGGATCGGTCCTGCCGCGCTGCTGCTAGCGGTTCCAATCGCATTTTTGGGGTCCGGCTGGGAGTACGAACTGCAGGGCGTGAACTTCGGTTTCCCCGCATCGATCGCGCTGGGTGTCGCGGCCCTCCTTGCATTCGACAGCGGCGGTCGGCGCGGCGACCTGGTGGCGTGCGGACTGCTGGTGCTCGGGCTGGCCTTCTCAGAGTTCGCAGCGCTCTTTGCGGTAGGGATCGCCGCAGCGTGGCTGGTTTCCGATCGTAGTCTGCTACGCGCGTGGGTGTGGGCGCTGCCGCTCCTGCTCTATGGCGTCTGGTGGCTCGCTTACTACGAGCCAACCACGACGGGTCACGACCTGATCAAGGTGCCGAAGTTCGCCGCCGACATGGCGGCGAGCGCGGCCGGTGGGCTGTTTGGTGCAGGTCTCCAGCGAGGGCGAGTGATTCTGCTTGCCGTCGTGGCGTTGGTCGGCTGGCGGCTCGTCCGCCGTCGCGCGGTGAGTCCTTCCATGGTTGCGCTGCTGGTAACGGTGATCGCCTTCTGGCTGCTGGTCGCGTTCGGTCGTGCGCCACTCGGTCGGCCGTGGGAGTCGCATTACGTCTACACCGGTGCCATCCTCATCGTGCTGATCGTCGCGGAAAGCCTCCGTGGGGCACGCTTCGCTTCGAAGCCGTTGGTATTTGCGTGCGTGCTTGCCGTCCTTGCACTCGTTGGCAACATCCGAGCGTTCGATGGTGGTGAGGCCTACCTGCACTCAGCATCTACGACCGTGCGAGCTGAGCTCGGCGCGCTTGGATTGGTACGCGCGAGCGCTTCCCCGACTCTCGTGCTCGATCCGAAGTGGGCACCGCAAATCCAGCCAGCCCCATATTTCGCGGCGCTCGGTGCGCTCGGATCGACACCCGCCGATTCACTGACTCAACTCATCCACGAGCCCGAATATGCGCGGGCGGCCGCCGACGGCCTGCTCGTACGCGCGGGTGAGCTAAAGACCGCTGCGGGTGGAGGGACTGCCGCGGCCGCTGGGCATCCGCCTCCCGTCGAAGGAAGTGTCGGCGGGTCTCAAAGCTCCCAAGGTCCGTGTATCGAGTTTCGTGCCCTGCACCCTGGCGCGGCCCTCAAGTTGGCCCTGCCTGAGACGGGGCTTAAGGTGCAACTCCCGGCGGGACTCGCTGCGCAGGTGAGGACGCGCCGGTTCGCGACCGCCTTCGCTGGCCCGCCTATCGCATCTCCGGCAGGCGGAAGCACAACCATTGTCCGGGCCAGCTCAGATCGCTCTCCCGCGCCTTGGCAAGTGCAGATCTCACCGCCAGGATCGGTTCGGGCGTGCACGCTCACCTGATAGCAGGGAAGGACCACCGAACGGTCTGAGGCTCGCCAGGCAGCTGCTTCATGTAGCCGCGCTCCCAGCCCACGAGCAGGTGGCTGGTGTGGCGAATTAGCACGAGCGGGGCTGTCCGTATTCCCCAAACCGACAGTGTGCGGCTTGCCGATCGCCGAATGAGCGAGAGCATTGGTCGTTCGGGGAACAAGGATCGGCGGCCTCGGCTCCGTAGCATCGTCAGCATGCCGGACGGGAGTGAGACTCGGGTCAAAGACGGGGCCGCTTGGTGCGTTGGCACCGAGGGCGACCTTCAGTGGATCAGGGACTTGACGGGCCCCGCTCCACAGATCACGGCGGCGATCCCACCCGCGTTCGCCGACTATGCGACGCTGGTCCATCCTGGCGAGCCAGACCTGCCCCGAGATGTGGAGCAGGAGCGCCGCCCGGATCTCGGGTTGGTTGAGCTGCTGCGCCGACACACCCCGCAAGGGTCGTGGTGGCTTGGTTACCTCAACACCGGCGCCAGCGACATCGTTTTCTGGGACGTCCCGATGGTGACGCTCTACACCGGTTGGCGGTATGTGCTGATCAAGGCAGGGCCGGAGCAGGCCGCGACTTGGCTTCCGGCTCCGGGAGGACCGAGCAGCTGGAAGAGCAGCTAGCTACCGGATTTGATTTTCCCCGAAGGTCACGCGTGGCTGGTGTCGACGCTATGGGACGACGATTGGAGTTGTATCGGTGGCTCCGAGGCGCTTGTTGCTGATCTCTTGCAGGATCCTGTACCCGGCCCGCAAGCGCGCCGGGTACAGATCGGTGAGGATGCGACGCCCCCAGGCCACACTGCGCGATAGCCCTTGCCCTCCGAACGTCGCCAGTCCTCGCAGCACAGGCAGCTTCGATCGGTCCGGAACGGTGCGCCTGAGGGCGTGTGTCCTGTCTCCCCGATTCGAACAAAAGCCCCTCCAGACGGGGTTCTGTTTGGGCTGGGCCGTGGCCACGCGTGCAGATTTGTACCGTCGCGAATCAGCGGAATGTGCTGAGATCGAGTTGCGCGAGTCGGTCGGGGTCGACGAGTGCATCGATCTGGACGATCCTCCCGTTCGTGACGGTGAAGGCCATTACCGAGAACACGCGACCGTGCGGCGCTACGACTGCCCCGGCGGCGCCGTTTACGAGCGCAGGGCTGACGAACGGGTAGAGCTCCGAGTAGGTGGCCGTGTGCGCGGCGACGGCGTCGGCGCCGTGCAGCACGAGCGAGGCTTCTGCGCGCAGGATGCCGCCATCGATGCGCAGTTCGACCTCGGGGTCGAGTACCTCAAGGAGGGCATCGAAGTCGCCGTCGCGCGCGGCGGCGAAGAACGCATCGACGACGCGTCGCTGCCGCGCGACGTCACGGTCGGGCTCGGGCGAGTTGCGTACGCGCCTCCGGGCGCGGCTGGCGAGCTGCTGGGCGGCAGCTTCCGAACGGTCGAGCGCGGTCGCGATGTTGGCGAATGGCACGCCGAACACGTCGTGCAGAACAAACGCGAGCCGCTCGGCGGGGGTTAGCGCGTCGAGCACCACGAGCAGGGCCAGACCGACGGACTCGGCCAGCAGCGCTTCTTGTTCGGGGCCGTCCTCCGCCGAAGCCGACCACCACGGATCCGGGACATGCACCGAAAGCTCCTCGCGTCGCGCTCTGCGCGATCGCAGCATGTTCAGACACACCCGACCCACGACCGTCGTCAGCCAGGCCTGCATGTCCTCAACAGCTTCGGGATCCTGGTCGCGAATCCGCACCCACGCCTCCTGAAGGGCATCGTCGGTTTCGCTCAACGACCCAAGCATCCGGTAGGCGACCGCGCGGAGACGCGGTCGGTGCTCCTCGAACCGTTCGGTCAGCCACTCGCGTTCGTCCATGGTTCTGTCCGCGTTCCCGCGATCAGGCGGTCACCAGCGATTGTGGTAGGCGACGTCGGTGGTCAGCGCCACCGCCGCCAGAAGAAGAAAGAACGCCGCCCCGCCGATCTCGCGGTCGCGGACTCGTAGATGCGCGCTCACAGCGCAGATGAAGTACAGGACGAGGCCGATCGCCGCAGCCTCCCCAAGCGCCGGCACGGCGAAGCCGGTCAGGAGTCCGACGGCGCCGGAGGCCAACACTATGCCGAGCGGGACCATCCATCTGCGGGCGACCTGTACCCGGTCCGCCACGAGCTTGACCGACTCGGCACGGACGAAGTTCAAGGAGGCGGCATAGCCGTTCGCGAGTGCCGCCAGGATCGTGATAACGAGATAGATGACGTACATACCTCCTTAGACACGCGTTGCCGAAAGAACCTGACCGCCGACCATCTGAGCAGACGCTTCCGGCGATTGAGCGCATCGCCGACGAGCTCGCAGAGCGAATCCCATTCTGGTTGGACTTAATCGCGTACAACCTGCGTTCAGGAGGTGACCTAGATTTGCCAGAGAACGAACTGGTCAGCGTTCGCTACATGGTCGACGATGTCGAGGTGGCGATCGACTCTTATGCGACCAAATTCGGTTTCGAGCTGCGCCGAGATGCGAGGCCCGCGTTTGCGGAGGTGACCCGCGGCAACCTTCGGCTGCTGCTCGCCCGCCAGCCTGACCTGCTGACGTGAATCAGGCCGCACCACGGTCCGGCGGTTCGATCGCCTCGCTGGCCAAGGTTGCGCGGGAGTGGACGCGGATCGGGGTAATCGGGTTCGGCGGCCCGCCGGCGCACATCTCGCTGCTTCGCGAGCTGGTCGTCGAGCGCCGCTCCTGGGTGGACGCGCGGGCGTTCGAGGACGCGATCGCGGCCGTGAATCTGCTGCCGGGTCCAGCCTCGACTCAGCTGGCGATCTACTGCGCTTATCGCGTGGGCGGCCCGGCGGGCGCGGTGATCGGCGGGGTCGGGTTCGTCGTGCCTGCCGTGGTGATCGTGCTGGCCCTGTCGGTGCTGTTCCTCGCGCCGTCACCGCCGCTTTGGGTCCGCAGCGCGGGCGCTGGAGCTGGCGCGGCCGTGGCGGCGGTCGCTGTGCGAGCCGGCACGGTCTAGCGCCGTCGGTAACGATCCCTCCAGGTTGCCTTGGATGAGAATGGCGCCGCCACGCGCTGGCCCTGGGTGTGAGGGCGCGCGAATTTCGGTAACAGACGGCGCGAGCGCTTAGGACCCGCTACGTCTGGGCTCGGAGCTCGTCGGCTGACGGCACGGTGATCGGGCCCTCGGGCGGTTGGGTGAAGCGGATCGGGTTGCCGAAGGGATCGCGCAGCGCGCAATCGGTCCCGTAGAAGCGCTCGGTCGGCTCCTGGGTGAACTCGACACCCGCAGCGCGGAGCTTCTCATAGGTGCCGCGGCAGTCGTCGGTCTCGAGGATCAAGCCGCCACCCGCCCCGCCCTTGGCGACCAGCTCGCGGATCTGTTCCGCGGTGTCGTCGTCGTATGCCGGTGGCCCGGGCAGCATCAGAGCCAGCTGGAGATCTGGCTGGTCGGGCGGATTGACCGTGAGCCAGCGCATGTTGCCGAGGTCGGCGTCGGTGTTGGGGACCATTCCCAGTTTCCCGACGTAGAAGTCGAGCGCCTCGTCCTGGTCCAGCACGTGAATGAAGGTGTGGGTGATTCGTTTGAGCATGGTCGGCACGCTAGACGCCGCCGGTGGGGGTCGCTTCTCCGAATGTGCTCAATCAGCCGGCGGGGCGAAGCCACGTCATCGCCCAGCACGCCGGCGCCCGCAGCCTCGCCCCTTGGCCCGCGAAGCGGGACCGATAGGCGGACGGCGACTCGCCCACGACGTCCCGGAACGTGCGGCTGAATGTGCCGAGGCTGCGGAAGCCGACGTCGAAGCAGATCTCGGTCACCGGACGGCCGGTCTCCCGCAGCAGCTCCATGGCTCGCTCCACCCGACGGCGTTGGAGATACCGATGGGGCGTCTCCCCGAAGGTGGCGCGGAACTGCCGGCTGAAGTGGGCGGCGGAGACGTGGGACACCCGCGCCAGCGCCGGTATGTCGAGGGGCTGCGCGAACGCGCGATCCATCGTGTCGCGGGCTCGCAGCATCCTGCGGTTGCGATCCTCGATTGCGCGGGACATCCGGGCACACCCTACGGCGACGGCGCGCGGCGCAGCCTGATCCTCATGCCAGACGGTGTTGGTAGGCGTAGCGGACGGCTTGGGCGCGGTCGCGAGCGCCGGTCTTGTAGAAGATCCGGTTGATGTGGGTCTTGACGGTTGCGTTGCTGAGGACGAGCTGTGCGGCGATCTCGCTGTTCGAGAGTCCGGCCGCGATCAGCTTCAGCACCTCGACCTCACGTGGCGTGAGCTCGTCACGTAGGTCGGGCGCCGAACCCGATGTGTGCTCGCCAGCCGGAACGGGTTGGGCCTGGTCAAGGACGGCGGTCACGAGCCTCTGCTGGACGGTGGGGTCGAGGTGAGTGCGGCCGGCGATGAGTGCTCTGATCGCGTGCTCGATTTCCTCGGCGGTGGCGTCCTTGGTGAGGTAGCCGCGCGCACCGGCTTGAAGCGCCGGGAAGAGGAACTCGTCGTCGGCGTACGTCGTCAGGACGAGCACGCGGGTGCCGGGGAGCGAGGCCAGGATTTCGCGGGTCGCCTCGGCTCCGGCTAGCCGCGGCATGCGTAGGTCCATCAGCACGACGTCGGGTCGCTCGGCGCGGGCGCGCTCGACGGCCTCGATCCCGTCGGCCGCGGTAGCGATGACCTCGACGTCATCGATCAGGCCGAGCAGCATCGCCAGCCCGTCGCGAACGACCGGCTGGTCGTCCGCGATCAGGACGCGAATCGTCACGCGGGCACCTCGATCTCGACGCGCCAGCCATGTTCGGTCGGGCCGGCAGACATCGTGCCTCCCGCGCGCTCGATCCGCTCGCGCAGCCCCTCCAGTCCGCGGCCACCACCCATTCCCTGGCGGCGGGGAGCGTCCGAGGCTCCGTTGTCGACCGACAGTTTCGTGCGGTCGGGCTCGTAGCGCATGGTGACCGTCGTCCTCGCGCTGGGCGCGTAGCGCGCGACGTTCGTCAGCGCTTCCTGCGCGCCGCGGTAGAGCGCGAGGCTCGAGTCGGCCGGGAGCGTGCGCTCCTGCCCCTCGATCCGAAGTGCCACGTTAAGGTTCATGTCCGCCTTGTAGCTGTCGATCAGCTCGGGAAGCTGGGACACCGCCGGCAGCGCCTGACCGCGCAGCGCGCCAACCGCTTGGCGGGCGTTCGCGAGCCCCGCTTTCACGAGCTCGCTCGCGCGGTCGATTGCGTCGCTCAGCGGCGGGGCGGCGTGATCGCTGTCGGCGAGCTTTCGCGCGCCCTGGAGCTGGATCGCGGCGCCCGACAACGAGTGCGCCAGCACGTCGTGAAGCTCGCTGGCGATCCGGCCCCGCTCGGCGATCGCCGCCGCGCGGGCCTGCTCATCGCGCGCGTCCTGGAGCTGGGCGAGCAGGATCTCGGTGTGGTCTTGGCTCTCGCGGGCCCGCTTGAGAAACAGCGCTACCACGCCCAACAAGATGCTCACCAGAATTTCCGCCGCGACAGCCGACGAGGAGCTTCCCGCTACCGCGGTAACGATCGCGAGCGCGACGGTCACCGCGCCGCCGATCGCGACACCAATTCGGAAAGGCAGCCGGGTGAGCGCCATGAACACCGCGACACCAGCCGCGACCCCGGCCGCGCCTTTGATCTGAAGTCCGGCAATCGCCACCCCGGCCGCGCCCATCACCGCGATCACAGCCGCCTGTAGCACGAGGTGGCGCTCGGGGAAGCTGTCCCGAACGGTGATCAGGAGCATCGCGGCGAAGATGCACAGCATCAGTGCTACGGCCAGCGCCGTGCCGTGCAGCCCGGGGATCGGGTGGCTATTGACGCTGCCGAGCACGACCACGAGGATCACTGCCCAGCCCAGCGGACGCAGCATCTCTCGCTGGCCGTGCAGACGCTCCCGAGCACGCGCCCGGGCCTCCGCTACCCGCTCGCTCTCCGACCCAGACGCTGGCTGTGAATCAGTCACCGCGGTGAGGACGATAGAACGCCCTCCGGCCCGTGCGGGACGGGCCGGAGAATCCGATCTGGAAGCGTCGCGCGTCATGCCGTGGCCGGGACCGGGGCTGCCATCACCTTGATCGCGTGGCGACCGCGAAGCTGGACGATCGCGATCCGGGTGCTGACTTCGAGCAGCGCCATCAGCACCAGCGCCACGGGCCAGGCGGCGGCGCCGATCTGGTGGGCGATACTGAAGCTCGCGACCGCGTGCCGAGCACCGTGGGAGAGCGCAAACGCGAACACCAGCCGCGAGCCGATCCCTGCGATCAGGAGGGCGCCCGCGATCCAGCCCACGCGGGCGACAGCGAGGCCATTCTCACCCGCGCGAACATGGGTGGCGAACCCGCTAGCCACACCCAGTGCGAGGCCAACAGTTCCGAGCGCGCCGATCAACACGAGGTCGTTGCCGGCCGTGGGGATGGAGCGAACGTAAAGGTGCGCGACGTACGCGACGATCGCCAGGGGGATGATTACGCTGCGACGGTCAAGCTCGCGCTCACGAGCCTGACGAACGACGATCAGGACGAACACTGCGTTGATGATGTAGTCGGTAGTTCTCATGGTCGTCATGATCTGCTTCCGTCGCCCGCTTGTCGTCGGCCGCAGGGTTGAACCGCAGGTTGATTTCGAACTCAACCCGCTGGTTGATCCGGCCCTCGCAAGCCGGGCCATCGCCGTCGCTGTGCATAATCGTTTCGATTGGAGGCCATCAGATGGATGCACCCGTCAAAGCCCGTGAGCAGCTGCCACATGTCGTGCGCTTCGATCCCAAGGGGATCAGGGATGCCGTTCGGCAGGTCGAGGGCTTCAACGCGAAGCTCGCCCTGGTGATCACCCGCAGTGTGGGCACGATGGCGTGCGCATACTTGTTCGCGGTGATCGCGCTGATCAGTCTGCCCGCTGCGATCAACTCCGGGCAGGTGATCGTGATCGTTGCCTGGATCGCGCAGACCTTCCTTCAGCTGGTACTGCTCAGCATCATCATGGTCGGGCAGTCGGTGCAATCCTCCGCATCGGACGCGCGGGCCGCAAAGCAGTTCGCAGACACCGAGACGATCCTCGACCGCCTTGACATCCACACCGCCGGAGGCATCACGGAAGTGCTCGACGCGATCCGCGCGATTGGTCGGCCGGGTGAGAGATCCGAAACGACAACTCCGCCCGCAGGCGGCCCCCGCGATCCGCGATGAGGTACGCGACCCGGTTCTGAAGCACGTGTTTTCGATACAGTCGCGGCGGCCGCGGGGCGGATCGCGGGGCCAGTTGTCGTCGGATCGAGATCGGAGGGCACCACCATGCATCGGACCGGATTGGCAGGCACTACGGCTGCGCTGGTCCTTGGACTCGGAGTTGCCGGATGTGGCAGTAGCAGCAGCAAGAGCAGCAGCACCGTGACCACGGCTTCGATTACGAAAACCGAGTTCCTCGCCAAAGGCAACGCAATCTGCGAGGCGAGTAACCGACGGACCGCCGCCGCTGGGGCTGCCCTGGGCAGCAACCCCACCCGCGCGCAGATCGTGCGCGTCGTCGACACTAAGTTCGTTCCAAGCATCCAGACCGCGATCGACGAGATCCGTGCCCTGGGGGCTCCGTCAGGCGATCAGGCAAAGGTGAGCGGAATGATGAACCTGGCGCAGGCCGATCTCAACAAGGTCAAGCGTGACCCGCTTCTGCTCGTGGGCAGCGGCAGCGTTTTTCACGACTTTGCCTCAGAGGCGCACGCTTACGGACTCACGCGATGCGCTCCGAAGCAGTGAGGGCCGTCAGCCTTGCTCCTCGGCGAGGAAGATCAGCGTGGCCTTCACGCGCCGGCTGGCGTCCTGCGTCTCCGGCAGGCCGAGTTTGGAGAAGATCGAGTTCACATGCTTCTCGACCGCCCGCTTGGTCAGCACCAGGGACTCGGCGATCGCGCCGTTGCTCTTGCCCGCGGCGATCTCGGCCAGCACCTCACGTTCGCGCGGAGTCAGCTCTAACAGGCGTGAGTTGGTGGCCCGCGAGCGCGCGTTGACGAGCACGTCGACGATCAGGGGGTCGATCACGGAGCCACCGGTGGCGACGGTCTGGATGGCTCCGATCAGCTCTGCCTTGTCGCGGATGCGCTCCTTGAGCAGGTAGGCCCGCCGGCTGGTGCCCCTCTCCAGTAGCGCGAGTGCATAGGCGGGCTCGGCGTACTGGCTGAGGATGACCACGCCCATCTCGGGATCGGTCTCGCCCAAGCGCGCGGCGATGCGGATTCCATCGTTCGCTCCCGAGGGTGGCATCCGGATGTCCGCGAGCACCACGTCCGGGCGCCAGGTGGTGACGGCCGTCTGCAATTCCTTGGCGGTGGAGCAGACCGCGGCCAGCTCCACCTCTGGCGCCGAGCTCAGAGTGGCGCTGAGAAACTCGCGGATCGGGCACGAGTCTTCCGCGATCACGACGCGGATCGGCTGCGGCTCGCTCGAGGCGGTGGCGTCAACCGATGTGCGTGGCACGCGAGGCCGTCTCCTTGGGGTTGGCGGCTGTCTGCTGAACCGGCTACCCGGCCATCCCGGATGATCTGCGACGGTCGAGCCGCGGGCAAGGGCGGTCGCCTCCGTTGGCCTGGGGGGCACGCACCACACATGCGTCCGACGACCGTCGCGATGGCAGTCGCAGCCGCGTCGCGAACCGCGCGATCGCTTGCGCCCACCGAGGTTTAACCCACATCGGGTGATGCTGTGTCGGAGTTCCGCCGCGAGCATCCGCGGACGGCGATTTGCCTCGGAAAGGACAGCCATGCCCAGCGCAACCGACTCCCGCCCGCATACGACCACGTCCCCGGCAGCTGACAGTCACAGGGTCGGAGCCGATGTGTTCGTCGTGTTCGGGATCAGCGGCGATCTCGCGAAGGTGATGACCTTCGACTCGCTCTACCGGCTGGAGCGGCGCGGTCTGCTGAACTGCCCGATCGTGGGCGTCGCGGCCAGCGATTGGTCCACCGAGGACCTGCGCAGTCACGCCCGAACCGCGATCGAGGACTGCGGCGAGACGATCGACGATGAGGTCTTCGCTCGCTTCGCGGCGCGGCTGTCCTATGTGGGCGGGGACTTCACCGACAGCGCCACGTTCCAGCGGGTGAAGGCTGCGATGGGCGACGCGCGCAGCCCGGTGTTCTATCTTGAGATCCCGCCGTTCCTGTTCGGAGGCGTGATCAAGGGACTGTCCGAGGCCGGGCTGACCAAGAACGCGCGCGTGGTGGTGGAGAAGCCGTTTGGACACGACCTGGAGTCGGCCCGAGAGCTGGCTGACGAGATCCACCAGTACATCGACGAGTCCCAGCTGTATCGCATCGACCATTTCCTCGGGAAGATGGGGCTCGGCGAGATTATTTACCTCCGATTTGCCAACGTGATGTTCGAGCCGATCTGGAATCGCAACTACATCTCGTCGGTCCAGATCACGATGGCGGAAAGCTTCGGGGTCGCGGACCGAGGGCACTTCTACGATCCGGTTGGCGCGCTGCGCGACGTGGTGGTCAACCACCTGATGCAGGTGATCGCGGCGGCGGCCATGGAGGCCCCGGCGTCGGGCGATGAGAACACGCTCAAGAACGCGCTGTTCTCGGTGTTCCGCGCGATGCCCGAGGCCAACCCCAAGCACTACGTGCGCGGCCAGTACGAGGGCTACCGATCGATCGACGGGGTGGCTCCTGACTCGAGCACCGAGACGTATGCCGCGCTGCGGCTCGAGATCGACAACTGGCGCTGGTCGGGTGTTCCGTTCTTCATCCGCGCCGGCAAGTGCCTGCCGACCACCCAGACCGAGCTGCGCGTCGTGTTCCACCGTCCTCCGGGGCTTGGGTTCGCCGGCTGGTCACGCGCTCCCGAGCCCGATCAGCTGATCGTGAAGCTGGACCCGTCGACCGGCATCCGGTTGCGCGCCGACGCCCAGCGCCACGAGGCGGTGGAACCGGAGCAGATCACGATGGACATGGAGTTCGCCGAGGAGGGAGGTGAGGGCCCGACGCCCTATGAGGTGCTCCTGCACGCCGCGCTGATCGGCGACGGTAAGCGCTTCACGCGCCAGGACTGCGTCGAGCAGTGCTGGCGGGTCATGCAGCCGCTGCTCGACGCTCCGCCGCCGGTTCACCCGTATGCGCCGGGATCCTGGGGGCCGGAAGCCGCCGAAGAGGTCGTGTCCGGTTTCGGGCGCTGGCACCAGCCGTGGGTCGGATCATGAGCAGCACGCCCAAGAACAAGCGCACCGACTCGAAGGCCGCCGACGGTCGCCAGGCAGCCGCGGAGACCAAGCAGGGCGAGGCGGAGATGGAGCAGAGCGCGGCGGCGCCCTCGCCGTTCACGCCGATCGCCGACTACGCGTTCCTGTCGGATTGTCACACCGGCGCCCTGGTGGCACCGGATGGCACGGTCGACTGGCTGTGCGTCCCCCGCTTCGACTCGCCGAGCGTGTTCGGTTCGCTGCTCGACCGGGGGGCGGGCGGTTTCCGTCTGGGTCCGTTCGGGATCAACGTGCCCAGCGGCCGAACCTACGACGCCGGGTCGAACGTGCTGATCACGGCCTGGAAGACGCCGTCAGGCTGGGCGCTGGTGCGTGACGCTCTGACGATCGGAGCGCGCCACGGCGAGGACGAGGTCACGCCCCACACGCGGCCTCCCACGGACGAGGACGCCGAGCACATGCTGGTGCGGACGTTCGAGTGCATCGACGGCCACATGGAGGTCGAGCTCGTGTGCGAGCCCGTGTTCGACTACGGCCGGGTACCCGGCGACTGGTCGCTCAGCTCGGATCGCCACCGGGCCGATGCCAGCGGCGCCGGCCAGACGATCAGGCTCCAGACCGACATGCTGATCGGAATCGAAGCCAATCATGCTCGCGCCCGGCACGTGCTGCAGGCCGGGGAATCGCTGTTCTGCGCGCTGTCATGGGCCGAGGAAGACCGGCCGGTGCCCACCACCGTCGAGGAAGCCAACGCCCAGCTGGCCACCACGACCCGGTTCTGGCGCAACTGGCTGGGTCGCGCGCGGATCCCCGATCATTCGTTGCGTCCCCTGCTTCAGCGCTCCGCGCTGGCGATCAAGGCGCTGACCTACATGCCGACCGGTGCCACGGTCGCGGCGCTGACCACCTCGTTGCCCGAGACGCCGGGCGGGGAGCGCAACTGGGACTACCGCTACACCTGGATCCGGGACTCGACGTTCACGCTTCAGGCGCTGCACTACCTGAACCTCGACTGGGAGGCAGACGAGTTCATGCAGTTCATCGCCGATCTCCAGTGCAACGAGGACGGCGCGCTACAGATTATGTACGGGATCGATGGCCGGCGCGATCTGACCGAGTCGCTGAGAGACGATCTCTCGGGCTACGCCGGCGCGCACCCGGTGCGGATCGGCAACGGCGCCTTCGATCAGCGTCAGAACGACGTGTTCGGCGCCGCGCTCGACTCGATCCTGCTGCACACGCGCCGCAGCCAGCGGCTGCCCAGGCGCCTGTGGCCGCTGATCCAGGCCCAGGCGGAGTGCGCCAGCGCCGTGTGGCGCCAGCCGGATCAGGGCATCTGGGAAGCTCGGGGCAAGCCCCAGCACTACGTGTCCTCGAAGCTGATGTGCTGGGTGGCGCTTGACCGGGCCGCCAAGCTGGCGGGAATTCGGGGTGATTCCGAGCTGGTGACGAAATGGGGCAAGATCGCGGAGGAGATCAAGGCCGACATCCTCGAGCACGGCGTCGACAAGCGTGGCGTGCTGCGCCAGCACTACCAGACCGATGCCCTGGACGCCTCGACGCTGCTGGCGGCGATCTTCGGGTTCCTGCCCGGCGATGACGAGCGGATGCGGGCCAGCGTGCTCGCGATTGCCGACGAGCTGACCGAGAACGGGTTCGTGCTGCGCTATCGAACCGATGAGACCGATGACGGCCTGTCGGGCAAGGAGGGCACGTTCGTGATCTGCTCGTTCTGGCTGGTGTCGGCGCTGGCGATCATCGGCGAGATGCAGCGGGCGCTGGATCTGATGGAGAAGCTCGTGAAGGTCGCGTCGCCGCTCGGCCTGTATGCCGAGGAGTTCGATGTCGATACCGGACGGCACCTCGGCAATTTCCCCCAGGCGTTCTCGCACCTGGCGTTCATCGAGGCGGCCGGGCGGATCATCCTGTCCGAGCGCGTCCAGGAGCTCACTGGATGAGCTCTGCGTATGACGTGATCGTGATCGGCAGCGGTGCGGGCGGCGGGACGCTGGTACACCGCCTGGCCCCCTCGGGCATGCGGATCCTGCTGCTCGAGCGCGGTGGCTGGCTGCCGCGGGAGCCGCAGAACTGGCTGGCCGAGAGCGTGTTCGTGGAGAACCGCTACGTCTCGCCCGACACCTGGTACTACTCGGATGGCTCGTCTTTCAACCCCGAGGTGCACTACTGGGTCGGCGGTGCGACCAAGCGCTACGGCGCCGCGCTGTACCGCCTGCGCGCGGAGGATTTCGGCGAGCTTCAGCACCACGGTGGGACCTCGCCGGCGTGGCCGATCTCATACGAGGAGATGGAGCCGTATTACACGCAGGCCGAGCAGCTCTATCAGGTGCATGGGGCCCGGGGCGAGGACCCGACCGAACCGCCCGCGAGCGCGCCGTACCCGTTTCCCGCTGTCAGCCACGAGCCGCGGATCCAGCAGCTCTCGGAAGACCTGGAGAAGGCTGGGTTGCACCCGTTTCATGCTCCCTGCGGGGTGTTGCTGGACGAGTCCAACATGCCGTTCAGCAGGTGCGTGCGGTGCGATGACTGCGATGGCTTCCCGTGCCTGGTGCACGCCAAGTCGGACGCCGAGGTGATCGCTGTGCGGCCCGCGCTCGAGCACGCGAACGTGACGCTGCTGACGGGCGCGGAGGCGGTGCGGCTCAACACGAACGATGCCGGAACGGCGGTGACCGGCGTCGTCGTCAACCACGAGGGCCATCAGGAGACCTTCGAAGCCGAGCTCGTGGTCGTCTCGTGCGGCGCCGCCAACAGCGCCCGGCTGCTGCTCGCGTCGGCGACCGACAAGCACGCGGGCGGCCTCGCGAATGGCTCTGACCAGGTCGGCCGCAACTTCATGTTCCACAACAGCCAGGCCGTGCTCGCACTGTCAAGGGAAGAGAACCCCACCATCTTCCAGAAGACGCTCGGGGTCAACGACTTCTACCTCAAAGGCACGGAGGACTTCGACTTCCCGCTGGGGAACATCCAGATGGTCGGCAAGTCACAGGCGCCGATGTTCCGCGGCGAGAAGCCGGGGGAGACGCGCTTTGCGCCCACCTGGAGCCTGCGGGACATCGCCAAGCACGCGGTTGACTTCTGGCTCTCGACCGAGGACCTGCCGCTGCCCGAGAACCGGGTCACGCTGACCAAAGACGGCAACATCGTGATCAACTACTCGGCCAGCAACCAGGAGCCCAAGGACCGTCTCTACGACCAGCTCAAGGAGATGCTGGGGGACCTCGGCATGCATCACGGGCATCTGCTCCCGCACCACGCCTATCTCAAGAACGAGATTCCCGTCGCCGGCTGCGCTCACCAGGCGGGCACGGTCAGGTTCGGCAGCGATCCCAGCACCTCGGCCCTGAACCCTGATTGTCGAGCTCACGAGCTCGACAACCTGTACGTCGTCGACACGAGCTTCTTCCCCAGCATCGGCGCCGTGAACCCGGCGCTCACGGCGATGGCAAACGCGCTGCGCGTGGGTGACCACCTGCTTGGGCGGATGGGCGCACGGCCGGCTCGAGAGGAACCGGCACGTGTCCGCTAACGACGGTCCCACGGGCCGCCGGCGGGTCGTGATCGTCGGCGGCGGGTTTGGCGGCGTCGCCGCTGCCAAGAAGCTTCACCGCGCGGATGTCGACGTGACGGTCGTCGATCGAATGAACCATCACCTGTTCCAGCCCCTCCTGTACCAGGTCGCGACGGGTTCTCTGTCGCTGGGACAGTGTGCGGGCCCGATCCGGGCCATGCTCAAGCGTCAGCCAAATGCGACCGTGCTGATGGACGAAGCCAAGGACCTCGATCCCGAGCGCAGAACGCTGATCCTCGACCAGGGCGAGCCGCTGAGCTACGACAGCCTGATCGTGGCGTGCGGGGCGGAGACCTCCTACTTCGGACACGACGAATGGAGCGAGGTTTCGTTTGGCCTGAAGAACCTGGCCGATGCGGACCGACTGCGTGACCAGATCTTCGGCGCGCTCGAGGAGGCCGAACGCGCCACCAACCCGGCGGCACGCGACGAGTGGCTGACGTTTGTCGTGGTCGGCGGCGGCCCGACCGGGGTGGAGGTCGCCGGGCAGCTTGCGGTGATCTTCCATCACCAGCTGAAGCGCGACTTTCGCCGGATCGATCCGCGCAAGGTCCGCGTGATCCTGCTCGACGCCGGGGAGCGGGTGCTGGCCGCATTCAGCGAAAAGCTCTCCGCGCGGGCCGGGCATGCGCTTGGGAAGCTCAGCGTGGACGTTCGCGAGGGCGCACGCGTGACCGCGATCGACAACGGCGGCGTCACGGTCGAGGTTGGCGGCGCCAGCGAGCGGATTGCGGCGCGAACGGTGATCTGGGCCGCGGGGGTGCGGTCCGCGGGATTCGCCGGCGCCGTGGCGCGTGCCACGGGCGCGAGCGCCGACCGTGGCGGCCGCCTCGAGGTCGGTCCTGATCTCACCATCCCGGATCATCCCGAGATCTCGGTGATCGGTGATGTCGCGTGCGTCGAAGGAGCGGACGGCCGCCCGCTCCCCGGCCTGGCGACCGTGGCGATCCAGCAGGCGCGACACGCGAGCAAGGCGATTCGCCAAGGACAGCCCGGAGCGAGCACGCAATTCAAGTACTTCGACAAGGGTGCGCTGGCGGTGGTGGGCCGGGGACGGGCGATCTGCCAGGTGCGCGGCATCGAGCTCTGGGGCCCGCCGGCGTTCCTCACCTACCTCGGCGTGCATCTGTACTACCTCGGTGGCCTGGGTGGTCGCCGGCTTGAGGTGATCATGGCGTGGGCGACCGCGGGGCTCGGTGCGCTGCAGAACCGCGTGATTGAGCGCGAGCTGCCGAGCACCGCGCGCCCGAGCCGGACCGAACCCTCGGAGATCAGTGCCAGCGGCGGAGCATGACCAACGACCTCGCACGGTGGCAGTTCGCGACGACCACGATCTACCACTTCCTGTTCGTGCCGGTGACGATCGGGCTGGCGTTCCTGGTCGCGGTCCTGGAGACGGCTTGGTACCGCACGGACAACCCGGATTACAAGCGGATGACGCGTTTCTTCGGGACGCTGCTGTTGATCAATGTGGCGATCGGGGTGGTGACCGGACTGGTTCAGGAGTTCGAGTTCGGGATGAACTGGTCCATCTACTCGCGGTTCGTGGGCGGGGTGTTCGGGGCGCCGCTGGCGATGGAGGGCCTGCTGGCGTTCTTCCTCGAGTCGACGTTCCTGGGCCTGTGGCTATTCGGATGGGACCGGCTCCCCCGGCGCGTCCATCTGGCGACGATCTGGGCGGTGTCGCTCGGCACGCTGCTGTCCGCGATGTTCATCCTGATGGCCAACTCGTGGATGCAGCACCCGGTCGGCTACAAGTTGGGCAAGGCCGGCCAGCCGGTGTTGAGCAATGCCTGGGCGCTGTTCGTCAACCCGACGTTCGTGTGGGGCTACGCGCACGTGGTGCTCGCGTCGCTGATCACCGGGTCACTGGTAATGCTCGCGGTCTCGGCCTGGTACCTGCGCAAGGGAGAACACGTCGAGTCGTTCCATCGCACCGCGAAGGTGGCGCTGACCGTGCTCATCCCGGTGATCGTGATCCAGGTCTCGGTTGGCAACCAGCTCGGCGTGATCGAGACCCACTACCAGCCGATGAAGATCGCCGCGGCCGAGGGGCAGTGGAATACCTGCAAGCCGTGCTCATTCTCGGCGCTTCAGTTCGGCGGCTTTAGCCAGAGCAACGAGTCGGCCACCGAAATCATTCCGATCCCGCACCTGCTGTCGGTGCTCGCCACCAGCACGTGGAGCGGCCGGGTCACCGGCCTGAACCAGCTCCAGACGCAGTACCAGGCCAAGTACGGCCCTGGAAACTACATACCGAACGTGGCGATCCAGTACTGGTCGATGCGGATGATGGCCTACCTGGCCTCGCTGGTGTTGCTGTTCGCGCTGTGGGGAGGCTGGATCCTGGTCAGAGGCAAGCTCCGAACCTCGAGGCTGTTCCTGTCGGCGTGCATATGGGCGGTGGTGACGCCGTTCCTGATGAACACGGCAGGCTGGCTGCTGACCGAGAACGGGCGCCAGCCGTGGATCGTGCAGGGCCTGCAGAAGACCGTCAACGCCAACTCCCCGTCGGTCAGCGCCACGGACATCTGGATCAGCCTCGGCGTTTTCGTACTGGCCTACACCGTGCTCGGCGCCGCCGACCTTGTCCTGATGCTCCGCTATTCCCGCCGCGGTCTGGCCCACGCGGATGCCGCCGAGCCGACCGGCGGCGCCGTCCCCAGTCTCACCTACTGACGCGATGCAGCTTCACACCATCTGGTTCGTAATCATCACGATCTTCTGGGTTGGCTTCTTCGTGCTCGAGGGGTTCGACTTCGGAGTCGGCGCGCTGCACAGGTGGATCGGGCGCTCCGAGGAGGGCCGCCGCGTCGCGATCAACACGATCGGCCCATGGTGGGACGGGAACGAGGTCTGGCTGATCGTGGCTGGCGCGGCCATGTTCGCGGCGTTTCCCGGCTGGTACGCGACGATGTTCTCGGCGCTGTACCTCGCGCTTGTGCTCCTGCTCGTGGCGCTGTTCGCCCGCGGCGTGTCGTTCGAATGGAGGGGCAAGCACGACAGCGACCGCTGGCGCAACGCAATCTCGTGGGCGCTGACGATCGGCAGCGCTCTGATCCCTCTGCTGATTGGGGTCGCCCTGGGAGACCTGCTGCACGGGCTGCCGATCAACCAGAACCACGACTTCACCGGGAACTTCTTCGACCTGCTGACCGGCTACGGCGTGATGACCGGGGTGACTCTGCTCACGCTCTGTCTGCTGCACGGCTCCACGTTCCTGGCCCTGCGCACGACGGGCGAGATCCGGGATCGGGCCCGCGCCTTCGGTCGCGTCATCGGTCCGATCGCGCTCGTCCTCACGCTCGCCTGGGTGATCTGGACGCTGGTGGTGATCGGCGGCGGCACCGTCCCGCAGCCCACGCAGATCTTCGGCGTGATCGCCCTGATCTTCGCGTGGCGGCTCGCCAGCACCCACCGCGACGGGTGGGCGTTCGCTGCCTCGGCGTTCGCGATCGCCGCTGTCATCGGCCAGATCTTCATCGCCCTGTATCCCAACGTCATGGTCTCGAGCACCAACGCGGCGTACAACCTCACGGTCAACAACGCCGCTTCCGGCCACTACGCGCTGGTCGTGATGACGATCGTTGCCGTGCTCTTCATGCCGGTCGTGCTGCTCTACCAGGGCTGGTCGTTTCATGTCTTCCGCCACCGCATAGGTCACCCGGGCAAGCCGCCGGAGGAGCCGGCTCGGGCGGAGGCACCCGCAACGGCTCACCCTACGAGCGTCACCGAACCAAGCCCGGGCTCGCGGACGATCTAGAGCCGTGCGCGCCCTCGATCCGCGCCTGATCAGCCGCACGACGTCGGCGCGGCCGCTGCTGGTGCTCGACGTGGCGCTCGGAACGGGAACCGCGTGCGCGGTGCTGGCGCAGGCGACCCTCCTGGCGATGATCGTTGCTCGCGCGTTCGACGGCGCTTCCCTGTCCGCGCTGCGGCTCCAGTTCGGGCTGCTCCTAGTCGCGTTCCTGATCCGCGGCGTGCTTGGGTGGGGGATGGAGGTGGCGGGGCGCCGCGCAGCATGGAGCGTCCTCTCAGAGCTTCGGCTGGCGCTGACCGAGAACCGGTTCCACGGCGACCCGGTTGCGGTGGACGGCACGGACGGCGCGGAGATCGCCGCGGTCTCGGTGCAGGGGGTGGAGGCGCTCGAGGGCTACTTCGCGCGCTACCTGCCGCAGGCGGTGCTCGCGACCGTGGTTCCCCTGCTGCTGATCGCATGGGTCGCCGTGGTGGACCTGGAGTCCGCCCTGATCATGCTGCTGACGCTGCCGCTCGTGCCGGTGTTCATGTGGCTGATCGGACGCCACACCGAGCAGCGCACCCAGGAGCGGTGGCAGGCGCTGCGGCAGCTCTCAGCGCACTTCCTCGATGTGGTACGAGGGCTGCCGACGTTGCGCGCGTTCGGGCAGGCGCACGACGAGGTGGCCAGGCTGGAACGGGTCTCAGAGCTCTACCGCCGGACGACCATGGGGACGTTGCGCGTGAGCTTCCTGTCCGGCTCCGTGCTCGAGCTGGCCGCCACGTTGGGCGTCGCGTTGGTCGCCGTGTCCGCGGGGCTGCGGCTGGTGAGCGGCTCGCTCGCGCTGCAAGCTGGAATGACGGTGCTGGTACTCGCGCCAGAGCTGTATCTGCCATTCCGGCGGCTGGGCGCCGAGTACCACGCCAGCGCCGACGGATTGGCGGTCGCCGAGCGGATGTTCGCGTTGCTCGACGCACCGCCAGCCGCGATCTCCGGTGGGCCAGGGCTCGCCCCGAGTCCGGCCAAGGTGCCGGTTCGGCTCGAGCGGGTGTCGTTCTCGTACCCGGCGCGCGAGGCGCCGGTGTTGACCGGCCTCGACCTCGAGCTCGCTCCGGGACGAAGCGTGGCGCTGATCGGCGAGAGCGGCGCCGGCAAAAGCACCGTCGCAATGCTCCTGCTCGGGCTGATCAAGGCAGATGCCGGTGCGGTCACGGTCGGCGGCGTCGACCTCGACTCCTGCGACCTCGAGGCATGGCGCCGGCTGATCGCCTGGGTGCCCCAGCATCCGACTCTGTTCCGCGGCACCGTCGCGGACAACATCCGGCTCGGTGCCGCGGACGCCGACGACGAACGCGTACACGGTGCTGCCGTGCTGGCGAGGGCGGATGAGTTCGTGAGATCGCTTCCCGATGGCTACGACACGCTGGTTGGCGATGGCCAGCGAGTCCTCTCGCCAGGCGAGCGCCGGCGGATCGGTTTGGCGCGCGCGTTCGTCAGAGATGCCCCGCTGGTGATCCTCGACGAGCCGACTGCCGATCTCGATCCGCGCAGCGTCGCGCTCGTCTCCGAGGCCGTCAAACGCCTGCAACGCGGACGCACGGTGTTGCTGATCGCCCACCGTCCGGAACTCGTCGAGCACGCCGATCGAGTGGTCCGTCTGGTTGACGGCGTCGCGGAGCAGGAACACGGCCGGAGAGCCGCATGATGAGACGACTGCGCTCAGTCGTCGCACTGGCCCCGGCTCCGCGCGGGCGCTTTGCGGTGGCCGTGGTGCTGGGCGCGCTCACCGTCCTGTTCGGCGTCGGCTTGATGGCGATGGCCGGCTACCTGATCTCTCGGGCGGCTCAGCGGCCCGCGGTCCTATCGCTGATGGTTGCGATCGTCGCCGTGCGATTCTTCGGGCTCGGCCGGCCGGTCCTCCGCTACCTGGAACGGATCATGTCGCACGATGTCGCACTGCGGGTGCTCGGGCCGGTGCGGACATGCTTTTACGCGAGGATCGAGCCGCTGGCGCCGGCTCAGCTCGACTGCTACCGGAAGGGCGATCTACTCTCGCGGATGGTTGCCGATGTCGACGCGCTGCAAAACCTCTACCTCCGTGGTCTCGGGCCGCCGCTCGTCGCGCTGCTGGTGGGGGCCGTCTCCGTCGGGGTGGCAACGGCGTTCCTGCCCGCTGCTGGATTGGTGCTGGCTGCGGGGTTGGTGGCCGGGGCGCTCGCGGTGCCGGCCCTGTCCGGTTTCCTCGGCCGGCGCGCGGCCGGTCGGCAGGCGAGCGCACGTGGCCGGCTTTCAGCCGAGCTGGTCGAGCTGGTCGGCGGCGCCCCGGAAATCGTGGCATGCGGTGCGGAGAGTTCCGCTCTCGACCGCGTCCGGGCAGCTGACCGCGGGCTCGTCAATCTGGCCCGGCGGGACGCACTTGCGACGGGAGCGGGCGAGGGAATGGGGACCGCGGTCGCGGGGCTCACCGTGTGTGGGGTGCTGGCAGTCGCGGTGCAAGCATCTGCGTCCGGGCAGCTCGGCCGCGTACTCGTCGCGATGCTCGGATTGTTGGCGCTGGCTTCGTTCGAGGCCGTGACGCCGCTGGCGGTCGCCGCCCGAGAGCTCTCGGCAACGCTCGCGGCCGGCCGCCGGATCATCGAGCTGACCAACAAGCAGGTGGCCATCCGCGAGCCCGACCAGCCGCTCGCGGCGCCGCGGTGGCCGTTCGCGCTCGCGTTCGAGAACGTCGCCGCGCGATATCCCGGTCAGTCGCATCGCGCGCTACACGGCGTGAGCCTCCGGCTGGAGCCGGGCGAGCGGGTCGCGTTGGTCGGCGCCAGCGGGGCGGGCAAGACCACGATCACGAACCTGATGCTTCGGTTCCTCGATCCCGAGCACGGACGAGTAACACTCGCCGAACAAGATCTCCGGTACTACCGTCAAGCGGACGTACGGCGGACGATCTCGGTCGCTGGCCAGGACTCGCATCTGTTCTCGGCCGGCATCCGGGACAACGTTCGCCTCGCCCGTCTCAAGGCGACCGACGACGAGGTCGAGCAGGCGCTGCGCCGCGCCCGCATCTGGGACTGGGCCGCCCGGCTTCCGGACGGGCTGGACACGCTGGTGGGCGAGGCCGGGCGCGAGCTGTCCGGCGGCCAGCGACAGCGCATCGTGCTGGCTCGAGCGTTGCTCTCGGACGCTCCGGTGCTGGTGCTCGATGAGCCGAGCGCGCACCTGGATCCGGCCACCGCGGTCCAGCTGATGCGAGATGTATTCTCGGCCGCGGAGGACCGGACGATCCTGTTGATCACCCACCGGACAGAGGGTCTCGATCTGGTCGATCGGGTGCTCGAGCTGCCCGATCTCGGTCAGGCATCGGGACAGCGGGGCCCGGAGTCGAGACGATGAGCGCGCTGGCCGCGGATGCGGATAGCGCGGCCCCTCCGGACCAAGCTCGGTTTCGCTACGGCGTGGTTCTGTTGCTCGTCCTGGCATTGCTGGTGTTCGCTGTGCTGGCGCCCGATGCCGACTGGGCCCGCGCTGTGTCAGTTCTCCTCGCCGGCGGGGCGCTCACGATCGCCGTCGGCACATCACGCGCCTCGGGCTCCGTTCGCCGCGCGCGAGCCATAGTCGTCGGGGGCGCCGTCGGGCTGGTCGTGGTCGGAATCGCGACCGGCGTGGTGTCAGCGGTGGTGACGTTCCTGGTGGTGACGGCGCTGGCCGCCGGGGTTCCATTCGCCCTGGCGGGAGGAGTGGTGCGGCTGATCCGCCGTGAGGGCGTCACGCCCCAAGCCGTGGCCGGGGCGCTCGCCATCTACCTGCTGGTGGGCGTGTTGTTCGCCTCCGTGGTGTCAGTCGCGGCCCACTTCACCCGCGGGCCCTTCTTCAGTCAGTCTCACGTGACCAACGGCGACCGCGTTTACTACTCGCTCACGATCCTGACCACGACCGGATTCGGGGACTACACGCCTGTGACCCCCGTGGGGCACGCGCTCGCGGTGTTGGAGATGCTGACCGGGCAGCTGTACCTCGTCACCGTGATTGGGATCCTCGTCGGCAGCCTCGCGAGCCGCCGAGCCAGCGGTTGAAAGTGCGCCCCTGCACTGGCAGTCGACCGGGAACGCTGAGCGAGGAGACCGCGGTGGTGCAAGTCCGGGTGTTCGGCGCCTCGCAGGCGATGAGCCAGGTGGCCGACCGCCTCCAACAGATCCCGGGCTCGCGGCACGTGATCCGCACGCCTGACGGAGCCCGCGGCGTCGCGCTGGTAACCGCGCACCTGGCTGACGACGCGGTCGACCGAACGCTCGAGCAACTGGGTCGACTCGGCGTCCCCGGGAGAACGTGGTGATGGTGCGGCTGGACTTGATCGGACCCGTGACCGCGCGGCATCCCCTGACTAGCGTCGTGTGGGCTGATCTGCTGAGCCAGGCGGGAGCCAACGCCCGCCCGTTGGCGCGCTACCTGGTGGTCATGGCGGCGGCCGGAGTGATCGCCGCCTTCGGCGTCATCTACGCCAATGTGATCCTCGTCGTGGGCGCGATGGCGATCAGTCCCGACACGCTTCCGATCACCGCGGCCGCGACGGCGGTCGTGCTTCGCCGCTGGTCGCTGGCCGCACGTGCGATCGTGACGCTAGTCGCCGGGCTGGGCTGCGCCTGCGTCGTCGGCGGGATCATGACATTCGTGCTGCACAGGCTGGACCTGGGGCCGACGCACGCTGCTGCCCGGCCAGCAGAGCTTCCTGGCCGGCATCTCGACCGTCAACATCTCGACCCCGCTGGTGGCGTTCGCCGCCGGGGTGGCCGGCATGCTCGCGCTCGAGACGAGAGCCAGCTCCGCGGTGGGGGTGGGGATCTCCGTGACGACGATTCCGGCCTCGGCGTACCTGGGCGTGGCGGCCGGCGTGGGGATGTTCGACAAGGCCACCGGCGCGCTGCTGGTGCTGGGCGTGAATGTCGTGATGCTGCTCGTGGGCGGATCCCTAACGCTGCTGGCGCAGCGGTGGCTGGCGCGACGCCGCCGACACCTCGCCGCCCCGGGCTAGCCCGATGCCGAAGGGTGCGGCGGCGGCGACGCCGTTTGGCGGCGAGCCAGGCGCCGCGCGGTCCGCTCGAGCCAGTCGTCAGCGGTGCCCGAGCGGCCCCGTACCTGCTCGCCCACCTGCGCGGCAAAGTTCACCCCTTGCTGCGAAATCGCAACCGTCACCGCTGGGCTCTGGGCGATCTCGTCCACCAGAGACCACAGCCCCTCGCTGGCGAGCAAGCGCTCCAGGAATGCATCGATCAGCGTGCTCTCGAACAAGCTGTCGATCAGCTGTGCCGCGCCGTCGGTCTCGAGCGCCCGGCGGAAGGCGGCCTGAACGCGTGCGTCGTTGAGCGTTGCCGTCAGGAGCCGCTCGAGCTCGCCGCTGTCCAGCACCGCGTCCACGGCTGACCTCAACGGTCCAACCGCCCAGCCGGCGGCGCGGCTGCCGACGCGCGTCAGCGGGCGCAGAACCCGTGACAGGGGATTGCCCGACTCATGCTCATCCATGTCTTGCCCTCTCGATCCTCGTAGCCAACGGCTCGCCCGCAATCACCCGAATTGGGGGATGCCAAACGCTACCGGGTGGGCGAGATTGACGGATACCGTGAACCAGACGGAGGAGCTTCTGCGTCGGTTGGCCGCGGGGGACGAGCGCTGTCTTCGCTGGGCGCTGGGGCCGGTAACCGCACGTGACGATTCGGGCGAGGGATGGGCGCCGGTTCTGGGGCGTGAGGAGCGTGCGCTGGTCCAGCTTGCGGCTCTGATCGCGGTCGACGCGGGCACGGCGTCGCTGCGCTGGGCGGCCGAGCGTGCCGGCGCCACCGGAGTCGATGACCAGACTCTGGTGCACGTCCTGCTGATCGTCGGGCCCACGGCCGGGGCGGCCCAGACCGTGACCAGCGCGCCTCGGCTCGGATTGGCGCTTGACCTGGATCTCGAGGCGGGCTCACTGGCCCAGCAAGCCGACCGCGACGGCATGCGCCACCGCCTCTGAGCGGGAGGCCGCCCCGAGCTTGCGATACACCGCGTGCGCTTGTGTCTTGACCGTATTCGTCGAAACGCCCAGCTGTTCGGCGATCTGCCGAAACGACCGGTGGCTGGGTAGGAAGCGCAGGATTCTCAGCTCAGCGATGGTCAGCGACGACGGACCGGCCAGACTCGATTCCGCCAGCGTGTCGGCGTACGCCCATGCGTCGTCGAACCACTGGCGAAACGCGCCGGTGTCGGGCGTCTTGCGGGCGAATCGCGACGCCTCCGCCAGCAGGGTGCGGGCCCGGACCACATCTGTCAGCCACAGGGACGCGTGGGCCAGCAGGATCCGGGCCGACGCGCCGTACCACGGCACGAACTCTCCCAGCGTGGCCAGTAGCTCCATGCTTGAACGCACGTGGGCCTTCGCCTCATCGACCCGTCCCTGATGCGCGCACGCGGCCGCGGTCGCCGCGTAGACCATCGCGCACAGGGGGTCGTCGCCCAGCCCGAATTCCCCCAACATCACAATCGCCCGGTCTGTCAATTCCGTCGCCAGCTGCCAATCCTTCTGCTCCATCGCCACCATCGATCGCTGGGCCAGGCACAGGGCCGACAGGCTGGGGGCGGCGTTGGCGCCGAGCGCGCTGCCCGCGTCGAGCATCTGCTCGGCGTCGTCGCGGTTGCCAGACAGGTGAGCGGAAACCCCGCTCAGCAGCAGGCACAGCGGCCGCCACTGGCCGTTGCGGGGCTCGGTGGCCGCAACCGTCGAAGCAAGTTCGCCCATCACCGACGCACCGTCAGAGGTGCTCATCGCCTCCACCAGATTGAGACAGGCTGCCAGCGAGCGGCGTCTGGGCCCCGGGCGGCGGCGCTCCATCGCGGCAGCGGCGGCCGACGACCAGCGGCGGGCGCCGTGCACGTCGCCCGCGGCCAGGGCGCTGAGCGAGGCGGCCGCCGCCAACGGCGCGTGCTGCTCGATCTGCTGAGGGCCCAGGGCGCTCAACCAAGTTTGAACCAGCGGGTTACGGCCCTCCGTGATGTAGGCCACGATGTTTTCCCACAACAGGTCGCTGAGCAGCTCGGCGTCGCTCGAGGCTGCCGCGTGCCGAATCGCCAGCTGAGTGTCGCCCCGCGCGGCGTACCAACCACTTGCGCGGCGGTGAAGGTCAGGCTCGAGCTCGGGCTCACTTCTGCGCAGTTCCGCCTTGAGCGCGTCGCCAGCGAGAGCGTGCCAGCGGTAGCGCTCGTGGGTCGAGTCGACCGGCAGCAGCAGCGGCGTGAGCCGGGCCAGCGCCTCGAGCAGCTTCCCGGACCCGTGCCGGTCCAGCACCACGTCGCAGATCGGTCCCGACAGCTCATCCAGCACCGACGCGCGCATCGCGAGACGCCGCAGCTCAGCCGGGAAGCCCGCAAACGTCTCGTCCCTCAGATACTCCAGCACGAAGTGATTCCGCCCCCCGAACGCGTCTAGCGCTCCGGCATCTTGGCGCAGCGACAGGGCGGCCAGGTACAGGGCCGCGGGCCAGCCCTCAGTCCGCTGCACCAGCGTCTCGACGGCATCCGGGGACAGCTCGAGCTTCTCATGGCGTAACAGGGTGGCGGCTTCGGTCGAGGTCATCGCGAGATCCTGGGTGCGCACCTCGATCAGCGCGCGATTTGCCCGGAGCCGACCCACCGGAACCGCGGGCTGCGTTCGCGATGACAGCGCGATCGTCGAGTCCGCCGGAAGCTGTTTGAGCCCGGCTTCAACCAGCCGGCGCAGGACGGCCGGGGCCACCAGCTGCGCGTCGTCGAGGACCACCACGAAGCCGTCCTGATCCGAGCGCAGCGAGCGGACCAGTCGCGGCAGATGCAGAATCGAGTTCTCCACGTGGCGGCCGGCGTGCTCCAGCCACAGGACCGGGCGATGCTCGTGCTCGGCCCATTGCGCCAGAAGCGTCGACTTGCCATATCCGGGCGGCGCGATGATCAGCACGAGCTTGGCGCCCCCGGAACCGACCAACCGCTGCATGAGCTCCGGCCTGCGGACCAGCTGGGGTGAGACAGCGGGACGCCCGGCGGTATCGGAGCACGGCGGTGACGGACCGCCGTCAGCTCCTCTGCGCCGCTGGCGCCGCGTTATCACCGCATGACCGGTTGGCATCGAATTGTGGGCCGGAGGGGACGTGAGCCTTGCCTAAGGTTCTCCGGAACCCGCCCTCGTCGGCAAGGGCGTGCACTTCCGTGTCTGAGGGAAGGCGGACACCACGCCGAGAGTTCGTCATGCGCACGGCCGGGTCATCCGATTCAGGTGAGGCGGGCGAGCCTCAGGCCGGTAGTTTGAACCGACGGTGCTGTGGAGGAGTTCTGAAATCGCGGTCTAGATGGACCAGGTCGAACGTGTTCTGCGGCTCCTCGCGCTCAACGACGAGGAGTCGGTCGGAAAGGCTCTGGCGATCGGAGCGGATCGTGAACTCGCGCCGGCGATCAGCGTCAAGGTCGATCTGCTCGTGCAGCTGGGCGCGCTACTCGCGTTGGGGGCGGCCACGGCGTCGCTGAGATCGACGGTGGACCGCGCGATCGAAGCGGGCGCAACCGAAGCCGAGATTGCCGACGTGCTGATTGCGGTGGCGCCGGCCATCGGGCTGGCCCGGGTCGTCACCAGCGCACCGCGGCTGGCCGTAGCACTGGGCTACGAGCTGGGCGCGGACGAGTAGCGCGCCCGGTCGGCCGCTAGAACTCCGTTCTCTCGCCCGGGGACAGCAACCGTACCTCCACCTCCGGCGCCCGGTGCCGGGTCAGTGCGGCGAACTCGTGGGCCGGGTCCTGGGAGACCCGAGGCCATAGCCGCCGCGGGCCAAGGCCGAACGTGCCCCAGTGGATGGGGATGGCGACGCGGGGCGCGATCGTGCTCGCGGCCTGGGAGGCGCGATCGGGATCGAGATGACCGGACCCAACCGACGGGCCCCATCCCGCGACCGGGAGAAGTGCCACGTCCACCGTGCCGTGGAGCGCTGCCATCTCGGGAAACACGTCCGTGTCCCCGGCGAAGTACACCGAGCGCGATCCCCGCACCAGGTAGCCGATGGGCTGGGCTCGGGGGCCCAGTGGCCCCCGAGCCGGATCGTGGCTGGCGTTCGTGGCCAGCACCTCCAGTCCACAGACCTCCATGACCTGGCCGATGCTGAGCTCACGAACGTGCCGCAGGCCCTTGCGCCGCAGCCATGCTCCAGCCGGTCGCGGGGCGAGCACGAGCACGTCTGGCCCGAGCGCGCGCAGCGACGGGAGGTCGGTGTGATCGGCGTGCAGATGCGACAGCAGGACGCAGCCGATCGTTTCCGGCGAACGCAACCGAACCGGCTCGGCGCTCCGGAACAGCGGACCGATGCGATCCCTCAGCACCGGGTCGGTGATGAGGCGCACGCCGTCTAACTCCAGCAGCACGCTGGCGTGGCCGAGCCAGGTGATCGCCGGGGAGCCCATGTGCGTTTGAGGGTCGCGCGCGGAGCGACCTCGGTGGACGCGATTTCAATCCACTGAGCCCGATCCCTCATCATCTGATCCGGGTGAGGACGGTCCGCGGCCGGGCGGCGAGAGTTCGGGCTTGCACATGCAGCCGGCACAGCCACACGGCGAGGCCGTGACGTGGAGCCCAGGAAGGCCGCGCCTCCGACCGCTCCATCTGTTGCTGAGCTGGTTGGTGGTGGCGATCGCGGTGCTGGTCGCCGCCGCCGTACTGCCGGGGATCAGCTCGCCCGGTCCCGGAGCGGCGATCATTTCCGCGGCGCTGCTGGCCGCATTGAACGCCCTGCTCCCGCCGATCGTGGCGGCGCTTCGCCTCCCGTTCACACTGGGCCTGGGCTTCGTGATCATCCTGCTGATCGATGCCCTGATCCTGGTGCTGGCATCGCAGATCAGCTCTCGGGCGATCCACGTCGACTCGTTCGGCTGGGGGTTGCTGGGCGCTCTGGTCATCTCCGCGACCATGGTCGTGCTCCAGGTGATCCTGTTCGCCAACGACGAAGACACGTACGCGCTCCGGGTGATCATGCGGATCGCCCGACGGCAGGGAGGGCGGGTCCAAACGGACGCTCCGGGGGTGGTGTTTCTGGAAATCGATGGCCTGGCGCTGCCGGTGCTCCAGCGTGCGATGCGAGATGGGAGCGCTCCGCAGCTGGCGCGCTGGCTGCAGTCCGGGACTCATCTCCTCACCGAGTGGGAGCCCGACCTGAGCTCTCAGACGGGCGCCAGCCAGGCGGGAATCCTGCTTGGCTCAAATCAGGACATTCCCGCCTTTCGCTGGGTCGAGAAGGAGACGGGGAAGCTGGTGGCGTGCTCATCGCCGGCGGACTGCAGCGCGATGGAGCAGCGGCTGGCCGGCGGGCACGGGCTGCTGAAGAGAGGCGGCGCGAGCCGCGGCAACCTGTTCTCGGGCGAGGCCGAAGCTGTGATCCTGACGGTGAGCCGACTAAGCGCCGAGAAGCGGGCCAATCCTGGCTACCGGGCGTTCCTCGCCAACGGCTTCAACGTGACTCGAATGTTGGTGCTGTACTTCTGGGAGGTGGTCGTCGAGGTCGCCGCGGCGGTACGTCAGCGCCGGCGCGGTGTACAACCTCGCGGCCGGCGCGGGGGGAGATATCCATTCATTCGGGCCGCGATGTGCGTGGGCGTGCGCGACTTGATCGTGTTCGGTGTGTTGACCGACATGATGGCCGGGCGGGCAGCCGTGTACGCGACCTTCTCCAGCTACGACGAGGTCGCGCACCACTCGGGGCTGGAACGCCCGGACACGCTCGAGGCGCTGCGAAAACTCGATCAGCAGTTCGGGCGAATCGAGCGCGCCCGGCGCTATGCACCTCGGCCCTACGAGCTGGTCGTGCTCTCGGACCATGGTCAGACCCAGGGCGCGACCTTCAAACAGCGAAACGGATATGAGCTGCGCGAGCTCGTCGAGCGTTCGATCGAGCGCGGCAAGGTCGCCTCGGTGGCGGCCGGCGACGAGCACGACGCCGCTGTGGGCCATGCCATGTCTGAAGCCATGGGCCGGGCGGGTGAGGAGGATCACAGCGCCGTCGCCGAACGCGAGGTGATCGTGCTGGGGTCCGGCAACCTCGGGCTGATCTACCTGATGGAGGAACCTCGGCGTCTGTTCCTGGAAGAGATCGAGCTACGCCATCCCAGGCTCCTGCCCGCCCTGTGCGAGCACCCGCACATCGGGTTCGTGCTGGTCCGCTCGCGCGAGCGCGGTCCGGTGGTGCTGGGTGCCCACGGCAGGCGGTATCTCGACGCGGACATGCTCGAGGGGGAAGATCCGCTGGCGCTGTTCTCGTCCAACGCCGTAGCTCACCTGCGACGCACCGACGGCTTTAACAACACCCCGGACATCCTCGTCAACAGCTTCTATGACCCGGTGATCGAACAGGGCTGCGCCTTCGAGGAGCTGATCTCGTTTCACGGCGGCCTGGGTGGGCCGCAGACCCGGCCCTTCATCCTGTATCCAGCGGGGCTGCCGATGCCGGAGACGCCGATCGTTGGGGCCGAAGCCGTGCACGAGCTTCTGGCCGGCTGGCGGCGAACGCTCCAGGGATGAGGGCTCAACCAGGCTGGATCGCGGTCAGCTGCGGCCCGGCGTCCCAGATTTGGGTCACCTCGACGAATTCGCTGACGTGGCGCGTGCCCCCGATCCGTGCGGTCGCCTCCCCGAGCACGGACGCCCATACATGCTCCACCAGCACGGCAGCCACCGCCGCCCCAGGCTCGAGCGGCTCAGCCAGCTCACGCACCAGCGGGCCCGCCGAGCCCTCCAGGGCGCGCTCGGTGGCCTTAACCCGCGCTGAGGGCTCGAGCCGGAAGCTGAGCAGTCGCCCGGTCAGCCCGGCCGCGCCGTCGGCACTGAGCGACACGGCGATGAGCTCGCCGGAGTCGGCTTCACGTCCCACGAACAGCGCGTCCAGGATCCGCAGGGCGCCACCGCTCTCGATGCGCTGGAGCGCACCGACGAGCTGACCCTCGAATTGGGACCCGGGCGGAAACGAATACGCCAACAGCTGACGCGGACCTTCGGTGCCTGTCATGACCGCCATTCCGGATACATCGCGCTCGCCCCCGAACCCTACGCGTCAGCAGACCCGGCGACATCACCCGAATGGGGCGATGCGGGCGGTGGTCCGTATCACCCCAGCTCTCAGAGCTTGTCGCCCGGAATGTGGCCGGCGACGGTGGTGCCACGTCCTGGGCTCGACGTGATCGTCAGACGTCCGCCCGCTGCCTCGAGCCGGTCCCGCATGCCGGTGACTCCCCGTGCGCCGATCGCCAGCGCGGGCTCGAAGCCGGGGCCGTCGTCGGTTGCCCAGAACCGCAGTCCGTCGGCGTCCTCGGCGAGGCGCAGGTCGACGTTGGCATCGGGCCCGCAGTGCTTGGCCACGTTCTGGAGGGCCTCGAGGCAGCAGAAGTAGATCGCCGTCTCCACGTCGGGCGCGAATCGGCGTCTGATGTCCGTGTGCAGGCCGACGTGGACCGGCAGCTCACGAGCGACAGCGGCCAGGGCATAGTGGAGGCCGAGGTCGGTCAGCACCGCCGGGTAGATCCCCTTCGCCAGGTTGCGGATTTCGTCGAGTGCGGTATCGATCCTGGCGCCGGCGTCGGCCAGCTCCGGCGCCAGCGCCTCCGCGTTGCCAGGGGCCAGCTCCTGGAGCTGCTGAAGCTTGATCCGGAGCGCGATCAGCCCCTGCTGCGCGCCGTCGTGGAGGTCTCGTTCGATTCGGCGGCGCTCTGCGTCCGCCGCTGCGGCCACGCGCTTGCGCGACGCCTCCAGTTCGCGAATCGAGGCGGACAGCTCGGCCTGAAGGCTGGCGTTCTCGAGCGCCAGCCCGACCACCGACCCGGCGGCCTCGAGCACATCGTCTGGCAATACCGGATCGTGGACAATCGCGGCCGGTCTGTCCGCGTGGTGGGTGAGCTCGGTGATCGTCCGGTGCGGTTCGATGGTGGAGACATCGACCGCGCGTCCCGCCGCATCGACATAGCGTTCGACTGAGGGGCGCCAGAACAGCAGCTCAAGCGTCGGATCGGCGAACACGCGGGCCATGACACGCTGGAGCTCGTCAAGGCTGGGGCGGCATCCAAATTGGGCGACCATGCGCTCCAGCGCGCTGATCGCGAACACGCGACCGCGGACCATCCCCAGTGCGATGGCGAACGGCATCGCGGCGATGATCGCGGCGACGATCTCGGCGGCTGGAGTCAGGAGCCTGGCATGCTGATTGAGCCCGCGGACGGCGACGTAGAACCCGAAGCTGAGACCGGTGAGCACCGTCCAGGCCAGCAGCGGCATCAGGCTGCGGCGCTGCAATCGGGTCGACGCCGCCGCGCGGCGCGCCACCAGGACTGCGACACCCACCGTGGTCAGAGCAGTCGCCAGCGCCAAGGCGATCGACAGGGCGTTGCTCGCGCCGTCCCCTAACCGCACCACATGGAGTGCATTGGCGGGACATTGTGTGCCGGCGCAGCGGACAAATGGCCCCGCCGAGGGCGGAACGTCGGACAGAAGCAGGTTCGCCGCCGTCAGCGCGAGCAGCACCACCGTTGACGCCACCATCAGCCGATGCTCGGCGGGGTGCTCGATCCGCCCACTGGGGTACGAAAAACACACGTATTCGACGAGCAGGACTCCCGCCACGCTGGCTACGCACCCGATCGCGAACGGGAGAGGTGAGTTGGAGGCCGTGAGACCTCCGAGTGCAAGCACGAGCGATGTGGCCACCAGGGCCGCGCCCATCCGCATGCTCCCCCCGCGTGTGAACACGACCACGGCCACCGCCACCAGTCCGATGCAGGACACCGCGCGCAGCGTCACGAACACCCCCGGGCGATCCACGATCGAGCTGTTCGCGCCGATCGCCATGGTCACGGCGGTGAGCGTGAGCGTGGCCACGCACGCCAGGCCGAAACCGATCGATGGCGAGGTCGTCCATCCCCGCTGAAGCTCGCCCGCTGGCCGGATCCCGATATCGGCGGCGAGCTCTGAGTGTCGGCCGCCGGCGCCAAATCGCGTCCAGGATGTGTGTCCTCGCGTGCTCGCCAACTGGCCCTCGACCCTCGCTCCCGTGACGCCGCTTGACCCGCGGCATTGGATTCTAACCTTCGCTCGCCGGAGCACTGACGGCGATGTTGTGAACGCATGTGGTGGCGCTGGCCGGAAATTAGGCTGCGCCCGGCTCCCTTATCGTGTGGGACCAGCTGTTCGGAAACCTCGACACCCACCACCCGGCTCGGGTCGCCGGCCCGGCGCCCAAGCGCCGCCGTGTCTCGATCGCCGTCACGTTGCTGTTGTGTGCCGGCCTGACCATGGCCGGGGCGCCCCGGACGGGCGCGCTGCCGCTGCTCAGCCATCATGGGCGCTGGCTGACCGATGCGCGCGGGCGCGTGGTGATCCTGCACGGGGTTCAGGTCGACAAGTACATGCCCAGCCAGCCGGTCGAGTGGATCGATCTGTCACGGCCGAATGTGCGCTTCATCGCCGCCGAGGGGTTCAATGCTGCCCGGGTAAGCATGGCGTACGCCGGGTTTGAGCCCCGGCTCGGCCACTTCGACACGTCCTACCTGGACAGCTATCTGCGCTTCGACCGGGAGCTGGCCCACGCCGGCGTGTACGACCTGCTCGACATGATGCAGGGGCAGTACAGCGAGGCGGTGGGTGGGTGGGGTTTTCCGAACTGGATGACGTTCACCGACGGCGTGACCAACAACCACCACCCGTTCCCCCAGGGCTATGAGGACAACCCGGCCGAGCAGGCCGCGTGGGACAACTTCTGGGCCAACCGGGCCGCCGGCGACGGAGTCGGCCTACAGAACCACTACGCGCACGGCTTGCGCCGGATCGCACAGGCCTTCTCCCGCGCGCCCGGGCTGCTCGCGCTCGAGATCCTCAACGAGCCCTGGCCAGGATCGCGGTGGCCCACCTGCTTCTCGACCATCGGCTGCCCCAGCGGCGGCTTTGACCAGACCTCGTTCACACACTTCTACCGCCGGATCATCCCGGCGCTGCGCTCGGCCGACCCTCGCCACCTGATCGCGTACGAGCCCAACCTCCTGTACGACTACGGCTACCCGACCAGACTCGGGCCGCTGCCCGACCCCAACCTCCTGTTCGCGTTTCACAACTACTGCCTGACCGTCGCCCTGGGGCTGCCGCCCACCCCAGCGAACCTGGCCAAGTGCGCCGCGAGCGAGCAGGCCACCCTGGTCAATGCCGAGCAACGCGCGCGCCAGGGAGGCGGTGCGCTGCTGATGGACGAGTGGGGTAACACCACCGACGTGGCTCAGATGCAGCAGATCGAGCAGGACGCCGATCAGCACCTGGTCGGGTGGCTGGTGTGGGCCTACGAGGATTGCTGCCACAGCCCCGCGGCGATCGTCAGGGACGGGACCCTGCCCCCGACGTCCCCGGGCAATCTCAACCTGACCGAGTTGAACGCGCTCGTGCGCCCATATCCGCAGCTCGTCGCCGGCACGCCCGTCTCCTGGAGCTATGACCCTACGGGCGGCAAGTTCAGGCTGGTCTACTCCACCCATCGTCTGGCCGGCGGCGCGTTCCCGGCGGAAACCGACACCGAGGTCGAACTCCCCGCGCTCCGCTACCCCACCGGATACCGCCTGCGGGTGCGCGGCGCGAGCGTGGTGTCGGCGCCGGACGCGAACCTGCTGCGCCTGGACAGCCGGCCGGGAGCGGCCGCGGTCCGGCTGACCGTCGTCCCGGCCCGCCACCACCCCAGCGCCCCGGGCCCGTTCTCGTGGCCCGCCGGGACGCGCGTGCTGGCCCAGGCGGACTGCCCGGCCGGGGCCCGATACACGATTCGTCTCCCGCATCCGGCCGGGAGCAGCCCGATCGCGCGCGTCGCGATCTACATCGACGGCCGGAGTGTCGCAGTCCTCCCGGGCTCAGCCGGCGACCGCATCACGCTTCCGCCCGGTTTGGCCGACGGGACCGTCGTCCGCCTGATGAGCACCATGGCCCGTGGCGCCCGCCAGCGCACCACAGAGGTGTTGAACCACTGCTCGCCGCGGCCGGTCTGACCGCTACGGCGCCGGCGGAATTGGCGGACAGGGCGGAAACTGCGGCCGGCTCACGCCCCCGAGCGCGGCGGGCGTGACGGTTACGGTCACCTCCCGCGCGCGTCTGCGGTTGACCAGCGCGAGCTGCGGCGCGTTCTGGGCCGACACCACCCGCGCGCCGGTCGCCCGCACCTCATAGCCGAGCGGATATTGGAACTGCACCGGCACTGAGATCAGCGTTGGCGCGCGCACGGAGAAACTCGGGCGGTAGCGCAGCCAGAACCTGCCGGTGCGGACATCGAAACCGTAGTCCTGCGGGATGCCGGCGATCGCGCGGGGATACACGCGGGCGAGCACCAGCTCCTTGTAGGCCGCCGCGCCATCCGGCTGGCTCTCGCCGGCCAGCCGGCGCAGCTCGTCGTCCGGGTTGCTCCAGCTCAGACCGTACGTGTACCCCGTGCGGAAACGGTCGGCCTGCTCGAGCAGGCAGTTCAGGCCCTGGGCATCCGCGTCGGAGGTCGACGCGACCTCGGTCATCAGCGCCGGACCGGACAGATGGGCCGCGGTGGACCGAGCGTTGCGCAGCACACCGGCCGACACCGGCGGGCAGGTGGTGTGCCCCTGGACGATGATCGACGGGTCGTGGGTGATCGAGTAGGCGGTGCGTGAAGGACATTGGTCGTGGAATGACAGGCCCGCCGGTCCGAGCCCCGGGTCGGGGCGCGTGAACGGGGTCGGAACGCCACCGTTGAAGAAGAACGTGGGTTCGAGGAACACAGTCCGCAGCGGATCGACACGGCGGATCGAGCGAGCCAGTCCCAGCTCGAACGGCTCCAGCACGTGCTCGTCAAAATCCGGGCAGCCCGCCGGGGAGCTGCAGGCGCCCACGTATGGATCGCCGGCCGAGGTCGTGCCGGGGAACGGCTCGTTGATCAGGTCGTAGCCGGCGAGCATCGGGTCGGACCGGAAGCGCCGGGCGATCACCTGCCAGGCCTGCCCGAAGGCGGTGGCGATCCCCACTCCGCCCGCCCGGCCGTTGGCGTACAGGTTGCCGAACGCGAGCTCGGTCGAGAGGTGGAAATAGCCCAGCGGGAACTTCCAGCCCGTATAGCCCGGGTCGGTTGGTGCCGGCGCGAGCGGCGCATCATCGGTGATCGCCGACCACGCCGGAAATCCGGGCTCGTTGCCGAACAGGTGGTCGTACTGGTCCTGGTGGGCGTCGAGCACCACATACACACCTCGGGACGCGAACCGGTGCTCGGCGCCGGCGATCCCGGCCAGGTAGGCGCCGCTGTACCGGCCCGGCGCCGGCTCGAGGCCCTCCCAGTACCACGCCAACCTGACCCCGTCAAAGCCCAGCGCCCGCACCAGGTTGGCGTCGGCGCCGGTGAAGCTGGGCGTCGACGGATTGGCCGGATCATCGATTCCCGCCGGGAAGTAGGGAGGCTGCTTCCATGCCGCAAACAGGCCGTGGAGGATCACGACGCGCCCGTCCGGGTCCACCAGGTAGCGGCCAGCGGCCCGCAGCGGACCGGGATACAACGACGCCCGCCACGCGCGCCGGGAACCGTTGCTGCCGGGCCGGCCTGCGGCCGTGCCGGCGCTGGCGCTCGTCGCCAGGGCGGCGATGGCGAAGCACGTGGTCCCCCTCAGAGCCGACCTGGCACGCACGGGCGCTGAGGCTACCGCTACTGCTGATCGGTGGCGACGATCAGCACGTTGCAGGAGGCCCGGTGCGAAACCGTGTTCGGCACGCTCCCGAGCACGAAGCGCTTGGCGCCGTGCATACCCCGGTTCCCGACGATGATCAGCGTCGCGCCCACCTGCTCGGCCACTTGGAGCAGCGCCTCGGCCGGATCCGTCCGGAGGGCATGGGTCGACACCGGCACCTGGTTGGTCCGCACCCAGGCGGCCGCCTCGCTGAGCGTGGCCTCCACGGCGGCATCCGGTCTCGGCTGCCAGACCTCCGCGGCCCCTGGGGGTGCGCCCCGGATGCGCGCGCCGCGCAGCGGCTCGAATGCGGACACGACATGCACCTCCGCCTCGAGCGCCTGCGCGAGCCGGACCGCCTCCTGGACAGCGCGCTTGGCGCTGTCCGAGCCGTCGGTACCGACCACGATCGATTCGGCCATCAGCTTCGATCTCCTCCGTCTACAGCAGTTGCGCAGCGAGCATCGTAACGTCGCCCGTCACCACGGACCGGCCGGCCGCGCTCGGCGCACCTGAGTACGCTCCGGGCGTGAGCTTGCATCCCCTGGCGCAGCGGTTTGCCTCGGTGGCGGACGCGTACGAGCGAGGTCGCCCCGGGTACGCGCCCGCCGTGGTCGGGGCGCTCGCAGCCGAGCTTGGGATCGGGCCCGGGGAGCCCGTGCTGGACCTCGCCGCCGGGACCGGGAAGCTGTCCCGGGCACTGCTTGCGGGGGGTCTCGACGTGGTCGCCGTGGAGCCGCTGGAGTCGTTGCGGGAGGTGCTTGCCGAGCGGATCGGCGCCGAGCGTGTGCGCGAGGGGGTCGCAGAGCAGATCCCGCTGGCCGACAGGTCGGTCGCCGGGGTGACGGTCGCCGACGCGTTTCACTGGTTCGACCACCAGCGCGCACTGGCCGAGATCCGTCGCGTGCTGCGGCCCGGCGGCGGGCTGGCGCTGCTGTCCACGGTGCCCGACTGGAGTGGCGCGTCCTGGGCGCACGAGCTCGGCTCGCTGGTGGCGGCGCTCCGTCCGGAGCATCCGCACTTCGACGGACCGCCCTGGCAGGAGATCGTGCGCGCGGCGGGCGGCTGGACGCCGCCTCGGGAGATCAGGATCACCACCACACGGGAAGCCGAACCGGAGCGGATCATCGCCCATCTGAGCTCGATGAGCTGGATCGCGGCACTGCCCGACGCCGATCGGGCCGCGACGCTGGAGCGGATCCGGGTGTTGGTGCAGAGCGGCGAGACACCCAGCACATTTCCACTCCACGTGGTGCTCGGCCTGGCTTCGCCCGACTGAATCCGGACCTGCGACGATCCGGTTGTGGACGAAGAGTTCGGGGAGCGAATCGGACGCAACGAGGCGGTCTTCCGCGAGGTCAACGAGGCGATCGAGAGCGGGCAGTGGCCCGGCGAGGGCGACGTCCCCACCGCGTTTTGCTGCGAGTGCGGGCGGTTGGGGTGCAGCCAGCTGATCGAGCTGACGGTTCAGGAGTACGAACGGGCCAGAGCGGATCCGCGTCGGTTTCTGGTGGCACACGGCCATGAGATTTCCGAGGCGGAGACTGTCGTGGAGAGACACGGCCAGTTCCTGGTGGTGCAGAAACGGGCTGGGGCCCGGCGCGAGGCGGAGGCCCGCGACCCTCGGGACTGACAGCCTGTGAACCGGCTAATCCGCGTTCGCGGAGTCGGCGAGGTCGAACCGCATGCGCAGCTCGGTGCCACCCGACGAGCGTTCAACCACGGAGAAGCCATCGGTGCTCTGGGCGATCAGAGCCAGTCCCAGCCCCAGCCCGTCGCTCTCCCGTCCGGCATGCAAACCGCAGCCGCTGTCGGCAATCAGGACCCATAACTCCTCCCCGGCGGCTCGGGCGGTGACGTGCACGTGTCCGATGCGGGCGGGGTAGGCGAAGCGCACCACGTTGGTGAGCGCCTCCGAGGCTGCCAGGCGCACCGCTTCCACCTGCTCGGCGCTGGCGCCCGCCGCCTGCGCCACCCTGGTCAGGGCCTCGCGTGCATCGGCGACCGAATCCGAAACGGCTGGATAGGACTCGCGAAGGTAGGTTGGGTCGGGCTGGTTCTCGGAGGCGCGAGGGTCTCCGGCACACGTTCGCTCTGTGAAGCTCATGGAGGCTCACGCACTGTACCCGTATCCCGCTCGTCACAATCTCGGGATGAGCGGCGGTTTCTCGGAGGTGCAGGTCGAGATCAGCACTCCTCATGGACCTGCCCGCGCGCATCTGCAACGGGTCACAGCCCCCCGCGGGGCGCTGGTGCTGGGCCACGGCGCCGGGGGCGGGATCGCGGCTGGCGACCTGGTGGCTGCCAGCCGGGCCGCGCGCTCTGAGCGGCTCTCGATCGCCCTCGTCGAACAGCCGTATCGCGTCGCGGGCCGGCGTTCACCGGCCCCGGCGAAGCAGCTCGACGCGGCCTGGGTCGCCGTGGTCAGGTATCTGCTCGCCCATCAGTTTCGGGGTCTGCGCCTGATCACCGGCGGACGATCGGCAGGTGCCAGGGTGGCGTGCCGGACCGCCCTCGATGTCGGCGCGCTGGCGGTGCTGTGCCTGGCCTTCCCCCTGCGGCCGCCGCGGCGCTCGGGCTCCACCGGCTCCGATAGCCGGCTCTCGGAGCTTGAGCAGGCCGGCGTCCCAGTACTGGTCGTGCAGGGTGACCGCGATCCGTTCGGCCTGCCACCCACGGCTTCCGATCGAATCGTGGTCCCGGTGCGCGGCGACCACAGCCTGCGCAGCGACACCGACGGAGTGGCGCGCGCCGTGGCTGACTGGCTGCCGGACGTGCTGGCGCGCGCGCCAGGTCAGCGCTCGATGGCAGCGGGCGCGCCTTCCACACCGCGCCGCCAGGGACGGGCGTAGACCAGCCAGGCCGTGCCGGTGCCCAACAGCACAATGCACAGGGTCCAACCGAGCGCCGTGGTGGACAGGCCCACGTACTTGAGTCCCGAGGCCAGGATCACGAACGCGATCGCCGGCCGCACGTAGCGATCGGGAATGGTCGAGGACAGCATCGAGCCGACCAGCACGGCGGGCACGCTGCCGATGATCAGCGAGATGGTGACCCCGATCTCGACGTGGCCGAACGCCAGCGCGCCGAGCGCCGCCGCCAGGGTCAGCGGAACCGCCTGGGTCAGGTCGGTGCCGACGAGCTGACCCGCGCCGATCGTCGGGTACAGGAACAACAGCAGCACGATCATCAGCGAACCGGACCCCACCGACGTGATGCCCACGATCAGGCCGCCGATCACGCCGATCAGGATCGTCGGGGCCGGGCGCGGGGTCACGGCGGTGACCTTGCCCTGGCGCGTGCGCCCGCCGCGGCGGTCCAGCCCAAACCTGATCACCATCGCCGTGGCGCCGACCAGCAGCGCCACACCGAGTGCGACTTCGACGTTGTGCTGAGCCGACTTCGAGTGACCCAGGAGGTGCAGCAGGTAGGCGCCGGCGAACGCTGCAGGCACTGAGCCGATCACCATCCAGCGCACCAGGTGGAGGTTCACCGTCCCGGCTCGCAGATGCACGGCGGCGCCGATCGGGCGCATCACCACCGCGGCGACCAGGTCGCTCGAGATCGCCGTCGAGGGGGTAACGCCGAACAACAGGATCAGCATCGGCGTCATCAGCGCGCCCCCGCCCGCGCCGGTCATCCCCACCAGCAGTCCGACGATCGCGCTGCCCAGGACTATGTAGGGATCGATCGACACCGGGCGAGCATGTTAGTCCCGGGCCGAGCGCCAGGGTCGTCGGCGCGGGCCGTCAATTAGCCCGCAGCCAGGCGGCCGAGCCGACGTCGAGCAGCTCGCCGGGCGGTTCGCCGGACAGCAGCCAGCCGTCGTCGAGCAAGTGGACCAGCCCCCGCCGGGACAGCTCGGAGAGCGCGCTGGTCACGGTGGGGCGCCGGGCGGCCACCAGGTCGGCCAGCACCGCATGAGTGAGGTGCATCGGGAGCAGGGTTCCGTCGCTGCGAACCCTTCCCCAGCGGCCGGCCAGATGCCAGAACAGCATGTGCAGCCGCACGTCGACGCGAGCCTGGTGGACGATCGCCATGTTCACGGCCAGGTACCGGCTGCGCTGTACAGCCCGCCCGACCAGCCTTCCCACCAGCTCGGGATAGCGCACCATGTGGCGGGCGAACTGGTCGTCGAGGATCGCCAGCCGCGCGGCCTCGATCACCGACCAGCCGGTCGTGGTCGCCAGCGTGGGGGAGGCACCGTCCTCGCCCTGACCGGGCCGGAGCACGTCACACTCGCCCAGGAGCTCGGCCCCGTAACGACCCTCGATCCCGACCCGGCGCAGCATCAGGCCCTTGAGCATCAGCAGGCCGATGTCGCCCGCGATCGACACCGGCGGCTCTCCGCGCAACGGGCCGGCCGGGATCCGCAGCACCTGGGCGGTGAGCTCTTCAGTCGCCTCGGCGCGCCGGGCGGGCGGCACGGCGTCCGCCAGATCAGGATCTTCCCGCAGGACGTGACAGATGCCGGGCGACGCTCGAGCAGCGCTCACGGTTCCTTACTGTGTCACGGACAGACCCGGGGCGTGTCACGGATGCCGCCAGCTAGACGGTTGATTCCACGACCCCGCGTGCCGGATGAATCCGGATGATCTGCGCCCCCGGCGCCGTGATGGAGGTTTTGGTTCATGGTGAACACAAATCCCCATCAAGCCCGACGCCGGATCTGCGTCCTCGGACTCGCCAATACCTCAAGGTATTGGCTTCGCCCTGCGTCCTTGACCGGCCCCCACCCCGAATCCCCCGGCCCCCACGCGGCCGTGGAATCAACCATCTAGGCCGCCACGCCTGCGGTGCGAGCAGCCACGTCGCCGGCAAGCTCGGCGAGCACCTCGCTGACCTCGTGAGGACGCTCGAGCGGTCCCATGTGCCCGGTGCCGTCCAGCACGATTGTGCGCTTCAGGTCCGGCAGCGCCTCCGCGATCCGCTGCGCATGCCACGGCGGCGTGAGCCTGTCGTTGGCGCCCGCGATCACGACCGTGGGCACCGTCAGCCGCGGCAGCGCGTGGTACAGATCCATCTCCGACAGGGCGATCCCGACGTCCGCGCGGACGTCCGGCGGGCACGCCACCAGCATCCGTTCGTAGAAGGCGATCTGCGCCGGTGTGGCAGCCGGGCCGAACGCGATGTAGCGGATCAGCCCCTGGGACAGGGGCGTCGAGAACCTGGGCACCGCCGCGTGCGAGCCCAGCGTGGCGGTGGGGGGCAAGACCCGGTTGAGCATCTGTGCCACCAAGGGCACCGGGATCAGGAGCTGCTCGGCGATCAGATCGCCGACGCCGGTATTGAGCAGCACCGCGGCGCCCGCGTGCCGCTGCACGTCATGATGCTCAGCCCAGGCCGCGATCGACATCGCTCCCAGTGAGTGACCTGCCACGACCGCCCGGTGTTGGTCCGGCACGCACTCAGACAGCACCGCCTCGAGGTCCTCGCCGAACCGTGGCAGGGCGTAGTCCCCGTCGGCCGCCGGCTCGCTCTGGCCGTGGCCGCGCTGATCGTAGGCCACGATCCGATAGCCCTGGCTGGTCAGCTCGCGGATCACGTACGTCCAGTAGCCGAGCGATTCCGTCCAGCCGTGCGCCAGCACGACTGTCTGGCCATCGACCGACCCGAACAGCTCGACGTGGAGCTGGGTGCCATCGGCCGAGCGCACCCCCAGGGGCGTACCCGTGGCTGGCTCGCGCAGCATTTCCTGTTCGGGGTCCTGCGCGATCGTTCGCAGGTGCCGGCGCTGCGCCAGCGCGCCACCGGCCGCCAGCGCGCTGGCCCCGCCGAGCCCGATCCAGAAGCGCCGATGACGTCGCGCGGCCATGCTCGGTCCGCATCCTACAAACCCGTAGCCGACTCGATGCTCGACCGTGCGTAGGATTCCGGCCCATGCGCATCGGGCTGCTCACCGGCGGCGGCGACTGCCCCGGTCTGAACGCGGTGATCCGGGCGGTTGTGCGCAAGGGCATCGACGACTACGGGGATGAGCTGGTCGGCTTTCGGGACGGCTGGCGGGGCGTGCTGGAAAATGCGTTCGAGCCGCTGACGATCGAATCCACGCGCGGGATCCTGCCTCGAGGCGGCACCATCCTGGGCAGCTCCCGCACCAACCCCTACAAACGCGACGACGGGGTGCAGCGGGCGCGCGAGACGTTCGCCGAGCACGGGCTGGACGGTCTGATCGCGATCGGCGGGGAGGACACCCTGGGGGTGGCAAACCGCCTGAACCAGGACGGTCTCAACCTGATCGGCGTTCCCAAGACGATCGACAACGATCTGGGCGCCACCGACGTCACATTCGGGTTCGACACCGCCCTGCACATCGCGACCGAGGCGATCGACCGCCTGCATACGACGGCCGAGAGCCACAACCGGATTCTGGTGGTCGAGGTGATGGGCCGGCATGCCGGCTGGATCGCGCTGCACTCTGGAATCGCCGGCGGGGCGGATGTGATCCTGATTCCCGAGATGCCGTTCGACATCGACGAGGTGTGCCGGCTGATCCGGCGCCGCCACGAGCGGGGCCGGTACTTCTCGATCGTGGTCGCCGCGGAGGGCGCGGTCCCCAAGGCGGGGACGATGGCGCTGTCGGCCGGCGAGGTCGACGAGTTCGGGCATCCTCGGCTGGGGGGCATCGGACATCGGCTCGAGCAGGAGATCGAGCAGCGCACGGGTTACGAGACGCGGGCCACGGTGCTTGGCCACGTGCAGCGCGGGGGTACGCCGACGCCGTTCGACCGGGTGCTCGCCACCCGGTTCGGGCTGTCGGCGATCGAGGCTGCACACCAGGGCGCGTGGGGGGTGATGGCGGCGCTGCGCTCGACGCGGATCGAGCGGGTGCCGCTGAGCGAGGCGGTGGCTGAGCTGCGCACCGTGCCCGTGGAAGAGTACGAGCACTACGGAGTGTTATTCGGTTGAGCGCACATCGGTTCACGAATTCGTCCTATAGCCCGGGCCCGGTTGTGTCTAGGATGGGCATCGTGGCTCCGGCGGCTCTCACTGGTTTCTGCCCATGACCGCGACGGAAACTGCCACGGCGCTCGACGAGCTGTGCGTGGACACGATCCGCACGCTGTCGATGGATGCGGTGCAGAAGGCCAACTCGGGGCACCCCGGGACGCCGATGGCGCTCGCGCCACTGGCGTACGTGCTGTACACGCGCGTGATGCGCCACAATCCTGCCGATCCTGACTGGATCGATCGCGACCGGTTCGTGCTCTCGGCCGGTCACGCCTCGATGCTCCTGTACTCGACGCTGTATCTGACCGGGTATCCGATGACGCTCGAGGACCTCAAGAGCTTCCGCCAGGTGGGCTCGCCGACCGCCGGGCACCCCGAGCGGAAGTACTCGCCCGGCATCGAAGCCACCACGGGGCCCCTGGGCCAGGGAATCTCGATGTCGGTGGGTATCGCCCTGGCGGAACGGATGCTGGCCGCGCGCTTCAATCAACCGGGGCACGAGGTCGTCGGCCACTACACCTTCACGATCGCCTCCGACGGCGACATGCAGGAAGGGGTGGCCTCCGAGGCGTCCTCGCTGGCCGGTCATCTGGGGCTGGGCCGGCTGATCGCGTTCTACGACGACAACAAGATCCAGCTGGCCGGGCCCACCTCCCAGTCGTTCTCCGAGGACGTGGGCAAACGCTACGAGGCGTACGGCTGGCACGTCGAGAACGTGGGCGACGACATGTCGCTCGACCGGTTGGAGGCTGCCACCCGGGCGGCGATGGCCGTCGAGGACCGGCCGTCGCTGATCAAGGTCCGCTCACACATCGGCTACGGGAGCCCGCACAAGCAGGACACCTCGAGCGCCCACGGGTCACCGCTGGGGGAGGAGGAGGTGCGGCTGACCAAGGAGGCATACGGCTGGGACCCGGACCGGCACTTCTACGTCCCCGAGGCAGCGCTGGCGCATTTCCGCCGCTGCTGCGAGCGGGGGAAGGAGCTGGAAGCCGAATGGGACCAGCGGTTCGAGTTCTACCGGAGCGCGTTCCCCGAGCAGGCCGCGCTGCTCGAGATGATCGACGCGGCCGGCATGCCCGCGGGTTGGGACCGCGACCTGCCGCGTTTCGATCCGGCCGACAAACCGATCGCCACCCGCAAGGCGTCCGAGCGGGCGATCCAGTGGGCCGCACAAACGGTGCCGCAGCTGATCGGCGGCTCCGCCGACCTGGCCACCTCGACCAACACGGACATCGAAGACGGGGGAGATGTGGAGAAGAACGCCTACGGCGGGCGCAATCTCCGCTTTGGCGTTCGCGAGCACGGCATGGGCGCGATCGTCAACGGGCTCACGCTCCACGGTTTTCGCGCCTTCGGTGCCACGTTCCTCACCTTCTCCGACTACATGCGCGGGGCGCTGAGGCTCTCGGCGCTGATGAAGCTGCCCGCGATCTGGGTCTACACCCACGATTCCATCGGTCTGGGCGAGGACGGTCCCACCCATCAGCCGATCGAGCAGCTCGCGGGGCTGCGGGCGATGCCTCGGCTCAACCTGGTGCGTCCGGCCGACGCCAACGAGACGGCGCTGGCGTGGCGGTTTGCCCTGCGCAGCGACCAGGCACCGACCGCGTTCGCGCTTTCACGTCAGAACCTGCCGATCCTGGATCCCGATCGGATCCCCGATGACGCGATCGAGCGCGGCGCATACGTGCTGCAGGACGCCGGCGGCGGCGACCCCGAGCTGATTCTGATCGGCACCGGCTCCGAGGTCTCGTTATGTCTCGAGGCGGCGGACATGCTCGACGGGATTCGGGTGAGGGTGGTCAGCATGCCCTGCATGGACACGTTTGCCGCCGCGGAGGAGTCCTACCGTGAGCAGGTGCTGCCCAGCGCCTGCCGCGCCCGGATCGCGGTCGAGGCGGCCTGTGGTCTGGGCTGGGATCGATGGATCGGCGAGCAAGGGAGGTTTGTCGGCATGGAGACTTTCGGTGAATCAGGGCCGGCCCAGGACGTCTACGCCCACTTCGGGATCACCGCCGAGCGAGTCGCGGCGCTCGGCCGAGAGCTGGTGAAGCGATGAGCACCACCGCCAACATCAATCAGCCGCTGGCCAAGCTGACAGCCGCCGGGGTCAGTGTGTGGCTCGACCAGATCCGTCGCTCGCTGATCGAGGGAGGCGAGCTTGCCCGGATGGCGCAGGAGGAATCGCTGCGCGGAGTGACGGCGAATCCGTCGATCTTCGAGAAGGCCATTCTCGGCTCCGATGACTACGACGAGGATCTGGCGGTGATGGCTCGCGAAGAGCTCGAGGCCGACGAGATCTACGACAGCCTGGCGATCCGCGACGTTCAGCTCGCCGCGGATGTGCTGGCGGACGTGCATCGGGACACGGGCGGCGACGACGGGTTCGTGTCGCTCGAGGTCGCCCCGGATCTGGCTCATGACTCCGACCGCACGGTCGCGGCCGCCCGCCGGTACTGGCAGGCGCTCGACCGTCCCAACGTGATGATCAAGATCCCCGGGACGCCCGAGGGCGCCAGCGCCATCGAGCAGTCGATCTACGAGGGCATCAACGTCAACGTCACGTTGTTGTTCGCCGTCGAGGCCTACGAGCGGGTGGCCGAGGCGTACCTCAAGGGCCTCGAGCGCCGCCAGGCCAAGGGCCTGCCGCTGAACGTCCGGTCCGTGGCCAGCTTCTTTGTCTCACGCGTCGACACCAACGTGGACAAGAAGCTCGAGCAGCTGGGACGCACCGATCTGGCCGGGACGGCTGCCCTGGCCAACGCCCGCGCGGCGTATCGCCGATTCCAGGAGATCTTCTCGGGAGCGCGCTGGGATGCCCTACAGCAGGCCGGGGCGTCGGTCCAGCGACCCCTGTGGGCCTCCACCGGGGTCAAGAACCCGCAGTATCCGGACACGATGTACGTCGACGGGCTGGTGGCGCCGCACACCGTCAACACGATGCCGATGGCGACCTTGCACGCTGTGGCGGATCATGGGCGCGTCACGGGGCCGACCGCGGAACAGGATCCGACCGCCGAGCTCGAGGCTCTGCGTGATGCCGGCATCGACATGGGCCAGGTCACCGATGAGCTGCTGGTCGACGGCGTCAAGCAATTCGAGGACGCGATGGGCCGGCTGCTGGCCGGAATCGCCGAGCATCGCGCGGCGATCACGACCGGCCGGCCCCCGACGATCGAGGGCCGGCTGTCCACCGACCTCGAGGCACCGGTTGCCGAACGCGTGCGCCTCGCGCTGTCCGAGCGCGTCTCGCAGCGGGTCTGGCGACATGATGCGTCGCTCTGGGGCGGTCCGGGCGTGCCTGAGATCGAGGACCGGCTGGGCTGGCTCACGGTGGCAGACAAGATGCTCGAGCAGGCTCCGGAGCTGAGGGAGTTTGCTGAGCAGTGCCGCAGCGACGGATTCACCGACGCGGTGCTGTTGGGGATGGGCGGCTCATCGCTGGGACCGGAGGTGATCCGCCGCTCGTTCGGCTCAGTGGCCGGCGGCCTCCGCCTCCAGGTGCTCGACTCGACCCACCCGGACGTGGTGCTGTCGGTCCAGGACTCGATCGACCTCGAGCACACGCTGTTCGTCGTGTCCTCGAAGTCGGGCGGGACGATCGAGACCCTGTCGCACTACCGCCACTTCAAGTCGCTGGCCGGTCCGCATCAATTCGTGGTCGTGACCGACCCCGGCTCTCCGCTCGAGCAGCTGGCCGCCGACGACGGGCTGCGGCACTGCTTCCTGAACCAACCCGATATCGGCGGACGCTACTCGGTGCTGTCCCACTTCGGCCTCGTGCCCGCGGCGTTGATGGGCGTCGACATCGAAGCGCTGCTGCACGGCAGTCAGGTCGCGGAGCAGAACTGCGCCCACCACGATTCGAGCGAATCCAACTCCGGTCTGTGGCTGGGGGCGTCGGTTGGAGAGCTGGCGCGCCGAGGCCGCGACAAGCTGACATTTCTCGTAGCGGGAGCGATCGACAGCTTTGGCCTGTGGGTGGAACAGCTGATCGCCGAGTCCACCGGCAAGCATGGGCGCGGGATCGTTCCGGTCGCCGGCGAGCCGGTCGGGGACCCGGGCGTCTACGGTCAAGATCGCGTATTCGCCTACCTGCGCGATGGCGACTCGCCCGACGACCGATTGGAACAGGCCATCGCGCAGCTCGCCGACGCCGGACATCCCACCCTCACGCTGAGGACGCAGGGAGCCGAGGATCTGGGCCGGATCTTCTTCCTGGCGGAGTTCGCCACCGCGGTGGCGGGCTGGGCGCTGGAGATAAACCCGTTCGACCAGCCCAACGTGCAGGAGGCCAAGGACAACACCAAGCGAGTGCTGGATTCCGGCTCGATCCCGGATCTGCCTGTCGCCGGTGATGACGAGCTGCGTGGGCTGCTGGCCGACGCGGAGCCGCCGCACTACGTGGCCATCATGGGCTATCTGCCCCCTTCGGATGCGCTCGACGCCGCCGTGGCGGACCTGCGCGCCACGATCCGCGCCGCCACCGGCGCCGCGACCACGTTCGGCTACGGTCCCAGGTTCCTGCACTCGACCGGGCAGCTGCACAAGGGCGGACCGCCCACTGGCCGCTTCCTGCAGCTGGTGGCGGACTCCGAGCGGGACGCGGACATCCCCGGCGCTGACTACTCGTTCGCAACGCTGATCGCCGCCCAGTCCGCCGGTGACCTGCAGACGCTGCGCGACCACGGTCTGTCGGCTCAGCGGGTCAAGCTCGACGGGGACCCCGCCGCGGCGGTGCGGGCGCTTAACGATCGGATCGCGGGCGTACTCGATGGGAGCTGACGCATGCAGATCGGGCGTGATGCAGTGAAGAAGGCCTGAGCGGGCGATGTCCGTCGCCGCCGCCGCCGAGCCAGCCGGAGAGAATCCCCTCGTCGAGGGGCTGGAGCGACTGCCGGTTCACCCCACGGTGCTGGTGATCTTCGGTGCCACCGGCGACCTGGCCCACCGCAAGCTGCTGCCTGCGCTGTACAACCTGGCCCACGAGGGCGCGCTGCCGGAGCGATTCGAGCTGATCGGCGTGGCGCGGCGCGACCAGGCTCACGAGGACTTCCGCGGGATGGCCCGCGAGTCGATCGAGCGGTTCTCGCGCACCAAGCCCGATCCCGACGTGCTCGAGGGACTGATCAGCGACATGCGCTACGTGCCCGGAGCGTTCGACGACGACAGCGTCTACCAGGAACTGGGCCGGACGCTGAACGAGTTCGAGCGGGCCGGTGCGCACAAGCTCGATCGGGTGTTCTACCTATCCACCGCGCCGCAGTTCTTCCCGGTGATCGCCGGCAAGCTCGGCGCTGCCGGTCTGGATCAGGTGCCGGACGCCGATACGCGGATCGTGATCGAGAAGCCGTTCGGCTACGACCTGGCCTCGGCGCGCGCGCTGAACGCCGAGGTCCTGAGCGTGTTCGACGAGTCGCAGGTGTTTCGGATCGACCACTATCTCGGGAAGGAGACCGTCCAGAACCTGATGGCGCTGAGGTTCGCGAACGCGCTGTTCGAGCCGGTCTGGAACCGGAACTTCATCGACAACGTTCAGATCGTCGCGGCGGAGGACATCGGAATCGAGGGCCGAGCCGGCTACTACGAGGGCGCCGGGGCACTGCGCGACCTGGTTCAGAACCACATGCTCCAGCTGCTGGCGCTGCTGACCATGGAGCCGCCGGCGGCGTTCGAGGCCAAGCGGCTGCGAGACGAGAAGCTGAAGGTGCTCGAGGCGATCGTGCCGCCGCCACCCTCCGAGGTGGGCTCGATGGCGGTGCGGGCCCAGTACGGTCCCGGCGAGGCCGGCGGCGAGCCGGTCCCCGGCTATCTGGACGAGGAGGGAGTGGCCGCGGACTCGCGCACCGAGACGTACGCCGCGCTGCGGCTGCACGTGTCCAACTGGCGGTGGGCGGGCGTGCCGTTCTATCTGCGCACCGGCAAGCGCTTGGCGCGCAAGGTGACCGAGATCGCGGTGACGCTCAAGCCGGTGCCGCATCTGGCGTTTCAGAGCTCCGGATCGGTCGGCGTGCAGGCCAATCAGATCATCCTCACCGTCCAGCCCGACGAGGGTGTGTCGGTGTCCCTGGGGGCCAAGATCCCCGGCGCGCGCATGCGGATCCGCCCGGTCAACATGGAGTTCCGCTACGGCACGTCGTTCCTGTCCGAGTCTCCCGAGGCTTACGAGCGTCTGATCCTCGACGCGATGCGCGGCGACGCGACGCTGTTCACCCGCAACGACGAGATCGAGGCGCTGTGGGGGATCATCGACCCGATTCTGACCGCGTGGCACGAGGACACGAGCTCGCCGATCCCGCGGTACAAGTCCGGGTCAGCCGGGCCGCGGGAAGCGGACAAGTTGCTCGACGAAGGTCGCAAATGGCGCCGGCTCTGAGACGGCCATCGGGCAGGGCTCGCCGATGAGCGACGACGTCTGGTCGGCACGCGACACCAATCCGGATGCGATCGAGGCGGCACTCCGCGAGCTGCTGCGGGAGCGCCACGCGGCCAACGAGGCCCTGGCTCCGGCCCGGGTGTTGAATCTGGTCGTGATCGTCGACCGCGACTGGAAGGGCGAGATCGCCAACCGGCTCGAGCGTGTGGGTCGCTATCACGCCTCGCGCACGATCCTGTGCGCCGTCGAGGAGGGCCGGACCACCCTGGACGCCACCGCCGTGATGGCCTACGGCGAGCCGAGCGCCGGGATCGGCGTGATGCGCGAGCGGGTGGAGATCGATATGGGGCCTGCCCACCTGAACCGCGTGGATACGATCGTCGATCCGGTGCTGTCGACCGAGCTGCCCACGGTGCTGTGGTCTCCCCACGGACACGACGACGCGGTCGAGGTGCTGGCCGACATGATCGACGTGATGCTGCTCGACTCCGACGATGTCCCGGAGCCGGCCGCCGCCCTGGCCCGGGCGCGACGCACGCTTCGCTCGGCATACGTGGTCGATCTGGCCTGGCTCCGGACCACCCCGTGGCGCGAACGGCTGGCCGCGAGCTTCGACCCGGCCGACCGGCTGTGCTACCTCGGTGGGCTGGGCGGACTGGCCATTCGTCACCGGCCGAGCTCGGTCGCCAGCGGCCTGCTGCTGGCGGGTTGGCTGGCGTCGCGGCTGCGCTGGGAGCCGAGCCCACTGCACAGCGCCAGCCGGGACGGCCTGCAGGGAGCGGCCCGGCGCAACGGCACCCAGGTCCAGATCAGCCTCGACCCCACCGAGCAGGATGCCCCCGGGCTGGCCGGCGTGACCGTCTCCGGCCCCTCCGAGTTTGAGCTGTCGCTGGACCGGGCGCGGGGCGGTCTGCGGGCCCGGGAGCAGTCCGCGGCGGGGGAGGAGCACGTCTGGCAGGTGTTGGGCGCCTCGCGGGGAGAGGGTGGGATCCTGGGCGAGGGCGTGCGACAGGCGCTGTTGCGCGACCCGACCTACGGTCCGGCGCTGGACGCCGCGCAGGGATTCTGCCCGCGATGACGGTCGAGATCGAGGTCGTCGAAGATCCCGCCCGAGCCTGCGCGGCGATGCTGCTCGGCGCAGCGGCCGGAGGGGGAGATGTCGTGCTCGCGGGCGGATCCACGCCCAAGGCGGCGTACGAGTCGCTGGTGCAGGCCGTCACCACGGTTGGCGTCGATCTCAGGTACACGACCTTCTGGATGGGGGATGAGCGCTGCGTGCCCCCGGACGATGAGCGCTCCAATTACTTGATGGTCAAGCAGGCACTGCTCGAGCCGCTGGGCGAGGACAACCAACCCATGGTCAAGCGGATGGCCGGGGAGCTCGGCCCGGCCCAGGCGGCTGACGCCTACGACCGCGAGCTGACCGACTCCGGGCCGCGGCGTTTCGACCTCGTGCTGCTCGGGATCGGTCCCGACGGGCACACCGCCTCGCTGTTCCCCGATCAGCCGTCGCTCCGCGAAGGCTCGAGACTGGTGGTGGGAGTGGAGCAGGCCGGGCTGGAACCGTTCGTGCCGCGAGTGAGCATGACCTTCCATGCCCTGGCGGCTACCGACGTTGTGGTGTTCCTGGTCTCCGGCGCCGGCAAGGCGGACGCGGTGGCGGCGGCATTCGGGCCGGAGGCGAGACCCGATCCCCACATCCCGTCCTCGCTGCTTCCGCCTCTGGCCGAGCATGTCAAGGTGCTGCTCGACCCTCCGGCGGCTTCGCGACTATGACCCTGGTCGGGCTCGATCTCGGGGGCACCAAGGTGGCGGTGGCGACGCTGCGGCAGCGCGAGCTCAGCCAGTCGGTGCTCCAGCCCACCGATCTGTCCAGCGGCGCGGCGCTGATCGACCAGGTGGTGTCGGTGATCAACGGGGCGCGAGGAGACGATCTGGAGGGCGTGGGGATCGGCGTCCCCTCGATCGTGGAGTTCGAGACGGGCCGGGTCATCTCCTCGGTCAACGTGCCGCTGGCCGACGTCCCGCTGAGACGAGTCCTGTCCGAGCGGGTCGGAGTGCCGGTGTTCGTCGACAACGACGCCACGGTGGCGGCCCTGGCCGAGGCGCACGATCAGGACCTGAAGCTGGTGGCCCGTGATCTGGTGATGATCACCGTCGGCACCGGAGTGGGGGGTGGGCTGGTGCTGGGCGGCCGCATCTATCGCGGCGCCACCGGTGGCGCCGGTGAGCTGGGGCACACGATTGTAGGGCTCGATCTGGCGGGCGCCGTGCCGAGCCCGCTGGGCGCATTCCCGCAGCCGGGGTCACTCGAGTTCGTCGCCTCCGGCCATGCCCTGGACCGGCTTGCCACCCAATCGGCGAACCTGCATCCGGAATCTGCCTTGGGGCGGCTGCGCCTGGATGGCAAGCCGGTGCTGGGAGCGGACGCGGTCGACGCCGCCGTGAGCGGCGACGCTGCGGCGGCCCGGATGGTCGAGATCTGGGGCCAGCGCCTGGGGATCGGCATCGCCAACGCGATCAACACGTTCGATCCGGAAGAGGTCGTGATCGGCGGTGGTGCCGCTCAAGCCGGCCAATTGCTGCTGGAGCCCGCGGAGCGGGTAGCCCGCGGCTACGTCCTCCCGGGGCTGGGCAAGCGCACCGCGATCAGGCTGGCTCGGCACGGGGTGCGCGCCGGCGTGCTGGGAGCGGCGCTGCTGGCCGCGCACGAGCTGCAAGTCGCTGCTCCTACGACGACGGAGGTGAGTGGATGATCGTTGCCTGCGGATTCGACCACGCGGGTTTCCCGCTGCGAGAGCGCCTCCTCGGTGCAATCGAGGCCGGCGGCCACGAGGTGCTCGACCTCGGGACCGACCGACCGAGCCGATCGACTACCCGGACAAGGCGCTCGAGGTGGGGCGCGCGGTGGTGTCCGGTCAAGCCGAGCGGGGCATCATCGTGTGCGGGTCCGGAGCCGGCGTCTCGGTGGCCGCGTGCAAGATCGTCGGTATCCGCGCTGCCACGATCCACGACCACTACACCGCACACCAGGCGGTCGAGCACGATGGCGTCAACGTGCTGTGCCTGGGCGGTCGCGTGATCGGCTCCGAGGTCGCCGCCGAGATCGTGGTCGCGTTCCTGGCCGCGCAGATCAGCGACGATGAGCGCCACGTCCGGCGGCGGGCCAAGGTGGCGGATATCGAACGCACCGGGGGAAGGGACCGCTGACACTGCCGATGGAGATCGTCCTCGTCCGTCACGGAGAGACGGAGTGGAGCGCGAACGGCAGGCACACGAGCCGAACCGACCTGGCGCTCACGGAATCCGGCCGGCGACGGGCGGCGGTGGTGGGCGAGGAGCTCCGCGGCCGGACATTCGCGCTGGTGCTGTGCAGCCCGCTGCGGCGCGCTCGTGAAACCTGTGCGTTGGCCGGGTTCGAGACCGGCGCCGAGATCGACGGCGACATCACGGAGTGGGACTACGGCGAGTACGAGGGGCTGACCACGCCCCAGATCCGCTCCCAGGATCCGGACTGGAGCCTGTGGCGCGACGGCTGTCCCGGAGGCGAGACGCCCACGGCCGTGTCCGAGCGAGCCGACCGCGTGCTGGCCCGGCTCCGAGCCGTCGACGGCGACGCCCTGGTGTTCGCCCACGGGCACATCCTGCGCGTGATCGCCGCACGCTGGGTCGAGCTCCCCGTCGCGGCGGGGGCGCGGTTCGCCCTGTCGGCGGGGGCGATCAGCACGCTCGGGTTTGAGCGCGACACCCAGGTGCTCAAGCGCTGGAACGGGTGAGCGGTCGCGGCCCTCCTTGGGCTCGCGGCTCCCGGGCTCGCGGCGCCCGGGCGTCGAGCTCCTCGGGGCCCCGCGGACTTGGCGCGCCGGGGCCTCGCGCTTGGGCGCGACCGCCCCGCGCTCGGGCTTGGGCGCGCCCCGCCGAGGCTGTCCGATAAGTGTGAATAGTTCACACTTATCGGACAGCCTCACGGTCAGGTCGAGCGACGACCGGATCGGTGACGGATCATGGCCGCCGCTGGGCGGGGCGACCGCGCCGGCCACGCCGCTCCCTACGGGTTGTGGAAGACCTGATAGAAGCCGCGTGTGGGCTGCAGGTTGAGGCGGTCGCCGTGCGTGTTCCGCAGCCGGTTCTTGCGGATCACGAAGTTCTCCAGTGGGCGCGGGCAGCTTTCGGCGATCCCGCACACGAAGATCCCCGCCGAGCGTGTCCGCACGATCGTGTTGCCCACGAACCGGCTGGTCGCACCAACGGTGTCTTATTGGTACCAGGCGATGCCGATCGATCCATGCCGGATGTAGTTGCCGAGGACCTGGGTGGAGTGGTAGCGGACCGACACGCCGTCATCTCGGAATCCCATGATCCAGTTGCGCTCGATCGTGGCGTTGGTGACCTTGTCGTAGATCCCATGCGAGCCCGCATGTATCGACGAGTCCTCGCCGGTGTGCGTGATGACGTTGCCGTACACCAAATAGCCGCTGCCGCCCGCCGGAGCCCCGAACCTGTCGGCGCTGAAGCCAAGCAGGATTCCCGAGTCGCCCACCCGGCTGACCCGGTTCCAGGCAATCACCCAGTTTGATCCGCGCGTCTCGATTCCAGTCTCGCCGTTGCTTCGGGGAGTGCGGAGATGCGAGACCGACAGGCCGGTCAGCACGATGAAGTCTCCGGTGCCCTGAAATCCCTGCGTCGGGCCCAGCGCCAGGTTGTTGAACCACAGATGGCTCGGTCCGTGCGGATGGAATGCGTTGGTTCCGAGCCACACGCCCCGGGGCAGCCGGGCCTTACCCCGGCCCCAGGAGCCGAACTTGATCGGCGCCCAGGCCGTTCCCGAGACGTTGAACCCCCATCCCGGCATCAGCGTGTCGTCCTTGAATGTTTTGCCGCCCTCGAACAGGACCGTGTCACCGGGCCGTAGCGCGGCGTTGTTGACATGCCACACCGTGCGCCACGGGTGGCGACGGCTCAATCCACTGTTCGAGTCCCGGCCCCACGGCGCCACATAGAACACGCGGTCCCGGCTGGCGCCCGTTGCGCTCGAGGCTGCCGTGACAGCCGACCAGGACAGCGCCAGGAGCAACAGCATGGCGAGGAGCACGCGCGGTGCAGGACCGCCCGTCTGGCCACGAAAGCGCGCACGGACCGGCCGCGCGCAGGCAGGCGCAGCGCGTGCGCGCGCTGGGATGGGGACGTCCTGTGCGTTGCAATCGTGCGACGGCATGACGTACGGGCGTCCGCAGCTCGCCGCCTTCGCGGGGCCGCGAAACGATGTGCAGACTGGTTTGAGCGCGCCCGATGGGGCGCCGGGCGCTCGCTCTAGCTAACTTGGCGCGGCAGGTTAGCTTCCCGTCCACACGGAGGTCGACGGGGTGGGTGGTTCCATGGAGGTTGCGAGCGACAGTTGCTAACTTGACGACCTCCGCGGCTGTGGCGGAACTGGTCTACGCGCACGGTTCAGGTCCGTGTGGGCGCAAGCCCTTGGGGGTTCGAGTCCCTCCAGCCGCATCCGAGGCTGCGGGGCGGTCCGGTCCTCCCAGACCAGCCGCTACCCTTGTGCCGACGCCGACGGCGCCGAGTCCGCCAGCTGTGGGCCCCGACCCCATCAGGCCGCCGGATCGGCGGCCTCACAGCTCTTTCCGATCCCATGCCCCGCCGCTATCGTCTAGGGGACTAGGACGCCGCCCTCTCACGGCGGAAACCCGGGTTCGAATCCCGGTAGCGGTACTCAAGAAAAGCCCCGCAAAAGCTGGGTTTCTCTTTGTCGGAAGTGGCTGGTGGCTGACTCGAGATCGGCGAGCTCAACGGTCATGAGCCGCTCGATCCCGACGTCGCGAGCGTGATCCTCGCGCCTATCAGGCGGTTCAAGCCGTCGCCCTGATCGGGGGTGTAACCCGGAGAGCTCACGAACTTCCGGCAGCCCGCAGCGAGGCTCGGTATCTGCGAGCACGGCGGTATGAAATGGATCGTGTCGGCGGTGATGGCAGCAGCCAAGCGGCCCTCGCGGCGTAGCAGCGCCCGCGGGCAGGCTTTCAACGGCAGCCCGATCGTCCGCGTGCTGTCGGCATCGACGAGCAGGTCCGACTGTGCCCACCAGCCCGTGCCGCACGCAAACTCGAGAGACGACGAGTTGGAGGCCGTGTCCAGGAGAAGCGCGCCCTGACACCTCACGGGCACCAGGCACTTCAAGGTGATCGGCACCGTGCCGTTGCTCGACGGCACGACCGTACCGGTCGTCACGACCTTCAGCACCGGCCGTCCCGACGGTCCGCCGCCATAGCCGCCTGCCTGCTGGCAGTACTGATGGCATCCAAGCATCGCGACCCCGCCGTCGCCTCCGCACCCCGCGAAGAAAGCCGCGAGGAGCGCCACTGCCAGCACCAACGTTCCACGCGCTCGTACGCGCGCAAGCGGCACTGGGCCTCCGATCATTCCGGTCCTCCCAGTCGATCTCTCATAGAAGCGCCCCGCGGATTTGACACCCACTCTGCGCCGGCCAGCCTAGCGCGGCGTGAGGCTGGCAGAGCCGCTTCAAATGGACGGCGGCGCGAGCGCTACGTGGCTTCGTAGGCGGTATGGCGAGGGGTGTCTCTGCCAGTGAAAAAGATGATGCTGCTCGCGAGCACGAACAGCAGGAAGAGAACGAACCCGATGAGGTCGAGGACGAGACCGAAAGTGCGGATGACGCCGCCGAGCCCGAAGCCTTGAAGGAAGAACAGGAGCCCCGCAAGGATGGAAATCCACCCGAGCCAGCGCGGCAGGACGCCGGTTCTCAGCACGAGCAAGCCGATTGCGACCGCGGCGAGGCTCCCGAAGACGTCTCCCACGCTGTCGAGCGCAAACGTCATGAGGTAGAGCGTGTACGAGAGTCCCTGGTCCTGTTCGGCTCCGAACGACGCGAGCTTGCCGCCGAGCAACCCGGTGATGCCGATGTCGCTGACGGCGTGCAAGGCAACGAACAGCACTCCGCCAATCAGCACCAAGAAGCTGAGGATCCGAGATTGCTCGCGGCCGTCACGAAGCAGGTTGTAGAGAGTGCAGAGGTAGATCAGGAATGCGGTGGCGTAGACAATCGAGAGGCCGGCGATCACCAACAGCAGCTCGTGATGCTGGTGGAGTGCGTCGGCGATCTTTGCCGCCAAGTCGTCCTGATTGATTCCGACCACCGTGGCGACCACCGACTCCGCGACGAGCGCGATGACGAAGACGACGCCTGCCAGCCAGGCATACCGCTGCCAAGGGCCCGAGGTGCGTGCTGCCGGCACGATGCGATTCTCCCCCGGAACAGCGACGGGCAACCCAGCCATTTGGACGGGATGGCTTGCAAACCACCTCTTTCCTGAGTCAGATGGCAGGTCCGGGCCCGCCCGAGACGGCGGGCCCGTCGATCGCTAGACCAGGTGGGCCCGCGGCCTCGTCCCGAGGCTCACCCCGCCTGCAGCGACCCGTCGAAGCAGCCGGCGTGCAGCAGCACCGAATCACTGTCGCTGAGCTGTGGCTCCCGCGCCAGCGATGTCTGGCGCGGCACCTCATTCGCCACCAACACCAGAGGCTCGTACACACCGATGCACTCGCGGCACACCGCGCACGTGACAGGCCGTAATCCCTCCATCTTTCAGGAGAGTGGGGCATTTGGGCAGCGGCCGCATCCGTAGTTATTCCGGTTTTCCACGCCGACAACCCCGTAGTGGACGCGGCCTCCAAGGCCCGCAAATCCGCCAGGCCTACGCCTCCGGCGAAAGATGACCCAGCTCGTGCAGCAGGCTCGCGTCGCTCAGATAGGACCGGGACTCGAGGATCAGGCCATTCCGCACCCGGATCATGACCGCCAGCGGAGCAACCACGCGGCCATCGAGCCGCACCTGCCCCAGAATCGCCCAGCGGTCGGCTCCGACGCTGCGCACCTCGGTGACGCTGCCGGTGTACCGGTTCCCGCGGTCGGCCGCGGTCTTGAGCCAGTCGCGCACGCCGGCATGGCCTTTGTACTTACGCCGATTCCGCGACAGCGACGTGGGGACAAACTCGACCGAGGGGTCGAGCAGCTCCAGCAGTGGCTCGGGATCACGATCGTTGAGCGCGTCCATGTAAGCGCGCGCCAAGCGCTCACCATCGAGCGTCTCGGCAGGGTCGTCGGCATCGTGAACCACGTAGTGATCGCCCATACGCACCTGTTCGGCACGTATCGGCATTTCCGGTCCGGCCTTGGAGGGCGGCGACCGGTGGGTTCAGTCCGTCGTGTACAGGGTCGAGGCCGCAGCCGCTGCCTCGTCCAGCAGGTTCAGGCTGTCCGGGTGGCCCAGGCTCTGGATGGCGTGGTTCGTCAGCAGCCAGCGATCGGAGCGCTCGCGAGTCAGCAGCCCCGCGCGAGTCAGGCGCTGAAGGGCAATCGTGACCGTGGGACGATGCGCGCCGACCAGCATCCCGAGCACCTCATGCGTCAGCGGGAGGCTTACGTGCACCCCGTCGGGTCTCACCTTTCCCCAGCGTTCGGCCAGCAGCCAGAACAGGATCAGCAGGCGCGCGTAAGCGCGGGGAAGATGTGTCGCGGCTTGCGCCAGGGAAAGGTACCGGGCCCGCTGGGCCACGCGGCCGATGAGCCGGCCGTTGATGCTGGGCCAGCGCGCGATCCGCTGCACGAATGCCGTATCGAGTACGGCCAGCCTCGTGGGCCTGAGCACGAGCCAGTCGACCGCGATCGGGAGCGGGTCGAACTCGCCGTCGGTATCCCACGGACGGATCAGGTCGGTGGGTCCGAACAGCTCACAGGCGGCGCGCTTGCCCAGGCTCACGCGCCGGATCATCAAACCGTCCACCACGAACAGGCCCAACCAGCCGTCATCCGCCTGCGCCCGCATCTGGCTCGGGTCCCAGCTGGGCCGGCGGAGCTCGACGACTGTGGCGACCGCTCGGCGTCGAGCCGCCTCGAAATCCGGCTCTGCCAGACCGATCCCGAGATCGGGATCCACGTCGAGCACTGCGACGGTCTGAGGGGCGAAACCGGGGCCAGGGTCCACGAGATCTACCGCTCCGGACGCATCGCGCATTCGCCTACCCCCGCGCGCTGGTCAGATACGTGGCGCTCATGTCCTCGTCGCCGTGTTCCTGAGCGCCCTGTTCGAGCCGCCGGCGAACGGTGCTCACCAGCGGCAGGTCCATGTGGCGGCGGCTGGCCGCCTCATCCACCAGGCCGGCATCCTTGGCAGCCAGCTCAAGCCTGAACGAGGGCTCGAAGTTCCGGGCCATGATCGCCTGTCCCTTCATCCGCAGGTAGGGCAGGTCGAGTGGCCCGCCCTCGAGCGCCTCGAGCACGAGCTTGGGATCGAGCCCCAGCGCCTCGGCCAGGGCGAAGGTCTCCGCCCCGGCCTCCACCACGGCCAGGATCCAGCTGTTGATCGCCACCTTCAACCTGGTGCCGGCACCCGCTTCGCCGATCCACATGGTGCGCTGGCCGACCGCATCGAAGATCGGCTGTACGCGGCTCCGCAGTCGCTCCGGGCCGGAGCCGAGGATCACGAGCTTCCCTTCCTGGGCCGGCTGTTTGGTCCCCAGCACGGGTGCGTCGACGAACTCGATCCCGCTGCGCTCAGCGAGCTCGATGCACTGTTCCGTGCCCCGCTCCCCGAGCGTGCTCATCTGCAGCCACAGCGCGTCATCGGCGGTGAGCGTCAGCGGACCGTTCTCGTCCTGCATCAAGTCGAGCACCGCGACCGTATCCGACAGCATCGTGAGGACGACGTCCGCTTCCTTGGCGGCCTCCGCGGGACTGTCGCACACCTCCGCGCCGTCGCGGACCAGGGGCTCGGCCTTGTCCCGCGAGCGGTTCCAGGCGCGCACCTCAAAACCTGCGCCGGCGAGGTTGCCGGCCATAGCAAAGCCCATAATGCCGCCGGCCCCCAGCACCGCGATCCTGGTTTCGTCAGCCATCAACCTCCGTTCCCCACCTCACAGCGACTCCTCCGCTTTCTTGTAGGCGATCTGCAGCATCTCCGAGCCGAAGAAGACGGTCAGCACCGAGGCGATCCATCGGGTGAATCGGGGCACCACCAGCAGCCCGGCCACCAGCCCGGCGCTGGTCCACATGCCCAGGCAGTAGGGGCACAGCAGCAGTTCGCCGATCGCGTAGCGCAGTCCGCGCCCCCGGGGCTCCTCGTTCACCTCACCCGGACCGGCGTTCCCCTCGTAGCGAGCAAACGGTGCCCGGATCGGGCTCGTGACCCGATCCTTGGATATCAGGCGCGACGCCTTGTGGCTGGCGACGGTCAGCAGGAACAGGTCGCGGCCGTCAATCCGCTGGGGAAGCTCACGTCCCGAGACGCGAAACCAGGCCGCGAACCCTGCCGACAGGCTCGCGAACACCGTCATCAGCGCGCCATAGCTGCGCAGGGGCCGGTCCTGCGCTGGGGAATAGCCGGAGACCGGTTCGGCCTCCAGGCTGGAAATCGACATCGTTGTTGCCTACCCCCTTGGCCGAGATCGAACCCCGCCGGCAGCGCGACGCTGTGCGGGCTCGGCGGTCTCAGATCAGTAGGCTAAGCATCGAACCCGGCCCGGTTTACTCTTGACCTCCCCGAACACTGCCCAGACAGAGGGGCCGTTGCCGTTCCCGCAGGCGGCGACGCTCGAGCTACGCGGCGTCTCCAAGCGCTATCCCGGTCAGCGCGAGCCGGCGATCTCCGAGCTCACGCTCAGCGTGGAGGCCGGCGAGGTGTGCGTGCTCGTGGGACCGTCCGGCTCCGGCAAGACAACGGCGATGCGGTTGATCAACCGGATGATCCCGCTGAGCGGCGGGGACATCCTGCTCGGCGGACGCAGCGTGCTCGAACGGGAGCCGAACGAGCTGCGCCGGGAGATCGGTTACGTGATCCAGCAGATCGGTCTGTTTCCGCACAACACCGTCAGTGAGAACATCGCCACCGTCCCGAGGCTGCTCGGGTGGGACAAGGCCCGCACCGCTGCCCGCGTTACCGAGCTGCTCGAGCTGGTGGGCCTGGATCGCGACGAGACCGGCGCCCGGTACCCGGCGCAGCTCTCCGGCGGCCAGCGCCAGCGGGTCGGCGTCGCGCGCGCTCTCGCGGCGGACCCGCCGCTGATGCTGATGGACGAGCCATTCGGCGCGATCGATCCGATCACACGTGCGCGGCTGCAAGACGAGTTCCTGCGCCTACAGGAGCGGGTGCGCAAGACCGTCGTGTTCGTCACCCACGACATCGACGAGGCGATCAAGATGGGCGACAAGATCGCGATCCTGCGCGAGGGCGGCCGGCTCGCGCAGTACGACACGCCGGCGGAGATCCTCACCAACCCCGCCGACGAGTTCGTGGCCGAGTTCGTCGGGGCGGACCGGGCGCTGAAGCGCCTCGGACTGGCCACGCTCCAGGACGTGGATTTGCCGATGCCCAACGGGGTGCCGGCGGGAGCCGATCGAGTCGCGCTCACGACCACCGTCCGCGATGCGCTGTCGCAGCTGTTGGCCGCCGGTGGCGGGCCATTGACGGTGGTCGACGGTGACGATCGCGTCGTCGGGATCGTCACGCTGGAGCTGCTCGGCGGGCTGCTCGGCAATGGTGCGCTGGGGGTGCATGCGGCCCACGAGCGGTCGGTGCAGAGGCACCTCAGTCCATGATCGTGGCCGCCGCCGGACCCGTGATTCCCAACTTCGGTGGAGGCGGCGGAAGCTCCTTCGCCTGCGAGCGGGCGAACCGGCTGTTCTGCCCGGACTGGGTGTCGCATAACTGGGCCCCGATCCTGTGGCCGGCGCTGCGCCAGCACATCGTGCTGACGCTGATCGCCGTGTCGATCGGGTTCCTGGTCTCGACCACGCTGGCGCTGATCGCATACCGCCGCCGGTGGTTGGAGCGACCGGTGCTGATCGTCACCTCGATCCTGTACACAATCCCGTCGCTGGCGCTGTTCGAGCTGCTCGAGCCGGTGCCCGGCCTGGGGCTGAGTCGCACCACAGCGGAGATCGCGCTCGTGTCCTACACGCTGCTGATCATGTTCCGCAACACGCTTACCGGGCTCCGCGAGGTCCCGCCCGACGTCCGCGACGCCGCCGCCGGAATGGGCATGGGCCCGACCCAGTCGCTGCTGAGGGTGGAGCTGCCGCTGGCGCTGCCCGCGATCATCGCCGGGATCCGGATCGCGACGGTGACGGTGATCTCGCTCGCGACGGTCGCGTCCCTAATCGATAACGAGGGACTTGGCGCCCCGATCCTGACCGCGATCTCAAACGAGGTGTTCAAGACCGAGCTGATCGTGGCCGGTGCAATGGCGGTCGGGCTGGCGCTCGCCGCTGATGGTCTGCTGGTGATCGCGCAGCGGCTGCTGACGCCGTGGACGAGGGTGGCCGGATGAACAACTTCGTCGAGGCGATCAAGTTCATTGGCCGCGACGGGCAGATTCCGGGCGAGCCCCACCTGCCAACGCTCGTGCACCTGACGCTGGAGACGCTGAAGATCGCCGGCATCGGAATCGCGCTCGCGCTCGTGATCGCGATTCCGATCGGGGTCTGGCTCGGTCATATCCATCGCGGCTCGTTCGTGGCGATCAACATCGGCAACATCTGGCGCGCGCTGCCGAGCCTTGCCGTGCTCGCGATCGGGGTTGCCTTTCTCGGGATCGGGCTCGACAACGTCGAGCTCGCGCTGGTGGTGCTCGCGGTGCCACCGGTGATCACCAACGCGTACGTCGCGATCGACGGAGTAGATCGCGACATCGTCGATGCTGCACGCGGAATGGGCCTCACCGGCTGGGAGATCCTGCGTGGCGTCGAGCTGCCGCTGGGGATCCCGCTGATCTTTGCCGGGATCCGGACCGCGGCGCTGTTCGTCGTCTCGACCACCACGATCGCCGCGCTGACCGGATACAGCGGCAGCCTCGGCGACGTCATCAACAACGAAACCAGCTATCACCTTCCGGGGGTTCTGGGCGCCGCGATCTGCATCGCGGCACTGGCGCTCCTGGTCGAGTTCGCGCTGTCGCTGGTTCAGCGCGCGCTGACCCCGCGCGGACTCAAGCTCGCCGGCGCGGACGATGCCGCGCTGGCGATCACGCCAATCGTCACCGAAGCTGCGTGACCGGACCAACGATGCAGGAGGAACCATGAGAGCGTTCAAAGCAGGATTGCTGGCGGTTACGCTGGCGCTGACGCTGGCCGCTTGTGGCAGCTCGTCAAAGAGCACGTCGAGCACCACCAGCACGTCGACTACGTCGAGCGGCGGAGCCGCGGCCGCCACCGGGCCGGGCGCGGGCAAGCCCGCCGTGACGATCGGCGACAAGAACTTCACCGAGGAGTACATCCTCGGTGACCTTTACCAACAGGCACTCCAGGCAAAGGGCTTTAAGGTGACTCTGAAGCCCAACATCGGCTCCTCGGAGATCACCTGGAAGGCGATGACCTCGGGTCAGATTCAGATGTACCCCGAGTACACCGGCACGTTCCTGACGGCGATCGCCAACGACAACCGTCCCCCCACCAGCGCCAACCAGACGTATTTTCTGGCCCAGGCCTACGCCCAAAAGCACGGCTTCGTGTTGCTGGGTCAGACCCCCTTCTTTGATTCGGACGCTCTGGCCGTGACCAAGGCGTTCGCCACCAAGCACAGCCTGACGACGATCGCCGATCTGAAGAAGCTCGGCCATTCGCTGACCCTCGGCGGCGCGCCGGAGTTCGCCACCCGTTATTCCGGGCTGGTCGGCCTCAAGAAGGTCTACGGGATCGACCCGACCTTCAAGCCTCTCGCGATCGGGATCACCTACAAGGCAATCGACACCGGCCAGGTGGATGCGTTCGACGCATTCACGACCGACGCCCAGTTGACCAGCGGTAAGTACGTGTTGCTCAGTGATCCCAAGCGCGTGTTCGGCTTCCAGAATGTGGCCCCGGTGGTCAAGCGGAGCGCGCTGGCCGCCGAAGGGCCCGCGTTCGCGCAAACCATCAATAAGGTCAGCGCGCTGCTGACGCTGCCGGCGATCCGCAAGATGAACGCCGCGGTCGCCCTCGACCAGCAGTCTCCAGCGACCGTCGCGCACCAGTTCCTGGCCGCCAACGGACTGGCCTAACACATCGTGGCGGGGCCGGATCGCGCCGGACACGGCCGATTCGGCCCCGTGTAGGATCGACCCACGGGGCGAGTCGCCCGGAAATCTGCATGGGCAACGCCGCGGTCGCCGACGGCGGCCCGCGGTCGTAAGCTTGTTGGCACATGCCCGAGCCGCGTCAGCTGCACCGCTCATCGACACGCGTAATGTCGATCCTGATGGTGCTAATCGGGATCGCCCTGCTGGCCCGCACGCTGATCGCCGGAGGTGGCGCCATCGCCACCGGCGTGCTGCTGGGGGTGCTGTTCATCTTCGCGGGACTGGCGCGCCTGTATCTTCAGCTCCGCGTCTAATACATCAGTGAGCGACACCGCACACGCCGTGACTGATCGGCCGATCGGCTATCGCGCCCTGTTCGCGGTCGTCTATACGGCGTCGATCAGCTCGGTGTACTTCGCCCTCGGGGTGGTCGCGCATCGCGCCGATGGCCTGACCCCGGTCGTGTTCCTGGCCGCCGGAGTGTTCTTTCAGCTGTGCGCCATGACGTACGCCGAGGGGGCGGCGTTGCACCCCGAGCGTGGAGGCTCAGCGGTGTTCGCGCGGTACGCCTTCAACGAGCTCGTGAGCTTCGTGGCTGGCTGGTCGATCGTACTCGACTACACGATCCTGATCGCCGTGACCGCGCTCACGGTGCCGGCGTACCTGGGCGCGTTCAGCTCGACCCTGGGGCACGGAGCCCCTCAGGTGCTGATCGCGCTGGCTGTGGTGGCATTCGTTGCGCTCGACAACCTCACCGGGGTCAGCATTCGCCGTCTGCGGCGGCGGATCGTGGTGACCGGACTCGACCTGGCGCTGCAGGCCGCGGTGATCGTGCTCGGACTCGTGTTGGTCTTTCATCCCAGCAACCTCACGGCCAGCGTGCACCTGTGGACCGCGCCCACGGCCGCTGACCTCGCTTTCGCGCTGCCGATCGCGGTGATCGCGTTCACCGGGCTCGAGGCCGCCACCGGTCTTGCCGGGGAGGTGGCCGTGTCCGGTGCGGAGGTCAAGCGTCTGATATTCCCTGGTTCGCTGATCATCGTGGCGGTGTATGTGGGCATCGCGGTGGTCGGCATCGCCGCGCTCCCAGTACATAACGGCCTGACGGACCTGGGTCAGCATCATCTGAATGCGCCCCTGCTGGGCGTGGTCGAGGCCTACCGCCCGCCGTGGGTCGCGGACGTTCTCAAGTACGTGGTCGCGGTCGGAGGCGCCTTGGGTCTGACCGCCGCAGCGGGATCGTCGATGCTCGGGGTCTCACGCGTGGGATATTCGCTGGCCACCAACCGCCAGATCCCGAGCTCGGTCGGGCGCCTGCACCCCCGATTCGGCAGCCCATTCGTGGTGATCGGGGTGGCGGCGCTGATCGCCGGGGCGCTAGTCATCCCGGCCGATCTCGAACTGCTGATCGGGATCTACGCGGTCGGGGCGCTGACCGCATTCTTGATCGCCCACCTATCGGTGATCGCGCTGCGCTTCCGGGAGGCCGACCGCGAGCGCGGCTATGAGGTGCCGCTATCGGTCCGCTGGCGAGGGGCTCGGGTGCCGCTGCCGGCCGTGCTCGGCGCGCTGCTGTCGGGCCTGGGACTGATCGCGGTGGCCGTGTACCACACGGGAGCGCGCTACGTGGGTGCCGGTTGGCTGCTTGGGGGCCTGGCCCTGTACGTGATCTATCGCAAGACCGAGCAGAAACCGTTGCTGCGCCGCGTGACGATCCCGGAGCGGGCGTTGCGGCACGAGGCGCTGGAGCCCGAGTTCGGGTCGATTCTGGTGCCGGTGCTGGGAAGCCCGATCGACGATGACATCATCCAGACAGCCGGACGGCTGGCCGGAGAGACGAAAGATGACGTCGACGAGCAGGGGGCGATGATCGAGGCGATCTGGGTGTTCGAGATGCCGCTCTCGCTCCCGCTGGACGCGCCGCTGCCCGACGCCCAGATCAGGCGCGCCCGCGAGGCGCTGGCTCGGGCCAAGGAGGTGGGGGAGGAGTACGAGGGCGTTCAGGTGGCGACGGCGATCGTGCGCGCGCGGCGGACCGGGCAGGCGATCGTCACCGAGGCGCGTCGGCGCGGCGTCGAGGCGATCGTGCTGGCCGCTGAGGAACCCTCGCGGGTGAAGGGCGGGGCCCTGTTCGGCGGAGTCACCGGTCCGCTGGAGAACTACGTGGGCGAGATCACCAAGTACGTGATCCGCAAGGCGCCCTGTCGGGTGATCCTGACCGCCCCGCCGGCGGGGTGGCAGAAGAAGTTCGAAGGAGACGGTGCCGGCCCGCGGCCGGCCGCAGAGCCCCCGGCCCAGGTCGAGTCCGAAGCCTGATGGCGGAACGCCCGCTACCCGGGCTGCAGCGCGTGCTCGGCAGCTCACGCCCGCAGGTCGTCGCCTAGTCAGGACGATGGCGCGGCTCGGATCACGGGAGGGGCTGAGAGAGCCCAATTAGAGTCTGTCTCAAAACGACGTGTTTGGCTGGCGGCGGCATTTTGAAACAAGCTCATAACGAATTCTGTACGGCGGCGGGGCGATCCTTAGCGCGGGTCCTTGACGGGCCCAGACCCAATCTGGATCTGGGCTCATGGCGCGCATAGAGACGCACGGGCTGCGCCGCAGTGTTGGTCTCGGCGGTCTGTTCGCAACCGCCTACGGCAACGTCGGTTCGTCGATCTATTACGCACTGGGACTGGTGGCGGCGTATGCGCTGGGCCTGACGCCGGTGATCTTCATGCTGGCCGGCGGCCTGTTCGCTCTCACGGCCAAGACGTACGCCGAGGGAGCGTCGATGTTCCCGGAGGCGGGTGGTTCCTCGTCATTTGCGCGCCACGCGTTCAACGAGTTCGTGTCGTTCTTCGCCGGCTGGGCGCTGAGCCTCGACTACATCCTCACGATCGCGATCTCCGCGTTCTTCGTCCCGCACTATCTGAGCGCGTTCTGGCCGGCGCTTCATCATCCGCCGGGGGATGTGATCGGTGGCCTGGTTGTGGTCGTGATGCTGGCCCTGCTGAACGTCCGCGGGATCGGCGAGTCCGCGAACTTGAACTTCATGCTGGCCCTGATGGACCTGGCCACGCAGGTGCTGATCATCATCCTGGGGGCGGTCCTGATCGTCAATCCCTCGCTCCTGGTCCACCAGGTTCAGCTCGGAACCACCCCCACCTGGAGCCACACGGTCTTCGCCCTGTCGCTGGCGATGCTCGCCTACACCGGGATCGAGACGGTCTCCAACATGGCCGAGGAGGCGCGTGATCCCGGCCGCGACGTGCCGCGGGCGGTGAACCTGATCGTGATCGCCGTGCTCGGCGTTTACGCCGGCATGACCGTCGTGGCGCTGTCGGCGCTGCCGGTCCACGGCACGGGGGCGCACGCCACCACCCAACTGGGCACCACCTACCAGGCCGACCCGGTCCTGGGCATCATCCAGCACCTCGGCCTGGGCGCCGGGATCACGCATCTGCTGCGCTACTACGTCGGGATCCTGGCCGCCACGATCCTGTTCATCGCCACCAACGCGGGGCTGATCGGCATCTCGCGGCTGTCGTGGTCGCTGGCCGAGCACCGCCAGCTGCCTGGGGTGTTCGCGCGGTTGCACAAGCGCTACCGCACCCCGTGGTTCACGATCGTGTTCTTCTCGACCTTCGCCGGAATCCTGCTGATCCCGGGGCAGACCACTTTTCTCGGCAACCTCTATTCCTACGGCGCGATGCTGTCGTTCACCACCGCGCACGTGGCGATCATCGCGCTGCGGGTCAAGGATCCCAACCGTGAACGGCCCTACCGAATAGGCGTGGGGATCCCGTTCCGCGGCGCCCGGGTCCCGGTCAGCGCGATCGTCGGTGGGATCGGCACGGCCGCGGCCTGGATCTCGGTGATGGTCCTGCACGTGGACGCGCGCTACGTGGGCACTGGCTGGATGATCTTCGGCCTGCTGGGGTTCGTCCTCTATCGCCGCCGCGAGGGGATGGACCTGACCAGCCACTACAAGATCGCCCATCGCGAACGCCCAGCGTTCTTCGTGGAGCTCGACTATCGCTCCGCGTTAGTTCCCATTTTCGGCACCGATGTGGATGCATCGGCGCTGCGTGCTGCGGCCAAGCTCGTAGGTGAGGACGCGATGGTGGAGGCGCTCTATGTCCTTCAGGTGCCCAATCAGCTGTCGCTCGACGCGGGCCTGGACGAGGAGGAGCAGCTTGGGCTCAGTGTGCTGGAGAGCGCCCGGGTCACCGGGCGCAAGGCGGGGTTGAAGATGCAGACGCGGCTGGTCCGGACGCGCAATCCCGGCGCCGCGATCGTCGAGGAGGCGGAGCGCAGCGAAGCGGAGATCATCTACCTGGGGACCGCGCACGCGCCCCCGTCCGAGCAGGCCCTGGGTCCGACTGCCAGTTACCTGCTGGCGCACCGCCCGTGCCGGGTGGTGATCGAGACGCCGCCGGCCAACGACCGCGCCGCTTGAGCCAGGCCTCAGGTTCGCGGCCGCCACCGCGGCTTCAGCGCGGCGATCGCGCCCGCCACCGCGGCTTCATGCGCGGGCGATCGCGCCCGCCACCGCGGCCGGGTCTTCGATCTGTGGGTAGTGCCCCAGCTCTGGGAGCTCCGTGACCGGCATCTGGGGACGGAGCTGCTGCAAGCCGCGCAGCACGGCCACCCGGGCCACCGGGTCGCGCATGCCCCAGATCAACGCCAGCGACCCCGGCCAGTCCCGGATCGCGCCATGCCAGCGCTCGGCATAGCGGACCCGCTCGTCCATGTAGAAGATCAGCTCGTGCAAGCGCCGATTGCCGCCGTTGTGGGTGAGCAGCGCCCACTGGTCGGCCGCCTCCTGTTCGCTCAGCGGGTGGGCCGGCGAGAACACCGAACCGAGCTGATGGCGGAAGAAGCGCCGGCTGGTGAGCCGGGCCATGACCGGACCGGCGGCGCTTCTCAGCAGCCGCTGGCCGATCGTCGGGTTGGCGAGGTGCAGCAGCATGCTGCCGTTGAACAGCAGTGCCCCGGTCGTCTCGATCGCCGGGCCTCCGTCGATCTCCCGGGCGAACAGCTCCGTCGCCACCGACGTACCCATGTCGTGGGCCACGAGCTGCACCGGGCCGTCCACGAACCGGTCGACGAGTTCCCGCGTCAGGTCGGCCTGTGTGTTCAACGAGTACGGACCGGGGGGCTTGTCGGACAGGCCGAAGCCGAGGAAATCGAACGCCAGCACCTCACGACCCTGCAACGCCGGCTCGGCCAGCAGCGCCCGCCAGTCGAACGAGCTCGAGGGGAAACCGTGCAGCAGCACGATCGGCGGGCCGGAGCCGGCTCTCCGGGTGACGAACACCCGATGGTCGCCGAGCGCGGTGAGGTGCTCGCCCTGTGACTGCCAGTCCAGCACGCGTGCGGTCAAGCTCATCCCGGCAGCGAGCCTATAGATTCACCGTCGGTGATCGAGCGCAGCGTGACGAGCGACGGGGCCGAGCTCGCGGCGATCGAGGCGGGCGATCCCGCCGGCCCCACGATCGTGCTGCTGCACGGCTATCCCGACACGAAGGAGATTTGGAGCGGGGTCGCGGGGCACCTGGCGTCGCGCTTTCACGTGATCGGCTACGACCTGCGGGGTTTTGGCCGCTCGAGCACGCCTCGAGGGCCGTCCGCGTACGGCTACGAGCGACTGGCTGACGACCTCGAAGCGGTACTGGAGTCGCTGGCGACCGATCAGCGGTTCCACCTCGTGGGACATGACTGGGGCGGGATCATGGGCTGGCAATTCGCTGCGATGTCGAGGTTCGACGGCCGGCTGGCATCGTTCACCACGGTCGCCGGACCATCGCTGGAACAAGTCGGCGTCGTGCTGCGGCGGCGCGTCCGTGACGGACGGGTTCTCGAGGTGCTGCGCCTCCTGTACCGCTCCTGGTACGTGTTGGGGTTGTGCGTTCCGGGCTGGCCGACGTTCAGCTGGCGGGTCGTGCTGGCGCGCGGACGCTGGGCCTGGCTCATGCGCCATCGGGAGCGGCTGGCGACGGATCCCTACTTCGGCCGGGCAACGCTGGCGGCCGATGGCATTCATGGTTCGAATCTGTATCGCCAGAACATCCTGCGGCGCCTGTTGCGGCCGCCGCAGCCTCAATCCGTACGGGTGCCGGTGCAGCTGATCGTGGCCAGCGACGATCACTACATCTCCACCGGCTACTACGACGCTGCCGAGCACTACGCTCCGGACCTGGTGCGCCGGACGATCGGGGGCTCCCACTGGGTGCCGCTGGCCAACCCGGACCGGCTGGCGGCCTGGATCGCGGAGTTCGTGGAGGAGGTTGAGGCGCGGTGACGAAACGCACCACATGCTTCTCAGACACCGCTCGCCCCGAATCGACTCTCAATCACGCACCGCTGGTGAGGGCTTCGAGTACCTCGATGAGCAGTCGCTAGCCGTCCTACGCTGGCTGAACGCCAACCGGGTCGAATACATCGTTGTGGGGCCGCTGGCCGAGGCGATCCGCGGCAATCGGCAGGCGGCGGGCCCGGTCGGAATCATTCCCGCGCCCTACGGTCGTAACGTCGGCCGGCTGTGCCGAGCGCTGTGGTCTGCCCACGCCCGCATCCGGATCGACGGCGAAGCCGACACCCTGCCGGTCAAGATGAACGAGGAGAAGCTGCTGCGCGGCGGGCGTTGGACGCTGCGCTGCGGAGCGCACGATCTCGACATCGAGGGTTGCCCCAAGGGCGCTTCGCGGTACCAGGAGCTGCTGTACGAGGCGAGAAGGTTCGAGCTGGGGCCAGATCTGAGCGTCGAGGTCGCGTCGCCCGATGATCTGGAGTATTACGCCCACGTGCGCCGCACCGGCAGCCCTCCGGAGATCCGCATCACCCGTAGCGCGAGGGAGCACAAACCCGCCTGACGCTCTCTCGGCGTGGGTTACCCTGAACCCATGCCTGAACGTGCCAGGACGGCCCTAATCGGCGCGGTGGCGTCACTCGCGTTGCTGGTCGTCACCTGGTACGTCGTGTTCCATGTTCGCGTCGTCCAGCGTGCCGATGAGTCGATTCTGCGTGGGTTTCAGGATCTCGGCTCGCGTCCCCACGTGAGCTCGGCCGCGAGCTTTATCGCCCACCTGTGCAATCCCCAGCCGTACGTGTACTTCTGCATCGTTCCGGTCGCGTTGGCACTGGCTCGCCGCCGCCTCTGGGTGGCGATCGCGATCGTCGCCATCCTGCTCGGCTCGGGCGTCACCACGCAGCTGCTCAAGCCGCTGCTGGCAGCGCCTCGGCCTGACCACCTGATCGCGCACCCGCCGTCGGCGGCCTCCTGGCCCAGCGGCCACGCGACCGCGGCCATGGCGCTGGCTCTGTGCATGGTGCTGGCGGTGCCGGCGCGCTGGAGGCCGGTTGTCGCCGCACTGGGCGCGGCCTTCGCCGTAGCGGTCAGCTACTCGTTCCTGACGCTGCAGTGGCACTTCCCCAGTGACGTGCTGGGCGGCTTTCTGGTCGCAGCCACGTGGACGCTGCTTGCGGTCTCGGCGGTGCTCAGCGCCGACGCCCGCGTGTCCGAGTCACCGGTCGAAGCCCCGGTCCAGCGACCGACCATGCGGGAGGCGCTGGCACCGCCCGCGGCGGCGCTGGCCGCAGCACTCGCGCTCGCCGGCCTAGTGGCGATCGCGCGGCCGGGCGAGGTTGTCACCTATGCTCATCTGCATAAGGCATTCGTATTCGGCGCGATCGCGATTGGCGCGCTCGGACTGGCGGTGGCCACCGGCGTGATGTTGACCCTGAGGAGGTGACCGTGACGGCTTTCAAGACCGTACGGGTGGCGGCCGTCCAAGCGACGCCTGCGATTCTCGACGCCCAGGCGTCGGTGACCAAGGCAGGTGAGCTGATCGCTGAGGCTGCGTCCGCGGGCGCCCAGCTCGTCGTCCTGCCCGAGACATTCGTGTCGCTGTACCCGTCGAACGTCTGGGCCCGCTCCGCCTCTGCGTTCGCCGGTTTCGACGAGCTCTGGGAGCGGATGTGGGCCAGCGCGATCGACGTGCCGGGTCCCGAGGTCGAGCGCCTCGTTGCGGCCTGCCGGGCGCATGACGTGATCTGCGCGATCGGTGTAAACGAGCGCGAGAGCGATCGCCCCGGGTCGCTGTACAACTCGTTGCTCCTCCTCGGTCCGGACGGGCTCATCCACCGCCATCGGAAGCTGATGCCGACTCATCATGAGCGGCTCTTCCACGGCATCGGTGCCGGCGACGATCTGGGCGTGGCCGACACTGCATTGGCGCGGATCGGAGGCCTGATCTGCTGGGAGAACCGGATGCCGCTGGCGCGTTATGCCGTCTATCAGGGCGGACCGCAGCTGTGGGTCGCTCCCACGGCTGACGACTCCGACGGATGGCTGGCCACCATGCGCCACATCGCGATCGAGTCGGGCGCCTTCGTCGTCTCCGCGCCGCAGTACATCCCCGCCAGCGCATTTGGGCCCGACTTTCCCGTGCCCCTGCCGGAGGGCAAGGAGGTGTTCGGAAACGGGGGCGCCGCGATCATCGAGCCCACCTGGGGCGAGATCATCGCCGGACCTCTGTACGGTGAAGAGGGAATCGTGATCGCGGAGTGCGATCTGCGCCGCGGCCTGCACGCCAAGCGCTGGTTTGACGCGGTCGGGCACTACAGCCGCACGGATGTGCTGGCCGCCCCGGCGGTGGCGGCCGACGCCGGCGTGGCTCCGGCGGCGGCGTCGGCGGCTCCAACCCCGCAGGACGGTGCCGGGACATGAGCGACGTCTACCACTCCGGCTCGCGCGCCCTGCAGGACCGCTTCGACACCCGCCGGCTGGCGGACCGGCTGCAGGAGCGCTTCATGGCCGACGCCGTGATCGGCCCATCGGACCGCGAGTTCATCGAGCGCATGGACATGTTCTTCCTGGCCACCGCCGACGCCGACGGGCGGCCGCAGTGCTCGTACAAGGGCGGCGCGCCGGGATTCGTGCGCGTGCTCGACGAGCGGACGATCGCGTTCCCGAACTACGACGGCAACGGCATGTACCTGTCGGCCGGCAATCTGTCGGTCAACCCCTACGTGGGCTTGCTGTTCATCGACTTCGTCAGCGAGCGGCCGTCGCGGCTGCGGCTGAACGGCCACGCCAGCGTCGATGAGGCTGACGAGTTGCTGGGGCTGTATCCCGAGGCGCAGTTCATCGTCCGCGTGCGCACTACCCAGGTGTTTCCCAATTGCCCGCGTTACATCCACCGCATGCGGCTGGTGGAACGCTCCCGGTTCGTCCCGGCCGCGGACCACGAGACGCCGGTGCCTGACTGGAAGCGCACCGATTGGGCCTGCGACGTTCTGCCCGCGGGGGACCCGGCCCGGGAAGGCTAGGCGCGGCGGTCGAGGCGCCATGGGTGGCGCGGGCGTGGCGGGCGCGGGCCGGGCGCCCCGGTGCGGGACGCGGGCGTGGCATGGGGCGGGGCGCCCCGGGCGGGGCGCGGACGCGGCGTGGGGCCGGTGCGGAGCGACGCGGCGCGGGCGCCCCGGGCGGGGCGCGGACGTGAGCCTGACCGATAAGTGTGAACTATTCACACTTATCGGGCATCGTCAGGCCATCCGCGCCCTACGGGCTAACGGCATTCGACAGCCCAAGCGCCCGACAGCCCAACAGCGCCCCAGCCCACCGCGCTCACCCGCAGCATCCGCGCCGCAGCCACAGCCATCCACAGCCCCCGAATCCCCCCGACGACCCCCCCGCGGCTCGCCCTACCGGTACCGCCCGGGCTCCCAGAGCGGCTCATCCCCTCGATTCGCCCCTCGGCTGAGGATGAACAGCAGGTCGGATAGCCGGTTCAGATACCGCACGACCTCCGCGTTGACCTCTTCGCCACACGCGACCGCGAGGCGCTCGGCCCGGCGGCACACGGTCCGGCAGACATGCAGGTGGGCGGCGGCGCGCGTGCCCCCCGGGAGAACGAACGATTTGAGCGGCTCGAGCTCGGCGTTGACCTCATCGCAGCGCTCCTCGAGCCAGGCCGTCTGGGCCGGCAGCACCCGCAGGCGCTCGCGCTCGGGGTCGTGCGGCGCGGCGATGTCGGCGCCGACGTCGAACAGGTCGTTCTGCACGCGGCGCAGCCAAGCGGCGTAGTCGTCGGGCAGATCGTCGAGCGTGAGCGTGAGGCCGAGGTGCGCATTCAGCTCGTCGACCGTGCCGTAGGCCTCGATCCGCGGGTGGGTCTTGGGCACGCGGCTCATGTCGCCGAGGTGCGTCTCGCCGGAGTCGCCCAGGCGGGTGTAGATGCGGGTGAGGTTGACGGTCATCGGCCTCGCAGTCTAGAACCCGCTGCCTCGCAGTCGAGAACCCGCCCCGCGCCCACCACCGCCCACCGACCGCGGTACGATCCAGCCGTTCAAGGTCGGTGGTGATGGGAAGCCGGTGAGAGTCCGGCGCGGACCCGCCACTGTGATCGGGGACGCCGCCGCAAATCAGGCCACTGGTGAGCGCAGCTTGCCGGGAAGGCGCGGTCGGTAGGCCCGTGAGCCAGGAGACCAGCCCTCGACCGCCAAGCCGATACGCCCTCGTGGAAAGGGGTGGCCCTTATGCATCGCAAGCTCATCGCCTCCGCCGCCGGAGTCCTGCTCTCGGTCGCGCTGATCGCCGCCGGCCCCGCCGCGGCCGTCGCGCCGCCGTCGGCGTTGGTGCGCGTCGAAGGCGCCGGCGCCACATTGCTCCCCCAGACGCTGGTGCAGACCACGGGCGCCACGACCGTCCGAGGCAAGGCCTGCCCCGGGACCAGCGCCGGCGGCGCCCTGCAACTGGCTACGGGCGGGAACTGGGGCGGCTCGTATGACCTCAAACTCAATGATTTCCTGGTGTCCTCGATTCTGGGGGAGACTCCGACCGGCACCAATTTCTGGACGTTGTGGGTCAACGGCATCAGTTCCACCACCGGCGCCTGCGCGACCCTCCTGCACCCGGGGGATCACGAGCTGTGGTTCGACTGCGTCGCGGATGCGAGCTTCAACTGCACCAACAACCCGCTGAAGGTGTCCGTGCCGGCCGTGGCCCGGGTCGCGCGAGAGCTCACCGCCTCGGTAACGCAGCTCGACGGCGCCGGCCACAGCGCACCGATCGCCGGAGCTGCCGTGACCGGCATCGGCGTGGCCGGCATCAGCGGCACCGGGGGCAACACGCGGATCGTGCCTCACCAGACGGGCGTGATTCAGCTGCAGGCCGCCAAGACGGGTGCCACACCCTCCGACCCGGTGTTCCTGTGCGTGTACAAGCGCTCCGCCTCGGAGTGTGGACCGCTCAGCAGCGGACCCCAAGTGCACGTGCGCGGGATCCACGAGCATCAGGTGTTCAAGGTCGGCCCGCGGCAGCTGCAGGGCACCGCCGGTCCCGATCCATCGGGGCTCACGGACGTGAGTCTGAGTCTGCGGCGGCGCGCGCCGAACCGCACCTGCTCCTACTACGACGCCGGGCGCGGCAGCTGGCATGGCACAAGCTGCACGTCGGCCGCGCCGCGGTTCTCGATCGGCGCCGGCCAGAGCTGGTCCTATCTGCTGCCACGCCCGCTGGCGGCGGGTAGCTACCGATTGGTCGTCCTGGCCCGGGACGGCAATGGGCGACAGACCAAGGTGGTCACCGCCCGCTCGGCGATCGACTTCCGTGTCAAGCGATGAAGCGGCGCGCCTTGATCGCTGCGACGATCCTGGCCGTGAGCGCGCCGAGCGCCGCCGCCGCGACGAAGGTGAAAATCATGGTCGCCGGACGAACCGGAACGCTGCTGGCGCCGCGTACGGTGAAGCTCGGCGGCGGGTCGGTGAAGATCGGGCCCCGACGCTGCACGATTCCGGCCGGCACGGCGCTGGCCGCACTGCTGGCGGCTCGACTCTCCGTCCGGGTCACCGACGCGGCCGGGTGTGATCCCGCGTCGATGTTCGTGGTTCGGATCGGCCCCGACGCCAACCGCGGCCTAGGTGGCTGGGAGTACAAAATCGGACGGGCCGACCCGTCGTTCGGTGCGGCCGATCCGGGTGGCAGGCTCCGCTCCGGCGCCCAACTGCTGTGGTACTGGTGCGTGCGGGCCGACGCCTGCCAGCGAACGCTGGCCGTGACCGCACAGTTCGCTGCCTCGGGGGTGCAGTTTCACGTGCAGGGCTACGACGACAACGGCCACGGTCGCTCGATCGCCGGCGCCACTGTCCACATCGGCTCCCGGTCAGCGGTCACCAACGCGCACGGCTGGGCCACCGTTTCGCTCAGCCCCGGCCACTATCAGGTGTACGCCACCAAGGCCGGTCTGGTGCGCTCGTTCTCCAGCGAGGTGGGAGTCGTCCGGTGATCCGGAGCGCGATTCTTACCGTGATGGCAGCGCTCGCGCTGACGGGCTGCGGTCTGGGACCGGGCCGCGGCAGCAGCGATGTCAGTGTCACCGTGACGCGCGGGTTCGGCTCGGGCCAGATCGGCTCGGCCACCAAGACGAAGGTGCCCGGCTCGGAGACGGTTATGCGGATGCTCGAGCGCTCCTTCCGGGTCGGGACGCGCTACGGGGGCGGCTTTGTCGAGAGCATCGACGGGCTGTCCGGCAGCTCTGGGCGCCGCGACTGGTTCTACTACGTCAACGGGATCGAGGCACCCAAGGGCGCGGCCGGTACGGCAGTACACCACGGAGACCGGATCTGGTGGGACCTGCACGACTGGAGCGCGACCGACGACGTACCCGCGGTGGTCGGCTCGTTCCCGGAACCATTCGTGCACGGTGTCGGCGGCCGGCGTCTGCCCACCACGCTCGAGTGCGCGCCGGGGATCGGCATCGGCCTGCAACCAGGTCTCGGACTCGCTGAGTGCCGAGGGAGTCCCGATCGCCAACCAGGGGTTTGGCACCGGCTCCGGCCAGGACAGCCTGTCGGTGGTGGTCGGGACCTGGAGCCAGCTCCGTGGGGTGATCGCGGCCGAGCTCATCCAGCACGGACCCTCCGCCAGCGGGGTGTATGCCCGCTTCCGCGGCGACGCGCTGGAGCTGCTCGACCCGCGCGGACAGGCGGTGCGCACGCTCGAGTCGGGGGCGGGGCTGATCGCGGCGACCGCCGACAGCTCCTCCCAGCCGACCTGGCTCGTCACCGGCACCGATCGCACCGGGGTGTCGGCGGCCGCGGCCGCGCTGACGCCCAGTCGGCTCCGGAATCACTTCGCGCTGGCGGTTCAGAGCGGCCACGAACTCCCGCTACCGCTCGACGGGGGCTTGTGAGCTACCGACGGCGCTCGACCCCACTGCACGCGGCCCGGGCGGCGGCCGCGCATCGCGTACTGCCTGGCGCTGGCGTGCGTGGCGCTGGTGCTGTCAAGTCCGGTCGCGCTGGCGGCGGTCACGCTGTCGGTGGCGCTCGCGGGCACCGCCGCCGGCGTCGGCCGTGAGCTTCGCCGCGCCGGACTGTTGGCACTGCCGCTGGCGCTGGCGATCGTGGTGATCAATGCGTTGGTCTCGCGTGACGGCCTGACCGTGATCGTCCGGTTGGGCGAACTGCCGGTGTTTGGTCACACCGACATCACGCTCGAGGCCACGGTCTACGGCGGCATCCTGGCGCTGCGCGCGGCGGCGCTGATCCTGTGCGCGGCGCTGTACACGGCCGCCGTCGATCCCGACGAGGTGCTACGGCTGTTCCGCCGCGTCTCGTTCCGCTCCGCGCTCACGGCCACGCTTGCCACCCGGATGGTCCCGGTCCTGGCCCGTGACTCGCGGCGGCTGGCGGACGCGCAGCGGTGCCGAACGGGCCCGTCGCCTTCCCGCATGGCGTTGTTACGTGCGGCCACCGCCGGGATCCTCGATCGCGCGCTGGACGTGGCGGCGGCGCTCGAGGTCAGGGGTTACGGGGCGGCTCACAAACCGCCCAGGACCCGTCGTCCGTGGTCACGCCACGACTGGGCCTTCACCGGCGCGGCCATCGCTTTGGTGGGCGTGGCGCTCGCGGCCCGCCTGGAGGATCTGGCACCGCTGCGCGCCTACCCGTCGCTGCACGTCCCCGCGGGACCCGTGCAGCTCGCGCTCGGGATCGCGGTCGTGGCCTGCGCGCTGTTGCCGTTCTGCGATCGGCGGGGTATCGAGTGAGCGTTCTGGAGCTGCGGCACGTTTCGTTCACCTACCCGGGTTCGGATCGACCCGCGCTGGATGACATCAGCCTGGAAATCGAGCCGGGCGAGCTGGTGGTGCTGGCCGGCGAGTCGGGGTCAGGCAAATCGACGCTGTTGCGGGCGGCCAACGGTCTCGTCCCGCATTTTCACGGCGGCACGTTCGCCGGCCGCGCGTTCGTGTCCGGACAGGACACCCACGAGCATCGACCGGGCGAGCTGGCCGCCGCGGTGGGAACGCTGTTCCAGGACCCCGAGTCGCAGGTCGTGATGGGAACGGTGCACGCCGAGCTGGCGTTCGGGCTGGAGAACCGGGGCCTGGAGGCGAGCGCGATTGCGCGCGGGGTGGAGGAGGCGGCGCTGGCGCTCGGCATCGCACATCTGCTCCAGCGGGCCACGGCGGAACTGTCCGGCGGCGAGCTGCAGCGGGTGGCGCTCGGCGCTGCGCTCGCCGGGCGGCCGCCGCTGCTGGTGCTCGACGAGCCGACCTCTCAGCTTGACCCGGTCGCCGGAGACGAGCTGATCTCGACGCTGCGGCGCCTGAACGAGGACGCGGACGTGGCGATCGTGATGGCCGAGCATCGGCTCGAGCGGTGCCTGAATTTGGCCGACCGCGTCCTGGCGCTGCGGGACGGCCGCATCGTTTGCGATGCCGCACCCTCCGAGTTCCTGGCCTGGGCTGTCAGCTCTCAGCCGGGGCTCGCGACCCCCGGGGCGCGGCTCCTCGATGGCCTCCGGCTCCCGCCGGTGGCCGGGGTCAAGCCGGCCCGGGCCCGGCTCCGCGCTGCCGGCATCGATCCAGACGACCTCCCGGGCGCTGACGCTCCCGTGCGTCGGAAGGCCGACCCCCGGCCGGTGCTGAGCTTCGACCGCGTGTGGCACGAGCTGCGGGACGGACCGGTGCTGTTGCGCGGGTTGTCGCTGCAGGTCGCCGCCGGCGAGAAGGTTGCGCTGATGGGGCGCAACGGCGCCGGCAAGTCCACTCTGCTACGCCACGCCGCGGGGCTGATGTCGCCGACGCGCGGGCGGGTGCGGACCGACGGCCGGGTGGCGCTGCTGCTCCAGAACCCGAACGATTATCTGGTGCATGACACGGTGGCGCAGGAGGCCTCGGCCGCCGCCCTTGTCCGGGTGGGACTGGAGGTCGATCCGGCTCGCAATCCCCGCGACCTGTCGGTGGGCGAGAAGCAGCGTCTGGCACTGGCGATCGTGCTGGGCGACGACGCCGAGCTGGTGTGCCTGGATGAGCCCACCCGCGGAATGGACCGCGATCGCAAGGACGAACTGGCGGCGCTGCTGCGGGGCTTCGACGGCGCGGTCGTGGTCGCCACGCACGATCCCGAGTTCGCGGCGGCGTTCGCCGAGCGCGTGGTACTGCTGGCGGACGGCGCGCCGATTGCCGACGGCAACACGCCCGAGATCCTGGCCGGCGGCACGTACTTCGCCACCGAGACAGCGCGGATTCTCGGCGGCGCCGCGCTGAGCCCGCAGCAGGGTGCGGCGCTGCTGGCTTCGACGGAGCAGGTGCCGGCATGAGCTGGCAGCTCGCTGCGTTCACGATACTCGCGCTGGCGCTGGCCGGTGGCTTCGCCTGGTATGAGCGTGCGCGTCCCGACGCGCGGATCATCGCGCTGGTCGCCACGCTGGCCGCCTTCGCCGCGCTCGGGCGGATCGCGTTTGCGGCGCTCCCGAACGTCAAGCCCACCACCGACATCGTGCTGGTCTCGGGCTACGCCCTGGGCGGGGGCCCCGGTTTCGCAGTCGGTGCGCTCGCCGGCCTGACGTCGAACTTCTTCTTCGGCCAGGGCCCGTGGACGCCGTGGCAGATGGCGGCGTGGGGCGTAACCGGCGTGATTGGTGCCGGCCTGGCGCGGGCCACCGGCGGGCGCATCGGGCGCTGGCCCCTGGCCCTGATTTGCGGGGTCGTGGGATATGTGTTTGCCGCCGTGCAGGACGTCGGCGACTGGGTTACCTACAGCGATCACAGCGTCGCGCAGCTGGGCGTGTACGTCGGCAAGGGGACCGGCTTTGACTTCGTGCACGCGGCCGGGTGCGTCGGGTTCGCGCTGGCGTTCGGGCCCGCCCTGATGCGCTCGATTCAGCGCTTCGGGCGCCGGCTACAGGTCGTCTGGCAGCCGGCCGGCGGGCTGGGGGTGATGGTGCTCGTCCTCTGTTCTCTGGGCTGCCTGGCCGGCACGGCGGGTCAGGGAACGGGAACGCAAGCGAGCGCTGCCGGAACGCCCACCGGTTACCTGCTGGCGGCCCAGCACCGGGACGGCGGCTTCGGCTCCTCGCCGGGGGCGCCGTCATCCCAGCTGTACACAGGCTGGGTGGCGCTGGGCCTCGCCTCCGAGCGCCGCAACCCTCAGAACGTCCGACGTGGGGGCCGCAGCGTGATCGACTACGTCCGCGCCGGCGTCAGCCGGTCGATGGACCCGGGCTCGCTGGAGCGCACGATTCTGGCCGTGCGCGCGGCGGGGGTGTCCGCTCGCCGGTTCGGCGGCCACGACCTCGTGGCGTGGCTGGAGCGGGACATCCGGTCCGACGGCTCGGTCGCCGACCAGGTGAACTGGACCGCGTTTGCCGTGCTGGCCCTGCGAGCGGCTGGCGTTCCCTCGCCGTCCCGATCGCTGGCGTGGCTGGTGCGCCAACAGGATCGCGACGGCGGCTTCAACTTCGCCACCGCCGGCGGCGGCAGCGACGTCGACGACACCGGCGCAGCGCTCGAGGCGCTGGCCGGCGTGCCCGGAGCCTCAAGCGCGCGCTCCCGGGCTGTCAGCTTCATCCGCCGCCAGCAGAACCGTGACGGTGGGTTGCCGTCTCAGCCGGGCGGAGAGTCCAATGCCCAGTCGACCGCCTGGGGGGTGCAGGGGCTCCTTGCGGTAGGCGTCGATCCGTCGTCGCTGCACCGGCGCGGTGCCGGCTCGCCGCTCGGGTTCTTGCAGTCGCTGACCGGATCCGACGGACACGTTCACTATTCCCGGACCAGTGACCAGACGCCCGTGTGGGTCACGGCTCAGGCGGTGATGGCCCTGGCCCGCAAGCCCCTGCCGCTGGCGCCGCTGTCCACTGGCGGCAGCCGCCATCACGCAGCCCACGGGCCGGGCGCCCGCACCGCGGCCCAGCGGTCGGGTGACGGCCGAACCGCGCACCGGGGACGGACGTCGCCGACCCCGGACGCCACCCCGGCCAAACTGCTCGACTACGCGACTGACGCCGGTGTGGCTACGGCGTTGGCGCTTGCGCCCGTCGGGCTTAATTAGTTGGCGACGGCCGAACCTCAGGAATCGATAGCCTCCTGCGCCGCATGCAGATCGGAGTCCCGAAGGAGACGGCCGAGGGTGAACGTCGAGTGGCGTTGGTTCCCGACGTGGTCCGCAAGCTCGGCGGCCAGGGCCACGAGCTGTTGGTGGCGCCCGGCGCCGGCGGCGGCGCTCTGATCCCGGACGAGCAGTACACCGAGGCGGGCGCAAAGCTCGTCGATGACGTGTGGTCCGCCGACGTGGTGGTCAAGGTCGCGCCTCCGAACTCGGAGGAGATCGCCCGCCTGAAGTCCGACGGAGTCCTGATCGCATTCCTGCAACCGCTCACCAACGCCGACGGGATCCGCGCGATTGCCGAGACGGGCGCGACGAGCTTCGCGCTCGAGGCGGTGCCGCGGATCAGCCGGGCCCAGTCGATGGATGCGCTGTCGAGCCAGGCCAACATCGCCGGCTATCGCGGCGCCCTGATCGGCGCCCAGGAGATGGGCCGGTTCTACCCGATGCTGATGACAGCCGCGGGCACGATCCGGCCCGCCACTGTGCTCGTGCTCGGAGCCGGCGTCGCGGGCCTGCAGGCGATCGCGACCGCGCGGCGGCTGGGGGCGATGGTGCAGGGCTTCGACGTCCGCGCCGCGGTCAAGGAGCAGGTTGAGTCGCTGGGTGCGCATTTTCTCGAGTTTGACCTGGGCGGTGACCTCGAAGGCGCCGGGGGCTACGCCAAGGAGCTGACGTCTGAGCAGCAGGCCCGCCAGCAGGAGCTGATGGCGGAGGCGATCGGCAAGGTCGATGTGGTGATCACCACGGCTGCCGTACCAGGCCGGCGCGCGCCGATCCTCGTGACCGAGGACGCGGTCAAGCGGATGAAGCCGGGTTCAGTGATCGTTGACCTGGCCGCGGAGACCGGCGGCAACTGTGAGCTGTCCGAGCCGGGTGAAGCGGTGCTCCGCCACGACGTCAAGATCATCGCGCCGCTCAACGTCCCCTCGACGATGGCCGAGCACGCGTCGCAGCTGTACGCCCGCAACATCGAGTCGCTGCTGGGGCTGATGATCAGCGAGGACGGCGAGCTGGCGCTCGATTTCGACGACGAGGTGATCGCCGGCGCGTGCATCACGCGCGGGGGAGAGGTGGTGCACGAAGGAGCCAAGCAGGCCCAGCAGAGCGTGGAGGAACGCACATGAGCACCATCACGGAGATCGCCATCCTGGTCCTGGCCGCGTTCGTTGGCTTTGAGGTGATCTCGAAGGTGCCGAACACGCTGCACACGCCATTGATGTCCGGCACCAACGCGATCCACGGAATCGTGCTGCTCGGCGGCTTGCTGTTGATGCACGAGGCGCACGGCGTGCTGGAGCACGTGCTGCTGGTGATCGCGATCACGTTCGGGACGATCAACGTCATCGGCGGTTTCTTCGTCACCGACAGGATGCTGGGGATGTTCAAGCGCAAGGACCCGCCAAAGAGCGAGGACGAGTCGTGATTCTCGCGGCGACGTTCCTGCAAAAGCAGAACTTCATCGACGCGCTCTACATCGTGGCGTTCTCGCTGTTCATCTACGGGATGAGCGGCCTGACCGGCCCGCGCACTGCGGTGCGTGGCAACAAGATCGCCGCCGTCGGAATGGCGATCGCCGTGGTCGCAACGCTGCTGACGCCCCACGTGCTCTCGGGCTCCTCGACGCCATGGTTGATCGCGCTTGGCCTGGTGCTGGGCACCGCGGTCGGGCTCCCGGCGGCACTGAACGTGAAGATGACCGCGATGCCGCAGATGGTCGCCTTGTTCAACGGCGTTGGCGGCGGCGCGGTGGCGATCATCGCCTGGATCGAGTACCGGCACCATTTCGCGAGCGGCAGCAGCCTGTGGGTGGAGAAATCCGAGATCCCGACGCTGTTCGCAGCGATCGTCGGCTCGATCTCGTTCTGGGGCTCAAACATCGCGTTCGGCAAGCTCCAGGAGGTCCTGCCCGGGCGCCCGATCAAGCTTCCGGGTCAGACGATCATCAACCTGGGCCTGTTCGTGATCGCGACCGCCTCGGCGATCATCCTGGCCGCGGGCGAGCATTCGCAGGGCCTGTTCATCCTCGGCATCCTCGTCGCCGCCGCGCTGCTCGGAAACATGGTGGTGCTGCCGATCGGCGGCGCGGACATGCCGGTGGTGATCTCGCTGCTGAACGCGTTCACCGGCCTGTCGGCGGCGGCGACCGGAATTGCTCTGAACAACACCGCCATGATCGTCGCCGGGATGATCGTGGGCGCGTCCGGAACCATCCTCACCAACCTGATGGCGAAGGCCATGAACCGCTCTGTGCCCGCGATCGTCGCGGGCGGGTTCGGCGGCGCAGTGGCGGCGCCGGCGGCAGCGGGGATCGAGGGGGGAGGTACCTATAAGGCGACCTCCGCCCAGGACGTGGCGATCCAGCTCTCCTATGCTCGGCTGGTCGTGATCGCGCCCGGTTATGGGATGGCCGTGGCCCAGGCCCAGCACGCGGTGCGCGAGCTGGAGAAGGCGCTAGAGGCAAAGGGGGTCGAGGTCAAGTACGCGATCCACCCGGTTGCGGGGCGGATGCCTGGCCACATGAACGTGCTGTTGGCCGAGGCGGACGTGCCCTACGACCTGCTCAAGGAGATGGACGAGATCAATCCCGACTTCCCGCGCACCGATGTAACGCTGGTGATCGGGGCCAACGACGTCACCAACCCGGCGGCCAAGAACGAGCCTGGATCTCCGATCTACGGGATGCCGATCCTCGAGGTCGATGAGTCGGGCGCGGTCGTGGTGCTCAAGCGGTCGATGGCGTCGGGGTTCGCCGGGATCGACAATCCGCTGTTCTACGACGAGAAGACCTCGATGCTGTTCGGAGACGCCAAACAGTCGGTCAGCGATATCACGTCCGAGGTGCAGTCGCTGTAGATAGAGTCACCCCGCCCGCCAACAGAACTCGGGAGCGACCATGGATCCGAACCGGCTGACTGCAATCCCACTGTTCTCGCCTCTGTCTCCATCAGAGGCCAAGCGCCTGGCCGCATTCGCGACCGAGACCAGCCTCGCCGAAGGGCAGATTCTGATGAAGCAGGGCGACTATTCGACCGAGCTGATCGCGATCGAGGAGGGCACGGCCGACGTGGTCCGCGATGGCCAGAAGATCGCCTCGCTGAAGCAGGGAGATCTGATCGGCGAGATGGGCCTGCTCGAGCGGGAGCCGCGTAACGCGGACGTGATCGCGACCTCACCGATGCGGGTGATCAAGCTCACCCACTGGGAGATTCGGCGCATGTCGGAGGAGACGCTGGACCGGATCAAGCAGATCGTCAACGAGCGACGCCAGGCGGGCGTCGCCGACCCTGCGCACTAGCTCGGGGCGAGCCGGGATTCTCCTCCGTCTTGCGTTTCTGGTAGCTTCCTGCCCGCCGAATCCCCGGAATGCCGCCCCGGGGAGCGGGGAACCCAACATTTGGGGCGAGTCTCGTGGTGATCCACGAGAAGCGCTAAGCAAACAGCGCGAGCCCGTCAGCTAACCCCGCAGGCACCAGGCGCGTCTTGCAGCACCGCATCCCTGGGGGGTGTGCGCGCTGTTCGCTTGTTGGAGCTTGATGACCCACAAGGTGTGCAACCCGAGATCCGGCGGGGCCGCACGGCGGCCGCCCACCGAATGTGACCGTGTGCGTTTCCTGCGCAGACTGCCGGTTCTGCTGGCGCTAACCCTGCTGGTGCCGGCCGCTGCCGCGTCGGCGGGATCGGGCGGAGCCGGCCTGGTCACCGTTCAGGCACCGAAGGGCATTGTCAACATCGCCGCCTCCACCGTGTTCACCCGCACGTTGCGCAAAGGCGACCGCGGCGCTGATGTCAAGACGTTGCAGACATGGCTTAGCGATATCGGCTACCCGGTGAGCGGGAGCGGCTACTTCGACTCCTCGACGCAGAGCCAGGTCAGGCGATTCCAGCAGACCAGCGGGCTGTATCCCGCCAGCGGCACGGTCGGCCGCCGCACGGCGTCAGCCCTGCTCACGGCCATGAAGCAGATCGCCAAGGGCCAGCACCTACATCTATCGAGCGGTGGCGGCGCGACATCGGGCTCTGGTCTGGTGTTTCCGCTGAAACCCCTGTCGCGCGTCCTGCCGCCCAGCGACTGGTCGCTGGACCAGGGCATCGACATCGCGACCGTGGGCAGCGCCTGCGGCTCGAGGGTGCAGGAGGTGGCAATGACCAACGGTACGATCGTCCAAGAGGGAATCGACGGGTTCGGTCCGGCCGCGCCGATCCTGAAGGTCTCGAGCGGGCCCTACCGGGGGCACTACATCTACTACGGGCATGCCATGCCGGCGCTCGTCCGGGTCGGGGCTCACGTGACCGCGGGTGAGCCGATTGCCGAGGTGGGCTGCGGGGACGTCGGCATCTCCAGCGGCCCGCATATCGAGATCGGAATCAGCGACCGGGGCGGACCCCCGTGCTGCCCGGGTTTCCAGGAGACCTCTCCCTGGTGGTACAAGGTCGTGCTCGGCCTGTACCGCAAGGCCGGCGGGTAGCCGGCACCCCGGCGGAACCGCACCTGCCCCTGAACCGGCTGACGCACGCCCTCGGACGCTCCCTGGCGGCACGCTGGAGGCTCCCTCGGGGGTAGATTGCCCGCCATGCTGAGTCGCGATCGCGCGATCGAGGCCCTCGAGGCCGAGCCGTTCGACGTCGTGGTGGTCGGCGGTGGGATCACCGGTGCCGGGGTCGCGCTCGACGCCGCTTCCCGCGGCTACAGCGTTGCGCTGCTGGAGAAGGCCGACTTCGCCGCCGGCACCAGCGGCCGCTCTTCCAAGCTCGTGCACGGCGGCCTGCGCTATCTGCAGAACTTCGACCTCGGGCTGGTACGGGAGGCGCTGCTGGAGCGCCAGCTGATGGTCAAGCTGGCGCCGCATCTGGTCAAGCCGCTGCAGCTGGTCGTCCCGGCGTTCGATGGGGCGCGTCCCGATCGGCTGGTCGGGATCGGCTTGAACATGTATGACGTCATGGCCACCCCCAGGCTGCGGGGCCGTCGCAGCGCGCGCCGGGCGGAGCGGGCCACGTCCGAGAGTCAGGAACCGGACTGGAGCCCGTCGCGCCACCGCGTGATCTCGGGGGAGGAGGTGGCGGCGCTGCTGCCGGCGATCGGCGCGCGTAACCCCACCGGAGGTTATCTGTTCTACGACTGTCAGACCGACGACGCGCGCCTGGTGCTGACCGTGCTCGGCGAAGCCGAGCGGTTCGGGGCGATCTGTGCGAACCGGCTCCAGGTCACCGAGCTCACGGTCGACGAAGGCGCCGGGACGGGCGTCGGAATCCGGGACGCGGAGAGCGGTCTTGATTTTGTGGTGAGGGCCGAGAACGTGGTCAATGCCACCGGCGTGTGGGCCGACCAAATCCGGCCCGAGGAACTCCACTCCGAGGCCGAGGTGCCGACGATCACACCGAGCCGGGGCACCCACGTGACGCTGCACCCGTCCGATCTGCCGCTGGTGGCCGGCGCGATCGTGCCCGCCGGCGAGGGACGGTCGATTTTCGCCCTACCGTGGCTCGGGCGCAGCCTGATCGGGACCACCGACAACAACTACGAGGGCGATATCGACCACGTGCAGCCCGCCGAGGAGGACATCGAGTACCTGCTCGACGCCACCAACACGTTCTTCGGCACGAACATCGGCACGGACCGGCTGACCGGGGCATTCGCCGGTGTGCGCCCCCTGATCTCCAGCGGCGACACGCGCAAGTCGGTGGACATCTCCCGCAAGGCTGAGCTGTACGAGACCTCGAGCGGGATGATCACGATCACCGGCGGCAAGCTGACCACGTGGCGGCGGATGGCGAAGATGGTCGTGGATCGCCTGGTCGAGCGAGACGGGCGCCAGGCGCCATGCCGGACTCACGAGATTCCGCTCGGTCAAGCGATCGATCCGGACGGCCTGCCGCGGGTGGAGGGGGTGCCGGAGGCGGCCTACGCCGCTTTGGCCGGGCGCTACGGCTACGCCTCCGAGCAGGTGCTACGGACCGCCGCCGAGCGCGGCGAGCTGGCCCAGCCGATCGTCGCCGACCTTCCGGACCTGCTGGCCGAAGCTCCGTTTGCCGCCCGCAACGAACAGGCTCGCAGCGTCGCCGACGTGCTGCTCCGGCGAACCCGGCTCGGCCTCCTGGCGGGCCGAGAGCTGTGTGCGCCGGACAGCGAGATCCCCCTCCGTGTCGCCCGGGCGATTGGGGAGGAGCTCGGCTGGGACACCGCCAAGGTCGGCCTTGAGGTGGAGCAGTTCCATCAGGAGGCGCACGCCGAAGGTATCGACCTGGGCTTCGGCTAGGCTCAACGCGTGGATGAGGTGCATGCCTTCTGCGTCCGCGTGCTGGGACCCGGCGCGGGGGCGGCGGCTGCCGCTGAGGACGCTCACGCACAGGGTGGCGACGATCGTAGGGAGCTGCTTGCGGCGGCCGTGCGGGCATGCCGAGCTCGGGCCGATCAGGCGAACGCCCTGGCCGAGCATCGGGGAGCGGTGCACGGGCACCTGGCCACGTGCGTGGACTGCAGCCGCTCGCACGCCGCGATGCTCGAGGCCACCGCGTGCTACCGAGCCTGGCGGGTGCCGGATGCCTCCCCGCGGGGCGACGGCCGCCCGCAGGCGCTCGCGGTTCGGTGAGCGCGCCGGCGCGGCGGCTGCGCATCGCGGGAGAGGTGCTCGAGCTCGGGAAGCGCCCGTGGCTGATGGGGATCGTCAACGCGACGCCCGACTCGTTCTCGGACGGCGGGGCTGGCGCGACGCTTGAGGATCGCGTCCAGCTCGCCGGATCGCTGCTGGACGCGGGCGCAGACATGATCGACATCGGTGGCGAGTCGGGCGTCACGAATCGCGCCGCGGTTGAACCGGCTGAGGAGATCGAGCGGGTGGTGCCGTTGATCGAGCGGGTCGCCGGCCGGCTCGGGGCCCGGGTGTCGGTCGACACCTACAAGCCTGCCGTGGCGAGCGCTGCGATCGCCGCCGGGGCCTCGATCGTCAATGACGTCAGTGGTCTGCGGGACCCCGAGCTGGCCGACGTGTGCGCGGGGACGGGCGCTGGGTTGGTGCTGATGCACACGCTGGCGCCCCCGAAGCAGAAACGCTTCGATCCCGGCCTCGACGGTCGAGTGCTCGACGAGGTGCAGAAGTTCCTGCGGGCTCGGATCGAGCTGGCCATCGGGCGCGGCGTAGAGTTCGAGCAGCTGATGCTCGATCCGGGGCCGGACTTCTGCAAGACGCCGGCGCAGACGGTGGAGGCGCTGCGCGGGCTGCGGGAGCTGCACGCGCTGGACCGGCCGCTGCTGCTGGCGGTCTCGCGCAAGGACTTCATCGGGGCGATCGCGCGGCGCGCGCCGAGAGCGCGGCTGGCCGGCACCCTGGCGGCGGTGGCGCACGGTGTGCAGCACGGTGCCCACGTGCTGCGGGTCCACGATGTCGGCGACGTCGCGGACTTCCTGGCGGTCCGGGCGGTGCTCGACGGCGAGCGCGAGCTCGACCCGGAACTGCGGCTGGCAGATCGGCTGCGCTGGGATCAGGGCTGAGACTCTGGGCCGCCTTCCCGGTTCTGGCCGCGACGGCTGCGAACATCCCGCGCGCCGTAAGGAGCAACCAGTGGGAGGTCGAAGCGGATGAGGCTGTTCATCGACACAGGGTCGGTCGCCGAGGTGCAGGAGCTGGCGGCGTGGGGCGTACTGTCGGGCGCGACCACCAACCCTTCGCTGCTGGCGCGGGAGGAGGGCGACCCCGAAGCGATCATCTGCCAGATCTGCGAGCTGGTGGCGGGCCCGGTGTCCGCCGAGGTTGTGTCCGAGGACCCTCAGCAGATGATCGCGCAAGGGCGGGCACTGGCCGCGTTGCACGAGCACGTCGTGGTCAAGGTCCCGTTCGGGGCGCCGGGACTTCAGGCGACGCGGGCGCTGCACGCCGAGGGCATCGCGGTGAACATGACGCTGGTGTTCTCGCCGAGCCAGGCCCTGCTGGTGGCCGGGGCCGGTGCCCGTTACATCTCCTGCTTCATGGGCCGGCTTGACGATGTGTCGATCGACTCCGCCGAGGTGCTCGCAGGCATCGTCGGGGCGCTGCGGCCAGGCGGTGTGACCTCGGAGGTGCTGGCCGCCTCGATCCGCCACCCCGAGCACGTCGTCACCGCGGCCCGGCTCGGCTGTGAGGTCGCGACCGTTCCCGGCAAGGTGTTGCGGCAGATGCTCACCCATCCGCTTACCAGCGCCGGAATCGAGCGTTTCAACGCCGACTGGCGCTCACGCCCCGAGCTTGGCGTATGGCTGGATCGGCTCGGGCAACCGCGTTCCGAGACCGTGGCGCGCTAGATTCAACCGTCGAAATCGCCGGCCGCTGCCGCCACGCGGCCGGAGCCCACCGATCCACGCACCTGGAGGTACCGATGTCCGTGCTCGACCGCGAAGCACTTGAAGCCAGTCCGCTCGCCGACCTGCATGCGATCGCCTCCGAGCTCTCGATTGACGGCTACCGGCGGCTGCGCCGCGAGGCACTGATCGAGGCGATCCTTGACAGGCAAGCCGGGCAGGAGCCCGAGGAGGGCCCCGAGGAGTCCGCCGAGCCGGACGAGCCTCCGCGCCGACGCCGGGGCCGTCGCGGGGGGCGAAGCCGAGCCGGAGTCCGGGACGAGACCGGTCCGGATGAGCCCGCCCTCGACGAGGACCGTGCCCCTGACCAGGACCGTGCCCCCGACGAGGACCGTGCCGCCGACCAGGAGCGTGCACCCGACGAGGACGACGTCCGCGCCGACGAGCCCGACTCTGCGGCCGAACCTGAGGACCGCATGGTCGAGGGCGTGGTGGAGCTGTTGCCCAACGGGTCCGGGTTCGTTCGTGTCGATCCGCCGGAGCCGTCCGACCAGGATGTGTACATCTCGGCCGCGCAGGTGAGGCGCTGTGAGCTGATCTCCGGCGATCACGTGACCGGGCCCAGGCGGGCGCCACGTCGTTCCGAGCGGTTTGCGTCGCTGGTCCGGATTGACTCGATCAACGGCCGGCCCGCCGCGGAGGTGGCCGACAGCGCACGGTTCGACGACCTCCCCGCGTCGTTCCCCCAGGAGCGCTTTCGGCTCGGGTCCGAAGATCCGACGATCAAGGCGATCGAATGGCTGACGCCGTTCGGCCGGGGCTCGCGCGTCACGATCGTGGGGCCGTCGGGCGCGGGCAAGACCGAGGCGCTGCGGCGCCTGGTGGCGGCACTCGGCGAGCATGAGGAGCTCCAGCTGTCGGTGGCGCTCGCCGGCGTCAGACCGGAGGAGCTCTCCGAATGGAATCAGGGTGCGCCGGCCCCGACGGCAGCCGCCAGCTTGGCGGCGTCCCCCGACGCGCAGGACCACCTCGTGGAGCTGGTAGTGGACCAGGCCCGCCGCCTGGCCGCCCGTGGCGCGCACGCGGTGGTGCTGATCGACTCGCTGGACGGTCTGCACCCTCATGCCGCGCGCAAGGCGATGTCGGCGGCTCGCAACATCGTCGATGGCGGATCGCTGACCGTGATCGCCACGTCAAGCCAGCCAGTCGGCGGCGAGACGACCGTGATCGCGCTCGACCGGGCACTGACGAGCACGGGCCGGTTCCCCGCACTCGATCTCGTCGCGAGCGGCACGATCCGGGCCGAGCTGCTGGTCGGCGAGGCGGGCGCCGAGGCGATCTCGCGGGCCCGGGCCGAGGCGATGGGGTGAGGTAGGCTCACCGGGCTCAGTAGCAGGTGCAGCGCGAGCGGTGACGCGGCGTACGCTTGTAGCGGGCGCCGGCGCCCCGGTTCCAGAGCACCTGATCGACCTCGGCGGCACAGCTGCCGGGGCGCTGAGCGACGAGCAACTCAACTGCGTGCAGCGCGCAGGCGCGGATCTCGACCTCCGCGGGCGAGCCGTGTTCGATCGGTTCCTCCCGCTCGATTCGCGCCACCAGCTCCGGATCGAACTCCAGCAGCCCGTCCAGCCGCAGCACATGAGGGACGAGATTGTCGGCGAACATGGTCAGCCGGTAGAGGTCGGTGAATTCGGCCACACCGGCGCGGTGCAGGTCGGCCGCGGCGATCTGGGCGCGCTTGAGAAACGGAACCCGCAGCTCGTCGTACGCCGAGGCGTCCGCGAAGCCGTCCCACCCGCCCAGGAGCGAGACGAGCCGCGCGGCCGACCGGTCGGCCGCCTCGGCTACGGCCTCGAAGCGCCCAGCGTGATCCTCGGCCACATGGCGTCCCAGATCGCGCAGCGAGGCGGCGAACAAGGCCATCAGCTCGTGCTCCGGATCCTGGCCCAGAGCACCCGCGATCTCCGATGGACCCAGTGAAGCCAGCTCATCCGCGCTCCAGGGCCCCCGCCACTCAAAGCGTTCCCGCAGTCCGGCCGCGATCGTGAAGTAGCCCGAGCGGCCGGCAGGCTTGCGTAGGGTCGGGAACCAGCCGGAGCCGAAGTTGATCGCGTCGAGGGTGAGCCAGAAGGCCGCCCGCTCGGCGCGGCTCAGGCCTGGCAGGTCCGTTAGCGGATCGGGCTCCGGCGTCGGAGGCAGCGAGAGGGTGGCCGCGTAACCTGGGATCGCCTCGACCACGACCGACACGTGGCAGGATCGCTGGGCGATGCGCGCGCAGGCGGAGCGGAGGTCGTCGAGTGGGTCGCTCACCCGGGCTATGTTGTCGACACTAGTGTGCGGACACGCCGTGGTGCACCACGACGTGATCCACGATGCCGGTGGTGTCAACCGGCGGTCCTACCGAGCCTGCGATCGCTGGAAGCCACCCAAGTCAACATATCTGCGGATTTGGCTGGCCGGATTGTCCACCTCCGAGCCGGCTGAACGACCACGGGCGCCGCTACCGTAGAGCGGGCCCATGTCCGACCTCACACCTGAGATCGAGCACCTCCTGGCGGGCCTGAACGGCCCGCAGCGCGAGGCCGTGACTCACGGCGAGGGACCGCTTCTGATCCTGGCCGGGGCCGGATCGGGCAAGACGCGCGTGCTCACCCACCGGATCGCCTATCTGGTGGCCAGCGACTTCGCGCAGCCGAACGAGATCCTGGCGATCACGTTCACCAACAAGGCGGCGGGGGAGATGCGAGGCCGGGCGGAGCTGCTGGTCGGCAGTCGCGTGCGCGCGATGTGGGTGATGACGTTTCACGCCGCCTGCGCCCGGATGCTGCGGGCCCACGCGGACGTCTGGGCTACACGCGGCGGTTCACGATCTACGACCAGGCGGACTCGCGGCGGCTGGTCAAGCGCTGCATCGACGAGCTCGGCATCGACCCCAAGCGGTTCACGCCCGCCGCGATCCAGCACCAGATCTCCGACGCGAAGAACAAGCTGCGTGACGCCGACGAGTACGGCCGGAGGGTGGATTCGTTCTTCGAGCAGACGGTGGCCGACGTGTACCGCCAATACGAGCGCGAGCTGCACCGCATGAACGCGATGGACTTCGACGACCTGCTGGTGCGCTCGGTCAACGTGCTCGAGCTGTTCCCCGAGGTGCGCGAGCGCTACTCGCAGACCAGTTCCGGGACGTGCTGGTCGACGAGTACCAGGACACCAACCACGCCCAGTACCGCTGGCTACAGCTGCTGGCCGGCGAGCACCGCAACCTGATGGTGGTCGGGGACGACGCACAGTGCCTAATCGAGGGAACGTCAGATAACAATGGCCGATGGAAGTCAGCGTCCGATCGAGGCTGATGCGAGGCCGGCGATCGAGGTGCTTTCTGGCTACGGCAGTGGGGACTTTCAGGGCAGTCCAGGGTCCTCGGCGACGCATCGCGTCTGGTGGCGAGCGGATGGGATCGCGATAACAACCGCAATCCGGACGTCGGATGGTCAGCACCCCGGAGCATGTTCATTTCGCCGGATACCTGGTCGGTCAGCACTCCTCAGCTGTACATGACCTACCTGATGTGGCGGCGAGATCGCGGGCTTCTAGAGTCGGGACGTCGCGGACATACACAAACGGGCAGGCCAAGGCGGTCCTGGGAGTTGCCCTGCGCTGCAGCCAGGAGCGTGCGGACGCGTGCTGGGTGATCTCGACCCACGCCGACCGAGGCGGAGGCTCGATATGCGGAGGCACTGCTGTCGCTCCGCTATGGCTTGCCGACGCTGCCATTCAAAGCCGGCAAGACGAAGCGGCGATTGCCAGGCTCGCTCCCTGGTCGCTGATCAAGCATCTGCTGGATCGACTCTTTGCGGAGCACGACACTCGAGCCGGCGCTGAGCGGCTACTCGCGGATTCGGGATTGTCATTCGAGCGTCCTCACGTCCAGCCGGGCACCTACACCAAGACGGAGGTGCGGCGCAGACGCCTCGCCATCTCCCTCTGCGGTGATCGCCGGGGGCGGTCGCCGATGCATCGGATCGCGCTGTTCGGCTATGACCGCCAGGGGCGGCGATGCGCTCCAACAGCTTGGACTGAGCGTGCGTCCGGCGCGGCGCGGATCGGACGGCTGGCGCTACGAGACGGCGTGCAAGGACATGTCGGAAATCCGTTGTAGAGATCGCCGAGCGGATTGCGGGCGCTCTGGGAGACGTGAGCGATCCGGCCGACAGCCCGGCTTGGATCGAATCGCACAGCGCTGGCCGGCAATTCTCTCCCTTTCACCGCGGCCTCCGCGGTGCGGCCCGGCATGGCGATGTTCGACGAAGCACGGCGAACTACGAGGTTGTCGAGACTGTCGGAAGCCGTCGAGCTCGACCAGCCGGTCTACGACCTCGATATCGAGCACACCCACAACTTCATCGCCAATGGGATCGTCACCCACAACTCGATCTATGGCTTTCGCGGGGCGGACATCCGCAACATCCTCGAGTTCGAGGACACGTTCCCCGATGCCCGCGTGATCCGGCTGGAGCAGAACTACCGCTCCACGCAGACGATCCTCGACGCCGCCAATGCGGTGATCCGCAACAACCGCGGCGCAGAAGCCCAAGTCCCTGTGGACCGATGTCGGCTCAGGGCGACCCGATCAAGGTCCGCGAGCTCGAGGACGAGCATGCCGAGGCCAGGTTCGTCACCGGCGAGATTCAGCGGCTGGTGGACGAGGGCGTCTCGCGCGCCGAGATCGCGGTCTTCTACCGCATGAACGCCCAGTCGCGGGTGCTGGAGGACACGCTGGTGCGTGCGGAGATCGGCTACCAGGTGATCGGCGGCACCAAGTTCTACGAGCGGGCCGAGATCAAGGATGCGGTCGCGTACCTGACGGTGCTGGTCAACCCGCAGGATGCGGGGGCGTTCACGCGGATCGTCAATTCTCCGCGCCGCGGGATCGGCACCACCTCGCTGTCCCGGGTGCTCGCGTTCGCCAACACGATGGGAGCATCGATATGGGACGCAGCCTCCGAGCCGGAGCAGGTCCCGGGCCTGGGCGCCGCTGCGATCAAGGCGCTGCGGCGCTTCATGGGCACGATGCACGTCCTGCGCGAGCGGGTCGACGCCGGGCGCGCCGATCGCCGAGCTGTTGGCGGAGCTGCTGCAGGAGACCGGCTACATGGCGGCGCTCGAGGCGGAGCGGACGATCGAGGCACAGGGCCGGATCGAGAACCTGAGCCGAGCTGGTCAACGTGGCGGCCGAGTACGACGCCGCTGCCGCCGAGGGAGAGCGCTCGTTGGCCGAGTTCCTGCAGCAGATCGCGCTGATCGCCGACGCCGACGAGCGCACCGATGACGAGGGGCTGGTGACGCTGATGACGCTCCACAACGCCAAGGGGCTCGAGTATCCGATCGTGTTCATGATCGGGTGCGAGGAGGGCGTGTTCCCGCACTCCCGCGCGCTCGACGAGGGCGGGCTGGAGGAGGAGCGGCGGCTGTGCTACGTCGGGATCACCCGCGCCGAGCGGGACCTGTATCTGACCTACGCCCGCACCCGCAGCGTGTTCGGGGCGCGCAGCTTCGGGGCGCCCAGCCGATTCATCTCCGAGATACCAGCCGGGCTCACCGACCGCGAGGGGCAGCCGCGCGCGCGGCGCCGGGCGGCCTGCGGGCACGCGATGACCTCGTGGCAGAGCGCCGACGGCGAAGCCGCCGGCGCCGATCGCCTACCGGCTCGGCGACGACGTCGTGCATCCGTCGTTCGGCGACGGCGTGGTCACCGGGCTCGAGCCCGGGGGCATCGTGGTCATCCGGTTCAGCAAGGACCGCTCCGAGCGCAAGCTGGTCGCAGATCTGGCGCCGATCTCCAGGCGGTGAACGTGGTCCAGCCGCTAGCGTCAGGGCGTTGTGTCCGCGAGCGTGATCGACGGTCGAGCCGTGGCCGCTCGGGTGCGAGCCGAGGTCGCGCAGGAGGTGGCCCGGAGCGTCGCACAGGAGGGTCGGCCGGCGCCCGGGCTGGCGACGATCCTCGTGGGCGACGACCCGGCGTCGGCGATCTACGTGGCCAACAAGCGCAAGGCATGCGAGGAGGCGGGCATCGCCGATCATCACCGCCATCTGCCGGCGGAGGCCACGCAGGATCAGATCGCATCGGCGATCGACGAATGCAACGCCGATCCAGCGATCAGCGGCATCCTGCTGCAGCTGCCCGTGCCTGCCGGACTTGAACGCGCCGTCCCTGACCGCGCAGATCTCACCGAACAAGGACGTCGACGGGCTGACGCCGATCAGTGCCGGCCGGCTGGCTCAGGGCACGCCGGGGCTGCGCCCGTGCACGCCCCTGGGCGTGATCGAGCTGCTGGATCGACCAGGGCGTCGAGCTCGAGGGCGCGGAGGCGGTGGTGGTGGGCCGCTCGGACCTGGTCGGTAAGCCGCTCGCCGCACTGCTGCTGGCAGCGCAACGCCACCGTTACGGTCTGTCATTCGCGCACCCGCGACCTGGCGGCGGTCTGCTCCCGGGCCGACGTGCTGGTGGCAGCGGTCGGGGTACCGCGAGCTGATCGGGGCCGATCACGTCAAGCCTGGAGCTGCGGTGATCGACGTGGGGATGAACCGCACCGACACCGGGCTGAGTGGCGATGTCGAGTTCGAACCGGTTTCGAGCGTGCTGGCCTGATCACCCCGGTGCCGGGCGGCGTCGGTCCGATGACGATCGCGATGCTGATGCGCAACACGCTGGAGGCGGCCTCCCTACAGGCTCGTTGACGTGGCCGAGCCCGGCGACAACCTGCCTCCGCCACGGCGTGCTCACGCCGGCGAGCTGGTCAGTGCTGGCTGCGCGCTGACACTGCTGTTGCTGATGTTCCTGGTCAAATGGTTCGGGGTCAACCAGCTCCCGGGCCGGGCCAACGGCGTCGAGCGGGAGACCGCCGAGAACGCCTGGCAAGGTCTGACGTTGCTGCGCTGGCTGATGCTGCTGACGATCGTGGTCACGCTCGGGTCGTTGATCCTGCACGCGACGCAGCAATCGCACGGCGCGGAGAACGACACCGGCGCGTTGATCACCGCCTTGGGGGCGCTGACGGCCGTGCTGATCATCTACCGGGTGCTGATCGACCTGCCTTCCGCCGGAGACGTCGTCGATCAGAAACTCGGTGCAATAGTGGGAATGCTGAGCGCGATCGGGATCGCGCTCGGAGGCCTGGCCCTGATGCGCGAAGAACGAGCTCGCACGCGAACAGAACGCCGGTCCAGAACTGCAACGGAAAGTGTGGCGGACCGAGCGCAGGCACTGTAAATTTCCCGCGTGGCCCTACGGACGGGCTGGCAGGAGGGGGTGCAAGGATGGCGAACCTGTGCCCCACCACCATAATTATTCGTGGAGGAGGGACCAGTGAATCTGGACAACGTATCCCGTGAGGACTGGATCGTCGGCGGCCTCGCCGCTCTGCTTGCGATCGTCCTTCTATTTTTCCCCTGGTACTCGATTAGCCTCGGGCTCCTGGGGTCGGTGGACCGGTCGGCGACCAGCTCCCCGTACGCGATCTGGGGTTTGCTCGCGCTGATCGCGTCGCTTGCGTTCATCGCCGATCTCGCCGTGGAGCGGCTCTCACCTCAGACCACGCTGCCGGCGATCTCCGACAGCCGGGCAGAAACTCGGTTGGCGATTGTGGGCGCGATAACGCTCTTCCTGGTGATCAAGTTTGTGGCGCACATCGGTGATTTCGGGTGGGGCTTCTACTTCAGCGTCGTGGTCTTGATCGCGCTGATCTACTTCGCGCTTCAGGCCCGGGCCGCCGACACCGGAGTCTCCGCGCGCCCGATGGCGACCCCTGCGTCGGCCGGGACGGCGCCTCCCCCGGCGGCGCCCCCCGCAGGCACCGCGGCCGGCTCATCTGAGCCCCCGCCGTCGTCGCCTCCGCCCAGCGCCTGAGTCCTAACGTCATATAGGCTGGAGCCCCGATGGATCTTCATCCGTCGAGGCTCCGCCGTGGCGAATGGGTCGCGGCTACCGGCGCGGTGCTGCTGCTGGTATTCCTGTTCGCGCTGCCCTGGTACGCCGTCAAGGCGCCCTACCGTCCGACTGCCTCCCTGGTGGGGGTTGACACCTCGCCGAACGGATGGCACAGCCTCACACACCTGCGCTGGCTGCTGATGGCGACGATCCTGTCGGCGCTGGCGCTCGCCTACCTCCAGGCCAGCCGGCGCGCACCGGCATTGCCGGTCAGCTTCAGCGTGATCGTCAGCGTGCTGGCAGCTATCACTCTGGTGGCGTTGATCTACCGTGTGCTGATCAACGTGCCGGGAGCCGATTCGGTCGTGGATCAGCGGGCCGGCGCCTATCTCGGGCTGCTGAGCGCCTGCGCCATCCTTTACGGCGGCTACCAGTCGATGCGGCGAGAGGGTATCGCCGAGCGCGACAGTCCTGAGGTTGCGACTGTGAACCCCAGCGGCGCGAGCGGTTCTTGAGAGACCCCTGAAAAGTCCGGCACGTCCGGATGCGGCGCTGAACGCATCGTCGGATCGGCCGCCGAACCCTCGGAAATACCGCCGGTATTCCCTTCGGGATTCGCCGACCGCCCGACTCGGTTCAGCACCGTCCCGGACGCCCGTCCTATTTTTCAGGTGCCTCCTAGAATCCCGAGCCGATGCTCGATCGCGCTCAGGTTTTACACGTCGCCCGGCTGGCCCGACTCGAGCTCAGCGACGAGGAGGTCGAGCGGATGGCAGCCGAGCTGTCCAAGGTGCTCGATCACATCGAGAAGATCCGCGAGCTCGACCTCGAGGACGTGCCGCCCACCTCGCATGTGGTCGACGTTGTCAATGCCTTGCGGGCGGACGAGCCGATCCCGTCGCTGCCGGTGCAAGTCGCGTTGCAATCCGCGCCCGAGCCGGTCGACGACGGGTTCGGCGTCCCCAGCCCGGGTGGCGCGGCGGGGTGAGCGACCTGATCGAGCTGACGGCTGCCCAGGCAGCCGGGTCCGTCCGTGCCGGCGAGCTGGATCCGGCAGAGCTGTTCGAGACCTATCGACGCCGCGCGGCCGACGAGGAGCTGAACGCGTTCACATGGGTGGCGCCCCGCGCACCTGCGTCCGGCGACGTCCGTGACCGGCCGCTCGGCGGAGTTCCGCTGGCGGTCAAGGACCTGTTCTGCACCGAGGGCGTGCCAAGCCAGGCCGGATCGCGGATCCTGGACGATTACCGGCCGCCGTACACCGCCACGGTGGTGGCCAGCCTGGCCCGGGCCGGGGCGCCGCTGCTGGGCAAGACCAATCAGGACGAGTTCGCCATGGGCTCCTCGAACGAGAACTCCGGGTTTGGGGCGGTTCTGAATCCCTGGGACCGGACCCGAGTCCCCGGCGGCTCCTCGGGTGGCAGCGCAGCCGCGGTGGCGGCCGGGCTCGCGCCCTGGGCGATCGGGACCGACACCGGCGGCTCAATCCGCCAACCCGCGGCCTTGTGCGGGATCGTGGGGATGAAGCCGACGTACGGGGCGTGCTCCCGCTACGGCATGATCGCGTTCGCATCGTCGCTGGATCAGGCCGGTCCGCTCACGCGCGATGTGACCGACGCCGCGCTGCTGCTGGCACACATGGTCGGGCGTGATCCACGCGACTCGACCTCGCTTGATTTCCCCGGGGAGATCGCCGTTCCCCGAGCCGAGGACCTGCATGGCATCCGCCTGGGGGTACCGGAGGAGCTGGCGGGATCGGAGGGCGGGGTCGAGCCGGGGGTACGCGATCTGTTCGAGCAGACGCTGAGGCTGGCGGAGAGGCTGGGGGCCTCGGTTGAGCCCTGCCGCCTCCCGCACGCGCCGCATGGGCTGTCGGCCTACTACCTGATCGCGCCGGCCGAGGCGTCGGCGAACCTGGCCCGGTTCGATGGCGTCCGCTACGGGCTGCGCGTCGACGGGAACGGCGATCTGGCGTCGATGTATAGCCGCACCCGAGCCGCCGGATTCGGACCGGAGGTCAAGCGGCGCATCATGCTGGGCACCTACGCGCTGTCGAGTGGCTATTACGAGGCCTATTACGGCACCGCGCTGAAGGTGCGCACCAAGATCTCGGAGGACTTCCGGACGGCGTTCGAGCAGTTCGACTTCATCGTTACGCCGACCAGTCCGTGGACGGCGTTCAAGCTGGGCGCGAAGACCGACGATCCGCTGGCCATGTACCTGAACGACTTCTGCACGGTGCCGATGCCGCTGGCCGGGATCCCGGCGATTTCGATCCCCTGTGGGCTCAGCGACGGGCTCCCGGTGGGGTTCCAGCTGGCGGGTCCGGCGTTCAGCGAAAGCCGCCTGCTGGATGCCGCCTACGCGCTCGAGCGAGCGATCGGGTTCGACGGGAGCGGGGCCCGGAGATGAGCCCCGACACCGCGTACGAGCCGGTCATCGGGCTCGAGATCCACGTCCAGCTGAAGACCCGGACCAAGATGTTCTGCGGGTGCGAGCTGTCCTTCGGAGACCCGCGCAACGTGCACACCTGCCCCGTATGTCTCGGCTTGCCGGGCACGCTGCCGGTGATCAATGAGCGCGCGGTCGCCTTCGGGCTGCTGATCGGCATCGCGCTGGGCTGCGAGATCGCCGAGCGGTCGCTGTTTCATCGCAAGAACTACTTCTATCCCGACCTGCCGAAGGGCTACCAGATCTCCCAGTACGACGTGCCCCTGTGCCGGGGCGGCCGGCTAGGCGACGTGCGGATCCATCGCGTGCATCTGGAGGAGGACGCGGCCAAGCTCGGGCATCTCGGCGAGAGCGGGCGGATCCACGGCTCGGACCGCAGCATCGTCGACTTCAACCGGGGCGGGACGCCGCTGGTCGAGATCGTGACCGAGCCGGACTTCCGCTCGCCCGAAGACGTCCGCCAGTGGCTGACACTGCTGCGCGAGACACTGCGCCGGCTGGGCGTGTCCGACGTCAATATGGAGGAGGGATCGCTGCGTTGCGACGCCAACGTCTCGGTCCGACCCGCCGGCTCCAGTGAGCTCGGGACCAAGACCGAGCTCAAGAACATGAACTCGTTCCGCTTCCTGGAGCGCGGAATCCGAGCCGAGATCGAACGGCAGATCGGGCTGCTGGAGTCCGGGCAGCCGGTCGTCCAGGAGACGCTGCACTTCGATCCGGCATCCGGCCGGCTGACACCGCTGCGCTCCAAGGAGGAGGCTCACGACTATCGCTACTTCCCGGAGCCGGACCTGGTGCCGCTGGTGGCGACAGCGGAGATGCTCGAGGCGGCTCGAGCCGCCCTCCCGGAGCTGCCGGCCGAGCGCTTGGAGCGCTTCCAGCGCGACTACGGGTTGAGCTCGGAGCTCGCCCGTCTGTTCGCGTTCCGCTCCGAGCTGGGCGACTACTTCGAGCGTGCGGTAGCGGATGGTGACGGTGGCGGCGCGGGCCCGGTTGAGATCGCCAACTGGATCCCGCAGCTGGTCGAGCGAATCGGCTCCGACGCCGACCCGGCGGGATCGAACGTGTCGCCCGCGGGACTGGCCACCCTGGCCGGCATGGTCAGTGCCAGGGAGATCTCACGCGATGCGGCTCGAGACGTGCTGAGCAAGCTCGTGACCGACGGTGGAGATCCGCGCGTTATCGTTGAGCGCGAGGGCCTGGGGGCGCTGTCAGGTGACGAGGGGCTGGCCGAGATCGTCGATCGGGCCATCGCCGCGGACCCGGCCGCGGCCGAGCAGGTTCGGGGCGGCAACGTGCGAGCCGTGGGGCCGCTGGTCGGCTTCGTTATGCGGGAGACCAAGGGCCGAGCCGACGGTGGCGAGGTCACCAGACTAATCCGCGAGCGCCTCCAGCGGGGTTGAGCGCGGGCAGACACCGACCAACCGCCAGGCACGCGCCTGCGTCTCGAGACTGGCTTTGAGTCCGGCTGTCAGTTGAGCTTGCGGGACAGCCTGCGCACGACGATGCCCGCGCCGACCAAGGTCCCGCCGCCGGCGGCCAGCAGCACCACATCGAGACCCGTGAAAGGCAGGGTCCCTTCCGAGCTGGACTCCGCCTGAGAGCTAACGGTGCACAGCTGCTTGTTGTAGGCCTGGCAGGTCGAGCTCTCCTGTGCGAGGGCCGAACCAGGCAGCATCAGAGCGACTGCCGCCACCAGCGTAGCAATGCGTTTCATGAGTCCCTTCCGATGACTCGGTACACCCGCGACCCCCATTCAGGCACGGAGATGGACGTTCCCTGAGAAAATTGTAAACGAAGCTTCGGTCGGCGCAAGAATTGTTCCAGAATCCGGATCACCGGTTCGTGAGTCGGTCAGTGGGCCAGAACCAGCAGCTTGAGCGCCTGCGCGGGCGTCAGCGGGTGCACTGTGTTCACCCGCGCCAGCGCCGCGCGCACAGCCGGCTGCTTGTAGTTAAGCGAAGCCGCCAGACGGAAATCGTGTTCCGCCTGCGCGGTGTCTCCCAGCACGGACGCCGCCAGTCCCTCGCCCAGCCAGGCGAACCAGCCGTGCGGTTCTCGGTCGATTGCCTGCCGGAAGCGCGCTTGGGCCGTGGTGGGGTCGCCGATCTGGAGCGCGATCGTCCCTCCGAGAACGCCCGGGTCGGAGGTCAGGGGGTTCAGCGAGGCGGCATCGGCCAGGTCGCTGAGCGCGGCCCGCGGGTTGCGCTGCCGCAGATCCGAGGCGGCGGACACCTTGCGTACTGCCAGGTACGGCAGTCCCAGCACCACCACCAGCACGACCAGCGCCACCACGCCGGCGGCTGCTCGCAGCCGCCGCGCGGGCGCCGTGCGCGTCCGCAGATCGATCGCAGCCCCGTGCGGCTGACCCAGCGCCGCGGCCATGCCCAGAAACCCGAGCGCAGGGCCGCTCAGGGCCGGTATCTCCCAGAACCAGTCGACCGATCCGTGGATTAGCCAGACCACCAGCGGGAGCAGTGCGCAACCGGCTGCCACCTGCACCAGGGGCGGCCCGCGCCGACGTGCAGCCGCGGCTGCCACCAGCGCCGCGACGATGAACACGGCAAACAGCGCGAACCCCATCAGTCCGGTGTGGGCCAGCAGCCGCATCTCGAAGCTGTGGGTCCACGCCGGGTCCTCGTCCGTGTGGCGGCGAGTGACGTAGTAGTCGGCGAAGTTGTCCTGGCCGAGCCCGCCGATCGGGTGGGTGGCCAGCGCGTGCAGGGATACCCGCCAGAAGTCGTACCGGCCGCTGCCAACGGTCGCGAAGTGCGATCCGCTCGGTGTCGAGGTCGGGGGATGGCTGAAGCCGTTCCACTGCCGCTTGATGAAGCCGAACAGATCGCCGTGCGTGGCGGCGACAGCGCCCGCCGTCCCGCCGGCGATCACGAGCACGACCACCGCGGTGCCAACCAGGCGGCGGCGTTGCGGCGAGAGCGGCCGGCGGCCTCGTCAGTGTCTCCGCCCAGGCGATCAACGTCCCGAGCACGAGCGCGGCCGCCGACAGCACCAGCGCGGCCCGGCCGGCCCTCATGGCGTCGTGACGCAGTTGCGAGGCCACGTCGCCGTTGAACACGCTCAGCAGGCGATGAACCGGAATCAGCGCCGCCAGGATCGGCAGGACCGCCGCGGCCGCAACGCGCAGACGGTCTTTCACGATCACGACCGCGGCCACGACCACCAGCGGCAGCGTGAACAGCCAGCCGCGGCTCTGGCCGACGACCGCCAGCTGCAGCCCGGCCGACGCGATCCCGATCAGCACGCCGCGTAGTAGTCCCGGCAGCTCTCGCCGCGAGGCCAGTGCGATCGCCACCAGCGCGTCGATCGTGAACAGGGCAACGCTGGCGTTGAAGTAGCCCGTCGGCGACGCCAGCCGCCCGTCGATCACCAGCTTTGAGACGTCGCTGGCAGAGGCCAGCCGCAGGATGATCACGACCGCGATCAGCCCCACGCCCAGCGTGAACGTGATCAGTGTCGCCAGCGCCCCCTCGGCGGTCCAGGGCAGCGACAGCATCAGCGTGAACAGGAGCAGATAGAGCAGCGCTCGATTTGATCCCTGCAACGCGTCGCCGGGAGAATCGGCCCACGCGATCGACAGGTAGGACCACGCGACGTAGGCCGCGAACGCCGCCACGGCCAGCGCACCGGACCGCGACAGGCGCAGGCGAACTCCCAGACCGACCAGAACGGCGGCCAACACCCCCAGCACCACCAGCGCGCCCCAGTACCAGGTATCGGCATCGTAGCCGCCGTTGTGCACGGCCCACACGAGCAGCAGCGCGACGACGACCAGGCCGGGAACGAGCGCGGGCACGTGTGGCTCGAGGCGCGCCCGCATCCGGCCCGCGCCGGAGGCGACGGCGCGGCTGTGCGTGGCCGTCATGACTTCGGCAGCATAAGCCCCGATGAGGCGGCCCTCCGCATCTCAACCCGCGGGTCGGGTGCGCGTGCTCACGGTGGCCCGCGACGCGGGCTCCGGCTATGGCGGCGCGGAGAAGATCGCCTACGAGTTCGCACGCCGCCTGGACCCCGTGCGCTTCGAGAGCTACCTGTGCACCACCCGTGCTCCCCACCGCACCCGCGTGGAGTCGCTGGCGCGCGACCGAGAAGAGCTCTCGGAGCACGGGATCGGCGTGCTCGAGCTGAACCGTGGCGCGCACTGGGCGCTGGCACCGTTCGGTCGCCTGTATGAGCTGATGAAGCGCGTGCCGATCGACATCGTGCATGCCCACATGCCCCGCGCCAGCGTTCCCGCGGCGGTGCTGGCCCGTCTGGCGGGGGTGCCGGTGGTGATCAGCCACGAGCATGGCTCGGCGCTCGAAGGCAAGATCGCCCGCCGGCTGGCTCGATCGCTGGGTCGTCGCCCCGCTGAGCACCAGGATGCTGGCGGTCTCGGAGTGGGACCGGCGCAACATCATCGAGCGCGAGGGGATCGCGCCGGAGCGCATCGTGGTGCTGCCCAACGGGATCGACCCGCCCCCGGAGGACGGCCGCGACGTGCGCCCTGAGCTCGGAGTGCCCGACGGCGTGGCGCTGATCGGGGCCGTGGGCCGGCTGTTCCCCGAGAAGGGCTACGAGGAGCTGATCCGCGCCGTGGCGCTGCTGCGGCAGCGCTCGCGGCGCGTGATCTGCGTGATCCTCGGCGACGGGCCGGACGAGCAGCATCTTCGTGAGCTGCTGGCCGGCTTGGAGCTCGGACGTGACGTCCGGCTGCTCGGCCGCCGGGAGGACGTCCCGGATGTGATCCGCGCCCTAGACGTCGCGGTGCTGCCCTCGCGGCGGGAGGGGAGCCCGCTGGCGGCCCTCGAGTACATGGCCGGGGCGGCGCCGATCGTTGCCACCGCCGTCGGCGGCGTTCCCGAGCTGCTTCACGACGGCGAGCACGCGTTGCTCGTCCGGCCCGCTGACCCGGCAGCACTGGCCGATGGGATCGAGCGGCTGCTGGCCGACCGGGAGCTGGCGGCTCGCCTCGGGCGCGCCGCCCGCGAACGGCAACGCAGCGAATACGACCTCGCCGTCGTCATCCGACGTCTGGAGCGGCTGTACCACCAGTTGTATGAAGCAGACGGTTCGGGCCACTAGCTGGCCGTCACCCCATCTATCATCACCGCTGGCCTTGGACGAGATCGAACCCATCAAAAAGCAGCGCATCGGGCCGATCCTCTGGCGAGAGCGCTACGTGATCCTCGTGTCGATCGTGGTGATGGTGGCGCTGGCGGCGGTCTATACCCTGACCGCCTCTAAGGTCTACCAGGCCACGGCGATCATCCAGGTCAACCTGCCCACCCCCAACCCGGGCAGCTCCGACACCACGAACGCCAACGAGGCTCTAGCGCAGAACTACGCGACGCTGCTGGTGTCGGCCGGGTTCCTGAAGGAGGTCAGGCCGCAGGTCGAAGGCGGGAAGCTGAGCGTCGATGAGCTTCAGTCGCGGCTGAGCGCGAGTGCGGTGGCGCAGAGCGCCCTGGTCCAGCTTCAGGCCACCGGCTCCTCCCCGACCGAGGCGGAGAGGATCGCCGGCGAGGTGGCAAACGGCTTCCTAGCCAATCTGCGCGACAGCGCCGCGACCCGCACGCAGCAGCTCCAAGCGCAGCTGCAAGGACAGATCGCCCGTCTCAGCGCGCAGATCAGCCTGCTGCAGACACGTGTCGCGGCCCCCGGCGTAGCGGAGCAGATCACCTCGCTGCGAGCGTCCAGGCAGGCGCTGATCCAGCAGAACGCGACGCTGGTGGCCTCGGGACTCGCCCAGGGCACGAGCGCCACACTGTCCGCGGCGCCGGAGGCGTCCTCGACTCCGATCAGCCCCAAGAAGGCGCTGGATCTGATCGCGGGCCTGCTGCTGGGAATCGTGCTTGGCGTGGCCGTGGCCTGGGGCCGGCAGGCGCTGCGCCCGGCGCTGCATTCGGCGGACGACGTGATGGCGCTGGTGGATCTGCCGCTGCTGGCCTCGATCCCGCTCAAATCCCGGCTTCGGGCGGATGACCCGGCGTTGCCGGAGGCCTACGGCGTGCTGTACGCCAACCTGATGTTCGCGATGCGCAGCGGCGATATGCGGGTGGTGACGGTGGTGGGCTACAACCAGGAGGTCGGCAAGACCTCGACCGTCGAGGGCCTGGCTCGCGCTGCCGTCCGCGGCGACTGTCAGGTGCTGATCGTCGACGGGGACATGCGCGCGGCCACGCTGTCCGCTCGCCTGGGGCAGCGCGACCACCCCGGCCTCGTCGACGTGCTGCAGGGCACGGTGTCGCTCGACGCCGCATTAGTGCAGGCCGATTCGGGACTGTGGCTGTTACCCGCCCGTCCCGCGCGAGTCAACGCTGCCGGCCTGCTGGCCGGCAGTCACACGTTCTCGGTGCTGTCGGACCTGAGGGAGCGCTTCGATCTGGTGCTGATCGACTCGCCGCCGATCTCGGGCCTGGCGGATGGCTTGCTCCTGGCCTCGCACTCCGACGCCGTGGTGCTGGTGGTCAGGGCGGGGCTGACCAAGCCGTCCAATTTGACCTCCGTCACCAACAGCCTGCTGCAGAATCGCACCCCGATCGCCGGGCTGGTGGTGTTCGAGGAGCTGCCTGAGGAGCCGTACTACGCGGCTGCGGTCGCGCAGGCCAAGCAGTCGGCCGCCCCCGTTTAGTGTCCCGGCACCGAATTTCCGACTCGGGTCACTAGCCCACTGACCGGACGCCGCCCTCAGCTTCTGCTGGTCGCCGGGTGGTTGCTGGGGATCGTGCTGCTGGCGCCGGCCCTCACCCAGCCGCTGATTGCGATTGGTCTGGTCGGCGGGCTCGTGGCTGTGTGGCTGGCGTGGAAATCCGTCGCCTACCCGCTGGCGCTGGCCGGCATTCCCGGCCTGGTGTCGGCTATCGCCGGCTCCAATCCGTTGCCCAAGGGGGGCGCGACGTTCCTGGTGGCGGCCTGGATCGGGCTCGCGGTGCTGTTCGCCACGCTCCGCGGTCACCAAGAAATCCCGCTCCGGGGACTGATGACGGTCCCAGTAGCGCTGTCGGTGGTGTTGCTCGGCTTGATGCTGCTGCGGCTCGGACCCTCACCCGGTCAGGCATACGGGTCGACCAAGATCCAACTGTTCGTGGCCGACAACCTCGTGTTCCTGGTCGGAGCGGTGTTCGTGGGCGCAGACCGGCGCTCGGTGCGGCTGTTTCTGATCCTGACGCTGGCGATCGTCGCCGCGGGAGCGTTCCTGCTGCTGGGCCGGCTGCTCGGGGGGGCGGCGCAGCAGCAATACGCCGGCCGGTTCACCATCAGCGCCCAGGAGGGGGCCATCAACCTGGGACGGGCGAGCGCCACCGGCGCACTGATCTCGATCTACGTGATCCTGGCCAGCACCAGCGCGCGGCTGCGGCTGGCGGCGCTGGTCGTGCTGCCGGTGGTGGTGGTGTCTCTGGTGGCCGCCGGGTCCCGTGGGCCCACGCTGGCGTTTGCGGTCGGCCTGGTGGTGCTGCTGGGACTGACGGCCGCCAGCGGCCGCGCTCGCCGCCAGCTGTTGATCGTGATGGGTGCGATCGTGGCCGCCGTGGTGGTGGTGCCCGTCGTCGTGCCCGGGTCCGCGATCGGGCGCTCGCTGTCGACGATCATCGGCAGCGCCAGCGGTTTGTCGAGCAACGGCCGCTCGCACCTGTGGGCGGAGGCATATGCCGCCATTGGTTTGCACCCGTTCATCGGCCTCGGGACCGGAGGCTTCGCTGCGGTGGATCCCCAGCAATATCCGCACAACCTGTTGTTGGAGATGGGGGCGGAGCTGGGGATCATCGGGGCGGTGGCGGTCGCGGTGACCGTCGGAGTCATGGGCCAGCGGCTGGCGGTGCTGTGGCGGCGCGCCTTGGGCACCGAGCGTCTCGAGGTAACCGTGCTGATCGCGCTGTTCGTGACGGCGCTGGTCAACTCGATGTTCTCCGGAGCGGTGCAGGACAATTACGACGTGTGGCTGTGGGGCGGGATCGGGTTGGGGCTATACGCCCGCGGCCAGGCCGGGCCGGCCCGGGTGCGGCGGCGTGCGGATCCGCGCGCCTTCTGAACGCGGATGAGCGCGCTGGTGATGGTCTGTGACGTCGACCTGGATGTGCCCGACGGTGCGCGCACGCACACGGTCGAGGTGGCGAGGGGGTTCGCCGAGGCGGGCCTGGGCGTCGAGCTGGTGGCCCGCGGCGAGGATCCGGAGCTCGACGGGGTCAGGTTCCGAGCCGCGCGCGGCCGGGAGCCAGGAGACCGCGTGCTCCGGGTCACCAGCATCAACGCGCGGACGATCGCGGCCCTGTGGCGGCGCCGACGCGACGCCAGCCGTTTCTACGTGCGGCACAAGTGGAGCACGATGCCGGCCACGGTCGCCGCCCGTCTGCTCTCCTACCGGGTGGTCAGCGAGGTCGATGACCTGCCCTACGGGCCCACGTACGAGGGTCAGATCTCCGTGGCGGTGGACTGGTTCAAGCGGCTGATGACGTTCCTGATGGGCCGCCTGTCGCACGGGGTGGTAGCCGGGACGGACGAGGCCCGGGAGTTGCTGGTTCGGGAATTCGGCGTGCCGGCCGATCGCATCGGCGTGGTGCCGATCGGCGTGGACGTCGACTACTTCCGGCCGCTCGACCGGGAGCACGCGATTCGCGACGCGGGGCTCGACCCTGACTGCCGGTACGTGCTGTTCGTGGGCCAGTTCGCCGGGTGGGTCGACTTCGACACGGTGCTGGGTGCGTTCGCGATCGTCACCCGGGACCATCCCGACCTGCGGCTGCTGCTCGTCGGGGACGGTGCGGAGCGAGCCCGGATCGAATTTCGCGCGCGGGAGTTGGGGATCGAGCCCGCGGTGATCATCACCGGCTTCGTGCGCGACCGCCGGCAGGTGCGGAGCCTGCTGGGCAGCGCCACCGTGGCGCTGGCCTCGCACCGGGCCGAGCATCTGAACCGGATCGGGATGAACGCCACGAAGCTCGCGGAGTACCTGGCGGCGGGACGCCCGATCGTGGCCAAGGACGTGGCCCGGCTGCGAGAAATGCTGCACGACACCGGCGCCGGGATAGTGGTTCGCGACGGCGCCGAGGAGATGGCGGGCGCGCTGCGGGCGCTGCTCGAGCCCGGCCGGGCCGAGGCCGCCGGCGTCCGCGCGCGCGAGCTCGCCGTGGAGCGGTACTCGTGGGAGGCGACGGTGAGGGCGACGCTGCCCCTGTTCGGGGACGGGGTCCGGCGATGATCGACCGCATCCGGGGGCTGGCCGGCAGCCCGGACCGGCGGTCGCTGGCCCGAGCGATCCGAGGCGCCGCGCGGCGGCGGATCGACCCCGAGCCCCCCGGGCACCACTTGGAGGCGACTTACCGCTGGCTGTGTGCCGCGCAGGACGCCTCGCCCGACGGCGGGGTCGCGGGCCAGTTCGACCTCTGGGGCGGCCGGTGGTCGCCGTCATATCCCGAGACCACCGGCTACATCATCCCCACGTTCCTGAGCCTGGCCGAGGCGGGCGTGGACCCGTCCGCGCGGCAGCGCGCGCTACACATGGCAGATTGGTCCTGTGAGGTGCAAATGGACGACGGCGCCGTGCTCAGCGGGGTGCTCGGCGCCGAGCCCCGCCCCGCGGTGTTCAACACCGGACAGGCGATATTCGGCTGGGTAGCGGCCTACCAGGTCTCGGGCCATGAACGCTACGCCGAGGCCGCTCGCCGGGCCGGCCGCTGGCTCGTCGCCCAGCAGGACGAAGACGGCGCCTGGAGGCGCAATCTGTCGGCGCTCACCAGTGCACCCGTGCACACCTACAACGGACGCTGCGGCTGGGCCCTGGCCTATGCCGCCCGGGTGCTGGCCGAGCCCGAGCTCGCCGACGCGGCGCGGCGGGCATGCGATTGGGTCCTCGGGCAGCAGAACCCGGCGGGCTGGTTCGCCAACACCAGTTTCGCCCCGGGCGAGGTGCCGCTGCTTCACACGATTTCCTACGTGATCGAGGGGTTGATCGGGACGTACCTGTTCACGGGGGAGGGGCGTTACCTAGCTGCTGCCCGCAGCGCGGTGGACCCGCTTGTCGCCGCCTGGCGGGCCGGCCGGCTGGCGGGACGCATGGACGAACGCTGGCAGCCGACGGCATCGTGGCGCTGCGTCACCGGCGACGCCCAGCTGGCCATCGTGCTCCGGCGGCTGCACGGCCTGGATCCGTCCCAGGGCTACGCAGATGTCGCGCGTCAGCTGACCGCCGAGGTGTGCCGTGTTCAGCGCACGCTGATCGCCGGCTCGAGCGTTGCCGCGGCCCAGGGGCCGGGCGCTGGGGGCGTGCCCGGCTCGTTCCCGATCTGGGGGCAGTACATGCGCTTCGCGCTGCCCAACTGGGCGGCCAAGTTTCATCTCGACGCCCTGCTGCTTCAGGTCTGCCACCGGGACGAGTTCGGGCTCCCGGCGCCGGCGGCAGACGCCTAGCCAGTCGCTACGGTTTCGCTTCGATGGACGCCAATGGCCCACGGCATCCACCGGCTCGGACCGTGACCGCCGTCGTGGCGGCCCGGCCGAACTTCGTCAAGATGGCCCCGGTGGTGCACGCGTTGCGCGAGCGTGAGGGAATCGGCGTGCGCGTGCTGCACACCGGGCAGCACTACGACGCGGCGCTGTCGCAGTCGTTTCTGGAGCAGCTGGCGATGCCGGTCCCGGACGAGAACCTCGGAGCTGGATCGGGCACCCACGCCGAGCAGACGGCTCGGGTGCTGGTGGGGGTCGAGGGCTCCCTCCGCAGCCATCCATCGGCCGCCCTGCTGGTCGCGGGCGACGTCAATTCGACCATGGCGGCCGCGCTCGCCGCGGTCAAGCTCGGCGTCCCGATCGTGCACATCGAGTCGGGTCTGCGCTCGGGCGACTGGTCGATGCCCGAGGAGGTCAACCGGATTGTCACCGACAGGGTCTCCGACCTGCTGCTTTGCACATCGGCGGAGGCCGTCGACAACCTGGCCGCGGAAGGAATCAGCGGTTCCCGGGTCGCGCTGGTGGGCAACACGATGCTCGACTCGCTGTGGCGCCTGCTGGACCAGGCTGAGCGGGCCGCCTCGCTGGCCGACCTGGGGCTCGACGAGCGTGCCTACGCGCTGGTGACGCTGCATCGTCCGGCGCTGGTCGACGACCCGCGGTCCCTGCGTGCCGTGGTCGCCGTGCTCGATGAGCTCGCCACCGAGCTGCCGGTGGTGTTCCCCCTGCACCCGCGCACCCGCACGCGCCTCGAGGGCCTGGCTCCGGCCACCAGCCCGCGGCTGATGCTGCTCGAACCGCTTCCCTACCTGCAGTTTCTGGCGCTGGAGCGATCCGCGCGGCTGGTGGTGACCGACTCCGGCGGAGTGCAGGAGGAGACCAGCGCACTGGGCGTGCCCTGCCTCACATATCGCACCACGACCGAGCGTCCGGTGACGATCGAGCTCGGGACCAACGTGCTGGTGGGGACCGATCCCGACGCGCTGCGCGCAGCCTGCGACCGGGAGCTGGCCACTGAGCGTGAGTTCGTGCCGGCACCGATTCCCCGGTGGGACGGGGAGGCCGGCCCGCGGGCAGCCGCGGAGATCGCGAGTCTGCTCGAGCCGGCGACGCTCGGAGCCGCCCGAGCCGCCGGGAAGCGTTGAGCGGTCACCCCACCGGCCAGACCCGGGCCGGCAGCCCACTGACCCGGTTCGTGACTTGGAACGTGCTGGGCAACGGCGCCAGCCTGGCAATCGGTTTCGGCGTGTCGGTGGCGCTGGCGCGGTGGCTGGGGCCGTCCAATCGCGGTCTGCTGGCGCTGATGCTGTCCGCCGCAACGATCGCGCTGGTCCTCACGGCGGCGGGCATGCCGGTCGGCGTGGTCTACTTCGCCAGCCGCCGGCGCGAGGACGGGCCGGCGATCCTGGGCAACTGCCTGCTGCACGCCGCCGTGCTGGCGGTGATCCTGATCCCGGCCGCGGCGTTGTTGCAGCAGCCGCTGGCCGACGCCCTGGGGCACGGCCGGGGCGATAGCGACTGGGTCCTGGCGGCGGCGCTCGTGCCCGTGACGTTCCTGGACTGGACCACTCACAGCCAGCTGCAGGGGACGCTCCAGTTCGGCCGCTACAACGTGCTGCTGGTGCTCCAGCGGCTCACCTATGCCGCAGGAGTGCTGATCCTGCTCGGCGTGCTTGACCTCGGCGTCTCCAGCGGGTTGCTGGCGACCGCGCTTGGCTCGATCGTGATGATCGCCGGCTCGATCATCCCGATCGTCCGTATCGGCCGGCCGCGCCTGGACCGCGGGCTGATGCAGCGCATGTTTCGCTACGGCTCCAAGGCCCAGATCGGCTCGATTCTGCAGCTGGCCAACGGCCGGCTCGATGTGGTCATCCTCCAGTTCTTTCGCCCGCTGTCGCAGGTCGGCTACTACGTCGTGGCACAAACGATCGCCGAGCTCGTCATCCAGCTCGCCGACGCGTTTCAGTGGAGCAACATGGCACTGGTGTCCCGCGAGCACGGCGGCGAGCTCCCCGCCGGCAGCGGCGGCCCCGAGTCCGCGGCCCCTACCAGCAGTCTGGCCATCCGCCACCACGCGCTGCTGTCCGGGCTCGCCACCCTGGGCAACGTGGTGTTCGGCTCGGCCGTGATCTACTTTGCCTACGGCTCGCAGTTCCGCGCCGCGATCGTGCCGATGATCATCCTGCTCCCCGGCGTGTGGCTGCTGGGCGTGGGCTTCGTGGTCCAGGGCGACCTCGGCGGCCGGGGGCGCCCGGGGCTCTCGTCCTCACTGGCCGGCCTGGCGGCGGTCGTCACGGTGATCCTCGACTTCGCCCTGATTCCGCCGTTCGGCGTGATCGGGGCCGCCGTGGCCTCCGTCTGCGCGTACGCCACATTCGGCGTGACGTCGCTGCTCGCGCTGCACCGGATCAGCGGGATCCCGCTGCGCTCGCTGATTGTCCCCACCCGGGGGGATCTGGCTGACTACAGGCGTTTCCTCGCCACGGTTGCCCGGAGGCGGCGCGGCGCGCGCAGCTGATCAGCGAGTCGCGTTCGCGGTCGTCATGTAACGACCGCTGGTGTGGTCGAGGTTCATGGTCTGGCCCCGAGCACCGCGGAACGTGTTGTCCGCGATCACGAAGTTTTCGATGGTGGATCGGAGGCCGCCGCTGCCGCCGTTGACGTAGATGCCGGCGTCGGTGGTGCCGGTGATGGTGTTTTGGGTCCAGTGGCTGGTGGCGGCGAGGGTGTCGTACTGGTAGAAGCCGATGCCGATCGAGCCGTGGGAGATGGTGTTGTCGGCGATGGTGCTGTTGCGGAAGCGGGGGGAGATGCCATCGGCCTGGAAGTAGCTGATGTTGTTGCCGGTCACCGTCGCATTGGACACCTTCAGGTAGATCCCGTGCTTGCCATAGGAGATCCTGGAGTCCAGCCCGACATGGCTGATGATGTTGCCGGAGATGGTGTAGTCATTGCCGCTGAGCAGCATGCCGGAGTTTCCGATGTCGTTGATGGTGTTGGCGGTGATGGTCCAGTCGTTGCCGTTGGAGTAGATGCCGACGGCGGGGTTGGTGGGGGTGAGGGTGATGGTGCAGCGTTGAACGAGGATGTGGTTGGCGGTGTGGCCGTTGTCGTTGCCGCCTTGGAGGCCTTGCTGGGGGCCGAGGGCGAGGTTGTCGAAGGTCAGATAGTCGTGGTCGATGAACCACACGCCTTGGGTGATGGTGGCTTGGCCGTTGCCGTAGGAGCCGAACACGATGGGGGCGTTGGCGGTGCCCGAGGCGCTGGGCATCAGGGTGTCGTCGGAGAATGTTTGTCCGCCTTGGAACAGGATGCCGTCGCCGGGGTGCAGGTTGGCGCGGTTGGCCTGGGCCACCGTCCTCCACGCCTGCGCCGGGCTCAGCCCCGAATTCGAATCAGACCCGGACGGCGACACGTAGTAGGTCTTGCCCGTGATCCGCGCGGGGCCGGGGAGGGAGACCCGGACCGACGGAGTCAGGAAGTGGCTCGAGGCCACGCGCGCGTGCACCCGGCGATGATGCTTGCGGTGGTGGCGGGCACGCGCGTGGTGGCGATGGTGCCGAGCCCGGCGCACCTGGTGGTACATGGTGGCCCGGTGATGATGCGGGGGGGTTTGTGCGAGGGCGGGAGTCGAGATCCCCGCCACGCTGACGAGCCCCACGAGCGCCCCAATGTTCTTGATCGACGGCATGCCCCCTGATTCGGTCGCCGATCATGCGTCCTCGCCCTGTCCAGATGCGCCTGGACGAACATACGATGGAGTTTGACACCGGAAAATCGATCAAAGATCTACCTCCGTCCAGAGTGCGCTTTGCGCCACTCCATGGAGGTTTCGCCGGCGTTGGCAAGCGATGGGGGCCGGGCCGGCCGAAACCGGCCGCGCAGATGCCCCGGTTATGGGTACCAAGCGGAACCGGAGATCGTGCGCCAAGCCTCCCGAAAGCGGGCTGTCGAAGATCGTGGACTCGGCATCCGAGATCTGGACGGATGTTCTAGACCGACGCGCTCCGTGCGGACCTGCGCCCGTGCGGAGTGTTCCGGTGCGGAGCGGCGCCCGTGGCCGCCCCCGGGGTGCGGACCTGCGCCCGTGGGGACCTGCGCCCGTGCGGACCTGCGCCCGCGGCTGCCCGCTCGCCTGAATAACGTGACACGCGCGCCACATCGCAGGGGCGAGCGGCACCTTAATCATGTGGGGCATGGCAAACGTGCCGCTCGCGGCCCGGGAGCCAGGCGAGTGGCACGTTATGCAGGGGTGAAGCTCAGGACAGGGTGTTGCCCGAGACGCTGTAGGAGCCACCGCTCGGGTCCAGGCTCAGGGCCTGCCCCGAGGCGATCGCGATCCGGTTGCCACTGATCACGAAGTTTTCGATGGTGGATCGGAGGCCGCCGCTGCCGCCGTTGACGTAGATGCCGGCGTCGGTGGTGCCGGTGATGGTGTTTTGGGTCCAGTGGCTGGTGGCGGCGAGGGTGTCGTACTGGTAGAAGCCGATGCCGATCGAGCCGTGGGAGATGGTGTTGTCGGCGATGGTGCTGTTGCGGAAGCGGGGGGAGATGCCATCGGCCTGGAAGTAGCTGATGTTGTTGCCGGTCACCGTCGCATTGGAGACCATCAGGTAGATCCCGTGCTTGCCGTACGAGATCGCCGAATCGAGGCCGACGTTGCTGATCGTGTTCTGGGAGATCGTGTACGTGTCCCCATTGAGCAGCATGCCGGAGTTTCCGATGTCGTTGATGGTGTTGGCGGTGATGGTCCAGTCGTTGCCGTTGGAGTAGATGCCGACGGCGGGGTTGGTGGGGGTGAGGGTGATGGTGCAGCGTTGAACGAGGATGTGGTTGGCGGTGTGGCCGTTGTCGTTGCCGCCTTGGAGGCCTTGCTGGGGGCCGAGGGCGAGGTTGTCGAAGGTCAGATAGTCGTGGTCGATGAACCACACGCCTTGGGTGATGGTGGCTTGGCCGTTGCCGTAGGAGCCGAACACGATGGGGGCGTTGGCGGTGCCCGAGGCGCTGGGCATCAGGGTGTCGTCGGAGAATGTTTGTCCGCCTTGGAACAGGATGCCGTCGCCGGGGTGCAGGTTGGCGCGGTTGGCCTGGGCCACCGTCCTCCACGCCTGCGCCGGGCTCAGCCCCGAATTCGAATCAGACCCGGACGGCGACACGTAGTACGTGGTGCCGGTGATCGTGGCCGGGGTGACTCCGGTCGCCGGCGTGGTCGCGCCCGTGGTGGTGGTGTTGGGCGTGGTAGTGGTGGTGGGGGTCGGGCTGGACTTCGTGGTCGTGGTGGTCTGCGGCGTCGTGGTCGTGCTCGGCGTCGTGGTCGGCTTCGGCCGGCTCGCTGATGGCCTGGCCGGCGGCCGGCGCTGGATGGCGCTCGGGCGCCGCGCCGCGGCGTAGGCCGTCGGCCCGGAATGGCCGTGGGTACGCCGTCGATGGTGACGCCGGGAATGATGCTGGCTCCGAGTCGAGTGGCGCGGCGCGAGTGCGAGCGCTGTGGCGGGTCCGGATAGCGCTGCGAAAACGACGAGGACGAGACGGCTGAGCTTGATCGGCGGCATACGCCTTGTCTCGGCGCTCGTCCGGTCGTCCGGCCTGCCTCGGTGATGCAGGTGGACATATGTATGGCTCGATCGGACGAGCCCGCGTCAAGCCCGGGCTCGCCGACGACTCAGCGCAGCACGAGCTGGTTTTCGTAGATGCGAGCCACACCCTCGACCATCTCCCGTCGGGTGAAGTGCTCGCGGACCACGTGTCGCGCGGTGTCGCCCAGGCGCGCCCGCAGGCCGTCGTCGCCGAGCAGCCGGTCGAGTGCCCGAGCCGTGGCCGGCGCGTTGCGGACTCCCACCAGCAGTCCGGTCTCTCCGTCCTCGATCGCCTCGGAGACACCGCCGACGTCGCTCGAGACGATCGGCAGGCCGATCGACATCGCCTCCAGGATGACGTACGGAAACGCCTCCGCCCACGATGTCATCAGGAACACGTCAGCGCCGCGCAGCACACCCAGCGGGTCACCGTGCTCGCCGAGGAAATGCACCGAGTCGCCGAGGCCGAGCTCGTGGGTTCGCCGCACCAGGTCCGAGCGCAGAGGCCCGTCGCCGGCGATCGCGATCTGCGCCCGGGGATGGTGCGCGACGACTGACGGGAGAGCGTCGATTAGCGTCTCGACTCCCTTGCCGGGCCGCAGCTGCGTCAGCGTGCACACCACGGGCCCGCGCGTCGCAAGCTCGCGGATGTAGGGGTCAGCGGGCCCGCTTCCGTTCGGCTCGATGCCGTTGTGCACTACCTGGATGCGGTCCACCGGTCCAACGCTCGCGGCCAGCTGGGCCTCGGCGTCGCAGACGGCGATCACACACTGCGTGAGGCGGGCCATGATCCGCTCGGCCTCGCGGTAGGCCCGCCGCTCGAGCTCGCGCTCAAAGAAGCCCGCGAACGCGTAGCCGTGCGGTGTGTACAGCACCGGGATCCGCGGATGCATGAGCTTGCCCAGCCGGGCGATGGCCCCTGCCTTGGAGCTGTGGGCATGGATCACGTCCGGCTTCAGCGCGCGCACGATCCGGCTGAATTCAGACAGCGCGGTGAGCTCGGCACGTGGATCGATCCCGCGCCACATCTCGAGCGGGACGTGGTGAGCATCCGCCGACACCGAGCGAGACAGGGTCGACGCGCTCGGAATCGCCGGGCCGCACAGGACGACGTCATGTCCGGCGTCCGACAGCCCATCGCACAGGTCAGCCACGTGGCGTGCGACGCCGCCGTCAACCGGCTGATACACGAGCAGGATGCGGGTCACAAGGAGACAGGGATGTCATCGGCTTCAGCGCTCGAAGTACTGAGCCGTGCACGCAATTTCTTGCTTGCGTCGCGGGTCACGCGCATCGGAGCACTCCGCAGCAGCGGCTCATAACGGTCGGTGAGCTTGAGTAGCAGGATCAGCCACGGATCCGCCGCCCCGATCATGGCTCGCGTTAGCTCGAAGGGCTGCCAGCTACCGGACCCGGTGGTCACCGCCGCGGTCAGCCCGACGTCACGCGCGGCGGCCATCGCCGCGGGGCCGTAGGAACCGAACGGATAGGCCAGCGTCTGCACCCGCACCCCCGCGATGCGCGCCAGCGCCTCGCAACTCCCCTCGATCTCCTTGCGGCAGCCATCGTAGTCGAGCTTGGACAGGTCTACGTGGGTGAGCGTGTGTGCGCCCAGCTCCCAGCCCGCGGCCGCCAGCTCTCTGAGCTCGCCCGCGGTGAGGATCCTGCCGTCGCCACCGGGACCGAGCCAAGGGCTCTGGCCGCCCAGCCAGCCGGTGGGCACGTACACGGTGGCCGGAATCGATAGCTGGCGCAGGATCGGCAGCGCCCTTGTCAGGTTGTTGCGCAGGGCGTCATCGAAGCTGACCACCGCCAGGCCGGTGGGCGGCTCACCGCCGTTGTATCGGCGCACGAACTCAGCCACCGTCACGAAGCCGAAGCCGGCGTCCCGGATCAGCTCCAGCTGGGCGCGGAACTTGCCGGGCGACACCTGGAGCAGGAACAGGTCGTCCTTGCGCGGGCAGTCGGCCACGCCGTGATAGCCGAGGATCAGGGAACGCCGGCGGCGGAGTCGCCGCAATGCGGCGACCCACGCGTCGGCTGCGATGTAGGGGCCCACCCGAGACAAGTCGCGAGCACCATTCTGCTAGCCCCAGCGGCGATCGGTCTGCCGCCGGTCCGGGGGGACCGTCGGTATGGCGCTCCCGCGCGGCACGCAGCCTGCGTCTGCCGCCCTCCGCACCAGTACCATGGGCCCGCGGTGGTGGCGCCCGCCCAGTTCACATATGAGGGTCTGACGGCCTGATGGGGGGCCGAGTCCTCGCCACTGACGCTCAGGAGCGTGCGGTGATTCCCGTGCTCCGGAGCCTGCCCGGGGTGGGATTCGACGTCACCGCCCTGGGGACGTCGAGGACGGCGCCCGGTCTGTGGTCACGCCTGCCGGCGGCTCGCCGGCTGGCGCCCGATCCGCGCCAGGATCTGACCGGGTTCATCGACAAGCTGGAAACGGTGGTCCGGGAACGTCGTCCGGACCTGTTGCTGGCGGCCACCGATGCCTCGCTGTTTGCCGTGTCTTCCCACCGAGACCGGCTGCCGCCGGATGTACGGCTCGGTCTGCCCAGCCACGAGCTGGTCCAGCGCGCGCTCGACAAGCGCTCGCTGGTGGAGGAGGCCGCGTCGGCCGGCCTAGACGTGCCCGACACGCGGGTGTGCCGCGGTGCCGCCGAGGCGGTTGCCGCTGCCGAGCAGTTCGGCTATCCGGTGGTGGTCAAGCCGACTCACACCGTGGTGACCGTCGACGGGGTGCTGCGCAGATGGGGCAGCGTGCTGGCCCGAGACGCCGGCGCGGTCGCACGCGCGACCGAGCGCTTTGGGGCCAGCCTGGTCCAGCGCCGGGTTGACGGGCGCGTACTGTCGTTCGGGGCGATGCGCTCCGAGCACGACCTCCTGGGGTTCGTCGTCTCGCGGTATGTGCGGACCTGGCCGCCCCAGGCCGGGAACGTGTGCTTCTCCGAGACGATCGACGCCCCACCGGGGTTGGTGGACAAGGTGCACGAGCTGATGCGGCGGATCGGCTGGGTCGGCCTGTGCGAGCTCGAACTGATCGAGTCGCACGATGGGGGCCTGGCCGCGATCGACTTCAACCCCCGCGTTTATGGCTCGCTGGGGCTGGCCGTCTCCGCCGGAGTGCCGCTCCCGGAACTTTGGTGCCAATGGGCGCTGGACGAGAACCCGCGCATCGCGCGGCGGGCCCGGATCGGCGCCAGATACCGCTGGGAGGACGCCGACGCCAGCCATCTGAGCTGGCAATTACGGCACGGCCACGTCCGCGCCGCCGCAGCGGTGGCCCGGCCCCGGCGAGACGTCACCCACGCCTACTTCGAGATAAGCGACCCGGCACCGGCGTTGGCCCGCGCGATTCAGGTGGTCCGCACCCAGCGTCAGCGCGGCAAGCTGAAGTAGCGGATCGTCAGCCGCGGAAGCGGAGGATCTCGGCGATCGTGAGCGCGAGGATCCGCAGGTCGACCCGGATCGACCAATTCTGGATGTACCAGTTGTCCCACTCGACGCGGTCCGCGATCGAGGTCTGACCACGGAGCCCGTGCACCTGCGCCCAGCCGGTGATGCCGGACTTGACGCGGTGCCGGTCGTCGTAGCGGCTGATCTCGGCGGTGAAGCGCTCCACGAACTCGGGCCGCTCCGGCCGCGGACCCACGAGGCTCATCTCCCCGCGCAGCACGTTGATGAACTGGGGCAGCTCATCCAGCGAGGTCTCCCGCAGCAACCGACCCACGGCCGTGCGCCGGTCGCGCCCCTCGACGCCACCCGGCGCGATGCCGTCCGGCAGGTCGAATTCCTCGACCTGGCTGGGCTCATACATCGTGCGGAACTTGAGCAGGTCGAACGCTCGGCCGTCGCGGCCGACACGTCGCTGACGGAACAGGATCGGTCCAGACGAGGTGAAGCGGATCGCGAGCGCCGCCACCAGCATCACCGGGGACATCGCGATCAACGCCACCAGGGCAAAGCTGCGATCCAGCAAGTGCTTGACGGTGAACTGCCATCCGTGCGGATTGGTGGGCCGCAGCGACACCAACGGGAGTCCGCCCACGTGGTCCAGGGTGGCGCGCTCGTTGATGGCCTCGTACAGCCGTGGGACCAGCGAGACCTCGACGCCTAGCTCCTGGCACTGCCGGACCTTAGCCACCAGAGCCTGGTCGGGCTCGTTGGAGAAGGCCAGGATCACGCGACGCGCGCCGGTCTCGTCAATCGCCTCTGCCAGGTCATCCGGACCGCCCAGAACCGGTACGAAGGGCCCCATGGGACGGTCGGTCCTCGGCAGCGGATCGGAATCTAGGAATCCCACCGGCCGCAGGCCGTAACGAGGCTCGCCGGCCAGACGCTTGACCAGATGCTCGCCGACGACGCCGGCGCCGACGATCAGCGTGGGCGTGGCCAGCGCCTCGATGCGCATCGCCTGACGCCGGATCGAGACCAGCATGATGCGTGACAGCCCTAGGTACACCGCGGCGAACAACCACAGCCGCACGGCAGATGCCCACCGGGTGGGTGCCCCCCAGGATCGCGTCGGCCGCGATGCTGAGCATGGCCGCCAAGGACACGACTCCGATCACGTGGGCGCTGGTGTCGAGCAGCGAACCCGAGAGCCGCTCATCCGGGCTGCGCCGGAATCGCAGCAATCCGAGCACGAACAGCGGGAACGCCGCCGCCACCCAGCGATTGGCCGCCTCCGCTTCCACGGAGCTCGACGCGAACACCGCCGCACTCGAGGCCAAACACAGCACCAATAGGTCCAACAGCAGGCGCAGGCGCGTCCACGCCTGGACGTCCAGCATGTTCGCGAGCATCCCGGCGGTGATGCCTCGGGACGCGCGCTTGAGCGCGATTCCGCGCGACTGTGCAGCGTGGCTTGCGGCTGGAGGTGGTGTCATGACAATGGCTGAGTGATCTCGAAACCGCCAGATGGTGGCCGTGTCGGGAGGACAACACCCGCCTGTGCGCACGACCCCGGACGATCAGTCGGCCGTAACGCGGTGCGTCTAGACCCCTATTTTCGAATAATAGCGCGATTCCGGCGAAAAAAGTTGCACTGAAGCTACAAGTTCGCCGTCCCTACCTAGGATCATTTTCGGCGTTCAAGCCCCGAGGCTAAAGCGGGATTTTCCGCGAACCGGGTTGCGGCAAACTACTGACCGGAGCTGACCCGGCGCCGCAGGGCCGCGCCGGCGCCCACGAGTACTAGCGCCGCGACCACGGCCAGCGGGACATTCAGGCCCGTCATCGGCAGCGACGAGCCGCTCGACGAGGAGGTAGTGCTCGTCGTGCTGGTCGGGGTCGAGCTGCTCGAGCTGGAGGTCGTCGAACCGGATGTGGTGTTGCTGGTGCCCGAGCCTGAGCTCGATGGCGACGTGCCGCTCGCCTCGACGACGACCGTGCCGTGCATGAACGGGTGAATCGAGCAGATGTAGGCGAACGTCCCCGCCGTGGTGAAGGTGTGCGAGGCGCTCTGTCCCTTCTGCAGGATCCCGGTGTTGAAGCTGCCGTTGTTGGCCGTGGCACTGTGCTCGGTCGGCCCGACGTTGGTCCACGTGATCGTGTCCCCGACGTGAATCGTGATCGACGCCGGCGTGAACTTGAAATCCGAGATGGTGTCGCTGGGGTCGCCCGCCGCGTGTGCCATGGGTCGCTTGTGACGCTTATGCCGCTTGTGCGCCCGCGTCACGCCCGGACCGGAGACCGCAAAGGCCAGCCCCGCGCCGGCGGCAGGCTTGCGCGTTCCGGCCGGCGAAGCCGGCTGCGAGCTTTGCGGCCGCACGTGCCCGAGCGCCAGGACGTTCGCGGGTGGCTGCCCCCCAGAGGTCTGCGGACCCTGGTTCCCGGACTGCTGCGACTTGGCCTGAACGGTCGACTGGTCGACCCGATGTGTGTTGCCGCCTGACGGCTGGCGGTGCAGGCCGACCAGGTGGAGCGGCACTGGGACCGCGACCGCGGCCAGCGCTGCCAGCGTCGATTTCGGGGGGCGAAGAAGCGGCAACTTGACGGGAAGACGGACGGGGGCCCGCAAACCTTCCCTCAATCGGGGGCGTAGGATGGGAATCGGAACTCTATACGCACGGAGGAGGAGGATGTCCCGACTGATCAGGATGGACCAATCCGGCCACACCACGCTCGCGGAGTGGAGGGCCGGGGACGCTTCCAGCGCCCAGGCCGCTGTCGTCGCGTTCAGGGAGGAGCTGGAGCGCGGCTACTTCGCGGTCGTATCCGAGGGCGAGGGCCGTGCCGAGCAGGTTCGCGAGCTGCCCCTCGACGCCGGGCTGGTGATCCTTCGGCGCCCGATCGCGGGCGGGTAGCCGGCGGCGGCGCGGATCGTCGATGCCGGGCAGCGGTGGCTCTCAGCCAGGGTTGGTGGCGAATCCCCAACTTCCCTCCCTCGCCCCGGCGCTCCCGGCGTCGGGCGCGCTCCCGGAGCTCGCCACCGTCTACTGGCGCCGTCGCGCCAGCGAGGCGGGCCTGACCCGAATGGGGCGGGTGTGGACGCTCACCACCGTGGCTCACACGCTGCCGTTCATCGCGGCCGCGGGGCTGCTGGTGACGCTGAAGCCGCTGACGCTACCGGTGGCGCTGGTGCTGCTCGCCCACGCGTGGATCATCCCTGAGCTGTACGCGTCGCGGGGAGCCAACGTCGTGCGCCGCCGCGGCGAGTCGACCGCGCCGGCCGAGCGGGTCGCACTCGGCCTGCTCGGCGACCTCCTCGGCCACTACGCCCGCGACCTACAGGCCCGCACCGGGCTAGTGCTCGAGCGCGGCGAGCTGGGTGTGTGGCTGGTGGGGGAGGCGGGCGCGGTACTGGTCCGCCCCGGCGGCCACCGGGTCAACTGTTACTGCGTGCGGGTCACCGATCCGGATCTGCCCTCCGGCGACCGGATCGCACATCTGCTCCTGGCGCTGCGCGCCGATGAGGCCGGCTTTGCCACGGTCGCGAATCTGGCGTTTTCCGGGGCGGTGTGGCGCCTTCGGCGCCGCCTCCCACCTCCCGCGCGTGAGGCGCTCGGCGAGGCCGCCGCGCTCGCCCGTGAACGGACCGGGCGGCGGCACGATTAGCCCAGCGGGCGGCGGCACGATTAGCCCGGGGCGGCCCCGATTAGCCCGGCGGCGGCGCCATTGGCCCGGGGCGGCCCGATTCGCCCCCGGGCCCGGCCGTGGGGCGCACCCGGGCTTACGAAGTTTGTACCCAGGGCCAATGTGCGGTTCAGCCGGGCGCGGAATCATGCTCGCCATGACCAGACCCGTCCCATCGTCCAAGCTGTTCATGGTCCCCGATCCGCGCCCAGCTTCCCCGGAGCTGGGCGCCGTTCCGGTGCGTCGTTACCGGCTGGCGAGATTGCGGTTCGAGTCGCGCTCGGCCAATCCGGCCAGCCGGTTCGAGCATCTCAAGCGCGTGTACGAATAGCGGCCGCGCGGTCCGGGCGGTTCCGGCCGGCCGGAGTCTCGGTCGCGGTACGCTATGAGCATGCAAAGTGAGCTTGAGACCCGCCCGTCCCGCCCGCCGGTCTTGAGGCGGGCCGCGGCTGGCGTGATCCTTGTCCTGGCGGCCGCACTGGCCATCTACGTGGTGATCGGCATCATCAAGGCGGTGTTCTGGACCGCCGTGGTGATCGTGGTGGTGGTCGCCATTCTGTGGGCACTGAAGACGCTGGTCTGGTGAGGGGCGGCCCGTGGACGGGCTCGGCCTCCTCGTAATCCTGTTCTTCTTCGGGCTGGCCGGCGGCATCGTAGGCCGGATCAAGGGCAGCTCATTCTGGGTCTGGTTCCTGATCTCGGCCTTGGTCCCGTTCTTCGGTCTACTGGCGGCGCTGTGCTACCGGTTGGAGAACCAGGAGCTCCGCCGTCAATGCCCCGGCTGCGGCCGGATCATCAAGCTGCACGATGCCGTCTGCACCAGCTGCGGCGAGGAGCTCGAGTTCCCGGACGTCGCGCTCGCCTCGGAGGCGGCCGTGCGGGAGCGGATGGCGTAGGCGTCGAGGGGCCACGGCGCGGCGGTGCGGGGCGTCAGCGCATACATGGTCGAACTCCGAAGTGCCCTGCTCCCGACGACCAATTGGGACTCGAACATCACCCCCCGGCACAGGGCACGCCGGGCGCCGGCGCGGAGCGGCGGGGCGCCAGCTGGCAGGGGTGAGCTGCTCGTCGTCGCCGGTGTGGGTGGCGCGGACTGGTTCGAGCTTCGAGGGCGCGTCTCGAACTCGGAACCCCGGCCACGCGGCCTAACTCCGCCGGGAACGGGGGCTCAGGTGCGTACACACCACCTAAGGCCCCAACGACTTCGCGATCGCCTCCCCATCCCACAGTCCCCAGCCCCGAACCCCCAAATCAACCGGGGCTGCGGGCCGCGACCTGGCCCGCCTGGTAAGACCCCCGCAAACGCGCGCCCGAGGCCTCCGAAACCCGCTGTTAGACTGGCCTTTGCGCCGTTGTGCGGATGGGTGTCGGTCGAAGCGGAGCGGCACGCCAGCGACGCGTACCGACCGTGACCAGCGCCCACGACCACATTGAAAGGAGGAACGCGCCATGCGTGCAGTCGACGCTCTGATGGAATGCCTGAAGGCTGAAGGTGTCGACGTCGTATTCGGGTTGCCCGGCGGCGCGAACCTCCCCACCTACGACGCGTTCTACGACGCCGGCATCCGGCACATCCTGGTGCGTCACGAGGCGGGCGGCGGGCACGCGGCCGAGGGGTACGCCAAGGCCACCGGCAGGGTGGGCGTGTCGCTCGGGACGAGCGGGCCCGGGGCGACGAACCTGGTGACGCCGATCTGCGACGCGATGATGGACTCGGTTCCGGTCGTGTTCCTCACCGGCCAGGTGAGGACGGAGCTGTTGGGGACCGATGGCTTCCAGGAGGCGGACACGATCGGCATCACGATGCCGATCGTCAAGCACAGCTTCCTGATCCAGCACCCGCTGGAGCTTCCGCGCTCGATTCACGAGGCGTTCCACATCGCGCGTACCGGACGGCCTGGACCAGTGGTCGTCGACATCCCTCAGGACCTGAGCCGCGCCGACATCCCGTACGAGCCGGTGACCGACGTGCACCTGCCCGGCTACCAGCCCACCACGGACGGCAACCAGAAGCAGATCCGCCTGGCCGCAAAGGCGCTGGCCAACGCCCGGCGGCCGGTGATCTACGCCGGAGGCGGCGTGATCAACGCCAACGCCGCCGCGGAGCTGACCGAGCTCGCGACCGTGGACAGGCTCCCGGTCACCTGCACGGTGATGGGGCTGGGTGGGTTCCCGGCGCCGCACGAGCAGTGGCTCGGGATGCTCGGAATGCACGGGACGCGAGCCGCCAACTATGCGATGGATGAGGCCGACCTGATTGTCGCCATCGGCGCTCGGTTCGACGATCGGATCACGGGCAAGCTGTCGGAGTTCGCTCCGCGGGCGAAGTTCATCCACATCGACATCGACCCGGCCGAGATCTCCAAGAACGTCCCCGCGCACATCCCGATCGTGGGCGATGCCAAGAACATCGTCCCGCGCCTGACCGCGGAGTACCGCGCGCTGGAGGCCGACCCGAACCGGCTCGAGGAGTGGTGGTCCCGGATCCACTCCTGGCAGGAGCGCTATCCGCTGGGCTACGCGGACTCGGAGGACTCCGAGATCAAGCCGCAGTTCATGATCCAGGCGCTGTACGAGGCGACCGGCGGCGATGCGATCGTCACCAGCGACGTCGGTCAGCACCAGATGTGGGCCGCGCAGTACTTCCACTTCGCCGCCCCGCGGCGCTGGATCAACTCCGGCGGCCTCGGGACGATGGGCTTTGGGCTGCCGGCCGCGATGGGGGCCAAGGTCGGCTGTCCCGACCAGACCGTGGTCTGCATCGCCGGAGACGGCTCCGTGCAGATGAACATGCAGGAGCTGGCCACCTGCGCCCAGGAGGGCATCGCGATCAAGGTGTTCATCATGAACAACGGCTACTTGGGCATGGTCCGGCAGTGGCAGGAGCTGTTCTGGGACAAGCGCTACAGCCACGTCGAGATGGACAGCACCCCGACTTCGTCAAGCTCGCGGAAGCTCACGGCGCCACCGGGATGCGGCTGTCGGACAAGGCGACGCTGGTGGAGGACATGAAAACGGCGCTGCAGACCGAGGGCCCGGTACTGGCCGACGTGCGGGTCACGCGGGAGGAGAACACCTACCCGATGATTCCGGCCGGCCAGCCGGCCAGGGACATGGTCGGTTGAGGTGGGATCACTGATGGGCGAACCAGCCACCAAGGAAGTCCTGTCGCTCGATGAGCTCGAGGCGGTCGCCGGTCAGCGCACCGGCCGCAAGCACATCCTCTCGATCCTGGTCGAGAACAAGCCCGGCGTTCTGACTCGCATCTCGGGACTGTTCGCGCGCCGGGGGTTCAACATCGACACGCTGGCGGTGGGGCCGACCGACGACGAGACCTTGTCCCGCATCACGCTCACGCTCGACGGAGCGGTACACCCGATCGACCAGGTCACCAAGCAGCTACACAAGCTGGTCAACGTGCTCAAGATCCGCGATCTCGAGCCCGAGGAGACGCTGGCCCGCGAGCTGGCCCTGTTCAAGGTGTCAGCCGACGGTGCCAGCCGGGCCGAGGTGATGCAGATCTGCGAGATCTTCCGGGCCAAGATCGTCGACGTGACCAAGCGCTCGGTCGTGGCCGAGGTGACCGGCACGTGCGATAAGGTCGACGCGTTCGAGCGGCTGGTGCGGCCGTTCGGGCTGATCGAGATGGCCCGCACCGGCGAGATCGCAATCTCGCGCGGGCGCGGCGAAACCTAGACCTGACAGCCAGATGGACGCGGCCGGGGGCGAGCAGGTCCTGATCAACTCGGAGCTGTGGCGCTCGTCGGACAACGTCCGGTGCTACGCCAACCGCAGGCTGCTGCCCGTGGAAGTGGTGATCCTGACGCGCTACCGCGACGCGCTCGCCCGGCGCGTGCTGGAGGCGGGCTGCGGGGCCGGCCGGATCCTCGGCTACCTGGTAGCGCTTGACGGCGAAGTGCACGGATTCGACATCTCGCCGGCGATGGTGGCCTACTGCCGCTCCAGATATCCGCGCGCCCGGGTCGTGCTCGGCGACCTGGCTGCTCCGGAAGCGGCGGTCGAGGGCCCATTCGACGCCGTGCTGGCGATGGACAACGTGCTCGACGTGTTCGACCACGACCAGCGAGGGCGGGTGCTGGCCGCGCTCCGCGGCCTGCTCGGACCCGGCGGCGTGCTGATCTTCTCCTCGCACAACCTCGACTACATCGACCGGCTCACGGCTGCGGGACCTCGACGGTCGCGCGCGCGGCACCTGGTCAGCCGGGCGATCTCGAGGCCGCCGGACGAGATCGTCGCCTGGACGCTGCGCATGCCCCGCCGGATGCGCAACCGCCGGCGGCTGGCGCCGCTTCAGCAGCGGGCGGCGGACCATGCGATCGTCAACGACCAGGCGCACGACTTCGGTCTCCTGCATTACTACATCCGGCGCGACGACCAGGCTCGGCAGCTGGCGGAGCGCGGCCTCGAGCTGGTGGAATGTCTTGACGAGGACGGCACGCCGGTGGCGCCGGGAGCTCCGGCCCCGGGTCCCTGCCTGCACTACGTCGCCCGCTCCACAGCCTGAGCTCAAGCTACGATCTGGTCGGTGGCGATGAGAGTGGGCATCGACCTCGTGGGCACGGACGAGGTGAGGGAGGCGCTGCGTGCGCATGATCGACGGTACCTCGAGCGTGTCTATACCGATCGGGAGCGGCGAGACTGTCACGGCAGCCCGCGGCTGCTGGCCGGCCGGTTCGCCGCCAAGGAGGCCGTGCTGAAGGCGCTCGGGCGCGACGAGCAGCCGGTGCCCTGGAAGTCGATCTCGGTCACTCGGGCCGTTGACGGCGGGCTGTCGCTCGAGCTGACCGGAGAGGCGCAGGCCCTGGCCCGGCGCCGGGGAGTACGGGCGCTGACCGTGACCGTCGCCCAGCAGCCGTCCGCCGCGCTCGCAATAGTGTCGGCCGAGCTCCACTCGCGGCAATGAGCGAGACCGTCAACGCAGATATCCGGAACGTCCTGCGCGAGCACGCTCGGCTGCCCGTGGACGTCGACGCGCTGGCCGACGGCGCCGATCTGTTCGCGGCCGGCATGAGCTCGCATGCGAGCGTGAACGTGATGCTTGCGCTCGAGGACGCGTTCGACATCGAATTTCCGGACCGGATGCTCAAGCGCAGCGTGTTCGAGAGTGTCGCAGGGATCGCCGCCGCGATCGGGGAGCTGCAGGCCGAGGCGGCATGACCGCCACGGTCGATCGCGACCAGGCGTTCACCGCCGAGGTCAGGCGCATCGCAGACGAGGTCGCCGCCGCGCACGCCGACGAGGTCGATCGCGACGCCCGCTTTCCTCGCGAGGCGATCGACGCGCTGCGAGACGCGCAGGCGCTGTCGGCGTTGGTGCCCGAGCCGCTGGGGGGCGCCGGCGTCACGCTCGACGCGATCGCCCGGGGGTGCTTCGAGCTCGGACGGCGCTGCGCCTCGACGGCGATGGTGTTCGCCATGCATCAGATCCAGGTCGGGACGATCGTCCGCCATCTCGAGCCTGGGTCGTGGTTCGAGACCTATCTGCGCGACACCTACAGCGAGCAGCGTCTGATCGCATCGGTCACATCCGAGGTGGGCACCGGCGGAGACATGGGTCGCTCGATCGCGGCCGTCACGCCAGCGCCGGACGGCGGGCTGGGGTTCGAGAAGCAGGCGCCGACGGTCAGCTACGGCGCTCACTGCGACGACCTGCTGAGCACCTTGCGTCGCGGTCCGGATGCCGAGCCCGGCGACCAGGTGCTGGTGCTGAGCCACGCCGCCGAGACGGAGCTCGAGCCGGCCGGGACGTGGGACACGATCGGCATGCGCGGGACCTGCTCGCCCGGGTTCGTGGTGCGCGCCAAGTTTGAAGCCGGCCAAGTGCTGACCGCGCCGTTCTCGACCGTGATGAACGAGTCGCTGGTGCCGCTGTCGCACGTCCTGTGGTCGTTCGTGTGGCTCGGCATCGCCACCGACGCGTTCGAGCGGGGGCGGAACTTCGTGCGCGCGGCCGCGCGGCGCAAGCCCGGCGAGCCGGTGCCCGCCGCCCACAGCCTGTCCCGCGTGATGAGCGAGCTGTCGATGCTGCGCGCCGAAGTCGAGTCCGCGCTGCATCAGTTCCAGGAGTGGAGCACCGAGCCCGACCGGGATCGGCTGAACACGATGGCCTCGGTGCTGCGCTTCAACAACCTCAAGCTGGCGGCCTCCGAGCAAGCACCCCGAGTCTGCATGGGGGTGCTCGAGGTGATCGGCATCGCCGCCTACAAGAACGACTCCCCGTTCGGCGTCGGTCGCCACGTACGGGACGCGCTGTCCGCGCGCCTGATGGTGGCCAACGAACGGATTCACGCCATCGACGCGGGACTGCTGCTGATCGCCAAGGACGTCTGACGTGTCCGGCGAGGCCCAGCCAGCCAGTCCGGATCAGGCTGCCTTCCGGGACGAGCTGTTGGCCGGCGGGCTATTGATCGACACGGGCGTGCCGGGGTTGTACGGACACAGCGCCACGTTCGAGGGGGTACGCCGGCGTCTTGATGAGCGGCTGAATTCCGAGGCGGCGGCGCGGGGGGCGGAGCGGCTTCAGTTTCCGCCTCTGCTGCCACGTCGCCAGCTCGAGGACAGCGGTTACCTGAACTCGTTCCCCCACCTGGCCGGAACCGTGTTCTCGTTCGCAGGGGACGAGGGCCGGGCAGCGAACCTGGCCCAGAGCGCGAGCGTCCACCAGGACTGGAGCATGTTCCAGGAGATGACCGACGTGGCGCTGATGCCAGCCGCGTGCTACCCCGTATATCCGGCGATTGCCGCTCGCGGCCGGTTGCCGCGCGGCGGGGTGTTCATCGACGCCGGCGGCTCCTGGGTGTTCCGGCACGAGCCCTCGCACGATCCCGCCCGCCGGCAGATGTTCCACCAGCACGAGCTGGTCAGGATCGGCGAGCCGGAGGTGGTGCTCGAATGGCGCGACGAGTGGGCCCAGCGCGGCCACGAGCTGCTGCGGGCGCTCGGCCTCGACGCGCAATTGGACACGGCCACCGACCCGTTCTTCGGTCGTCGCGGGCGGATGCTGGCGCAGATGCAGTCCTCACAGAAGCTGAAGCTCGAGCTGCTGGTGCAGATCGCCGGCCCGGAGCCGACGGCGCTGGCGTCCTTCAACCACCATCAGGACCACTTCGGGACCAGCTTCGGGATCGAGCTGGCCGACGGCGAGGTGGCCCACACCGCGTGTCTGGGGTTCGGCCACGAGCGGATCGTGCTGGCCCTGTTGCGTACGCACGGACTCGATCCCGAGCAGTGGCCGGCGGCGGTGCGGGCGGAGCTGTGGCGCGGATGAGCCCCGCCACCGTACGCGGTCTGCGGAGCCTGTCCGGGAAGGACCCAGCTACCTACTCACCGCACATGCTGCACGGCGAGGGACGCACGTATACGGAGACCAATTGCTACACGGACATCATCATCGAGCTGCTGCACGCGTGCGAATGCGAGCCGCTGGCGGCGTTCGGACATCTGGTTCGGATGGATTTCGAGGGCGACCAGTGGACGTTCTTCAAGCCGCCGGCCGAGGACCTCGAGCTGCTGTTCGGAGTCGACATCCACGAGATGCAGCCGTACCGCCCGCTGCCGCTGCAGATCGCCGAGCAAATCGAGTGCGGCCGGACGATCATCGTCGAGCTCGATTCCTGGTACCTGCCCGACACCGAGTCGACCAGCTATCGCGCCGAGCACGTCAAGACCTCGGTGGCGGCCGACGCCATCGACCCCGACGCCGAAACGCTCCGCTATTTCCACAGCGCCGGCTTGTTCGAGCTCCATGGCGAGGACTATCGCGGGGTGTTCCGCATCGGCGAGTTCTCCGACGACGTGCTGCCACCCTACGCGGAGCTGGCGCGCTTCGACGCCGGCCCCCGGCTCCACGGAGAGGAGCTGCGGGAGGCTGCCCGCGAATTGCTGCGCCGACACCTGGACCGGCGCCCGGAGCTGAATCCGTTCACGCGATTTGGCGAAGCGTTGGAGCGCGAGCTCCCGGCGCTGCTCGAGCGCGGCCTCGAGGACTACCACGCGTACGCGTTCGCGACGGTGCGCATGGCCGGCTCGGCATTCGAGATTCTGGCTTCCCACGCCCGGTGGCTGTTCGGGGCCCAGGCCGCCGTGGCGGTGGACGCGATGGGGGAGATCGTCGACGGCTGCAAGGCGCATGTCGTTCCGACTCGCCCGCAGGCGCGCGTTCGATTCCGGTCCGCTGATCCAGTCAATGGCCGACGCGTGGACACGCGCGATCGGCGCGCTCGCAGGGGCGGCGCCCGAGCGGGCTGACCTCGTGCGCCGCGTCGCGCCAAGCGGATACGAGATCCGCGAGCTGTCCGCGGGCTGGGAGCTTGCCTCGAGCGCGCCCGGCGCGCACCAGGCTCCGGATTCGCTGCCGGAACTCGGATGGCAGGCCGCCGTCGTGCCCGGCACGGTGGCGGCGTCGGTGGGCGAGACGTGAGGATCTTGATCGCCGCGACTGGTGGTTTCGCACCCGCTTTGAGGCGGCCCCGGTGCAGGACTCGGAGCGGGCCGTGCTGGCGCTGGACGGGCTCGCGACCGTGTCCGAGGTGTATCTGAACGGGGAGCGGGTGCTGGCCAGCGACTCGATGTTCGCCACGCATGAGCTCGATGTGGGCGGCCGGCTGCGGGACCGCAACGAGCTCGTGATCGTGTTTCGCGCCTTGGCGCCGCTGCTGGCACGATCGCAGGCGCCCGCGCGCCCGGTGGCGCACGCGGCTGGTGGCGGACGGGAATCTGCGCTTCTTCCGCACCATGCTTCTCGGCCGCGCGCCGGGGTTCGCGCCGGGTCCGCCAGCGATCGGTCCCTGGGGCTCCGGTGCGGCTCGAACGGCGCCGCGATGTGCTGCTCGACCGCGTCGAGTTGCGCCCGCGCCTCGCTGGCTCCGACGGCGTGCTCGCGTTACGGGCGCGGCTGAGCATACCCGGGAATGCGGGCGCACCCGATAGCGCGGCGCTGGAGCTGCGTGACGGCGATCGGCTGCACCGGACCGAGCTCTCGCTCAGCTCACGCGCCGATGGGCAGCTGGTTGCGGGTGAGCTGACCGTGCCCGGCGTCCGCCCGTGGTGGCCACACACCCACGGGACGCCCGAGCTGTACGCCGCCGGGATGCGCATCACGGTGACCGGCCGCGAGATCGAGATTGATCTGGGCCGGGTCGGTTTCCGAACCCTGCACTGCGGGAAGCAGGTTCGATCCAACGGAATCCGGTTAAATGTCAATGGCCTCGATCTGTTTGCCCGAGGGGCGGTGTGGACGCCGCCCGATCTGGCGCGGCCCCGCGCCGATCGAGGCCACGCTCCGACACGTGCTCGGCGCCGCCGCGCGAGCCGGCATGAACATGCTCCGCGTCCCGGGCACGGGCTGCTACGAGAGCGACCTGTTCTACGACCTGTGCGACGAGCTCGGGATTCTGGTGTGGCAGGACTTCATGTTCGCCAACCTCGACTACCCCGAGCAGGATCCGCAGTTCATGAACGCGGTGGAGCGGGAGGCGCGCGATGTGCTGGCCCGCCTCGGGGGTCGTCCGAGCCTGGCAGTACTGTGCGGCGGCAGCGAGGTCGCTCAGCAGGTTGCGATGCTGGGTCTGGATCCCGCGCTGGCAGTTGGACCACTGTTCGGCGAGTTGCTGCCCACCTTGGTCGACGAGGCGAAGATCGACGCGGCATACCTGCCCTCGACGCCCTGGGGAGGGGACTTGCCGTTTCGGCCCGGGACCGGCGTCGCCCATTACTACGGGGTCGGCGCCTATCTGCGTGGGCTGGAGGACGTGCGCCGGTCCGGTGTGCGCTTCGCCGCCGAGTGCCTGGCCTTCTCCAACGTGCCCGACCTCGACGAAGCGGACGCCGTGAGCGTCACCAGCCCGCGTTGGAAGCGGGGGGTGCCACGCGACGCCGGGGCCGGCTGGGACTTCGAGGACGTGCGCGACCACTATCTGGCGCAGCTGTTCGAGCTCGACCCTGTGGCACTGCGCTGGAGCGATCCGGAGCGGTATCTGGAGCTGTCGGCGACCGTGACCGGCGAGCTGATGGCGGAGGTGTTCGGCGAGTGGCGCCGGCCGGAGTCGCCGTGTGGAGGCGGACTGGTGCTGTGGCTCACGGACCTGGCCACCGGGGCTGGGTGGGGGGTGCTGGATGATCGGGGCGAGCCGAAGGTCGCGTATCACCATCTGCGCCGGGCACTGGCGCCGGTTGCGGTGTGGAGCGTCGACGAGGGGCTCGACGGGATCTCGGTGCACGTCGCCAACGACCGGCCCGAGCCGCTGTCGGCCAACCTCCGCGTCGCTCTGTATCGCGGGCTGGAGGTTCCCGCGGGCGAGGTTGTGCACGAATTTCACTTGCCAGCCCACGCCGCGCTCAGCGATAATCTCGAACGGCTACTTGGGCGATTTGTCGATGCGGCATGGGCATACCGCTTCGGCCCTCCGGCGCAGGATCTGATCATTTTGAGTTTGGAGACACCCGAACTAGGGGCAAGCAGGCCGCTTTCGCAGGTCATTCCGGTTTCCGGTGGGTCGGCCGAAAGCGCGGGAGTCGGCTGAGCGGCTGGGGCTGACCGCCACGCTCACGCCGGCCGACCCGGACACGACCACGCTGGCACTGGAAGCCCGGCGCTTGGTCTACGGGGTGCGTATCTCCGCTCCCGGATTCCGGCCGCAGGACGATGCGTTCTGTCTCGAGCCGGGCAAGCGCCGCGAGCTCGAGCTGGCACGAGTCGCCGACGGCGCTGAGCCGCCGCGGGTGACGATCGCCGCGGCAAACCTCAGCGGTCGGCTGTCGCTGACGCCGGAGGACGACCGGTGACAGTGGCTGTTGAGCCGCTCCCGGGAACGTCGATCAGGGCCGAGGCGGTGTGCCTGGCCTTGGAACCGGAGCCCGTGCTCGCCTTCCTGCACCTGCCTCCCGCTGGGCCCGGCAAGGACAACTCCGTGCTGATCTGTCCACCCTTCGGCTGGGATGAGATGTGCTCGCATCGCAGTCGCCTGCGCTGGGCCGGGGGCTTGGCGGAGGGCGGCTATCCCGCGGCCAGGATCGACCTGCCGGGCACCGGTGACAGCGCCGGCGCTCCCAGCGATCCGGGCCGGCTGGCGGCTTGGACCAAGGCGGTCGGCGAGGGGGCGAGCTGGCTGAGGGAGCGAACCGGGACGGCTCGGGTCACGGCGGTCGGTATCGGGCTCGGTGGCATCGTGGTCTACCAGGCTGTGGCGGCGGGCGCACCGATCGACGACCTGATCCTGTGGGCGGTGCCTGGCACCGGCCGCAAGCTGCTGCACGAGCTCCGGGCCTACGCCAGCATGATCGCGGCACGGCATCCGGACGACACCCGCCCAAACCCCGATTGCGATGGGGCGGTGGAGATGATCGGCTTTCTACTCGATCGCGACACCGCCGAGCAGATCCGGGCGTTCAAGGTCTCAGAGCTCGAGCTGCCCCCGAGCACCGACCGGCGCGCCCTGTTGCTCGGACGCGATGGGCTGGACGTAGACACGCGGCTTCGTGACGCGCTCGAAGCCTCAGGCGCCGAGGTGACGGTCGGGGAGGGCCGGGACTACCAGGAGCTGATGGCTCATCCCCAGGAAGCGCGCACCCCGGTGCAGACGATCGCCGCCAGCGTCGACTGGCTGGATCTGCGGCCGCCGGGCGAGCCGGCCGGCCAGCCCCGCACCCCCTCGCTCGAGCGGGCATCGCTGGGGTTGACGTGGGGGACGAGTCCCATTCGCGAGACACCCCTGTATTTCGACGGTGACGGCGGGCGCCTGTTCGGCGTGCTGACCGAGCCGCGCGACGGCCCGCGAGCCGAGGTCTGCGGGCTGCTCCTCAACGCCGGGGCACTGTCGCATATCGGTCCGAACCGGATCTGGGTCGAGGTCGGGCGGCGCTGGGCAGCTCGAGGTGTGCCCACCCTGCGACTGGATGTCCACGGCATCGGCGAAGGCGAGGGCGACGAACGGGGTCTGGTGTCGCTGACGGCGTTGTATGCCGACGAGGTGACCGAGCAGACGCTTGCGGTGCTCGATCAGCTGGCCGCGCGTGGGCTTCCCGATCGATTCGTCCTGGGCGGTCTGTGCTCGGGCGCCTATACATCCCTGCATGCGGCGCTCGCCGACCCGCGAATCGCCGGCATCCTGATGATCAATCTGTACTCGTTCTACTGGAGCGAAGCGCTCGTGGAGGAGCGCGAGCCTCGGGTGCTCCTGACCGCGTTCAGAACCCACGCCTGGAAGCGAGTGCTCCGGCGCGATGTGCCCGCCGAGCGGGTCAAGAGCGCAGTACGGAACATGGGCCCGCGCCCGCTCAGGTCGCTGTCGCGGCGCTCGGTGGAGGACGGCCAGCGTGAGCGGATCGAGCAGGCACTCGACCGGCTCCGTGATCAGGGCACTGAGGCGTTGCTGCTGCTCTCCCAGAGCGAGGTCCTGCATGATCAGCTCGTGCGCCAAGGATTCATCGATCGGCTCGATCGTTGGCCCAACCTGGCGATCGAGCAAATCCCCTCGCGCGACCACATGTTCCGCGCGCTGTGGCTCCAGAACCACGTCCACGAGAGCCTGGATCGGGCTCTGGACCGGGTGCTCACGGCCCAGCGGGATGATTGATCCCGGACGCATCCGGGACGAGCAATTTCGAATCGATCATCTAGCCTAACTCGCATGAGCGCGGCCGCCACCGGGACCGCCCCGACGGCCGATTGGCTGGACGCCGACACGCGCGGGCGACTGGTGCGGCGGCTCGATGCCGGTCTGCGCCGCGCTCGGGCCACCGGCCGGACCGTGATCGTGAGCGTCACGGGGCGTTGCGACCGTGCCTCCGATCCGACCGCCGTCGTGGCCGCCTCGCGGCAGCCGGGAGAGCCGTGGTTCTGCCTGGAGCAGCCCGACCGCCGCGGCTGGGCATTGGCGGCGCTCGGCTGCTTGCGTGGACTCGAGGCCACCGGCCCGGACCGCTTCGCCGAGCTCGAGCGGGAATGGCGCTCGCTGACCGCACGGGCGCTGGCCGACTCATCCGATGGTCCGGCGGGGTCGGGCCTGGTCGCCCTTGGCGGCTTCGCGTTCGCCGCCGATGGCGGAGGGTCGCCGCGATGGTCGGGATACGCCCCGTCCTCGCTGCACGTGCCCGAGCTGTCGCTGGCGCGGGAAACCGACCGCTGCTGGATCTCGCTGAATCTGGAGGTTGCCCCCGACGACACCGCCGACGACCTCCAGGCGCGCGCCTGGGGCCGGCTCGGATCGCTGCGCCAGACGCCGTTGCCACTGCTCGATCCCGCCCCGGCGGGAACCTATGAGGTGCTCAGCACGATGCCGCCCTCGCATTACGAGGAGGCCGTCGACCGAGCCGTGCAGCGGATCCGGGCCGGGCAGATCCAGAAGGTGGTGCTGGCTCGCGAGGTCGAGATTCACGCGCCGCTGGAGCACGACCCCGCGGCCATCGTCGGGCTGCTCCGGGAGGCGTTTCCGAGCTGCTACGTGTTCGCCGTCGGGCGCGGCGAAGCGACCTTCGTCGCGGCCAGCCCCGAGCTGCTGGTGCGCCGCGAGGGGCAGCGGGCGAGCACCGTGGCGCTGGCCGGCTCAATCGGCCGCAGCGCGGACCCGGCGGTCGACGATCATCTGGGCGAGCGCCTGCTGCGCAGCGACAAGGACCGCGAGGAGAACGCGATCGTCGCGCGCCGGATCGTGCGGGCCCTGACACCACACTCGGTGTGGGTCACAGCTGCCCCCGAGCCGGCGCTCGTGCGCGTGGCCAACATCCAGCATCTGGGCGCGCCGATCCGGGCTCAGCTGGCTTCGCCGATCGGAGCCATCGCGCTGGCCGGTGCCCTGCATCCGACACCGGCCGTCGGCGGTGAGCCGCGGGAGCGCGCGCTGGAGCTGATTCCTGCGCTCGAGGGCCTCGATCGCGGGTGGTACGCCGGACCGGTGGGGTGGACGGACGCGGTCGGCGACGGGGAGTTCTGCGTCGCCCTGCGCTGTGCGCTGCTGCGCGGCCGCCTGGCCCACTGCTACACCGGCTGCGGGATCGTCCGGGATTCCGATCCGGTCGCCGAGCTGGCCGAATCGGAGGTCAAGCTCCAGGCTCTGTTGCCGCTGCTGGCCGGTTGACCTCCGCCGCGATGCGGCGATGAAGTTCGAGGTTCTGCTCGCGATCGGTTCGGACCTCGACGATCGTGGTGCGCCCGGCGCCGAGCGCGCTCGTAACCGCGGCCCGCAGCGCGTCCGGCGTGGCGGGCCGCTCGTACGCCAGTCCATACAGCGCCGCGGCTCGTCCGAAGTCGACGCCGTGCGGCGTCGCCACGTGCTCTCCGAACACGTCGCTCTCGGCCGCCACCGGCAGGAAGTGGAAGATCCCGCCGCCGTCGTTGTTGAGCAGCACGATCGTCAGCTCCAGCCGTAGCCGGCGGGCTGCCAGCAACCCGCCGATGTCGTGCAGCAGGGCGACATCGCCGGTCAGGAGCACGACCGGACCCGGTTGGGCGGCGGCGACGCCGAACGCCGAGGACACCGTCCCGTCGATCCCGTTGGCGCCGCGATTCGACAGCACGCGTGGTGCCAGCTCATGCGCGCCCGAGAACAGCTCGAGATCCCGCACCGGCATTGACGAGGCCACGAACAGCGTCGCCTCGCGCGGCAGCCAGTCACCGATGCGCGCGGCCACCAGAGGCTCGGAGAGCCCGTCCCCAAGCACCGAGTCGATTACGTCGCTGGCCTGATCGTCGGCGGCGCGCCAGCGGGCCAGCCAATCCGGATCGCTCGGCCCGCCCGGGGTCAGCGCGCTCAGCACCGCCGCCGGGTCGGCCGCGATTGTGGCGCCGAGCGCGGCCGCGGGGTCCTGCCAGGCGCCCTCCGGGTCCAGCGCGATCTGGGGCACGCCCCGCAGCGAGGCCAGCCAACTGCGCAGTGGCTTCGAGGTCGGCAGCTCGCCGGTGCGGATCACCAGCTCGGGTCGCATCCGCTCGGTGAAGTGCTGTTCGCGCAGCAGCAGGTCATAGCGCGACACGGCCGCGGGTCCGTGGCGGGCGCCCGACAGGGGATCGGCCAGCAGCGGATACCCCGCCCGCTCGGCGAACCGGGCTGCTGCGTGGCCGAGCTCGGGGCCGCGCTCATGGCGTCCAGCGACGATCACCCCGCGAGCCGGCAGGCTGGGTAGCTCGGTGGCGGCCGCGGGCTCGGGCCCGGTGCGCGTCACCCAGGGCTGACCATCGGAACGCCCTCCCTCTGCATCGGGCAGCCGCTCGGACAACACCAACGGTTCCCGAAACGGGAAGTTGAGGTGCACGGGGCCCGAGGCGCCGCCGAGCGCGGTCCAGTAGGCACGGCAAGCCAGCGCCCGGATCCAGCGCATCGTCTCGGGCGTGGCCTCGTGGACACCGACCTCCACGAACCACTTGACCGCGCCTCCGTACAGCTTGAGCTGGTCGATCGTCTGTCCGGCGCCCACGTCGCGGAGCTCCGGAGGCCGATCGGCGGTGAGCACGAGCAGCGGCACGCGCGCCTGCTGGGCCTCGATCACGGCCGGCGTCAGGTTGGCCGCGGCGGTGCCGGACGTACAGCTCACCGCCACCGGCCGTCCCGACGCCTTGGCGGCGCCGAGCGCGAAGAACCCCGCGCAGCGCTCGTCGATGTGCGACCAGCACCGGATGCGTGACTCGCGCACCAGCGAGAGCACCAGCGGCGCGCTGCGTGATCCCGGCGAGGTGCAGGCGTGCTCGAGCCCGCAGCGGCCGAGCTCGTCGCAGAACGCTCGGAGCAGCAGATAAGTGTCTGTCGCGGTCATGATCCTGTGGCTGAGATGACTCCTGCCGTGATCCTGCTCCACGGTTTCACCCACACCGGCGCCAGCTGGGATCCGGTGGTGGCGGCGCTGGGGGAACGCTATCGGTCGCTCGCCCCCGACATCCGTGGGCATGGCGCGGCCACCGGGGTCGAGCCGATCACCCTCGCCGATGTGCTCGCCGACATCGAGGCGCTCACCGAGGGGCCCTTCTCGCTCGCCGGCTACTCGATGGGAGGCCGGATTGCGCTCCACCTGGCACTGCGCGAGCCAGCTCGAGTCCAGCGTCTGGTGCTGATCGGCGCCAGTCCCGGCCTCGACGATCCGCGCGAGCGTGCTGCCCGAGCGGCGGCAGACGAGCAGCTGGCCGGGGAGATCGAGCGGTCGAGCATCGAGGAGTTTGCCGGCCGCTGGGCACAGGACACGCCCGTGCTGGCCGGGCAACCGCCCGCCGTCCAGAACCGAGCCCGTGCCGACCGGCTGCGCAACACGACCGCGGGGTTGGGTCGCGCCCTGCGAGCTCTGGGCGCGGGCGCGCTGCCGCCCGTGTGGGATCGGCTGGGTGAGCTAGCCATGCCGGTGACGCTGATCGCCGGCGAGCGCGACCAGAAATTCACCGCAATCGCGCGCCGGATGGCCGTGGCGATCGACGACGTGCGGCTGGCGGTGGTCCCCGGGGCCGGCCATGCTGTCCACCTGGAGAACCCGGAGGCGGTCGGCCGCGTCCTGTGAACGCGGGCGCCGGCGCTCAGCGATACCAGGCCAGCAGCGCTTCGCCCAGCCCGGCGCCACCCGGGATCGCGAGCTGTCCGCCGGCGGCGGGCAGCGGATCCTGACGCCCCTCGAACATCGCCAGCGTCGCCAGTCCGCTGGGCCGGTCGGGACGCACGACGGCGGCGGCGTGCAGCGCGGCGGCGATCCCCAGGGGCCCATCCCAGGTCGAGCTCAAGTACACCTCGTAGCCCGCGGCGCGCGCGCGGCGCGCGGTCTCGATCAGCCCCGAGATTCCGCCGCACCGGGACAGCTTGAGCGAGACGCCGTCGCACAGTCGCTCGTCGAGCGCACCCGGCAGCGCCGCGGTCTCGTCGATCGCGATCGGGACCGGCGAGCCGGCCGACACCCGCACGGTGGCGTCCAGGCCGGTGACGGGCTCCTCGCAGAGCTCGATGCCCACGGGTGCCAGCGCCGGCAGGGCTGCCAGCGCCTCCTCGACCGACCAGCTGCCATTGGCGTCCACTCGCAGCTCGGCTTCCGGCCCCGCCGCCGCCCGGATCGCCGCCAGACGACCGGCGTCATCGCCGAGCCCGACCTTGGCCTTCAGGCACTGGAAGCCCCGCTGCCGGAGCGCCGCGGCTTCGGCGGCGGCGCCGGCCCGGTCGGCCGAAGCGATCGTGCCGTTGACCGCGACCGGGTCATCGGCCGCGGCTCCGAGGAGCTGCCACACCGGCTCCCCAGCTCGTCTTCCGGCCAGATCCCAGAGGGCGACATCGATTGCCGCGATCGCCTGTGGCAGCACGGCGACCCGAGCGCAGGCCGCGAGCAGCTCGTCACGGGGTGCGCCGTCGGAATCGGACAGCACCGGACCACAATCACGCAGCGCGGCCAGCACGTCGTCGACCCGCACCCCGTCGTAGCCGGGCAGCGGGGCGGCCTCGCCGAGCCCCACGAACCCATCCGCGGCGTCGAGCCGCGCGAGAATCAGGGTGCGAGTCCGCAGCGACTGCCGCGACGAAACCACGGGCGCGCGCAAGCGCGCCTTTATCAACTCGAGCTCGAGCTTCACCGGCTCAGCAGCAACCCGGCCGACAGCAGCATGCAGAACGCGAGCTGGAGCATGCCGGTCTGGGCCAGCGCCTGATTGAGCGACGGCCCATCGCTCCGGTTGCGCACGATCCGAGTCAGCGGTGCCGCCAACGGCAGCGTCAGCCACGGCAGCAATACCCACGGCCGCAGGGGCCCGAACAGCCACGTGATCGGGGTCAGCAGATAGGCGCCGTACACCATCGCCGCGTACAGATCGCGGGTGTGGTTGCGCCCCAGCCTGACCGCCAGCGTGCGCTTGCCGGCCCGCCGGTCGGTATCGATGTCGCGGAAGTTGTTGACCACCAGGATCGCCGCCGCCAGCAGACCCACAGGCACCGCCAGGGCAAACGCCTCCCAATCCAGATGCTCGACCTGGACGAAGAACGACCCGGCCACCGCGACAATCCCGAAGAACAGGAACACGAACAGCTCGCCGAGGCCCTCGTAGCCGTAGGGCCGCGGACCGCCCGTGTACAGCACCCCGGCCAGGATCGAGGCGGCGCCCACCAGCAGCAGCTGCCAGCCGGCCACGGCGATCAGGTAAATCCCGGCCAGCACCGCCACGCCGAACGTGATGTACGTCGCGATCAGCACCTGGCGCGGCGGGACGAGCCCGCCGGCAGTCACCCGCACCGGCCCCAGCCGGTCCTCGGCGTCCGCGCCGCGGCGGGCGTCGGAGTAGTCATTGGACAAATTTGTGCCGATCTGGATGAAGATCGCGCCGATCAGTGCCGCCAGAAACCGCAGTGGATGAAACACGTGCGCGAAGCCGGCCAGTGCCGTCCCGACCAGCACCGGGGCGATCGCCGCCGGCAGCGTTCGCACCCGGGCTGCCATCAGCCAGATGCGAAGCCCGCTCGAGCTGGTGAGCGCTGGGGTGTTCACGCGCGCCGAGGGAACTTCGAGAAGTCCGGCTTGCGCTTCTCCACGTAGGCGCTGCGGCCCTCCTGCGCCTCTTCGCTCATGTAGAACAGCAGATTGGCGTCGTGGGCCAACTGCTGGATCCCCGTTAGCCCGTCCTCGTCCGCATTGAAGCTCGCCTTCAGCAGCCGCAGCGCGAACGGCGACAGGGCCAGCATCTCACGGCACCAGCGCACCGTCTCGGCCTCGAGCTCCGCCAGCGGCACGACCGCGTTGATCAGGCCCATCGCGAGCGCCTGCTGCGCGTCGTACTGCCGGCACAAGAACCAGACCTCCTTGGCCTTCTTGGGCCCCACCAGGCGAGACAGCACGGTCGCGCCGAAGCCGCCGTCGAACGACCCCACCTTCGGGCCGGTCTGGCCGAAGCGCGCATTGTCGGCCGCGATCGTCAGGTCGCAGACCACGTGCAGGACGTGACCTCCGCCGATCGCGTAGCCCGCGACCATCGCCACCACGGGCTTGGGCATCCGGCGGATCTGGACATGAAGGTCGGTGACGTGAAAGCGACCCACGGCCTTCTGCTCGCCCGCAAGGGCAGGATCGGCGCCGCTGACGTAGCCGCCCCGAGAGCCGCGGACGCGCTGATCGCCGCCGGAGCAGAAGGCATCCGTCCCCTCGCCGGTGAGGATCACCACGCCGACGTCGAGGTCCTCGCGCGCCTTGGTGAACGCGTCGATCAGCTCCACCACGGTCTCGGGCCGGAACGCGTTTCGGACCTCGGGGCGGTCGATCGTGATCTTGGCGATGCCGGCGTCGGCGCCGGTGGCGAGCTCGTAGCGGATGTCCTCGTACTCGCCCGCAGGTTTCCAGGTGACTGACACTGCGCGCCGAGACTACCGTTTTGGGCGTGTCGTTCTGGATCCACACGGCAGCCGCCAAGCAGCCGGACCGGACTGCGATCGAGGCCCACGGGCGAAGCCTGTCCTACGCGGAGCTATCCGCCGCGGCGATCTCGGCGGCCGGGGCACTCGAGCGGCTGGGCGTCGTGCCGGGGTCGCGGGTGGCGCTGGCGCTCCCGGCCGGCAACGAGTTTGTGATCGCCCTGCACGGCTGTCTGCTCGCGGGCGCAGTGGCGGTGCCGATCGACCTGCGACTCCGGGAGGCGGAGCGGGCGGCGCGGCTGGCCGGCACTGACGTGGTCGTCGCTGAGCCGCTGCGTGGAGGGCCGATCGGCTCGCCGCACGGGTTCGCCGGGGACCCGGCGGTCGCGGTTCTGCACACCTCCGGCACCGCCGCCGCGCCGAAGCCGGTCGGGCTCAGCCACAACAACTTCCTGGCCAGCGCGCTCGGCTCGGCGGTGGCCCTTGGACTCGACCCGGCGGAGCGGTGGCTGTGCCCGATGCCACTCGTGCACGTGGGCGGGCTGTCGATCCCGATTCGCAGCGCGATCTACTCCACCACCGCGGTGCTGCACCGCAGCTTCGACACGGAGGCGGTGCTGGCGGAGCTGATGGACCCTGCCCGCCGGATCACGCTGGTCTCCCTGGTCCCAACGATGTTGGCGCGGCTGCTGGATGCGGGCCTGTGCCGGCCTCCCACACTGCGCTGGGCGCTGCTCGGCGGCGGGCCAATCCCGGTGCCGCTGCTGGCACGGGCGCGGGACGCCGGTGTCCCCGTGGCGCCAACCTACGGGATGACCGAGGCGTGCTCGCAGATCGCTACCTTCGGCTGGCCCCTGCCGGGAGTCGAGGTCCGGGTCGCCGACGGGGAGCTGTTGGTGCGCGGACAAATCGTCTCGGCCGCCGCCGCGGACGAGCGCGGTTGGCTGCACACCGGCGATCTGGGGCGGTTCGACGACCGCGGCCGACTCGAGATCCTGGGCCGGAAGGCGGACACGATCGTCACCGGCGGGGAGAACGTCGCTCCTGATGAGGTGGAGGCGGCGCTGCTGGCGCACCCGGCGGTGGCCGACGCGGCCGTGCACCCGCGGGCGGACGCCGAGTGGGGCGAAGCGGTGGTGGCGACGGTCGTCCTGCGCGCCGCCTCGTCGGCCACCGCGGACGAGCTGCGGGCGTTCTGTGCGTCCAAGCTCGCGCGCTACAAGGTGCCCAAGACGATCGAGTTCGCCCAGCAGCTGCCGCGGACCGAGTCGGGCAAGCTATTGCGCCGTGAGCTCAGATGATCGAATCCAGGATCATCTAGGCTGAGCCGCGTGTCATCCGTCCGCCGCCTGGAGCCGGTCGACTCGGCCAACCAGCTCACGATCGAGCAGCTGGCGGCCGCGTCCGGGATGTCGGTGCGCAACATCCGGGCCCATCAAGCGCGGGGCCTGCTGTCGCCGCCGGATGTGCGGCTCCGAGTGGGCTACTACGGACCCGAGCACGTGGCCCAGCTGCGCCTGATCCGGGAGCTCCAGAACGACGGCTTCAACCTCGGCGGCATCAGGCGCCTGCTCCAGGACACGCAGGGCACCGCCGAGCGCCTGGTGCGATTTCGGGATGCGCTGGCCCCGCCGGGCGGCGAGCGGGCCGAAACGCTCACGATCGGAGAGCTGGCCAGCCGGTTTCAGGTCAGCGCCGCCGAGGCGCCCGGGGTGCTGGCCGAGGCGCAGCGGCTCGGCGTGCTCGTGCCGGTGGGTAAAGACAAGTTCGAGGTGCCGAGCCCATCGTTGCTGGCGGTGGCCGAGGAGGTTGTGGCGCGCGGCATCTCATTGCGCAGCGCGTTGTCGATGCTCGCGCTGATCGAGCGGCATTGCGACTCGGTGTCGCGGTCGTTCGTCAAGCTGTTCCTGCGCGAGGTGTGGAAGCCGTTCCAGCAGGCCGACATGCCGCCCGAACGCTGGCCCGAGATCGAAGAGGCCGTGGAGCGCCTGCGCCCGATCGCGGCTGAGGCGGTGATGGCGATCTTCCAGCAGCGACTCGGCACCCAAGTCGAGGGCGCGTTCAGCGAGATAGCCCGTCGGCTGGCGGAGCGCGAGCGATGAGCCAGTCCGATGATGAGATGAGCGTACAGCGACAGGAGATGTTCGAGCGCTGGGAGTGCGCGGCTGCCGGCTGGGGCAGGCGCGCCGACGGCATTCGCGACGTCGGAATGCCGGTATCGGTGTGGATGATCGAGCATCTGGCGCTGAATCCCGGTCACCGGGTGCTGGAGCTCGCCAGCGGTCCCGGCGACACGGGGTTTCTGGCCGCCGAGCTGATTCGGCCGGGGGGGACGCTGGTGTGCAGCGACGCGGCCGAGGCGATGCTCGAGATCGCGCGGGCCCGCGCGGAGAAGCTCGGGATCGACAACGTCGAGTTCCGCCGGCTCGAGCTCGAATGGATCGACCTACCGACGGCGAGCGTCGACGCGATCCTGTGCCGGTGGGGCATGATGCTGAGTGATGACCCCGGCACCGCGCTGCGGGAGGCCCGCCGGGTCCTGCGGCCGGGCGGCCGGCTGGCGCTGGCCGTGTGGGATCGGCCGGAGGAGAACCCGTGGGCGACGATCCCCGGCCGGGCGCTGATCAAACTGGGCCACGCCCAGCCTCCGGAGCCCGACGCGCCGGGGATGTTCGCGCTCGCCCAGCCCGGGCGCCTGGAGGACCTGCTGTCGGAGGCCGGCTTCGTCGAGGTCGTCGTGGGCGGCGTCGTGGTCGACCGCAACTACCCGGATCTGGAGCGCTACCTGGACGAGATTGTCGATCTCTCCCAGGCGTTCTCCCGACCGTATCTGAGCCTGGGGCCCGATCAGCAGGAGGCCGTGAGGAACGAAATCGCGTCACTGGCGACGCCGTTCACCGGTCCGGACGGCTCGGTGCGGTTGCCCGGACGGTCGCTGGTCGCCGCCGCGGGTGCGTGAGCGAGGCGGCCGGCAAGCCGTGAACGCGATCTTGCACCCTGAAAAGAGGGTTGCACCGGTTGGGCCCGACGGTTTGGAGGTGGACACTGCGGGGCATGGGATTTCGATTTCTGCTCCTGTTTGCCGCCGCGGCGCTGCTCGGCGTGCCCGCCGCCGCCCAGGCTGCGTTCCCCCACACGGTCACCGCCGGAGAGTCCTTGTACTCCGTCGCAGCCAGCGATGGTCTGAGCGTGGCGCAGCTCGCGGCTGCGAACGGGATCTCGCCTGACAGCCAGCTGATCACCGGATCGACACTCCTGATCCCGCCCCAGACGCAGGCCGGTTCGGAAGCGTCGAGCTCCGCGTCGGGGGGGAGCTCCGAGTCGGGGGCGAGCTCCGGTCGGGGGCGAGTCCGCGGCGGCTCCGGTGATGACACGTCCGGCGGCGACGGCAGCTACGTGGTGCAGCCGGGCGACACGTTGTCGGCGATCGCCGAGCGGGCCGGCACGACCGTCGAGGCCCTGGCAGCCGCAAACGGCCTCGATCCGGGCGGTCTACTGGTGTCCGGACGCGCGTTGCGACTGACGACGGGCTCCGGCTCGGCGTCCGCCGGGGCCGCCTCGGCCGCGACCCAACCCGTCGGTACGAGCGCCGAGGGCAATCCCGCCGCCCCGCCGTACCCGACGCCCGAACGCGTGAGCGCCTCGGAGGTCGGCCAGATCGCGAGCGCCAGCGGAGTGCCTCCCGCGCTGGCCGAGGCGATCGGTTGGCAGGAGAGTGGCTTCAACAACGACCTCGTCTCGGTTTCCGACGCCCGCGGGGTGATGCAGATCCTGCCGGGGACGTGGGAGTGGATCCAGCGGAGTCTGACCGCCGGCTCGCCGCTGGCTCCGGCCTCGGCCGCCGACAACGTCCGCGGCGGCGTGCTTCTGCTCCACTCGCTCCTGAACTCGACCGGCGACAGCGCGGCCATGGCCGCTGCCGGCTACTACCAGGGACTGTCCTCGGTCCAGCAGCACGGCCTGTACAGCGACACCCAGCAGTACGTGCACGACGTGATGGCGCTCTCGCGCCAGTTCGGAGGTGGGTGAGAGGGCAGTTCGCAGGTGGGTGAGGGGGCAGTCCGGAGGTGGGTGAGGGGGGCCAATTGCTGGGCGGCCGGCGCCCTGGACGGCCGCTCAGCGTCCGCACCGGCGCGGAGGGTCGCGCCGGGCGGCGGGGTTTGTGCCGGGCCGTCCTGAAACAGTGAGGCTGACCGATAAGTGTGAATAGTTCACACTTATCGGACATCGTCCGGGGGCGTGGGGGCGGGGGGCGGACGGCCTGGGCGGGCTGTGGCGGACGGCCCCACGGGGAGCCAAACCGCCCAGACCGGCCGTGCCCGCAGCAGCCATGTAGCCTGCCCTCCAACGACCCCACCCCGCGAAGCCCCAACTCACCCACTCAATGTTCTACGACGACGACGCTGACCTCGCGCTGCTCGACGGCAAGACCGTGGCGATCATTGGCTACGGCTCCCAGGGCCACGCCCACTCGCTCAATCTCAAGGACTCCGGCGTATCGGTGATCGTCGGGCTGCGTCCTGACTCGAACAGCGTTGCCAAGGCCCGGGAGCACGGGCTGACCGTTGTCGAGCCGGCCGACGCGGCCAGTCAGGGCAACATCGTGATGATGCTAGTCCCGGACGAGCTGCACGCCCAGGTGTGGGAGTCCGGCGTCAGGGACGGCATCGCGTCCGGCAACCTGCTCCTGTTCGGGCACGGGTTCTCGATCCATTACGAGCAGATCGTGCCGCCGCCGGATGTGGACGTGGCGCTGGTCGCGCCGAAGGGGCCCGGTCACCTGGTGCGCCGCCAATACCTCGAGGGGTCGGGCGTGCCCGGACTGGTCGGTGTCCATCAGGACGCTAGTGGCAACGCCTTGGCACTGGCTCTGGCGTACGGCAAGGGCATCGGCTGCACCCGGGGTGGGGTGATCGAGACGACGTTCAAGGATGAGACCGAGACGGACCTGTTCGGGGAGCAGGCGGTGTTGTGCGGCGGCGTCACGGAGCTGGTCCGGGCCGGCTACGAGACGCTGGTCGACGCCGGGTACGACCCGCGTCTGGCCTACTTCGAGTGCCTGCACGAGCTCAAGCTGATCGTCGATCTGATGTACGAGAAGGGCATCGCCGGCATGCGCTACTCGATCTCCAACACGGCTGAGTACGGGGATATGACGCGCGGCAAGCGGATCATCGGCGAGCCCACACGCGAGGCGATGCAGAAGATCCTTGCGGAGATTCAGTCGGGCGACTTCGCGCGGGAGTGGATCGCCGAGAACCGCGCCGGTCAAGAGAACTTCAAGCGGATGCGCGACGAGCAGGCCGGCCACCAGGTTGAGGTGGTGGGCAAGGAGCTGCGCGCGCAGATGGATTGGATCGACACCGAGTTCAAGGAGTAGAGCACCCGCCCACCGACCCATCTCGGATGCGGATAAATTAACCGGGCCGTCGTGACTGGCGCTTAACAGGTGGAACAGACCACCGGGAAGCGACGGCAAGCCACCGCCGCGCGCCTGGGCATGTAGATCCCGCTACCTTCGAGGAGCCGGCATGACCCAGACCGTTCTACAGATTCCCGAGCAGCTGAAACCGGCGGACGGGCGCTTCGGCTCGGGACCGTCGCGGATCCGTCCCGAGCAGCTCACCCGGCTTGTCCGCGAGGGGTCGATGGTGATGGGAACCTCGCATCGGCAGAAGCCGGTGAAGAGCCTGGTGGCGCGCGTCCGTTCCGGGCTCCGAGAGCTGTTCGCCCTCCCGGACGAATACGAAGTGGTGCTGGGCAACGGCGGCACGACCGCGTTCTGGGACGCCGCGACGTGTGGTCTGGTTCGGGAACGAGCTCTGCACCTGAGCTATGGGGAGTTCAGCTCCAAGTTTGCCGCCTGCACGCGTGAGGCACCGTTCCTCCAGGATCCGATCGTGATCGAGGCTCCGGCCGGCGATGCCCCCGAGCCGGCGTCGGACCCGGCCGCCGACGTGCTCACGTGGGCCCACAATGAGACCTCGACCGGCGTGATGGTGCCGGTGGTCCGCCCGGAGGGCACGCAGCGCGAGCAGCTGGTCCTGATCGACGCGACCTCCGGCGCCGGCGGACTGCCCGTCGACATCGCGCAGGCCGACGCCTACTACTTCGCGCCCCAGAAGGGCTTCGCGTCGGATGGAGGGTTGTGGCTGGCGATCCTCAGCCCGGCGTCGTTGCAGCGCATCGACCAGCTCGCGGCCGACCGGCCCGCGGGCCGCTGGATCCCGGAGTCCCTGTCGCTGCGCACGGCGCTCGAAAATTCACTAAAGGACCAGACCTACAACACGCCCGCGGTCGCGACGCTGTTCCTGCTCGCGGACCAGCTCGAGTGGATGCTCGAGCTCGGCGGCCTGGAGGCGATGGTCGCCCGCACCATCGAGTCCTCGCGCATCCTGTACGGCTGGGCCGAACGACACGAGCACGCGACACCGTTCGTGTCCGATCCGGGCAAGCGCTCACTGGTCGTCGGGACGATCGACTTCGACGAGGTCATCGACGCTGCGGCGGTGGCGGCGACGCTGCGGGCGAACGGGATCGTCGACGTGGAGCCCTACCGCAAGCTGGGTCGCAATCAGCTGCGGGTGGCGATGTTCCCCGCGACCGAGCCCAGCGACGTGCAGGCGCTCACCGCCTGCATCGACTACGTGCTGGAGAACCAGCGATGACCCGGGTGCTCGTGGCCGAGAAGATCGGCGACTCAGGCGTGGAGCTGCTCGGGCAGCACTTCGACGTCGAGCTCGGGATCGACTGGGATCGGGACGAGCTCAGCTCACGGATCGGCGACTACGACGGCATCCTGATCCGGTCGGCGACAAAGCTGGATGCCGATTTGATCGAGCGCGGCGAGCCGACTGCGCGCGGTGGGGCGAGCCGGCGTGGGTGTGGACAACGTCGACGTGGCCGCGGCGACCAAACGCGGGATCGTGGTCGCCAACGCGCCGCAGTCGAACGTCATCACCGCGGCCGAGCACACGATCGCGCTGCTGCTGGCGCTGGCTCGCAACATCCCTCAGGCACACGCTTCGCTCACCGGCGGAAAGTGGGAGCGCGCCAAGTTCTCCGGCGTGGAGCTGTACGAGAAGACGCTGGGGATTCTCGGCTTCGGCCGGATCGGCCAGCTCGTGGCCCAGCGGGCCCGGGGCCTCGGCATGCACGTGATCGCGTTCGATCCCTACGTGGGCGCCGAGCGCTACCGCGAGCTGGGAGTCGAGAAGGCGTCCTCGTCGGACGACGTCTACCGGGTGGCCGACTTCATCACGCTGCATCTACCGAAGACGCCCGAGACGGAGGGCTGGCTGGACGCCGAAGCACTGGCGAAATGCAAGGACGGGGTGCGCGTCCTCAACGTGGCGCGCGGCCCGCTGGTGGTCGACGACGACCTGAAGGCCGCGCTCGACTCCGGGAAGGTGGGCGGTGCCGCGCTGGACGTGTTCCGCTCCGAGCCGCTGACCGAGCATCCGCTGTTCGGCTACCCGAACGTGATCGTCACGCCGCATCTCGGCGCCTCGACCGCTGAGGCGACCGACCGGGCGGGGTATCAGGCCGCCGAGCAGGTGGTGGCGGCGCTCACCGGGGGCGTGGTCACGAGCGCCGTCAACGTGCCCGCGATCCCGCCCGAGGACATGGAGGTGCTGGGGCCGTTCGTGCCGCTGTGCCGGTCGCTGGGGAGAATCGCCGTCGAGCTCGCCAGCGGCTCCTCGATCGATCGCGTCCACACCGAGTTCCTGGGCCGGATCGCCGATCGCGACACCCGCCTGCTGTCGATCCAGGTGCTGCTCGGCGTGTTGCGCGGCCACACCGAGGAGGACGCGAACGAGGTCAACGCACCGGCCATGGCCGAGGAGCGCGGGATCGAGCTCGAGGAGTCCAAGAGCACGCACGCGCGCGACTACACGGACCTGGTCCGAGTCAGCGTCACCAGCGGCGATGAGACGATCCTGGTCGTCGGGACGCTGATCGGCCGGCGCAACCGCCCGCACCTGCTCCAGGCCTGGGGCCAGCGCTTCGACGTCCAGCTCGAGGAGCACATCACGCTGTTCCGGTATCGGGACGTCCCCGGCATGATCGGCCGCGTCGGGACCGTGTTCGGCCAGCATGGGGTCAACATCGTCTCGGCCGCCGTCGGCCGGCAGCCCGACGACCGGGGCCCGGGCGACGGGCGACTCGCGGCGATGGCGATCACCACCGATACGGCGGTGCCCGCGAGCGTGATCGAGGAGATCGTGGCCGGAGAAGGATTCGTGGCGGGGCGCACCGTGAGCCTGTAGGTTGCGTGCATGCGCGCGGTCGTGATAACCCAGCACGGTCCGCCGGAGACGCTTCAGGTCCAGGAGCGCCAAGAGCCGCTGGCCGGGCCCGGGGAAGTGCTGATCGACGTCAAGGCCGCCGGCGTCAACTTCGCGGATCTGATGGCGCGCCTGGGGCTATACCCGGACGCGCCCAAGCCTCCGTGCGTGGTCGGTTACGAGGTGGCCGGGGTGGTAGCCGCCGTCGGGCCGGGCGTGGATGGGGGGCTCGAACCGGGGCAGCGCGTGGCGGCGCCCACCCGGTTCGGCGGGTACGCGGAGCGAGCCGCGACCCGCAGTGACGGGGTTGTGCCGCTGCCGGAAGGCCTCAGCTTCGAGCAGGGGGCGGCGATCCCGATCAATTACGCCACCGCCTGGGAGGCGCTGATCCGAGCCGGCAACCTCCAGCCGGGCGAACGGGTGCTGATCCACGCGGCCGCCGGCGGAGTGGGAATCGCGGCCACGCAGATCGCGGCGCGCGCCGGCGCCGAGATCTGGGGGACCGCGTCGGCCGGCAAGCACGACGCGATCCGAGGCTTCGGCGTGGAGCATCCGGTCGACTACGCCCGGTCTGGCTGGGAGCGCGGTCTGCCGAAGTTCGACCTGGTGATGGACGCGCTCGGCGGGGCCAGCTTTCGCCGCAGCTACGGGCTGCTGCGCGCCGGCGGGCGGATGGTGTGCTTCGGAGCCTCCGGTGTGGTGGCCGGGGAACGGCGCAACCTGGTGCAGGCGGCCAAGACCGCGCTGAGCATGCCGCGCTTCAACCTGATCAAGCAGATGTCGCAGTCGAAGACCGTCATCGGCCTCAACGTGCTCACGCTGTGGGACGAGTTCCAGTCCGCGAGCCGGTGGACCGGTCCGCTGACCGAGATGCTCGCCGACGGCACGATCAAACCGGTGGTGGCACAGGCGTTCGCCTTCGAGCGCACCCCGGACGCGCACCGCTTCATCACGGAGCGGCGCAACGTCGGAAAGGTCGTACTGGTGCCATGAGTTCCGTGCTACACCTTCTGAGGTAGATGGAGGGCGCGGTAGAGACCCGGCCGGATGCGGCGGAGCGCCCGGCGGCGCTGCAGGCTCAGACGATGTGTGAGGCGTTCCAGCGCACGGCCGCCGAGCGGCCGGAGCAGATCGCGCTCCGGACGATCGGCGACGGCGTCGCGATCAGCTACGCGGAATATGCGGCGCGCGTCCGTCGCCTGGCCGGCGGATTTCACGCGCTGGGCGTGCGTCGCGGCGACACGGTCGGGTTCATGCTCACCAACCGCCCGGAGTTTCATCTCCTCGACACCGCGGTGATGCATCTCGGAGGCACGCCGTTCTCGATCTACAACACCTCCTCGCCCGAGCAAATCGCCTACCTGCTGGGCGACGCCGCCAACCGCGTGATGGTGGTCGAGGCGCAGTTCCTCGACCGGGCGCGGCTGGCGATCGCCGCGACGGGAAGCGGTGGAGCAGCTGGTGGTGCTCGACGCCCGGCCCGAGGGTGCGATCTCGATCGAGGAGCTGGAGGCGGCCGAGCCGGGTCCGGACTTCGACTTCGAGGCCAGCTGGCGCGCGGTCGAGGGGCAGGACCTGCTGACGTTGATCTACACGTCGGGCACCACCGGGCCGCCCAAGGGCGTGCAGCTGACGCATGCCAACGAGCTGGCGGAATGCCGCGGCATCGATCAGGTGGCCCGCCCCCGGCTGGGAGGCTCGGTGGTCTCGTTCCTGCCCGCCGCCCACATCGCCGATCGGGGGCTCAGCCATTACGGCGCCATGGCGTGGGGCAACACCGTGACCTGCTGTCCCGATCCGGTCCAGGTGTTCGCCCACGTGGCCGACGCACACCCGACGTTCTTCGGCAGCGTGCCGCGCGTGTGGGAGAAGCTGAAGGCCGCTCTGGAGGCGGGCATCGCCGCCGAACCGGATCAGGCCAAGCGGACCGCCACGCGGGAGGCGATCGAGCTGGGTCTGCGCAAGGTCCGGGCCGAGCAGGCGGGTGAGCCCGTCAGCCAGGAGCTGCGCGACCGGCACGCGCTGGCCGAGCAGCACGTGTTCTCCCAAATCCGGGCCAAAGTTGGGCTGGAGCGCTGCGAGTGGTACATGATCGGCGCGGCGCCGTGCCCGCTCGACGTGCTCGAGTTCTTCGCCGCAATCGGGATCCCGATCTGCGAGGTGTGGGGCATGTCCGAGACGACCTCAATCGCGACGCTGGTGCCGCAGGACGAGCTCAAGCTCGGCAGCGTCGGCCCGGCCATCCCGGGCGTCGAGGTCCGCCTGGCCGACGACGGCGAGGTCCTGGTCCGGGGGGCGACGGTGATGGCCGGCTACCGGAACCAGCCGCAGAAGACGGCCGAGACGATCGACGCCGACGGCTGGCTGCACACGGGCGACATCGGCGCGCTCGACCAGGACGGGTTTCTCAAGATCGTCGATCGCAAGAAGGAGCTGATCATCAACGCCGCCGGCAAGAACATGTCACCGGCGAACATCGAGCAGCAGCTCAAATCCGGCAGCCCGCTGATCGGTCAGGCGATCGCGATCGGCGACGGCCGCCCGTACAACGTCTCGCTGATCGTGCTCGACCCGGATGCGTCGGCCGCGTTCGCCCGCGACCATGGGCTGGGCGACGCCTCCCCCGCGGCGATGGCCGCAGAGGAGGTGGTCCACGCGGAGGTCGCGGCGGGCGTCGAGCGCGCCAACTCACATCTGAGCCGCGTGGAGCAGATCAAGCGCTTCACGGTCCTGCCCTGCGATTGGCAGCCGGCCGGGGACGAGCTCACCCCGACGATGAAGCTGAAGCGCAAGCCGATCGCGGCAAAGTACGCCACGGAGATCGAGGCGCTGTACGCCTGAAGCGAGCCATGGGGTGGCCGGGAGCGGGCCGCATTGCTACTCTCCCTCCCGCATGGCGCTCGGACTCGACCTTCGACTTCTTCTCCTCCCCCCTCGGGGGGAATAGCGCGCCGGCGGCCGCACGTAGCCGCGAGACCAGCACCGAGAAGAAGCCAAGTTCGAGAAGCAGAGGAGTGACATGAGCAGGCCTGACGATCCCAACCGAGTAATGATCTTCGACACGACGCTGCGCGACGGCGAGCAGTCGCCCGGTATCTCGCTGAACACTCACGAGAAGCTCGAGATCGCGCAGCAGCTCGCGCGGCTGGGCGTGGACGTGATCGAGGCCGGCTTCCCGATCACCTCGCCGGGCGACTTCGAGGCGGTGCAGGCGATCGCCCGCAACGTCGAGGGGCCGGTGATAGCGGGTCTGGCCCGCACTCACGTGGCCGATATCGATGCGGCCTGGAACGCGGTCAAGGACGCCGCGCGGCCGCGCATCCACACGTTCATCTCCACCTCGGACATTCACATCGAGCATCAGCTTCAGACCACGAGGGAGGACGTCAAGGGCCAGGCCCGGGCCGCCGTCGCCCACGCCAAACAGTACGTCGACGATGTCGAGTTCTCACCCATGGACGCCACCCGGGCGGAGATCGAGTTCACCGCCGAGGTGTGCCAGATCGCGATCGAGGCAGGTGCCACCACGGTCAACATCCCCGACACCGTCGGATACACGATGCCCCACGAGTTCACCGAGTACCTGGAGAGGCTGTACGCCTGCGCTCCCGAGCTGCGCGACGTGGTGCTGTCGGTCCACTGCCATGATGATCTGGGCCTGGCGGTGGCGAACTCATTCGCCGGGCTGCTGGCCGGGGCGCGCCAGATCGAGTGCGCCATCAACGGGATCGGCGAGCGAGCCGGCAACGCCTCGCTCGAGGAGATCGTGATGCTCCTGCACACCCGCCAGCCCGACGTCGGGCTGCGCACAGGCGCAGTCACGCGTGAGATCGCCCGCACCTCGCGACTGGTGTCGCGTCTCACCGGCTATCCGGTGCAGCCGAACAAGGCGGTCGTGGGCCGCAACGCGTTCGCGCACGAGTCCGGGATCCATCAGGACGGCGTGCTCAAGGAGCGGACCACGTACGAGATCATGGACGCCACCACCGTCGGCCTGGACGCGAACTCGATCGTGCTGGGCAAGCACTCCGGTCGCCACGCCCTGCAGCAGGCGTTGCTGGACCTCGGCTTCGACGTCTCGGGCCAGTCCCTGAACACGGCGTTCAAGCGCTTCAAGGAGATCGCGGACAAGAAGAAGCACGTGACCGCGATGGATCTCGAGGCACTGGTGACCGACGAGCTCCGCGAGGAGGTGACCGGGTTCCAGCTCGAATGGTTCGACGTCGAGGCGTCTTCCCGTCGGCCGCCACACGCCACCGTCGGCGTGCGCACGCCGGATGGGCAGGAGGCGGTCGGTTCGTTCACCGGGGACGGTCCTGTCGACGCCATCTTCCGTGCCATCAACGCAGCCACGGGCAGCGACGCCAAGTTGCGCGAGTTCCGGGTGGACGCCGTCACCGGCGGACAGGACGCCCTGGGCGAGACCTCCGTGGTCCTCGAGGTCGGCGGCGTCAGCGGATCCGGGCAGGGCGTATCCACCGACATTCTCGAGGCGGCGGGCCGCGCCTACGTGCGGGCCCTGTCGAACGCGCTGCGGCGCTCAGCGACGCAGGACAAACCGCCGGCCGGCGACGGCCCGGCCGGCGCCTCGCACCGAGAGGCTGCCCTCAGCGGTTGACTTCAACTGCCGGCCAGCGCCAGCCCCTGGCGGTATCCGGCCGCCAGGACGCGGCCGCGTGGCTCGCGAGCCATGAAATTGGTGCCCATCGCGCCGGCGCTCTCGATGTTGGGAGCGACCGTCTGCACCGCGGCGCCGCGTCTGCGCAGCGCGAGCGCCTCGAGCGACATCGCTGAGCGGGCCACGTTGCGCACCACGGCGGTCACGCGGTGGCTGCCGGCCAGGTTCCCGGCCGGGTTCAGGCACAGCACGTGGGTGTCGCGTCCGACGGGGGCGACGTCCAGGTTGGTGGGGCTCCACACACCGCCGTCCACGTACTCCCGGCCGCCGATCGTGACCGGCGCGAACAGCCAGGGGACGCTGCACGATGCCTCGACCGCCTCGCCCACCTCCGCGTTCGGCGCCCGGGGGCTGCCGAACACCACGCGCCGTCCCGAGCGGCGGTCGACTGCGACCACGCGCAGGCGTCCGTCGAAGCTGGCTCCGGTGCGCTTGACGTTGCGCCCCAGCTCGGTGAGCCGGTCGACGGGCCGGGGCAGCCGGCGCAACAGGGTGGTGCGGACCAGCGCTCCGCCGGGGGCGGCCAGGCCGAGCGCCAGCGGCGCGAACACGGCGCCCATCGCCAGCGCCCAATCGCCGGCCCGACGCGCGGCCTGAATCGCCGAGGCGGCCAACGATCCGGCCACCACGGGCGGCGCCACCGACTCGAGCTCGGTGCCGATCGAGGGCGGTCGCCGGGGGGCCTGTCCGGCCACCAGGTGGGCGGCGACGATCGACCCGGCCGAGGTCCCCACGAAGTGCTCGCAGCGGCACAGGTCAAAGCCGGCGCCGTCCTCCAGGCCGGCCAGCAGGCCCATCATCCAGGCCTCGCCGAGCACGCCACCGGCGCCGAGCACGAGCACGTCGGGGCGGGTGAGCATGGCTCGGGAGGCTATCTCGCTGTAACGCGCCGGCGACAACCGGAGCCCGTGCCGACGCTCCGCGTATGTGATAGCGTACGCTTGTATGACAGCTGTGGCCGAGGCGGTGCCGTCGATCGGGTCGAGGATTCGGGCCCTGCGCGAGGCAATGGACCTGTCGCTGCGCGATCTGGCCGAGCGCTCCGGTGTCAGCGCGCCGATGTTGTCGCAGGTCGAGCGGGGCGAGACCAGCCCCACGCTCCAGGTCGCCACCCGGATCGCGTCCGGACTCGAACTGCGGCTCTCACAGCTGCTGCGACTCGACGAGCACGGCGCGGTGACGATCGTGCGCTCGGGCGAGCGGCGCCAGGGTCCCAGACGGGGCAAGGGTCACAGCTACGAGATCCTCACACCGCCGCTTCCGGGCCAGCGCGCCGAATTGTCACGACACGCGCTGGCGCCCGGGGCAGTTACCGGTGGGCCCGGGGATCCGCCCATGCACGAGCCCGGCAGCCGCGAGACCGCGCTGGTGGAATCCGGCACGGTGGTGCTGCACTGCGACGGCGCGCGGCACGAGCTGCTGGCGGGCGACTGCGTGACGTTCGACGCCGATCTTCCGCATCACTTCGAAAACCGAGGACCCGCCGCGGCGGTGCTGCTCGCGGTCGTGAGCGCCGGCCTGCGAAGGAGCTAACGAGGACCATCTGATGCCCAACACGCTGTTCGACAAGATCTGGGATGCCCACGAGGTCTCTAAGAGCCTGCTGTACATCGATCTGCACCTGGTGCATGAGGTCACCAGCCCCCAGGCGTTCGACGGCCTGCGCCTGGCGGACCGCCAGGTCCGGCGACCCGATCGCACACTCGCGACCGCCGACCACAACGTGCCGACCGACGGGACACCGGTGGCCGCGCGAATCCGCGACGAGCTGTCCCGGGTTCAGGTGCAGACGCTGGAGCGAAACTGCCAGGAGTTCGGGATTCCGCTGTACTCGCTGGGCTCGGATCGCCAGGGCATCGTGCACGTGATCGGGCCTGAGCTCGGGGTCACGCAGCCCGGGATGACGATCGTGTGCGGTGATTCGCACACCGCCACGCACGGCGCATTTGGAGCGCTGGCGTTCGGAGTCGGCACCAGCGAGGTGGAGCACGTGCTGGCCACGCAGTGCCTGGTGCAGGCCAAGCCGCGCTCGATGCGGATCCGGTACGACGGCGAGCTGGGGTTCGGCGTCACGGCCAAGGATCTGATCCTGGCCACGATCGGGCAGATGGGAGTGGCGGGAGCGGTCGGTCACGTGGTGGAGTACGCCGGCCCCGCGATCGAGCAGCTGTCGATGGAGGGGCGGATGACCGTCTGCAACATGACCATCGAGGGTGGCGGCAGAGCCGGGATGATCGCTCCGGACGAGACGACGTTCGAATGGGTCCTGGGCCGGCCGGGGGCGCCGGCCGAGGTCCCGGACGCGTGGCGCACGCTCGGGACGGACGAGGGAGCGACGTTCGACCGGGAGATCGAGGTCGACGCGACCGCGATCAGCCCGATGGTGACCTGGGGAACCACGCCCGGGATGGTGGTGCCTGTCACCGACAACGTTCCCGACCCAGCCTCCGAGCAGGACGAGCGGGCGCTGGACTACATGGGGCTCCGGGCGGGAACACCCGTTCAGGAGATCAGGCTGGATCGGGTGTTCATCGGCTCTTGCACGAACTCGCGGATCGGCGACCTGCGGGCGGCGGCGGAGGTCGTCGGAGGCCGCCAGGTGGCCAACGGAGTTCACGCCATGGTGGTCCCAGGCTCCCACCAGGTCAAGCTCCAGGCCGAGCGGGAGGGGCTCGATCAGATCTTCACCCGGGCCGGCTTCGACTGGCGCGGAGCGGGTTGCTCGATGTGCCTGGGGATGAACCCGGACATCGCCGCGCCGGGCGAACGGGTGGCATCGACCTCCAACCGCAACTTCGAGGGACGCCAGGGCCGCGGCGCGCGTTCGCATTTGGTCTCGCCCCAGATGGCGGCCGCGGCCGCGATCGAAGGACACTTCGTCGACATCAGGAGCTGGCAATCATGAAGGCGATCGAGACGATCACCGGCCGCGTGTCGGTCTTGGACAGAGACGACGTCGACACCGATCAGATCATCCCCAAGCAGTTCCTCAAGCGCGTGGCGCGCACCGGGTTCGGCGAGTTCCTGTTCTACGACTGGGCCAAGGAGCCCGGGTGGGAGCTGCCGCCGAACCCGATTCTGGTGGCGGGCAGCAACTTCGGCTGCGGCTCGAGCCGCGAGCATGCCGCCTGGGCGTTGGAGGATTACGGCTTCCAGGCGATCATCGCGCCCAGCTTCGCCGACATCTTCCGCTCCAACTGCACAAAAGTCGGCCTGCTCCCCGTGGAGCTGGGGGCGTCGGCCTGCCAGGCCGTGTCGCAGGCCGGCGAGGCGCAGATCGACCTGGCCGCCCAGGAGGTGCGCTGGCCGGGGGGCAGCGCGCGGTTCGAGATCGATCCGGAGATCAAGCACCGCCTGCTGATGGGACTCGACGACATCGCGCTCACGCTCGAGGAGGACAACGACCAGATCTCCGCCTACGAGCGCGAACGCGAGCGGTCGGGACCGGTGACCACGGCCCTGTGAGCGCATCCCGAGACTGGGATGCGGCGAGTTACGACCGCGTCTCGGACATCCAGGCTCGGTGGGCCGACGAGCAGCTCGCGCGGCTGCCGCTGCGCGGCGACGAGGTGGTGCTCGACGCCGGCTGTGGCTCGGGCCGGGTGACCGCCGAGCTCGCCGATCGCGTGCCCCGCGGACGGGTGTACGCGGTCGACGTCGCCCCGTCGATGGCCGAGCACGCTCGCACGGCGCTCGGGGAGCGGGCCACGGTGCTGTGCCAGGACCTGGTGGAGCTGAGCCTGCCCGAGCCGGTGGACGTGGCGTTCTCCAACGCCACGTTTCACTGGATCCACGACCATGACGCGCTGTTCGCGGCCCTGCACCGAGCGATCAAGCCGGGCGGACGGCTACTGGCGCAGTGCGGCGGCAGCGGAAACATCGACAGCTTTCGCCGGACCGCCGATGCCGTGGCGGCGCGGCCCCAGTTTCAGCCCTACTTCGAGGACTGGGTCCGCCCGTGGAATTACGCCACCGCGTCGGACACCGCCGAGCGATTGGAGCGGGCCGGGTTTGCCGAGGTCTCGTGCTGGCTGGAGCCGAAGTCGGTGACGCCGGCCGACCCTCGCGCGTTCGTGCAGACCGTGTGTCTGGTCCGGCACCTCGACCCGTTGCCCGGCTCGCTGCGGCAGGCATTCCTGGATCAGGTGCTTGAGGACGCGGGGGAGCCGCTGGTGCTGGAGTATGTTCGCCTGAACATGACCGCCCGCGAGCCATGAGTGCTCGCATCGTCCTGCTCCCGGGTGACGGCATCGGGCCCGAGATCATGGCGCCCGCGGTCAAGGTGCTGCGCCAGATCGCGCCCGAGCTCGAGTACGAGGAGCACCCGTTCGGCGGCGCCTCGATCGACGCGCACGGCGCGGCCTTGACGGATTCGGTCCTGGACGCATGCCGGGGTGCCGACGCGGTGCTCCTGGCGGCGGTGGGCGGCCCGAAGTGGGACACGACCGACCCGGCGAAGCCCCGGCCGGAGCAGGGGCTGCTTGGATTGCGCCAGGGGCTGGGTCTGTTCGCCAACCTGCGCCCCGTCAAACCGCTGCCCGCGCTGTACGACGCGAGCCCGCTGCGCGCTGAGATCATCGAGCGGACCGATCTGCTGGTGGTCCGCGAGCTGACCGGCGGGATCTACTTCGGCGAGAAGACCCGGACCGAGGACCGCGCCTCCGACGCCTGTGTGTACACCCGGCCGGAGATCGAGCGGATCGCGCGAGTGGCGTTCGGGGCGGCGCGCTCGCGTGTCACCAGCGTCGACAAGGCCAACGTGCTCGAGACCAGCCGGCTGTGGCGCGAGGTGGTCCGCTCGGTCCACGGCGCCGATTTCCCAAACATCGAGCTGGAGCATCTGCTGGTCGACAACGCCGCCATGCGGCTGGTGGCGGCGCCTCGCCACTTCGACGTGATCCTGACCGAGAACATGTTCGGGGACATCCTCAGCGACGAGGCGGCCATGCTGACCGGCTCGATCGGCCTGCTGCCGAGCGCATCGCTGGGTGCGGACGGGCCCGGGCTGTTCGAACCGGTTCACGGCTCGGCCCCGGACATCGCCGGAACTGGCGCGGCCAACCCGCTGGCGATGTTTCTGTCAGCGGCTCTGATGCTGCGCCACGGACTCGCTATGGACGCGCAGGCAGCGGCGATAGAATCGGCGGTCGACCGGGCGCTTGCAGAGGGCTTGCGCACCCCGGACCTGGGGGGTGACGCGGGAACGCAAGCAGCCACCCGGGCTGTCCTTCAACACCTCTAAGGAGTACCAGTGGAACAAGCGGACCTCATCTGGCACAACGGAGAGCTGGTTGCCTGGGAGGACGCGAAGGTGCACGTACTCACGCACGGGCTTCACTACGGGACCGGGGTGTTCGAGGGCGAGCGCGCGTACGACACGCCGGGCGGGCCGGCGATCTTCCGCCACCGCGATCACCTCGATCGGCTGTTCAAGTCGGCCGAGCTGTACTACATGCCGATCCCGTACTCGCCGGAGGAGCTGCGCAACGCCACCCACGAGCTGATCGTGGCCAACGAGCTGCGCGAGTGCTACATCCGCCCGATCGCGTTCCGGGGGTACGGGCAGATGGGGCTGTATCCGCTGGACTGCCCGGTGGAGGTCTCGATCGCGGTCTGGCCGTGGGGCGCCTATCTCGGCGAGGAGGGCAAGCGCGTCGGTGTCCGCGCCAAGGTCTCGAGCTGGCGGCGGATCTCCCACGACTCGCTGATTCCCCACTCCAAGGCATCCGGTCAGTACCTCAACAGCGTGCTGGCCAAGATCGAGGCATCCAAGGCCGGCTACCAGGAGGCGATCCTGCTCGACGCGCATGGGTTCGTGTGCGAGGGGTCGGGCGAGAACCTCTACGCCGTTCGCGCCGGGCAGATCCTGACCCCGCCGCAGACCGCGGGAATCCTCGACGGCATCAACCGCAAGTCGATTATCAGGATCGCCTCCGACCTGGGGATCGAACTGGTGGAGCGCGATCTGGCCCGGGCGGAGCTGATCCTGGCCGATGAGGTGTTCATGTCCGGGACCGCCGCCGAGCTGGTGCCGGTGCGAGAGATCGACGATCACGCCATCGGCAGCGGCGAGCCCGGCCCGATCACGCGCGAGCTCCAGCGCGTGTTCGAGGATGCGCTGCACGGCCGCGATCCGCGTTACGCGGATTGGCTCGACGTCGTCAAGGTGCCGAGCAAGGCGGTCTAGATGGCGATCTGGTTGGTGGTGGGGACGACGCGAATTACCGAGCCGGTGCGCGCGTGCGTGCGCCCGGCCCGCTGGTAGCTCGCTTTCTCACCCCACCAGGAGTTCCTCCCGTGACCCAGATTCAGTTATATGACACGACGCTTCGTGACGGCATGCAGGGCGAAGGCATGTCCCTGTCCGCGCCCGAAAAGGTGCGGGTCGCCCATCGGCTGGACGAGCTGGGGATCGCTCTGATCGAGGCCGGCTTTCCCAGCTCCAACCCCAAGGAGCTCGAGCTGTTCGAGCTACTGGCGGAGGAGCGGTTCTCCTCCGCGGCGATTGCGGCGTTTGGGATGACACGGCGGCGGGGCGCGACGGCGGAGGAGGACCCGGCGCTGCGGATCCTGGCCGACTGCTTTGCGCCGGTGTGCACGCTCGTGGGCAAGACCTCGGCCCTGCACCTGGAGAAGGTGGTGAAGGTCGATCGCGACGAGAACCTGCGGATGATCGCTGAGTCGGTCGAGTTCCTGGTGCGGGCGGGCAAACGCGTGGTGTACGACGCCGAGCACTTCTTCGATGGATTCTTCGACGATCGCGAGTATGCGCTGGCGTGTCTGAGCGCGGCGGCGTCGGCCGGTGCGGAGACGGTGGTGTGTTGCGACACGAACGGCGGCACGCTCCCAAATCGGATAACGCAGGCGATGACGGCGGTGATCTCCTCGTCCGCGGCATCGGGGGTCCAGGTCGGGATCCACTGCCACGACGACGCCGGCTGCGGGGTGGCCAACTCGCTCGCGGGCGTTCAGGCCGGCGCCACGCACGTGCAGGGCACCATCAACGGCTACGGCGAGCGCTGCGGGAATGCGAATCTGGTCACGATCATTCCCAATCTGCAACTCAAGCTGGGCTACGACTGTGTCAGCCCGGAGCAGCTGGCAGCGTTGACCCCGGTCGCCCACTTCTTCGATGAGCTGCTCAACTTCACGCCGGATCCCGACCAGCCTTACACCGGTCGCAACGCGTTTGCCCACAAGGGTGGCATGCACGTGGCGGGTGTGACGGCTGATCCAGCCACCTTCGAGCACGTCGAGCCGGCCGTCGTCGGCAACCGCCGAGATGTCCTGATCTCCGAGCTGTCCGGCAAGGGCACCATCCACTCTCGGGCTCGAGATGCGGGCATCTCGCTTGACGACGCGAGTGCCGCACGCGTGATCGAGCGGGTCAAGCAGCTCGAGCATCGTGGATACCATTACGAGGCGGCCGACGGCTCGTTCGAGCTGCTTCTGCGCAAGGAGACGGGCGAGTACGAGCCCCTGTTCCGGCTCGAGTCCTGGCGCGCGATCGTCGAGAAGCGCGCCGACGGCCGGGTCGAGACCGAGGCCACGATCAAGATCTGGGTGGACGGAGAGCGCTATGTGCGCACGGCCGAGGGCAACGGCCCGGTGAACGCACTGGACCGGGCGCTGCGCGACGCCCTGGTCGAGATCCACCCGCACCTGGCGGACATCGATCTGGTCAACTTCAAGGTCCGGATCCTGGACGAGGCCAAGGGCACAGGCGCGGTCACCCGGGTGCTGCTCGACGCCTCCGACGGCGAGCAGGTGTGGGGCTCGATCGGCGTGTCCGAGAACGTGATCGAGGCGTCGTGGGAGGCGCTGGTGGATTCGCTCGAGTACGGGATGCAGCAGGACGATTCGCGCGCCGCCCGGGCCGGGCGACCGGCCGGACTGCAGCCGCGGCCCGGACCGTGACGGCATCGGCGATTCCTCTCGCCCAGCCCGTGTTGGGCGAGCGGGAAGAACACCTGGTCCTCGAGGTGCTGAGATCCGGACGCCTGTCGCTGGGGCCGCTGCTGCCGCGCTTCGAGAGGGCGTTCGCGTCGTACGTCGGCGCGACGTTCGGGTCCGCGGTCTCGAGCGGCACGGCGGGGCTTCACCTGTCGCTGCGGGCGGTGGGGGTGAGCGATGGCAGCGAGGTGATAACTAGCCCGTTCTCGTTCGTGGCCTCGGCGAACGTGGCCGTGTACGAACGCGCCCGCCCGGTGTTCGCCGATATCGACCCGGTCACGCTAAATCTCTCTCCGGACGCCGCCGCGGCTGCCATGTCCGACCGCTCGGCCGCGGTGCTGCCGGTTCACGTGTTCGGGTATCCGGCCGATCTGGCCGGCTTCGAGCGCCTGGGCTTGCCGATCGTCGAGGACGCCTGCGAGGCGCTCGGCGCCGTCTACGCCGACGGTGGCAGCGTCGGCGGACGCGGTCATCCCACCGTGTTCGGCTTCTACGCCAACAAGCAGCTGACCACTGGGGAAGGGGGGATGGTCACGCTGGCCGACCCCCGGACCAAGGAACGGATCGACTCGGAGCGGAACCAGGGCCGGGCGCCGGACATGGGCTGGCTCGATCATGATCGCCTCGGTTTCAACTACCGGCTCTCCGACCTGGCCTGCGCGCTGGGCCTCGCCCAGCTGGAGCGCTTGGAGCAGATGCTGGAGGGCCGCTCGCGGGTGGCCGCCCTGTACCGGCAGGCGCTCCAGGAGATCGAGGGCCTGGATCTCCCGTGTCCGGACTCCGGCGGCGCCCGGCGTGGCTGGTTCGTGTTCGTGGTGCAGCTGCCGCGGCGCCTGGATCGGGACGCCGTCGTGCGGGCGCTTGATGAGTTCGGGATCCCGTCGAAGCCGTACTTCCCGGCGGTCCACCTGATGAGCTACTACCGCGAGACGTTTGGTCACCGGCCCGGCGAGTTTCCGGTGTGCGAGGACGTTGCGGCGCGTTCGATCGCGCTGCCGTTCTTCCCGGAGATGACCTCGGGTCAGGTCGAGCGGGTCGCGGCGGCGCTGCGCGATGTGCTCGCCCGTCCGCGCGCCTAAGATCGGGGCCGACTGGCCATGTCCCGGTTTGCCGAACCCCAGCACGATGCGTTCCGCGCGCTGAACGACTCGATCTCGTTCGACTGGCGCCTCGGGCCCTACGACGTCGCTCAGTCCCGCGCCCATGCCACGATGCTGGCCGCGACAGGCATCATCTCCGGCGAGGACCGGGATCACCTGCATCGCGCGCTGGATCAGGTGGAGCGGGAGCTGGCCGACGGCTCGTTCCCGTTCGGCGCTGCGGATGAGGACATCCACATGGCGATCGAGCGCCGGGTCACCGAGATCGCCGATCAGGCGGGCGCCCGGCTGCACACGGCCCGGTCCCGCAACGACCAGGTGGCCACCGACATGGCGATGTTCGTGCGCGCGCACGCCCAGCAGGCGGCGGCCGATGCGGACGCACTCGCCGGAGAGCTGATCGACCTGGCCGAGACCCACCTCGACTGGCCGATGCCGGGATACACGCATCTACAGCGCGCCCAGCCCGTGTACCTCAGCCACCACCTTCTCGCCTACGCCTGGATGCTGCTCCGTGACCGCGACCGGCTCCTGGACGTGGTGGGTTCGACGGGGCGGCTTCCGCTGGGTTCCGGTGCGCTGGCCGGGGTCAACTTCGACACCGACCGCGCGCTCGTGGCCGCGGAGCTCGGGTTCAGCGGAGTCTCGGAGAACTCGATCGATGCCGTCTCCAACCGGGACTTCGTGCTTGACTACCTGGCGGCGGCCGCGACCTGCGCCACGCATCTGTCCCGCCTCGGCGCCGAGGTCGTGTTGTGGTCCAGCGACGAGTTCGGCTTCTGCGAGGTGTCGGACGCGTGGGCGTCGGGCTCCTCGATCATGCCCCAGAAGAAGAACCCGGATGCGGCCGAGTTGCTGCGCGCCAAGGCGCCGCGAATCGCCGCGCATCTGGTGGCGTTGCACGGCGTCATGCACGGGCTGCCGCTGACCTACAACAAGGACATGCAGGAGGACAAGGAGCACCTGTTCGACGCGGTCGACACGCTCGAGCTGTGTCTTGCCGCCGCCCGCGGGATGCTCGCCTCGATCACGTTCCAGCGCGATCGGATGGCGGCCGCCGCCGCCGACGAGTTCCCGGCCGCAACCGACATCGCCGATTTGCTCGTCCGCCGCGGTGTGCCGTTCCGGGACGCGCACGGCGTGGTGGCCGGACTGGTACGGACCGCGATCTCGGAGGGCAAGACGCTGTCCGAACTCAGCCCGGAGCAGCTGACGGCCGCGTCGGAGGTGCTCGACGACGAGTTCTACGCCGTCCTCGGCCAGGGGGCGTGGCTCGAGTCGAAGGTCTCCGAGGGGGGTACCAGCCTCGCGCGTGTCCGCGAGCAAATCCTGCGCGCGCGCGCCGCGCTGGCGTCGTGAACCGCGCCTTCTACCAGCGAGAAGTGCTCGAGGTGGCGCCCGATCTGATCGGCTGCGTCCTGTCCTGCGGCGGCCGCGCCGGCGTGATCGTCGAGACCGAGGCCTACCACGATTCGGAGCCGGCTTGCCATGCATTCGTCGGGCTGACGCCCCGCACTGCGACCCTGTTCGGCCCACCCGGGTTCGCCTACGTGTACCGCTCCTACGGGATCCACGCCTGCTTCAACGCGGTGTGCGAGCCGGCCGGCGTGGGTGCGGCGGTGCTGGTTCGCGCCCTCGAGCCGCTGGACGGAGTCGAGGACATGCGCCGGCGCCGGGGCGTGGAGCGGCTCGAGGATCTGTGCTCCGGCCCGGGCAAGCTGACTCAGGCGCTGGGGATCGAGCTGGGCCACAACGGCGCCGACCTGCTGGGTGGGCCGGTCGCAATCCGGGCCCGCCCGCGGGGCTGGCGTGACGTGTCGATCGTCGTCGATACCCGGATTGGGATCACCAAGGCAGCCGAGTTGCCGTGGCGGTTCTGCGCGGCGGAGAGCCGGTGTTTGTCGCGGCCGCTGCGTGGACGGTCAGTGGCCGCTGCCGAGCCCGGCACCGCCCGTGCCGGAGCCGCCACCGCCACCTGAGCCGCCGCCCGAGCCACCGCCGCCGGTGCTACCGCCGCCGCGCGGGACCGCCGCCACCCCCCGCGCCAGCACCGCCGCCACCACCACCACCGCCGCCGGCGGCACCGCCACCCCCGGCGCCGCCGCCACCTGAGCCGCCGCCCGAGCCGCCGCCCGTGCCACCGCCGCCGGTGGTACCACCGCCACCCCCGGCGCCGCCGCCACCACCACCACCACCGTTGTTCGCGCCGCCGCCTGAGCCATTGCCCGAGCTGGACGAGGTCGTGGAGCTGTTCGCCGAGCTCGAGCCGCCACCAGATCCTCCGGAGCCGCTCGCGATCGGAGTGGTGCTCGTGGTCGTCGTGCTGGTCGTGCTGCCCGTGTGCTTTGCAGCCTGCTCGGTGGCGATGATCTGGAGCGCGTTCGTCATGAAGCTCTGCCAGATGACCGCCGGGTAGGTGCCGCCTTCGACCGGCCCGCCGTTGTAGTCGGTCGCCATCGATACCAAGCGCGTCGGGAAGCCGACCCAGACCGCGGTCGTCAGCTGGGGCGTCCAGCCCACGAACCAGGCGTCGCCGTAGTTGGAGGTGGTTCCCGTCTTACCGGCGACGTCCACCCCCGGGATCGCGGCAGCGGTACCGGTACCGGACTGAACCACCGTGGTGAGGATGTCGTGCACCGTCGAAGCGATCGTGGCCGGAATGATCCGTCTGTAGTCGGGGGTGTCGGTCAGGTTGAGCCCTCCGCCGCCGCACACGTGCGCGGGACACTGAATCGACTCGATCCCGGTGGGCCCCTCCTTGGGCGCTCCCAGTTGCGGGTTGAACACCCGCAACCCTCCGGTGGCGAACGTCTCGTAGGCGTGTGCCATGTCGAGCGGCGTGACGCCCTCGCGCAGACCGCCGAGGATCATCGCGTAGTTGTTCGACACCGATGACCGGATGCCCATTCGCTTCGCCAGCCGCGCGATGCGCCCGGGGCCCACGTGGATTCCGACCTGCGAGTACACGCTGTTGTCTGAGATCGTGGTCGCGTCCTGGAGGCTGATCGGACCCGAGTACGTGTTGCCGAAGTTGTGGACGATGAAGTGCTCCTTGCCGGCGCTGTTGGGGACGATGAAGTCCTGGGGCGCGGAGTCGATGATCGAGCTCGGGCTGTAGTCGCCGGACATCAGCGCCATCGCCAGCGTGAACGGCTTGAACGACGAACCCGGCTGGCGATGGCCTTCGGTGGCCAAATTGAAGGGGAAGTGGGCGTAGTCCTCGTGCAGCCCGGTGGGGCCGTCCAGCACCGGTCCACCGACCATCGCGCGGACCTCGCCGGTCTTGTTGTCAATCGCCACCAGAGACGCGCGTGGGAAGCCCGGAGCCGGCAGGCAGCTCCGCTTGGACCGCCTGCTCGGCGGCATGTTGCATGTCCAGGTCGAGGCTGGTGCGGATCTTCAGCCCGCCGTAGTACGCCCGGTACTCGGCGACGTTGGGTTGCACCCCGTGACCCATCGCCGCCAGGATCTGGGGGCGCAGCCAGCTCGTGAAATACGGGGCCGCCGTCGGCTCCTCGGGCTGCTGGATGTCGTTCGCCGTCGGCAGCGGCTCGCCGACGCCTTGGTCGTACTGCTGGCGGGTGATGTTGTCCTGATCCAGCATGTCCTTGAGCACCAGGTTGCGACGCTCACGGGCGGCCTCGCGATGGAGGATCGGATCGAACGCGGTAGGTGAGGCGACCATGCCGGCGAGCAGAGCCGCCTCCCACGGCGCCAGCACCGAGGCGCACTTGGGCCGATTCGGAACCTCGGGGCTTGCGTCCCCGCACCCGGTGCTGGTCTGGGTGGCGGTGGTGGTACCGGTCGTGCCCGAACTCGAATCCGCGACCGCAGACCCCGCGCCCGCTTGCGGGTCATATCCGTGGATGCGCCCGAAGTACACCCGGGCGGCGGACTCGACTCCGTAGGCGCCGTTGCCGAAGTAGATCGAGTTCAAATACTCGGTGAGGATCTTCTGCTTGCTCCACTTGCGGGTCAGGTGATAGGCAAGTGCCGCCTCGCGCAGCTTCTCGAACACGGTGCGGTTGTTCTGCTCCGACAGTGCGTTCTTGACGAACTGCTGGGCGATCGTGGACGCCCCCTGCCGCGCGCCGCCGGTGATGTCGGCCAGAAACGCCCGCGCGATACCCCGAATGTCGACGCCCGGGTTGGTCCAGAAGCGCTTGTCCTCGATCGCGACGATCGCGTCCTTCATCAGCGGCGAAATCTCAGTCTGCGTGTCGATCACCACGTTGTTGGGAGGCGCGAAGATCCCGATCGGCCGGCCCTGGTCGTCATACAGGAAGCTGTTGGCCGCCTTCTTGTACTGGGCCCGGTTCTCGAGCTGCGGTAGGTCGGAGGCGACCGCCATCATCATCCCGAACACGGTCGAGATGCCAGCCAGCACGGCCAGGCCCGCGAAGATCGCCAACAGCCGGAGCTTGCGGAGCCGTGGCTTCCGGGGCCGGCCCCGATCACGCGGCTTGCGCGGCGAGAAGCGACGCCGGGGTGGCGCAAACGGGATTGGCGCGCCGGGCGCATCGCCCTGCGTGGGAATATCGACGACGTCGCTCATGCGATCGAAGGCGCGCCACAATCGGACGCTGACGGCGGCTAGCAGCGGCCGCGTAGCGTAGACCTCGGCGACCGGACGGCAACGGGCAGGGGTCTCGCCGGAGGCGAGAGTCTAGCATTGGCCCAGATGGATCCGGCGTCCTCCAAGCCCGCCCCTGAATGACTCCTGCGCGGGCCGACGGGGAGCCCGATCGGGACGCGGCTAAGCCCGATCGGGACGCGGCCGAGCGCGCTGCGTGGCTGACGCGCAACGCAGTTGACTGCCTGCCCGCTGGTGCGCTCGAGCGCAAGCTTGCCGCCGGCCGGCCGTTGCGCGTCAAGCTCGGAATTGATCCGACCGCGCCTGACATTCACCTGGGTCACACGGTCGTGCTGGGCAAGCTCCGGGAGTTCCAGGACCTCGGTCATACCGTGGTGTTGATCATCGGTGACTTCACCGCTCGGGTCGGCGACCCGAGCGGACGGTCCGAGGTCCGCCCGGCGCTGTCGGCCGAGGAGATCGAGCGCAACGCGCAGACGTTCCAGGAGCAGGCGTTCTCGGTGCTCGATCGCGAGCGGATCGAGGTTCGCCACAACAGCGAGTGGCTCGACATGTCGATGTCCGAGCTGTTCGGACTGGCCCGCACCGCCACCGTCGCGCAGATCATCGAGCGCGAGGACTTCGCCAAGCGGCTGGCCGCCGGGGCTCCGGTGTCGGTGCTGGAGCTCCTGTACCCGCTGCTCCAGGGCTACGACTCGGTCGCGATCCAGGCGGACGTGGAGCTGGGGGGGACCGATCAGAAATTCAATCTGCTGCTGGCGCGAGACGTGCAGCGGGCATATGGCGTGGACGAACAGGTTGTGCTGACGATGCCGATCCTGCCGGGAACCGACGGCGTGCGCCGGATGTCCAAATCGCTGGGCAACTACGTCGGGGTCACGGACCGTCCCGAGGACATGTACGGCAAGACCCTGAGCATCCCGGACGACGCGCTCGGGTCCTGGTACTCGCTGCTGCTCGACACCCGATCGCCGAGCTCACTCGGGCCACGTGACGCCAAGCGCGCGCTGGCCCGGGGGCTGGTGGCTCGCTTCCACGGCGCCGACGCGGCCGGGGCCGCCGAGCGCGAGTTCGACCGGGTGCATCGGGAGCGCCAGGCGCCCACGGATCTCGCGGAGATCGAGTGGCCGAGCTCGGAGGGCTCGTTGGTCCACCTTCCGGCCGTCCTCCAGCGCGCGTTCGGCATCTCAACGTCCGAGGCCCGCCGCGCCCTGGCCCAGGGTGGCGTCAAGCTCGACGGCGTCGCGATCGCCAACGGATCGCTCGACATCGACGCTGCCGAGCTCGACGGCAAGGTCCTCCAGCTCGGCAAGCGCCGCTTCGCGCGCGTGAGGGTGGTGTAGGTGCCGGTTCACGGCGGACTTCTGCGGCTCGACACGCCGGGCAACGGTCACATCGTCGACATCACCCAGGGCGTGGCCAGCGTGATCCGCACCGCTGAGGTCGATCGCGGCCTCGCGATGGCGTTCGCCGTCGGCTCGACCGTGGCTGTGACGACGATGGAGTACGAGCCGGGCGGTGTCCACGACCTCCAGGCCTTGCTCGACCGCCTGATCCCCGCCCAGGGCGACTACGAGCACAACCGCCTCAACCACGACACCAACTCCCACGCGCACCTGCGCGCCGCCCTGATCGGCCCCTCGGAGTCCGTTCCGATCGTCGACGGCCGGCTGGCGCTCGGCACCTGGCAGCAGCTCGTGCTGATCGACTTCGACGACCGCCCCCGCAGCCGGGCGGTGACGGTGCAGGTGGTGTCGTAGCGCCTGCGGCCCACCGGCACCGCGCCGGCCGTCCCGTCCAGCCACGCCATTTGCGGCTATCCTGGGGCGGCCCGCGGTCCGGTGATCGGCGCGCAACGACAGCCTTCCGGGCCTTCCCGGTGGCCCAGATTGCGCGCTATACTCATCGGTCCGCCCCGGGACCCGGCCTTGGGTTCCCGGGCGTGCCTTTGGGAGGAAACCCCTTCCTGAAGAGGTGCGACGGTCTTTGAAAACTCAACAGCATGCACATTCTCGGCCGACCCCTCGGTCGAGGAGTGTGTCCAGGTTCGAAGCCGTCGCTCAGCGACCCAGTTCTGGGTCTGTTGGACGGCGGTGCCAGAAATTGACCCCGTCTTGCGCTCCGGAGTCCCACGTGTACAACGGGCTCCTCACCCCCGGCTTGGCCGGGTGGTGCTGGTGAGCGCAAGGGCCTGATCCCACCAGGGACAGGCCCAGGGTTTTGCTCGCGACGGGCGTGACTCAGGTCCGCCTGGGTCGCGGGTTGTTATCCCTGACGACTCTTTGTGAAGTTCAGTAGTTCTTCACGGAGAGTTTGATCCTGGCTCAGGACGAACGCTGGCGGCGTGCCTAACACATGCAAGTGGAGCGACGAACCAGGCTTCGGCCTGGGGCAAAGCCGCGAACGGGTGAGTAACACGTGGGTAACCTGCCCCGATGATTGGGACAACCCGAGGAAACTCGGGCTAATACCGAATGTGCCCTCCGGCCACAAGGCCACTGGGGAAAGGAAGCTTCGGCCTCCGCATCGGGATGGGCCCGCGGCCCATTAGCTTGTTGGTGTGGTAACGGCTCACCAAGGCAACGATGGGTAGCTGGTCTGAGAGGACGATCAGCCACACTGGGACTGAGACACGGCCCAGACTCCTACGGGAGGCAGCAGTGGGGAATCTTGCGCAATGCGCGAAAGCGTGACGCAGCAACGCCGCGTGGGGGAAGAAGGCCTTCGGGTTGTAAACCCCTTTCAGTTGGGACGAAGCTCCGTCGGTGAATAGCCGGCCGGAGTGACGGTACCTTCAGAAGAAGCCCCGGCTAACTACGTGCCAGCAGCCGCGGTAATACGTAGGGGGCAAGCGTTGTCCGGAATCATTGGGCGTAAAGAGCGTGTAGGCGGCTCGGTAAGTCCGCTGTGAAAGTCCAGGGCTCAACCCTGGAATGCCGGTGGAAACTGTCGAGCTAGAGTCCGGAAGAGGCGAGTGGAATTCCTGGTGTAGCGGTGAAATGCGCAGATATCAGGAGGAACACCAATGGCGAAGGCAGCTCGCTGGGACGGTACTGACGCTGAGACGCGAAAGCGTGGGGAGCAAACAGGATTAGATACCCTGGTAGTCCACGCCGTAAACGATGGGCACTAGGTGTGGGGGGTGTCGACTCCCTCCGTGCCGACGCTAACGCATTAAGTGCCCCGCCTGGGGAGTACGGCCGCAAGGCTAAAACTCAAAGGAATTGACGGGGGCCCGCACAAGCAGCGGAGCATGTGGTTTAATTCGACGCGACGCGAAGAACCTTACCTGGGCTTGACATGTTCCTGACCACCGTGGAAACACGGTTTCCCTTCGGGGCAGGATCACAGGTGGTGCATGGCTGTCGTCAGCTCGTGTCGTGAGATGTTGGGTTAAGTCCCGCAACGAGCGCAACCCCCGTCGCATGTTGCCAGCATTTAGTTGGGGACTCATGCGAGACTGCCGGTGACAAACCGGAGGAAGGTGGGGATGACGTCAAGTCATCATGCCCCTTATGTCCAGGGCTACACACGTGCTACATTGGCGCGTACAGAGGGCTGCGATACCGCGAGGTGGAGCGAATCCCTTAAAGCGTGTCTCGGTTCGGATTGCAGGCTGAAACTCGCCTGCATGAAGGCGGAGTTGCTAGTAATCGCGGATCAGCACTGCCGCGGTGAATACGTTCCCGGGCCTTGTACACACCGCCCGTCACACCATGGGAGTGAGCAACACCCGAAGCCGGTGGCCTAACCCTTTGGGAGGGAGCCGTCGAAGGTGGGGCTCGTGACTGGGGTGAAGTCGTAACAAGGTAGCCGTAGCGGAAGCTGCGGCTGGATCACCTCCTTTCTAGGGAGCCCTCCTCCGGAGGGCACCGGCCGTCGGAGGATCGTCGTCTGAGGATCGGGCTTTCAAGCCCAGCTCCTCTGCGGCGCTCTCCTCGAGCGCGGCCGGCCGCTAGATATGTCGACCGAAGCTGGCAGGTCGCACGGCACAGTCACCATTCGTGATCGTGCCGAGGCGACCGCATGCTGTTGAGTTTTGAGAGACCGGCTCTCCGCCGGCGGCTCGCTGGGTCAAGGTCCCGGGCCGGTGCGCGGAGAGTTTCGCCTCTTCGCGGACCTTGAAAACTGCACAGTAGCCAATGACACGGGTATCACCGGGAAGAGCCGCCAGGCTCTTACCGAGATCACCGTCAAGATATTAAGGGCAAATGGTGGATGCCTTGGCACCAAGAGTCGAAGAAGGGCGTGAACGGCTGCGATAAGCCGCGGTTAGGCGCTGAATAGCCAGTGACCCGCGGATGCCCGAATGGGGAAACCCAACGTCGGTAATGCGACGTTATCCCGCGCTGAACACATAGGCGCGGCGAAGACAAGCGGGGGAAGTGAAACATCTCAGTACCCCGAGGAAAGGAAATCAACCGAGACTCCCTGAGTAGTGGCGAGCGAAAGGGGAACAGCCCAAACCCGGCGTGTGTAAGCGGCCACGCGTTGCGCGTCGGGGGTTGTAGGGCACCTGGTCCGGGTCGTGGTCGATCCGGCGGAAGTTACAAAACCGTGTGATAGTCGAAGCGTGTGGAACCACGCACCACAGAAGGCAACCGTCCTGTAGACGAAATCGCATGGTCTTCCGCAGGTGTTCCTGAGTAAGTCCGCACCCGTGAAACGCGGACTGAACCTGGGGGGACCACCCTCCAAGGCTAAGTACTCCTTGGTGACCGATAGCGGACTAGTACCGTGAGGGAAAGGTGAAAAGTACCCCGGAAGGGGAGTGAAATAGTACCTGAAACCATTTGCCTACAAGCGGTGGGAGCGGCCTCGTGCCGTGACCGCGTGCTTTTTGCATAACGAGCCGGCGAGTTACTCGTCTGCGGCGAGGTTAAGCGATGAGCGGAGCCGTAGCGAAAGCGAGTCCGAACAGGGCGACATAGTCGTAGGCGGTAGACCCGAAGCTGAGCGAGCTACCCATGGGCAGGTTGAAGCGAGGGTAAGACCTCGTGGAGGACCGAACCGACCTAGGTTGAAAACTGGGCGGATGACCTGTGGGTCGGAGTGAAAGGCTAATCAAGCTCAGTGATATCTGGTTCTCTCCGAAATATATTTAGGTATAGCCTCGGATAAATTCCGTGGCGGCCGTAGAGCACTGTTTGGACTAGGGGCCCTACCAGGTTACCGACTTCAGACAAACTCCGAAGACCGTCACGGTTACTCCGGGAGTCAGTTGCTGGGGGATAAACTTCAGCGTCAAGAGGGAAACAGCCCAGACCGCCAGCTAAGGTCCCTAAGTGTTAGCTAAGTGGGAAACGATGTTCGAATGCCGAGACAACCAGGAGGTTGGCTTAGAGGCAGCCACCCTTGAAAGAGTGCGTAACAGCTCACTGGTCAAGTGTTCGAGCGCGGACAATGTAACGGGGCTCAAGCTAATCACCGAAGCTGCGGGTGCGTGAGGTCTTCGGACCGATCGTGCGGTAGGAGAGCGTTCCGGCGCCCGTGAAGCAGCGGCGTAAGCCAGCTGTGGAGGCGGCGGAAGTGAGAATGCCGGCATGAGTAACGAAAGAGGGGTGAGAATCCCCTCCGCCGATTGCCCAAGGTTTCCTGAGTAAAGTTCGTCTGCTCAGGGTTAGTCAGGACCTAAGGCGAGGCCGAAAGGCGTAGTCGATGGCCAACGGGTTGATATTCCCGTACCACGTTGCTTCCGTTTGACCGATGGGGGGACGAGGAAGGCTATGGGATCCCAGGCGATGGTTGTCCTGGGGTAAGCATGTAGGGGTGGCCCTAGGTAAATCCGGGGCCGCATAACCCGAGGTGCGATGCCAGCTGGCTCTAAGCCGGCGAGTCCCGGATGCCAAGCCTCCGAGAAAAGCCTCTAGGGAGGAAGCGCGTGCCTGTACCAAAACCGACACAGGTGGGCAAGTGGAGCACACTAAGGTGATCGAGATAACCCTCGTTAAGGAACTCGGCAAAATCGCCCCGTAACTTCGGGATAAGGGGCGCCCCAGTAGGGTGAACCTCCTCGCGAGGGAAGCCCGAGAGGGCCGCAGTGAATAGGTTCAAGCGACTGTTTACCAAAAACACAGGTCTCTGCTAAGTCGTAAGACGACGTATAGGGGCTGACGCCTGCCCGGTGCCGGAAGGTTACGTGGAGGTGTTAGGGCTTCGGCCCAAAGCACCGAAACTAAGCCCCGGTAAACGGCGGCCGTAACTATAACGGTCCTAAGGTAGCGAAATTCCTTGTCGGGTAAGAATTACTTGCCCCGCCACCTCGCGAGAGGTGGCCGAGTACCGGCTCATATCGGGGAAGCCCTCCCGCCGCTGGCGAAGGGTAATCCCGAGGGAAGTCCTAGTGACCCCGTAACGACTGATCCGAAAGGAGAGGCGGGTCGCGCGGCCGCTTCGCGGCAGAAGGATGCGACCTGCAATACGCCGGCCCTCATCAAGAGAAGGGCAGCCTATGGTGGAGAGTTCAGCTGGATCGTAGGATCCATGCCGTCGCGAGGCGGTGCCAGCAGGTCAACGACAAGGGGACCTGCTGAGGCGGAACGACCTCCTAAGGGCGCTGATGAGGTGAAGGGATAGTCTGCGCCCCTGGAAACAGGGGAATAACGCGAAGTTCCGACCTGCACGAATGGCGTAACGACTTGAACGCTGTCTCAACGAGGGGCTCGGTGAAATTGCAGTCTCGGTGAAGATGCCGAGTACCCGCGGCTAGACGGAAAGACCCCGTGAACCTTTACTACAACTTGGTATTGGGGTTCGATGCATCTCGCTCAGGATAGGTGGGAGGCTTGGAAGCGCCGGCTGCGGCTGGCGTGGAGCCAACCTTGAGATACCACCCTTGGTGTATTGGATCTCTAACGGTGCGCCGTGAATCCGGGCGCCGGACAGTGACAGGTGGGTAGTTTGACTGGGGCGGTCGCCTCCCAAAATGTAACGGAGGCGCGCAAAGGTTCCCTCAGCACGGTCGGAAATCGTGCGTAGAGTGTAAAGGCAGTAAGGGAGCTTGACTGCGAGACTGACAAGTCGAGCAGGTGCGAAAGCAGGCCTTAGTGATCCGGCGGTAGCAAGTGGAAGCGCCGTCGCTCAACGGACAAAAGGTACTCCGGGGATAACAGGCTCATCGGGCCCAAGAGTCCACATCGACGGCCCGGTTTGGCACCTCGATGTCGGCTCGTCGCATCCTGGGGGGGAAGTACCTCCCAAGGGTTGGGCTGTTCGCCCATTAAAGCGGTACGCGAGCTGGGTTCAGAACGTCGTGAGACAGTAGACCATTGCTGTCTATAAATCTGGCTATATGCTGGAAACTCCGAGTATCCCGCACTACTCGTGCTCGCTCTTCTGTCCGGAGGAGTAGGTACAGTGACAACGTGACGGGTGCGGACAATCAGCAGGAAAGGCTGGATGGCTACATTTCGGGGTACGTCGACGGGGAAGGTTCTTTCTCGGTCGTCGTAAACCGAAACCCTTCGTGCCGAAGTGGATATCAACTTGTACCTGAGTTTCACGTGAGCCAGAACGGTGACCGTGCACAGGTGCTGGCTTTGATCCAGCAACGGTTGGGAGGGTCGGCTCGATTCCGTCAAAGACGGTGGTTGGAGGTCATAGGTAGCCAGCCAGAATCCTCAGAGACTGTACGCCAGACCGGTTGATACACCGGAAGATACAGTCCGAGCTGCATGGCGACATGCAGAGTCAGGCAGAAATGTCCTGGCCCTCGGCCGCACCATACGGCGGTCGGGAGTAACAAAACTGTCGGTCCCTATCTGCCGTGGGCGTTGGAGAGTTGAGAGGATTCGTCCCTAGTACGAGAGGACCGGGATGAACGCACCTCTGGTGTATCTGTTGTCCTGCCAAGGGCACCGCAGGTTAGCTACGTGCGGATCGGATAACCGCTGAAAGCATCTAAGTGGGAAGCCGACCTCGAGATGAGCTCTCCCATCCCCTTGAGGGAGTAAGACCCCTGGAAGATCACCAGGTTGATAGGCCGGATCTGGAAGGATGGTGACATCCGCAGGAGACCGGTACTAATGGGTCGAGGGCTTGACGGATATTTGATATCCGTGCATTGGCACTGTGTAGTTTTGAAGGCCCGCGGAGCGGCGGTCTCTACCGGTTTCCGGTGGCTATGGCGAGGGGGAAACACCTCTTCCCATTCCGAACAGAGCCGTTAAGCCCCTCAGCGCCGATGGTACTTGGCCCGCAAGGGCCTGGGAGAGTAGGTCGCCGCCGGTTTTTACTGAGACCCCGTTCGATGCGCAGGCGGGGTTTCGTCGTTCGACGCCCTCAGTGCAGCCGACCGATCCGCAGGCGCCGCACCCCGCGCGGGGTGGGTACCTCGACCAGCTCGCCTGGCGCGTGTCCGATCAGCGCCTTGGCGACCGGCGATTCAGCGGACAGCTTGCCGGCCTCGCGGTCGGCCTCGGTGGGCCCGACGATCGTCCACGTCTCGGTGTTGCCGGTGTCCTCGTCGACGACGTCCGCAGTTCGACCGAACGAGAACGTGCCGCTGTCGTGCTGGGTTTCGACGACGACGGCGTTCCTCAGCCGCTGGCGCAGCCGCTTGATCCTGGTCTCCAGGTGCGCCTGATCTTCCTTGGCAGCATGGTATTCGGCGTTCTCCTTGAGATCGCCGTGACCGCGCGCCACGAGGATCCGCTGGGCGATCTCGCGCCGGGCCACCGACTCCAGGTCGAATAGTTCGGCCTTCAGGGCCTCGAGGCCCTCAGGTGTGATCGCCTCGCCGTCGGCCTGAGGCGGATTGGCATGAGCGTCCATCGCTTGATGCTGCCAGGTCCGCGCCGCGATCGAATTGCGGTCCCCGTTGCGGTCCGCGTCGCGATCGAATGCGGCCCGTTGCGGTCCGCGTCGCGATCGAATTGCGGGCGTCAGGAGGTTCGCGTCGCGGCTCGAATCCCGGTCCCCAATCAGCTCCGCCTCAGTTCTCGGCCGGGCCCGCCGCGCGGTCGCCAGCCGGCGTCGGCGCCGCTGGCCCGTGCGACGATCTCTAGGCGATGAAAACGCTGCGCCAGTTCTTTGAGCAGAACCCCCAGGTGTTCGTCCTGGTCGTCATCTGTCTCGTCCTGGGGCTGGGGACGTTTCTGGCAATCGTGTTCGGGCTGCTGACCGCTGGATCGACGACGACCAATGGCGAGCCGAGCGGAGTGATCTCCGCCCTCGGCATGCTGACGCGGCTGCTGCCGTAACCGCGCCGCAGGACCCACCGCATGACCCGGCCGCACAACGGATGCCAGGCGCGCGCCGGGACGAAGGCGGTCGGCCCGGCGCGCGCTCGTGGCTCGTCTGGACGCGACCCCCAACCCGCCCAAGCGCTGGTGGATCTGGTCCGTGACGCTGGACGCGCTCAGTGGGTGAGGCTGGACGCCCTCAATGGGTGGCGCGGTCGCCGGGGGATTCGGTTGTGATGGAGCGGACGGGGGAGAGGCAGTACGCCGGACGCGGTGGCACGGACCCGCCCCGGCGTGTGCGATCCCATCGCAGCTCGCGGCGGTGGGGGTGCGTCCGCGCGTCCTCCGGCGGGTCTCCGAGGATGTCCTCGGTCCACTTCAGCCAGGCGCGCAGGCGGCTTTTTGAAGACTGGAACATATGTTCGTAAGAGTACGAACGGGCTCGGACGGAAACCCGGGCGGATCGGTTATGTCAATCCGGTGGCAACGTCCCCGCATTGATCGGCCGCTTGGCCGAACGTCGGGGCCAGCACATCGGATCCGCAGAGCGACTCGCCCACTCAGGCGCGCGACCCGAGCGAGGACCAGATCTCGATCTTGGTGCGGATCCGATTGATGACGGCGTCGGTGAACTCCGTAGTCCCGGAGTGACCGCCCAGGTCCGGTGTCTTGATCCCGGACGCCACCGTCTCGAGTGCGGCCTCGTACACCGCTCGGGAGGCCCGCTCCACCGTCGAGGCGCCCGCCCCTGCCAACGCCTCCGGTCCCGCGCCCGCCTCGTACCGCCCGTGACCGCTTCCGAGGCGCTCGGCGGCGTGGCGCAGGATCGCTCCGCACGCGAGGATCATCGCCAGAGGATTCGCGAGGTCCTTGCCGAGCAACGCCGGAGCAGTGCCATGCGGCGCCTCGGCCATTGCCACGGTCGTGTCGTAGTTCTCGTCGAACGACAGCAGCACCGACTCGGCGCCCGCGATCGAGCCGAACATCGGCAGCACCAGGTCGGACAGGCAGTCTCCGTCCCGATTCAGCGCGGGGATCACCAGCGGCGCGTCGGTGGCGCCGGACAGCAGTCCGGCGTAGGTGGCGTCGATCAGCACCGGTTGATAGGCGACCCGCGGGTGGCGCTCGGCGGCCGCGTCCATCTCCTCCTTGAGCATCCCCTCGTACACGGGTGAGACCGTCCACTTGGGGCCGCCGTACACCCTGGCGCTCAGCTTCTCGGCCGTCCGGAACGCGTATTCGGCCACCGCCCGGCAGGTCGAGCGTGTGACGCGCTCGGTGCGGTAGGCCACTTCCCCCGGTGAGCCGGCGGCTCCGTCGCGCCACTGCTTGGCTCCATAGGCGTCCTCCACCGCCATCCGCACGATCGAGATCGGGTGGTGGACCCCGGCGATAGGCGCGATCCCGGGCAGGCGGCGGCCCGTCCGGACAATCACCTTGCCGTCCACGGCTTCACGCAGGAGCCGGTTCGGCGAGCCGACGTCGTCGGCCCCCTCCGGCGTGATCGTGGCCGCCTTGAGGCCGAGACCGGCGGCGCGCATAGCCCCGGCCGCGTCGGTCACCACCTGGTTCGAGGTCTTCCGCCGGTTGGCCAGCGAAAGATCGAAACGCACGAGCTCCAGCTCGAGCTCGAGCAGCGAGGGATCCAGCACCCGCAGCGACTGCTCGAGCAGTTCCTGTCCCGTCTCGTCGCCCTCGAGCACCACGATCCTGGTCGTCCCGGGCATCGGGACCACCATAAACGACGTCTACCAGCTGGGCCGAAGCGCTACGCCGGCGTCTGCACCGCGCCGACCTGCTGCAGCAGCCCCAGCGCGTCCCACACGGTCCACTCCTCGGCGATCTTGCCGTCGGCGATGCGAAAGATCGAAATCGCGTCGACCTCGATCGGCAGCCCGGTGGGGTTGACTCCCATCAGCTCGCCCTCGTGCTTCCCGGTTCCGGTCCAGCGGGCCACCACGCGATCGCCGGCGGAGAACAGCTCCTCAACGTTCCAGTGACCGGCGACCGAGTCCTGATACACGCCCACCCGCGCCTTGACGCCCTCGACGCCCTCGGCCGGCGGGGCCTGCGGTCCGTGAGAGACGTAGTTCGACGCCACGATCTCGTCGGCGACCTCGCCTCGCCGCTGGTTGCAGAACTCCTCGAAGAAGCGCCGGACCAGTGCCTCGTTTTCAGCGGACATGGAACCTCCTCGGTTCTCGGGTGATGGCGACCGTTGTGGGTCGAACCATGGCCCAGATTCGTAGTTGCCTGAACAGAACGCTACGCCGCGCTCCCGACCAGCTCGTCCTGGCGCTCGGTCAGCGCCGCGATCACGACCGTCAGATGCTCGTCGAAGTCGACGCCCAGCTCGTCGGCCCCGTGGCGCAGCTCGTCACGGTTCACGGCCGCGGCGAAGCTCGGCTGCTTGAGCTTCTTCTTCACGGACTTCGGGGTCATGCCCTCGAGTCCGTCCGGCCGCACGTAGGCGCAGGCCAGCACGAACCCGGACAGCTCGTCGACGGCGAACAGCGTCTTCTCCATCGGGGTTTCCCGCGGCACGCCCATGAAGTCGGCGTGAGACGCCACGGCGCGCACCAATTCCGGGGGATAACCGCGCGACTCGAGCTCCCGGATCGCGTATCGAGGATGACCGTCCTCGAGGTTGGGATAGCGCTCGTAGTCAAGATCGTGCAGCAGCCCAGTCAGGCCCCACAGCTCGGCGTCGCCGTCGAAACGCGGGGCGTAGGCGCGCATCGCGGCTTCGACCGCAAGCATGTGGCGGCGCAGCGAGTCCGATTGCGTCCATTCGCAAAGGAGGTTCCAGGCGTCCTGGCGCGAAATCTCCGTTGGCATGGCTTCTACCCTAGCTGAGGGCTCGAATCGCGCACCGGTCCCGCAGCCTGCCCGGCCCTCATCTCCTTCACCAGCTACGCTGGGGCAACGCGAGATCTCGCCCGGACGGCTACCGATGGAAAAGTTCGTTATCGAGGGTGGCGTGCCGCTGTCAGGCACGATCGTCCCAGCCGGAAACAAGAACGGCGCGCTGCCGATCATCGCTGCCTGCCTGCTCACCAGCGATGAGGTGATTCTGCGTAACGTCCCGCGGATCCGGGACGTGGAGGCGATGGCGGCGCTGCTGCACGACCTCGGCGCCAGGGTGGAGTGGCTGGAGGCCGGCGAGCTGCTGATCGACTGCTCGACCGTGGAGCGGGCCGAGGTCGACCCCGCGCTGTCTGAGCGGATCCGGGCGTCGTTCCTGCTCGCAGGCCCGCTGCTGGCGCGGTTCGGTCGGGCCCACATGCCGCCGCCCGGTGGCGATGTGATCGGACGGCGACGGCTGGATCCGCACCTGGATGCGTTCCGGGCGCTGGGCGCGTTGGTGGAGCAGAAGGCGACCGACATCGTCCTGTCGGCACCACCGCTGGGGCTCAGTCCCTGCGACTTCCTGATGGATGAGCCATCGGTGATGGGGACCGAGAACGCGTTGATGGCCGCAGCGCTGACGCGCGGCACGACCGTGATCCGCAACGCCGCGTCCGAGCCCCACGTGCAGGATCTGGCGCGCATGCTGGTGTCGATGGGCGCGGCGATCGACGGAATCGGCTCGAACGTGATGACGGTGCACGGAATGAGCAGCCTGCGGGGCTGCACGCACACGATTGCGCCCGATCACATCGAGATCGGCTCGTTCATGGCGCTGGCGGGCGTCACCGGAGGAGAGCTGATCGTCAAGGACACCGTGCCGCAAGACCTGCGGATGATCCGGCTGGTGTTCGAGCGGTTGGGGCTGCGCACCGAGGAGCACGGCCACGACGTGATCGTGCCCGGCAACCAGGAGCTAGTGATCCACAACGATGCGGGCGACTACATGCCCAAGGTCGAGGACGGACCCTGGCCGGCGTTTCCCGCCGACCTGACCAGCATCGCGCTCGCGCTCGCGACCCAGGCGGAGGGGTCGGTGATCATCCACGAGAAGATGTTCGAGAACCGCTTGTTCTTCACCGACAAGCTGGTGATGATGGGAGCGGCGATTACGATCTGCGACCCGCACCGGGCGATCGTCGCCGGACCGAGACGGCTGCGCGGCGGCCGGGTCGAGTCGCCCGACATCAGGGCCGGCATGGCGATGCTGATCGCAGCGTTGTGCGCCGACGGCGTCACCGAGATCGGCAACATCCGCCAGATCGACCGCGGCTACGAGCGGATCGACGAGCGGCTCAGAGAGCTGGGCGCTCGGATCACGCGCCTGGACGACGTGCCAGTCCCCGCGTGACGGACGCCCGGCGCGCTCATATCGAGAGCCGACGATGAACGATCGCATTCCCAGCGGGACGCGCGACGTTCTGCCGGACGAGATGCGCGAGTTGCGAGAGGTCACCGACCGCATCCGGGGCGTGTTCGAAGGCGCGGGCTACGGCGAGGTCTACACCCCGGCGCTCGAGTTCGAGCGCACCTTCGACCGGGCCGGGAATGCCGTCGCCCGGCCGTCGTATCGCATGTTTGACGACCACGGCAACGTGCTCGTGCTGCGCTCCGACATGACGATCCCGATCGCCCGTCTGGTGGCCAACCGCTACGCCCACGCCGAGCCTCCGATGCGGTTCTGCTATTTCGCACACGCCTACCGGGGGGTGCGCCCGCAGCGGGGACAGGCGCGCGAGTTCCTCCAGGCCGGCGTCGAGCTGATCGGCTCGCAGGCCCCGGAGGGCACGGCCGAGGCACTGACGGTGCTGTGCGCCGCGCTCGACGCGGCCGGTCTGCAGACGTATCGCGTGGGTCTCGGCGATGCGTCGCTGTATCCCGCCCTGCTCGAGGCCGTGGGCGTCCCTTCGGACCATCGAGAGCGCATCCTCACCGAGCTGGTCGGCGGCGATTTCGTCGGCGTGCAGAGCCAGATCCGTGAGCTGCAGCTGCCCCCCGGCGAGGCGGAGCTGCTGTTGCGCGTGCCGCAGATCCGCGGCGGACCGGAGGTGCTCGAGGGGCTCTCCGGCGCGCTGGAGCATGCGGTCGGGGGCATGCGCGACGTGCACGCACTGCTGGCGCCGGAGGTCGCCGACCGGATCATCTTCGATCTCGGTCTGGTTCGCAGCCTGGGTTATTACACCGGGGCGGTGTTCCAGGTCTACGACCCCGCCTATGGAGTCCCGATCGGGAGCGGCGGACGGTACGACGAGCTGCTGGCGGCGTTCGGGCGGCCGTTGCCCGCGGTCGGATTCGCGCTGAACGTCGAGCGCCTGCACATCGCGCTGACGGGCGAGGAGCGAGGCCGGCTGCGATGAACGCGCTCCGGATCGCCGTGCCGAGGGGGACGCTGTTCGCCGAGACACTCGACCTAGTGGACCGGCTCGGCTTCGACACCGGCGAGGTGCGCGACAACGATCGCAAGCTGCTGTTCGAGGACGCCGGCATCGTCACCATGCGCCCGTCCGACGTGCCCACGTACGTCGAGGCCGGTGCCGCCGACATTGGGATCACCGGCAAGGACGTGCTGATGGAGCAATCAGAGCGCGAGGTCTACGAGCTGCTCGACCTCGGTTTCGGGCGCTGCCAGATGGTGCTGGCCACGGTCGCAGGCGAGGATCTGGCCGCGGAGGCGCTGCGGCGGCTGGGAGTCATGCGCATCGCCACCAAGTACCCAAGATTGGCGGCAGGCCACTTTCTGCGCACCGGGCGCCAGGCCGAGATCGTCGAGGTCAAGGGCTCGGTCGAGCTGGCGCCGCTCACCGGGCTGGTGGAGGGGATCGTCGATCTCACCGCCACCGGCACGACGCTGCGCGAGAACGGGCTGGTGATCCGGGAGCAGATCGCCGAGTGCACCGCGCGCCTGATCGCTAATCCCGTGGCCCACAAGCTCAAGGCCGCGGCGATCGACGGGCTGCTGGAGCATCTCGATGCAATATGAGCTGCTGGCGCTGGAGCGCCAGCCCGCCGAGCTCGCCGGCGAGCTGCGGGCGCTGGTGCCGGCGCCCGAGATGGTCCGAACGTCCGTGGCCGAGATCGTGGCTGACGTCCGGGCCAGGGGCGATGAGGCGGTCATCGATTACACCCGGCGGTTCGATACCGCCGGTGCCGAGCCCGCACCCCTGCGGGTCGCCGATGCCGACCTCGATGCGGCCGAGCGCGCGCTGGACGGCGCCGTGCGCGCGGGGCTGGAGCGGGCGATCGACAACGTTCGCCGCGTCGGCGAGGCCGGGCTGAGGCCGGATGTGACGGTCGAATTCGAGGCGCACAGCGTGACGCTGAGGAGCGCACCCGTCGAGCGAGCGGGCGTATATGTACCCGGCGGACGGGCGCCGTACCCGAGCACGGTCGTGATGGGGGTAATAACGGCGCGGGTGGCAGGCGTCGAACAGGTGGCGGTATGTGCCCCCCCGGGCCGGGATGGCGATCTCGACCGGGTTGTGCTGGGCGTCTGCCGGCTGGCTGGCGCCAGCCACGTGTACCGGATGGGCGGGGCCCAGGCGGTCGCGGCGCTGGCCTACGGCACGGAGACCGTGACGCCGGTGGAGGTGATCGTCGGGCCCGGAAACCTGTACGTCCAGGAGGCCAAGCGGCAGGTGTTCGGGCAGGTGGGGATCGACGGCTTCGCCGGTCCCAGCGATCTGGTGCTGATCGCCGATCCCGGCGTCGACGTCGGGCCGCTGGCTCTCGATCTGCTGGCTCAGGCCGAGCACGGTCCGGGCACGCTGGTGGTGGGGATCTCGTGGTCGGCCGACGTGCTCCAAGCGCTATCCGAGCGGTTGCAGGCCGGGCCGGACACGGGCGCGGTGGCGCGGCTCGTGCGGGTGAAGAGCGACGGCCAGGCGAGCGAGCTCGCCCAGGCGCTGGCGCCCGAGCACCTCCAGCTCGTCGGCTCCCGGGCGGAACGGCTGGCCGATGGGATCACCCGCGCCGGCTGCGTGTTCGTCGGGGCCGACGCCGGAACGGCATTCGGCGACTACATCGCCGGCTCCAATCACGTGCTCCCGACCGGCGGCGCCGCGCGCTATGCCTCGGTGCTGGGCCCAGCCCATTTCCGCCGGAGCTACGCCGAGGTTCGGATCGCCGACGGCGGGGCGCTGGGCCGGGACGCGGCGCCGGTCGCCCGCGCCGAGGGATTCGAGCTGCACGCCCGGTCGATGGAAGCACGCATTCGCGACAATGGACCGCGATGACACGCTCCGCTGAGATCGATCGCAAGACGGGGGAGACGGACGTACTCGTGCGCCTGAGGCTGGACGGAACCGGCGCGGGCACGCGGGAAACCGGCGTTGGGTTTCTCGACCACATGCTGGATCTGGTCGCCTATCACGGGCGCCTCGACCTCACGGCGCAGGCCCGCGGCGATCTCCAGACGGGCGCCCATCACACCGTCGAGGATGTGGGGATCTGCATCGGGCAGGCGCTCGATCAGGCGCTCGGCGACCGGGCCGGGATCGCCCGTTACGGGCAGGCGACCGTGCCCATGGACGAATCGCGCGTCGCGTGCGCGATCGACATCTCCGGACGCGGCCTGTGCGTGTTCCAGGCCTCGTTGCCGCCGGGCTCGATCGGCAACTTCGATCATGAGCTGACCGAGGAGTTCCTGCGCGCCGTGGCCACGAACGCCAAGCTGACGCTGCACATCACGGTCGAGTCCGGGTCCAACGCCCATCATGTGATCGAGGCGTCGTTCAAGGCGCTGGCCCGCGCGCTCAGATTAGCGGTGGCGCTCGACCCGACCGAGACCGGAGTACCGAGCACCAAGGGCACGCTGCGATGAATTCGGTCCAGATCGCCGTGGTGGACTACGGGATGGGCAATCGCCGCTCGGTCCAGAAGGCGCTCGAGCACGTCGGGGCGCGCGTGTTGATCTCCCGCGATCACGCGCAGCTGCGCGCCGCGCAGGGGCTGGTGCTGCCGGGCGTGGGCGCGTTCCCGCTGGCCATGCAAAACCTCCGGGAGCTCGGTCTCGACGAGGTGCTCCGGGCTCAGGTCCAAGACGGCCGGCCGCTGCTCGGGATCTGCCTGGGCATGCAGCTGCTGTTCGAGCGCTCCGAGGAGCTGGGTGTGACCGACGGTCTGGGCCTGATTCCGGGGGACGTGCGCTGGCTGGACACCGGTGGATTGCGCGTGCCTCACATCGGCTGGAACGAGGTCCGCTTCGAGCGGGGATCGCCGCTCACAGCTCGGCTACCGCCGTCAGGCTGCCCGTTCTATCACGTGCATTCGCTCGCCCCGCGGCCTCGCGATCACGAGGACGTGGTTGGCACCTGCGAGTACGGCGAGCGGTTCGCGACGTTCGTCGCGCGCGGTTCGACGTACGGCGTGCAGTTCCACCCGGAGAAGTCGTCGGCACACGGACTGACATTGCTCGCGAACTTCGTTCGCATGTGCGCCGAGCAGGCGGCCGCCACCGGCCGGGCGGCCGCGGCATGATCCTGCTGCCGGCGATCGACATCCTTGGCGGCAACGCGGTACGGCTGGCGAAAGGAGACTTCGACGCGCAGACGGTCTACGACGCCGATCCCCTGCACGCCGCCCGGCGGTGGGTCGCGACCGGTGCTCGGGCGCTGCACGTCGTCGATCTGGACGGAGCCAGGGCCGGCGCTCCGGCGAACCTCGACCATGTCGCTCGTATCACGGCCGAGCTCGACATCCCGGTCCAGGTGGGCGGCGGGCTGCGCACACTCCAGGACGTTGAGCGGGCCGTGGCGGCCGGTGCGACGCGCGTCGTGCTGGGGACGGCCGCGCTGAACAATGTCGACCTGCTCGACGATGCCGTGGCCCGGTACGGCGACCGCCTGGTGGTGTCCGTCGACGCTCGCGATGGCCGGATAGCGACATCGGGCTGGACGGAGCAGACCGACATTCCGGTGGAATCCGCGATCCAGCGTCTGACCGATCGCGGTGTGCGGCGGTTCGTGTACTCGAGCATCGAGCGCGACGGAATGCTCGACGGCCCGGACCTCGACGCCGTCCAGCGGGTCGCCGACGCCGTGCGCGGCAGCTTCATCTACTCGGGCGGAGTGTCCTCGCTTACAGATCTGCGGGCGCTGGCGTCGCTGCGCCAGGTGAACCTGTCAGGGGTGATCGTGGGCAAGGCCCTGTACGAAGGACGGTTCACGCTCGCCGAGGGGCAGCAGGTGCTGGGCGCCTGATGCACTACAAGCGAGTGATTCCGTGCCTCGACGTCGACGGGGGCCGGGTGGTGAAGGGCGTGGGCTTCGTTGATCTGAAGGATGCGGGGGACCCGGTCGAGCTCGCCTGTCGTTATGACGACGCGGGTGCCGACGAGCTCGTGTTCCTCGATATCACCGCCACATCCGACAAGCGCGAGACGGTGGTGAAGCTGGCCCGCCGCGCGGCCGATGACGTGTTCGTCCCATTCACGATCGGGGGCGGGATCCGGTCCGTGGCCGACGCCCAGGCGGTGCTGGACGCGGGCGCCGACAAGATTTCGGTCAATTCCGCCGCCCTGCGGCGTCCGGAGCTGATCGACCAGCTGGCGGCGACGTTCGGGACGCAGTGCGTGGTGCTGGCGATCGACGCCAAGGCCCGCGACGCCGGCGGCTGGGAGGCGTATGTGGCGGGCGGCCGCACGCCCACCGGCGAGGACGCGGTGGGCTGGGCCAGAGAGGGCGTGGGCCGGGGAGCGGGAGAGATCCTGCTGACCAGCATGGACCGCGACGGAACCACCGCCGGATATGACCTGCCTCTCACCTCGGCGGTGGCCGCCGCCGTGTCGGTGCCGGTGATCGCCTCGGGTGGCGCCGGTGAGCTGCACGATCTCGTAAGCGCGGTCCACGCCGGCGCGGATGCGGTCCTGTGTGCTTCGATCTTCCACTATGGCCGGCACACGATCGCCGAGGCCAAGGCACACATGGCGGCGGCCGGGGTGGCGGTCCGGCGCGACACCGAGTGACGCCGAGCAACCAATCGGTTGATGGACCGCACGCTGATCCTGTGAGGCCGTTTCCCCAGCTCACCCATCCGATCATCCTGGCCCCGCTGGCGGGCGGTCCCTCGACTCCCGAGCTCGTCGCCACCGTGTCCGATGCCGGCGGGCTGGGGGTCCTCGCGGCTGGCTACCTTTCTCCACAGGCGCTGGGCCGGCAGATCGACCAGACCCGAGCGCTCACGAGCGCGACGTTCGCGGTCAATCTGTTCTGCCTGACGGAAGCCGACGTGGATCGGTCACGACTGGACCGCTACGCCAGGCGGCTGGCGGCCGAGGCCGAGCGCTACGGCGTGGCGCTCGGAGAGCCCCGGTTTGACGACGACGGCTTCGAGGACAAGCTCGCATTGGTGCTCGAGCGCCGGATCGAGATCGTGTCGTTCACGTTCGGGTGTCCGCCCGCCGCGGCCATCGGGCGGCTGCACGAACGCGGCATCGCCGCCTGGGTGACCGTCACCGACGTCCGGGAGGCCGAGCTGGCCGCGGCCGCGGGCGCCGACGCGCTGATCGCCCAGGGCGTCGAGGCCGGAGGGCATCGCGGGTCGTTCACGGATGCGGACGGCGCCGGAGAACTATCTACGCTCGTGCTCCTACGACTGATCCGCGCGGTCACGGAGCTGCCGGTGGTGGCGGCGGGCGGGATCGCCGATGGTGCCGGCGTGGCCGCGGTGCTCGCGGCCGGTGCTACCGCGGCTGCGCTTGGCACCGCATTCCTGCGCAGCCCCGAGGCCGGCACCGCGGCCGCCCACCGCGAGGCGCTGGCGCGGGCGGGGACGACCGCCCTCACCCGCGCCTTCACCGGCCGGCGGGCGCGCGGCATCGTCAACCGCTTCATTCGCGAGTACGACGGCGGGGCGCCGTCCGCCTATCCCCACATCCATTACCTGACCTCTCCGGTGCGGGGTGCCGCCCGGCAGGCGGGCGACGGCGATGCCGTCAACCTGTGGGCCGGCCAGGCTTATCCGCTGGCGCAGGAGCTGCCGGCCGGCGAGCTCGTACGGCGGCTCGCGGCTGACGCGGCGGACGCGCTCGAGTCGGCGCGCCGCCGGCTGGAGGACAACTAGACGGAAGTTGGTTTTCTATATGGCAACCAACTTCCAAGGCCTCGCTCGACAGACCCGCAGGCGCTCCGGAACCAGAAGCGCCAGCAGCATGCGCCCACCGACTCGCGGGGCCGCGAGAACCCCGGCCGTCCGGCGACAGTGCAGTTCTGTTTATGCCCGGCGGTGTTTCGGCCGCGTTATGCGGCCTCTTCCACGTATCCCGCCGCGGCGCACGCATCGCAATACGCGGCCGGGGGGACGCGAGGCTCGTAGCAGCCGGGGCGGCAGCACGTAGACGACCGCTTGGGCCGGCCCCGTCCGATGCGGGCCGCCGCGGCATCCTTGAGCTCTTCGCGCATGCGATCGAGCTCAGCCGCGTGGTCCGCGCAGAACCGACGACCCTTCAGAGCCGGCTGCTGACAATGACTTCCACTACGACAACGCATAGACGGCAAAGGATAGCAAGAACGCCCGAACGCACGTTCCAATGGGCGAACGGTTGCGCCGCCGATTTGCGTTGTTTTCCGGCTTGCCGCGCGAGTGTAAACCGTTTGACGCCGCGTGGGCAGAGTTCTTTTGCCCTGGCCCCTGAGGGCCGCCTTAACCCGCCGGCTTGGCGGCGGCCGCCCCGCGTCTGGGCAGCATCTGATAGAGCGTCGAGTAGCCGCTCAGGAAGATCGTGCTGTAGTTGCAGATGACCGGGTTGAACGCGCCGTCAGGGAACGAAAACACCTGTCGCCCCGAGCGCGCGTCCAGCCCCAGCGTAGTGCGGGTGCCCAGCACCGAGTAGTACACCACGCCGTCGACGATCGTGGCCGAGCCGGAGATCCTCCCGCCGGACGGGTGCGACCAGCGAATCGATCCGGACTGCGCGTTGAACGCGTAGAAGTTGCCGTCATAGGAGCCCAGGTAGACCGTCGGCCCCAGGCCGGGCGTGTCCTGGACCGCCGGCGATGCATACACATACGCGCCGGTCGAGGTCGCCCAGGCCAGCTGCCCGGTGCGCGCGGCGAACGAGTACACGCGCCCGTCGGTGTTGCCCATGTAAACGCGACCGTAGGCCACTGCTGGGGTCGAGTAGAAATTGCCACTGCCGAAGCCAAACCGGGTCCCGTTGGTGCTGACGGCCCAGACCTGATGTCCGTTGTCGGCGTTCAGCGCGTACGCGCGGCCGGCGTAATCGCCGAAGTACAGAACGCCGTTCGAGAGCGCGGGTCCGCCCTTGACCGGGCCGCTGGCGTGGTAGGTCCAGTTCAGATGACCGTCGCGAGCCCGCAGTGAATACACGGTGCCGCCCTGGTCGCCTACGTACAGCGTGGTCCCGTACACGATCGGCGAGGACTCGCTGCCCGCCGGCACGGCTCGCGACCAGACTACGCGCCCGGTGCGCATCGACAGCGCCAGGATCTGGCCGTTGCCGGGGCTGTGCCCGCTGACCGAGAGCACGGGCACGAACACCAGCTGCTCATGCACCCCGATTGCCGGCGAGGCGGCGGCCAGGGTCCCGACCTTGCGCTCCCAGAACCGGTGGCCGGTGCGGGTGTCGATTGCCTTGACCGAGCCGTCGTCGTCCAGCATGTACAGCGTGTTCTGGTAGATCACGGGGGAGAACTCGAGCAGCGCGTAGTCGTGGTAGCGCCAGCCGACGCGCAGCGGTGGCCCGAGTCCGCGGGCGCCGGGGAACGACCGCGTGCGCGCAGCGTCGAACCCGTACCGCGGCCATTCGAAGTTGTTGACTGGCGCCCGTCGCTTGGGGGGCGCCGCGGCGGTGGTCGTGGTCGGGTTGGTGAACGACAGGTTGGGGTGGGAGACGTTGCCGGGCGCGTGCAGAAGAACGAACGCCGCCGCACTCCCGAGCACGACCAACAAGACCGCCACGGCGACGAGCACCCGCCGCAGCAGACGCCGCGAGAGGGGACTCGGCATCCGCTGAAGGCTACCCACAGCGGACCACGGCACGATCCTGGCGCCGACCGGCGCGCGAAGATGCCGCGGTGGAGATTCCGTCTGCCCGCAGCCTGATCGACCGTCTGCGGCGGCTTTCGGCGGTCGCCGAGCTGCTCGACCGGATCGGCGACATGCCCGGCGTCTACCTAGTCGGCGGAGGGGTCCGCGACCTGTTGCTCGGCGGCCATCCGCACGACCTCGACCTGGTCGTGGAGGGCGATCCCGGTGCGCTCATCGATCGGCTGGGCGGAGAGCGGCGCGTACACGATCGCTTCGGCACCTCGACGGCCTGGGTCGGCGCCTTCACCTACGACATCGCCCGGGCCCGCAGCGAGACCTATTCTCGGCCGGGCGCACTACCGGACGTGTTCGCCGCCGGCCTGCGCGATGACCTGCGTCGTCGCGATTTCACCGTCAACGCGATGGCGATCGCGCTCGGCGGACCGGCTGCCGGTGAGCTGATCGCCGTTCCCAGCGCAGTCGCCGATCTCGAGCAACGGCGCCTGCGGGTGCTTCACGATCGCAGCTTCATCGACGACCCGACGCGGCTGCTGCGACTGGCGCGCTACGCCGGCCGGCTGGGCTTCGAGCTCGAACCGCACACGGCCGAGCTCGCCGCGCAGGCGATCGCGGGCGATGCTCTGGCGACCGTCAGCGGTCCGCGGATCGGTGCCGAGCTGCGGCTGCTGGCCCGTGAGCCGCGGGTGCTGGAGGGTTTCCACGAGCTGCGCAGGCTGGAGCTAGACCGCGCGATCCATCCTGGCTTCATGATCGTCGATTACGAGCGGGTCCGCCGCGCGCTGGCGCTGTTGCCGGCCGACGGTCGCCAGGATCTGCTGGTGCTGGCCGCGGCCGCGGAGGGGATCGACGCCGCCGAGCTGCGGTCGCTGCTCGACCGGCTCGCGTTCGGGGCCGGCGAGCGCGACCGGATCGTCGCGGCCGCCGACCGCGCCCGGACGCTGGCCGCCAGCCTCAGCCGCGCCGGCGCTCCGTCCGAGATCGCCCAGGCCGCCGAGGCCGCCCCCGCCGAGCTGGTGGCGCTCGCGGGAGCGCGGGGGCCTGCCGAACCGGCGCGGAGGTGGCTGTCCGAGCTGCGCCACGTGGAGCTCGAGATCGATGGCGATGACCTCCGGGCCGGCGGTGTGCCCGAGGGCCCGCGCATCGGGCTCGGGCTGCGCGCCGCGTTGGCGGCGAAGCTCGACGGCCGCGCTCCCGATCGCGACGCCGAGCTGGAGCACGCGCTGCGGGCGGCGAGATCCACCGGGTAGCCTGGGCGGCGATGCTGGCCAGGCCGAATGCGCTGCAATGGGACGGTGGCCCCGGTCACTACGAGGTCTACTACCTGACCGTGACCGAGCCGCGGACCGGCATCGGCCTCTGGATCCGTTACACGATGCTGGCGCCCGCCAGGGGCCCGGCAAGCTGTGCGCTGTGGTTTCTGGCGATGGATCCGCGCCCGGGCCAAGTGCCCACGCTGGGGCGCCAGGCCACATTCCCGATCGACCAGCTCCGGAGCAGCTCCGATCCGTTCGAGCTGCGGATCGGTGAGGCGAGCCTCGGCGACGACGGCATGTCGGGTGCGGCGGACGACGTCACCTGGGATCTGCGCTGGCAGCCCGCCGCGATCCACTACGAGCACGTGCACCCGGTGCTGCGGCGTGCGAAGCTGGCGCAGACCGTGCTGGTGCTGCCGCACGCGGACCTGTCGATCGACGGGAGCGTGACGATCGCTGATGAGTTGGTCGAGCTGGCCCAGGCCCGCGGCGGACAGGCCCATCTGTGGGGTTCCAAGCACGCCCGCTCGTGGGCCTGGGTCCACTGCAACGACTTCACGACGCTCGACGGCGAGTTCGTGCCGGGCGCGTTCGTGGATGCGGTGTCCGTGATCTTGCAGCGCCGCGGGCGCCAGGTCGGACCGAGCACACCGGTCGTGGCCCGCCTCGACGGCCAGGACTTCAGCTCCACCTCGCCGCTGCGGGTAATGACCAACCCCAGCACGTTTACGCTGACGGGCTGGCGCTTCGAGGCCGTCGACGGGGCGCGCAAGCTCATCTGCGAGGTGGACGGGGATCGCGATCTGCTGGCGGGGGTCACCTACCACGATCCCGACGGAGAGCTCGCATATTGCTACAACGGCGAGACCGCCTCGATGCGCGTCCACGTGTACGAGCGTGCCCGCCAGGTCGGGGGCTGGAAACACCGGAGTTCGCTGGTGGCCCGCCACCGCGCGCACTTCGAGTACGCCCAGCGCCAGCCGGTCGAGGGCCTCGAGCTGCTGACCACGTGAAGCTGCCCGCGCCGTTTTATCCCGCCGGCGAGCACATCGCGATCGAGCTGCCCGGCGCCCGGGCGTTGTTCAGCACCCGGCGCGGCGGCGTCTCGCGCGGTCCGTACGCGAGCCTCAACCTGGGGCGCTGGACCGAGGATGACCCCCGCGCGGTCGAGCACAACCGCGAATCCCTGGCCCGGGGGCTGGGCCTGCGCTTCGCCTACGGGCGCCAGGTGCACGGGGCCACCGTGCTCCGCGTACAGGCCGCGCCGCAGGAGCCGTTTGCACCCCCGGAGGCCGACGGCCAGGCCACCACCGCCGCCGGTGTCGGCGCGCTGGTGCTGACCGCCGACTGTCTGCCGATCGCGATCGCCGCTCCGGGTGCCGTGGCGATGGTGCACGCCGGTTGGCGCGGTCTGGCCGCGGGTGTCATCGAGGCAGGCGTGCGGGCGGTCCGCGAGCTCGGCGCCGACGGCCCGCTCAGCGCCGCAATCGGTCCCGGCGCCGGCGCGTGCTGTTACGAGGTCGGCGAACCCGTGCACGCGGCGTTCGCCCACCTGGATGCCGGGATTCGGCGCGGCCCCAACCTCGACCTCAAAGCAGTCGCGCGGATGCAGCTCCAGCGGGCTGGGGCCGAGCGCGTCCACGACGTAGGACTCTGCACGATCTGTTCGCAGCAGTTCTTTTCGCATCGCCGCGACAATGGCCTCACCGGCCGCCAAGCGGGAATCGCATGGCGGAACTGATTCGCGGCGTCGATCCCGGCGTGATCCAGGAGAACCTGGAGCGGGTGCGCTCCCAGATCGCCGCCGCCGGCCGCGACGATGTGGAGATCCTGGCGGCGGTCAAGTACGTGGCCGTCGAGGAGCTGGGCGCGCTGGCCGAGGCCGGGCTCGAGCTGCTGGGCGAGAACCGGGCCCAGGACCTGATGGCCAAAGCGGATGCCCATCCGGGCCGTTTCGGGTGGGATTTCATCGGCCGCCTCCAGAGCCGCAAGGTCCGCCAGCTGATCCCGTACGTGCGCTACATCCAGTCTGTCGCCAGCGACTCGGCGCTGGCCCAGCTGGAGCGCCATCGCCGTCCGGACACGCAAATCCTGGTCGAGGTCAACGTGTCCGGCGAGCCAGGCAAGGACGGGATCGCCCCGGCCGAGCTCAGCGGGTTCCTGGAGCGCGCTCCCGTCCCGGTGGCGGGGCTGATGACGATGCCGCCGCTGGCGTCCAATCCGGAGCACAGCCGGCCCTACTTCCGTGCCCTCCGGGAGCTGGCCGAGCGCCATCGGCTCCGGCACCTGTCGATGGGCACCAGCCAGGACTACCTGGTCGCCGTCCAGGAGGGAGCCACAATTGTTCGGCTCGGCACGATCTTGTACGCAGCTGAAGGGTCCGGCGCGTCATAATCACGGCAGGGAATTTCTCCCCCTCAGCGAACCCCTTCCACGACCATGGCCTTTCGCGATACCTGGCACCGCACGCTCGTGTACTTCGGGCTGGCCGAGGACGAGGCCTACGAGGAGGACGTCGACACCTATCAGGAGCCGGAAGCCGACATCCAGGACAGCTATCGCGAACGTCCCAACGTGCGGCGGCTGAGCGCGCGCCGTCGCCGTGACGACTTCGACGACATCTTCGCCGACGACGCGGAACCCGAGCGCCGCACGACGGCCCTGCGGCCCGTGGGCGGCGGCCGGGGCAATGGCCGCGGCGGTGATGTGCGGGTGCATTTCGTCGCCCCCAAGAGCTTCAACGACGTGCAGGACGTGGCCGACAAGTTCAAGGAGTCGATTCCGGTGATCCTCAACCTGCAGGGCACCGACACCGATTTGTCAAAGCGCCTGATCGACTTCTCCAGCGGGCTCACGTATGCGCTCGATGGCGGTATGCAGCGGATCGCCGACAAGGTGTTCCTGTTGACGCCGCACAATGTCGAGGTCTCGGCCGAAGAACGCGCCAGGCTCGTCGAGAAGGGCTTCTTTAACCAGAGTTAGCCCCAGCGCTGGAGGGTGGCGGCGCGCCCCAGGTAGATTTCATCTCATGCGAGTCGGCCTGATCGGTGCTGGCAACATGGCGCGTGCGCTCGCCCGCGGCTGGGGCGATCCGGTGCTGTGCTCCGACGGCGGCTCGGGTCGCGCGCGGGCGCTCGCGGCCGAGCTGGGCGGCGAGGCCCTGGACTCGAACCTGGCAGTGGCGCAACAGGCGGAGCTCGTGGTGCTGTGCCACAAGCCGGCTCAGCTCGAGGCCGTCGCCCGGGAGATAGCAGGCACGGCGCGGGCGGTCGCCTCGGTGCTCGGCGGGTCCACCGTACAGGCCCTTCAGCAGGCGTATCCCGACACCCCGGTGTTCCGGCTGATGCCCAACACACCGGTCGAGGTGCGCGCCGGCATCGTCTGCTACGCGCCGGCCGAGGGCATCGACCGCGAGCTCGAGCGCCGGGTGCTGGAGCTGCTCGAGCGGCTGGGCCGGGTGGTGGTCGTGCCCGAGAGCCAGATCGATGCCGCCAGCGCGATGATGGGCGTGACACCGGCGTACTTCGCGCTGCTGGTCGAAGCCCAGATTGACGCCGGCGTGCGCTACGGCCTCGGGGCGCCACTGGCCTCGCAGCTGGTGGCAGGCACCATGGCGGGGACGGCGGCGCTGCTGGCCGCTCGCGACTACGACACACTGGCGGTCCGCCGCGAGGTCACCTCACCCGGCGGTACGACGGCTCGCGGCCTGGCGGCGCTGGAACGCGGCGGGGTGCGCACCGCATTTCAGGACGCGATCGACGCGACGCTGCAGGGCGGGGGACGGCGGTGACCGCGTTCGCGCTGACTCGCGTGGACGTGGCCAACTATGTCGACGCGCTGTTCACCGTCTACATCCTGCTGATCTTCGTCTACATCCTGTTCAACCTGCTGTTCTCGTTCGGCGTCCGCTTGCCGTACGCGCGCTGGTCCGACGCACTGCTCAACTTCCTGCGCGACGTGTGCGAGCCGTACCTGCGGTTATTCCGGCGGTTGATCCCGCCGATCGGAATGTTCGACTTCACGCCCATGATCGCGATCATCCTTCTGTACATCGTGCGGACGATCGTCGTCAACGCGATCGCGGGTTGACGGACACCGAGGTGGTGACCAGGGTTGAGGTGACCCCGTCGCCGAAGGTCCGCGCCGCGGCCTTCGGGCGCGCGGCGGCGTTGATCGTGGCGGTGATCGCGATCGACCAGCTGACCAAGCACACGATCGCGTCCGGAATCGCCGAGGGAGACTCGAAGAAGTTCCTGCCTGGCATCAAGTTCGTCCACGTTCGAAACCACGGCGTGGCGTTCGGGTTCTTCTCGGGCGGGGGCACGCTGGTGCTGGTATTCACGATCGTGGCGCTCGCCGCGCTGCTCACGTTCTTCGTGCTGCGCCCTACCCGGCACTGGCTTTGGGTGCCCACCGGGTTGCTGGTGGGCGGTGCGATCGGGAACCTCATCGATCGGGTTGCTCAAGGCTCGGTGATCGATTTCATCAAGCTTCCGATGTGGCCGGCATTCAACGTCGCCGACATGGCGATCACCTTTGGCGTGCTCGCCCTGCTGTGGGTGCTCGAGGGCACCCGCTCCGAGGACGGCTGACTCGGAGGCGCCGCGCGATGGCCTCTCGGAGCATCGAGATCGAGGTGCCGCGGGCCGCGGCAGGGCTCAGGCTCGATCAGTTCCTGGCCGAGCCGCTCGGCTCCCGGGCCCGGGCGCAGAGCCTGATCGACGCCCAGCGTGTGCGCGTCGACGGGCGCTCCCGGCCGAAGCGGCATCTGGTCCGGGCCGGGGAGCGGATCGCAGTCGACGAAGACGTCGCGGTCGCGCCCGACGCGGCCGGCTCGAAGGCGCCGTTCACGGTCGCGTTCGAGGACGAGCACCTGCTGGTCGTCGACAAGCCGGCGGGAGTGGTGGTGCATCCGGCCCGAGGCCACCGGACCGGGACCCTGGCTCAGGCGCTGGACGGGCGCGGCGTCGGGGGCGAGGACTCCTACCGAGCCGGGATCGTGCACCGGCTCGATCGCGACACCTCCGGCCTGCTGGTGGTGTCGAAGAACAATGCCGCGCACCAGGCCCTGAAGGCACTGCTGGCCCGGAGGCGGCTGCGGCGCGAGTACCTGGCCCTGGTTGACGGACACGTCCCGGCGCGCTCGGGCACGATCGACGCCGCTATCGGTCGGCACCGCCACGACCGTGTGCTGATGTCGATCCACACCGACGCTCCGCGCGAGGCCCGCACGCACTACGAACTCGAGCGGCTGCTGCCGGGGGCCTCGCTGTTGCGGGTCGTGCTGGACACCGGCCGCACGCACCAGATCCGGGTTCACATGGCCACGATCGGGCATCCGGTGTGCGGCGATCGGCAATATGGGGTGGCCGGGCGCTACGGGCTGGAGCGCCAGTTCCTGCACGCCGCGCGGCTGGCGTTCGAGCACCCCGTGACGCACGAGCGGCTCGACGTGCGCTCGCCGCTGCCGGCGGATCTGGAGGCGGCGCTGGAGCGGGCGGCGACGGACCCGGCGGAGCGGGGCGGCCGGTGAGTGCTGCCAAGCATCTCCGGGTTGTGGCCGCCGGCATCGCAACCTTGGCCGCGGCCATCGCCAGCTCAGCTGCGGGTGCCATCCCCCCAGCCGCGGCGGCCACGATGGGGACGCCGATCGGGACCGGGGCGTTCGCCGGCGCGCCCAATTACCCGTATGACTGCACGCAATACGACACTCGGATCGGAGGCGTGTTCCCGATCACCTCACCCACCGGCGCGGGCCTGGCCGGCTCATGCATCTGGCTCGACACTCCCGTGACGGATCTGACCAGCGCATTCGCACCGCAAGCCTATGGCGTGGCCGAATCTGACGCTGGCCGGCGCGTGCCCGATCGCCGCGTTGTGCTTGACCGTAAATGGCGCGCTCTAACAGCGGCCGCGAAAAGACGACGGGGCGGCCCGTCCAAAGCCGCCCCGTCGAACATTGCGAACCGAGCCACCGGAGGTAGGGGAAGGGAGGTTCGGCCCGCGCGGCGAGCCATCACCGGAGGTAGGGGAAGGGTGATGGCCCGCTACACCTAAAAACGTACCGTGTCGCCATTACTTCCGTAAACTTTTTCCAAGTTTCTTTGTTCACGACCCCGCCGGTGCGGGTTCGCGCCCTGCCTCGGACAGTTTCGAGGTTCGCGACACGCCGCCTGGCGGGCTGTAGGCGACAACTCAAAAAAGGGAGTAGTGAGCCGTGGCTCAAATCGGAATCAAGGAGCTGCTGGAGGCCGGCGTGCATTTCGGCCACCAGACGCGCCGTTGGAACCCCAAGATGCGCCGCTTCATCTTCGGCGAGCGGGACGGCATCTACATCATCGATCTTCTGCAGACCGAGGCGCTGCTGGAGAACGCGCGTCGCTTCGCCGCGGACGTGTCGCGGCGGGGTGGCACCGTGCTGTTCGTGGGCACCAAGAAGCAGGCCCGGGACGCGATCCGTGACACCGCCGAAGCGGCGGACATGCCCTACGTCAATCACCGCTGGCTGGGCGGCCTGCTGACCAACTTCCAGACCATCTCGCTGCGCATCAGGCGCCTGCACGACCTCGAGCGTTACGAGTCGGAGGGTCAGCTGCAGCTGCTGCCGACTCGCGAGCGCATGTCGGCACTGGCCGACCTCGAGAAACTGCGGGCCAACCTCGGCGGCGTCAAGAACATGCAGCGCGTGCCCGATGCGGTGTTCGTGATCGACCTCAAGACCGAGGCGATCGCGGTGCGCGAAGCCCAGCGACTGCGGATCCCGATCATCGGCCTGGTCGACACGAACTGCGATCCCGACGGCATCGACTACGTGATTCCCGGTAACGACGACGCGATCCGCTCGTGCGCGGCCGTCACCAGCGCGATCGGCGACGTGGTCTCAGAGGGGCACGGCATCTTCCGGGCCGAGGAGGAGCGGGCCCGGCTCGAGCGCGAGCGACGCGAGGCCGAGGAGCGAGCGCGGCAGGAGGCCGAGGAGCAGGCTCGGCGGGAGGCTGAGGAGCGCGAGGCGGCTGCGGCGGCGGAGGCTGCGGCGGCGGAGGCTGCGGCTGCTGCGGCGGCAGCCGCCTCCGAGGCACCGAGCGCTTCCGAGGAGCCTTCCGCGTCCGAGGCTCCGCGCGCTTCCCAGCCGGACCAAGGGCCCGCGGCGCCGGGCGCGAGTTCCTCGGACGCGGATGCCTCCTCCGCAGCAACCGAGCCATCAGCCGCGCCCGCGCCTGAGACCCCCGCCACCCCGTCCACGGAGGAGAGCTAGATGGCAGACATCACAGCCGGCGACGTCAAGGCGCTGCGAGATCGCACCGGTGCCGGGGTGCTCGACTGCCGGAAGGCTCTGACGGACTCCGACGGCGACATCGAGAAGGCGGTCGAGCTGCTGCGCGCGAGCGGGGCCGCGCAGGCCGCCAAGCGCGCCGGGGCAGAGGCCCGGGAGGGCGTCGTCCAGAGCTACATCCACGCGGGCAACAAGATTGGCGTGCTGGTGGAGGTGGACTGTCAGACGGACTTCGTGGCGCGTAACGAGAAGTTCATCGAGTTCGCCCGCGACCTAGCGCTGCACATCGCGGCCGCCGCGCCGATCGCGGTCAGCGAGGAGGACGTCCCGGTGCAGGAGCGCGAGCGCGAGGAGCGGATCGCGACCGAGCAGGCGTCGGACCGACCTGAGAACGTGCGCGAGCGGATCGTGACTGGGAAGCTGGACAAGTGGCTCGACGAGGTGGTGCTGCTGCGCCAGACGCACGTCAACGTGGACAAGCACGGCGGCAAGACGATCGAGGATCTGCGCGCCGAGCTGGCGAGCGAGACGCGTGAGAACGTGGTGATCCGGCGCTTTGCCCGGTTCGCAGTCGGCGGCTGAGACGTGGGCGCGGATTCGAGCATCGAGGCGGTCTACAGCCGGATCCTGCTGAAGCTGTCGGGTGAGGCGCTGATGGGGGCGCGCGATTACGGGACCGACCCCGAGCGCGTGCAGGCGATCGCCGCCGAGGTGGCCGCGATTCACCGGCGCGGCGTCGAGGTGGCGATTGTCGTCGGAGGCGGCAACATCTACCGGGGACTGGCTGCGGCGGCCAAGGGCATGGACCGAGCCACGGGCGACTACATGGGCATGCTGGCGACGGTGCTCAACGCTCTGGCGCTGCAGGACGCCCTGGAGAAGGCGGGCATTGCCACCCGGGTGCAGTCGGCCATCACGATCTCCGAGGTGGCCGAGCCCTACATCCGCCGCCGCGCCATGCGACACCTGGAGAAGGGCCGGATCGTGATCTTCGCGGCCGGCACCGGCAACCCGTTCTTTACCACGGACACGGCGGCCGCGCTGCGCGCGGCCGAGCTGCACGCCGAGGTGGTGCTGATGGCCAAGAACGGCGTGGAGGGTGTCTACACCGCCGATCCGGCACTCGATCCCGAGGCTAGGTTCATCCCCGAGATCACCCACAAGGACGCGCTCACCCGGGGCCTGCAGGTGATGGACTCGACTGCGTTCGCCCTGTGCATGGACAACAATCTTCCGATCGTCGTGTTCAACATGGCCGATGGGCACAACATCGACAAGATAGTGTCCGGCGAGAGAGTCGGAACCCTGGTGAGAACATGAGCCAATTGACCGATGAGCTGCTCGCCGACGGGCGCGAGCGGATGGGAAAGTCCGTCGACTCGATCCGCCACGAGTTCGGCTCGGTCCGGACCGGACGCGCCAGCCCGGCGCTGCTCGACCGGATCTCGGTCGATTACTACGGCACCGCCACGCCGCTCAAGCAGCTGGCCACGATTAGCGCTCCCGAGGCGCGCATGCTCACGATCCAGCCCTACGACAAGAGCTCGATCAAGGCGATCGAGAAAGCCGTCATGGAGTCGGACATCGGTCTCCAACCGAACAACGACGGCAACGTGATCCGTCTGGCGATCCCCGAGCTGACCGAGGAGCGGCGCAAGCAGCTGGTGCGGGTGGTCCGTCACATCGCCGAGGAGGGGCGCGTCGCGATCCGGAACATTCGCCGCGACGTGATGCACGACCTGCGTGAGCTCAAGGAGGCGGGTGAGGCTGGCTCCGATGACGAGCACCGTGCCGAGGTCGAGCTCCAGAAGGTGACCGACGCCCGGATCGGCGAGCTCGACGAGCTGCTCAAGCAGAAGGAAGAAGAGATCCTCGAGGTGTGACGTGGCCGTCCCCCGGCGGGCCCGCTACGTGGCGATCATCACCGACGGCAACGGACGCTGGGCCCAGCAGCGCGGCCTGCCGGTGCTGGCCGGTCACGAGGCCGGCGCCGACGCAGTCAAGGCTCGCCTGCGCGACGCCGTCGAGCTGGGGATCGAGGAGCTGACGGTGTACTCGTTCTCGACCGAGAACTGGAGCCGCTCCCCTGACGAGGTCTCGGCGCTGATGGAGATGTTCGGGCGCCGGATCGACCTGGAGACTCCCGAGCTGCACGACGAGGGAGTGAGGATGCGGTTCATCGGCCGTCGTGCCGATCCTGTCTCCGGGGAGCTGATCGAGCGCATGCGTTGGGCCGAGTCGCTGACCGAGGCCAACCGCCGGATCACGCTGTTCGTGGCCTTCAACTACGGGGGCAGAGCGGAGATCGTCGACGCAGCGCGAACCTTTACCGGTGGAGACGTAGACGAGTTCCGCGCTCACCTGTACGCGCCCGATATGCACGACCCGGATCTGATCATCCGAACCAGCGGCGAACGGCGGCTGTCCAATTACCTTCTGTGGCAGGGGGCGTACTCCGAGCTGGTGTTCCGGGACGAGCTGTGGCCGGACTTCTCGCGCCAGGCGTTCGAGCAGAGCCTGGAGGAGTTCGCCGCGCGGTGGCGCCGGTTCGGAGGCAGATAGCGATGCCGCCGCCGAGGCGCACGCGGCCGTCGGCGCCGCGCCGGCGATCGCCTCCGGCCGCGCGGTCCCTGCCCCGGCGAGCGCGGTCGCCCGCGCGCCAGCCGCGCGGGCAGGGGTCAGACCTGCTGGCTCGAGTACTGGTCGCGGTCCCGGCGGCGGTGCTGGCGATCGTATTCATCGACCTGGGCGGTCTGGCGTTCGCGCTGTTTATGGTCGCGATCGGGTGGCTGTGCATGCACGAGCTATACCGGGCGCTGGCCCGCTGGCGACCGCTCCCGGTGGTGGGATTTGCCGCGCTCGCCGGCATGGTGATGGCCGCCCGCTACGGCGGCGTGCGGGACGTGATGGAGATCGCGGTCGCGACCCTGCCGGTGCTGTTCCTGTTCGCTCTCGGGCGCGGCGGGCAGGGCCGTACCACGGTGGCGGTCGCTGGCACGCTGCTGGGCGTCTACTGGCTCGGCCTGGCCTTCGCCCACGCCGTTTTGCTGCGGGAGCTGCCACACGGCAACGCAGTGCTCATCGACGTGCTGGTAGGCACGTTCCTGGGCGACACGGCCGCCTACTTCGGCGGGCGACTGTTCGGTCGCCGTCCGCTGGCCCCCCAAATCTCGCCCAACAAGACCGTCGAGGGACTGTTCTGCGGGATGCTGATCGCGATTTTGGCGGTGTTCTTCGCCGGCCTGTACCAGACCTGGCTCACCCAGGGGGATGCGCTGCTGCTGGGCCTGGCGGTGGCCGTGCTCGGTCCGATCGGAGACCTGTTCGAATCCTCGGTCAAGCGCGACGCCGGGATCAAGGACGCGGGCGGCGCGTTCGGAGCCCATGGCGGGGCGCTCGATCGCCTGGACGCGGTGATCTTCACGGTCGTCGCGGGCTACTACATCTGGGTCGCGGTGATGCATTAGTGGCGCGGCGGCGATGCGCGAGGTGACCCTGCGGATCCCCCGGCGCGCGGCCCCGGACGTGCTCGACCGGCTGTTGCCGATCGTCCCCGGTGGGGTCCGGGAGGTCGGTGTCGGCAGGCACGTCGAGCTGCGGATGCGGGGACCCGAACTGCCCAGCGCCGCTGCGCTCAGGGCGGCGGCCGGGCCCTGGCCCCACCGGCTGTCGGAACGGGAGCTGCCGGACGACTGGCGTGAGCGTCGCAGGCTCGACTACGAGCCCGACGTGATCGGCGGCCGGCTCGTAGTCCGGCCCGACTGGGCTCCGGCTACGACGCGCGCCGGCGCGATCGAGATCGTGCTGGAAGACGGTCCGGCGTTCGGAGCCGGCACGCACCCCACCACCCGAGCCTGCCTCGAGGCCCTGCTCGAGCTGCCGCCGTCCGGCGGCTTCGCCGACCTCGGGTGCGGCACCGGGGTGTTGGCGATCCTGGCCGCCAAGCTTGGCTTCTCGCCCGTCATGGCACTTGACGTGGACGCCCGGAGCGTCGCCGCCGCCCGCGCCAACGCCGCGCGCAACCGGGTCGAGGTACGGGCGCGTCTCGCCGACCTGTCGGCGGACGACCCGCCTACCGCCAATGCGTTTGCGGCCAACGTGCCCGCCACGCTGCACGCGGCGCTCGCCGAACATCTGCCTGAGCTCCTGCCGCGCGCCGGGATCCTGAGCGGCTTCGCGCCGGGCGAGGCGGACGCGGTGAGCTCCGCCTACGCCGCCCGCAAACTGGGGGTGCGACGCCGGCTCGAACGTGGCGGATGGTGCATCCTGGTACTTAAACGAGACTGAGATGAGCTTGTCAGCCGTGCCGGGCTGAGCCAGACTTGCTGCCAGTCCAACAGGAGGTAGCGGGTATGGCCGAGTACATCAGGTTTCGGTTCACAGCGGCCAAGGTGGGCGTAACGATGGCGCTGGCCGCGCTGATCGCGGGGATCGCCGAGCGAGCGCACTCGGTGCCGACGCGGGTGAATGCGACCCAGGCCGGGTTTCTCAAGATCAAGAGCCTGAACGGGACGGTTGCCTCGGACTTCGCCAAGATCGAGAAGAAGTTCACCTCGATCGACAGTGTGCTGGCCAAGATCGAGAAGAAGGTCCGGACCGACCTCTACACCAAGGCCGAGACGGCCAAGATCTACCTGAAGGACGCCGCCGCCAACGCAGAGTTCCTGAAGAAGGCTGACACGGCCGCGAACTCCGCCAAGCTGGGGAACCTGGCGTCCAGCGCGTACGTCCACGGGAACAACGCCAGCGTGATCACCGGCGCGACGACGATCGGTGCCGGCGACAGCCCGCAGACGCTGCTGCAGATTCCCAGCGCCACCAACGGAGGCATCATCGTGGTGTGCGAGCCGGTCCCCGGCGGCGGGAGCGAAGCGGTGCTCAGGAACCAGACCGGTGTGGCAATCCCCGCGGTGCAGGACGGAACCGCGAAGAGCTTGTCGCCCGGGGACAACACGATCATCACGGGCAATCTTCCGCAGGCCACGCTGCAGCTGTTCCCCACGACCGGCTTCAGCCAGGTGGTGACGCTGGTGGTCAGCCTCGAGGTGAACGGTGATGGTAAGACCGCGTTCGTCGGTCAGGCGTTCACCGGTGGCACGTGAGCCGATCACACACCAGCAGCTGACATCGGAGCTACCGCCCGGCGCGGGGGCTCGCGGGGTCGTCCTCAGCGCGTCCAAGGAGATCGAGCCCGGCGCTCGGGCGATGGTGCTGCTCGCCGACGGCCTGTTCCGGCTGGATGTGTCGTTCACCGGCGACACGCTCCGGATCACCGTGCGCAACTACTCGAGCGGGGCGCTCGACGTGCGCTCCGGGCTGGGCGGATACCCGGGCGAGAACATCGTGTTCGGCGAGGCGGCGGCGTACGAGCCGTCCCACTCCGACGTCGAGTTCGTGCTCGGCGCGGGTCAGGACCGGGTCACGGTGTCGGTCGAGATCGCGACCCTACGATTCGCCGAGCGCGGCACGATCCGCGTGAGCGCCCAGGGGATCGTCCGCGAGGCGCCAGAGCCGGCCCCCGCCCCGGCCTAGAATCCTGCCGGTGCCTCGCCGTGTGGTCATCCTCGGGTCGACGGGCTCGATCGGGGTACAGGCGCTCGACGTCGTGTCGCGCAGCGCCGGGGAGCTGCAGATTGTCGCGCTCGCGGCCGGCAGCGCCTGGGAGCAGCTGGCGGCCCAGGCACGAGAGCACGGCGTGGCCCGGATTGCGCTGAGCGACCCGGATGCCGCCTCGAAGGCTGCCGAGGCCTGGACCGACGGCCAGGTGCTGGGTGGGCGCGACGGTCTCGTGCGGCTGGTCACCGAGACCGACTGCGATCTGGTGTTGAACGGGATCGTCGGCTCGGCGGGACTGGTGCCCACGGTTGCCACCCTGGGGGAGGGGATCGACCTGGCGCTGGCCAACAAGGAGTCGCTGGTGGTGGGCGGTGAGCTCGTGACGCAGCTGGCCGAGGCGACGGGCGCCAGCATCATCCCGGTCGATTCCGAGCACTCGGCGCTGCATCAGCTGCTGTCCGCCGAGCGCCCCGGCACGGTCGATCGCCTGATCCTGACGGCGTCCGGCGGTCCATTCCGGGGCAGGAGCGTCGCGGAGCTCGAGGACGTCACCGTGGAGCAGGCCCTGGCCCATCCGACCTGGGCGATGGGCGGCAAGATCACGATCGACTCGGCCACGCTGATGAACAAGGGCCTCGAGCTGATCGAGGCCCATCATCTGTTCGGGACGCCATATGACCGGATCGAGGTCGTGGTCCACCCGCAGTCGATCGTCCACAGCCTGATTCAGCTGTGCGACGGTGCCACGCTGGCGCACCTCGGCTACCCGGACATGCGGGTGCCGATCTCCTACGCCCTGCATTACCCCGAGCGGGTCGACGTGCCGGTCAGGCCGCTGGACCTGGTCGAGCTGGCGGCGCTCACGTTCGAGACGGTCGACGCGGACACGTTCGCCTGCCTGCGACTGGCGCGGGAGGCAGCGCTGGCTGGGGGCACGGCGCCGTGCACGCTGAATGCCGCCAACGAGGTCGCGGTGCACGCCTTCCTGGCCGGACGGCTGGCGTTCCTCCAGATCGCGGCCGTGATCGAGCAGACCCTGGCGGCGCTGCCGGCCAAGCCGGTCCATTCGTTCGAGTCGCTGGGCGATGCCGACGGCGATGCCCGGCGCGTGGCCGAGGAATACGTTCACCAGCGCGCGGCGGCCTGAGCGGGCGGGCTGGTGCACCAGCGCGCGGCGAGATGAGCCGCCGGAGACCGCGACTTGGCACACTGAGACATCGTGTCCTACGTTCTGGCATTCCTCGGCTTCGCCGCGCTGATCATCCTGCATGAGGCGGGCCACTTCACCGCGGCCAAGGCGGTGGGGATGCGGGTGGAGCGGTTCTCGCTGTTCTTCGGCCCGATGCTGTGGAAGGTCAAGCGGGGCGAGACGGAGTACGGGATCGGCCCGATCCCGCTGGGCGGCTACGTGAAGATCACCGGCATGAACCCCAACGAGGAGATTGCGCCCGAGGCCGTGAGCCGCGCCTACTACAACCAGCCGGTGTGGAAGCGCATCGTGGTGATCCTGGCCGGACCGGGCGTCAACCTGGCGATCGCATTCCTGATCATCTGGGCGCTGCTTCTGGCCAACGGGGAGCCGGTCACGATCAAGCGGGTGGCGGCGGTGCAGCCGCGATCGGCGGCGACCGGCAAGCTGCTCCCCGGCGATCGGATCGTGTCGGTCGACCGCGTCGGCGGCTCCCCCGAGGCGATCCGCAACCAGCTCGCCACGCACACCTGCCGCGCCGGTGCGAAGCGCAACGGCTGTGTGGCGCAGACGCCCGCCCTGATCGTGGTGCGCCGCGGCTCGAAGCTGATTCGGTTCGAGCTGCGCCCGCGCTACAGCGCGGCCGACCATCGGCCACTGCTGGGGTTCGAGTTCGACCAGGGTTCCCAGCCCGTGGGCCCGGTGAAAGCGGCGTCGCTGACCGTCACCGGGCTGTGGAGCGTGACCAAGCAGACCGTGTCGGTGGTCGCGCGCATCTTCGAGCCCCAGCAGCGCAAGCAGCTCAACGGGGTGGTGGGCGGCTACACCGTGACGCAGGAGAGCTTCGCCCACAGCACCACGCTGGCCCTCCAGGTGCTGGCGCTGATCTCGCTGTCGCTGGCGATCATCAACCTGTTCCCGTTCCTGCCGCTCGACGGCGGCCACGTGTTCTGGGCGCTGGCCGAGAAGGTCCGCGGGCGCCGGATTCCGTTCGACGTGATGGAGCGCGCCGGGATCGTGGGATTCGCCCTGATCCTGCTGCTGTTCGTGATCGGGCTGAGCAACGACATCTCGACGCTGACCGGCAAGGGCTTCAACGTCCACTGATTCCGCCGGACGGCGCGGCTGCGATAGCGTTAGACGCAGTCAGGTCCCTTCAGAGACGCGAGGAGAGCATGGAAGGCAGCACGATCACGGCGGCCCCGGGGCGGGCCGTAGATGCGCCGACGCTGACCGAGGCGCTGAGGCGCACGGCGGCCAACAATCCGGAAATCGTGGCGGTGCGGACGCCCGACGACAGCGTGTCGTTGAGCTGGTCCGAGCTGCTCGGCACGGGTCGATGCGCTGGCCGGCGGGTTGGCCAAGCTCGGCCTGGGCCGCTCGGACACCATCGCGATCATGCTCGGCAACCGGGTCGAGTTTCACGTGGCCGATCTGGCCGCCGCGATGCTCGGCGCCACGCCGTTCTCGATCTACGTCACCTACCCGGCCGAGGAGATCGTCTACCTGTTGACCGACGCCGCCACCAAGGTCGCGATCGTCGAGCAGGCGTTCCTGCCGGTGATGCTGGAGGCGCGCAGCCAGCTGCCGGCGCTCGAGCACGTGATCGTGATCGACGGCGAGGCACCCGAGGGGACGCTGGCGCTGGCAGATGTCGAGGGGTCAAATCCCGAGTTCGACGTCGCCGCTGCCGCCGCCGCGATTTCCCCCGACGACGTCGTAACGCTGATCTACACCTCCGGCACGACGGGACCGCCCAAGGGCGTGCAGCTCTCGCACCAGAACATCATGGTGTCGGCGCATGCGATCGACGAGATCATTCCGTTCGGGCCGGGCGCGCGGGTGATCTCGTGGCTGCCGGCCGCCCACATCGCCGAGCGCATGGCCCACCATTACATCCCGGTGATCTACGCCGGCACGATCACCTGCTGTCCCAACCCGCGCGAGGTCCTGTCCTACCTGCCGCAGGTGCGCCCCACCTGGTTCTTCGCCGTGCCGCGCATCTGGGAGAAGCTCAAGGCCGGGCTCGAGACGATGCAGGCCGCTCAGCCGCCAGAGCAGCAGGAGGCGGTGCAGGCGGCGCTGGCAGCGGCGATCGAACGCGTGCGGCTGCGCCAGCAGGGGCAGCCGGTGCCCGAGGAGCTCGAGGCAACCGTGGCCCAGGCCGACGAGCAGATGTTCTCCAAGCTGCGGGAGATGCTGGGCCTGGATCAGGCGATCGCGGTCAACGTCGGCGCGGCGCCCACGCCGGTCGAGGTGCTCGAGTTCTTCCACGCGATGGGGATCGAGCTGGCCGAGCTGTGGGGCATGTCGGAGACCTGCGGCTTCGGGACCTGCAACCGGCCCGGTGAGGTCAAGATCGGCACCGTCGGCCCGGCTTCGCCCGGGGTAGAGCTGCAGCTGGCCGACGACGGCGAGGTGCTGGTCCGGGGAGAATTTGTGATGCTGGGGTACCGCAACCTGCCGGACAAGACCTCCGAGGCGCTCGACGCCGATGGCTGGCTGCACACCGGCGACATCGGCCAGATCGATGACGACGGGTTCCTCAAGATCGTCGACCGCAAGAAGGAGATCATCATCAACGCGGCCGGCAAGAACATGTCACCGGCCAACATCGAGGCCGCGATCAAGTCCGGCAGCCCGCTGATCGGGCAGGCGGCGTGCATCGGTGACGCCCGTCCCTACAACACCGCCCTGATCGTGCTCGACGCGGATTACGCGCCGCAGTGGGCCACGCAGCAGGGACTGGGGGAGACGTCGCTCGACCAGCTCGCGTCCGAGCCGCAGGTGCGCGAGGCGGTGCAGACGGGGATCGACGAGGCCAACTCCCATCTGGCTCGCGTGGAGCAGATCAAGAAGTTCACGATCGTCGCCGGCGACTGGATCCCCGGCGGCGACGAGCTGACCCCCACGATGAAGCTCAAGCGCACGCCGATCGCACGCAGAATACGAGGCCGAGATCGAGGCGATGTACTCGTAGGCCGGCCTAGGGCCGGCCGGATGCCGGCCCCTGGTGGCTGCCGCGCAAGCGGAGCGGTCTCCCGGTAACCGGGAGCGGAGCGCAGCGCGGCCCAAAGCCGGACGCGGTTACCCGCCGCGCGAGGCCGGCGTCCGGCCGGCCGTTATCGACCGCCACAGCAGCTCGACCGGGTGGTAAATCGGCAGCGGCTGGCCCAGCTGGCGCAGGTGCAGGTCGAGCTGCGCGGCGCATCCGGGGTTGCCCGCGGCGATCGCCTGTGCTCCCGTGTCGAGCAGATGGCGCGCTTTGCGAGCGCCGAGCTCGGCGGCGGCCTCGGGCTGCAACAGGTTGTAGACGCCCGCCGACCCGCAGCACACGGCCGCCTCGGCGCCGACTTCGAGCAGCTCGAGCTCGGGAATCAGGCTCAGTAGCTCGCGCGGCGCCGAGCGCACCTGCTGGGCATGCTGCAGATGGCAGGCGTCGTGGTAGACGACGCGCTCCGGCACCGGCCGGCGCGGCGCCCGGGGCTCGACCGAGGCCAGCAGCTCGGAGACATCTCGCACCTTCTCGGCGAACGCCCACGCCTGAGGGGTTTGGAGCAGCTCGCCGTACTCCTTCATCGCGGCTCCGCACCCGGCGGCGTTGACCACCACGTAGTCGAGCTCGCCCAGCTTGCCGAACGCCGCGACGGTGGCGCGGGCCCGGGCGAGCGCCGCGTCCTCCGCGCCGGCGTGCAGCTCCAGCGCCCCACAGCAGTCCGGCAGTGCCGGCGCCAGCACGTCGAACCCCTCCGCCGCCAGCACCGCGATCGTGGCGCGATGCACGTCGGCGAAGAACACCCGCTGCACGCAGCCGAGCAGGAGCCCGACCCGCCCGCGCCGCTCGCCGGCGGCCCGGGTCAGCTCCGGAACCCGCGCCCGGCGAATGTCGCGGACGGGCGTGCGCGGGGCCACTTTGGCCAGGATCGAGATCCGCTCGGGCAGGCGCTCGGCGCCCATCCGTCGTGCGGCCGCCAGCATTGGCGCCAGCCGCCGCATCCGTTTGGGATGGGGCAGGGTCTCGAACAGCAGCCGTCGCAGCGCCTGGTCGGCGGCCGAGCGCTTGTGGTGACGCTCGACCTGCGGCCGGACGCGCTCGATCAGGCGGTCGTACCGCACGCCCGACGGGCACGCGGACACGCAGGCCATGCATCCCAGACAGCGGTCGAAGTGCGTGACCATCTCCTCCGAGAGCTCGCTGTCCGAGCGCAGGCCCTCGTCGATCAGCACGATCCGCCCGCGCGGCGAGTCCGGCTCCTCACCCCACAGCACGTACGTCGGGCATGAGTCCAGGCAGAAACCACAGTGCACGCAGTCGTCGATCACCGTGCGCTCGGGGGCGCGTCGCTCGTCGAACACCGCCATCAGATGCCTCCCACGAATAAGCCGGGATTGCAGGCTCCGGCGGGGTCGAACCGTTGCTTGAGGCGCCGCATCAGCTCCACCGCGGGCCGCTCGCCGGCATTCCAGGGGTCGAGCGCGTCGCGCAGATGCTCCGGCGCGTCGAGCAGCACGGACATCGCTTCTCGAGGGATCCGCGCCCTCAGCAGCTCCACGGCCTCGGGGTCGAGCTCGACGTAACAGATCCCCAGCGCCGCCCGGCCGACGAGCGTTCCCGAGCATTGCTCGGTGACGCGCAGCACGGCGCCCAGCCGGCTCGGCCGCGCCGCGATGCGCACCAGCGCGCGCCCGTCCTGAGCCCGTTGACCGGCGCGCTGACGGGCCCACAGTGCGTCGTCATCGCCGGTGGTGTCGATCTGCTCAAGCCCCGCCTGGCGCAGCAATTCCGCCACCCGGGCCGCACGCCGATCGGCCTCGGCGCCACCGCAGCGAGCCAGGATCCCGCCGCGACCGGCCCGCCAGGCCACGTCGAGCGCGTCGAGCTCGAGCGGCGCGCGAGCCAGCGCCACCGCGGCCCCGGCCAGCGTGTCCGGGTCCTGGGCGGCCCCGAGCGCGGTGGCGGTGTGGACCGGGAGCGGATGCAACCGCACGCTGACCGACAGGATCACTCCCAGCGTCCCGAATGAGCCGGCGAACAGCTTGGCGATGTCATACCCGGCGACGTTCTTGATCACCTTCCCGCCCGAGCGCGCGATCGTCCCGTCGCTGAGCGCCACGGTGATCCCCAGCACCAGGTCGCGCGGTGCACCGTAGCGATGGCGCAAGGGGCCGCAGTCGCCGGTGGCGATCATGCCGCCGATGGTCGCGTCGCGTTCGCCACCGCGACCGAGGGCCGGGTCGAGCGCGAGCATCTGCGACGCCTGGGCGAACACGTCCTGGGCTCGGGCGACCGGTACGCCAGCCTCGAGTACGGCTGTGAGATCGCCGGCGTTGTGTTCGGTGATCCGGTTGAGCGATGTGGTGCGCAGCTCCACGTCGGGCTCCTCGGTGACCGCGCCCCAGCCGGACTTGGTGCCGGCGCCGCGGATCCGGACCGTCTGGCGCTCGGCCGTCGCCTGCGCCAGCCCAGCCGCGGCTTCCTCGAAGGTCGGAGGCTCCAGGACGGTCATCTAGAAGCGGCTCGCGACCCCGGCGCGCTCCAGCGGATGCTCGCGATAGGGCCCCGGAACCTCGCCGCACAGCCTGGGAGTGGGCATCACCTTGCCCGGGTTCGCCAGTCCCGAAGGGTCGAACGCGCAGCGCAGGCGGTGAAACACCTCGAGGTCCGGCTCGGAGAACATCGCGGGCATGTAGCCCTTCTTATCGACTCCCACGCCGTGTTCGCCGGTGATCGAGCCGCCGGCGTCGACGCACGCCTTGACGATCAGCCCGGCGAGCTCCTCGGCGCGCTCCGGCTCGCCCGAGCGGGCCGCGTCGTAGCACACCAGCGGGTGGAGGTTGCCGTCGCCGGCGTGGAACACGTTCGCCACCTGGAGCCGGTATTCCCCGGCCAGCTCGTCGATCTGGCGCAGCACCTCGGACAGCCGCGTGCGCGGGATCACGCCGTCCTGCACGTAGTACGCCGGCGCCACCCGGCCCATGGCCGCGAATGCCGCCTTGCGCGCCTTCCACAGCAGCTCCCGTTCGGCTTCGTCGAGCGCGACCCGGACATCCATCGCGCCCGCGCGAGTGCACAGCGACATCAGGTGCTCGAACCGGGAGGTGCACTCCTCCCGCGGGCCGTCGAGCTCGACCAGCAGCGCGGCCCCGGCATCGAGCCGGTAGCCGGCCCCGGTGGCCTCCTCGGCCGCCTTGATCGACAGCCGGTCCATCATCTCGATCGCGCCGGGCACGATGCCCTCGCCGACGATCTCGGTGACCGCGTCTCCCGCGGCTCCCGTGTCCTCGAAGAACGCCACCAGCGTTCGCACGTGCTCGGGCTTCGGGATCACCCGCAGCGTGATCCGCGTGGCCACGCCCAGCGTGCCCTCGGAGCCCACGAACGCTCCCAGGAGGTCGTACCCCGGGCCGTCGCGATCGAGCTCGACCATGGATCCGTCGCTCAGCACGACCTCCAGCCCAGTCACGTAGTTGGTGGTGAAGCCGTACTTGAAGCAGTGCGCGCCGCCGGAGTTCTCGGCGACGTTGCCGCCGATCGAGCACACGATCTGGCTCGATGGGTCCGGCGGGTAGAAGTGCGTGGGGGCCACCGCCTGGGAGATCGACAGATTGGTGACCCCGGGCTCGACCACCACCCGGGCGTCGTCCAGCTCCACCGACAGGATCCGCCGCATCCGCGCGAGCACGAGCAGCACGCCCTCCGCCACCGGCAGGGCGCCGCCCGAGAGCCCGGTGCCCGCGCCGCGGGCCACCCACGGAACCCGCGCCTCGTAGCACGTGCGCACGATGCTCCGGACCTCGGCGGCGGTTCCGGGCAGGACCGCGGCCAGCGGCGTCTGGCGGTAGTGCGCCAGCCCGTCGGACCGGTAGGTGGCCAGCGCATGGGGATGCGTCAGGACGTGCTCCGGACCACAGATCTCCCGCAGTTGGGCGACTAGGTCGGCGCCGGAGGCCATGGCGCCTAGTATCGCTGATTGCTAGGAGAGCCTGATCTTTTGCGAGCGGCCGTAGACGGTCACGCCCAGCGCGTTGGTGGGCAGGAACGGATCGGTCTGCGGATACGTGTAGGCCAGCCTCACCGTCCCACTGCGGGGGAACGCCAAGCGAAGGTCGAAGTAACCGTGCGGATCGGTCACCGACAGTGACTTGAGCGTCTTGAACGATCCGTGTGAGCCTGACTGGAACTGGATTTGGACGGTCTGCCGGGTGCCCGTGTCGAGCTGTATGTAGTGGGCCGGCCGCACCGCGCCCCACACCTCGAGCGCGCGCCCGCGGCGAGCCGAGGTGACCGGCAGATACAACGGCAGACGGTACGCGTCGTAGGCCGGCTTCTTCCTGCCCTTGGAGGTCTCCAGCCCGCTGGCGAAGCCTCCGGGCTCGGGCAGTCCCGGGCGCGCGGCCGGGTCTTCCAGCGGATACTGCATGGTGCTCCCGATCCGGGGGGTGCGCCAGCTCAGGTACTCCGCCCAGTTGATGTAGTAGGCCGCCGTCGCGGGCGACACGTACTTGCCGTGGTTGGGCGGATTGGTGATGTAGCCGTACTCGTCGTTGTAGATCGAGTAGCGGGTGTGCGAGCCGTAGATCCGCATCACCCGGTCGAGCTCGCGCCACATGTGCGGCAGCTGCGGGAAGGAGGCAAAGTCGGGATCGCTGGAGCTGTCCCTGGTCGGCGGCAGGTTCTGCGGATACGGGTGCTGGGCAAATCCGTTGGCCTGGAACAGGCCGGGGTTCTGAGACCGGAACCGTCTCGAGGCGGCGGCGGTCGTGGGACAGCCCTCAGCCTTAGCCAGCGAGCCCCGGAGCTCCCGGAACTTCGAGTCCACGCAGTACAGCGTGCGGATGAACTCCAGCGGCTTGGTCTGGGCGAACTTGCCCGGATGGCCGTCGGGATTGCTCTTGGTCGCCGGGCTGCGCTGGCCCCGGGCCGAAAGACCGCCGATCAGGACCTTGTCGTGGCTGTGCCCGGTGCGCTGCAGGGCATTCCAGGCGGCGCTCACCAGATTGCGGTACATCCCAGGCGCGACTGACACCGTCGAGCCCTTGATCGCCTGCGGCCCCAGGTCCTCGCCGAAGTTGGGCTCGTTCCAGATCGTCCAGAACGACACTCGGGGAAGATCGGTGCTGGGATCGAGCGGGTCAGGGTATGAGCCGCTGTAGCGCGTGGCGACCGCCTGCATGAACTTGCCGAACTGGCTGGCCGACGGCTTCCAGCCCCGGTTCAAGTTGCCGATTATTTCCTTCGGGATGCCCGAGCCCTCGGCCCAGCGCGGGGCGCCGGCACTGACGGTGAGGTCGAGCGTCACACCGTCGGTATGGGCCGCACGGACGATCTCGTCCCAGATCGTCCAGTTGGCCGCCGGATACGCGGCCGGATCGGTGGCATCGAACGAGGGGCGGTGCTTGGAGGTGGGCTCGGGGGCGATGTAGGCCCAGGGCATGATCACCCGCACCATCCCGGCGCCGAGCTTGCGGAACGTCTGCATGGTCTGGCTCGGATTGGCGGCCAGCTGGACCCCGTCCTGGATGATCGCCACCTGATCGTGGGAGGCGAGGGCGGCGTCCGGGGCGCCGATCAGCGAGGTTCCGGCGAGGGCGAGAGCGAAGACAGGCAGACGTGGTAGACGCATGAGAGTCCTAACAGGTCGCGGCGGGCGGAAGTTGCGCGGTCCCCAGCCGAAGGACCGATACCTGGTCGTGGCCCGCGGCGGCCCCTGAGGCTAGCGAAGCGTGACGATGACGTCCCGGCTGTGGATCGTCTGACCGTCGGGATAGGACCATGACAGGCGCACCGTGCCGCTGCCGGGAAACGCCTGCATGACGTCGAAATAGCCGTAGCGGTCGATCAACGCCACGCTCCTGACCGGCTTAAAACCGCCTCCGGTGGCGGGGCGGAACTGGATCTGGACCGGCTGCGGAGCGCTCAGCGAATGGGCCGGGCGTACGCTCCCCCACACCTCGAGCTGGTGGCCGCGAGCGCCGGTGCTGACCGGCAGGAACAGGGGCATCCGGTATGCCGCGTAGGTGGCTTTGGGCGTACCGTTGGCGAACTCCAGGCCGGTGGCGAATGTGTCCTTGGTCCGGGCGGGATCGATCAGCTGATACTGGTCGTACGACGCGATCCGCGGATCGCGCCAGGAGATGTACTCAGCCCAGTTCAGATACAACGCCGCCCGTGTGGGGGTGCTCGCCGCTGCCAGGCGTTCAGGCGGATTAGTTGGATAGCCGAACTCAGTGGAGTAGATCGGGAGATGCCGGTGGGATCCGTAGGCCGCCTGCAACTGGTCGAGCGTGCTCTCGAGCTTGGGGATCGCCGGCAGGTCGGCAAAGTCCGGCTCATCGGGCGTCACCACGTTGGGTGGGACCATGCCCTGCCCGTAGGGGTGGTCGGCGACCCCCGTGGCCTCGAACAGCGCCGGGTGGCGGGCTCGGAAGGCGCTCGATCCGGCCGCGGTGGGCGGGCACTGCCGCGCGGTGGCAGCCGCTCCCCGCAGCGGCGCCAGCGATCCGTCGACGCAGTACAGCGCGCGCAGAAATCGGAGCGGGACCATGCCGTCGAAGTTGCCGGGGTGACCGCCGCCGCTCTGGCCGCGCGGCGCCAGCTCTCCGATCAGGATCGTGTCGCGGCCGTGCCCGGTCGCCTGCAGCGCCGACCACGAGGCATCGAGCAGCCCGCGGTACAGCGCCGGTGACACCTCGACGGTGGAATTGTCGATCGCCTGGGGGGCGAGGTCCGGGCCGTAGTTCGGCTCGTTCCAGATCGACCAGAAATTGACCCGTGGCAGCGGCGCCGACGCTCCCGGTGGCGTGTAACTGCCGCTGTAGCGGGTGCCCAGAGCCCGCATGAACTTGCCCAGCGCCCGCGCCGAGGGCTTCCACTGCGGATCCGGACCGGGCTGGGGCGCCCCGGGGCCGGCCGCCCACAGCGGCGGCGCGTTGACGGTCAGATCGACCGCGATCCCGCGGGCCGCCGCGTCCCGCACGATCGCGTCGAACGGCGCCCAGCTGGCGGCCGGGTAGGCGGCGGGATCGGCGGCGGCGAACCCCTTCGGGGGGACGGGCGAAGCCGCGTCAGGGGCCACCTCCTCCCACGGCACGAACACCTTGACCACGCCCACGCCCAGGCGGTGCAGCGTGTCCAGCGTCGCCGCCGGGTCCGCCCGCAGCTGCGGCCCCGACTCGAAAATCGAGATCAGGGGCGGCCGCGACAGCGGGCGCGCGGGGCTGGCCGACGAGCCGCAGCCCGACGTCAGCAGCGCGCCGGCGATCGCTCCGGCGCACAGCACGGTGAAAGCGGTCAAGCGAGGCAGACGGAGCAGGATAACGGCGGCATTTGGCGGAAAGCCGCGACCGCGGGGCGGCACGGCCGGGACCGGGTGGCGGCCGAATTCATCCCGCGGACCACCTAGAATCGGCGCGCATGCTCATCCCCGCCCGTACGGGCGGCACCTCTGTGGCCCGGACCGGCTCGATGCCGCTCGCGACGAGCATCCCCGCCGAGGTCTGGATCCTCGCCGCCGTCACCGCCATCGGCGCGCTGCTGCGCTTCGCGATGCTCGGCACCCAGAGCTATTGGGTCGACGAGGCGCAGGCCGCCAACGAGCTACACCTGTCGTTCGGGGCGATGCTGCACACAATCGGCACCAGCGAGCCGAATCCACCCCTGTTCTTCGTCCTCGGCTGGCTGTGGACCAACCTGTTCGGCACCGCCGAGGCGGGTCTGCGGTCGATGTCCGCCCTGGCCGGGACCGTGGTGATCCCGCTGGCGTACCTGTGCGGCCGGGAGCTGGTCTCCAAGCGAGCCGGCCTGGCCGCAGCGGCGCTGGTGGCGCTCAACCCATTCATGATCTGGTACTCGCAGGAGGCCCGGGAGTACATGCTGCTGGCGGCATTTTGCGCAGCCTCGCTGTTGTTCTTCGCCCGCTGCCTTGGCTCCCCGGGGACCCGGAACCTGCTCTGGTGGGCGCTGTTCTCGGCGCTGGCTGTGCTGACGCATTACTTCGCGGTGTTCCTAGTCGGCCCCGAGGCCGTGTGGCTCCTGTATCGCGCGCGTTCCCGGGCCGCGGTTGTGTCGGTACTGGTCGTCGCGGTCGTGCAGGGCGCGCTGCTGCCGCATTTCTTGAACCACGCCTCCCACCCCCGCGACTGGATCGGCGCGTTTCCGCTCGCGATCCGGATCAAGCAGGTGCCGGTCGCGTTCGGGCTGGGGACGCTGTACCAGAGCTCGATCGTCAATTACGGGCTGATCGGGGCGGCGGTGCTGGTCGGGCTGCTGATCGTGCTGCTGGTGGTCGGCGCCGGCGAGCGCCAGCTGCGGGGGGCCGGGGTGGCGGCACTGCTGGCTGCCGCGGTGCTGCTGGCGCCGCTGGCCCTGGCCGCACTGGGGCGCGACTACTACATCGCGCGAGCGCTGATCCCGGCCTGGGTTCCGCTGGCGCTGGTGGTCGGCGCCGCGTGCACCGTGCCGGTCAGTCGCAGCCGCAGCGTGGCCTACGCCGGCGCGGCGTTGGGTGTGCTGCTGCTGGCGGCGTTCGTCTACGCCCAGGTCCGGATCGACACCCACTCCCAGTACCAGCGGCCGGACTGGCGCGGGGTGGCTGGGGCGCTTGGAGCCCCCGCCGGCGTGCGCGCGATCATCGCCTACGACGGCAAGTTCGCCGAGGCGCCGCTGACGTTCTATCTGCCCGGCACGGCGCAGGCCGGCGCGACGCCGGTGAGCCTGGGGGAGGTGGACGTCGTGGGTAGCACCTGGCAGGCGCCCCCGCGCCGCCTGCCGGCGGGCGTGCACCTGATCGGCCGCCGCCCCGTTAACGGCTATCTCGTCGATCGGTTCTCGGTCCCGGCCGGCTGGCGTCTCACCGCGGCGCAGCTGGCCGCCCAGGCCGGCTCACTGCTGGCTCCCTCCCAACCGCAGCCGGCGGTGCTCATCCAGCGCCGCTCCGCATAATCTTCGACTGCCATGCGCCGGCTCATCACGATCCTCGTGCTCGCCAGCTCGCTGCTGGTGGCGAGCGGGACGGCCTGGGCGTCGAGCGGCTCCAAGGCCGTCGCGGACTGCAACGCCCACGGCAAGCTGACGGCGACCTACACCGAAGCGCAGCTGCGCGACGCCCTGAGCACAATGCCGGCCGACATCAAGGAGTACACCGACTGCTACGACGTGATCCAGCACGCCTTGCTGGCGCAGGTCAGCGGATCGCACCCCGGCGGCGGCACCGGCGGGTCGAGCGGCTCGAGCAGCTCGTTCCTGCCAGCTTGGCTGATCGTGGTGCTGGTGCTGCTGGCGTTGTCGGGGCTGACGCTGGGCGCCGTGGCGATACGCCGCCGCCGTACCGCGCCGTAGCTGATCGGTCGAGCGACATAGGCCCGGGTCAGCCGCGCGTCCATCCCGGAGGCTGTCCGATAAGTGTGAACTATCCACACTTATCGGACATCCTCCCGCTGGGGGCCACGGCTTCGACCTCCCGAGCAAGGCCTCTACACTGAATTCATGCCCTCTGAGCGCCAGATCCACGTGGGTGGGGTGCCGATCGGTGGTGGGGCGCCGGTTGTGGTGCAGACGATGACCAAGACCGAGACCGCCGATCTGAAGGCGACCATGGACCAGATCACGCGGGTGGCGGCGGCCGGCGCCGACCTCGTGCGGGTCGCGGTCCCACGCGATCAGGACGCCGAGGCGCTGCGGACGATCGTGGCCACCTCGCCGATTCCGGTGATCGCGGACATCCACTTCAACTACACGCTGGCGCTCAAGGCGCTCGACGCCGGGGCGCACTGCGTCCGGCTCAACCCGGGCAACATCGGCGGTCCGGACAAGGTGGCGCTGGTCACGGCGCGCGCCACGGACCTCGGAACGCCGTTGCGGGTGGGCGTCAACTCGGGCTCGCTGCCCGCTCATCTGCGACAGCTCGAATACGACAATCCCGTGGAGGCGCTGGTCACCGCGGCGGTGGAGACGGTGGAGCTGATGGAGCGGCTGGAGTTCCGCAACTTCAAGGTGTCGATGAAGTCGACTTCGGTCCCGAACACGATCGCCGCCAACCGCCAGCTGGCCGAGCGGATCCCGTACCCGCTTCATCTCGGCGTGACCGAAGCGGGAACCAAGTGGTCGGGCTCGCTGAAGTCGGCGGTCGGGCTCGGCACGCTGCTGGCCGACGGGATCGGCGACACGATCCGGATCTCGCTGTCCACCTTCCACGCCGAGGAGGAGGTGAAGGTGGCCTGGGAGATCCTCAAGGCGCTGAAGCTGCGCGACCGCGGTCCCGTCTTGATTGCCTGCCCCACCTGCGGGCGGCTGCAGTTCGACATGGACTCGGTCGTGGCCGAGGTCGAGCGCCGGCTCGAGGCCTACGAGGACCCGATCGAGGTCTCGATCCTCGGCTGCGCCGTCAACGGCATCGGGGAGGCGCGGCACGCCGACTTCGGGATCACGGGGGCCAAGGACATGGGCATGATCTACTCGCGCGGGGAGCCGCTGAAGAAGGTACCCACCGAGCGCCTGGTGGACGAGCTGTTTGCCGAGATCGACCGCTACTACGCGGCCGGCAAGCGGGTCATGCGCGACGAGGTGCAGGCGGCCGAAGCACGACAGTGGCTATCCGAGAACGAGGATCCGGAGGCGATGACTCCCGAGCGGATGGCGGCGCTCGAGGCGGCGGCCGCGGCCGAGCAGGACGCGCTACGCCTCGACGAGGCGCTCTCGCCGACCGCCGGCCGGCGTTTCACGCGCGCCTGAGCGCCGCGCGAGGATGCTCGCCAGCGCGAGCGACGCGAACACGACGATCGCGACGTCCGCGCCGATCCGGAACCGGGCGTTGCCCCAGCCGATGGTCGTGGCGACCAGCGCCGTGAACACCGGCGCGAGCAGCAGCCATCGCTCGCGGCCGCTCGTCCGGGCCACGCCGAATGCCGCGAGGATCAGCAGCGGGTAGTACATGATCAGGCCGACCACGTCGACCCATCTTCGCCGCGGTTCGTGATTACCGATCCGCAGCGGCTGGAAGAGGCTGAACGTGCGCAGTACCCGCACGCCGGCGACGAGTACCGCTCGGGCCGCATGGTGCCCGGCGTAGCGCAGCCCCGGAGTGGGGGATGCGTCCCCGATCAGTAGCTGGTGATGCGTACGCGCGTGCGCCAGGCAGTTGAGGCTCCACCAACCGATGTCGTGCCCGTAATAGGTATCGGGGCAGTTCGCCGCCGACACCAAGGTGTCGTAGGTGGTGGCCAGCGTCAGCTTGTGAAACACGATGTCGTTGCGGATCACCCACGGCGCGAGCACGAGCGCGCAGGCAGCGATCGACGCGCCGAGCCGGCGGCCCCGGCCCGGGGCCGGCCGCCACACCGCGGTGAACGCCAGCAGCGGCAGCAGCAGCAGCGCTTCGGTCCGCGCGAGCGTGGCGAGACCGACGAGCGCGCCGAGTGCCGCCGCGCGCCCGATCGTGGGCGCTCGGAGCGCCCGCGTCGCGACGAGCAGCGCGCACAGCAGCAACAGCACGTACAGCGGCTCGGACTGAAGTGACCCATCGGCGGTCACGAGCGGGGGGTAGATCAGCGCAACCGCGGCGGCGATCCGCCCCGCCCGCTCGCCGCCCAGCCGCCGGGCCAGGACCGCAATCAGGACGACGTTGACCGCCCCGATCACGCAGCCGACGATCCGCTGTGGCAGCACGTGCACGCCGCCGAGCAGCGCGACGGGGGAGAGGACGATCGAGAACAGCGGCGGGTGCAGCGCGGTCTCGTACGCGTGGCCGAATATCCGCCGCTCGTAGAAGTGCCCGTCCGCGAGCAGGTTGGCAGCCGAGTGATAGAAGCTGCCGTCGCCGCCGATCCCGACCGGTTCGGGGGCGATCACGAGGATGTAGAGGAGACGGATGCCGAGAGCCAGCAAAAACAGGGGCGCTCCCCGCAGGAGCGCCCCCTTAGGACCAATCGACTGTGGCGTCAGCTGCCTACCTTGGAAAAGCCCTCGGCCACCTTGCCCCAGTTCACGACGTTCCACCACGCGTCGAGGTAGTCGGGACGGCGGTTCTGGTACTTCAGGTAGTAGGCGTGCTCCCATACGTCGACGCCCAGCAGCGGCGTCTTGCCGTCGCTGATCGGGTTGTCCTGGTTGGCGGTGGACACGACCGCCAGGCCGGAGCCGTCGTGCACCAGCCACGACCAACCTGAGCCGAAGCGCTTGACGCCGGCGTCCTTGAATTGGGCCTTGAAGTCGTCGAACGAGCCGAACGCGGACTCGATCGCGGCGCGCAGGTCAGCGTCCGGTTCGCCGCCGCCATTCGGTGACATCCACTCCCAGAACAGCGAGTGGTTGTAGTGACCGCCGGCGTTGTTGCGTACCGGGCCCTGCTTGTCCTGGGGCAGGGAACTCAGGTTTTGCAGCACGTCCTCGACCGCCTTGTCGGCCCATTCGGTCCCTTCGAGCGCCGCGTTGGCGTTGGTGACGTAGGCCTGGTGGTGCTTGTCGTGGTGCACGCGCATCGTCGCCTCGTCGATGTGTGGCTCGAGTGCGTCGTATTCGTAGGGGAGGTCCGGAACCGAGTACGCCATTGACTAGCTCCTTGGAGACTGAAGATTGCCGGGGAGAGCGTTCTATCAGATGGCCGCCAGTAGGCTTCGGCCCTGGATGACCCGTCTGTCCGGTTACTTCCTTCCGACCGAGCGCGAGCCGCCATCTGATGCCGAGGCGATCTCGCACAAGCTGATGGTTCGCGCCGGATTGATCCGCCAGATCGGGTCCGGCCTGTGGTCCTGGCTGCCGGCCGGCTGGCGCGTGCATCAGCGGATCGTGCAGGTCGTGCGCGAGGAGATGAACGCGATCGGGGGCCAGGAGATGTTGATGCCGGTGCTGCACCCGGCCGACCCCTGGCGACGGACCGGTCGCTACGACATCGACGAGCTGTTCAAGCTTCAGGATCGCCGCGGTGCGGACATGGTGCTGGCGATGACTCACGAGGAGATCGTCACCGGTCACGTGGCGGCCGCGGTCCGCTCGTATCGGGATCTTCCGTTGATCCTCTATCACTTCCAGGTCAAGGAGCGCGACGAGCCGCGGCCGCGCGCCGGAGTGCTGCGCACGCGCGAGTTCATCATGAAGGACTCCTACACCTTCGATCGCGACGCCGAGGGTCTCGACGCCGGCTATGAGAAGCACGTCGTCGCCTACGATCGGATGCTCGATCGGTGCGGGCTGGAGTGGTACCGGGTCCAGGCGGACGTCGGGATGATGGGTGGGCTCGGCGCGCACGAGTACATGGCGCCCTGCGCCGCCGGGGAGAACGACGTCGCGCTCGCCGCCGGGTACGCGGCCAACGTCGAGGTCGCGAGCGCGGACCCGCAGCCGGTGGAGCTGCCGGCGCCGCGCGACGCACCCGAGGCGGTCCACACGCCCGGGATGGTCACCGTCGAGGCGGTCGCCGGCGAGCTCGGAGTCCCGGAGGGGGCGCTACTCAAGGCGTACCCGGTGATCGTCGACGGCGCAGCCATGAAGCTGGTGATGATCCGCGGCGACCACCGGGTAAACGAGGTCAAGCTCCGGGCCGCCCTCGGCTCCGACTACCGTCCTGCCCAGTCTGAAGAGGTGGCCGAGCAGCTCGGTCCGCCGGGCTACATCGGCCCGGTCGGGGCGGAGATGCCAATCCTGCTGGACGTCGCGGTGGCTGCGGGCGGCTACGTCACCGGGGCCAACCGCGCGGACACCCACCTCCGGGGCGTGGAGCCGGGACGGGACTTCCGGTTCGATGCCGTTGATGTCCGGACCGTGACCGCCGGCGACACGTTCGACGGCGCGTCGATCCGGATCGAGCCGGCCATCGAGGTGGGCAACATCTTCAAGCTCGGGACCCGATACTCGGAACCGCTGGGGGCCACGTATCTCGACGAGTCCGGGACCGAACAGCTGATCTGGATGGGGTCCTACGGATTCGGCCCGGCGCGGGCGGCGGCCGCCGCCGTCGAGCAGTACGCCGACGAGCAGGGGATCTCCTGGCCCCGGACGGTGGCCCCATTCGACGTCGAGGTGGTCGGCCTGGGCCGCGACGACAGCGAGGAACGCGCGCTGGCGGATCGCCTGTACGCCGAGCTGGCCGATCTTGGCCTCGAGGTCTTGTACGACGATCGCGACGCCGGCCCGGGGGAGAAGTTCGCCGACGCCGAGCTACTCGGCTGCCCGGCCCGGGTGACCATCGGGCGCCGCACGCTGGGCGCCGGGGAGATCGAGGTGCAGGTGCGCCGCGGCCGCGAGGCGCGGACCGTGCCCGTCGAGGGTGCCGCCGACGCGATCGCGGAGTTGTGGCGCGGGCTTCCCTGAGCCGTCATGCCTGAGGCGACCAAGCGACGACTGTTCGGGATCGATCGCTCCGGCCCGCCACCGCCCCAGACGGGATCCGATCAGCCCCTGAACCCCTGGACGCTGCCGAATGCCATCGGCTTCATCCGTCTGGCCCTGATCCCGGTGTTCCTGGCCGTCGCGCTGTCGAGTGACGACGGCGAGGACGCGCTGGCCGCGGTGCTGTTCGCGGTGATCGGCTGGGCCGACTACCTGGACGGCTTTGTGGCCAGGCTCACCGGTCAGTACAGCCGCCTGGGGGCGCTGCTGGACCCGATCGTCGACCGACTGCTGGTGATCTCCGGGATGGTGGTGGTGTGGCACTTCGGGCTGCTGCCGCGCTGGGCGATCGCGCTGGTGGTCGCGCGTGAGCTGCTGATGCTGGGTCTGAGCCGTTATGCGCTGGCCCGCGGCATCGAGCTGAAGATCAACTGGCCCGGGCGTCTCGGCGTAGCTCCGACGATGGGAGCCCCGTTCTTCGCGATGGCGGGCATCCACTGGCTGGCGCTGGTATCGCTCTACCTGGGCCTGGGCCTAGCGGGGCTGGCCACGGTGCTATACGTTCAGCAGGGGATGAGGGAGTTGCGTGAGCGCAAAGTCTCAAGCTCAGATTGACCCTCTGACAAGCGCGGGTATACTCGCCCTTCGCCAGGCTACCCCAACCGACGCAGGACGGGAGGAGCTCATCGCATGGACACGTTTCCCGACCTTGGCTCGCTGACGGATCAGGAGCTCAAGGAGCTGATCAAGCAGCTGACCGAGGAGGAGATGGAAATCTCCTACAAGCGTCGGATCCTGCACGGGAAGATCGACATCCTGCGCGCCGAGCTCGTCAACCGGTTGCGCAAGAAGGACGAGAGTGGGGAACTCGTCATCTCGGGCGCCGACGTCCAGCAGCTCACGGACATTCTCGCCGGCCGGGTTCCGGCCGCTGAGTCGGAGTAGGCGGCCACGGGCGCTGTGGCCCAGCACTGTCCAGAGTGCGGCTTCGCCAACGCCGACGGCGCCAACTACTGTCAGCGCTGTGGCGCGTTCCTGGCGCAGGCCGAGCCGCCGCCCGGGGCCACGACGGCCACCTACCGGGTGGGGGAGACGGGTGAGATCGAGGAAGTCGAGCTCGAGGACGTGGTGGCCCGGGGTGCCGCGCTGGTGATTCGGGCCGGCGGCGGCCGGGCCGGCGAGAGCTTCCCCCTGGAGAGCGACCGTCTAACCATCGGCCGCCGGCCGGATAGCGACATCTTCCTGGACGACGTGACCGTGTCGCGGGACCACGCGATCCTGGTGCGCCGCGGGGCCGACTATTACCTGGACGACTGCGGCTCGCTCAACGGCACCTACGTCAACCGCCGCCGGATCGAGTCCCATCGGCTGACCGACGGCGATGAGCTCCAGGTGGGTAAATACAAACTCGCGTACTTGAGCCGCTGATGTCGGTGTCAGATACCCGCGATCACGACGTCGAGCTCCCCCCGGGGCCCGGGATCACCGAGGAGCGGCCGCGGCAAAAGGCGGTGACCATCGGGTCGGTGTGCAAGGCGCTGGAACAGGAGTTCCCCGAGATCTCGATCTCCAAGATCCGCTATCTCGAGGATCAGAAGCTGGTCTCCCCGCGCCGGACTCAGGGCGGATACCGGCTTTATACCCAGAACGACATCCAGCGGCTGCGCACCATCCTGCGCCTCCAGCGCGACGAGTTCCTGCCGCTGCGGGTGATTCGCCAGGAGCTGGCCGGGGGCCGTACCGAGCGCGACGTGGCTCCGAGCGGCGACGGACGAGCCATGCGGCGCGCGACGGTGACCGCGCGGGACCCCGGCGCCTTCTACTCGCTCGAGGATGTGGTCGAAGAGACCGGGGCCGATCCCAAGCTGGTGCGCGAGTTGGTCGAGTTCGGGGTGATCAAGGGCGAGCTCCGGGCCGGCGTGCGGTACTACGAGGAAACCGAGCGGGAGATCGTCCGCGCCGTGTCGGAGCTGGCGCGCTACGGCGTCGGCGGTCGCAATTTGCGCGTGTTCCGCAGCTCGGCCGATCGCGAGGCGCAGCTGCTGCAGAGCATCCTCGCGCCGGCGCTCCGCTCGCGCAATCCGGAGCGGCGCAAGGAGGCGATCGAGGCGCTTGAGAACCTGGCCTCGGTCACGACCCACCTCAAGCACCTGCTGCTGATCCGCGACCTGCGCAAAATCGCCACCTGAGCCGATCCAGGATGGACCTGCGCGAGTTCATCCGTGACATTCCGGACTTTCCCCGGCCGGGGATCGTGTTCAAGGACATCACGCCGCTGCTGCTAGATCCGCTGGCGCTGGATGCCGCGGTGACGGGTCTGACCGCGTTCGCCGAGCCCCATGGGGTGCAACTCGTGGTGGCCGCCGAAGCCAGGGGCTTCATTTTGGGGGCGGCGCTGGCGCGACAGCTGGGCGCCGGCTTCGTCCCGGCCCGCAAGCCGGGCAAGCTGCCCTCGGAGACGGTCAGCGCCGAGTACGCGCTGGAGTACGGGATCGACGCGCTCGAGCTCCATGCCGATGCGCTGGCGGGCGGCGCGCGGGTCCTGGTGCACGACGACCTGCTGGCCACCGGCGGCACGGCCCGGGCCGTGTGCGACCTGGTAGCGGGCCTAGGCGCGGACATCGTGGCGTGCGCGTTCCTGGTCGAGCTGTCGTTTCTGTCCGGGAGGGAGCGCCTGGCCCCGCACGAGGTGTACGCGCTGGTCGACTACGACAGCTGACCGGCCATGGCGACCGCCCGTCGAACCCGCACGATTGCCGCCTCGCCAGAGCGGATCTGGGAGGTGGTCGAGGATCCCCACCACATGCCACGCTGGTGGCCGGGGGTGCGGCGCATGGAGGGCGTGGCCGAGGATCGCTGGACACAGGTGTTCACGACCAAGAAGGGGCGATCGGTGCGGCTCGACTTTGAGCTGCTGGATTCCGAGCCCCCGTCGCGCCGGGCCTGGACCCAGGAGCTGGCCGGCACGCCGTTCGAACGCGTGCTGGCCGAATCGGTCACCGAGGTCGTGCTCGAGCCCGATGGCACCGGAACCCGGGTGACAATCGTCCAGCGGCAGAAGCTGCGCGGCTATTCGCGAACCGGCGGGCTGCTGCTGCGCCGCGCCACCGGAGCCAAGCTCGACGAGGCGCTGGAGGGCCTGGAGCGGATCTGCGAAGACCGTTGAGTGTCTAGGAGGTCCGCCCCAACGCGCCCTGGAGGATGATCTTGCCCGGGCGCGTGGGGGCCCGCTGGGTTTCCAGCGTGACCAGCAGCTGTTTGAAATGGCCCGCGTTGGCCGGCAGCACGCCCGCAGTCGACAGGCTCCCGTTGCTGCCCACGCCGGGATTGACGAACCCGAGGATGTGGCTGTCGGTCGGCGAGTTGTACAGCCACACGGCATAGGCATCGTGCTGGGTGTTGGCGGGCACGTTCTGAGCCCTGATCAGGATCCCGGTGGTGCCCTTTTGCTTGAACACAGCGGCGATCCCGGCGGTCTTGGATCCGGCCGAGGGAGAGGTCAGGTTGACCTGCGAAAGGACCTGCGGCGTCGTCGAGGAGGTCGTCGACGACGGCCCGGCGGCCGGGGTCGAGGACGCAGCACTGGACGCGGTGCTCGAACTGTGCCTGCTCGAGCTGCCGCCAGTGACGATGAGCACAACAACGAGCGCCACCACGGCCGCCGCAGCCACCCCGAGCAGGATCGCGCCACCGCGGCGTGAGCTCCGTCCCGCACCGGCCTCCGGCCGCTCGTGGGCACGGCGCTCGGGCGGACGTTCGCGCCGGGACGGTGGCTCGGTCTCGGCGACGTCGGCGCGATCACGCACCGGCGAGGTCTCAAGCGGCTCGGTGGCCCCGGCCGGCGACGGGCTGTCCGGCCTGCGGGCCGCCTCGACCGGGATCTCGGGCAATCGATTGGCGGCCAGCGGGGTGAGCTCGGAGGCGACCACGCGCGCCCAGGCGCGCTCCGCGGGGGACTCGGCGAGACGCTCGCGCGTGTCCTCGCTGACCTGGCTGGGCAGCTGGCCCAGCAGGTAGTCGGTGATCAGCGCCCGGCGCTCTGGGGGCACGCGCGTGTGCGGTCCGAGCTCGTCGAATGCCTGGAGCGCGCGCTGGCGGACGCCCGCCCGGTCGATCGACAGCAACTCGGCGATCTGGTCGTAGGTCCGTCCCCGCTGGAGGACCAGCTGGAGCACGGCGCGCTGATCGGCCGGGAGGTTCTCGAGCGAGGCCATCGCGAAGTAGCGTAGAGAAGCCCTCGACGGAATGCGCACGGCGGGTGGGCTAAGGTGCCCGCCCGTGTCGCTCGAGCTTCCATACCGCCATACGCGGGGCTTCGACGCCCTCTACGGCCTGGTCCTCACAGAGGTCGGGGAGGAGCGGATGTGCGGGCAGGTGGCCGTCACGGACGATCTCAAGCAAGGGCTGGGTCTGGTGCACGGTGGCGTGCACGCGGCGATCGCCGAGAGCCTGGCGTCGTGGGGCACGATGGCCGCGAATCAGGGCAAACTGGCCTCCGGGCTCTCCAATCAGACCAGTTTCCTGCGCCCAGTCACCGACGGAACGATCCACGCAATTGCCATCCGCAAGCATGGCGGTCGCACCACCTCGGTGTGGGAGGTCGAGCTGTATGACGATCAGCGCCGCCTGTGTGTCCTGAGCCGGGTGACTGTTGCGATCAGGGAACCACGGGGAAGCCGCTAGCGGGCGTCATCCCGGCGCGCCGCGTCCCAGCCAGTACTGGGCGAAGTCCCGGAGCAGCGCGTCGTTCGGCGAGCTGACCCGGACCAGGTGGGCCCAGGCCAGGCCGACCACGCCGGTGGTGTTGCGTCGCCGCGCCAGAATCACCGCCTGGCCGGCGGCGGCCAGCGCCGGCGTGAACGGACCGGCGACCGAGCGCTGGAAGGCGACCAGGCCGGGCGGTGGCGTGCCCGTGCCGTACATGACGACGACGTTCCCCTCCTCGAGCGCCTGGAGCAGCTGATCGTTGTTGATCGGCCGCTGGTCGGCCCGCACCTGCTCGGGCACGTGCGGGCCGCTGGTGGGCGGATTGGAGTCGTAGGCCGGATGCGGATCGGTCTGCCTCAGGGGAGCGTGGCCGAGGTCGCGGAACGCTTGGCCCACCGGAGTGGAGCCCGACACTCCGGCCTGGTCATTGCCGGCGAAGTAGCCCGACAGAAGCGCGATCAGGCCAACCGAGAGAGCCAGCGACGCGACGCCGATCGCGACGCGCTCGAGCGTGGTGCTGATGTTCACTCGGGGGTTGGGATGGCGCGGGTGGGGTGTGCCCGAGGGGCGCTCTCGGCGTGTGCGCCGGCCGCCGCCGCGAGCTCCTCAATCGATGAGGCGCAGCTCCTCGGCCAGCATCTCGGCGTCTGGGAGCGCGTCGTAGTCGGACACCAGCCCGAAATTGAGCTGGCCGTTGTAGCTCATGATCGCAATCCCGAGCGCCGTGTTCTCGGCCAGCGGGACCATCGGCAGCACGAAGTCGAGCTCGCGTCCGAGCATGTAGAGCGGAGCCTGGGGGCCGGGAACGTTGGTGACCACGACGTTGAACAGTCGCTGCCGGGCCTGCAGCCGAGCGGCCTGGGCCATGATCGTGGGCGGGGCGAACCCGGTCAGCTGGGTCAGCACCTGGGCGCCGACCGCCTGCCCCGAGTCCTTGATCGCCTCCATCGCGTGGCCGATCTCGAGCAGCCGCTGGACCGGATCGGTCAGCCCCACCGGCAACGGCGCCCACATCGCGGCCACGCGATTGCCGAGCGCGCCGCGCTCGACATCCGCGCGCACCGATACGGGGACCATCGCCTTCAGCACGACATCCTCGGTGGGGTGCCCGTGCAGGCGCATGTACCGCCCCAGTGCTCCGGCCACCGCGGCCAGCACGACATCGTTGACCGTGCCGCCGATCGAGTTCTTGACCGCCTTGAACTCGTCCAGGTCGCCCAGCACCCAGGTAAACCGTCTGTGAGGCCCGATCCGTACGTTGAACGGGCTCTCCGGCGCGGACTGGAGTCCGGCCCAGGCAAGCGCACCCATGGACGTGAGGGCGCCGCCAATCCTCGTCGCGACCTGGCGCGGCCCGCGCAGCGCCGCGCGCACGCCCCGGGTGATCTCGCCGGGGACGGTGGCCCGCTCCAGCAGCGCATCCGCAAGCAGCTGAGCCTGGGTCGGGAGCGGCCGGGGCACCCACTCGTGGTCCGGAGGCGCGACCGGCATCGGGTCGGCGGAGGTATCGAACAGGATCGTGGCGATATCGACGCCCGAGATCCCGTCGACCAGCGCGTGGTGGGTCTTGGACAGCACGGCAAAGCGATCGTCGGCCAGGCCCTCCACCAGCCACAGCTCCCACAGCGGCCGGGTCCGGTCCAGTGCCTGCGAGAACACCCGACCCGCCAGCCGCTTGAGCTCGTCATCGCCACCCGGCCGCGGCAGCGCCGTGTGGCGCACGTGGTAGGAGACGTTGAAGTGCGGGTCGTCGACCCACACCGGCCGCCCCTGCTCGAGCGGAACGAACGCCAGCCGCTGCCGGTAGCGCGGGACCAGGTGCAAACGAGCCGAGATCTCATCCAACAGCTCGTCATAGCTCGGCGCCTGACCCTTGAACACGGCGCAGCCCGCGACGTGCATATGCGCCGCGTCTCGTTCGAGGTGGAGGAACGAGCTGTCGAGTCCGGTCAGCCGGTCCGGGTTCGGCACGCTTGGGATTCTTGCAGGCGCGTGGGCGGGGTGGGGTGGGATGGGGTGTCGGTTCCGGGTGCGGGGTTGGGTCCGCGCGGTCCCGTGCTCGGTCGAGGTGGGGGTCCGGGTGCGGGACCTGCTCAATGTCGACGATCCGACCCGCACTCGCAAGATCGTGCCGCTCCAAAATCTGAACAAAGCTCCTAAAACATGTGTGACGGTTGTCACACAAACGGTCTGTTTGAGTTGCCAACCTCACCGGGTCGTACGTCGACCTGCCGAGTCACCCCTGCACGGTGCGGGGGCGAGCGGGGGACCCACTGCCGGGTAATGCATAAAGCCCACCCGGCGGGGCGAATCGACTGATCGGGATCACACCCGTCGCAGTTGTAGCGACCGATTGATCAGCGCCATGCGCGCGGTCGGCCGCGAGCCCGACAGCTAACCCCGTAGGCGCTCGGTCGAAGACAAAAGGAGGTCCTCGTAATGAGGCCCGTGCGCAGCCTGCGCACATCGCGTCCGGCGCACGTTGCCGTTGTCGCTTTGATGCTTGCAATTCCAGCCTCGGCGGTCGCGCTCTCCGCCGGTCAGGCAGATGCCCAGGGCGCAATCCAGATCAACCTCGGCTCGCGTCAGCTGGCCTTCGGTCAGAACCTCAGGGTCAGCGGCTGGGCCTCGTCCGCGGGGGCAGGCCAGACGCTGTGGCTCGAGTTCGCCCGTGGGGGTAGCTCCACCTGGCAGCCCGTGGGCTCGACCAAGGCCGACCGGGGCGGCCACTTCACGTTTCGTGCGCCGCTCAAGCAGTCGGGGCTGGTCGCGCGTGGTGGCGGGCGCCGCCGCCAGCGCCACGACCCCATCGCCCACCCAGCCCAGCACCGCGGCGACGCTGGCACCGAGCCCGTCGCGCCTGTTTGCGGTGGCGCCGCGGTTCCGCCTGCGGAGCGGCTCGCTCCGCGCGCTCGGCGGCGCGCCGGTCCGCGTGCGGGGCAGCCTGCTGCCCGGCCTCGCCGGTCGGCGGGTGCTGCTCCAAGGACGTGCGGCGGGCCGCTGGCGCACCCTGTCGTCCGCCCGCACGGGCGGAGCGGGAGGCTTCAGCCTGCGCTACGCCTCCGGCGGACTCGGCCGGCGTCAGCTGCGGGTCAGCTTTGCCGGCGACCGGTTCAACACCCAGGCGATCAAGCCTGCCGGTGTGGTTCTGGTGTTCCGCCCGAGCGTCGCGTCCTGGTACAGCGACGGGGGCGCCACCGCCTGCGGCTTTCATGCCGGCTACGGCGTGGCCAACCGGACCCTCCCGTGCGGGACCAAGGTCACGTTCAGCTACGGCGGCCGGACGGTGACCGCGGTGGTGGACGATCGCGGGCCGTTTGTCGGCGGCCGCGAGTGGGATCTGAACCAGAACACCGCTCACGCACTCGGGTTTGACGGCGTGGGCACCGTCTGGTCGACGTCCTAGCCCCCCGGCAGAATCAACCGGGCTCGACAGACCGGCCGGGCGCGCGCCGTCTGGCTGGTCTGCCAGCCTGGGGGCATGCGGCGGGTCGCCCATCTCGACATGGACGCGTTCTACGTGTCGGTCGAGCTGCGCCGGCGCCCCGAGCTGCGCGGGCGGCCGGTGATCGTGGCCGGTACCGGGCCGCGCTCGGTGGTCACGACGGCCTCGTATGAGGCCCGTCGCTTCGGGGTCGGGTCGGCGATGCCGGCGGCCCGAGCCCGGCGCCAATGTCCCGAGGGGATCTTTTTGGCCCCGGACTTCGCCTACTACCGCGAGGCATCGCGGGAGGTGATGGCGATCGTGCGCTCGCACGCCGAGAGCGTCGAGGTGATCGGCCTCGACGAGGCGTACCTGGAGCTGACCGGCTGCACCGAGCGCAGATCGGACCATGCGCAGCATGGCGGCGGAGATCGAGCGCTCGACCGGATTGGGGTGCTCGATCGGAATCGGCCCCAGCAAGCTCGTGGCCAAGGTCGCCTCGGACGCCGAGAAGCCACGCGGCTTCGTTGTGCTCACGCGCGAGCAGGCGTGCGCCCGGTTCGCCGGGGCGCCGTGCGGCGCTGGTCCCGGGGATCGGACCGAAGACCGCCGAGCGCCTGCGCGCGTGCGGGATCAGCACGCTGGGCCAGCTGGCGGTGGCGCCCACTGACCGGCTGGCCGCACGCTTCGGGTCGCGGCTTGCGGGCGAGCTGCAGCGCCGAGCCCGGTTCGAGGACGACGCGCCGGTAACCGAGCAGCGCAAGGTCGTCTCCGAGTCACGCGAGATCACCTTCGATTACGACATTGCGGACGCCGACCAGCTCGAGTCGATTCTCAACGGCCTGGTACAGCGGCTGTGTGCGGCGCTGGCCGAGCAGCGGCGCGGCGGTCGCACGATCGGCATCAAGGTTCGGCTCGACGATTTCTCCACTCACACCCGGGCCCGGACCCTGGCGGAGCCGGTCAGCACTCCGGACCGGGTGGGGAGCGTGGCGCGCGATCTGCTGCGCCGGTTCGCCGCGCCGCGCCCGGTGCGTTTGCTCGGGGTGCGAGTAGCCGGACTGCAGGCGACGCCAGAGCGTGGCAGCGCCAAGCAGCTGACGTTGAGCGTCTAAGAGCCTTGGCCGCTCAGTACAGGGCGGCGGCCAGCCGGCGGCGGGATTCCCGGGCCAGGGGATGCTCCACGCCGAGCTCGTCGAGCACGCCGACGACCACGCGCCGGATGTCGTCGCGGGCGCCGTCGGCGCTCGGGAGCGCGGTCAGCAGGAGATCAAGGCCCTGCTCGGGATCGTCGGCATCGAGTGCGGCGAACGCCTCCAGAAGGTCAGCCTGACCGGTCCGCTCGAGCTTGATCCGGGAAGCGAGGCCGTCGGCGGCGAAGCTGCCGGGCACCTGCTGGAGCATCGCCAGCGCCCGCTCGCTGTCGCCGCGGCCGTGCACGATCCGCGCGAACGGAACGACGGCCTCGGCCCGGGTGGGCTCGAGCTCGGCCGCGCGCTCCAGCGACTCCTCGTCGCCGCGCTCCACCAGCAGATCGGCCTCCGAGGGCAGCAGCGAGTCCAGGAACCGCTCCACGGCCGGGCCGGGCTGCGCGCCCGTGAACTCGGCCGCGACCCGACCGCCGCGGAATGCCTTGACCGCCGGGATGCCCTGGATGCGAAACGCCTGTGCCAGCGAGGGATTGGCGTCCACGTCGACCTTGGCGAGCTCGATCTGGCCGGCTCGGGCAGCGACCTCACGCTCGAGCAGCGGCCCGAGCTGCCGGCAGGGCCCGCACCACTCGGCCCAGAAGTCCACCACCACCGGCAGCTGGTGCGAGCGGTCGAGAACGGCAGTCTGGAATGTGGCCTCGTTGACGTCCATACGGTCACTGATGTTAGCCAGCACGATCCGGCACGATCGGTTACAAGACCAGTCGTGCCGGAATTTCAGATCGAGCGCCAGGGAGTCCGGCTGGCCGGCTCCGACGACGGCGCTGGCCCCGCGGTGGTGCTGCTGCACGGGCTGACGGCCACCAGGCGCTACGTGGTAATGGGATCCCGGTCACTGGAGCGCTCAGGGCATCGGGTGGTCGCCTACGACGCGCGCGGGCACGGTCAGTCGCGGCCCGCGCCCGAGCCGGCGGCGTATAGCTACGCGGATCTGAGCGCCGACCTGTTCGCCGTGCTCGACGAGCTCCAACTCGAGCGGCCGGTGCTGGCCGGCGCATCGATGGGAGCGCATACGGTGCTGCGGCTCGCCCTGGACGCGCCGGCGAGAGTGGGGGGGTTGGTGGTCATAACGCCCGCCTATGAGCCGGACACGAACGACGATCCGGGGCGCTTGGCCCGCTGGGACGCGCTCGCCGACGGGCTGCGCGACAGGCGGGATCGACGGGTTTTTGCGTGCCTACGGGGAGCCGAACGTGCCCGAATCGATGTGGGACACGGTGCTGACCGTGATCCGCCAGCGGCTGTCGCTGCACGAGCATCTCGAGGCGGTGGCCGACGCACTGGGCGCCGTGCCGCGATCGCGCCCGTTCGGGTCGATCGAGGAGCTGGCGTCGATCACGGTGCCGGTCACGGTCGTGGCCAGCGCCGACGAGGCCGATCCGGGGCACCCGCAGGCCGTGGGGGAGGCCTACGCCGCCGCGATCCCAGGCGCTCAGCTGGTCCTCGACGAGCCCGGCCGCTCGCCGGTGGCCTGGCAGGGCAGTCAGCTGTCGCGGGTGATCGCGGACGTAGCGCAGCGCTCACTGTGAGCCCACGGCGGCGCACGCAGTGGGTCAGGCGCCGAAGACGATTCGTTCCTGGTCAGCGGCGCTGGGTTGTCAGTAGTGACCCACGGCGGTGCACGCGTTGCTCGAGGTGCAGGACACTGCGTCGAACGAGGCGCCCTGTGAGCCGGGGGGGTCGGGCGCGGCTCGCACCGTCCAGCTCGTGCCATCCCATGTCTCCACCAGCGGCGGCACCGGTCCGTAGTAATCCTGGGGGTCGCTATGCTGGCCGACCGCGGTGCAGGCGCTACTAGAGGTGCACGAGACCCCCAATAGCGGGTCGTACTGTCCCAGGTTGTTCTGGAGCGTCCATGTCGTGCCGTTCCAGCTCGCGGCCAGGGTGTAGGGAAGTCCGTCGGCGGAGCCGACCGCGATGCAAGCGGTTGCCTGCGGACACGAAACCCCGTCCAGTCCGCCGTCCCCGGAGGGCGGCACGGGCACGTTTTGCTGCGTCCAGCTCGTCCCGTTCCACGACTCGGACAGCGGCACGTAGTTGAAGTTCTTGTCGGCGTATGCCCCCACCGCCATGCAGGCCGTAGCCGACGTGCACGACACCGAGTCGAGGCTCGCGTTGTTGACCGGCGACACTGAAGGGGTGCTCTGGACGGTCCAGCTCGTTCCGTCCCAGCGCAACACCAGTGCGGGGGTGCCCCCTACGATGTTCACATCCCCAACTGCGGTGCACGCCGACGCGGACAAACACGAAACCCCATCCAGGTAGTTGTCCCCGTTGGCTACGTTAGCTGAGGCCTGGACCGTCCACGATGTGCCGTCCCAGCGCTCGACCAACGTCTTTCGACCATTGGCACCCAGGTACCAGCCCACTGCCACGCAGGTGGCCGAGGACGGGCAGGACACCGAGTTCAACTGCCCGTCCTGGAAACCGCTCGGAACGGGCACCGTATCAAGGTGCCAGGTTGAGCCATTCCAATGCTCGGCCAACGGCGTCTGGGTGCTGAATGACCTGTCGCCGTTCACCGCGTAACCGACGGCGACGCACCCGAACGGGCACGATACCCCGGTGAAGAACGACTCAGCGACCGGGGGATTCGGCGTGTTCTGAATCGTCCATGACGTGCCGTTCCAACGCTGGGCCAACGTCCGAACCGGGACCGTGCTGAACGTCTCGTGGTCCGCGGGCGGATCGGAATTCGCGGGACATGGACGGACGCCGACCGGGCACGGCGGGCTCGCCTCGCCCTTGGGGCCAACGCAGACATACGTCCCCCCGCCGTTGGCGGAGCCACACAGCACCCAGTAGTACGTCGTCCCCGGATCGAGGTTTATGGCTGTGAGGTCATACGACAGGTGCACGTCGCCGGTGGGGCCGTTCACCGGCCCGAACACCTGGCTCGTGCCGCCACTGTAGCTGCGCCCCTGCGACGCCGACCACCACGCCCAATACCACGTGCACGTCTCACCGGTGTCGCAACGCGCGGTGGCGTTCAGCGTCGCCGAACTCTCGGTGACGGCGCTCGTACCGGTCGTCTTACCCGAACATCCCGCGAGCACGAAGACCGATCCGACGGCCAATACCGCGGCGCGGAAATGCCGAACGTGACGACCCAGCCACGGGCTCATCGAAACCAACCCTACCGCCGCCCTGGAACCTGTCAAGCCAGCGTCAGGGCGCTTTGTTCTGGCACCTCCGGCGCGGGCACGTCACCGCCCCAGATGCCTCGGCTCTGAGTGCCGGTGTAGCCCTGGCATAGCACTTACGGCCCCATGGAATTCATCAAAGACGGCGAGGATTACGGTGGCGCGGGCAGCCTGAGGTGTCAGGCCGGAGAAATGCAGTTGCCTGTCGGAGGCAACCGACCAACCGTGTTCGCCTGAGGACAGCGGTATCGGTAGTCGAATGCTTGGCAGAGCCGCGCCGCCTTCCCGCGCCCATAGTTGATGGTGATCGCCATCACGCCACCACCACAAACGTGGGCAGCGCGGGCCCTGTATCGGTATTCCTATTTGACCGCGCAGAAGGCCAGCGTGGTCCCCGCCGAAGGCGAACGCCGATCTACCAGCCTCAGGTGAGTCTGGCTGGGGCGGCGTGAGCGGTAGGCTCCCGAAAATGGCCCGTGAACGCCTCAGGGAGGCGCTGGTGACCCAGCCCGCCGGATACTCCGGCACCCCGCTGGTCCGAAAGCTGGGAATCAAGCCCGATGCCCGGCTGGGATTGCTGTCGGCGCCGGCCGGGTTCGAAGACACGCTGGGCGCTCTACCCCCGGGTGTGCTCGTGCGCCGTCGGGCACGTGCACCGCTCGACGTGATCGTGGCATTTGCGCTCAGGCGCGCCGAGCTGGGCCGACGCCTAGACGACTGGCGCCGTGCGCTCGACCCCGGCGGAGGACTGTGGATCGCCTGGCCCAAGCGGGCCTCGGGCGTGCGCACCGACCTCAGCGAGACCGTGGTCCGCGAGCTCGGACTGGCCACCGGGCTGGTGGACAACAAGGTGTGCGCGCTCGACGACGTGTGGTCTGGCTTGCGCTTCGTCTACCGGCTCGCCGACCGGCCCTGAGCGTCAGCCGAGCGTGACGCTTTCCGAGCGCGCGGTCGACGGCGCCAGATAGCCGTTTCCGCGGAAGCCGACCTCAACGCGGAGCTTTTCGTGAGACGGACGCGGCCCCTTGCCGGGCTTGTGGTTGAACGTGGTCTGGACCGAGAAGGTGCAGTTCGCCGCCACCGGCGCCACGTTGAACGACACGGATCGTTTGCCCAGCAGGTAGCGGACGGTGGCGGTCCCGAGGCACTGCAGCGAGGCGGGGAAGCGTGACGAGGCCACGACCGTGCCCGAGGTCTTGAACACGTAGGGCTTCTTGTGCGCTCGGCCCGGTGAGGTCTTCGCCTTGATCCGAGGCACTGGCCGGGGGGAGGGCAGGGTGACGAACGTGAAGTCGTTACCCGTCTCGACAACCGAGCTGCCGTGCAGCGCCACCACCCGGTAGTGGAACGTGGTGCCCGACTCGAGTTCGGTCAGCTGCTCGGCGATCGCCACCGGCACATTGCCAGCCGGAACCGTCCCACCGAACGTCTGGTAGAGGTAGGACGTGGTCGGCCCGAACTGGAACACCCAGGTCGTCTTCTGGCCGTGCGGGTTGATCACCGCGCTGACCGCGGCGGAGTTGGTGCCCACCGCCGAGGCCGGTCCCGTGGCGGCGTCGGGCGGCGGGTTGCCGGCGGTCTTGAACGTTCGATCGGCGCCGAAGCCGCCACCCGACTTGTTCAGCGCCGCGATCCGGTAGTGGTACACGGTGCCCGGGAGCAGGTGAGAGATCGTGGTCTGGACCGACACCGACTTGGTGCCGCTCTTGACCGACATCGACGAGCTTGTGAGGCCGTACAGCTTGGTCAGGCCCCACTGGAAGTTGTACGTGGTGGAGGCACCGTTGGGATTGACAGTGCCGTGCAGCACGGCGGAGGACGTGGTGATCGACGACGTCGAACCGGTGGAGACCGTGGGCGAGGATGCCGCCTCCGCGCTCCCGCCCGCAAACGCGCCCGCGATGATGATTCCGGTCAGCAACTTCCGCTTGCGATTCATCACGCCTCCTCTTCCTGAGCGAGTTCCTCCAGCCCTGTATACCCGGGCCACCGGACAAGTTGCGGTGGGGGAGGATGGCGCACTGGACTCCGCAAACCTGGTCGAACACGCCCAGGTCCGGAACTTCTAACGCACGGAAATGTGGTGCGCAACATATGAACGTTCACCCGCGGACGAGCCGAGCGATGCCAGTGGGTGAGACGATTGCAGCGTGAGATCGTCGTCTCGCCTGGGCGCCTCGATTGCGGGTCTCGTCGCGGCGGGCTGCTGTGTGATGGCCTGCTCGACGTCGCGCGACTGGTCGATCGTCGCCCTTGGTGACTCGGTTCCTCATGGGACCAACTGTGATTGCCGACCGTATCCGCCGCTCACCGCGGACCATCTCGCGGCCAAGGCCAACCAGTCCGCGGCGGCCACAAACGACGCGGTCGCCGGCGCGACGTCAGCTGACGTGCTGGATCAGCTGACAGCAGACAGCTCTGTGATCAGTCACGTACGCGATGCGGATGCGATCGAGATCGAGGTCGGCGCCAACGACGTCGGCCACTCGCAATCGTGTGGAACAGAGGTCAGTTGCTATGCCTCGCAGCTCCCTGCGCTCGAACACAATCTCGCGGCGATCATCGATCGGGTCCACGAGCTGACATCGGGTCACAAGCGGGTGGTGGTGCTGTTGGACTACTGGAGCGTTTGGCTGGGAGGCCGGTACGCGACCGAACAGGGACCCGCCTACGTTGCCGCGGCCGAGGAGATGACGGACCGGGTCAATTCGATCATCAAGGCGACCGCGACCAAAACCGCATCGGAGTACGTCGACCTGCGAGCCGCCTTCAAGGGGCCGGACTACTCATATGACGAGACACAGTTTCTGTCTAGCGACGGCGACCATCCCAACGCGGCGGGACACGAGCAGATCGCAAAGGCCGTGGATGTCGTGCTCGATCGCACGCTCCACTGATTCTCTGTCCGAGCGATGTCAAAGGCGGGGGCAGGCCCAGCGCGGCCGTTGGTTTCAACGCTCGATAATCGGGCTTATGTGCACCGGTATGGCAAAAACCCGGCGCGGAGGGACGCACGAAACTGCTGCGTGACGACGATTGCGTGTTCGATGGCCGGGGAGTAACGTCGGGTACGGCCTCGTTGACGATGGAGGATTGGGATGCGGTGGTTGCGTGCTTTCAGCGGTTTGCTCGCCTGTGTGGCGCTGGCTGGTTGCGCGGCGAGCACCGATCCGGCGAGCGATCTGACGGCATCTAGCGCGACTCTGAACGCGCAAGGTCGTACGGATAGCACTCCGGCGCACTTCTACTTTGAGTATTCGACGGCGGCGAATGCGTTGGGTACGGGGTTTGGTTTGCAGACCCCGACGCGGGGCCCGATCCCGGCGGGCACGAGCGGGCCGAACGGGCGGCTGTTGCCGTTCTCCGAGCAGGTGTCGGGGCTCAAGCCGAGCACCACCTACTACTACCGGGTGTGCGGCGGCGACGGGCAGACCAGCCAGGACGTGTGCGCGCAGGTGCGCAGCTTCACGACCCCGGACGGCGTGGCGTTCAGCACGCCGGGGAGCTACTCGTGGACCGTGCCTTCAGGTGTCACGACCGCCCAGTTCGATCTCTACGGCGCCGGGGGCGGAAACGGGGCTATTGAAAACGTAGGCACGGGTCAGTGCTCGGCCGATCAAGGCGTGGGTTTGGGGGCGCACGTCCGGGCAGTGATGTCCGTGCACGAGGGCGAGGCGCTGACGATCCTCGTTGGCGGCCACGGCGGTAATGCGACCTCGGCCATTCCATTGGGCTGCACGCCTGGCGCTGGTGGCTTTAATGGCGGAGGCGCGGGCGCAGCCGGGATCGGCACGAGCGGAGGTGGTGGCGGCGCCTCGGATGTACGCACCGGCCCGGCGGATTCGAGCGGGCTCTCCACCCGCCTGCTGGTCGCAGGCGGCGGCGCGGGCAGCACACCAGGTTGTTGCAGCTATGGCGGCCCCTTCACGACGCCCGAGGGCGGGAACGGAGGTCTCGTCGGAGACGACGGGACGCCCAGTTACTTCGGCGGTGGTGGCGGCCAAGCCGGCGCAGGCGGGTCCGCCGGCCAGCCCAACGGCAGCGCCGGCGTGCTGGGCGCAGGCGGCCCCGGCGGGAACGGCACCGCCATGGAGGGCTACGCAGGCAGCGGCGGGGGCGGCGGCCTGTACGGCGGCGGGGGCGGCGGCGGAGCGGGGTTTTACTCGGGACACGGCGGACAAGGTGCTCCGGGCGGCGGGGGCGGCGGCGGGTCGAGCCTGGCGACATCGGCCACGGGTTGCGGGGGAACCGTCGCGAGTGGTGTGCAGAGCGGCGACGGCGCGGTCACGATCACCTACAACCCGCCGCCGTGCTGACCAGGACGCGATAGCGACTCGGTCGGGCGCGGCGAGCTTCGCGCCCAGCCGCCGTCCGTCGGCACCTAGCCCCCCGTAAACCGCCTGCGCGGCGGATACTCTTCGGCCACGACAAGAGCCCACCCGGGCGCAGGGCCGGCGGCGCGGGTGAAGAAACACTGTCGATGACCTCCAGCGGTTTCGCTCGCGTTCGGCTGCTCGCCGGGCTCGCGCTGGTTACCGCGGTCGGCACACCCTCCGCCGCCAGCGCACCGCCTCGGCCGCCTCGCGAACACCGACCAACGCTCCGGAAAGGCGACCGATACCGTCAGCGGCCCCCCCACCGGCGGCGCCGGGCTTGGCGGCCTGGCACCGACCCGCCGGCCGCACAAGATTCCCCGGCCGCCGAGCAAGAATGACCGGGGGAAGTGGCTCGGCAGCGTGACCGTCACTGAGTACTGGCCGGCGCCCGAGCGTTGGTTCGTGGGAAAGCTCGTCACCGCTTCCGGGCTGGGCGGCAAGCACCGGATCGACTGGCTGTACTCGGCGATGGGGGTCTCGATGGAGGGCGAGGGCATCGGACTCGACGGGCGCATGTACCACATCGAGTCCCTGGGCAGTGCGGGCTGGGTCACCGCCTCCGGCGCGCCCACTTCACCACGGGACGGCTGGTCCGCGGGGCCGCCGTTCTGGCGGGCCGGCGGCTACTGGCGCAACCGGCACGGCGGCGTCACCTTCCCGTTGGCCCGAGGTGGCTGGTCCGCCGGGCGGGGCTTGAGGTACCTCCCCCTGCGTGGCGTGTCGTTCGCGCCCGGAGCATCACTGCCGCTCCAGTTCTACCGCTCGATTGCCGTCGACCCCAGCGTGATCCCGCTGGGGAGCCGCGTGTACATCCCCGCTTACCGCCACGACGGGTACGGCGGCTGGTTCGTGGCCCAGGACACCGGCGGGGCGATCGGCGGCCGTCACGTGGACGTGTATCGCTCGCCGCCCGCCAAGCCCAGCGACTCGGGTCAGTATCTGACCGGACAGCGCGTATACGTCATCAAGCCGCACCGCTGAGGGCTCCCACCGCCACTAGACTCATAGGTGGTATGGCAAAGCAGCAGCGCACCATGCGGATCGAGCAGAAGAGCCAGCTGGCCGCCATGCAGCAGCTCGAGTCGCGCTCCGACGAGGAGCTCGAGGCCGAGACCAAGTACAAGGCGGCCGCCCAGGCGATCCTCGGCGCGCGGGCCGCGGAACGCTATGACGCCAAGGCCGCCCGGGCCCACTTCCAGCGGGCACTGGCCGCGGCCCGCCCACAGGAGCGGCTGCAGCTGCGCCGCATGGCGGACGCGTCACTGGCACTGGCCGAGCGCCGCCCCGGCGATCTGAAGAAAGCCACCGAGCGGTTGGGCGTGGAGGCGCCCTCGACGCGTCAGCTGCGGGGCCTCCGGTTCCTGGGCCTGATCATGCCTCCCGCCAGCGCCGGGATCCTGTTGCGGATCCGCGGGATCGTGCTGATCATCGTGTTGGTTGTGCTGATCCTCGCGCTGGGCTTTGGCATCGTTCAGCTGGTCGCGCTTCCATTCGGCGGGATCTCGCTCGATCTCGCGATCTTCTACGGGCTCGTACTGGTCGCCGTCGTGCTCGGCGTGCTGGCGTATTTCGGGCGCCGGCGCCAAAAGCGGGCCCAGGCCGAGCGCGCGGAGCAGGTGGCCGCGCGCTCGCGCTGAGCCCGTGTGCGGTCGCTACAGCCTGGCCACGCCCGATCCGGCCGACATCCGCGCCCGGTTCGCCGTCGGGGAATCGCTCGAGATCAGGCAGCGTTACAACGTCGCTCCGGGCGATGACGTGCTGGCGGTGACCACCGACAAGGAGGGACATCAGCGCGGCGAGCTGCTGCGCTGGGGCCTCGTGCCATCGTGGGCCAAGCAGCCCGACACGGGGCTGAAGATGATCAACGCCCGGGTCGAGACGGTGGCCGAGCGCCCCGCCTATCGGCGCGCTTTCGAGCGCTATCGCTGCCTGATCGTGGCCGACGGGTTCTACGAGTGGCAACGACGGTCGACCGGTGGCAAGCAGCCGTTCCACATCACACGGGCCGACGGACAGCCGTACGCGTTTGCCGGCCTGTGGTCGATCTGGCACGCGCCTGACGGGGACCGGCTGCGCAGCTGCACGATCCTGACCACGGCCGCCAACTCCGCGATCGCGCCGCTACACGACCGGATGCCGATCATCCTCGCGCCCGAGCACGAGGCAGCCTGGCTGCACGCCGCCACCCCCCGGCCGGAGCTGGAGGAGATCCTGGCCGGCCTCCCTCCTTCTCAGACAACCCTGCGCCCGGTCAGCGCCGCGGTCAACGATGCGCGCTACGACGGGCCGGAGTGTCTCGCCCCTCCGGCGGAAAGCAGCCAAAAGGCCCTGTTCTAGTGTCCGGCGGCATAAATTCGATGCACCGAATTTCCGACCCGGCACACTAGCTCTCAGGGCAACGGCCGATGCCCCTCTCCCCCCTGCTCAAAAACTACGATCACGTCGTCTTAGACCTGGACGGCTGCGTGTGGGTGGGCGACGCGTGCACACGGGCGGCGCCGGAGGCGGTGTCCCAGCTGCGCGCCGCCGGCAAGGCCGTGATCTTCCTCACCAACGATGCCCGCCATTCGCCCGAGGACTACGTGCGCAAGCTGTGGTCACTGGGGCTGATGGCCTCGCTCGAGGAGGTGGTGACGGTCGGAGCCGCGATCCAGCACTTTCTGGCGGAACGGGGCCGGGCCAACGGCGCCTACGTGATCGGTGCGCCCGCCATTCACCGGCACGTCGCCGAGTCCGGGCAGCGCATCGTCAACGGCATGCCGGATCAGACCGACGCCGACGTGGTCGTGATCGCGGGTCACGACGAGCTCCATTTCGAGGAGTTGAAGGCCGCGACCCAGGCCGTGCTCAGAGGCGCGGAGATGATCGCCTCGAGCCGGGATCGGACCTTCCCGACCGAGGACGGCCCGTGGCCCGCGACCGGCGCCCTGGTCGCTGCGCTCGAGTACGCCACCGAGCGCACCGCGACGGTGCTCGGCAAGCCCGCCCCGCAGATTTTCCTCACGGCGCTCGACCGCCTCCCTCCGGGCCAGACGCTGGTCGTGGGCGACCGGCTCGATTCGGATCTGGCGGGCGCGGCGGCCGCCGGTCTGGACGCCGCGATCGTGCTCACCGGCGCCACCTCGCGGGCCGCGGCGGAGGCCGCCACCGAGCCCGCACCGGTCGCGATCGCCGATGACCTCCACGCGCTGCTGCTGGGATCGTGAGCCTGGCGGTGATCGTAAACCCATCGGCCGGCGGCGGCCGGGCCGGGCGCGCGCTGCCCGCCGTACGACAGGAGCTCGAGCGCCTCGGGCTCGAGCATCACGTGGAGCCGACGCAGAGCCTGGCGCATGCCGGCGAGCTGGCCCTGGCGGCGATCGCCTCCGGCGAGACCGCGGTCGCGTTCGGCGGCGACGGAATCGTGGGCGCGCTGGCCGACGCGCTCAAGCACACCGAGGGCATTCTCGGAGTTCTGCCCGGAGGACGCGGCAACGACTTCGCCCGCGTGCTCGGCGTCCCGCTCGAGCCGGTGCCGGCCTGCGGGGTGCTCGCCGAGGGCGTGGTTCAGAAGCTCGACCTCGGTCAGGTCGGCGACAAGACGTTCATCGGGATCGCCAGCTGCGGCTTCGATTCCGAGGCCAACCGGATCGCCAATCAGACCCGGATCGTGCGCGGGAACCTCGTCTACGTCTACGGCGCTCTGCGGGCGCTGGTCGGCTGGCGCCCGGCCGCGTTCGAGGTCGTGCTGGACGGGGGACCGGCGCGGCGCATCCGCGGCTACACGATCGCCGTGGCCAATTCGAACGCGTACGGTGGGGGCATGCTGCTGGCGCCCGAGGCCTCGCTACAGGACGGCCTACTCGACGTGGTGATGGTCGAGGACGCACCCAAGTCGCGCTTCCTGCGGCTGTTGCCGACCGTGTTCAAGGGTGAACACGTCCGCCAGCCCAACGTGCACGTGGAGCGGGCGGCGCAGATCGAGGTGCGCGCCGACCGGCCGTTCACGATGTACGCCGACGGCGACCCGATCGGCGAGCTGCCACTCACCGTCCGGGCGCTGCCGGCCGCAGTACGAGTACTCGTGCCCCGATGAGCGGGCTGGGAGCGAAGATCATGGCCGCCCGCGCGGTCGGCGAGCTGGCCCGTCGCGCTGGACGCGGCGGCGGCACCAGCCTGCCGGGCAAGCTACTGATGCGGCTCGAGCCGCACGCGATCGCCGAGCTCGGAGCCCGCCTGGTTCGCGGCTCGGCGGTGATCTCGGCCACCAATGGAAAGACCACCACCGCGGCCATGACCGCCAGCGTGGTCGAGCAGGCAGGGGTGGCCCTGGTGCACAACCGCGCCGGTGCGAACATGGCCGGTGGGGTGGCGTCGAGCCTGCTCGCGGCCGCCCGGACGGGGGGGCAGATCGACGGGGAGCTGGGGCTATTCGAGGTGGATGAGTTCTGGCTGGATCGGATCGTGCCCGAGCTCCAGCCGCGGGCGGTTCTGCTTGGCAACCTATTCCGCGACCAGCTCGACCGCTATGGGGAGCTCGAGACGATCGCCGAGCGTTGGGCATCGGTGGTGTCCGGGCTCGGGGAGAGCGCCGCGCTGGCCCTCAACGCCGATGACCCGTTGATCGCCGACCTGGGGCGCTCGGCGTCGCGCGTCAGCTACTTCGGGGTCGAGGATCGGTCGGTGGCGTTGCCCGAGATGCAGCACGCCTCGGACTCCAAGCATTGCCGCCGGTGTGGTACCGCGTATGTCTATGAGGCGATCTATGTCGGGCATCTGGGGGTCTACCGCTGCCCGCACTGCGGACAGGCGCGGCCTCGCCCGGAGGTGGCCGCCGAGGACATCAAACTTGACGGAGTGCGAAGCGCCGCCTTCACGCTGCGCACGTCTGACGCCGCCGCCCGGGTGGAGCTGCCGTTGCCCGGGCTCTACAACGTGTACAACGCGCTGGGCGCTGCCACCCTGTGCCTGGCACTGGGCATGTCGCTCGAGCAGATCGTGCGCGGTCTCCAGGACGTGACCGCCGCATTCGGACGCGCCGAGACGGTCCGGATCGGGGTAGTGGAGGTCTCGATCCTGCTGGTCAAGAATCCGGCGGGCGCCAACGAGATCCTGCGCACGCTGGCGCTGGAGGACTCCGGTTTGGAGCTGCTCGCGGTGCTCAACGATCGCACCGCCGACGGCCACGACGTGTCCTGGATCTGGGATGCCGACTTCGAGCTCCTGGCCAGCCGGGTGCGGCGCGCGACCTGCTCGGGCACCCGGGCCGCCGAGCTGGCGCTGCGCCTGAAGTACGCCGGGGTCCCGCCGGACAGGCTGGAGGTCGCGGACTCGTTGCCAGACGCACTGGACCGGGCGCTGGCCGCGGCCCCCGAGTCGGGGACCTCGGCGCGGCTGTACGTGCTACCCACCTATACGGCGCTGCTTGAGTTACGTGACGAACTCGCCCAGCGCGGGTATGTCGGCCAGTTCTGGGAGCGCGATGGGGCGCTGCGTCCATGAGCGTCGTGTGGCACGACCTGGAGTGCGGCAGCTACCAGGAGGACCTCCCGCTGTGGCGGGCGCTGGCCGCCGAGTACGGCGATCCGGTGCTCGATATCGGCGCCGGCACCGGGCGGATCGCGCTGGACCTGGCGCGCAGCGGTCACCGGATCGTCGCCCTAGACCACGACGAGCAGCTGGTGGCGGAGCTGGCCCGCCGGGCCGCGGGCCTGGACGTCGAAGCGGTGGTGGCCGACGCCCGCGACTTCGACCTGGGCCAGGAGTTTGCGCTGTGCATCGTGCCGATGCAGACGATCCAGCTGCTGGGCGGCAGCGAAGCCCGCATCCGGTTTCTGCGCTGCGCCCGGCGCCACCTGCGTGACGGCGGCGTGCTGGCCGCGGCCATCTCCCCCACGCTGGAGAGCTACGAGGTGGTCGACGACACGCACGCCCCGCTGCCGGACATGTGCGAGCGTGACGGGATCGTCTACAGCAGCCGGCCAATGGCGGTCCGGGTCGACGCGGACGGCTTTGTGCTCGAGCGCCGCCGGGAGATCGTCACCACCGGTGGCAGTCGCTCGGTCTCCCGCAACACGATCCGCCTCGACCATCTGAGCGCGGCAGAGCTGGAGCGCGAGGGCACCGGCGCGGGGCTCCAAGCCGCCGGCATTCGCATAATTCCACCGACGAGCGACTACGTCGGCAGCGAGGTGGTGATGTTGAGTGTCTGATGCGGAGCTGCGCGTGTGCGCGCTGTATCCGGACCTGATGAACATCTACGCCGACCGCGGCAATCTGCTGCTGCTCTCGCGCCGCTGCCAGTGGCGCGGGATCGGCTTCAAGCTCGAGGCCAGCGGTCTGGGCCAGGAGCTCGAGCCAGACGCGGCCGACCTGTACTACATCGGGGGCGGCCAGGATCGAGATCAGAAGCTGTGCGCGCTCGACCTGGCCAGCGTCAAGCGCGATGCCCTGCACGCCGCGGCCGCCTCTGGGAGCGTGATCCTGGCGGTGTGCGGGGGCTATCAGCTGCTGGGCCACTCCTATCAGCTCGGGGACGAGACCCTTCCCGGCGTGGGTCTGGTGGATCTGCACACGGTGCGCAGCGACCGACCCCGGTTGATCGGCAACGTGGCGATCGAGGTCGAGCTCGAGCCCAGCCGACCCCGGGTCCTGGCCGGGTTCGAGAACCACGGCGGGCGTACGCATCTGGGCGCGGGGACCCGACCCCTCGGCCACGTGCTCAAGGGCCACGGCAACAACGGCGCCGACGGCTTCGAGGGCGTGCGCGACGCGAACGTGATCGGCACCTATCTGCACGGGCCGCTGCTGCCCAAGAACGCCTGGTTCGCCGACTGGCTGATCGGCCGGGCGCTGAACGCGGCCGGGCCGCTGGCCGAGCTCGACGATCAGCTCGAGGCCGCCGCGCACGCGGACGCCAAACGGGCCGCCGGGGTCTAGTGTCCCACCTGCCGATGGCGAGACTGGCGGCGACCGCAGCTGTGGGCCTGATCGCCGCGTCGGTCTGCGGCTGCGGCGATCGCAGTCGCGCGGTCAGCGCCTCGACCCCCGCCGCTTCCCCCACCGGCAGCCAGGTTCTGCCCGGCACGGGGCGGCCGCTGGTCACGATCGGCGACAAGAACTTCACCGAGCAGTTCGTGCTCGGCGAGCTCTACGCCCAGGCGCTCAGCGCCCGGGGATTCACCGTCCAGCTGAATCGCAACATCGGCCCCACCGAGGTGACGCTACAGGCCCTCTACAGCGGTCGGCTGTCGATGTATCCCGAGTACGTGGGCGTGTGGAACTCGACCGTGGCGGGATACACCCGCTCGTTTCGCTCCCGGCATGGCGCATTGCTCGCCGCCCGCCGCTACGCCCGGGCGCACGGCCTGAGCCTGCTGCGCCCAACCCCGTTTTCCGACAACGGGGCGATTGCCGTGACCGACGCTTATGCCAACGGCAACGGCTTGCGGACGCTCGGGGACCTGCGCAAGGTGGCGGCGACGCTGACCCTGGGGGGCGCACCGCAGTTTGAGCAGAGCCCGAGTGGACTGCCGGCCCTGGAACAGGCCTACGGATTCGTCCCCGCCGCGTTCAAACCGCTCGAGATCGGGAACCAGTACCAGGCACTTGACCAGGGCACGGTGCAGGCAGCCGAGGTGAACTCCACCGACGGCCAGCTCGATAGCGGCCGCTATACGCTGCTGCGGGATCCTCAGCGCGTGTTCGGGTCCGGGCAGGTGGTGCCGGTGGTGCCGGACCAGGTCGTCGCCGCCGAAGGCCCCGCGTTCGCCGCCACCGTCAACCACGTGAGCGGGCTGCTGACGCTGCCCGTCGTGCGCCAGCTGAACGCCGATGTCGACATCTATCAGCAGGACCCCAAGCTCGTGGCCCAGCGCTTCCTGCAGGCCCACGGGCTGCTGCCCGCCGCCCACAGCTGAACCGCCTCAGCCGCCGCTGGAGCCGAAGCCACCGTCGCCGCGCTCGGATGCGGCCAGCGCGTCCACCTCGACCACGTCCGGAGTCCGGACATCCACCACCACGAGCTGGGCGATTCGGGCACCGGCCTCGATCTCGCAGGCGCTGGCGCGATCGGTGTTGAGCAGCAGCACCTGGAGCTCCCCGCGGTACCCGGCATCGATCAGCCCCGGGGCGTTGACCAGCGCGATCCCATGCCGCGCCGCCAGCCCCGACCGGGGCAGGACCAGGCCGGCCTGACCCTCGGGGATCTCGACCGCGATCCCGGTCCGGACGCGAGCCCGCTCACCGGGGCCGAGTAGGCAGCCCTCAAGCGCGTGCAGGTCCAGCCCCGCATCGCCCGGGTAGGCGCGCCGCGGAAGCCTGGCGCGGCTGTCGAGACGCGCGACCCGCAGGCTCATCCGCGCTCGAGCACGAACCGGGAGTATCTCGCCGCGACGCTGGCCGGGAGGCGGGCCGATACCCGCACTCCGTCCGGCGTCTCCTCGCGCTCCAGATCGCCGGCGAGCTCGTGCAGCTCGGCCACCCGCCCGCCCTCGTCGAACGGGATCAGCAGCTCGACCTCCTCCAGCGTCCGGGCGAACTCGTCCTCGATTCGCTCGGTCAGGCTCGAGATCCCCTCGCCGGTCAGGGCCGAGACCAGCACACCATCGGGATGCCGGTGCCGGAGCTCGCCACGGCGTTCCTCGTCCAGCTGGTCCGCCTTGGCCAGTACCAGCAATCGCGGAGCTTCCTCGGCGCCGATCTCGTGCAGCACGTCCTCCACCGCCCGCGTCATCTCCGCAAGCTGTTCCTCGCGCACCGAAGCGTCCACCACATGCAAGATCAAATCGGCCAGCCGGGTCTCCTCGAGCGTCGCCCCGAACGCCTCCACCAGCTGATGCGGGAGCTTACGGATGAAGCCGACGGTGTCGGTCAGGAGATAGTCGCGGCCGCCGGTCCGCAACATCCGCGTGGTCGGGTCGAGCGTGTGGAACAGGCGATCGCCAACCCCGACGGTCGCGCCGGTCAGCGCGCCCAGCAGCGTCGACTTGCCGGCGTTGGTGTATCCCGCCAGCGCGATCGACGGCAGATGAGCTCGCTCGCGCTCGGCCCGCATCACCGCGCGGCTGGACTGCACCCGCACGAGACGGCGCTTGAGCGCCGAGATCCGGTCCCGGGCCAGCCGGCGGTCGGTCTCGATCTGCGTCTCACCCGGACCTCGCGTGCCGATTCCGCCGTCGATCCGCCCGGCGCCGAGGCGCTCCAGATGCGACCACAGTCCCCGCATCCGGGCCAGGTTGTACTCGAGCTGGGCGAGCTCGACCTGAAGCTTGCCCTCGGCGCTGTGGGCGTGTGAGGCGAAGATGTCGAGGATGATCGCGGTGCGGTCGATCACCGGCAGCCCCAGCGCGGCCTCGAGGTTGCGCTCCTGGCGGGGCGAGAGCTCGTCGTCGCAGGCCACCAGGTTCGCGTCCGCACGCGCAAAGTCGGCTTTCAGCTCGTCAAGTTTGCCGGCCCCGAAATACGTGTTCGGATGCGGATGCTCGCGTCGCTGAATCATCTCGCCCACCCCGGCCACGCCGGCCGTGCTCAGCAGCTCTCTGAGCTCGGCGAGCTGATCGAGCTGACCATCTGGGACGGCGGCGATCAGGTAGGCCCGCTGGCTGGCCCGGCCCCCGGCGCGCTGACCGTCCTCCGTGTATGTGGTCCGGGCGCGTCGATGGCGGCTGCGCTGCACCCCGAGCATGGTAGCTGCGCTCGGAGAGCCGCCGGGCCGAATTCACAGCGCCCGGATCCGCTCCACCGCCTCGAGCAGCCGATCATCGGGCGTGGTCAGGGAGATCCGGAAGAAGCCCTCTCCGTTCGGGCCATACGCCCCGCCGGGTGAGATCGCCACCGCGGCCTGCTCGAGCACGTGCTCGCAATACGCCGCCGCCGACGCGAATCCCGCCGGGACCGGCGCCCACACGTAGATCGTGGCCCTGGGCCGTGTCACCTCCACGCCCGCTTCGGCCAGCGCGTCGCACACGAGATCGCGCCGCCGGGCGTAGACCTGGTTCATGGCCTGGACCTCGGCGTCGAGCGCGGGGTCGAGCGCCGCGGCGCCGGCCAGCTGTACGGCCTCAAACAGGCCCGAATCGACGTTCGACTTCAGGCGCCAGTAATGGCTGATGGCCTCGGCATTGCCCACGATCGCGGCGCAGCGCCAGCCGGTCATGTTGTAGCCCTTGGACAGCGAGAACACCTCGACGCCCACGTCCTTGGCGCCCTCGGTGGCCAGAAACGACGGTGCCACGTACCCGTCGTAGGTCGTCTCACTGTAGGCGTTGTCGTGGACCGCCAGGAAATCGGCGCCGCGGGCCAGCTCGACGACCTGCTCAAACAGGCCGCCCGGCACAACCGCGCCGGTGGGATTGTTGGGGTAGTTGAGGAACATCAGCCGGGCCCGCTCCAGGTGCTCGGGCGCGATGGCGCTCAGATCGGGGCCGAAGCCGCGCTCGGCCACCAGCGGCATGAGCACCGGCTCGCCGCCGACCAGCAGCGGGCCTCCGGTGTAGACCGGATAGCCCGGATCGGCGGCCAGCGCCACGTCGCCGGCATCCAGAAACGCCAGGTTCAGGTTGAAGATGCACTCCTTGGCACCGATCGCCGGCATCACCTCGGTGTCGGGGTCCAGGCCGACGCCGAAGCGGCGCTCATAGAACGCCGCCACCGCTTGGCGAAACTCGTCCCGGCCCCGGTTGGTGGGATACGTTTGCGTGCTCGGATCGGCCACCGCTCGCTGTGCCGCGGCCACGATCGGAGCGTAGGTGGGCGTATCCGGATCGCCGATCCCGAGGCTGATCACGTCGATGCCCTGGGCCCGCTTGGCGGCGATCTTTCGCTCGAGCTCGGCGAACAGGTACGGCGGGATCCGCTCCAGTCGGCTATTGGGTCGCATGCAGCTCCTCGACGAATTCGCCGGCCAGCGTCCCCCGGAAGACCGGGACCGCCCAGCCGGTCAGGTTGATGTGCATATCCTCTTCGACCTCGACCTCCAGCTCGCCTCCGTCCAGGACGACGGTGACCGGCGAGTCGCCGCCGTCAAGCACGTGAGCCACGGCGGCCCCCGTAGCGCCTGTACCGCTGGCCGACGTCTCCCCCACTCCGCGCTCGTAGATCCGCGCCCGGATCCGACCCGGCTCCAGCGTCGCGAACCAGGACACGTTGGTGCGATGGGGAAACAGCTGGTGACGCTCGATCTCCGGGCCGATGCGCGGCAGGTCGATGCCGCCGAGCTCGGGCAGGTCAGCGGACCGGATCGCGCACTGGGGATTGCCCACCTGGACGTGCTGGAAGCACCAGCGCCGGCCGCCGGCCTCGAGCTCGCCCCGGCCGTCGGGAGAGCCCGAGGGGTAATCGTCGCTGCGCAGCCGCGCGCGCCCCATGTCGATCGTGCACACCGTGTCTGAGGCGATCCTCGCGCGGATCTCGCCCGCGCCCGTCTGCAGCGAGAACGTGTGGCTGCTCGCCCGCCCGTGGCGGCGCAGGTACAGGATTGCCTGGCGTGCTCCGTTTCCCGACAGCCCTGACTCCGATCCGTCGGGATTGAAGATCCGCAGCCGGGCCACGTAACCCGGCTCGTCGGGTTCGGACAGCACCAGGACTCCGTCCGACCCCACGCCGGTATGGGGGGCGCACAATGCCCGCACCCGGGCGGCCGTCAGCTCGAACGGCAGCGCCTGCTGCTCGACGATGATGTAGTCGTTCCCGAGCGCGTGCCACTTCTCGAAGTCCACGCGCGCGGACTATATGTACCGTCGCGCTGCGATGACCGAGCGCCTGCGACACGCCTCGCCGGGTGCGCTGCTGGCGATCCTGCTGACGTTGTCGCTGGGCGCCCGGGTAGCGTGGCTGGGCCAGCCGTGCCGGACCCCGTGCCGCTCGGCGTCCGATCACGTGCTGGTGTTTGACGAGGACTACTACGTCAACGCGGCACGCGTGATCGCGGGGGTGCGACTGCCCCCGGATGCCCGCTACGCCACCGCGCCGCGCGGCAGCGACCCCAACGCCGAGCACCCGCAGCTGGCCAAGCTGATCATCGCCGGCTCGATCGAGCTGTTCGGAGACGGTCCGCTCGCCTGGCGCTTGGGAAGCCTGGTGTTCGGATCGCTGGCGATCGTGGGGCTGTTCGTGCTCGTGCGCGCCGTGGGCGGTGGCCCCGGGCTGGCGCTCGGCGCCTGTGCGCTGATGGCCCTCGACAACCTGCTGCTGGTCCACGGTCGGGTCGGCACGCTCGACATCTACGCCGTGGCGGCGATGATCTGGGGCGCGGCGGTGTACTTACGCGGGACGCCGCTGGCCGCCGGCGCGATCATCGGCGTCGGCGCCTGCTTCAAGCTCGTGGCGCCCTATGTGCTGCTGGTGCTGGCCCTGTTCGAGCTCCTGCGCTGCCTCACCGGGCAACGGCGATCCCCGGGCCGCTGTGCGCTCCTGGCTGATCTGCACGGCGGCAGCCGCGGTCGTGCTGGTGGCGCTGCTGGCCGTGCTCGACCGAGTGGCGCGGCCGTTCGACGCCAGCACGGGCAAGTTCGTCGCCGGCGGGCCGTTCGCGCACCTGGCCCACATGTTCTCCTTCGCCGCCGGGCAGTCGAGCCCCCAGGGGCCCCAAGGGATCGCCTCCTATCCCTGGCAATGGCTGTTCGACTACAAGCCGATCGTGTACCTCAACATCAATCCCGCACAACCTACCGCGGGTCTGTACGGGATCCATCCCGCCGTGCACTTCCTGGGCATGATCAGCCCACCGATCATGCTGCTGGCGCTGCCGGCGGCGGTCCTGGCCGCGTGGGCGGTGCGGGCGCGCACCGCCAACCCGGTGCAGACGCTGGGACTGGCCTGGCTGGTGGCCACACTCGTCCCGTTCGAGCTGCTGAGCGTGATCTGGAGCCGCACCAGCTACCTCTACTACATGGTGATCGTGATGCCGGGGATCTACCTGGCGGTGGCGGACCTGATCGCCCGCCACCGCCACCGGCGGCGGCTGGTCGGAGTCTGGATCGCGCTGCTGGTCGTGGCCGCGGTCCTCATGTACCCGCTCACGCCCCTCCCCTGATCCAGCCCGACGATCTCGGCCGCCACCTCGGCTGGACTGCGTCCGGTCACGTCGATCACGTTCACTCCCGCCAGCTTGCGCATCCAGGTGAGCTGCCGGCGGGCGTAGTTGCGCGTGCGCCGCTTCATCGCCTCGACATCGCCGCCCAGCAGCTCGTCGAATCCCAGCGCCTTGCGCGCGGTGATCGAGGCGCCGGCGGCATTCGCGCGGCGGACCTCCTGCTCGGCGCCGGCGGCGACCATCCGATCCACGCGGGTGTCGATGCTTTGCGTACAGCTGCTCGCGCTCCATCACCAGCCCGATCAGCAGTGTCGGGCCGTCTGGTGTCCGCCGTCCACAGCTGCGACTGCTCCTCGGGCGGCTCGAGCTCGCCGGCGTCGAGCAGCTCCAGCGCCCGCACGATGCGCTGGCGGTCGCCGGGCTCGATCTCGGCAGCGGCCCACGGTGCGCGCTCCGCCAGCATCGCGTGCAGCGCCTGCGGGCCGCGACGCTCGAGCTCTGCCAGCCAGCGCTCCCGAACCCCCTCGGGCGGAGCTGGGCGCAGGCTCAGCTCCGTCAGCGCCGCCCGCAGGTAAAGGCCGGTGCCGCCCACCACGATCGGGCTGCTGGCCGGCGTCGAGCAAGCGCGTCGATCTCGGCGTGCGCCAGCTCTGCGTACTGACCGGCGCTGAAGGTCGCGTCGACCGGGAGAAACGAGATCAGCCGGTGCTCCAGCCGGGCCCGCTCGGCAGCGCTGGCCGCGCCGGTCAGAAGTCTCGAGCCCCGAGTAGACCTGCAGCGCGTCGGCGGAGACCGCCACCGGGTGCTCGCCTCGCTCGCGCAGCCGTGCTGCGAGCGCGATCGCGATCGCGGTCTTGCCCACCCCGGTGGGACCGAACAGCGCGATCACCTCCGCCGCGCTCATCGGCAGGAGTATCGTGGAGCGATGGCTCATGGAGGATCCGCATGGGCGCTGTGATCGGAGCCGGCATCTCCACCCAGCAGACCCGCTGGCGGCAGGGACCGAGGCTGGCGGCGGAAGCGGCTCGGGGCCTGGCGGGCTGCGAGCCGGACCTGGCGCTGGTGTTCGCCAGCGGTGGCCATCTGGCGGCGCCCGAGGCGACGCTCGAGGGCGTCCACGGCGTGCTCGAGCCGCCGGCCCTGATCGGGTGCGGCGCGGGCGGCGTGCTCGGCGACGGCCGGGAGCTCGAGTCCGGCACTGCTGTCGCGGTGTGGGCCGCATCCTGGGGTGCTCAGGGCGATGTGCAGCCGTTCCACGCCGCAGTCGAGCGACGACGGCGAGCTCGAGGGCCTACCGGCGCTGGAGGGCGCCAGCGCGGCGATCCTGCTGTCGGACCCATACTCGTTCCCGACCGACCGGTGCTGCCGTGCTGGCCGCGCGACACGCCGGCGGTGCCGGTGCTGGGCGGACTGTCGAGCGCTCGTACGCGGGAGGGCGCGGGCGCGCTGTTCTTCGGCGAGGACGTCTGCGAGCAGGGCGCGGTCGGCGTACGCTTGGAGCGGGATCGACGTGCTGCCATGCGTGTCCCAAGGAGCGGCGCCGCTCGGTCGCGAGGTCACGATCACCGCGGCCGAGGGCAACATGATCCACGAGCTCGCCGGCCGTCCGGCGCTGCAGACGGTCGAGCACATCATCGCGGAGCTGTCCTCGCGCGAGCGGACGCTGGTCGCCGGGGGGCTGCTGGTCGGCATCGTGATCGACAGCGGCAAGCCGGAGTACGAGCAGGGGGACTTCCTGGTCCGCGGCGTGCTCGGAGCCGATCCCGGACTCGGGCGTGATCGCGGTCGGCGCCGCAGGTCCGCGAGGGGCAGGTGATCCGGCTGCACGCCCGCGATGCCCGATCGGCCGACGAGGATCTGCGCCGGGCGCTGCGTGTGCAGCGCCGAGGCGGTCCAGGGCGGGCGCCCCGCGGGCGCGCTGCGTGTTCTCCTGCAACGGGCGCGGCAGCGCCATGTTCGGCGCACTGTGACCACGACGCCGCCGCCGTGCAGCGACGAGCTCCAGGGCGCCCCGGCGGCGGGGTTCTTCGCCGCCGGTGAGATCGGCCCGGTCGGCGGGCGCAGCTTCCTGCATGGCTTCACGGCCACGGTGGCCGTGTTTCCGGTTAGCCGGCGGCGGCGGGTGGTCTCAGAGGGTCTAGAGACTGCCCTCGCGGCCCGGCTAGACTGCCGCGCTGTGGACCTCGCCGGCCGACACGTGCTGCTCACGGGCGCGACCGGGGGAATCGGCCACGCGATCGCCCGGGCGTTGGCCGGCCGGGGCGCCAGGTCTGGTGCTGACCGGCCGGCGCGCCGACGTGCTCGAGCCGCTGGCCGCACGAGCTCGGCGCACGCGCGGTGTCGTGTGATCTGGCTGTGCGCCAGGACGTGGAGCGGCTGCTCGGTGAGGCCGGCGAGGTGGACATGCTGTCGCGAACGCCGCGCTGCCGGCCAGCGGGCTCCTCACCGAGCTCGCCCAGGAGCAGATCGACCGCATGCTCGAGGTCAATCTCCGTGCGCCGATCGCGCTCGCGCGGGCGCAGGCACCGCGGATGATCGAGCGCCGGCAGGGCCACATGGTGTTCGTGTCCTCGCTGGCTGGCAAGGCCGCGTCTCCGGCCTCATCGATCTACTCCGCCACCAAGTTCGGCCTTCGCGGCTTCGCCCTCGGCGCGCGCGAGGACCTGAGGCCCCACGGGGTGGGCGTGTCGGTGGTGCTGCCGGGGTTCATCAGCGATGCCGGCATGTTCGCCGACGCCGGAATCGAATTGCCCCGAGGCGTCGGCACGCGCTCGCCCCAGGACGTGGCCGCCGGAGTGATCCGGGCGATCGAGCGCAACCGCGCCGAGGTCGAGGTGGCGCCGGCCGCGTTGCGCGTCGCCACGGCGTTTGCCTCGCTCGCCCCGCAGCTGGCCGCGGCCGCCGGCCGGCGCATGGGGGGCGAGCAGATCGCCATCGATCTGGCCGAGGGTCAGCGCGACAAACGCTGAGCCGATCTGCTGCGGCGGACCGCGGCTGGCGAGCGCCGGACTGCGCCCTACTCCGACCGGCGAGCGCCGGGCTGCGCCCCTACTCGGGCGACAGCGAATGCTCGCTGGTCACGCTGGCCAGCGCGGCGATGATCTCGTCGGCCAGCCGGGCGCCGTCGGCCGCCCGCTCCGGGGTGGCCTGGATCCGCACCACGAGGTCGTCGCCGTCGATCTCCTCCAGGAGCACCGATGCCGGCGCACGGGTGGCGGTGGTTATCTGCTCGTCCAGGATCGCCTGAACCTGGCTCGGGCGAACGCCGGAGCGCAGCCGCACCTTGACGTCGACCGAGTCGGGCTCGCGCAGCGGGACCACCGCCGCGGACAGGACGACGTTGTTGGGGATCATGATCCGATCCTCACCCCGCGCCAGCGTGGTGTACAGCAAGCCCAGCGAGCTGACCACTCCCTCCGCCGTCCCTCCCACCGCGCCCGCCTGCAGCCGCACGCGTTCGCCCACCCGGAAGGGCCGGGCGCTGAGCAGGACCATCCCCGCGATCAGGTTGCCGAGCGTCTGCTGAGCCGCCAGACCGATGATCACGGCCGTGAACGCGCTTCCGGCGACGAGCGTGCCCGGGTGCACGCCGGCGATGCGCAACGCCACGATCAGCGTGATCGCCATCGTCGCCAGCCGGATCAGGAATCCCACGGTCCCCGCGGTCCCCGGATCCATGCGGCGGAACATCGTGGGCCCGGCGGCCTGGCCGATGTCGCGGGCGAATGCCCAGCCCAGCACCACGAGCGCGACCACGGTCGCGATCCGCACCGGCGTGTCCACGCCGAATAGCTGCTTGCGGTAGGAGTAGGCCACCAGGATCCCGGCCAGAATCGGGACGAGAATCAGCGCCTGGCGCCGAGCCCGCCTGACCGCCCGCTGGCTGACGTCCACCGCCAGTCCGACGCGCTCCCAGGCATCGCTACGCGTCTCGAACATTCGCTCGAGGTGGAGGTCTTTGCGCTTTCTGAGCTTGTTTCGCATGAATCGCCTGGCTGCCGTCCGCGGAACCCTCGGTGTCGCCCGCGCGGCTCTTATTACCTACCACCGGGCGGCGCGGCCGGTTTCACCCCCGGAAGGTTGAATCTACGCTGGCGGCGTCAGAACAGTCGGGCTTGCACCTCTCTTCTGCCTCGAGCCTCGCTTGCGCCCCGCGTCCCCTCGGGACTATCCCGTGGGAGCGACATGCCCCGCATCCGCGCGCCGGGCTCCAGATCCGGCCCTTTGACCATCGCCGCCAACCGCTGCCGCTCGGCGGGCGGAGCATATGCGCCCCTGCGATATAGCTGCCTGTAGCGCGGCACGAGCTCCGGGCGGTTCTGCTCCAGCCAGTCGAAGAACAGCCCCTTCACCTCTCCGCGCAGGTGCAGCGCGATGCCGGTCACGTACGACGCGCCGGCCTCCGACGCCAGCTCGAGGATCTTCGCCACCTGCTCCGGGGCGTCGTTGACCCCCGGCATCAGGGGAGCAACCAGTACGCCGGTGCGGATTCCCGCCCGGCTCAGCTCCGCCACCGCCTCCAGCCGCGCTCGAGGATTGGGCGTGTGCGGCTCGGTCGCGCGCCAGGCGCGCTCATCCAGAGTGGGGACCGACACGGCGGCGCTGAACTCGGTGCGCTCGGAGATCTGCCTCAAAACCGGCAGATCACGCAGCAGCAGCGGCGACTTGGTCAGGATCGAGCACGGGTTGGCCGCGTCGCGCATCGCTTCCCAGATACCCGGCATCAGCTTGTACCGACCCTCCACCCATTGGTACGGATCAGTGTTTGTCCCCAGCGCGATGTGCTCGCCCGTCCACGACGGCCGCGCCAGCTCCGCCCTCAGCAGTTCCGGGGCGTTGACCTTCACCACTATCTCGCGCTCGAAATCACGTCCGGCGTCGAACTCGAGGTACTTGTGGGTGGGGCGGGCAAAACAGTTATGGCTGACTACACCGTTGGCGATGAAGTCGCCGGTTCCGGTCTGGATGTCGTACAGCGCGAGATCTGTCCCCAGCGCCTCAACCTCCTCCACCTGAAGGTCGGAAAAGGTCTTGACCATCTGGCCGTCGATCGATCGTTTTCGGGAGATCGCCGGATCGGTGAGATGAAAGAAGCTAAGGTGCTGCGCGAGCCCGCCGCGGATGCGGACGTAGCCGAGACCGTTGGCATTCGAGGTCCGCTCGTGGCAGGTGTCGAAGCCCAACCTACGTGCGCAGGCCTCTATCCAGGCCAGTATCTGCGGGTCGGTGTTGGCGATTCGCAGCGCGAAATCGCTGCGTGAGCCCTCAGCGTCGAAGATCCCCGCGAGGAACCCACAGCACCAGTCGAGGCTCGGCAGGATCGGCCATTCGATCGTTGACGCGACCTGCTCGACCAGCGAACGACTGCTGGTGCCGATCGCGACGATTTCGCGGTGGGCACCGGCTGCGCGCTGGAAGACTCGCTGCTGCGTGTGCACCCCCTCTGCGTCTAGGAACTCGCGTGCACGCTGGAGCGCCTCGAGGTCTGCCAGCGCCAGCCGAAACCGATGCACGTCGCCGCTCACTCGTCCGAGGCGCGGGTACGAGTAGGACCCTATGTGGCCGTCTCCCCGGATGATCCCGCAGAGGTAACCCTGACGGTAGTCGTGATTTGCCGTCGGCTGCGGCGCAAATCGTCCGGTCCCGATCAGATGATTGCTTCTGGACAGATACGGACGCTGTGACGTCGGCATCTGACCGGGCTGAACGTGCTTCCAGCCCCGGTTTGTCAGGAAGCGGTGATCGCCGCTCGCGATCAGCTCCGTTCCGTCTTGCAGAACCACACGGTATGCCGGCTTGACTGTGATCCACTTGGCGAGGACTTGAGTCTTGGCGTATCGCCGATACCGGCCTTGACGCGCTGTGCCATAGATCTCGTCTCCCGGCCCCAGCTCCGCGATCGGCCTGTGCCTTCCATCAGCCATCAGGACCGGCGTGCTCCCCTCTAGGCAGTAGACGCACGCGTGCGAGCAGCCCCGATACGGGTTGATCGTCCACCGGAACGGGACCTGCGACGCCTCCGGCACGCGGTTCAGAATTGACTTGGCGCGGACCTCGTAAAAACGGGTCTCGAGCGCCTCGGGGGCGTCGAAGTGGCGCACGACGGCCTCGTCGCGGTACCCGGGCAGCCGGGCTCGGGATTCTCCGTCGAGGCTCAGGTTGCTCCAGCGCACGAACATATGTTCGCACACACCGCGGATGTCGCCGGGGCCGGCCCCGGGGCCGCAGACGCGGCGGACAGGGTCGGGCGGCGGTCGCGACACTCACGTGAAGCGCCGCGATCCGCCGCCTTCCTTCCCCTACCTCCTTTGGGGGGGCAGCTCAGTCTCGGAGGGCGCCGGCCACTGCGAGCCGGGTGTCTCGGCGCACGAGCTCGGAGATTCGGAGGACGCAAAGCCGACGTTCGGCCCTGTGGGCAACACGGAAACCACCCACGGGACGGAGGCACAGGTCGACTCTGCGCGGGTCTTCGACGGCGAGGTGCTCCAAGTTGGCCGGTGATCATGCCGGGGGGCAGCCACCATCTAGGGATCGGCGCTATCGCCAGCCAGTGGCCCGCCGTTGAAGCATTCTGGACGTATGTCCGAGGCTCAGGCGGAGCTGTGGGCTACCAGCGACTGGAGCCCGGCCAGGGTCTGGCTGGTGGCGCCGGTGACCTCCACGTCGACCAGCTCCCCGGCCTCGGCGAGGCCGCTGAAGTTCACCACCTTGTTGTGCCGGGAGCGGCCGCGCAGACGACTTGGGTCCGTGCGCGAGGGACCTTCGACCAGCACCTCCAGCGTCCTCCCCACGAATCGCTGCGAGCGCTGCTGAGCGCGCCGCTGGACGACCTCGACCAGCCTCTCGACGCGCTCGACCTTGACCTCGTGCGGGACCTGGTCAGGCAGGGTGGCCGCCTCGGTGCCACGCCGCGGCGAGTACAGAAACGTGAATGCTCCGTCGTAGCCGACTTGCTCGGCCACCTCGAGTGTGCGCTCGAAGTCTTCCTCTGTCTCGCCCGGAAAGCCGACGATGATGTCCGTGGTCAGGGCGCAGTCGGGCACGTGCTCGCGGATCAGCGCCACGCGGTCGAGATACCGCTCGCGCGTGTAGGTGCGCCGCATCCGCTTCAGGACCTGGCTTGATCCCGACTGGAGCGGCAGGTGGATGTGCTCGCACAGCGCGCCGAGCCGGGCATGGGCCAGAATCACGTCCTCGCGCATGTCCTTGGGGTGAGGGCTGGTGTAGCGGATGCGCTCGATCCCGGGAACGGCGTCGATCCGGGCCAGCAGCTCGGCGAAGCTGATCCGCGCCTCGCGCGGGAGATCACGACCGTAGGAGTTGACGTTCTGGCCCAGCAGCGTCACCTCGACCACGCCGTCGGCCGCGAGCCGCTCGACCTCGTCGACCAGCTCCGACGCGTCGCGGCTCACCTCGCGTCCCCGCGTGGAGGGCACGATGCAGTACGAGCACACGCAGTTGCATCCGACGCTGATCTGGACCCAGCCCTGGAACTCACGTTCGCGCTTGGCCGGCAGGTGTCCGGTGAAGCCCTCGAATTCGAAGTAGCCCTGGGCGCTGAGCGAGTCGCTAGTGAGGAACTCGGCCAGCTTGTGCACCTGCCCGGGGCCGAACGCCACGTCCACGAACGGGAACCGCGCGAACACCTCCTCCTTGACCGACTGGGCCCAGCAACCGCCGACGCCCACGATCCGCTCCGGATCCTCGCGCTTCAGCCGCTTGGCCTCACCGAGGTGGGCGACGAAGCGATCGTCGGCCTTCTCCCGGATCGAGCAGGTGTTGAACAGGATCAGGTCCGCGTCGGCCCGGGTGGCCGCCTCGGCGTAGCCCAGCGACTCGAGCATCCCCTTCATCCGCTCGGAGTCGTGCTCATTCATCTGACAGCCGAACGTGGTCACGTGGTAGCGCTTCATCGGAGACGAACAGTAGCGGTGGTTGTCGTCCGATCGCGGACCTCATCAACCCGGCCGGAACCCCGGCAACACGAGCTCGAGCCGGGCTCCACGCCCGTCGCTTGGCTCGGCAGCCCGGACGCTGCCCCCGTGAGCCCGGGCGATCGCCTCCACGATGGCGAGGCCGAGCCCGGTCCCTCCCTCCCGGCGAGATCGACCCGGATCGACGCGATGAAACCGCTCGAACACACGCTCACGCTGGTTGACCGGAATCCCGGGCCCGTCGTCCACGACTGCAAATCGAATCCGATCAGGTCCGATGCGCTGGACTTCCAGCCGCACCACCCCCTGCTCGTCGGCCGTGTGCTCGATGGCATTGCGCGCCAGGTTCCGGAGCGCCTGGGCCAGCCGGTCCGGATCTGCTCTCAGCGATCCGTCCGGCACGTAGGCCACCTCAAACCGGCGGCTGGCCGTGAGGCTGAGGCCGTCCCAGAGGTCCTCGACGAACGGACCCAGATCGATCACCTCGGTGCGCAGGAAGTCCATTCGCTCCGACTGGGCGAGGATCAGCAGATCATCGACCAAGCGGCTGATGCGGGTGATCTCGGCCTGCACCAGGCGCTCGACGCGCCGGACTTCGGGCCCGGACGGATCCTTCTGGGCCGCGAGCACCTCTAGCTGGCCGCGGATCACCGTCAACGGGGTGCGCAGCTCATGCGAGGCGTCGGCAATGAAGTCCCGCTGACCGGCAAACGCCTCAGCCAGGCGATCGAGCATGTGGTTGAACGCCTCGGCCAGCACGGCGACCTCGGTGCCGTGGCTGGGCGACGTCGGCATCCTCGGCTCCAGGTCGCCGGCGTCGACCCGGGCGGCGATCGCGGCCATGCGTCGCAGCGGCGCGCTCACGCGCGCGCCCGCCAGATACGAGGCCAGCAGCGCGAGCGCCAGCACGACGGCGCCGGCCAGCACGAACGCCCGGGCGATCCCGTGCTGGGCGCGACCGACGATCGCCAGCGGCTCGCCGGCTCCCAAGATCATGTCGACCCGACCCAGCGACACACGTCGCTCCAGGATTTGCATGGCTCCAACGTCCGGAACATGCTGCGTCGAGTAGCCCACGCGAGGCGTTTGCAGGCGGGTGCCGGCCCGGTTCTCCTGGGCCTGGTCCGCGCCGGTCTCGCCCGTCTCCGGGCGCAAAGCGCCGAACAGCTCGGGGTGGTTGCTGGCCGGTGACCGACCCGGGATCAGGGCGAACAGCAGCGTCGAGGTCGCGGTGTAGGGCTGTGCCCGCATGTACTGCTCGGCGCCGGCCAGGATCCTCGCCTGGCTCTGGTCTCTGTACGCCGTCAGCGACTCGCTGAGCTGGGTGGTGTCGTCCGCTATGTCTCGGCGGATTTCACTCCGGAGCTGGCTCCCGGTGCTGTCGTAAACGACCACGAACACGACGGCGGCGGCCACGAGCATCACGCCGGCGACCCAGGCCGCCAGGCGCCAGCGAAGGCTCGACCGCAGCCTCGCCTTAGTTCGCCACATCGAGGCGATAGCCGACCGATCGCACGGTGACGATCTGTGCCTCGGGTGAGTCCTGGGTTCGGCCGGAGCGTGAGGCACTCGTCTTCCTGGCTCGCTGTAGCTTGCGCCGGACGTAGCCGACGTAGACATCGACCACGTTGGTGCCTGGATCGAAGTCGTAGCCCCACACCGCCCGGAAGATCTGCTCACGGGCCAGCACCCGGCCCTGGTTGCGCAGCAGATAAACGAGTACTTCGAACTCGGTCGTGGACAGTCGAACCAATTCGCCAGAGCACCGAACCCTGCGCGTGATCAGGTTGACCTCGATATCTCCGGCCTCCAGCTCGGTCACTCTGGCCTGGGCGGAGGCCCGCAACTGGGCGCGGATCCGAGCCGCCAGCTCGCTCAGCGAGAATGGCTTGGTCAGGTAGTCAACTGCGCCGGCGTCGAGCCCCGCGACGCGATCCTCGATCTCGCCCCGGGCCGTCAGCGCGATCACCGGCAAGCCCGGCTTGGCCTGACGCAGCCTCGCGAGCACCTCGAGCCCGCTGCGACCGGGAAGCATCATGTCGAGCACCACCAGGTCGACGTTGTCTTGCAGAGCCATGTCGGTGCCGCTCACCCCGTCGAGGGCGGCGGTCACCTCGAACTCGTGCGCCTCCAGACCACGCTGGATGAAATCAACAATCCCCGGCTCATCCTCGACCAGCAAGATCCGCTCCGGCATCGAGCGATCATAGGCCGCCGGCGCTTGGCATGATGCGGCGAAGAGCTTTCTCATCCAATCCTGACGGAGCGTTGAGCCATACCGAGAACACTGGTCGGGTGCGGCGTGGGGACCTGACCGGGGGCGGCCCGGACGGCAACGAGCAGCTCACCGCGCTGACCGGAATGACGCTGATCGCCTTGCTGGCGGTGATCGGGGTCACCATCCTGCGCATCCGCCAGCTGATCTCCGTCCATCTGTTCGTCGGTCTGCTGCTGCTGGGGCCGATCGCGCTGAAGCTGGGCAGCACCGGTTACCGCTTCGTGCGCTACTACACGCGCGATCCGGCCTACCGACGACGGGGCAAGCCGCTCCTCGCCCTGCGCGCGATCGCTCCGTTCCTGGTGGTGTCGACGCTTGCCGTCTTCGTCACTGGGGTGCTGCTGTTGTTAGACGGCGCGCGCAGCCGGGGCCGGTTCCTCGAGCTCCACAAAATCAGCTTCTTCGTGTGGCTTGCGTTCGCGGGTTTCCACGTGCTCGCGCACGCACCTCGCCTTACGAGTCTGCTCCGGGCCGCTCAGGTCCGCCGACACGCGCCTGAGCCTGGAGCCACGCACTGGACTGCCGGCGGGCTGGGTCGGTGGCTGGCCCTCGGCGGGGTCGTGGCCGGCGGCGCGGTTCTGGCAGTCGTGCTGATTCCGGATTTCGCCTCCTGGACCGCGAGCAACGCTTTACGGCGCCATCCCCACTAGCGCGCGTACTCGACCGAGCGCGACTCCCTGATCACGGTCACTTTGATCTGCCCGGGATACTCGAGTTCCTTCTCGATCTCGCGGGCGATCTCGTAGGACAGGAGCGTGGCAGCGTCGTCATCGATCGCCCCCGGCGCGACCATCACCCGGATCTCGCGTCCCGCCTGCATGGCGTAAACCTTGTCGACGCCCTTGTGACGGGCGGCAATCTGCTCCAGATCGCGGAGCCGCTTGACGTACTGCTCGAGCGACTCGCCGCGGGCGCCGGGTCTGGCGCCGGACAGGGCGTCGGCGGCTTGGACGATGACCGCCTCGATCGTCTGCGGCTCCACCTCGTTGTGATGGGCCTCCATCGCATGCGCCACAGCCTCCGTCTCGCCGTGCTTCCGCGCCAGCTCGCCTCCGACCAGCGCGTGCGGCCCCTCAATCTCATGCGTCACGGACTTGCCGATGTCGTGCAGCAGCGCAGCGCGCCGGGCCGTCTTGGGGCTCGCCCCCAGCTCCTCGGCCATCATCGCCGCCAGCCGCGACACCTCGATTGAGTGGGCGAGCACGTTTTGCCCGTAGCTGGTGCGGAACTTCAGGCGGCCCAGAAGCTTGATCAGCTCGGGATCCAGCCCCTGCACGCCGGCGTCGAACACCCCCTGCTCCCCGAGCTCCACGATGTGGCCCTCGAGCTCGGACTTGGCCTGGTAGTACATCTCCTCGATGCGCGCGGGGTGAATCCGGCCGTCCTGTAGCAACTTCTCCAGAGTCAGGCGCGCGATCTCGCGCCGCACCCCGTCGAAGCCCGACAGCACCACCGCACCGGGCGTGTCGTCGATGATGAAGTCAACGCCGGTGAGGTTCTCCAGCGCCCGGATGTTCCGACCCTCCCGGCCGATAATCCGTCCCTTCATATCGTCGGCAGACAGCTGCACCACCGACACGGTCGTCTCGGCGGCGTGACCGGCCGCCACGCGCTGCATGCAGACCGACAGGATGTTGCGCACCCTGCGATCGGCCTCACGCTTGGTCTCCTCCTCGATCTGGCGAATCCGTCGGGCCGCGTCGTGCTTGGCCTGATCCTCGATCTCCTTGAGCAGCATCTGCTTGGCGCGGGCGGCCGACAGTCCGGAGATCCGCTCCAGAGATCGCTCCAGCTCCTGGTGGCCGTTGGCGAGCGACTGTCGCTCGTGCTCCAGCTCCGCCTCGCGCCGAGAGATGCTGTCCTCTCGCCGGGCCAGCGCCGCGGCTCGCTCGGGAGTCGGATCCGGGGCCGTGGTGGCGGCCGGCGACGGCTCCTCGCCGGCTGGTTTGGAGTGCACCGCGCGACCGCTGAGCACCGCGTAGGCGACCGCCGCGAGCACGATTCCCACCGCGATCAGCGCTGCCGCACCGATGATGTCCATGGTCGTTCCTCTCCTGACGGCCCTTGCGTTTCCGGGCCGATTCACATCTCTCAGTTTTTTGGAGCGACCGAGCGGCCCGTACGAGACGCACGAACGGATGCCGGGCGGGTGAACCTGCGTCGCCGGTCAGACGACTAGCTGGCCGTTTGCGAGGTCGTTTGGTGCAGGGATGCAGACCCGTGGCGGGTTGCCGTCAATGTGTGTCCGGGATCCAAGATCTACGAAATTTGCTGGTGTTTTGCGGCCCGGGGGCCGTTCGTTCGCTACCGGCATCGTAATACCGCCGGGGCACCGGCGCAATCCGCACCAGTCGGCGGGCCGCCGCCGGGCCGGGTCGCCCCGGGCTCGGGCCGGCCCGGGCCTGACCGGGCGTGGGCCGCTATCACCGGTGTAGCTTGAAAGTCGCCTTTCCGGTGCAGATGGCGTGGGTTTTCGGATTCCTGGTCCGGTCCGACAGCGATCCGCGCACGGTGGCCGCCATCGTCATCCCCTGGACGATCGCCTTGGTGTGATGCCGCGGATCGACGAACGTACCTCCGAATCGCGAGTGCGAGATCCGGATCGCCGAGAACCCGAAGTCGTGGTTGATCAGGCGCTGGTGGTGCGGGCAGCGGTCGACGATCCGGTAGTCGAGCTGACTGATCGAGCCGCCCGACACGCGAAACGAGATCGGTTGCTTCTGGGAGGTCCTGCCCTTGAAGCCAACGCCGGCCGCCCCGAGCCCGACGGCACCTGAAGCCACCAGACCGGACGCGACGAGCCCGATGGCCACCACGTAGGCGCTCCTACGCGGGCGAATTGCCCACCCTCCTCCCCGTTGCGGTCGTAACCGCAAGCTAGCGCACGGTCGTGTCCCGCGAATGCCGGGCGTACGCGGCCAGCGCATCGAGGGCCAATTCGACGTCGTAGCCCTTGCGCACCAGGATTCCCAGGGCGCGATCTCGATCCCGGCGCTCCCGCGGCGGACCGCCCGGGAACCGCCGCGCCAGCAGCGACAGCGCGCGATCGAGCTCGCTCTCGCCCGCGGTCGGCGTGAGCGCATCGTCGATTAGCTCCCGCGCCACACCACGTGCCTCCAGCGCGCGCCGGATGCGCTCATCGCCCCAGTGCTCGAGTCCGCGCTTGTCCTCGGCGAACAGACGTGCGTAGCGGGCATCATCGAGGTAGCCCTGCTCCTGAAGCACACCGATTGCCCGGTCGGCCGCCGTCGTGCCGCTCAGGTGCCGGTGGAGATGCTCCCGGAGCTCGTGCGTCGTCCGGTCGCGCCGGTTGAGGTAGGCGTAAGCCGTCTCCAGGGCATTCCGAAGCTGATCGTCGATGCCGCTCACCCGGCCGCGTCAAGCGGCCCGATTCTCGACCTCGACCGGTTCCACGTCCCCGGCTGCCCCGGCGAGACGAGTGGGCTGTGGCTCCTCGCGTGACTCGATCGACTTGACCAGGTCTCGGTTGATGCCCAGCGCGGCGTAGATCTTGGACTCGATCTCCTTGGCCGTCTCGGGATGTTCGTCGAGAAATGCCTTCGCGTTGCCGCGTCCCTGGCCCAGCCGCTCCTCGCCGTACGAGAAGAACGAGCCGGATTTGGTGATGATGCTGTGCTCGATGCCGTAATCGATCAGGCACCCGGAGGTGGAGATCCCCTTCCCGAACTCGATGTCGAACTCCGCCTGCTTGAACGGCGCCGCGACCTTGTTCTTGACGACCTTGACCCGAACCCGGTTTCCCACCGCCTCGGTACCGTCCTTGAGCGTCTCGATCCGCCGGATGTCCAGGCGCTGGGAGGAATAGAACTTCAGCGCCCGGCCTCCGGGTTGCGTCTCTGGGGAGCCAAACATCACGCCCACCTTCTCCCGGATCTGATTGGTGAACACGCACAGCGTCTGGGTCCGGTTCAGGTTGCCGGCCAGCTTGCGCATCGCCTGGGACATCATCCGCGCCTGCACGCCCACGGTCTGATCGCCCATCTGGCCCTCCAGCTCGGCACGAGGCGTCAGCGCCGCGACCGAGTCGACCGCGATCACGTCGACGGCTCCGGAGCGGATCAGCATGTCGACGATCTCCAGCGCCTGCTCGCCGTAGTCTGGCTGGGAGACCAGCAGCTCGTCAATGTTGACGCCGATCTGCTGCGCGTACAGCGGGTCCATCGCGTGCTCCGCGTCGACGAACGCGCACACCCCGCCCAGCTTCTGCGCCTCGGCGAGGACGTGATACACGAGCGTGGTCTTTCCCGAGGATTCGGGACCGAAGATCTCCACGATCCGGCCGCGCGGCACGCCGCCGATCCCGAGGGCGATGTCGAGCGCGAGCGCTCCGGTGGGGATCGCGTCCACGGCCACCCGGGCGCCCGGATCGCCCATGCGCATGACGGTGCCCTTGCCGAACTGCCGCTCGATCTGGGTCAGAGCCCCCTGAAGGGCCGCTTGGCGCTTGGCATCGGACTTTCCATCCGCCGCCGCTGCCTTCGCTTTCTCCTGATCGGTCATCTCCGTTCGGCTCCTTGTCTCATGCGCTTTGAACCCACCACGGTAGGACCGTGGGCGGACGGAACCCCACGCTAGATCCGGCGCCTGTCAACGAACAAGACGCGCCTGTCACAGAAGCCCGGAGAAGGTGTGCCAATGTTGAACGCTCGGGTGGACGGAGGCTTCCGGGATGATTGCCCGTGCCCCGTGGGGCCGGGGAACCTGTTCGATGTCGATGAGTCGGCCGCAGGCCCCAGGCGGTCGACATTGGACATGCATTTCATGCTCGATGTCGACGACTCGCCCGTGAGTCGGCGGCTTTGGCACATCGAGCAGGTCTACCGACTGCGGGCCCCGGGAACCTGTCCCCTGCCCCAGCCCGGCCGTTTGCCAACTCAAGTGGGAGTTCGGCCATGCATTTCATGTCCCAATCCGCTTCGCTTGACGAAGGGGGAGGGTCTGGCAGTTGGCCCAGGTAGCCGCGCCGCCGCACGTCCCGGAGTTGGAACATGTCGTAGGGTCGCCGCACAGCCCAACCCGGCGAACGCCAATTGAGCGACGAAGCCACCGCCCCACCACCCCTCGAGTCCGACGGCGATGCCGAGCAGAGCCAGCCCCGCCAGACGGCCAGGTCGATTTTAGCCGGGCACGGTCTGGAGCTGCTGATCGCGGTCGCGCTGGGCCTGGCGGCGATGGTCAGCGCGTTCGCGGCGTACCGGAACGAGCAGCGAAACCACGATGCCACCGAGCAGTTCAGCCTCGGGGTGCGGAACTTCGACGACGCCGGGCAGTTCTACACCAACGGCAACTTTGCGCTCGCGCACGATCAGGCCGTGTTCCTGGAATACGCCCAGGCCAGGCAGCAGCACAACGGGCGGCTGACGTCCTACATCTTCGACAACCTGATGGATTCGAGGCTTCAGGCCGCGGTGCGCTGGTGGCAGGGTCCGAACGCCAAGAGCGCGCACCCGGCCGCGACGCCGTTCACCGCCAAGGATCCGGATTACCAGATCCCGCACGTCGCCGAAGCGGCCGACAAGACCGCGGCCTCGACCAAGAACTTCGCCGAAGCCCGCCGACAACAGGAGCGGGCCGATCACTTCACGCTGGTCGAGGTGATCCTCTCCACGGCGCTGTTCATGTACGGAATCGCCGGCGTCGCCAGCAGCATGACGCTGAAGGTCGGCGCGCTCGCCATCGGGGGGCTCATATTCCTGATCTCGGTAGTGCTGCTGGTGACTGGATGACGGCGGGGCCCTTGCACTCACCCCAGCTCGACCGTGCTGAGCGCCTCATACCGGGCGCCGCTCCGGCTCATCCGGGAGCGAAACAGCGTGATCCTCCTGCCCACAAACGTCAGCTCGGGCACCGCCGGCAGGTCCACGTTTCGCAGTCGCGCTCCCCGTACCGCGCGCGCCACCGTGACGTGCGCCAGGAACGGCCTCGGCTCGGGCTCGTACCAGCCCCCGGCCACCAGCGAGCGCTCGAGCCGGGCTTGCGCCTGCGACAGCGCCCCGGTGCCGTCCGCGAGCCTCACGGCCAGGACTCGCGGCCGCCGGGGCGGCAGCCACACGGGTTCGTCCACCGCCAGGGGCACAGGGGCCGACCCGCTCAGCAAGCCGCATGCGCGAGCGATCGATTCGACCTCATCGGCAGCCCTCGACCCGAGGAAACAGAGCGTCACATGCAGTGCCTGGGGCGGCACCGGTCGCAGGTCGGATGCAGCCACATCGACTCCGCCCCGCCAGCTGATAAGCAGATCGCGAACCTCCTGCGGAAGCCTCAGCGCCACGAACAGCCGGACGCGCTCGTCACTCACTGACGCTCGGTGCCGACGCGGGCTGCGGCTGGGGCACGTTCAGATCCCCCTGGCCCAACAGCAGACGGCGAATCAGGTGCATCGCTACGGTGCTCGCCCGGTCTCTGATGTCGGAGCGCCCACCGGGCAGCTGGGCGCTGCGGGTGATGCGATCACCAGCCCGAGACACGACCGAGAAGCACACCAGGCCGACGGGCTTCTCATCCGTGCCACCGCCGGGACCGGCGATGCCCGTGATGCCGACGCCCAGGTCGGCGCCGAAACGGGCGATTGCGCCCTCCGCGAGCGCCTCGGCCACCTCCGTGGAGACCGCCCCCGCGCGCTCGATCAGCCCGGGATCGACGCCGACGATCGCGGCCTTGGCCTGGTTCGAATAAGCCACGATTGCGCCGGCGAAGTAAGCCGAGGATCCGCTCAGCTCCGTGAGCCTGGCCGCCAGCAGACCACCGGTGCAGGATTCCGCGGTTGCCAGCATGTGGCCCTGCAGCAACTCCGCCACCTGGGCATCGATGGTCGCGCCGTCACGGGAGAACAACACGTCGGAGTGTCGCTGCGCGATGAATTCGATCAGCGCGTCGTACGCCGCCTGGGCCGGGGGCTCGAACCGCGTGGCCACCTCGATCTCGCCTCGGCGCAGGCATGTGGTGATCTCGAGCGGCTCGAGGTCCAGGCCGGCCTCGGCGGCGGCGCGGAGCGTGTTGGCGATTTCCGACTCGGGGATGCCGAACAGCCGCACGATCCCGCGCAGATACGTGGTGGCGCCGACAATCGCGCGCTGGAACGCCTCGGTGGCGCGTGCCAGCTCCCACATAGGCTGGAGCTCGCGGGGAGGCCCGGGAAGCACCACCACAGTCGGCCCCTGGCCGCTGGCCGGCGGCACCACCAGACCCGGCGCGGTCCCAATCGGGTCGAGCACGGTCGCGCCCTCCGGGATCACGGCCTGCTTGCGATTTGAAGCGCGGATCGCGTCCTGATCCAGGCCAGGCCATCGCCGCATCAGCGGCCTCAGGATCTCCGCGATGCGCTCTTCGAGACGGGCGTCGAGCACCATCTCGTGACCCGAGAAGCGCCCGACGATCTCCGCAGTGAGGTCATCGGCGGTCGGCCCCAGGCCGCCGCTGGTAACGATCAGGGCCAGGCCCTCGCGCTCCATGTAGCGCAGCGCCGACATCAGGTCGCCGGGTCGGTCGCCGACGACTTGGATCGTGGCGGCGTCCACGCCGATCTCGCGTAGCCGCTCGGACAGCCAGGGTCCGTTGCGGTCCGAGATGATCCCGGTGAGGACCTCGGTGCCTGTGATCAGGATGCCGGCGCGCGGGTTCAGGGACACGTCGGCTTCGTCGCGATCGGGATCGGATGCGTGGCGCTGGCGGTGATCAGCAGGCGGATCGCGGTTGCCGACGCCGTCACCGGCACCGGGTGGCCGTTGACCTTCATCTGCTACCGCCGCGTTGCCGAGCGTCAAGAGCAGCTTGGGAGCGGTCTCGGGGGGGACCGTCTGGCCGGCCGTGAATGTCTTCTCGTCGATCAGCTTGGTGCCGTTGCCGTCCACCAGGCACACATACACGGTTCCGGTCGGAATTAGCTGGAGCTTTGCCGTCGTGGCGGGAGCCGGCCTGGGACGGTGACGGTGGTGGCGGCGATGGCCGGTGGTCTTGGCGTGCGTGCCGGTCGGCGACGTGGGCTTGTTCGAGTTCGCGCCGACAACGGCCAGCGCGGCGACGACGGCCACCAGCACCAGACCGATCACCGCCCACGCCGGCAGCAGCGGCCCGCGGGCGGAGCGCTCCCGCTCGCGGCCGAGCGTCGACAGCGGGCGCAGGTCGTGATCGGAGGGATCCTCGTAGCGGCGCCGGAACTCGTCCACCAGCAGCCGGCTGTCGAGCCCCAAAAAGTCTCCATAGGTTCGCAGGAAGCTCTTGGCGTACACGGGACCCGGAAGCAGATCCCACTCCTCGTTCTCGATCGCGCGCAGGTACTTGGCCCGGATCTTGGTCCGGGTCTCGACCTCGGTGATGTCGATCCGAGCGCGCATGCGCGCCTCTCGCAGCGTCGAGCCGATCTCAGCCATGGGTCTCGAAGGCTACCGACGCGTTATCCGATGAAAGCTTGCATTCAGCGACCTGAAGCTCCCGCTAACCGGCCGTCTTATCGACCCGCTCCAGGAACTCCAGGACGAGCCTGGCCAGCTCGTCGGGGCGCTCGATATTGACCGCGTGAGCGGCCCCGCCAATCGTCTGGAAGCGGGCGCCGGGGATCAGCTCGGCCAGCTCGCGGGACTTCCATTCCGGCACCAGCCGATCCTGCTCGGCGGCGATCACGTGCACGGGCAGCGACAGGCGGCTGAGCCGCCCGCGAGCCTCGTGCGCGGCGCTGGCCCGGAGCTGGCGGACGAACCCCGCCCGGCGCTGTCGGTGCTCGTAGGACATGATCAGGCTGCGCATCATCTGCACCTGTCCCGGCTGCTCGTAGGTGGCCTCGGACAGCGTCAGCAGCATCATCTCGTCGAGCAGCTGCGCTTCAGAGCGGGCCGGCAGCGACTCGATCTGGACCCGTGCCCGCTCCTGGGCCCAGCGCCCGCCCCCGCCGAACGACACGCACAGCGTCAGCGAGATGACCCGCTGGGGGTGGGCGAGCGCGACCTCCTGCGCGATCGCTCCCCCCATCGACAGCCCGAGCAGGTGGAATCGATCGAGCCCCAGTGCGTCGGCCAGCCCGATCGTGTCCTCGGCCATGTCGCGGATCTCGTACGGCTCGGCTGCGTACGACGAGCGCCCTACGTCTCGATTGTCGAACACCACCGTGCGGTGGCGCGCGGAGAACGCTCGCAGCTGAAGGCTCCAACCGGTCAGGTCACTGCCGACACCCATCACGCACAGCAGCGGCACGCCGCGACCGTGGATCTCGTAGTACAGCCGCTGCCCGTTGACATCGGCGTGCGGCACGCCCGTCCGGTCACTCCGCGTCGTCGGGAACCCGCACCGGAGCGCCGGCGCCGGGCGCTCCGTCCGCCTCGGCGAGGTGCGAGAGGATGCGCGGCACGTCAGCTTCGGTGATCAGCACCTGGCGGGGTTTCGAGCCTTCGTAGCCGGAGATGATCCCGCGGCGCTCGAGCATGTCGATCAGTCGGCCGGCGCGGGTGTAACCGAGCCGGAGACGGCGCTGGAGCATGGAGGTGGACGCCGTCCCCATCTGCGCCACCAGCGCGATCGCCTCATCGAGCAGCGGATCCTCGTCGGGATGAAACTCGGGATCTTCCGAGCCGTCGCCCGCGTCCGAGGACTCCACCTCCTGGAGCAGCTCTTCGTGGAACTCCGGCTCACCTTGACGCCGCCAGGCGTCGGTCAGCTCGGCGATCTGCTCCTCGTCGATGTAGGCGCCCTGAATCCGCTGCACCTTCGAGGAACCGACGGGCGAGAACAGCATGTCGCCCTGTCCCAGCAGGGACTCGGCGCCATTCTGATCGAGGATCACCCGCGAGTCCGTCTGGCTCGAGACGGCAAACGCGATCCGCGACGGTACATTGGCCTTGATCATGCCGGTGATCACGTCGACCCGGGGCGACTGGGTGGCGAGCACCAGGTGGATGCCGACGGCGCGGGCTTTCTGCGCCAGCCGGATGATCGAGTCCTCGACGTCCGCGGGCGCGACCATCATCAGGTCGGCCAGCTCGTCGATCACGCACAGGACGTACGGCAGCGGTGGTTCACCGCGCTTCTCCCGGGCGCGATTGAGCTCGGGCAGGTTGCGGGTACGGGCCAGCGACATCGTGCCGTAGCGCTGCTCCATCTCCTTGACCAGGTTCTGCAGGGCGTTGGCCGCCATTCTGGGGCTGGTGATCACCGGCGTAAGCAGGTGCGGGATCGACTCGTAGTGGTTGAGCTCGACCTGCTTGGGGTCGACCAGCACCAACCGCACTTGATGCGGGGTGGCCCGCAGCAGGATCGAGGACAGCATCGCGTTCACGCAGGCGGACTTGCCCGCGCCGGTGGTGCCGGCGACCAGCAGATGCGGCATCTTGGCCAGGTCGGCGCCGATAGCGCGGCCCGCGATGTCCTTGCCCAGCCAGACGGTCAGCGGCGACCAGTCCGCGGGCGGATCCTGGAATACGTCGCCCAGATGGACGATGCGCCGGCGCGCGTTGGGCACCTCGACTCCCACCGCTTGCTTGCCTGGGATCGGAGCCAGAATGCGGATATCGGTGGCCGCCAGTGCGTAGGCCAGATCGTCCTTGAGCTGGGCCACCTTGGCCACCTTGGTGCCGGGCGCCAGCCGAAGCTCGTAGCGGGTGATGTGCGGGCCGGTGACGCGGCCGATGACCTTGGCCTCGATCCCGAAGTGCCCCAGCGTCTCGAGCAGAATCTTCGCCACCTGCTCCTGACCTTCGGTGTCCGGCTTGGCCGCATCGCCGCTGGAGCGGGTCAGGAACCGGCGCCGCCGGGACGCGCCAGTCGAAATCGGGGTCGTCGGTGATCGAAGCGCGGTAGCGGCCCTGCGGCGTGAGGTCCTCGCCCGAGGCGTCGACCATCGCCGCAGCTTCGTCCGGCTCCGGAGGCTCCGAAACGGCGCTCGGCGGTTGGGGGTCCGGCGGTTCCTCGGCCGGCCCGGGGAGCGCTCCGATCGGTGGTGCCTCCACGTGCGTCGCGCGGACCACCAGCTCCGCCGTGTCGGGCTCGGGCGGCAGCAGCGGGTCCTGGTCGTCCAGCTCAACGGCGGCGCGCGCCCGGGCCGCCTCGGTCGCGGGCCGTCGGGCCACGGTGGCGGCGATCTCCTCGGTCGAGCGGCGGAGGGCGCGACTGGTCCCAGCCACGCCGGCGCCCGTGGCGCGGATCGCAGAGGCCAGCGTCGCACCCGTGATCAGAATCACCCCTGCGATCAGCAGGAACACGGCCAGGATATGAGCGCCGAGGGTCGAGAGCAGGTGCGAGGTGCTCCACAGCTCGGCCTGTCCCACCACGCCACCCCGCGTTTCGAACAGCCGCGGCTGCCAGAACTGCGCTCCGTGCAGCATTCCCGGACCCAGGCCCAGGGTTCCGGCGGCGAGCGCGAGCGTCAGCGCCGCGGTCAGGCAAATCACCCCCGTGCGCATCGGCCGGGTGGGCGGCCGGAGCTCACGGGCCAGCACCAGCGCCCCGCCCACGACCAGCCCGGCCGGCACCGCGTAGCCGATCGCGCCGAACACGAATCGCATCGCGGTGACGGCGCCGTTGCCGATCGTGCCCCCGGACCAGTGCAGGTACGCGACGCCGCCGAAGAACACGCCCGCGGCGATCAGGGCGAGCCCGGCGATGTCTACGTGATGGGGCTCGAGCTCGATCCGCGGCAGCGTCAGCGGGTGGCTGGCGAGCAGCGACCGCTTGGCCCGCCGCGGAGGCGACTTTCGCCGTTTATAGCTTTGACGGGCGGCGGCCATGTCCGAAGAGATGGCTTCGACGGCGGTGGCTGGGCTCCTGCCGCTGTATCAACGCGCACTAAAGATCGGCTGGAGGGCAGATCTCGCGCCCTACCATCTACGGCACCGATGTCCGACTTCGAACGCCCACCCAGAGTGCTGGTGGTTGAGGATGACGACGCGATCGCCCAGGTCCTGCAGCGCTCGCTGCGGATGGAGGGTTATGACGTGAAGATCGCCGGCGATGGCGTGAGCGCGCTCGATCTGGCCCACGCGTTCCTGCCCGATCTGGTGATCCTCGATCTCGGCCTGCCCCGGCTGGACGGAATCGAGGTGGCCAAGACGCTGCGCGAGACCGACGACGTGCCGATCCTGGTGCTGACGGCCAGAGATGCGGTGGAGTCGCGCGTTGAGGGTCTCGATTCCGGCGCAGACGACTACCTGGTCAAGCCGTTCGAGCGCCAGGAGCTGCTGGCCCGGCTGCGCGCGCTGCTGCGGCGCCGTCCACCGCGCGGGCAGGCGTCGCTCACGGTCGGAGACCTGAAGCTCAACCCCGATACGCATGAGGTCTGGCGGGAGAACCGGAAGATGGACCTGACCCAGCGTGAGTTCGAGCTGCTGGAGTACCTGATGCGCAACGAGCGCATCGTGATCTCGCGCCAGCGGCTGCTGGACGAGGTGTGGGGCTATGACCCGTTCTCGATGACGAACACGATCGAGGTGTTCGTCTCCAACCTCCGGAGGAAGCTTGAAGCCGGTGGAGAGCCTCGGCTCCTTCACACGATCCGCGGCGCGGGCTACGTTCTCCGCGTATAGGCGGCTGCCGATTCGGTGGCGCCTGGCCGGGGGATCCGCCGCCCTGACGTTCGTGATCCTGGCCGGCTTCGCCGCCATCGTGGGAGTGCTGACCACCAATCAGGTCCGCGGCCAGTTCAACGACGAGGTCCGCTCGGCCGCCGATCAGCTCAAGGGGGAGCTGAACAAGAAGCTGACGTTCGAGCGCGGCAGCACCGCCCTGGAGGGCTGCACCCGCTACGTGCATCTGAGCGATTACGCCAGCACCGAGCAAGCCCAGATCCGGATCTTCGCCGGCGACGGCGAGTTGCTGTGCACGCAGGACCAGGTCAAGATCAAGGGCGCCAAGAAGCCCCTGAACGTCGACGTGTTCAACACCCCGCCGGTTGAGACCAACGGCCAGTTCACCGAGCTCGGCTATCGCGCCGGCGTGCGCCAGCTGTCCGCCCAGGGGTCGGGTCAGTTGACACTGCTGTACGCCCGGCCGTTGTCGGACGTCGACCACACACTGGCGCGGGTCCGCTTCTTCCTGATCCTGGGAGTGTTGGGGGGGGCGGTGCTGGCCCTGCTGGCCGGTCTGGCCACCGCTCAGCGCGCGATGCGCCCGATCGCCGCGCTCAACGATGCCGCCCGCGAGATCGAGCGAACCCGTGACCCCAGCCTGCGGTTGCCGCATCCGGAGGCCGAGGACGAAGTGGCCGAGCTCGCCCGCACGCTGGACGCGATGCTCGGCTCGCTCGACTCCTCGCGCGCCGAGACCGAAGCCATGCTGGATCGCCAGCGCGAGTTCGTCGCGGATGCCTCGCACGAGCTGCGCACCCCGTTGACCAGCGTGCTGGCAAACCTTGAGCTGCTCACCGAGGAGCTCCGGGGCGAGCAGGCCGACACCGCCGAGGCGGCGCTGCGATCGACCCGGCGCATGCGTCGCCTGGTGGGCGATCTGCTGCTGCTGGCTCGGGCCGACGCCAAGCGCGCGCAGCCGCGGCGGGCGACGAATCTCGGTGCCGTGCTGACCGAGGCTGCCTCAGAGCTCGGTCCGATGGCCGATGATCACGACCTGTCGGTCGACGCCGGCGACGTGATCGTCGAGGGCGCTCAGGACGAGCTGCACCGCCTGGTGCTCAACCTGCTGGAGAACGCCCTCAGGCACACTCCCCCCGGCACGCGCGTGACGGCGAGCACCGGCGCAGTCGACGAATGGGCGATGCTGACCGTCGAGGATGACGGCCCCGGAATTACTGAAGCACTGGAGCGCCGGGTGTTTGAGCGCTTCGTCCGGGGCGGCGGAGACGGGGCGCGCGGATCCGGGTTGGGGCTGGCGATCGTCCGGGCCGTGGCGGAATCACACGGGGGCGCGGTGCGCCTGGAGCGTCCGCCCACGGGACATGGCACCCGGTTCGTGGTGCAAATGCCGCGGCTGTTGCCGCCCGGCACGGAGCCAGCCGCCGAGCCGGTGGCTCAGACCTCCACCACCACCGGCAGCACCATCGGACGGCGCCGCAGCCGGTCGTAGACGTACGCCGCCAGGTCGTCGTGCAGCGTCTGCTGCAGCACGTCGATCTCGTGGATCCGGTCGTGGGCCGCGGTGGCCAGCGAGCGCTCGACCTCGGCCCGGATCTCTTCGACCAGCCCGTCCGCCTGCTCGGCGAACGGCACGCCGCGGAAGATCACCTCGGGCGGCGCCACGGACTCGCCGGTCTGCTCCGAGACGGTGGCCACCACGATGAAGATGCCGTCGGCAGACAGCATCCGGCGGTCGCGCAGCGCGACGTCCGCCGGGTCGCCGATGTCGACGCCGTCGACGAAGATCATGCCCGACTGCTCTGGTTCGCCGAAGCGAGCGCGGTCGGTGTCGATCTCGAGCGGCAGGCCGTTCTCTCCTCGGAACACGTCCTGCGGGTCGATCCCCACCGCATCTGCGAGCTGCGCGTGCAGCTGGATCCGCTTGTAGTCGCCGTGCACCGGCATCACGTAGCGGGGATTCACGAGGTTCAGCATCAGCTTGAGCTCCTCGGCATAGCCGTGACCGGAGGCATGAATCGTCGCCTCCCGCGGGGTGATCACGTCGCAACCGATGTGGTAGAGCCGGTCGACCGTCTCGTTCACCGCCCGCTCGTTGCCCGGGATCGGGGTGGCCGAGAACACCACCGTGTCGCCGTGGTGCAACTTGATCATGCGGTGGTCGTTATGGGCCATGCGGCGTAGCGCCGACAGCGGTTCGCCCTGGGACCCGGTCGAGATCACCACGATCTTGTGGTCAGGCCAGTCCTCGACCTCCTGGGGCTGGATCAGCAGCCCATCGGGTACCTCGATGTGTCCCAGCGACCGACCGATGTTCACGTTCTTGCGCATCGAGCGGCCCACCAGCGACACCTTGCGGCCGAGCGTCGCCGCGGCATCGATCACCTGCTGCACGCGGTGGATGTTGGAGGCGAAGCTGGTGACGATGATCCGGCCCTCGGCCCGCCCGAACACCTCCTCCAGGTGCGGTCCAACCACGCTCTCCGACGGAGAGAAGCCGGCGCGATCGGCATTGGTGGAGTCTCCGCACAGCAGCAGCAGTCCCTCGCGACCCAGCTCCGCCAGCCGGGAGACGTCGGCCGGGGGCCCGTCGACCGGAGTCTGGTCGAACTTGTAGTCGCCCGTGACCAGCGCGGTTCCCAGCTCGGTGGTGAGCGCCACGGCGCACGAGTCGGGAATCGAGTGGGTCATGTGGATCAGCTCGATCGAGAACGGCCCCGCCGTGATCTCGTCTCCCGGCGGCACATCCTCCAGCGGCGCGTCGCGCAGGTTGTGCTCATCCAGCTTCGATCGCGCCATCGCGATCGTGAGCCCGCCGCCGTAGACGGTGGGGGCGTCACGCCCGCCCAGCTCTCGGACCACCCAGGGCAGCGCTCCCAGGTGATCCTCGTGCCCGTGCGTGACCACGATCGCCTCGATGTCCTGTGCGCGTTCGCGCAGATAGGCGAAGTCCGGCAGCACCAGGTCGATTCCAAGCATGTCGGCGGTCGGGAATCGCAGGCCCGTGTCAACCACGACGATCCGGTCCTCGTACTCGAACACAGTCATGTTCTTGCCGATCTCGCCCAAGCCGCCGAGCGGCAAGACCCGCAGCTTGTCGCTCACGCCTGAGCGGTCTGAAGCAATCCGTGCCGCTCGAGCATCGCGCGCACCGTGGCGGTCTCCTGCTCGTCGAGCTCGACATAGGGAAGGCGTGGCTTACCGACCCCGAAACCGAGCAGGTTCAACGCCGCCTTCGTGCTGCAGGCCAGGGGCGCCACCGCCAGGTCCCGGTAGACGTCCTGCAGGCTCGCATCGATCTCGCGGCGGCGCTCGGGCTCATCCACCATCCGTCGCAGCTCCTCTCCGAACATATGCGCCGCGACCAGAATCCCGCCCGGCTCGCCCAGGTCGAGCACATCGGCGAGCAAGTCGTCGTTGCCGGCGTAGATCTGCAGCCCGTCGATCTTGGCCAGATTGGCCGGGTTCGACTGCTTCACACCGCTGACGTTTTCGAGCTGGGCGAGCTCGGCCAACAGGTCGTTCGGCATGTCGGCGCCGGTGCGTTGCGGGATGTTGTAGAGCAGGATCGGCCGGTCGGTGGCCCGCGAGATCTCTTCGTAGTGGCGGATGATCCCCCGTCGGCTGGGTCGGTTGTAGTACGGGTTGACAGACAGGAGGGCGTCCGCACCGAGCTCGGTCGCGCGTGCCGTCAGCATCACGGCGTGCCGGGTGTCGTTGGAGCCGACGCCGGCCACAATCGTGCACCGCCCGCCCATTTCGTCAACGGCGAGCTCGACCACCCGCAGGTGCTCCTCGTCGTTCAGCGTGGCCGCCTCGCCCGTCGTGCCGCATACAACGAGCCCATCCGAACCGTGCTCGACCAGATGGTGCATCAGTTGCACGGCGGCCGCCTCATCGACTCGGCCGGCGTCGTCGAACGGGGTGACCATCGGGACCAGGATCGCGCCGAGCTTCATCCGGAGATGATTATCGCAGGGACGCGCGTCGCTACTCGGGCTTGTGCGCCCCCCAAGCCAGCACCGACAGCGGTCCCATCGCCCGGTCTGCGTGCGGCGGCGGCGGGGCGGTGGCGATCTCGGGCTTCGGAGGCGCCGAGACCACGTGCGACACCGGCGCGCCGGTCACCCGCCCGATCCGCTCGGGCAGCCCGGCGTGAAGCCATTTGGACAGGCGCATGGGGAGCGTAGACACGATGATCTCGTCGAACCGCTTCGGATCCCAGGCTTCACTGACCGCGACCAGCGGATCGCCGTCACCCACCTCGCCGTCGGCCTCCAGTCCCGCGTCGCGGAGCCGCTTGAGCGCCGCGGCCAGAGTCTGGCGAGCCGCCTCACGGCCCCCGCCGAACGGAGTCGCGGGCACGAGCACTGTGAACCGGCAGGAACCGGCCGCGGCCCGGGTCCGGAGCGCATCGAAGAGCTCATCGGAGGCCGCTGTCACATTGGCCACCACGAGCACGCTGCGCTGCCAAGTCATGGGTTCTCCGATCTGCCGGGCAAACTAGTTAGCGCTAACAACATAGCGTGGCGAGCGGTCGTCAAAACCCGGTGTTGCCAGGTTTAACGCAATCTTTGCGCGTTGGCTAGAGGAGGTGCTCGAGGCCGACCGTCGGGGACTCGGCCAGGCCGCCGACGCGCCTGATCGCCAGCAGCACTCCCGGCATGAACGACTCCCGGTCGATCGAGTCGTGCCGGATCGTCAGCGTTTGTCCGACATCGCCGAGGATCACCTCCTGGTGGGCGACAAGTCCCGGCAGCCGGACCGAGTGGATCGGCACCTCGCCACCGAGCAGCTCCGCGGTCCGCGCCGCGGTACCGCTGGGCCGATCCAGCTTGGTGTCGTGATGCAGCTCGATGATCTCCGCCTTTGCCATGTGCCTGGCGGCCTCGGCGGCGAACTGCATCATCAGCACGGCCCCGATCGCGAAGTTCGGCGCGACGAACACGTTCGCCCCGCTCCGTCCCTGGAGCTGGCCCAGGTCGAAGCCGGTCGTGCCGATCACCACGTGCACACCGGCGGCGAGTGCTTGACCGGCGTTGTCTAGGACCGTGTCGGGAACAGTGAAATCGACCAGCACATCGGCGGCACCCAGTACGTCGGACACGCTGGTGCCGAGCGCCGGATCTGCCCTGCCGGTCAGTTCCATGTCGCGCGCGTGCTCGACCGCACGGCACACGGTCTCCCCCATCCGCCCGGCCGCACCCGCCACGGCGACGCGGATCAAGCTCACGCAACTCCCGCTTGGAGCGTCCCGGCCAGCGCCTCTTCGAAGCGTTGCTCATCCGGGCCGATGCCGGCGCTCGACAGCTGCTCGGGAGCCCACACCGAGCGTGCCAGCCCGGTCAGATCCTCGAGCGTTACGGCGTCGATGCGCTCGACCACCTCGTCCAGCGACAACAGCGGCGCGCCGGCCAGGATCTCCGACCCCAGCCGGTTCATCCGCGCTCCGGTCGACTCCAGCGCGAGAATCACCCGCCCCTTGAGATTCTCCTTGGCCCGGACCAGCTCCTCGGCGGTGGCCGGCTCGTCCAGCAGCCTGCCGAGCTCAGCGCCGACGATCGCCATCGCCTCGGCCAGGTTGTCGGGCCGGGTGCCAACGTACAGACCCACCTGGCCGGTGTCCTGGTACGCGCTGATGAACGAGTACACGGCGTAGGCGAGGCCCCGGCGCTCGCGTACCTCCTGGAATAGGCGGGAGGATGAGGTGCCGCCGAAGATCGTGTCGAGCACGCGCAGCGCGAACCGTCGCTCGTCGTGGCGCGACAAACCCGCGCCGCCGATGCACACGTGGTACTGCTCCGTGTCCTTACGCTCGAACCGCCGGATGCCGGGGGTCACCCGCGGCGGTCCGGAGCCATCGAGGGTCTGGGGCGGAGCTGCTGCGGACACGCGCTCGGAGGCGAGCGACACGAGTTGCTCGTGCTCCACAGCTCCGGCGGCGGCGATCACGATGTTGGACGGGACGTATCTCGAGGCGTGGAAGCCGGCGATCTCCCCTCGAGGTGCGTTGGCGATGACGACCGCCCGGCCGATGATCGCTCGCCCGAGCGGATGATCGCCGAACACCGCCTGTCCGAGCCCGTCGAACACTTTCTCCTGGGGATCGTCCTCGTACATGGCGATCTCCTCGAGGATCACCTCGCGCTCGGAGTCGATGTCATCCAGGGTGGGCCGGAACACCATGTCGGCCATCACGTCGAACGCCTCGGGCACGTGCTGATCGATCACCCGGGCGTACACCGAGGTGGTCTCCTTGCCGGTGCCCGCATTCAGCTCTGCTCCCATCGAGTCGAAGATCTGGTCGATCTCCAGCGAGCCGTACTTCGAGGAGCCCTTGAACAACAGATGCTCGAGCAGATGCGAGAGTCCGGCCTGTTCGTCGCTCTCGGCCCTCGACCCGGTGCCGATCCAGAAGCCGATCGCGACGGATCGGACGGACGGCATCGCCTCCGTCACGATCCGCACGCCCGAGGGCAGCGTTGTCAGTCGGTGTTCCTGCGACACAGCCTTTACGAACGCGGCCGGTCGGGATCGCGGTCGCGCACCCGGCCGCCATCGCGTCCGCGATCGCGATCGCGATCGCGATCCGGGGCCCGCGTGACCCGCGGTCACGACCGTCCCGATCGCCGCGCTCCCGCCGGGGACCGGAGTCACCGCTCCGGACCGAGGCCAGCTCCTCGGCGGTCTTGCCCGCGACGTCCGGATCGTCGGCGAGCCGGAGCCCGATCCGGCCCCGCTCGCGATCGACCTCGACGACGCGGACGGCCAGCTCATCGCCCTTGTTGAGGACGTCCTCGACGGTGGCGATTCTTCGGCCGGGCGCGACATTGGAGATGTGCAGCAGACCATCGGTGCCCTTGGACAGCTCGATGAACGCCCCGAACGCGGTCGTCTTGACTACCTTGCCGGTGAACTCATCGCCGACCTCGACCTCCTTGGTCATGGCCCGAATCCGGTCGACCAGAGCGTCGCCCCGCTCGCCGTCGGCGGCGTAGACCAGGACCTGACCCTCGTCGTTGACGTCGATCTGGGCGTCGTACTCCTCCTGCAGGGCTCGAATCGTCTCGCCGCCCTTGCCGATCAGCAGCCCGATCTTCTCGGGGTCGATCTGGACCGTCGAGATCCGCGGCGCGTGCTTGGACAGCTCCGTGCGCGGATGGTCGATGACCTTGCCCATCTCCTCCAGAATGAACTGCCGGGCCGTCTTGGCCTGGGTCAACGCGTCGCGCATGATCTCGAACGTGACGCCCGTGATCTTGATGTCCATCTGCAGCGCGGTGATGCCGCGCTCGGTGCCGGCGACCTTGAAGTCCATGTCGCCCAGATGGTCCTCGACGCCGGCGATGTCGGTGAGGATGATGTACTCGTCACCCTCCTTGATCAGGCCCATCGCGATGCCCGCCACCGGTGCCTTGATCGGCACGCCGGCATCCATCAGCGACAGGGTCGAGCCGCACACACTGGCCATCGAGCTCGAGCCGTTGGACTCGAAGATGTCCGATACCACCCGGATCGTGTACGGGAACTCCTCCTGGCTCGGGATCATCGGCACCAGCGCGCGCTCCGCGAGCGCCCCGTGGCCGATGTCCCGGCGCTTGGGTCCGCGCATGAACCCGGCCTCCCCGACCGAGAACGGCGGGAAGTTGTAATGGTGGAAGTAGCGCTTGGCGGTCTCCAGCCCGAGCGTGTCGAGCCGCATCTCCTCACGCGTGGTCCCCAGCGCCACGACGCTGAACGCTTGCGTCTGGCCCCGGGTGAACAATGCCGAGCCGTGCGTCCGCGGTGCCACCGACACCTCGATCGACAGCGGCCGGATCTCGTCCGAGGAACGCCCGTCCGGACGGCGCTTGTGAACCGCGATCCGCTCTCGAATCAGGGTCTTCTCGAGCTGGTCGAAGGCCCGCCCGGCGGCGGCCCGCTGCTCGGCGTAGGTGTCTGAGTCAGGATCGCCGGAGTACTGGGTCAGCACCTGCTCCTCGACCGCCTTGCACGCATCCTGGCGCTCGAGCTTGTCCTCGACCTGGGTGGCAGTGTCCAGCGCCGCGCCATGCGAGGCCTTGATCTGCTCGTACAGATCGGGGTCCACCTGCGGGAGCTCGACCTCCACCTTCGACTTGCCGGCCTGCTCGGCCAGCTCGCGCTGGAGCGCGCACAGCTTCTTGATCTCCTCATGCGCGATGTCGAGCGCATCGAGGATTTCCGCCTCGGGGATCTCGCCGGCGCCCGCCTCGACCATCAGGATTGCCTCGTCGGTACCGGCGACGATCAGGTCGAGTTCGGTGTTGTCGACCAGGTCCTCCTCGCTCGGGTTGACCACGAAGTTGCCCTCGACCTTGCCGATCCGCACCGCCCCCACCGGCGTGGGGAACGGGATGTGGGACACCATCAGCGCCGCCGAGGCGCCATTCATGGCCAGGATGTCGTAGGGGTTGATGTGGTCGACCGACATCGGGATCGCCACCAGCTGGGTCTCGTACCGCCAGCCCCTGGGGAACAGGGGACGAATCGGCCGGTCGATCAGGCGGGCCGACAACGTCGCCTTCTCCCCGGCGCGACCCTCGCGCTTGAAGAACGAGCCGGGGATCTTCCCGGCCGCATACATCCGCTCCTCCACATCCACCGTCAGCGGGAGGAAGTCCACCTCACGCAGATTCCCCGCCGTGGCGGTACACAGAACCATGGTGTCGCCCGCACGGACGACGACGGCGCCGGAGGCCTGCTTGGCCAACTTGCCGGTCTCGAACGAGATCTCCTTGCCCTCGATCTCGACGGACACGCGCGTAACGGCGTCAGACATATTCAATTCCCTTCTTGCTCCGCCCTTCGGTCGGCGGAGTGCTTCGTTTCTCTTCTTCGGTTCCGAACGGTGGTGATGGTAGCGGGCGGGCGGGCATCGGCGTCGGCGGCTGGCGGGCGGCGTGCCCCACGTGGCGTGGGGAGGCTTCGTCGGTGCGCGTTCCGGCGGCTCGGGGCCCGGCGTGGTGGTGGCGGGTCGTGAGGCGGGGCTTGGGGGTTGGCGGTTGGGGGTGGCTGGCACTCGTGCGCCGGGGCTGCGGGGCGCGGCTTGAGGGGGTCAGGTCGGAGGAGGCGCGACGATCGGCGGCGGCAGGGCGCCCGGCAGAGCCCCAGACCCCCCGACACCCCTCTGAACAACGTGCCTCGTCGCCTTCGCCCCACCGGCCGGTGGCACCTTATCCATGCCCCACATGGCAAACGTGACGCCCGACCATCACCGCGGGTCGCGTGGCACGTTGTTCACCACGGCCAGCGTGGCCGCCGACGCCCTCCCGCCGACGTCCTCTTCCCCGCCCATGCCCTCCTCGCTGCCGACGCGCCGGAGCCGCCGACTTCTCACTACCTGACCGCGTTGTGCGGGGCACTCGCCTTCGGCTAGCGGCCGCCAAATTTCCACGTGACCGGGGTGAGCCAAAAGGCCGCCCCGAATTCCTTAACCGGACCCCCCGGTCCGCTTGTGCTACTCTAACCGGACCGTGCAGTCCAGTTTACGACACCGTCCCCAGGAGCGCTGATGAGAGCCGCCGAATCCTCTTCCCCGCCCGCCCACGCCTCCGCCGAGGCGTCCGCGATCCCGCCCGCCCGCGACCGCCGCGCCGGCGCCCGCGCGCGCCCCCAGCTGGAGCGACGCCGCACCCACCCCCACCGCCAAGATCGTCGAGGCCTCGTCCCAGCCCAACCGCAAGTGGCTGATCCTGGTCATCGCCTGCCTGGCTCAGTTCATGGTCGTGCTCGACGCCACGATCGTGAACGTCGCGCTGCCGTCGATTCAGCGTGGCCTGCACTTCTCCTCGTCCAGTCTGCCGTGGGTGGTCAATGGGTACACGCTGGTGTTCGGCGGCTTTCTGCTGCTCGGTGGCCGCGCCGCCGACCTCCTCGGTCGAAAGCGCCTGTTCATCGCCGGTGTGACGTTGTTCTCGCTGGCGTCGCTGCTGAACGGCTTGGCACAGTCCAGCGGAATGCTGATCGCCGGTCGCGGCCTTCAGGGTCTCGGCGCTGCGCTGGTCTCGCCGGCGGCGCTGTCGATCATCACCACGACGTTCACCGACACTCAGGAGCGAACTCGGGCCCTGGGGGTCTGGAGCGCGATCGCCGCCGGCGGCGGCGCCATGGGACTGCTGCTGGGGGGCGCGCTCACGGATCTGGTGTCGTGGCCGTGGATCTTCATCGTCAATGTGCCGGTGGGGGCGTTCGCGCTGGCTTTGGCGCTCAGGTTCGTGCCGGAGTCACGCGTGGAGACGAACCATCGCTCGTTCGACATCGCCGGCGCGCTGACCGTCACCGGCGGACTGGTGGTGATCGTGTTCGCGATCGTCAAGGCCCAGGCGTTCGGCTGGGGCTCGGCCCGGACGATCGGACTGATGACGCTGGGCGTAGCGCTTCTGTTGGCGTTCGGCTTGATCGAGCGGCGCAGTGCGGCGCCGCTGATGCGGCTGAGCATCTTCCGCGTGCGGACGCTGGCCGTCGCCGATGTCGTGCTGCTGCTGGTGGCGTCGGGGATGTTCGGCATGTTCTTCTTCGCCTCTCTGTACGTCCAGGAGATCCTGGGCTACAGCCCGCTGAGGGCCGGGCTCGCCTTCCTGCCGGTGACCGCCGGAATCGTGATCGGCGCCGGCATCGCCCAGCAGCTGATCGCCCGCGTAGGTGTGCGGAACGTGGCGGTCGCGGGGATCACGCTGGCGGCGGCCGGAATGACCTGGCTGACGCAGCTGCCCGTGCACGGTCAATACGTCAGCGATCTGCTGGTCGGGCTGTTGCCGATAAGCATCGGCATGGGCCTGACGTTCGTCCCGATCACGCTGCTCGGGACCAGCGGCGTCGACCGCGAGGACGCCGGTCTCGCATCCGGACTGTTCAACACCGCCCAGCAGGTCGGAGGCTCCCTCGGTTTGGCGATCCTGTCGACGCTGGCCGCCAGCCAGACGAGCAGCCTCGTGCACGGCGGCGCGGACCCCTCCCCGGCGATGCCTCGTGTCTGGCTATCAGGTCGCGTTTGCGGCGGCGGCGATCATGCTCGCGACGGGCGCTGTGATCCTCGTGGCTGGTCTGCGCCGGCGCCATCTTCGTGACGTCGACGTTGAAATAGCCCCGGCCGGCGCACTCGCGTAGGACAATGTGGAGAACATGGCCGGAGAAGAGAGGCAGCTACGGGCAGACGCCGAGCGCAACCGCGGGCGTCTGCTCGACGCGGCCGAGCAGCTGTTCTGCGAACGAGGGCTCGACGTCGGCGTCGGCGAGATCGCCGAGCGGGCAGGCGTGGGTCGCGGCACGCTGTTTCGGAACTTCCCCACCAAGGAGCATCTGATCGCCGCAATCGTCGTCGAACGGATGGGTGAGGCCGTGGCGCGCGGCCGCGAGCTGCTCGGCGCCGGGGACGCGGAGGCGGCGCTGTTCGAGTTCCTCGAGGAGATGGTCGGCCGTCAACAGGTCGATCGCGCGCTGTTCGAGGCGGTTGCCGACGCGTTCCTAGCCAACCCCGACATCCACCAAGCCTACGGCGATCTGGTGGAGGCACTTACGGCCCTGCTCACCCGCGCCCAGCACGCCGGCGCCGTCCGCGCCGACATCGGGGCGGTAGACGTGCTGATGATGATCAAGGGCGTGTGTCAGGCCGCCTCGGCGTTCCAGCAGATTGATCCCCAGATCGCCGAGCGCCAGCTCGATCTCGTTCGCTCGGCGCTGACCGTGGCACCGAGCGGCAAGCCATTGCGCGGTCGTGCCCCACGCTCGAGGACATGGAACGGGCGCACGCCGCTCTGGAGCCGGAGCACCGAGGGCGGCGTGGCTGCCGGCTAGCTCCGCCGCGCTCGATCTGGCAAGCCGGCAGGCACACGTCGGTGAGACCGTGGCAGATCTGACGGACCGCGAGTTCCGGGTGCTGCATTTCCTGATGGCGCATGTGGGCGAGGTGCCGCGAGCGGCTGCTCTCGGAGGTGTGGGGCTACGACTTCGATCCGCGATCGAATGTCGTCGATGTGTGCGTCCGGCGCCTGCGACGTCGTCTCGGCCCGGATGCCCCGATCGAGACGTCCGAAATGCCGGCTATCGCACCGCCGCCTAGCCTCCTCCAGCCGATCGGGCAAAAAATGGCGTAACGCTCATGCGTCCCCGCCCGGACGCCGATACGAGCCCGGGTACATGGCTCCGCTTTCGCGCTCCCCGATCGCCGTCTACGCCGGCCGCTTCACCGAGCGGCATGCCGCGAGGCTGATGTGGCGAGCCGGGTTCGGACCAGAGCGGGGCCAGCTTCGTCGGCTCACGCAGCTGGGGCTGGAGGGCGCGGTCGCCTCGTTGACGCGACCCAGCGGGCCGGCACGACTGATCGGCAAGGCTCCACACGACGATCACGGCCAGCCGCTGGCCCCGTTTGACGTCTGGGGCCACGACCACTGCTGGTGGCTTGACCGCATGGTCCGCTCCAACCATCAGCTGATCGAGCGGATGACGCTCGTGTGGCACAGCTGGTTCGCGACCTCGATCGAGGCGTCGAATGCCCGCCTGATGATTGACCAGAACCGAATGATGCGGACGCGCGCGCTGGGCAACTTTCACGACCTGCTGGTGGAGGTCACGCGGGACCCGGCCATGCTGCTGTGGCTGTCCGGTACGTCCAACACCAAGTACAGCCCCAACGAGAACTACGCCCGTGAGGTGATGGAGCTGTTCACGCTCGGTGCAGACCGCGGCTATACGCAGCACGATGTCCACGAGCAGGCCAGGGCGCTCACCGGGTTCACCAACGACTGGAACAACTCCGGTCCCACCAACTTCCACTTCGACCGAACGCTCCACGACACGGGCGTGAAGCGGATCTTCGGTCATCGCGGTCGCTTTGATTGGCGCGACACCTGTCGGCTGTGCGTGCAGCACCCGCTGCATCCATCGTTCCTGGTGACGAAGCTGTGGAGCTATTTCGTCGGGGTGCCGCCGCCGGCCGGCGTCCGACGCGCGCTGGAGCGGGCCTACGTGCAGAGCGGTTTTGAGCTGCGACCGCTGCTGGAGGCGATCCTGCGCCATCCCCTGTTCTACGAGGGCCCCCGCATGGTGATTCCGCCCGTCGTCTACTGCGCTGGGCTGCTCCGAGCGCAGGCGCAGACGATCGTCACCGACGCCTGGGCCTGGATCGGCGAGGAGGCCGGGCAACGCCTGTTCGACCCCCCGAACGTGGCGGGCTGGGACTACGCCCATTGGCTCGACACCTCACGCTGGGCCGGCCGGTTTACCGCAGTCACCTACGCCATGCAGGGCCGCGTGCTGAACCCCAACCGCCGCTCCTACCCGATCCTCGAGGGGCCCGAGGAGGCGGTCCGCTCGGCGCTGCGCTACTGGGGCGATCCGATCCTCTCGGCTCAGACCCAGCACAGCCTGGTGGCGTTCAGCCGGCGGGCCCAGCGCGGGATCACCGCCGACTGGGAGCGGGTGGCCTACCGGATCCTGCGTCAGAACGCGCTCCGGGCGCTGATCCCCACGGCCCCCGAATGGCAGACCGCATGAGCGAATCCCACGTCCGCCCGACCCCAGACCGCACCACCAGACCCCACGACCCCCCGACCCCAGAGCGCCCGAGCAACCACACGTGCTGCAGCGGCTTCACCCGCTCGGAGATGGCCCGTCGCGCGCTGGCAAACGGACGCCCGCGCACGGCGCGCGAGTGGGATCCGCGCATGCCGGTGCCCGCCGGAGCCGGAATCGACCGGCGCCGGTTCCTGCTGGGGACCGCCGCTGGCCTGCTCTCGGTGTACGGCGCCGAGCGGGTCGGGCTGACCGCCGGCGCGCTCGGTGACGGGATCGCGCGCGCGGCCCAGACCCGGAGTCCGGTGCTCGTCTCAGTGTTCCTGGCCGGCGGTATCGATGCGCTCTCACTGCTGGCGCCGGTCGGGGATCCGCTGTACCGCAGGCTGCGCCCGACGCTGGCCGTGCCCAGTTCGGCCGGCGTCCCCTTCCGTGAGGACCCGCGCCTGCACTGGCACCCGGCTGCGACATCGTTCGCCAACCTGCACGATGCCGGCAAGGTCACCGTGTTCCCGGGGATCGGCTACACGAGCCCCGACATGTCCCACTTCACCTCGCGCCACTACTGGGAGGTGGGTGCCACCGAGACGGGTCTGACCACCGGCTGGCTGGGGCGCTACCTCGACGTCGCCGGCAGTCCCGGCAATCCGCTCCAGGGATTGTCGATGGACGGGCAGATGAACCCGACCTTGGCCACCGCCCGCAACCCAGTCGCCGCGATCGACCGCCCGGAGACGTTCTCTCTGTGGCTGGACGGCGTCTGGGGCGACGTGTTCAGTTGGACGCTCGACTCCGCCTCCAAGCTGGGAGATGCCCAGCGCAGAGCCGGCGACGCGGCGATCGCACAGGTCGCCGAGGCCGCCTCGGAGGTCGGCATCGTGCGACGGGCGCTGGCGCCGTTCCGGGACTCAAATGGCAACGCCGCGTATCACAGCCCCGTGACCTACCCCTCCTCGGGCGACTCAGATTTCCCGCAGCGGCTCGCGGGCCTGGCCGCGATGATCGCCGGTGGCCTGCCGCTGCGCTGCGTGGCGCTGACCTCCGACACGCAATTCGACACCCACTCGGCCCAGGTGGGAACCTTCACCCCGGGACTGACTCTGATCGCCGACTCGCTGGCGGCGTTCCAGGCGGACCTGGAGGCGCGTGGGATCGCCGATCGGGTGCTGGTCCACGTGTGGTCGGAGTTCGGGCGCCGAGCGCTGGAGAACGGCTCGGCTGGCACCGACCACGGCGCCGCCGGGGTCTCGCTCCTGATCGGCACCCGAGCGAGCGGCACGATGGTCGGCGAATGGCCCGGGATCTCACGCCTGGATGTGAACGGAAACCTGCGTGAGAACGTCGACTTCCGCGGGGTGTACTGCTCGCTGCTCGAGCAGTGGTTCGGGCACGATCCCGGCACCGTGATCCCGGGGGCGAGCCGTTTCCAGCGCTACCAGCTGGTCAAATGAAGCCGCGCCCGGCGATCCTGGCGCTGGCCGCCGCCACTGGCGCTCTCGCAGCATTGCCAGCCGTCGCCAAGACCCCCACCGCTGCGCACAGACACGCCCCGGCGAGGATGCTCGTCGATGCCCAGGAATGGTCGCTGTGGCCCTCGCGTTCCTCGCTGCCGGCCGGACGGGTGGTGGTCCAGCTGTGGAACCGGGGGCAGGACGCCCACGATCTGCGCATCAGACGGCTGCGCCGTGGGCTGATGAGCGGGCGTGCGCAGGGCGTGAGGGTCACCCAGTCGGGGCGGCTGAGCCAGGCGACATGGCAATTGGCCAAGGGCTCCTACGAGCTCTATTGCTCGATGCCGGGGCATCTGCAGCGCGGTATGCACGCGCGGCTGACCGTCAGGTAGCGGTGCCCCCGGTCAGTCGGGCGGCTGGCCCAGACGCTCGAGCGCGACCGCATCGGGCTGGCCGACGTGCATCTGTCCGTCGACGAACAGCGTCGGAGTGGTCACGACGCCGCCTCTCACACCGGATACGAAGTCGCGCTGCACTCGCTCGCGCACGGCCTCGCTGCGGCGATCGGCGTCGAACCGCTCGAGGTCGAGGCCGAGTCTCCGGGCTCGTTCCCACAGGTGCGGATCCTCGAGTCGGCTCTGGTCGGCAAACAGCGCGTCGTGCATCTGCCAGAAGTGGCCCTGGATCGCCGCTGCCTCCGCCGCGCAGGCCGCGGGCCAAGCGCGAGGATGGCTCGAGCGAACCGGGAAGTGCCGAAACACCCGCCGCCAGGGGGTGTCCTGGAGCCGCAGATGCAGCGCCGCACAGTACGGACACTCGAAATCGGCGTACTCGATCAGCCACCCCCCGTCCTCGGGTCCGCGGACGTGATCGAGTTCGCCGGGCGACGGGACGGGAGCGGAACCGAGCCGGCTCATGGCCGGCAGCTATGAATCGAGGCCGTCGAAGATCAGGTTCGCGCCGGGCAGGTCGCCCGGGGACGCAGCCTGATAGCTCCATTTGACTACGGCGTCCGGCCCAATAATGACCAGCGCCCGCTGGGGAAAGCCACCCGGGTGATAGACGCCGAACGCACGGCAAACTGCTCCCTTTGGCTCGAAGTCGGAGAGCTGCTCGATGCTGACGCCGAGCTTCTGGCGAAACGCGGTCTGCGAGTACAGCGCGTCACACGAGACGCCATACAGGGTTGCGCCCCGTTGCCGAAACTCGTCAAGCACCTCCTGGTATAGGTTGAGCTGATCCGTGCACACGGGGCTGAAGGCGAACGGATAGAAGACCAGCACCGTCGTCTTGCCCAGCAGATCCTCACGCGTAAACTCGCTGCCGTCCTCGCGGCGGAGCCTGAACTCAGGAGCCGGGGTCCCCGGCTCGAGGACCGTGTCTCGCGTGCCGACGGCCGTCACTTCCGCAGGCCGAGCTCACGTACCAGAGCCCGGTAGCGCTCGAGGTCGGACCGCTGCAGGTAGTTGAGGAACCTGCGGCGCCGGCCCACGAGCATCAGCAGACCCCGGCGCGAGTGGTGGTCCTTGCCATGGGTGCGCAGATGCTCGGTGAGCGCGTTGATTCGATCAGTGAGCAGCGCGACCTGAACCTCGGCCTTGCCGGTGTCGGCCGCGCCGTCGCCGAACTTCTCGACCAGTTCCTGCTTGCGTTCCTTCGTCAGCGTCATGCGGCGGCTGAGGCTAGCAGGCGCGGCTCATCCACAGAGCTCGCGCGTCCGCTGTACATCGGCGTGCATCTGCTCCACCAGCGTCTCCACGGATTCGAACCGGCGCTCCCCGCGCAGGCGGGCGAGGAAGTCCACCTTCAGCGTCCGGCCATACAGATCGACATCGCGGTCGAGCAGATACGCCTCCACCAGCACGGCCCGCCCGGTGCCGAACGTGGGCCGGACGCCAACATTCACAGCCGCGCAGCCGCCGTCGGCGTGCGCCACGTAGACACCGTGGCCGGGACACACCAGGGCCTCGTCCGGAACGATGTTGGCGGTCGGGAACCCAAGCGTGCGCCCGCGCCGGTCGCCGGTCACCACCTCGCCCCGCAGCTGGAACGGCGCGCCCAGGAACCGTGCGGCCTGCTCGACCTCGCCGGCCAGCACCAGCGCCCGGATGTGGCTGGACGAGACGATCTCACCGTCGACCTCGACCAGCGCCACCACATTGGTCTCGAACCGGGGATCGGCGGCCAGCAACTCGGGATCGCCGGCGGCCCGGTGCCCGAAGCGAAAGTTCTCACCCACCGATACGTGCGTCGCCCCGAGTCGCTCCACGAGCACGTGGTCGATGAACTCCGCTGGACTCTGCTGGGCGAACCCGTCGTCGAACGGAATCACCACGAGCTCCTCGACGCCCAGCCCGGCGATCAGCTCGGTCTTCACGGCGAGGCTGGTGAGCAGCTTCGGCGCGGCCTCGGGGCGCACCACCCGCAACGGATGGGGCTCGAACGTGAGCACCGTGTCGTTGCCGCCGATAACCTTGCGGTGCCCGAGGTGGACACCGTCGAACTCGCCCACGGCGATCCGGCGAGGGCGTGGCTGGGCGTCGCTGAGGCTGGTGACCCGCATCGGCGCGGAAGCCTAGAGACTCCGGGTTAGCTCAGCCGGGCCGGAGACCCACAACCGGCTTCAGCATCCCGTCGCGCTCCGGGACCGGCTCGGCCAGAGCGATCAGGCCGGCGTCGTCGGTGAGCCGGACGGTCCCGGAAGCTCTGCCCGCCACCGGGGCACCGTGAGCCGCGTGGCGGGCCATCTCGGAGTCGAGTCTCACCTCCGGCAGATAGGCCAGCGCCCGATTCAGCGGCAACATCTCTTCCGAGTCGGCGTCCGCGACGTCGAACGGACCGATGCGCGTGCGGCGCAGCGTCTCGCAGTGGGCATCGCCGAGATCGGCGATCAAGCTGCGTACATACGTACCCGACGAGCACTCGATCAAAAATTCCCTGCGCTCCCCCTCGCGCCATCGCTCCTGAAACCGGTACACCTCGATGTCGCGCTCGGCCAGCTCGACCTCGACTCCGGCGCGCGCCAGTGCATACGCCCGCCGGCCCCCGACCTTGACGGCCGAGAATGCCGGTGGGCGCTGACGCAGGTGTCCCGTGGGCAGCGACAGCTCTCCGTCGGGGATGATGCCCGTCTCCACGATCTCGCCCTCCGGGTCGCCGGTGCTCGACACCGCCCCGAACCGCGCCGTTGCCACGTACGTCTTTGGAAGCTCCATGAGGAACCGCTGCACGCGGGTGGCGCGGCCGATCAGCAGCAACAGTAGGCCGGTGGCGAACGGATCCAGGGTGCCGGCGTGCCCCACCTTGGTCGGGCGGGCGAGGCCGCGCCTCACCCGGGCGACGACGTCGGCGGATGTGATCCCGGCCGGCTTGTCGTACAGAACGACGCCGTCGTTCACGTGACTGCGGCTAGTTGCTCCTCGACGGCCGCACGCAGGAACTCGACGAGCTCGTCCCATTCCAGTGCGGTGGTGAACCCGGCCGCCTGGCGGTGTCCCCCACCCCCCTGGGCGCGGGCGATCCGCGACACGTCGACGCGGTCGTCACTGGCACGCAACGACACCTTCCGCAGCCGCTCTGAGTCCGTGTCGCCCATGCGGTCGCGGATCAGCGCCGCCACGGCGGTCCCCTGGACTGCACGCAGGTGATCGATCACACCCTCCGAGTAGCTCTCCTCGGCATCGGACTCGGTGAAGTCCTTTGCTCGCAGCGCGGTGACCGTGAGCAGTCCTCCGTCGTAGCGACGTACGTTGGCCAGACCGCGAGCCAGCAGCGCCAGCTTCCCGTACGGCACCCCTTCGTACACGCGGCGGTAGATCCCGTGGACGTCGACGCCGGCCATGATCAGATCCGCCGCCATCAGGTGCGCCCGGACGCCCGTGTTCTGGTACATGAAGCGACCGGTATCGGTGATCAGGCCCACGTACAACGCCTCGGCGCACGTGAGCGAGGGCTGGACCCCGAGTCCCTGCATCAGGTCCCACACGATCTCGGCGGTGCAGGATGCCTCGGGCAGCACCAGATTCACGGTCCCGAAATGGGTGTTATCGTGATGATGGTCGATGTTGAGGATGTGCGCGCCCGGGCGCTGCAGCGCCTCGGCCGGATTCCGCTCGAGGTTGCCGCAGTCCAGGAACACGATCGTGCGCTGATCGAGGTCATCGGGGGGCGCGCTGACCAGCCCGGTCAGCGGGAAGAAGAGATACTCGTGCGGGAGCGGGAACTCGCTCGCGTCGATGAACATCACGCAGTCCTTGCCCATCGCGGTGAGGATGCTCTGCATCGCGATCAGAGATCCGAGCGCGTCGCCGTCGGGGTTCTCGTGGCTGACGACGATCAGCTTGTCAGCGGTCCGCAGCTCGTCGAGAACCTGCTCGCGACTGGAGCGGTCGCCGTTTTCAGTCATCGCGCTCCGCAAGCAGCCGGCTGATGCGCATGCCGCGGTCGATCGACTCGTCGTACTCGAAGGTCAGCGTCGGGGTGTGCTTGAGCGTCAGCTGCGAGGCCAGCGCCCCCTGCAGGAAGCCGTGGGCCGAGCGCAGTCCCTCCAGGCTCGCCTCGCGGCTGTGCTCGTCTCCCAGAACGCTCACGTACACGCGAGCGTGCCGCAGGTCTGGGCTTGTCTTGACTCCGGTCACCGTCACAAAACCGACGCGGGGATCCTGCAGGTCTCTGGCGATGGCATCGCTGAGGACAGCGCGCACCGCCTCATCGACGCGCCGCATCCGTCCTCGGGCCATCCTATCCCCCCACGCCCGCAGTGGGTAAGTCGCCCAGCAGCTCCTCCACGGACACCAAAGCCCGTTGGACGCCTACCCCGGCCGGGCAGCGAGCGTCCAGCCACCGCTGGACCTTGTCCGCGGCTGCGGTCAGCGTCCCCGGCGAGGGCCCGGTCAGCGCGGCAGTCAATCGGGCGCGCTGCCACAGATCCTGGTAGTCGGTCTCCGCGACCGCGACACCGAGACGCCCATGCAGCTGCGCTTTGAGCGACGACAGCTCCTTGCGCTTGCTCTTGAGACTTCCCGCCTCGGGAAAGTGCAGGTCGATCACCAGCACGGCGACGAAGCCGCTGTTGTCCATGCCTCACCGCTCAGGCGAGCTCGCGCTCGACCTGACGCGTGGCGTAGGTCTCGAGCACGTCGCCCTCTTTGATATCGGCGTAATCCCGGAGCACGATCCCGCAGTCAAATCCGGTGGCTACCTCGCGGACGTCGTCGTTGAACCGCCGCAGGCTGGCGATCTCGCCGTCGTAGACGACGGTCCCGTCGCGGACCAGCCGCACCTTCGAGCCGCGGGTGATGTTGCCCTCGATCACGTGCGAGCCGGCGATCGTGCCCACGCGCGAGGCCCGGAACGTCTGTCGCACCTCGGCCGTGCCCAGTGCCTCCTCGACCTCCTCCGGTGCGAGCATGCCCTGCATCGCGCTGCGCAGGTCCTCGATCGCCCGGTAGATCACGGAGTAGTGGCGGATCTCGACGCCTTCGCGCTCTGCCACCGCGCGGGCGTCGCCCACCGGGCGCACGTTAAAGGCGAGGATCACGGCGTCGGACGCCGCTGCCAGCATCACGTCGGACTCGGTGACCGCGCCAACCGCACTGCGGATCACGCCCACCGATACCTCCTCCTGGGGCAGCTTGGCGATCTCGTCTTCGATCGCCTCCAGCGAACCGGCGACATCCGCCTTGAGCACGAGGTTGAGCTCCTGGAGGCCGGTCTTGAAGATGTCCTCGAGCGACACGCGCTTGCCGGCGCGCCGCGCCAGCGATTCGGTCTTGAGCCGGGTCGCGCGCTCGCCCGCGAGTTGGCGCGCACGCCGCTCGTGCTCGACGACCCGCACCCGCTCACCGGCCTGAGGTACACCGTCGAATCCCAGCACCTCCACCGGCTCTCCCGGGAGCGCCTGCGCCACCCGGTTGCCGAGGAAGTCGCTCATCGCGCGGACGCGGCCCCAGTTGGCGCCGGCCACCACGGCATCGCCGATCTCGAGCGTGCCGCGGCCGATCAGGATCGTCACCACCGGACCACGCCCGGGATCGAGCTTGGACTCGATCACGGTTCCCGACGCGGGCGCATCCGGGTTGGCCCGCAGCTCCTCTACCTCGGCCATCACCAGGATCGTCTCGAGCAGTTCCTCGAGGCCCTCCTTGGTCTTGGCCGAGACATTCACGAATTCGTTGTCGCCGCCCCACTCGACCGGCTGGAGGCCCAGCTGCGTCATCTCGGTCCGAACCCGATCCGGTTGCGCGCCCTCCTTGTCGACCTTGTTGACCGCGACGAGGATCGGGACGCTGGCCTCCTTGGCGTGGTCGACCGCCTCCTGGGTCTGGGGCTTGACTCCGTCGTCGGCGGCCACCACTATCACCGCGATGTCGGTGACCTTCGCCCCGCGGGCTCGCATCGCCGTGAACGCCTCGTGGCCCGGCGTGTCCAGGAACGTGATCCGCTTGTCGCCGTGGTCGACCTGATAGGCGCCGATGTGCTGGGTGATGCCGCCAGCCTCGTCCGCCGCCACCCGAGTCTCGCGGATGGCATCGAGCAGTGAGGTCTTGCCGTGGTCGACGTGCCCCATGATCGTCACCACCGGCGGGCGTTCGACCAGCTGCTCGTCGGAATCCTCGAACACCGGCTCGACAATCGTCTCGTCCTCGGAGTGGACGATCTGCACATCCTTGCCCAGCTCCGCGGCCAGGATCCCAATCGCCTCGTCGGACAGCGTCTGCGTGATCGTGGCCCGCTCGCCCAGGAGCATCAGCTTCTTCATGACCTCGGGGACGGGAACGGCGAGATACTCGGCTACATCCTTGACCGTCGACCCGGAGTTGATCTGAACCGCGTCCGGTTCGGCCAGCGCGGTGCGCGCCGCCGGCCGCGACTCGGCTTCCTCGTCGTAGACACCGCGGCGGCGGCGTCCTCGCCGCTGCCGGCGAGGCGGGTTGGATTGCGCCGGAGCACCACCCGAGGCGCGCCTCGAGGCCTGAGAGTCGATGACCACGCGGCGGCGTCCTCCGGCCGTGCCCGGCGCGCGCTCGCCCTGGAGTGAGTCACGCGTGGGGCGCTTGTGCTCCGGCCGCGGAGCCGGGCGCTCGCCGTCGCCGTCCGCCGCCCGGGGCTGATCGCCGTCCGGGGCCGGGGGCCGGTCGTCGTCCGGGGAGGCCTTGGCCGCCGGCTGCGATGCCGACTTGGCCGCCGCGGGAGCCTCCGCGTCCGAGGCCTGGTTGGCCGGCTGCTGGGCGTTGGGGCCCTTGGCGCTGTCGCCGTTGCCCAGCGCGCGCAGCGCTACAGCCTCATCCACGCTGGACGAGGCAGCCTTTACCTCGATCCCGGCAGCCTTCAGCTTCGCCAGCACCTCTTTGGCCGGAAGTCCGCGCTCCTTGGCGATCTCATGTACACGCTTGTTCATCCGACTCCCAGTGTAGGACCGCCGGAGCCCTCCGCGTCCGAGGCCCGGCGCGCTTCAGTCTCGGGTGGGGAGGCAACGCCATCGGGCGGCGCAGAGGCTTCCCCATTGGAGTCGGCAGCGCGCGGGGCCTCAGACGTGGCGGGTTCCGCCGCCTCGGGCTCGGAGGGGGACGCCTCCGGAGCCCCCTCCGAAGCCACCTGGTCCGTGGCTTTGTCCGCCAGCGCCTGATGCGCCTCGATGCCGCAGTACCTCGAGCCGGGCAGCGCGGCATTCGGGCATCGGCGGCCGTTGGACAGGATCGCCGCACAGCGGCCCTGCGCCTCCTCTTCATCGTAACCGTGCTCGGCCTCCTCGGCGGCGAACTCGGTCTCGGAACGGATGTCGATCCGCCAGCCGGTGAGCCGCGCGGCCAGCCGGGCGTTCTGACCCTCGCGGCCGATCGCCAGAGACAGCTGGTCGTCCGGCACGATCACGGTGGCCTGCTTGTTGGCGTCGTCGACCAGCACCTCGCGTACGCGCGCGGGCGACAGGGCCTTGGCCACAAACCGGGCCGGCTCGTCGTTGTAGGGAATGATGTCGATCTTTTCGCCGCGTAGCTCGGAAACGACCATCCGCACTCGCGAGCCGCGCGGCCCCACGCAGGCGCCCACTGGGTCAACCCCATCGACGTGAGAGACGACCGCAATCTTGGAGCGGTAACCCGGCTCGCGCGCGACGCCGGTGATCTCCACTAGCCCGTCGGCGATCTCCGGCACCTCGAGCTCGAACAGCGACTTGATCAGCTCCGGATCGCGCCGGGACACGATGATGCTCGGACCCTTGGTCGAGTTGGACACGTCCTTGATCACCGCTTTGATGCGCTGTGAATGGTCGTAACGCTCGCCGTCGACCTGCTCGGATTTCGGCAGCAACGCCTCGACCCGTTCGCGCAGCTGCACGAGCGTGTAGCGCGAGTCGGACTGCTGCACGATGCCGGTGATCAGCTCCCCAACTCGGTCCCGGTACTCCTCGAACATCATGTCTCGCTCCGCCTCGCGGATCCGTTGCAGGATCACCTGCTTGGCGGTCTGTGCCGCGATCCGGCCGAAGTCGTCCGGGGTCACGTCCTCAGTCTCGATCTGGTCCTCGTACTCCTTGAGCTTCTCGAGGTCGATCTCGGGCTCGGGCGGCTCGCGCATCTCGCCCGTCTCGGGATCTACGGTGGGCTGCTGATCGGTGGTCGCCTCGACCAGCAGCTGCTCCTCGAGCTCGGGCGGGATCTTCAGCTCCCAGACGCGGAAGTCGCCGCTGTCACGGTCCATCTCCACCTTGGCGTACGGCGCCGACCCCGGGGTCTTCTTGTAGGCCGATAGCAGCGCATCCTCCAGCGCCTCCATCAGCTTCTCCTGGGAGATGTTCTTCTCCGCGGCCAATCCTCGAACGGCTTCAACGATCTCTCTGGACATGACTCAGTCTCCCGGGACGAGATTGGAGCGGGCGATCTGCTCGTAGGGGATCGTCACGATCGCGCCGCCGGCGGCGATCGTCACATCCTCCTCGGAAGCACCCACCAGCTCGCCGGTCACACTCTTGTGACCGTCTGCCGCCTCCCGCAGTCGCAGGCGCGCGTGTCGGCCGAGGAAGCGGCTGTAGTGCTGGGGCTTGGTGAGCGGACGGTCCTGGCCGGGCGAGGACACCTCGAGCGCGTAGCGCTCTCGGTAGTCGCCGAGCAGGCCGGACACCCGTTCGCAGAGCGCGAGCGTCACGCCCTCCGGGTGATCGATGAACAGGCGCAACGTCGTACCCGAGACGACCTCGGCAAGCAGCACCTCGACCTCCGGCTCGCTGGCTGCGAGCCGGCTTTCGATTTCGGTCTGCAGTGCACTCACGGTCTCCTCCGTCGGGGCGTATAAAAAAAGCGGGCCAGCGCCCACTTCCGGGTACTACCACCGGGAAGCGCCCGGCGCCAAAGCTGTGCTTTCCAGGGTAGCACCAGCCCTATGACCCGTGGGGCGGGCAGCTAGGAGCGAGCGGCCGCCGCGCGAGCCCGGTCGCGATAGATCCGGTAGTCGCGACGACCGGGTTGCAGGCAGGCGGCCAGCGCCAGCGGCTTGCGGGCTTCGGCATGACGTCCGAGCAGCTGAAGCGAGCGCCCGAGGCAGAACAACGCATAGTCGTTCGTGGGCGCGCGCTCGATCACGGCCTCGAACTCCGCCGCGGCCTGTTCGTATCGCTGGGCGTGGAACAGGGCTCGCCCCAGGGCCTCGCGGATCGATGTCTTGTCCGGCGCCAGGTCACGGGCTCGGGAGAGCGGGATCGTGGCCTGGTGGTTGTGGCCGGCCTCCAGCAATTCGGTCCCTCGGCGAAACAGTTCGTAGACGTCGTCCATCAGATGGAGTGTAGGCCCCGGGCCTATGGGCTCGGCACGGGACGCCGCACGGTCAGGCGCGGGGGCAGCGCCCACAGTGCCCGGGCGAAGCCGCTGGAAGCCCAGGCCGGCCCGCAGCTGACTCCGCAACGCCCGGCGCTGAGCCGGTGATGGTCGCTGGTCGGCGCCGCCATACCGGGCCAGCCGGAGCACGCGGATGTACGCGGCCGCCTCCGCCGAGCTCCGGAACCGCTGCTCGAGAGCGGCCAGCGTCGTGCCCGCGCCGATCGGACGTCCGGAGCGCCGCAGCGCGCGCTCGAGCTCGCCCAGCAGCTGATCGCCGCTCGGCTCGCTGAAGCGAACGGTCGCCCGCAGCGCCACGGCCAGCAGCCCGAGGACCACCGCCAGCGCCGCGAACGGCGCCACCGACGAACCGCCGCCACCGTGGGGACGGCTGGCGGCGGCCGGGGTGCCGGACCGAAGCCCGTGCGGAGTCGGGCCCGAGCTCGATGAGCCGCTGCCGGTGCTCTTGATCGCCGGCAGCGGCACGTGTCCCCCGAGCGCGGGGTCGACGGCCGGCGTGGGGTCGAACCGGATCCAGCCGTAGTGCGGAAACCAGACCTCAACCCAGGCGTGCGCGTCGACGTCGCTGACCACCCACGCGTGCGTGGTGGTGTTGTAGCTCCCGGGGGTGAAGCCCACCGAGACGCGCGCCGGCACGCCCCCCATCCGTAACAGCAGCGCCATCGCTCCGGCGAACTGCTGGCAGTACCCGGCTCTGGTCTTGAACAGGAACGTCTCGATCGGGTACTCGGCGTTTGGCGTCTGCTCGTCGTAACGGTAACCCCGCTGCAGGTAGTGCTGCACACGGAGCACGTACTCGTACGGCGTGGCGGCTCCGCGGGCCAGGCGCTGGGCTAGTGCGTAGGTTCTGGCGTATGGCGAAGCCCGGAGTACGGCGGCGCCTAAGCTGGTGGAGCTGCCGTAGGGCGCAGCCCCGGCCACGCCGAACGGAGCGAACGTCACGGTCGAGGTGAGCGCCGGAGCCGGGGCCGCCGGCGCCGGGTGATTGCCCTGCGGGACGGACAGCGACACGTACGCGGGCAGGATCGCGCCCGGGTAGTTTGTTCCGGCCGTCGCCAGCTGCGCCGGTGAGGGATGCGGGTCATACGTGCTGACCGTGTAGCTGTCACCCGGACCGAGACCGGCGGCCACGGTCCAGGTGCCGTCGCTGTCGCCCGCGCTCAGCGACTGGTCGGTGTGCTCTGGCGCGGATGCCAGCCCCGATGCGATCACGCTGGTGGTCCGCATCGCCCGCAGCGTCACGTGCAAGGTCTGCGTCCACCGGTCCAGGTTGACCGGATCGACCGTGTCCTGGGCATCGGACGCCTCGACGCTGGCGTTGACCCACCCCCGGCCGTCGAACACGTCGAGGTTCTGGGCTTTCCAGTAATCCCCGTGCGGAGCCTGGACATCGAGCACTTCGCGACCTTGTCTGGGCCAGTGCAGCGGGCCGTAGCGCTGAGTCCAGTCGAACGCCTCGATGTGTGCCGGTGCCAGATTGCCCGCCAGCGCCTCGTAGTTGAGCCAGGGAGAATGTGACTCGATCCGGGGCGCCGCCACCATTCCGGCCACCCCCGCCAGGGCCGCCAGCCCGCCGGCGATGCCCAGCTCGCCGGTGTGCAGCCGCTCGCCCCACATGAACGCGGCCACCAGCACGAACAGGATCAGCCCCTGCACGTACGGCAGCGCCGGGCGCACGAGCGTCGAGGGAACCACTGCCAGCGCCACCAGGGGCACGGCGGTGGCCGCCCGGCGCGCGTCGCTCAGCGGCCGTGGCGCCGAGGCGAGCAGCAGCCCGGCGGCGAGCAGCAACGCGCCGGCCCCGCTCACGATCACCATCCGCAGCCACTGGTTGACGCCGTTGTAGGGCACCAGCGCGCGCGGGAGCGCTGACACGCCGAGTCCCACCGCATTCGCCGTGACTTCGATGCGCAGGTGTGTGATCCAGCGCACCGGGATCCCCGCGATGGCCAGGCCCACGAGCGCGCCTGCGAGCCCAAGCACGGCGAGCCAAGCAGTCCGATATCGCTCGAGCCGGGAGCCGACGCCCGCCAGCCCGACTGCGACCCCCAATAGGCCCACCAGCCGCCAGCCCGGACCTGGGCTCAGCAGCGTCGCCCAGCGAATCGCGCCGTACACGTGCCAGCGCGGCGAACGCGGCCAGCCGCACTCGCGGCCGCTCGACCAGGGCCCCGGACAGCCGGCCGGGGCGGACCTGGCCCGCGCCGGCGGGCACGAGCACAGACGTCGGACGCGCATGAGCGGTGCCGGTGCCGACGCTCATGCCACGCGCTCCTGGTTCGAGAACGCGCCGGCTCTGAGCAGGTAGCCACAGCAGCCCGCGACTTCGAAGCTGGGCGTGCTCCCGGGCACCCCCCGAACACCGTGGGGCACGACCAGCAGGGCGGCCGCGCGACCGCTGCCGGTCAGGGCCGGCGGCAGCCGATCGACCGGCCGCGCGGCAACGTAGAACACCGGGCCCAGTCGGGTGGCGGCGTCCAGCATCGGTGCCCGCGTCCCCGGGCCGCCCTCGACGAGCGCCAGTCGCGCGTGGGCCGCCGGCCAACTGACCAGATCGGACTCGATCGTCAGCGCCCGGCGATCGCCCGGCAGCAGCAGCCGGCAGCCGGCCAGTCGGGCCAGCTCTCGGGTCAGCGACGCTGCCGCCCGCACCGCGGCGTCGAGCGGCTCCGGCGGGCCCGAGCAGCGCGCGTCCAGTACGACCAGCGGCCGCGTGTCACCGTCGGCGCGCAGCCGGCGCTCCAGCAGCTCGCCGCCCCGGGCCAGCGCCGGCCAGTGGATGCGCGACGCCGGCGTCCCTCGCTGGTAGGGCCTCAGGCCGTCAATGTCCACCGCCGCCAGCGGATCGCCGGGGGTGCGACCGCCGGCGCGCTCAGGGTGCCGGCCGCGCCGGCGCTGGTTCCATTGCACCGGCTCGGTGTAGGGCAGCACCAGCAGCTCCTGGCGGCGCCCGGTCCCCGGTCGCTTCACCTGGGCCAGCTCGAGTGGGTCGCGTACGATCAGCTGCGGTGGATCGAGCACCAGCAGGCCCCGGCGCGCGAACCGGCTCACGATCCGGACGCTCGTCGTCCGGCCGCCGTGCAGCAGCGACAGCGGCAGGCTGAGCGAGACCGGCGAGGGTGCCAGCGGATCGTGAAGCTCGGCCCCGGGGAGGGCTAGAACCCCGCGCCTGACCTCGATCGTGGCCTCGAACTGTTCGCCCTCGATCACCCGATCCCGGAGCAGCTCGCGCCGGACGGTAGCCTGCCTGGCGCTCAACCACACCCAGGCGGGCACACCGAGGCCGAGGACGGTGAACGCGATCCCGGCCACGAGCAGCGGCGCGGCGTCGAACGTGAACGCGGTCAGGACCAGAACCACTCCGCCGGCCGCCACGCCCACCGCTCGCCTCACCGCTGCTCCGCCCTCCTCACAGGGCCCGGACCGAGGAGACCGCGTCGGCGATCACGTCGCGCCCCGCATCCCGCGGCGTTTCCGGAGCCAGTACCAGCCGGTGGGCCAGCACCGGCACCGCCAGCGCCTGCACGTCGTCGGGGAGGGCGTGGTCCCGCCCGTGCGCCATCGCGTGCGCCTTGGCGGCTCGGAGCAGCATCAGGCCCGCGCGAGGACTCGCGCCCAGATCAACGCGGGGGTCCTCGCGCGTGCGCCACAGCAAACGCACGACGTAGTCCCGCAACGGCTCGGTGGCCCGCACCCGCGCCGCAGCGTCCTGGGCGGCCAGTACGTCAGCCGCCGTGGCCACGGCCGACAGCGTCAGCACTCGGTCACCGGCTTCGTGGTCGGCCAGCATCCCGGCCTCGGCCCGGCGGTCCGGGTAGCCCAGCGAGATCCGCACCATGAACCTGTCGACCTGCGCCTCGGGCAGCGGATAGGTGCCTTCGTACTCGATCGGGTTCTGGGTCGCCAGCACCAGAAACGGCCGGGCGAGCTCGTGCGTCTGCACGTCGACCGTGACCCGCCGTTCCTGCATGCACTCGAGCAGTCCCGACTGCGTCTTCGGAGAGGCGCGGTTGATCTCGTCGACCAGCACGATGTTCGCGAACACCGGGCCGGGGCGGAACTCGAAGCGCTGCTCGCGCTGGTCATAGACATTCGTTCCCACGACGTCGGCCGGCAGCAGATCAGAGGTGCACTGCACGCGGGCGAATTGACAGTCGATCGAGCGCGCCAGCGCGCGTGCCAGCGCCGTCTTGCCCACACCCGGGTAGTCCTCCACCAGCACGTGGCCCTCAGCGATCAGGGCCACCATCAGGTGATCGAGCGTGTCGCGCCGAACCTGGACAGCTCGGCTGATGTTCTCCGCGATCCGCCGGGCGACCGCGGCGAGCGCGTCAGACTCCTGCGGTGCTACGGGCGTCTGCTCTGAGGGCTCCACCGTCCTCCTTCCGTGCCGAACGAAGTCGCTCTACTTCGTCGAGGACCACGCCGGCCACGCGATCCTTCCGAGCCCGGGGGACCGGCCGCTCGGTCCCGTCGACACCCACGATCGTCACCTCGTTCTCGGCCGCGTCGAAGCCGATCCCGGAGATCGAGACATCGTTGAGCACGACCGCATCAAGCCGCTTGCGCTCGAGCTTGTCCCGGGCGTAGCCGAGCGCGTTCTCGCCATGCTCTGCCGCAAATCCGACCAGTACCTGTTCTGGCCGGCGCCTCGCGGACAGGCTGCTGAGCACGTCCTCGGTGGGCTCGAGCTCCAGGCCGGGCGGACCGGCATCCTTCTTGAGCTTCCCCCCGGCCGGGCTCGCGGGCCGGAAGTCCGCGACGGCCGCCGCCATCAACAGCACATCGCAGTCGTCGAATCGCTGTTGACACGCAGTTCCGAGCTCCGCGGCGGTGTTGACCGCGACCACCTGCACCCCGCCGGGCGGCGCGATCTCGACATTGGCGGCGATCAGCGTGACCTCCGCGCCCCGGCGCGAGGCCTCGGCCGCGAGCGCAAGCCCCATCCGCCCGGATGAGCGGTTGCCGATGAAGCGGACGCTGTCGATCGGTTCGCGCGTGCCTCCGGCCGTGACCAGCACGCGCACGCCGCTCAGGGTCGGCGCGGTCAGCAGCGACTCGCAGGCCTCGAGCAGTGCCGCGGGCTCGGCCAGCCGGCCGATGCCGTACTCGCCGTGTGACGCCAGCTCCCCCGATCCGGGCGGGACGATCGTGACGCCGCGCGCCGACAGCGCGTCCAGATTGGCCTGCGTCGCGGGGTGCCGGTACATGTGATTGTTCATCGCCGGCGCCACCGCGACCGGGCAGGCGGCGGCCAGCGCGGCCGTCGTCACCAGGTTGTCTGCGTGACCGTGGGCCAGCTTGGCCAGCGTGTTGGCCGTCGCCGGCGCTATCAGGTACGCCTCGGCGCGCGCCACCAGCGCCAGGTGGCTGATCGGCGCCCGCTCGGGCAGCGGCTCGCCGGGATACGCGCCGCGCGCCGGATCGGGCTCGAATTCGCTGACCAGCACCGGAGCTCCGGTGATCGCCTCAAACGAGGCCTGTCCCACGAACCGCCGGCTGGCGGGTGTCTGGACCACCCGTAGGGCGTGGCCGGCCTTGACCCCCAGCCGCGCGGTCTCGAGCGCCTTGTAGGCGGCGATTCCGCCACTGACTCCAAGCAGCACGCGGGCCACGCTCTCCCCCTACCGCCGGTAGCCGCCGAGCAACAGGGCCATGGCGGGACGCCCTACCTGTAGTGGTACTTGAGCTTGCCCTGAGCGACCTCTTCGAGCGCGATCGTCAGGTAGTTCTTGGACCGGGTGTCGACCATCGGCGGCGGGAACTCGTCGAACGTGCCCTCGCCGAGGTTGTGGTAGTAGGAGTTGATCTGACGAGCGCGTTTTGCGGCGACGATCACGCTGGCGTAGTCGGAGTCGACGTGCTCAAGCAGCTTGTCGATTCGTGGTGAGATCAAGGTTCAGTCCGTTTCCTCGGGTCAGACAAGGTTAGCGGCCCGCCGCCGCGTCGCTATCCGCCAGCGCGCGGTGCACGATCGACACCAGCTGCTCAGTCGCCCGTTCGAGCCGGTCGTTGACCACGACGTGCTCGAACTCGGTCTGGGCGGCAAGCTCCCGCTCTGCCGTCTCGAGCCGCTTCTCCACCTGCTCGGAGCTGTCGGTGCCGCGGCCGACCAAGCGAGCCTTGAGCGCCTCCAGCGACGGCGGGGCGATGAAAACCGCCGTCGCGTCCGGCATCGCCGCCCGGACCTGCCCGGCGCCCTGGGTCTCGATCTCGAGCACCACCGGGACGCCGGCCCTCAGTCGCCGCTCGACCTCGGACCGCAGGGTCCCGTAACGGTTGCCCGAGTAGACCGCATGCTCCAGGAAATCGCCCGCGACCAGCCGGCGATCGAACTCCTCGGGCGTGAGGAAGTGGTAGTCGACACCGTCACGCTCACCTGGCCGCGGTGAGCGCGTCGTCGCCGACACGGACAGCTCGAGCTCTCCGATCTGCTCTCGCAGGCCGCGGATCAGCGTGCCCTTGCCCACCCCCGAGGGCCCGGTGATCACGAACACATGACCCACTGGCTGTGGCGGCGCCGCGTTTCAGCGGCGCCGCATGAACGCAACCAGTTCGCGCCGTTGGCGCTCGGAGAGCCCGCCGATCGTCTTACTCGGCGAGATCCTGCACTGCGAGAGAATCTTGTTGACCTTCACTCGCCCGTACTTGGGCACTGCCAACAGAAGGTCGAACACCTTCGCGGTCTCCAGATAGTCTGGAGGTGCAAGCAGCAGCTCGTGGATCGGCTGGCGGCCAGCCTTGAGATCCCTCTTGAGCTGAGCCCGACGGCTTCTGATGTCGTTCGCGCGCTGGAGCGCCTCCATGCGTTGCACGAGAGAGCGTTCCGGCGCAATCACAGGCTTTGACAGCGATTCACTGACCGGCGGCATGGGCGGCGACTATACATCTTGGCGCTGAGCGATCAAGACAAATAGCCGGAATTCGACTCGACCTCAGCTTGAGGTCGAGCATTGTCGAGCATGGTTGCGGCAATAGCCAGCGTTTGCAGGGGGTTTTCCACGACGGTCACTACCATCGCACGGAAATTACGATTTCGAGATACTGGCCTTCGGTACAGGTTCCGAATTGCCGCGGTTTGCGCGCAGTTCGGCCAGCTCGGAGGCCACCCGCGCACCCGCTCGCGGGTCGCGAAAGCTCTCGGTCCCAACGGCTACCGCCGCCGCGCCGGCCCGCAGCAGATCGAGTGCGTCGGCACCGCTCTGCACCCCGCCCATGCCGATCACCGGGATCTCCACCGCCGCCGCCACCGCGTGCACCTGCGCCAGCGCCACCGCCTTCACAGCTGGGCCGGAGACACCGCCGGTGATGCCTCCCAGCCACGGCCGCCCGGTGCTCGGGTGCAGCGACATGCCACGGATCGTGTTGATCAACGACACCGCGCCGGCGCCTGCGTCGGCCGCGGCGCGTGCCACCGCCGCCACGTCGGACGCGTTCGGAGTCAGCTTCACGATCAGCGGCTTCGCGCTCAGGGGACGGACTCGCTCCAGCAGGGCATCGACCTCGCGCGGATCGGCGCCCATCACGAGCCCTGTCTCGACGTTCGGACACGACACATTGAGCTCCAGCGCCGCCACCTCGACCCGTTCGGAGAACGCGATCACGAGCTCGGCGACCTCGTCTCGGCTGAACCCCATCACATTGACGATCAGCGGCACCGGCAGCTCGGCGAGCCCGGGTAGATCCTCGGCCAGGTAACCCTCGAGGCCCTTATTCGGGAGACCGATCGAGTTGATCAGACCGCCGGGGACCTCCCACAGGCGCGGCGGCGGATTTCCGTCGCGCGCACGCAACGTCACGGTCTTGGAAACGAATGCGGCGAACGGGAACTGCGCGGCCAGCTGCTCGAGCCCGAACGCCCGGGCGGCAGCAATTGCATCGTAGGTGCCCGAGCCGTTGATCACCTCGTGCTCAAGCTCGATCCCGCACAGCTCGATGCTCACAACTCGGCACCCACCGACTCGAGCGAGTGCGCATCCAGTACCGGCCCGTCGAGGCACAGCCGGACATAGCCGTGGCGCGTTGCCACCACGCACCCGAAGCAGGCCCCGAAGCCGCAGGCCATGCCCGATTCGAGCGCCAGCTGGGCCGGCACATCGTGCTCCGCGCACAGCGCCCGCACCGCCTCAAGCATCGATGGCGGACCGCAAGCGTACACCTCCAGGTGGCCGTCGAGCGCCGGTGAGAGCAGCTCCGTCACCAGCCCGTAATGCCCGACGCTCCCGTCATCTGTGGCCAGAGTTGGTGCGCTCAGGAGCGCGGCGCCGGCGGCATGCTCGGCATCCCGGAAACCCAGCAACACGGTGTTCCCGGCCCCGAGCTGGTCCTGCCAGATCGCCAGCGGCGCGATCCCGACCCCGCCGCCCACGAGCACCGGTCGCCGGCCATCCCGGGGCGCAGCGAAGCCGACGCCGAGCGGCCCCACCAGCAGCAGCTCGTCGTCCCGATCGAGCTCGCACAGGCGCTTCGTCCCGGGACCGACATCCTCCATCAGGAACTGCAGTTCGAAGCCGCCGGGCGGCGCGCGCAGAACGCTGAAGGCGCGGGGGAGGAACGGGCGCTCCCCGGCCCCTCCACCCCACCGCGAACCGGCCGTCAGCATGTAGAACTGGCCCGCCTGCGGCCGCGGCCCGTCGGGATCCTCGCAGCACAGCACCACGTAGGCCCCGTGCCGCTCGCGCGCGCTCACGCGGGCCGCGCGACGACCGAACGGCGCTGTCACCCGCTGGCGGCTCAACCGACTTCGCTCAATCGGTGCGCGTGTACCTCCTGGAGCGAGAGCACTTCCGGCTCGCCCCGCCGGGCGGCGGAGATGGCTCGGGCGGCGGCCATGCCCCCCGCCATCGTGGTGATGCAGGGGATGCCGCGCGCTACCGCCGCGGTCCGGATCTGGTAGCCGTCGCTGCGAGCTCCGGTCCCCACGGGAGTGTTGATCACGAGATCGATCTCGCCGCGCTCGATCCAGTCGACAGCGTGGGGCGACCCCTCACCGATCTTGTACAACGTGTCGGCCACAATGCCCATCTTGCGGATTGCCTGCGCGGTTCCGTGGGTGGCCACGATCCGGAATCCATGGTCGTGCAGGAGCGTCGCGATTCCGGTCGCGGCCGGCTTGTCGCCGTCGGCCACCGTGATGAACACGGTTCCCTCGCTCGGCAGCCTCGCCCCGGCGGCCGCCTGCGCCTTGGCGAACGCGGTGGGGAAGTCTCGCGCGATCCCCATCACCTCGCCGGTCGAGCGCATCTCGGGCCCCAGCAGCGCATCGGCTCCGGCAAACCGGTTGAACGGCAGCACCACCTCCTTGACGCACACATGTGCGTTGCTGGCCTGCGCCGGCAGCTCGAGATTGGTCAGCCGCTCGCCGAGCAGGATCCGGCAGGCCAGCTTCGCCAGCGGGACCCCGGTCGCCTTGGACACGAACGGCACGGTCCGGGACGCACGCGGATTGGCCTCGATCACGTGGAGACCCTCTTCGCCGTGAATCGCAAACTGGACGTTCAGTAGGCCGACGACACCGAGGGCGCGTGCGATCCCCTCGGTCTGCTCGCGGATCTGCGCCAGCATCTCCGCACCGAGCGTATGGGGGGGCAGCACACAGGCGGAGTCGCCGGAATGGATCCCGGCCTCCTCGACGTGCTGCATGATGCCTGCGATCCACACGCTGTTGCCGTCGCACAGCGCGTCGACGTCGACCTCGATCGAGTCCTCCAGGAATCGGTCCAGGTAGATCGTGGAGCCGTGACCGAACAGAGGCGCGGTCTCGGGTCGGCTCAGCCCCACCCGGTCCAGGTATTCGTTCAGCCCGTCGACGCTGTAGACGATCTCCATCGCCCGCCCCCCGAGCACGTAGCTCGGTCGTACCAGCAGCGGGAAGCCGACTTGAGGCGCGATCTGAAGCGCCTCCTCGTCGGACTGGGCGGTGGCGTACGAGGGCGCCTTGTACCCGAGCCGGTCGAGTAGCGGACCGAACCGGGAGCGGTCCTCGGCCAGGTCGATCGCGTCGATGCTGGTACCGAGGATGTTCATCCCGGCGGCGTGCAATCCCGCCGCCAGCTTCAGCGGGGTCTGTCCGCCGAACTGCACGACCACTCCCTCGGGCTGCTCGACCGCGCACACTCCAAGCACGTCCTCGAGCGTGAGGGGCTCGAAGTACAGGCGATCAGAGGTGTCGTAGTCGGTCGACACGGTTTCCGGATTGCAGTTGATCATGACCGCGTCCCGCCCCAGCTCCCGCACGGTCTCCGCGGCGTGCACGCAGCAGTAATCGAATTCGATTCCCTGGCCGATCCGGTTGGGCCCTGAACCGAGGATCACGACGCTCGGCTGATCGCCGCGCTGAATCTCGCCCTGCGCGGGCGCGCGCTCCCAGCCTGAGTAGTAGTACGGCGTGCGCGCGGGGAACTCCGCCGCGCAGGTGTCCACCGACTTGAACGTGCGCTCGCCGCTGAACGGGGCCTCGGGATCGTGCGCCAGCTCGGCGAGCTCGTGCAGAAACCAGCGATCGATGTGGGTGCGCCGGTGCAGCTCGTCCAGGCTGGCACCCCGGCGCATCGCCTCGAGCAGGTGATCGAAGCGCTCCGGGCCGGGTTGCTCGAGCAGCTCGAGCAGCGGAGCCTGCTCCCGCGGGGAGGCCGGCTTGACGTCCAGCTCGCGGGAACGCATCGCCTTGGCGAACGCCTGTTGGAACGTTCGCCCGATCGCCATCGCCTCGCCCACCGATTTCATGTGCGTAGTCAGGTCCGATTCGGCCCCGGGGAACTTCTCGAACGCGAATCGGGGCCACTTCACGACGCAGTAGTCGATCGCCGGCTCAAAGCTCGCCGGCGTTGCCTTGGTGATGTCGTTGGGGATCTCCTGGAGGGTGTAGCCCACGGCCAGGCGGGCGGCGATCTTGGCGATCGGGAAGCCCGTCGCCTTGCTGGCCAGTGCGCTCGAGCGTGACACCCGGGGATTCATCTCGATCACCACGATCTCGTCGGTGTCGGGGTTGACCGCGAACTGCACGTTCGACCCGCCTGTCTCGACGCCGACGGCCCGGATCACGGCGATCGCCTGATCCCGCAGTTCCTGGTACAGCTTGTCGGTCAGTGTCTGCTGCGGCGCCACGCACACGCTGTCGCCGGTGTGCACCCCCATCGGGTCCAGGTTCTCGATCGAGCAGACGATCACCACGTTGTCCGCCCGATCGCGCATCACCTCGAGCTCGAATTCGCCCCATCCCAGCACGGACTCCTCCAGTAGCACCTGTCCGATCGGCGATGCCTTCAGCCCCCGTGCGACCACCGCCTCGAGCTCCGCCTCGGCCCGCACCACACCGCCGCCGGTCCCACCCAGCGTGAATGCCGGGCGCACGATGAACGGCAGACCCAGCTCCGGGAGCGCGGCGTGGGCATCGCCGACGCCGTGGGCGATCACGCTCCGCGGCACCCGCAACCCGGCCTCGGTCATCGTGTCCCGGAACCGCTCCCGGTCCTCCGCGCGGTCGATCGCCTCGTAGTCGGCGCCGATCAGCTCGACCCCGTGGGCCGCCAACGTCCCATCCTCGTGCAGCGCTTTGGCCAGGTTCAGTGCCGTCTGGCCGCCCAGCGTGGGCAGCAGCGCGTCCGGTTTCTCGCGCTCGATCACCTGCGCCAGCGGCCCGGGCAGCAGCGGCTCGATGTAGGTCCGAGTCGCGACCTCAGGGTCGGTCATGATTGTGGCCGGGTTGGAGTTCACCAGCACGACGTCGTAGCCCTCTTCCATCAGCACGCGGCAGGCCTGGGTTCCGGAGTAGTCGAACTCGGCGGCCTGGCCGATCACGATCGGTCCGGAACCGATCAGCAAGATCTTGTGGATGTCGTCCCGCCGGGGCACGGTCAGACGGCGGCCTTGATCTCGTCGACGAACCGGTCGAACAGGTACAGCGCGTCGTGCGGTCCCGGTCCTGCCTCCGGGTGGTATTGGACCGTGGCGCCCTGGGCGTCTCTGAGCGCCAGTCCCTCGACGGTCCGGTCATAAAGGTTGATGTGGGTGAGCTCGGCCGCCCCGAAGTCCGTTTCCCAGCGCACCGGCTCGTCGGTGTCGATCGTCGGGGCGCCGTCCGGTCCCAGCACGGCGAAGCCGTGGTTCTGGCTCGTGATCTCGGTCCTCCCGGTGGTCACGTCCTTGACCGGGTGATTGGCCCCGTGGTGGCCGAATGGAAGCTTGTATGTCTCCAGGCCGACTGCCCGGCACAGCAACTGATGCCCCAGGCAGATGCCGTACACGGGACGTTTGCCGACCAGCTCTCGGACAGTGCTCACCACGTAGTCGAGCGCCGCCGGATCGCCTGGACCGTTGGCCAGGAAGATCGCATCGGGATCGTTGCGCATGAGTTGCTCCGAGCCGGCGGTGCAGGGGTGAAGCTCCACGGTCGCCCCGCGCTCGCGGAGGTTGCGCACGATCGAGAGCTTCACGCCGGTATCGATCATCGCGATCCTGGGCCCGGCTCCCGGCAGCACGATCGGCTCGGGCGGCGCCACCTCGCGGGCCAGATCTCGCCCGCTCATGGCGGGCTCCTGTTCGATCAGTCTGCGCGCCTGGTCCTCGGGCACATGGCCGGGGAACAGTCCGCCGCGCATCGCGCCCTGATCGCGGATGTGGCGAACCAGCGCCCGCGTATCGAGCTCCGTGATGGCCGGAACGCCGCAGTCCGTCAACCAGGCCAGCCAGCCTTGTTCGGCGCCGGGAGCGTCGTCCCGGTCGACCGCCGCCCGCATGATCGCCCCGCGAGCGTGGATGCGGTCGGATTCCATCGCGTCGCCCGAGATACCGTAGTTGCCGATCTGCGGATAGGTGAACGTGATCAGCTGTCCCGCATAGCTGGGATCGGTCATCGCCTCCTGGTAGCCGGACATCGAGGTCGTGAACACCACCTCGCCTACCGCGATCTCGTCCGCCCCGCAGGCCAGGCCGTCGAACCGGGCGCCGTCCTCCAGCAGCACGTAGGCCGCCAGTCGGGGGCGGCTGATCCTCATACCGGCGCTCATCTGCTGAGCGCGCTCGCCTCCGCGAGCATCCGCTCCCTGAACACCACCGTGCCGGCCGCCAGCGTCAACAGGATCCGGCCGTACACCGTTCCGCCGTGGAAGCAGCAGTTCGAGGAACGACTCGCGTACCCGTGGGCGCCGACCTCCCAGCGAGCGGCCAGGTCGACCAGGCATAGATTCGCCGGCTCGCCCGGAGCGACCTTCGGGCTGGGCAGACCGTACAGCCCCGCGCCGGCGCTCATCCGCTCGACGAGCGTGGCCAGGTCGAGCTCTTCCTGCAGCACCAGCTCCGTGTACAGCGCCGCGAACGCGGTCTCCAGACCCGTGGTCCCCATCGGAGCCTGCTCGAAGGGAACTTCCTTCTCGTGGCTGGCGTGTGGAGCGTGATCGGTCGCGATGCAATCGATCAGGCCCGTCTTCAGCGCCTGCGTCAAGGCGCGGCGATCGGCCTCGCCGCGCAGCGGCGGGTTCATCTTGAACCGGCTGTCCAGCGTGCGGACGAGGTCGTCGGTCAAGGCCAGATGGTGCGGCGTCACCTCCGCGGTGACCTTGGCTCCGGACTGCTTGGCGGCGGCCAGCGCGGTCACCGATTCGAAGCAGGACAGGTGCTGGAAATGCACTCGGGCTTCCTCGTAGCGGGCTATCGCCGCGTCGCGGGCCAGCATCGTGGATTCCGAGATCGACGGGATCCCAGCGATTCCGAGCCGCGCGGACACGGCTCCCTCGTGCATGGCGCCATCCCCGGACAGGCCGGGGTCCTCCTCGTGCAAGGCCACAACGCCGCCGCTCAGGCGCTGGTATTGCAGCGCCTTACGCAGGATGCCGGCAGACACCACCGGCTTGCCGTCGTCAGTGAAGCCGAGCGCCCCGATGTCTTGGAGCTCGGCCATCTCGGTCAACTCGGACCCCAGCAGCCCCCGGGTGATCGAGGCCAAGAACCCGACCGGCACGCGCGCTTGCTGGCGGGCTTCTCGGATCAGCGAGCCCAGGATCGCCGCATCGTCGATCACGGGCGCCGTGTTGGGCATCGCCACCACGGCGCAGAACCCACCGGCGGCGGCCGCGGATGTGCCGGTCTCGATGTCCTCCTTGTACTCCTGTCCCGGTGTGCGCAGATGCACGTGTGGATCGACGAAAGCAGGGAACACATGCTTGCCCCCAGCCTCGAGTGTTTCCCCGGGCTCGGGAGCGCTCAGCGAGCCGGATTCGCCGAGCTCGGCGATCCGGCCCTGGCGGATCAGGATGTCATGTGGCTGATCCAGCCCGCTGCGTGGGTCGAGCACATGCGCGTGACGGATTAGGAGCTCGGCCGGAGGCTGCTCCCGCACGAACAGCTTGTCCGCCGGCGGCGTCACGCCACGGCCGCCAGCACCGGCGAGCCCACCAGCAGTTCGTAGAGGACCGCCATCCGCACCGCCACGCCGGCTTTCACCTGCGCGCCGATCAGCGCCTGAGGAGAATCGATCGCGTCGCCGGAAAGCTCGACGCCCCGGTTCACCGGACCCGGGTGCATCAGCACCTGGTTCGCCCTGAGCCGGGCCGAGTTGACCTGGTAGCGCGCGGCGTACTCGCGCAGCGAGGGCACGTAAGACTCTCGCATCCGCTCGTGCTGCATCCGCAGCACGTACACGACATCAGCCTCGTTCAGCCCGTCGAGCGTGGCTGCGGCCTGGCACCCGAGCACCTCGATCTCGCGGGGGATCAGCGTCGGCGGACCGCATACTGTCACCCGCGCGCCCATCCGGGTGAACGCCAGGATGTTCGAGCGAGCCACGCGTGAGTGCATCACGTCGCCCACGATCCAGATCCGTACGCCGTCCAGCGAGCCGAGCCGGTGCCGCAACGTGAACACGTCGAGCAGCGCTTGGGTCGGATGCTCGTGCTTGCCGTCCCCGGCGTTGATCACGCTGGCCTCCGTCCAGCCGGCGACGAGCTGCGCCGCGCCCACATGGGGCGAGCGGATCACAATCGCCGCCGGGTCATACGCCGACAGCGTCTGCACGGTGTCCTTGAGCGACTCTCCCTTGTCGACACTTGAGCCCACGGAGCGGACGCTGACCACGTCCGCGCTCAGTCGCTTGGCGGCCAGCTCGAAGCTCGAACTCGTGCGAGTGCTGGCTTCGTAGAACAGGTTCACCACCGTCCGCCCGCGCAGCGCCGGCACCTTCTTGATGTCTCGGCCTGACACCTCGGCAAACGATTCGGCCCGGTCCAGGATGCGCTCGATCCCAGCCCGGTCGAGGTCGTCGATCGAGATCAGATGGCGGCCCACGGCTCGGCCGGCGCTGCCGCCACCGCCGCCCACGGGCCGGCCGGCGCTGCCGCCACCGCCGCCCACGGCATCTCGTCGCGTCATGGTTGTCTCATCCAGTTGGTTCACCTAGGCCGCCTCTCGCTTCGGCTCCGGGGCCGGGCCGATGGTGACCTCGTCGAAGGAGTCGACCTCCTCCACCCGGACGTTGACGCGCTGGTCCTGGTTGGTTGGGATGTTCTTGCCCACGTAGTCCGGCCGGATCGGGAGCTCGCGGTGCCCGCGGTCGATCAGCGCCGCGAGCTGCACCCGCGCCGGCCGGCCATAGTCGAATACCTCATCGATCGCCGCCCGCACGGTGCGCCCCGTGTAGAGCACGTCGTCCACGATCACGATCGTCCGGCCCTCGACCGGGAAATCGAGCTGCGTGGCGTGCACGATCGGCGCACTCGGCCGGATCGCCAGGTCGTCGCGGTAGAACGAGATGTCCACGAACCCGAGCGGCACCTCGGTGTCCAACAGCTCGCTGGTCAGGGCGTGGACCCGCTGCGCCAACACGGCCCCTCGACGGTGAATGCCCACCAACGCCACCTGACCACGAGGGTTCTTCTCAACGATCTCGTGTGCGATCCGCACCAGCGTGCGGCGCATATCATCGCGGTCGAGGACGACCGTGGCGGCTGTCAACGTGCTCCTTCCTGGCCTCTCGGGACCTGGTTAAAGGGGCCGACGGTGGGAGCGTAGCAGCGGGGACGGCGGTCGGGCCGTGGGGCGGCCCGGTGGGGGCTCGGGCGCGGCTCGGGCGCCTCGGCTTGGGGCCCTCCTCCGCACACGGCTCGGGGCGCCTCGGCTCGGGGCCCTCCTCCGCACGCGGCTCCCGCCCCTCCCTCGGACCCCGGAGCCTGGCCGATAAGTGTGAATAATTCATGCTTATCGGACATCCTCCCGGCGAGCGCGCGGGTCGGCTGCGGTTCATGGCCTCCCGGCGAGCGCGCGGGTCGGCTGCGGTCCATAGCCTCCGCGCGGCCGCTCGGACCAGCTACTCGTCTGGCCGCCGGCTGTAGAGCACGTGGGGCAGACCCACGTGCACGATCTCCCGCTCGTAGCGAAAGCCGGCCTTGTCCATCACCCGCCGCGAGGCAGCGTTGTGCGGGAGCGTGAATGCCACCACGTGCGGGAGCGCCAGCGGCCCGAACGCGACCTCGATCGAGGTCAGCGCCAGTTCGGTCGCCAGGCCCTGGTTCCAGCGCTCGGGCACGATCGCCCACCCGACCTCGATCTCGTGCATCCCGTCCACGAACGTATGCTGCAGTCCGCCGCGCCCGACCATCTCGCCGGTCGCCCGGTCGCGCAGCAGCCACAGGCCGAACCCGTAGCGCGCCCAGTGCTCCAGCTTCCCGGCCAGTCCCGCCGCCACGTCGGCCTCGCTCGGCGGCTCGGGCGTGGGCCACAGGGTTCGTGCCACCCGCGGATCGCACAGAAGCACCGTCAGCTCCTCAGTGTGCTCCGGCACCATTCGCTCGCAGATCATGCGAGCCGTCTCGATCCGGTCAAGCGAAGCGGTGCTCACCCAGCAGGCTCAGCCGTGGTTTCGACATCGGTGTCCTCACGCGCGTCGGCGCGCTCGCCCTCCCAGCGGACGAGCTCGGGCGCGCCGCGCTCAGGGAACGGCACCTCGATCGAGTCGAAGTCCCGAGGCAGGACCGTGGCCGGGAAGATCGCCCTGGCCTCGTCGCGGAGCACAGCGACCGGATACCGCGTCGAGAAGTGCATCAGCGCCAGCAGCGTGACCTCGGCCTCCTGCGCCAGCGTCGCGGCCTGCCCGGCGGTTGAATGGCCCGTCTCCGCCGCGCGGTCGCGCTCGTCATCCGCGAACGTCGCCTCGTGCACCAGCACGTCGGCTCGATGCGCCGCGACCCGCAGGGTCTCGCACGGAGTCGTGTCCCCCGAGATCACTATTTTGCGCCCGGGCCGCGCGGGCCCGAGCACCTGCTCCGGCCTCACACCATTGACGATCTCGCCGTGCTGGAGGCGCCCGAAGTCGGGGCCGGGCGCGACTCCCAGCCGTGCCGCCACATCGGGATCAAACATTCCCGGCCGCTCGTCCTCGAACATCACATAGCCGTACGCCGGTACGCGGTGAGACACGGGCACCGGAGCAATCCGGAAGCCGTCGCGCTCAAGCACGTCGCCGATGGCCAGCTCGACCATGTCCAGCTCGAATCGCACCCGCCCGGCCACCCGGAGCGCGACGGTGAGCAGCTGGCTGAGCCCGGGCGGCCCATGCACGACCAGCGGCCGCTCACGGCCCCGCAAATCGAACGTCTTCAGCATGCCCGGTAGCCCCAGCCAGTGGTCGGCGTGAAAGTGGGTCAGGAAGATCTCGTCGAGGTCAGCGAGGCCCGCGGAGCTGACCAGCTGGCGCTGCGTGCCCTCGCCGCAATCGAACAGGATCCGTTCCCCACCCCGGCGCAGCAACACGGCCGGCAGGCCCCGCCGCGCCGTCGGGATTGAACCGCCAGTGCCGGCAAAGAAGATCGATAGGTCCATCGCCTTGTCAGTCTGTCAGCCGACGCGCACCAGTTCGAACCCGATGTGACCCGCTTCAGCATGCCCGAGCCCGATCGTCGTATGGGGCGCCCGCCGGCGCTCGGTCGGGCTGCCGGGATTGAGGATTTGAAACCCATCCGCGGCCCGCTCGTACAGCGGCAGGTGCGAATGCCCGAACACGACCGCATCGGCATCGGGAAACTGCCGCCGCAGCCGCTCGAACCGACCTCGCGCCGGTCCAGCGTCGTGAACCAGACCCAGCGTCGCCCCGGCCACATCGATGGTTCTCGTCCGCGGCAGCATCCGTCGCAGACTCGGCTCATCGACGTTGCCGTGGACAGCCACCACCTGGCCGTACGTCTCCAGCAGCCTCAGCACCGAGAGCTCGACAAAGTCCCCGGTGTGCACGATCAGCTCCGCTCGCGCCAGCGCAGCGACGCACTCCGCCGGAAGCCGCCGGGCGCCTCGCGGCATGTGCGTGTCCGAGATGATCGCGATCTCCACAGGCTCTAAGCTCCCATCTGCCCGCCGTACCGGGCATCCCCACACGCGCCCGTAGCTCAGGGGATAGAGCGTTCGCCTCCGGAGCGAAAGGTCGCAGGTTCAAATCCTGCCGGGCGCGCTCTCAAAGGCCCTGCAAACACGGGGCTTTTTCGTTCACGCGACCCGTCGCTCCAGGGCCGTGTCTGCCGCTTGGGAGGCGGGACTGCCAATAACTGCCAATTGATCGCCGCCGTCCCAACCGTCCCGAGGAGCGTCGTCGCTCCGAGAGCACAATCCGATGTGGAGACTGTCGCAACTAGCCCAAAGGAGGCGGCTCTCGTGCCGGGGACAGGGAGCTTGATCACGATGTGGGCTGTCATCGCCCTGACCGCAGTGGTCAGGAGGCTTTGCGTTGCCTCGGCGGTGGGATTAGGCTGGGCTTTCTTCGCGGAGAGAGGAGTCGTCATGCGACGGCTGGCGCTGGTGTTGGTGGTGTTCGGGGCGGCTCTGGTGCTGAGCGCGTGTTCGGGCAAGACGACCGGAGCGACGAATGTCACCGATGCCTCCGCGACGCTTACTTCCACGGGCTAGTTGCGCTTCGGGGGAGACGTGCCGCTGGTATTGGGAGTATTGGCCGGCTAGCGGCCCACGGTCGGCGAGCGTAAAGACGGCCGTGTAAGGTCCGATGAAGGGGCCGACGGGCAAATCGCGTTGACCCAGCAGGTCACGGGCCTTCAGGCCGAAAACGACCTATCGGTGGGTGTTCTGCGCCTCGGCTAATAACGGTGGGGGCTATGGGTGCACTCGTCCCAGCGGCAAGTTTGGCTCCACGACGGCTGACCCGCCACCGGACTCCGAAACCTTCACCACTGCAGCTGGACCTGGCGGAGGCTGGGACGGCACGGCCTGGGGGATCCAACCGACGCCCAACCCGCCCGGCGAGCAAGGCTCCTGAACGGGGTGTCGTGCCTGTCGACGACGATATGTACCGCCGCCGGACAGTCGGCCAACAGCGTCGGCGCCAACTCGACGCTGGCCGAGCGTTGGGATGGTACGGCGTGGACGATCCAGACGACTCCCAACCCGACCGGCGCGAGTAGCAGCAGCCTGTCGGGGGTCTCGTGTCACGTCGGCCACCGGGTGCACCGCCGTCGGTGACGCTGCTGGCGGCACGCGGCATCATCGCGACGCTGGCGGAGCGCTGGGACGGCACGAGCTGGGCGGTCCAGACGACCCCCAACCCGACCGGCGCGAGCAGCACAACTGCAAGGGGTGTCGTGCACGTCGACCACGGCGTGCATCGCCGTCGGGGGATCCAACGGCAGCGGGACTCAGTCGACGCTGGCCGAGAGCTGGACGGTACGACCTGGACGATCCAGGCCACCCCCAACCCGACCGGGGCGACAGCAGCAGCCTGTCGGGAGTGTCGTGCACGGCGGTGACGCGCGTGCACGGCGGTCGGGAACTACATCAGCGGCGGCGTCACCCGACACGCTGTCGAGCGCTGGGACGGCACAGCATGGACGATCCAGACCACGCCGAACCCGAGCGGCGCGAGCAGCAGCAGCCTGTCGGGTGTGTCGTGCACGGCGGTCAACGCCTGCACCGCTGACGGGTACGACACTACACCAGCGGGGGCGTCACCCAGCCGCTGGCCGAGAGCTGGGACGGCACGGGCTGGGCGATCCAGAGCACTCCAACCGTTCCCCATGCCGCCGGCGGTGTCCAAACTGTTAGGTTGTCGTGTACCTCGGCGACGGCTTGCGAGGCGGTCGGGGAACGCACGGTCGCCAACGGCTCCACGCAGACCTCGGCCGAAAGCTGGGACGGAACGACCTGGTCGATCGAAACCACCCTCCGCCCCGGGCAAGTTCGCCGCCCTGAACGGTGTGTCCTGCACCTCAGCGACACAGTGCACCGCCGTGGGAAGTCGGTAGCTTCGTCGCCCGGGCTGACTGCCGCTTTGATCGACCGATGAAAGTCAAGTCGGCGGTCGGTATTTGCGGTCTGGGTTCCTCCTTGTGTTGCGGGTGGTCGGGGCGGGTAGGTTGCTGGTGGGCGCGGGTGAACGACGTAGCGAAGAGCAGACGTCAGGAGCCTGGTCTGCCGCGCGACTTGTGTCCTCTAGTGAGTGACTTGAACCTATGCGCGCTCCGGTGTCGCGCTCGCGCCCACTTTTCTGGCCGGTGCCCCGGCCAGCTGGTCTTGGACCATCCGCTTGTATGAGGTCTCGGCTTGGCGGGCGAGCTCGAGCTCCGCGGTGCGCATCAGGTCGTTGGTGGACCAGATGCCGGCGGCGCGGCGGGTGTACTTGGGTGCGCCGGCGGTGATCTCCAGGCGGCGGAGCTTCTTGCGGGTCAGCGATGGCTGTTGGTGGGCGTAGTCCTCGCCTCTAGTGAGCATGCACCAGAACAGGACGGCGAGCTTCCGGGCGGTCGCGACGATCGCTTTGCCGTGCCCGCGGCGGTTCTTGGTGCGCTCATAGAAGCCGTGCAGCGGCCCCGGCTGCAGCACCGCGGTCCAGGCCGCCTCGACCAGCGCCCAGCGCGCCATTGGCGAGCCGCGCTTGGAGATCCGCCCGCTGCGAGCCGGTGTCTCACCTGACTGCTTGACCCGCGGGTCCAAACCGAGATAGGCGACCAGCTTCCGGCTGGTCAGGAACCGGTAGGGGTCGTCGACGGCGGCAATAAACGAGGCGGCGCAGATCAGGTTGACCCCGGGCACGGTCATCAGCCGGCGGATCTCCGGCCAAGACAGCGCCTGCTGGGCGATCAGCTTCTCCACCGCCTCGATCTCCGCGTCCAGGAACTCGACCTGCCGCATCCCCGCGTCGACCGACTCGCGCTCCTCCGGCGGCAGCTCCAGCTCGGCGAGCCACTGGCGGCCCTTGACGCCGAACAGATCCGAGCACGGCGGCTTGGCCTGCAGCCGACGCTGAAGCGACGCGTGGATCTCGTTCTTGGACCGGGTGCGCGACGCATCAGCTGCTCGCGACGAGCAAGACGGCGCCGCAGGACCCGGCAGCGCTCATCCGGCATCCACACCGCCTCAAGCTCACCCTTCCACAAAAGCCTCGCCAACGCCCGGGCGTCGAGCTTGTCCGTCTTCGCGCGCGCGCTAGAGATCCCAGTGTCATCCGGACTGACGACCACCACCCGGTTCACATGCGGCTCGAGCAGCCGGCGACCTCCCAGCAGCTGCCCGTCACCTCCAACGCCACCCGATCGTACGGCAACAGACTCTCCGCTAACAGCTCATACCCTCCGGCGTCGCCGGCACCCGGCCCGCCGACCGAACCTCCCCGTCCTCACAGATCGCGACCTCGCAAAACTCGCGATGCACATCCAGGCCGACCGCACGGCCGACCCATCTAGGCAAACCCACCACTCACCTCCACAACTCGCTTGACGTGGTGCGGGAGAACCAGCGGGACAACGACACAGACCGATACGAGCTCGACGGCTCAATCCAGGCAAGTCGCAGGGGCGGCCGAACGAAAAGCCCGGGCTCGAAGCCCATCGATCAAAACGGCCTACCCGTCTGCGTTCTCCCAAACAAGCCCCTGTCCCGGATCAACCGAACCTAAGGTCGGCCCCGGACAGAGCCACACAGCGGCAGTTTCATGCCTCGAGAAGGAGAAGCCCGGCTCGGGGTGCCCGCTAACCGTGATGCGCTATTACGCGGGCAGAAGCCGACCAGCCCGGCGTATGGCGAAAGCGTGTCCTCACTGCTTTACGACGACTAAGGCGGCCCTTCGGGGCACCCATTCGGGCATCCGCGTGCCCTTCCCAGCAGGAATGTGTCTGCGGGATACGCGGCGTGCCGGCGATCGACCAGGCCCGGAATCGAGAGCACCAGCCGCAAGAACTTCATCGCATACCCCCGGGTGCCCCAGACTGCCATTCCGCACCGTGCCTGGGTGACGTCGTGGCGACGATACGGCGTAGGTCCGCCGCGCACGGCTGAAAGCTTTCTCATTGATCGCTAACCGCGACTTCAACCCGATGAGGAACGCTGAGTCCATGCTGACGGCCAAGCGTGCGGATGATCGGCTGGGTGAGCCCGTCGCGCTGGCACCGATGGGTTCTCCGACGGACTGCAGGAGGTACACGACCGTGCACACCACCGCGCCGGCCGAGACGTTGCAAGTCGATGGTTCAGCTAACTCCCGCGCACGTGCTGAGGAAGCCCTACGTCGATACTGGGACGAGGACGCGGCTACTTATGACCAGTCGAGGGAGCATGGGGCCTGGTCGGCGGCTGAGCGCGCCGCCTGGGCGGCGACGCTGTCCCGCGTGCTGCCGCCAGTGGGCGGAAAACTGCTCGACATCGGGGCAGGGACCGGCTTCCTCTCGCTCGCCGCAGCGCGGATGGGCTATGAGGTCACGGCGCTCGACATCTCCTCGGCGATGCTGGCGCGGCTCAAGCGGGCTGCGGACGAGGAAGGGCTCGAGATCGAGGTCATTTGCGCGCCGGCCCACGAGCCGCCTACGGGCCCCTTCGACGCGGTGATGGAACGGCTGACGCTTTGGACGCTGCCGGAGCCCGAGCAGGCGCTTGCGGCCTGGCGCCAGGTCGCTCCCGGCGGCCTGATCGCCTTCGAGGGCGTGTGGTCCGGTAAGGACTACGCCGAGGGGATTCGGCGTAGCGCACGGTGGCTCTTGCGGCGAGCAAGATGGATGCCACCCGGACATCACACGCCGCAGCCGGAAGTCCAGGCCGCACTACCACCACGTGGTGATATCTCCCCCGCCGGCTTCGTTCGGCTCGTGGAGTCTTCCGGCTGGCGCGGCGCGCAGCTAATGCGTCTGCGTGACGTCGAGTGGGCTCGCCAGCTTGCCCTTGCCCCCGTGGACCGCTTGGCTGGAGTCACGCCGGAGTACGTGATCACTGCTCGGTGAGGCGGTCACTGCGGTATTGAGGGCGTCCGTGCCGGCTCCGCGACACCCCAGCCGGCCTGCCCAACAGCGCCTCGTCTTAGGTCGGGATAGGAGATGAACCCAGCCGCCATGGGGCCGTGGGGCTGGTGCGCTCGGGGCACCCTTAGCGAGCAACCGTGATTCGCGACGAATTGCGGGTAGGCATACCACACGGCCGGTTCCAACCACAGGAGGAGGGAGGAGTCGTGAAAGTGGATGCTTGCTGAGCTACCCAGCACGGTGCCCGGCGGCGAGTGGCGTCGCGACCGCGGCGACCACACAGAGCACCAACAGCGGGCATCGGAACACGAATCCTGCGGGTAACTCCGCAGCCGGCCACACGGGGGGGTCACGCCCGGCGCGCTGAACAAGTGCCAGGCGGTCTGGAGGGGCGCCCTCGGGCGAGGGCGCCCCTCTCAAGTAACGTGAGCGATGGCCGCCGCTCCGCCGCGGTGTGGCTTCGAGGTTGGCGTGTTAGCAGCCGAAGTCGTGGGGCTTGCGGGCGCAATCGAGCGGCACGACTTCACGTTTTTGGCTCGTTCCGTGACGTTCCACGACGCCGGGTGGGACGATTCGAAGCGCGCTGATGTGTGCAACGGGCGACGCTGCGGCTGGCGACGGAGTTACCCAGGGCCTGGGGCTGAGGCTCGCGTAGCCTGGTGGCTCAGGCGCAATCGGCCCGGTGCGCAGGCGCCTGCTGGATCGGGAAGTTTGCCGTCGAGAAGAACTGCGGCCTGTACATGCCCAGGCCGTCCGGATACTTGATCGGCTGGTCCGCGGGCTGGAACAGGGGATCGACCAGCGACGCTGGAGGTGTCCGCGCGAACGGCTGCGCGCCGGACCACTTGATGCCGTTTCCGAGCGCGAGGACGGATTGCTGCGGCGCCACACCCGGCCCGAAGCCGAGCGTCTGCAGGTCCTGCCCGTTCGGCGGCTCATCCCTGAATACTCGCTGGTAGCCGTTCACGCGGCACTCGTAGCCGTTGGCGCTGGTCACGCCGCGGAGCTGGTAGAGCCCGTATGCGGCCGGCATCAGCGCGGAGTAGAACCAGCGTCCGGCACCCTTGCGGATCGCGTCCGCAGCCTGGGCCGGGGCATTCACCGGCAGCTTCCAGTCTGGGTCGTTGAGTCGCGCGGCCATGTCTGTCAACTTCCCGCCGTCGCCGACGATCAGCAACGTCAGCCCGGTCAAGCCGCGCGCTGCGGCGTCGAACCGCTGCACCAGCTGCGGTGCCAGATCATTGACCTTTGCGGTTATGTCGCCGCCGATCTGCGAACCATCAGGAGCAGCCAGCTTCGAGGCGACGCTGAGGACGGTGCTGAACGCGCTGGCGACGGTGCCGACCTCGGGCAGGCCGCTGGCGACACCGATGATGCTCGAGAAGATCGACAGCGCCCGGCTGGTCGCGTCGCTCTGTGGCGGCGGCGTGATCGCGTCCTGAATCTTCTGGCCGATCACCTTCAGATCCACATATGTCGCCAGCTGCCGATCGGTTAGCGGACTGACAACCTGAGTCAGGTAGTAACGCACGCGGTTGTATGCCGAGACGTCGTCCTGCAGCGCCTGTTTGACCTTCGCAAAGTCACCGGCGCTGAACGGATGGTCAGGCTGTGACCCGGGATAGCTGGCGCGATCGAGCTCGGTCGATGCCTGGTGCCAGTCGGCACCGAAGTTGAGCACGAAGTCCGCGCGTACGTCGCCCACGTCGAGATGCATCTGCTGCGAGAGCCAGCGGTCCGCGTTCTTCTCGCCGTCGGTGGTGAATGGGACCGGGAAGCCGCGGGACGGCTGGTAGGCGATGTCGATCAGCCGCTCGTTGAACCCGCTCGTGACGTCGTCAGCGAGAAACGGCTGGAAGATTGCGCGGCTGTTCTCCTCGAGCAGCCCGCGCAGCTGCCCTGGGCGGCCGGTGATCTGCTGGCTGATCTCCGACGCGCTCCCCTGCATTCCCACCGAGGTGACCAGCGCGTAGACGCCCTTGGCGGGGTCGTTCGGAGACTTGCCGATCGCGTTGAAGATCGCCCGACTGCCGCCGGCCTCCTCGATCCCGTCCGCGGCCTTCGTCCACTCCGGGGTGGTGGGCCGCGGACTGCCGATGCTCTGGATGAGGATGAGCGCCTGCTTCTCGACGGCGTCGTGAAGCAGGCCACCGAGATAGCTCTGCCAGATCGCGTCCTGCGCCAGGTTGCCGGTGTTGATCGGAACCGCGTAGTTGAAATCCGAGCACGGATCGATGGGCTGCCCGGTTTCGGTCTGCAGCGGCTGCAGCGTGCGGCGGTTGAGCGCCAGGACGTGGAAGCCGGCCGTGCCCTCGTGGAGCATCGCCGAGTAGGAGACGCCGCCGACCTTCATCGTGTTCCCCGTGGCGGTATGCGAGACCGAGGTGTCGAAGTGCGGGTACTGCCCGAAGACGAGACCGTACGTTGGCCGCGGAGTCGAGTACTGAAGCTGGAGGTATCCGGACAGTCCGCCCTCGGGCGAGTACTGATCGCATTGACCACGCTGCGCGCGGTCGACGCTAATGAACGCCGAGCCTGGCGGGGAGGACGGGATTCCGAGGATGGAGAAGCGCTTGCCGCTCTCCAGTCCCGCGCGATCGTCTGGAGCCAGGCGGCCACCGATCCGTCCCACGGTCGAGGCGAAGCTGTTCAGCGCGGATGAGCTGACGCCGGCTGTGCCCGTGATCGCGACGAGATCCCGTTCGCCGTCGCCGTTCACCACGCTGTCCACCGCGTCGCGAAGGCGCTGAACGCCATCGGGGCTCGGGTTGAAGGAGTTCGACGAGGACGCCACGACACGGTCGGCGCGACGGATCACCACCAGAGAGATCCTGTTCGGCCCACCGGTCGATGGAATCGGCTTGCTGTCGATCAGCATCCGGCCGTTGCTGTCGAGGCTGTTGAATGAAACCCCGATCGTCGGAAACGGACTCGGCAGTGCGTCGATCGCGACCAGGTCCTGCTTGCTTGACGTGCGGCCACCTCGTGAGCGCCGCTCGGTCACCGTCAGCCGCACCATATAGATCCCGATCTTGTTGGTCCGCATCCGCGGGGTCATCGAGTTCGCGCCGGTGAGCGTCGCACGGCCTCCGGCCGGGCCCCTGACGACCCGCCAGCTGAACGACAGCCGGCCGCCGTGGGCCGCGCGTGAGGATCTTCCGCTCAGTCGGATGGTCCGTCCGACGATGACGCTGCGGTCTGCGCCCGCGCCCGCCAGCGGCCTTGTCCGCGGAACGAAGAAGCGGCGTACCTGGAGCCCGTACCTGCCGGCGTCGTCATATACGAGGACTCGCAGCACGTTGGGACCGAATCGGACGCCGTCATCGGCCCCCAGCAGCGCGGTCTGCAGCGGCGCCGGCGAGCCGAATGCCTGAGTGATGCCCCGACCGTTGAGCGTCGCCTGTAGCACCGGTTGATCAAAGGCAAGCGTCGAAACCGTCGATCGCAGCGGCTGAGACGAACGCGACCCGGTCAGCCCTTGGAGTCGGAGCGCGGTGCGGCCACGTCCGCCAAGGATGAACCGCCGGAACGCCCACGCGGTCTGACCGTTCCCGGCGCGGCCCATGAGAGCGAGGTCGTTCACGCCGCTCAGCAACGCGGCGCGCCCGAACACGGCCACCTTGGTGCCGCCGCCGGCGGCGCGGAACGAGCGGCTCACGTTCCTGCCGTTCAGGAACGCCTGAAGTCCGGACGCTCGCACCGCGACCCGAACGCTGCCGCTGGTCACCAGCGAACCGTTGGCCGGCGCGGATTTGATTGCGATCGCGTACGCAGCTGAGTTGCCCGCCGAGGGTGCGAGCAGCACAACGAGCGAGGCGAGCGCGAAGCACACCGGCAGCGCGCGAGTTCGTAGATGTGGGCGCTTCAGCAGGAAGCGGGCGGGCGCGAGCAAGTCCATTTGCAGCCGCGGCGACGCTACAACCTTCAGGGGGCCCGCGCGCAAGCAGCGTGTCACACGGATCGACAAACCTCCCCATACTCATCAAACCCTCACCGAGAGATGTGCGCACGCGTTGCCGAAGCCGATGCCAGCGTCCCCCACAGCAGCTGTCCTTCGGCGTCAGGCGCGTATCGCTCAGCGGTGAACTCAGAGACATCGGTGTGCCTCCTCCACATACTTCCTGGCGGGAGCGGGAAGTATTGCTCGGGCACATGACTATTCCGGACGTGCTGACGCGCCGGACCGGACGCCCCTCGCTGGGCGCCGGCCAGCTCGCGCTCCCGCCGGCCACGCCGGACCTGGCTCCGTCAGACCAGGTGAAGGCTCTGTATGGGCTGAGCGATCCCGCGTTGTCGGAGCTCGGCCTCGAAGATTTCCTTGACGAGCTCCTGGTGAGAGTCCGGGAGGCGCTGTCGGTCGACACCGTGGCGATCCTGCTTGTCGACCGTGCGACCAATCAGCTTGTTGCCCGAGCGGCGAAAGGCATCGAGGAGGAGGTCGAGCGAGGCGTACGGATCCCGATCGGTCGAGGCTTCGCCGGGCGGATCGCCGCTGAGCGCGTGGCGATCTTCATCTCGGACGTCGATCACGCGGACATTCTCAACCCGATCCTGCGCCAGAAAGGGATTCGGTCGCTGCTCGGCGTGCCGCTGATCGTCGAGGGCGATCTCATCGGCGTGCTCCACGTGGGCTCGCTCACACCGCGGTCGTTCGGGATGCGCGACCTCGCGGTGCTTCAGGTTGCGGCGGCGCGGGCGGCGCCCGGGATTGAGCGGGCGCGGCTGTACTCGGCGCTCGAGGAGGAGCATCGCGTGGCGATAGCCCTCCAGCGGAGTCTGCTGCCGAAGGAGCTCGTCGAGGTGCCCGGCGTCTCGGCTGCGGCGCGTTATCTACCGGCCGCGTACGAGGTAGGCGGCGACTGGTATGACGTGTTCGAGCTCTCGGGAGGGCGGCTCGGCGTGGCGATCGGCGATGTTGTCGGCCACGGCCTGAAGGCAGCGGCGCTGATGGGACGGCTGCGCACGGCGCTGCACGGCTATGCGCTGGAAGGACACGGTCCCGCGCGCACGCTCGAGCTCCTCGATCGCTACGTGCAGGCGATGCCCGACTACGCCATGGCGACGGCGGCCTACGCCGTGCTTGATCCGGCGTCCGGCGGCCTGCTCATCGCGAACGCGGGCCACCTTCCCCCGCTCATCATCGGCCACCGCGCCGCTCGCGCGCTCGAGGTCGATCCCGGCTCGCCCCTTGGCGCCTTCCCCTATGGCCGGTTCGCGGAGGAAGAAGCGGGGCTCGAGGCCGGCGAGATGCTTGTGTTTTACACCGACGGATTGATCGAGCGCCCGCGGGTCCCACTGACCACGAGCATCAAGACGCTCGTCGACACCCTCCGACCGGCACTGTCCCCTGACGAGGCCTGTCGGCTCGCGATCGACAACCTCATCCCGGTCGACGGGCTGCGAGATGATGTCGCTGTCGTCGCGGTGCAGAACGCCGAGGTCCCGGCCGAACTCGACCTCCACGTGCCCGCCACCCCCAAGGCGCTCGCGCAGGTTCGACACTCGGTGCGCCGCTGGCTGCGTCACCATGGCGCGAGCGATCAGGAGACGGCCGCGGTCACGCTCGCGGTGAGCGAAGCGTGTGCCAATGCAGTCGAGCACGCGTATTCTCCTGCGCCGGCTCTGTTCCGCATTAGCGCCGTGGTGTCCCGCGGGGAGGTGGCGATCGTCGTCCGCGATCACGGCAGGTGGCGCTCGCCGCGCGGGCATTTCCGGGGTCGAGGAATGACGATCATGCGAGCGGCCACCGATGCGTGCGAGGTGCACTCAGGTGACCGCGGTACGGAGATTACGTTGCGCCGGAGGCTGCGGCCGTGAAGCTGGCCGACGTACAGTTCCGTTCGCACGAGGACGTCGTGATCGCCCACATCACCGGAGAAGTCGATCTCTCGAACGCGGGAGAGCTCGGGAAGGCCCTGATCGACGCAATCGCCAACGACGCGTGGGGGCTTGTCCTCGAGCTCGGCGAAGTTGAGCATCTCGACAGCGCCGGCATCCAGCTGGTCTACCGTCTCCGAGCCGATCTACGAGCCCGTGGGCAGGGCCTTCTACTCGTGATCCCTCAGCGATCGACGGCGCACGATGCGCTCCGGCTCGCGGGTGTCTCCCATCACATCCAACTCGCCGAGACCGTCGACGAAGCACTCGCCGAACTACCGACCTGACGCGAAGCGCATCGTCCGCCGCGCCCGGCGAGCATCCAAATCAGGTAGCCGCCTCGTCGTGCTGGTCGGCCTCGTGCACAACGATCACCGGACAGTGCGCCTGCTTGAGGAGTCCCTTCGACGTGCTGCCCTCGAGCCGGGCACGCAGACCGCTGAGGCCGCGTGAGCCGACTACGATCGCCGCCGCGTTGTTCGAACGAGCGACGTTCAGGATTGTCTCGGCGATGCTTCCTTCATCGGGAACAGCCAGCGGCCGCGCAGCGAGCCCGTGCGACTTTGCGAGGGCGGCGCCATCGCGCGAGATGTTCTCGGCCTGACGGTGAACCTCGCGGTCGACGCTCATTGCGACCGACGGGTCGATGGTCGGGGTCATCGTCAGCCCATCGGGCGGCGTCGCGGGCGCCGTGTAGGCGAGACCGGCCTCCCACACCGTCACCACGAGTGCCGAACGCGGGCGGAGGAGCTCGGCCGCGTCGATCACGGCTTGACGCGCCGCGTGTGAGCCGTCATACGCGATCAGCACGGGCCGATCAGACGCGTCCATGAGCGGATCATAGTCCCCGCCTAGGGGACGCTCGTTCGCAGTTGGCCACTCCCAACTGATTGACATCTCACTCGTCGGGTTGGTAGGTTCGTTCCGGGCGCAAGTCCAGTCTCAACGGGGCGCACCTAAGCCTAAAAACGCTCGGATCGAAGCGACCGTCCGCCCGTCAGGGAAGGCCCCCCAATTCCCTGATGTCCTGGGAGGTCGGGTCAGGTTTCCCGGCCTCCCGGGACCCCTCCGGCCGACGACCCTCCGAGCCGTGACCGTACGGTCAGTCCTCGAAGGTGAAGACGTCGACCGCCTTGGTCAGCTCGAGGACGCGCTGCACCTGCCGCGGGCCGCGGCGCAGGGTGAGTTCGTGGCCGTTGGCGCGCGCCCGCTCGCGCGCCTGCAGGAGTGCTCGCAGACCCGTGGAGTCCATGAAATCCAGCCCGCTGAGATCGATCACCAACCGAACCGGGGCGCCGGCCTCAGCATCGCGCAGCTCGCGCTCGAACGCGGGCGTTGAGGTCAGATCCAGCTCGCCCCGCAGCGAGATCGCCACGCTGTCGGCCTCCGCGCGGCTCTCGACGATCAGTTGACCGGGCATCGGGCTGTCCGGGCGAGCCGGGTCAGGCAAGGCAAGCCTCGGTGACCGGTTGCGGGCATGTACGCATGGCGAGCAAAGAGGAACCCGGATCGACGATACCTGCCTTGAGCCGCCAGCGCGCACCGCTCATCCCATACCAGGCCAATACGGACCCGCGCATCGGCTGATCGGAGGTTCCAACGCGCGGGCGCATTGAATCTATCACCAGCCGCAGGGGTGGGTCAGGTCTCCATTCTAACTTCGATCCTCCCGGCTCAGGATGACAGCGCCAGCTCGGCCCACACCCGCTGGCCGTTGGGATGCTCGGCGCCCCACCGGCGCGACACCTGCTGGACGATCCGCAGCCCGAAGCCCCCCCAGGCGCGGTCGCGATCCTGGAGCATGTGTGCTGTCTGGCCCGCGATACAGGGGTCGTTGACGGACACCAGCAGGCAGTCGTCCCCGAACCGCGCGCGGAACGTGATCACGTCGTCGGGCCCACCGCCCGAGTACCGGACGGCGTTCGTGACCAGCTCGCTCGCGATCAGGCGGGCGTCGTCCAGCAGCTGATGCCCTTCAAGCGCCTGACCCAGCGCCCCGCGCACGATGCACGGGGCGTCCGGGTTACAGCGCACCTCCAACCGAATCAGATCCGAGTCTTTCTCCGGCATCACCAACAGGCATACCCAATCGGCAGGACCGCAACCAGGCAAGCGGCCCAACCGGAAAAGGCCGTCTCAAGCGAACAGCCGCGGATCCGCGGTGGCGATCCCGTGCACGCCGAGCATTCTCAGGCGCTCGAGGATGGCGCGCTCGTTGACGGTCCAGGCGTACAGCAGCCCGCCACGATCCAGTACATCGGCCAGCAGTCGGGGGTCCACGATCCGGTGCTGGGCCATCAGCGCGTCCCAGCGCCGGACCGCCAGCCCGGACAGGACCTGCGAGCGCCAGTCACCCCAGCGACGGCTCAATCTGGCCAGGCGCCCGCCCACCGAGATGCCGGTCCAAGCTCGCGGCTCCAGAGCGCGCACCCGATCCAGGACCGCCGGCACCTGGCAGGAGATCAGGGTCCGCTCCAGCAACCCGGCCGAGCGCAGGCCGTCCAGCAGCGCCGATTCGCAGCCGAGGTGCTTCAGATCGACGTTCAGGCCCACGTCACGGAACCGCGGGCGCCGCAGAAGTGACAGCGCCTCGCTCAGGCGCACGCTGCCGGGCCGGCGAGCGTCGAGCAGCGTGTGCGCCAGCACCAACTCCCCACGCCATCCCCGCAGATCGAACTCGACCATGTCCACCCCGATTTCACGGGCCGTCTCGAACGAGGCCAACGTATTGGCCGGCGCGAGTGCGCTGGCCCCACCGTGCCCGATACGCTGACACCCTGCTGACCGCACAACGCCACGATGTCAGCTGGAGCGGCGGAATGCGGCGCTTAGGGCCGGCGAACCGTTAGACGAATCACCGGTCTGGGAACGATTATTCGGGCAGCGAACGAGGAGAGGGCATGACCGATACCACACCGAGTGCCAAAGCCATCGCTTCGACAGTGGCGTCGCTGCCCGGGTCGGCAGCGGACCGCTTCGGTGAGCAGCCCGCCGCGCGCCACATGGTCGGCGGAGAGTGGCACGAGCTGACCTATTCAGAAGTGGGAAGAGCGATCGAGGAGGTCGCGCTGGGGCTGACCGCGATCGGCGTCGAGCCGGGGGACCGAGTCTGCATTCTGGCCAACACGCGGGTGGAGTGGACGCTGGCGAGCTTTGGGATCTCGGCCGCGGGTGCGGTCGTGGTTCCGATCTACCCCACCAACTCGCCTGCCGAGTGCGAGTGGGTCGCGGGGAACTCCGGCGCCAAGGTCGTGATCTGCGAGAACCAGGATCAGGGGCAGAAGATCGAGCAGATCCGTGACCGGCTGCCCGACCTGACGCAGGTGGTCGGGATCGACGCCGGCGGCGGGGAGCTGAGCTTCGACGAGCTGCGCGAGCAGGGCCGGGGGCGAGACCGTCAGGAGCTTCACGACCGCCAGGCAGCCGTCGAACCTCAGGACCCCTACACGATTGTCTACACATCGGGTACGACCGGCCCGCCCAAGGGCGTCGTGCTGACCCATCGCAACGCGATGTCGGTGTGCGAGATGGTCGAGGAGCTCGCGTTCGTGCAGCCTGGCGACACCACCTACCTATATCTCCCATTGGCCCACGTGTTCGCCCTGATCACCCAGCTGGCCTCGTTCGATCAGGGCACCGCGATTGTGTACTTCGGCGGCGACAGCAAGGAGATCCTCAAGGAGATCATCAGCACGAAGCCGACCTACCTGCCATCGGTGCCACGGATCTTCGAGAAGCTCTATGCGGCGGCGATGACGATGCAGGAGCAGGCCAGCGACGAGGACCGGGAGCGCTTCCAGGCCGCGATCAAGCTCGGGGTTGAGGTGCGGCGCCGCCGCGAGCTCGGCGAGCCGGTGTCGGCTGACATGGAGAAAGCCTTCCAGCAGGCCGACGAGCAGATCTTCCAGCGCGTGCGCCAGCTGTTCGGTGGGCATGTGCGCCAGGCCGTCAGCGGCGCCGCGCCGATCGCGCCGGACATCCTGGAGTTCTTCTATGCCGCCGGCGTGCCGGTCCTGGAGGGTTGGGGCATGACCGAGACCACCGGCGTTGGGACGGTGGGCACCCTGGCGCACTTCAAGTTCGGCACGGTCGGCCGCGCCCTGCCGGGCATCGAGCTGCGGATCGACGAGCAGGACGGCGAGATCCTGATGCGGGGACCGAACGTGTTCCGCGGGTACTGGAAGAATCCGGACGCGACCGCCGAGACGCTGGTCGACGGATGGCTGCACACGGGCGATCTGGGCTCGATCGACCAGGATGGCTTCCTGACGATCACCGGCCGCAAGAAGGACATCATCATCACCGCGGGCGGCAAGAACCTGACGCCCGCCAACATCGAGAACGACCTCAAGCAGTCCCGGTTCATCTCCCAGGCGGTCATGTACGGCGACCGCAAGCCCTACCCGGTGGCGCTGATCACGCTTGATCCCGAGGAGATTGCGCCCTGGGCCAAGGAGCGCGGACTTCCCGAGGATCTGCCGTCACTGGTGCGCAGCGACGAGGTCCGGGAACTGGTCCAGAAGGAGCTCGATCGCGCCAATGCCAACTACGCCCAGGTCGAACAGATCAAGAAGTTCACGATCCTGGACCACGATCTGTCCGTGGAGACCGGCGAGCTGACACCCACGCTGAAGGTCAAGCGCAATGTGATCAACGAGCACTACGGGGACATGTTCGAGTCGATGTACTGAGACTCAGATCGCCGGAGGATCCGGGTCCGGCGGCAGGGGCCCGGGTGACGGCGTCGGTGTCGGCGGCGCCGGGTCGGGCACTGGAGGTCCACCGGGCGCTCCCGGAGGGCCCGGGGGTCCACCCGGCCCCCCAGGGGGCTGACGCGTGGGACTCATAGCCGCGTCCTACCCTCGCCTCGGGTGTAGCAACCAACCCCGCCGGGCTAGCGGAGCCGACGTCGATCCCGCGCTGCTATCGACCTGAGCCCAGCCGCGCTCGCAGCGCCCTGGCGTTGGCCGGGGCGAATCCATTCCAGTCGTTGTTGAAGTAGGCGTAGATGTCCGTGTGGCGGCGCCATTGGGCGATGCGCCGGGCCCAGCTCGCCAGTTCCGTGGCGGAGTAGTTGCCGCCGCGGCCGCGCGCGCCGTAATGAAAGCGGATGAAGCGCCAGGACGCGGTGGCCTCGTAGGACTGAAACCGCCGCCTGGGGTGATCGCCGATCGTCAGCGCCACGCCGGCAGCGCGGAGCACGTCCAGCACGGGGGGCGCGAACCAGCTCTGATGCCGGAACTCGATCGTGTGCATCCCGGCCGGCAGCACCTGGAGCCACCCCTGCAGCCGCTGATCGTCGCGCTGGAAGTTCTCGGGCAGCTGCCACAGCACCGGCCCGAGCCGGTGCGCATCGATCAGCGGCTCCAGCGGCTCATAGAACCGCGCGATGCCGTCGCGGATCTCGCGTAGGCGCCGGATGTGAGTCAGATAGCGACTGGCCTTGACCGAGAACGTGAACCCCGGAGGCGTCTGGGCCAGCCAGCCCTGCACGGCCTCGCGACGTTGTAGGCGGTAGAAGGTGGCGTTGACCTCGACCGTGTCGAACCTGGCGGCGTAGAGTTCCAGCCAGCGGCGCTTGGGTGCCCGCTCGGGGTACAGCCCGCCCCGCCAGTCGTCGTACATCCAGCCCGAGCAGCCAATGCGTACCTGATTCACGGCCAGGGTAGGACGTTTGGGGATCGATGAGTTCGGCTGCCAAGCATCTGGAACGTCCTGCGCCGCCCGTCCCGTCCCGGCCATCCCAGGCGAATCTGCGGACGGCAGTGCAGCAGTGCCGGGCCTGCGACCTGTGGGAGGGCACGACGCAGGGCGTGATGGGAGAAGGCGCCCGCAGCGCCAGTCTGGTGCTGGTCGGCGAACAGCCTGGTGACCAGGAGGACCGCACCGGGCACCCGTTCGTCGGCCCCGCCGGCCGGGTACTCGACCAGGGGCTCGAACAGGCCGGGATCGCGACCGAGGACGTCTACATCACGAACGTGGTCAAACACTTTCGCTACAAGACCCGCGGCAAGCGCCGGATCCACCAGACGCCGGACCGCTGGCAGGTGTCGGCGTGCCTGCCCTGGCTCGAGGCCGAGCTACGCGTGGTCAGGCCCGACGCGCTCGTGCTACTCGGGGCCACGGCGGCCCAGGCGCTGCTCGGGGCGCACATCCGTATCGGCCGAGACCGGGGCCGCCCGATCGACTCGGAGCTGGCCAAGCTGGTCACCATCACCGCCCATCCGTCCTCGATCCTGCGCTCCCGGACCGAGACCGAGCGGGCCGAGGCGATGGAGCAATTCGTCTCTGACCTGCGAGCCGTGACGCGGTGGCTGAGCGCGAGGTAGTAGTCGTCACGGGCGCCTCGGGCGGGGTGGGACGCGCGGTGGCGGAGGAGTTCGGGCGCCACGGTGCGGGGGTCGGCCTGATCGCGCGGGGCCGCGCGGGCCTGGATGCCGCCGCCCAGGCGGTCGAGCGGTTGGGTGGCACGGCCTACGCGCATGCCGCGGACGTCAGCGACTTTAACGCCGTGCGCCAAGCCGCGACCGCGATCGAGGACCACCTGGGGCCGATCGACATCTGGGTCAACAACGCCATGACCACCGTGTTCGCGTTCCTGGACGACATCGATGCAGCGGAGTACGAGCGAGCCACTCGCGTCACCTACCTGGGGACGGTGTGGGGTACGAAGGTCGCGCTCGAGCGGATGCTTCCGCGAGACCGGGGCACGATCGTGCAGGTGGGCTCGGCGCTGGCCTATCGTGGCATCCCGCTGCAATCCCCCTACTGCGGGGCCAAGCACGCGATCAAGGGCTTTCAGGAGTCGCTGCGCACCGAGCTCCGCAATCGGCGAAGCCATGTGCACGCGACGATGGTGCAGCTGCCCGGGCTCAATACCCCTCAGTTCGACCACTGTCTGAGCAAGATGCCGCGCCACCCGCAGCCGGTGCCTCCGATCTTCCAGCCGGAGCTGCCCGCACGCGCTGTGTACTGGGCTGCTCACCACCGCCGCCGAGAGCAGTACGTCGGATTCTCCACCGTCTACACGATCATCGGCAACAAGCTGGCACCGTGGCTGGCGGAGCGTTATCTGGCCCGCACCGGGGTCGACGGCCAGCAGACCGATCAGCGGTTCGACGGGACCGTGGCGGCGAACCTGTTCGAACCGGTCGACTCCGATCATGACGAGGGGGCGCACGGCATATTCGACGAGCAGGCGCATGCGCGCAGCGCTCAGGCCTGGCTCAGCCGCCACCGGATTGCGTCAGCGCTCGGGGCGACCGCACTGTTCGCCGCGAGCGCGACCGCTCTGGCTCAGACGCGATCCGCTTAGCGGCCAGGCGCTCGGCCAGCCGCGATGCCAGCGCCATGATCGTCAGCGCCGGGTTCGCCGACCCCTGGGTCGGCATCACGCTGCCGTCGGCGATGAACAGGTTCGGTACCTCCCAGGCCCGATGATCGGAGTCGACGACGCTGCGCTCGGGATCTGACCCCATGCGACAGCCGCCGACCAGGTGGGCATAGCGGTCGATGGCGAGGATGTCCTGGGCGCCGGCCGCCTCGAGGATCTCGCGGATCGTGCGCTTGGCGAAGGCGATGTTCTTGCGATCGTTGTCGCACTGCGAGTAGTCCATCCGGGCCACCGGGATGCCGTGGTCATCGGTCACGTCCGAGGCAATCGTGACCCGGTTCTCGGGCCGGGGGAGCAGCTCGGACAGCGCTCCCAGCGTGTACCAGTGGTTGTAGTCGCGCATGTACTCACGCAGCGCCGGACCCCAGTGCCCATCAGCCAGCACGTGCCGAGCCCAATCGATCGGGAGCGGACCCACGGTCTGGATCGAGAAGCCGCGCATGAAGCCGCGCGTCGCGTCGGTCTCGTAGAACTGCTCGGAGCAGATCTCCGGCGGCGGCGCCTTGTACATCCTCAGCTCGTCCGGGAACCGGCCGGCGATCTGCGGAGCGCCCTGCACCATCACGCAGCGCCCGACCTGGTCGTTGCCGTTGGCCAGCCCGTGCGGAAACCGCTTGGAGGCCGAGTTCAGCAGCAGCCGGGGGGTCTCGATCGAGTACCCCGCCACCGCGACCACGTCGGCCCGCTGAACGCGCTCCTCCCCGTCGCAGAAATACCGCACGCCCGTCACGCGGCCGGAAGAATCGTCCACCTCGATCTGCGACACCATGCAGTCGGCTCGGATCTCCGCTCCGTACTCGATCGCGTCGGGAATGTGGGTCACGAGCGGCGAGGCCTTGGCATTCACCTTGCAGGCCTGCAGGCAGAAGCCGCGGTAGATGCAGTGCGGCCGGTTGCCGAAGCTTCCGTTCGTGATCCCCACTGGGCCGACCCTGATCTCGATTCCCAGCTTGCGCGCGCCCTCCCAGGCGATCTCGGCTCCCCCGGCGATGGGGTGGGGCGCGTGCGGGTAGCCGTGCGGGTCGCCCCAGGGCCAGTAGTCGCCCGCCACCGGCAGCTCGAGCTCCAGGCGCTCGTAGTGGCGCTTGAGGTCGAAATATGAGATCGGCCAGTCCTCCCCCACGCCGTCCCGCCTGCAGACTTCGAAGTCGGACGGGTGAAAGCGTGGGCAGTAACCGGCGTAGTGGATCATCGACCCTCCCACGCCGTGGCCGGAGTTGTTCTTGCCCAGCTCCACCGGATCGGTGCCGCCGATCACCCGCTCGTCGGTCCAGTACAGCTTGTGCGAGCCGGCCTCATCTGACACCCAGTCGCGGTCGGGGTCCCAGAACGGTCCCCGCTCCAGCACCACCACCTTCCAGCCGCGGCGGGCCAAGCGCTGCGCCAGGGTGCCGCCGCCGGCGCCGGCGCCGACGATCACCAGATCGACGGCGTAGTCATCGTCGTAATGGGCCATCCGCTCCGTGGGCACGGCGCGACGGTGGACGTCGAGCAGGAACGCCGAGTCATTGTCGGGGGGGCGCAGTGCCCCGCGGGCGACCGTCCGCAGACGATGCCCGAGGCTCACGTCCCCTCCACCCCGCGCTCGTGCGTGTCCTTGACCGGATCGCGCTCGAACGCCGGCGCTCCCTCCCAGCTCTCACGCTGCCCGATGCCGAAACGGGCATATCCGCGCGGGTAGGCGGGTCCCCCGAAGCCGATCTCGTTCCAGGCCCAGGGATGGGAATAGAACGCGCTCAGCGTCTCGCGCATGACGACCGCCCACGCCCGCGAGCAGGGGAGCTCGTCCCACACCTGACCATGCAGCGATCCGTCGGCGAAGGCCTGGATCACATCATGCTTGACCTCGCTCGAGGCGCTCACGAAGTCCCGGGCGCCGTGCTGGCGCGCCGCTGCGTCCAGACCCAGGGCCACGCGCCGGAACGTCTCGCCGTCGTCGGGCATGTCGGCGTAGCGGTACCCCTCGCGCTTCCCCGAGAATAGCTTGGCGTCGATCATGTTCAGGACGGGGATCTTCGGTTCACGGTCCTGGGCCATCACGGCATCGCAGAACGCGCCTAGGGTGATCGCCTCGGAGGTGGTGAAGAAGCGGATCGGCGGCACGCTCTCGACCCGCTTGAACACCACCTGGCGCGTCGGCTCGTCCCAGTGATCAGCCTGGTCGAGCACGTTGAAGTCCGGGTAACGGCCGTGCATCTGGGGGGTGACGCCGTTGCGCTGTCGGGGCAGCTCGTCGGGGTCGGCCGGCTGCCCGTGCTCACGCTGGTTCGGGAGATGCTCGGCTGACCGGAAGTCGCGGTCGGCCATCAGCGCTCGCGGCCGAGGACCGCGGCCGCAATCCCCATCCCACCTACCAGCGCCAGCGAGCCAGGCGCCAGCAGCGGCGGGCCCATCACGATGTTGAACAGCGGTTCACGAAAGCCGCCGGGTTTGCGCGCGACCCCGCGCACGTGCGTGATCACGCCGACCACCCCGTCCAGGCAGTAGAGCGCCGACAGGACCGGCAGCCAGGTCCGGGCCGCGCGCTCTGAGCGCACGCCGGCGATGCCGGCCACGGTCAGGGCCGGTGACAGCGCCACCGGCGTCCACATCCACTTGTCGCCGAACGAGCCCCGGAAGTGCTCGAAGTAGATCTCCACCCCCAGAGGCAGAGCGCTGAAGGCGGTGGCGGCCGCCAGCGTCTTCTGCATGCGGCCACGCCGCACCTCGCGGGACCACCGGCGGGCTTTCGAGGCTGGCTTAGGCCGCATAGTGCTCCGCGTCGCCGCGCTTGAGCTCGAGTCCGTTTCCTGGTCGTGAGAGATCCGGGTGCAGGGCGCCGACCCGCGGAACCCGGACGCCGTCGAACAGTAGGTGCTCGATGCGCACGTGGTCGTGGAAGTACTCCAGGTGCGCCAGCTGCTCCAGAGCCAGTCCCGGATGCAGGTGGATGGCGGGCCCGCAATGCAGCGACAGCGGCATCGACCGGGCGCGGCATAGTGCGTCCACGCGCAGCAGCTCTGAGATCCCGGCGCAGCGCGTCACGTCGGCCTGGAGCACGTCGACCGCTCCGGCAGCGAGCATCCGCTCGAAGTAGACGGCGTCGTAGCCGTACTCGCCCGCCGCGATCTCCATGCCAGCCGGCGAGCGGTCCCGCACCAGGCGCAGTCCGTCAAGATCGTCCGAGGACACCGGCTCCTCCAGCCAGCTCACCTGGGCCTCCTCACGGAACCGCTCCGCCAGCTCCAGCGCCTGCTTGCGTGTGTAGGCACCGTTGGCATCGGTGAACAGCTGCGCGCCCGGCCCGATGGCGGTGCGCGCGCAGCGCACGCGCTCCGGGTCCGCCTCCGGACGGGATCCGACCTTCATCTTCACGCGAGGGATACCGCGCTCCACCCATCCCGTCAGCTGCTCCTGAAGGCGTTCCATCGAATATGGCGTGAACCCGCCCGATCCATACACCGGAACGCAGTCGTGGGCCATGCCCAGCAGCCGGCACAGCGGCAGACCGAGAAGCCGCGCCTTGAGGTCCCACAGCGCCAGGTCGACCGCGGCGATCGCCGTCGAGCTGATCCCGGGCCGCCCCAGGTTGCGGATCGAGGCCACCATCGCCTCCCAGGCCGCCTGGGGCGCGAGCGCATCGCGGTCCTGCACGACGCCCGCCAGCTTGGTCTCGATCAACTTGGCCGTGGATACATCCGCGTAGGTGTAACCGAGCCCGGTCTCGCCGCCCGCGTGCGCGTGGACTACCACAATCGTGGTCGAGTCCCAGGCCAGCGTGCCGTCGGCTTCCGGTGCGTCCGTGGGCACGGTGTATGCCGCGACCTCCAGCTCCTGCACGGGAGCCTCCGCACGCACCGAGGTGAGCGTCATCGACCGACCAGGAACTCCTGCATCTTCTGGCGGAAGGACTGGCGCACGATCCGGTTGGAGTGTGGATCTCCAGCCAGCAGCGCCGAGCTCAGCGCCTTGGCCTGCTCCAGCGTGATGTGGGGCGGCAGCGGCGGCACCTCGGGGTCGGTCACGGCCTCGACCACCACCGGCCGGTCGGCGCTGAGCGCCTCGTCCCAGGCCGGGCCGACCTGATCCGGCGCGTCCACGCGGATCCCCTTGAGCCCAAGCAGCTCGGCGTAGGCGGCGTAGGGGAAGTCGGGCAGGTCCTGCGAGCCTTCGAACTTCGGATCGCCCGACATCGCTCGCTGCTCCCAGGTGACCTGATTGAGATCGCGGTTGTTGAGCACCAGGACGACCAGGCGCTGGTCGCTCCAGCGGTGGCGGTACTTGGCGATCGTGATCAGCTCGTTGATGCCGTTCATCTGCATCGCGCCGTCGCCCACCAGCGCGAACACCGGACGCGTGGGATGGGCGAACTTGGCCGCGATCGCGTACGGGACGCCCGGCCCCATGGTGGCCAGCGTGCCGCTCAGCGAGCCCATCATGCCGGCTCGCAACTTGATGTCACGTGCGTACCAGTTGGCAGCCGAGCCTGAGTCCGAGCTCAGGATCGCTCCGTCCGGCAGGCGGCGGGACAGCTCGCGGAACACCAGCTGGGGGTTGAGCGGATCGGCCGTAAGGTCGGCGCGGCTCTCCATCAGCTCCCACCACTGCTCCACCTCGCGCTCGATCTTCTCGCGCCACGACCGGTCTGCCTTGGGCTGGAGGCGCGGCAGCAGTGCCCGCAACGTCTCGGCGCTGTCGCCCACGAGGTTGACCTCCATGGGGTAGCGGATGCCGAGCATCTTGCCGTCGAGATCGATCTGCACTCCGCGGGCCTGCCCCTCCTCGGGCAAGAACTCGGAATACGGGAAGCTCGACCCGATCATCAGCAGGGTGTCGCAATCCTGCATCAGCGTCCAGCTCGGCTTCGTGCCGAGCAGGCCGATCGACCCGGTCACGAACGGCAGGTCGTCGGGCAGGGCGGCCTTGCCCAGCAGCGCCTTGGCCACGCCAGCGCCGAGCGCGTCGGCCACCCGCACCACCTCGTCGGCGGCGTGCAGCGCGCCCTGCCCGATCAGCATGGCCACGCGCTCGCCCGAGTTCAGCACCTCGGCGGCCCGATCCAGGTCACGGTCGCCGGGCAGCACCCGGGGTGCCTGGTAGCCCGGGCCCGAGTGCACCGTCCCGTGCTTGTGCGGAGGCTGCTCCACGGCATCGGACTCCTGGACATCGTTGGGCACGATGATCGTGGTCACCGTCCGCTCGGCCAGCGCGATTCGACACGCGCGATCGACCAGGTGCCGGATCTGTGAGGGCTCCATCGCCATCTGGACGAACTCGTGGGCCACGTCCTTGAACAGGGTGGTCAGGTCGACTTCCTGCTGGTAGTTCCCGCCCAGCCCCGCCCGGGCCTGCTGGCCGACGATCGCCACCACGGGTTGATGGTCGAGCTTGGCGTCGTAGAGCCCGTTGAGCAAGTGGATCGCCCCCGGCCCGGATGTGGCCATGCACACGCCGACCTCACCGGTGAACTTCGCGTGCGCGCAGGCCATGAAGGCCGCCATTTCCTCGTGACGGACCTGGATGAACTCCGGCCGCTGGCCGTTGCTCGAGCGGGTGAACGCACCCATGATCCCGTTGATGCCATCTCCGGGATAGCCGTAGATGCGCTTCACGCCCCAGGTAGCGAGGCGGTCCAGGAGGTAGTCGCCGACGGTCTGGCTCATCGATTCCCTTTCGCTTTCAGGTCGCACCAGCCGAGCTACCCGCGCCGCACGGCCCTAATCCCCCGCCGTCGGTGGTCCTACAGGTCCTGTTCGGCCTGATGGAGCGCCACCGCGGCGTCGATGTGCGCCAGGTGAGTGAGACCCTGGGGGAAGTTGCCCAGCAACGAACCGGAGCGTGGATCGACCTCTTCGGAGAACAGCCCCAGATCGTTGGCCCGGCCGAGCGCCGCGTCGAACACCAGCCGAGCCTCGTCAAGCTTGCCCTGCCGCGCCAGGCATTCGACCAGCCAGAACGAACAGCACAAGAACGCGCCCTCGCGACCCTTGAGCCCGTCCCGGCGCCGGTAGCGGTAGAGCAGGCCGTCGCCGGCGTGAAGCTCCGCGCGCACCGCCTCGGTGGTGCGAACCATCCGCTCATCTCGCCAGTCGACAAACTCCACCGTCGGCAGCAGCAGCAGCGCGGCATCGAGCTCGGGGCGGTCGTAGCACTGCACGAAGATGCCGCGTTTGCGGTCATAGCCGCGGCGCTCGATGGCCCGCCGCAGCTTGTCCCGAGCCTGCTTCCATCTGCGCGTGGGCGCGCGGCGCATGCACTCATCGGCCAGCCGAATACCGCGATCCAGGGCCGACCAGCACAGCACCTTGGAGTGCACGAAGTGCTGCGGCTTCCCCGGCCACTCCCACAGGCCCCAGTCCGGCTTCTCGCAGTGATCGACAGCGTGGTCGATCAGGGAGATGAGAAAGCGCCAGTCGTCGTCGCTGGGAGAATGGCCGCGGCGGTGCCAGCGCCAAGTCAGATTCACGAGCTCGCCATAGGCGTCGAGCTGGAGCTGTCCGGTGGCGTCATTGCCGACGTGCACGGGCGCCGAGCGGGCGTACCCCTCCAGGTCCTTGATGATTTCAGCGCGGATCCGGCGCTCGCCACCCACGCCGTATAGGACCTGCAGATCACCGGCGTGTCCGGCCGCCGAGCGCATGATGAAGGCCCGGAACGCGTCGGCCTCGGCATCGCAGCCGAGTTCGGCGAACGCGCGCGAGCTGAAGCTTGAATCCCGGACCCACGCGAAGCGATAGTCCCAGTTGCGCGAGCCGCCGAGGACCTCTGGGAGCGAGGTGGTGGGGGCCGCCACGACAGCGCCCGTGGGCGTGTAGGTCAGAGCTTTGAGCGTGACGGCAGAGCGGCGCGCGCCGGGCTCGTCGCGGCTGTCCAGCTGCACCGCCTTTGACCACTGCCGCCACCAGCGGGTGGTTCTTCGCAGCTCGGCTTCGAGCGCTCCGGCCTCAGGCTCGGCGGGCGGGTGGGCATCGATCAGCTCCGGCGAGCAGTATTCGAGCGACAGATAGATGCGGTCGCCGGCTCCCACCGCGGCCCGCCCCACGAGCTCGTGATCCGGGTCCTCGGCCAGCTCGTGATCGCACCAAACGATCAGCCCGTCGTTGCCGCCGGTCGCGCTGTGCAGGCGATGGCCGTGACGGCGGATCCACGGCCGCACCTCGCCGTAGTCGAACCGCGGTGCGACGCGCAACTCGAACTCAACCGCGCCGCTCAAGCCCTGGATCACGCGGAGGATGCGGCGCCGCGCCTGAGGATCATCGGCATCGTCCATGAGCACGCAATCGCGCAGCCTGGCCTTGCCGCCTGTGCCTGTGACCGTCGTCTCGAGCACGAGCGTGTCTGCGACGTATTCGCGCGCGAATTCCCAGCTGCCATCGCCCAGAGGGGTGATCGCGCACGTCCCGCCGCGAGCGTGGTCCAAGATGCGCCCGAAGGCGCTGCCGGAGTCGAACCGGGGCAGGCAGCACCAGTCGATCGAACCTTCGCGCGACACCAGGGCGGCGCTGTGACAGTCCCCGATCAGGGCATAGTCGCCGATTGGTGTGTAGCCGTCGTCCGCACGCACGCACCTCACCTACCCGCAAACGATTCATAAGCCTCCACCCGGGGTATAGCCCGTCTTGTGTGGCTGTATCTGATCGTCGCCGGGCTCGTCGTGATCGGCGTCATCGGTGGGCTGGCCGGCGGCGGGATCTTCACGATCGTGCTGATACCACTGGCGCTGATCATTCTCGGCGCCTCGGTGCTGTTCTCGATGTCGGCCCGAGCCGCCCAGGGCAAGGCGGGCGGTGCCACTGACCAGACCCACACCACCGACCGGCCGCTGCCACATTCGCCGCAGCGGCCCAGCGGCCGCGCCCCGACGTCGCCGGAGGGCCTGGCCGACGCTCGCCGCGCCCAGCAGTAGCCCAGGGTTCGTCGCCCCCGGTGTCGGGTAGCGCTAGCAGGGAAAGCGATAGAGAGGAGCCCCTCATGGGTCTCACCGACAAGGTCACCGGTCGAGTCAAGAAGGCGGCAGGAGATCTCGCCGACGATGCGTCACTGCGTCGAGAAGGGCGGCAGGAAGAGCGCAAGGGCGAGGCCAAGGACGAGTTGGCTCAGAGCCAGGAGAAGGCCGAGCGCAAGGCGGACGAAGTCGCCGACCTCGAGCGCAAGACGTCCTAAGGACGAAGCTCTGGGGTGCGTCCGCCGGCCGCGGGCGCACCCTCAGCTTAGGGGCCCGGCCCTGCGTCCCGCGGCGGCCAGCGTACGCTGGTGCGCTCGCGCCTCTGCTTCGGCCTGTTCACGGACGTCCTCGATGTGGTCGGCTGCCTGCAGCTCGCGGCAGACACGCCGAGCGACGAAGAACACGAGCAGCGGCACGATCCAGATGCCGATCCTGAAGATGTACAGCTGAGTGTCGTAGCTGAGACCCCACAGCACGAAGATGCGATCGGCGCCGCCGAAGGCAAAGATCAGGAACACCCAGGTGAGCAGCGCCAGGCCAAAGGCCGTCCGATTGGGCGCGTCCCGCGGCCGGTCCGCCAGGTTGTGAACGCCGTGGTCCTTGGTGAGACGCCGCTCGATCCACGGGAATGTTGCGAGCAGGCCCACGACGAGCAGCGGAAACAGGACACCTCCCCAGAATGGGTTGGGCACCAGGGTGAAGTGTCCGACGGTCAGGTCGAAGCTCGGCATCAGGCGTAGGGCGCCGATCAGCCAGCCCAGGTACCAGTCCGGCTGCGCGCCGTTGGTGCCCAGCCACGGCTCGAACGGACCCCATTGCCAGATTGGATTGATCTGCACCAGGCCCCCGAGCAGGAACAGGATCGCCGCCACGAAGAACAGCAGCGCGAGCGAGCGGGGAGCCTGGCCGGGGAACAGCGGTACGCCGATGATCCGCCGGTTGGTGTGTCGCGGGCTCTCGCGGAACTGGGTGTGGTGGCGGGCCGCCACCAGCGCCAGGTGGATGCTGATCAGCGCGATCAACAGCAGCGGGATCAGCAGCACGTGCGCGATGAACATGCGCGACCACAGCTCCGGCTTGCCGGGGAACGGCGCACCAAACAGCCCCAGCGTCATCGGACCGCCGATCACCGGAATCGACAACCCCACGCCGTAGCCGATCGCCAGGCCCATCCCCGACAGCAGGTCATCGACCAGGGAATAACCCAGATATCCCTCCAGCAGCGAGGTGAACAGCAGGATCAGGCCGATGATCCAGGTCAGCTCACGCGGCTTTCGAAATGCTCCGGTGAAGAACACTCGCATCAGATGGATCACCAGAGATGCGACGAACACGTCGGCCGCCCAGTGGTGGGTCTGTCGAATCAGCAGTCCCGCCTTGTAGGTGAACGAGATATCGAGCACCGATTTGTACGCGGCGCTCATCGTCTGTCCGTCGAGTGGTCCGTATGGACCGTGGTAGACGGTCTTGGCGGTACTGGGATCGAAGAACAGGGTCAGGTAGATCCCGGTCGCGATCAACACGATGAACGCGTACAACGCCACCTCGCCGAGCAGGAACGACCAATGGTCCGGGAACACGTAGCGCAGGGTTTTGCGCAGCAGCGGGGCGGCGGCCGTACGCTGGTCGATGAACCGGACCGGATCCTCGATCGCGTCACTCATTCGTCGGCTTGCCCCTGACGTTCCACCATGAGGGGCCCACGCGACCCGAGAAGTTGCCCGCCGCGCGCAGGTTGCCGACGGCATCGATCTCGAGCGGCAGCTGCGGGAGCGGGCGCCCGGCGGGGCCGTAGGTCACGCTTCCACCCGTGAATGGGTCGAACGTCGAGTAGTGACACGGACACACCAGCGCCTCGTGCGGCTCGAGCACCGGGAAGGTTGGCTTGCGGTACAGGGCCACGGCACAGCCGGCGTGAGTGCAGATCTTCGAGTACGCGAGGATTCCTTCCGGGGCCCAGTTTGCGCGGCCCGGTGGGAGCCTCAGCGCGGCCGGATCGACGCGGATCACCACCAGCGGCGAGCCGATGTCCTCGGGGTTGGCTCCTTCCGGGAACGCGGTGTAGAACGTCCCGGCCGCGATGCCGGCCGCGAGCAGCGGGTGTCCCTCCTCGTCGAGGAGTCGAACGCCGGGGCGCCAGGGCGTGCGATCGAGCGGACCCGTATCCCAGAACGGGCCCAGCGACAGGGCGGGAGTGAGCACCGCCAAGCCCAGGGTGCCCCCGGTGGCGGCGCCGGCGGAGATCAGCAACCGCTTGCGCGTGATCCGGCTGCCGCTCTCGTGCACGATCTCCGCGACCTCGTGCTGCTGGTCCGGGTGCTCCTCGGGGTAGTCGTCCTCGAGCTCCTCGGTCACGACCAGCCGCTTGGCCACGACCAGCAGCGCCGCGCCGATGAACAGCAGGCACAGCGCTAGGCACAGCCCCAGCAACTCGTTGGGCAACCGGCCCGGGGAGAACTCGGCATAGGTGACGACGAAGCCAATCGCGAACAGCGATGCGATCCCCAACAGCACCAGCACCACGTTCTCCGCCTGCCGGTTGGGAGACCCGGGGGCGACGATCGGCTCACTCTCCGGCCCTGGCCGGCGTCGTGCGAGCCGCCCGAACAGGAGCGTCAGAAACGCCACGATCCAGCGCCCCAGCCTCATCGCCGGATCCTCCTACCCACCACCACGCAGGCCAGGATCAGCAACGGGATCGCGATCCACCAGGTGACGAGCCCCTCGGGAAGCGGTCCGAGATTGCCAATCCCCCAGCCGCCGCGATTGTCGGGATGGCGTGTGCTCAGCACGTACTTGATAATCGAGTTAAGTTGGGCGTCACTGATCTGACCGCGGGAGAACCGCGGCATCAGATAGGGCCCGACCCGGACCGCCTCGGCGATCTCGGCCGGCGTGGCGCTCTGCAGCGGGGGCACCAGCGCGCCGGTGACGAAGCCGCCGCGTCCTACCTCCTGGTGACAGCCCGAGCAGTGCAGCGTGAACTGGTGCAGGCCTTCGGCCATGCTGCCGGCGGCAGGATCCGGGTGCGGAATCGCCGGACCGGAGCCGAGCGAGGCGACATAGGCCACCAGCGAGCGAATCTCTTTGTCGCTGAACAGCACCCGGTCTGGACCAGGCTGGTCGTGAATGCTGGACAGCGGCATGTATCCGGTTCGAAGGTAGAAGTCCGCCGCCGCCGCGCCCGTGCCCTGTAATGGCGGTCCCGCGCCGTGAATGTCTCCGGTGCCGGGACGCGGCGAGCCGATACCCGATCCCGCAATGCCGTGGCAGCTGGCGCAGTTGCCCGCGTACAGCTGGGACCCGAGCTGCACGCTGGGCTGACTGGGCTCGGTCGTGGGACGCACGATCCCGGACTGCGGCTGGGCCACGGCCATCGCTGCCGCCACGAGCCCGAACGCCAGCGCCAGGGTGACGATCAGTTTCACTCGGCTCATGACTGCTGACAGACCGTGAGCAGGGGCGCGGCGATGCCGGTCATGACGATGATCGTCAGCACCAGGAAGTTGACGGTCAGACCGACGATGGCGAGGAAGTTGATGCGGCCGGTCGGGGGCGCGGACCCCTCGCCGTGGCGCTCCGCCTCGGCCACGTGGTCGAGCTCGTGAGTTCGCAGATACAGCCACAGTGACACACCCGCCGCGGCCAGACCCACCGACACGGCTGCAACCGACAGCGCGATCTGGAAGTCGTGCACCGGCAGCTGCCAGCGTCCCGCCGGGGCGTTGCACTGTGCGAAGGTGAACGCGAGGTTGGCCACAAACTGGATCACCCAAGCGGCCGCGCCACCCAGCACGCCGAACCACACCACACGATTTGACGGCGGATACGTCATAGAGACGGAGAGAGCTGGGTCAGCACGACGAAGATGGCCAATACGCTGACCACGTACCAGTACAGCGCCAGTGCGCGCACGCCGACCAGCCAGTAGTTGGTCAGCCCCCGGCCGATAACGAACCCCAACACTCCGATGTCGAGCAGCAGTCCCAGCAGCACATGCGCGTGGTGGGCGGCGAGCAGCGTGAAATAGATCGACCCGTAGGCGCTGGCCTGCGGCCTGAACTGGTTCAGATCGTGGCGGAATAGGAGAATTTGGATCGTGAGGTAGGCCAGCTGCATGAGCATTGCCGCCGTGATCAACCAGATCACCTGGTTGCGCTCACCCGCCCGCGCGGCCCTGGCCGCGAGCCACATCGGAGCGCTGGTGGCCACCAGCACTCCGGTGGCGATCAGCGGTAGCACCACACTGGGCGCGGCGATCCCTGGCGGCGGCCAGTGCGCCGCACCGAAATCGAGATAGAAGTAGGTGGCGATCAGCGACCCGAACAGCGTCGCCTCGGCACACAGGAACAACGCCATCCCCCACCATCCGTTGGGCTGGGCGATGCGCTGGCGAGCCACCCGTCCGGACGCGGCCGCGCTGAACGCCGCCGAGCTCCGGGTCACCTCGCCGCCGCGATCGTTCATTCGCGGACCCCCTTCCAGTGCCATCCGATCAACGCCATTCCGCCGACAGCGAGGAACCCCAGGGCAATCAGGTAGTGGTGCAGCAGAAGCATGGCGAACATACCCGACAGCGTCAGCGCCGACACCGGCGGCCAAACCGAGTGCGACGGCATCGACAGGATCTCGTCGAGGATCGCGTCCTGCGCGCTGGTGGCGGGGGTCTCGTGTCCCACCTCGAGCAGGCCCTCACCCCGGTCGAGCCGCTGATTGTCACGCTCGCGGTCACGCTCGTCCCACATCGGGTAGGCGCTCGTAACCGTCGGAATGACCGGGTAGTTGTACGGCGGTGGCGGCGAGGTCGTGGCCCACTCGAGCGTGTCGCCGCCGAACGGGTCATTGCCGGCCGGGGCGCCGCGCACCAGGCTGACCGTCAAATTGACCACGATCAGCACCAGCCCGACGGCCAGTACGTAGGCGCCCACAGATTCCAGCGCGTTGAGGAACGTCCAGCCCAGGCCGGCCGGGTAGGTGTAATTGCGCCGCGGCATTCCCAGCAGCCCGACGATGTGCATGGGAAAGAAGGTCACAAACGTGCCCACGAACGTCAGCCAGAAGCTGAGCTTGCCCACCCCCTCGTGGTACAGGCGGCCGGTGACCTTGGGAAACCAGAAATACATCCCGCCCAGGATCGGGAACACCGCGGCTCCGAAGATCACGAAGTGGAAGTGCGCGATCACGAAGTAGCTGTCGTGCACCTGCTGATCGAATGGGATCGCTGCCAGCATGATTCCCGACAGCCCGCCGATGATGAAGTAGATGATGAAGCCGACGATGAACAGCATCGGCGTCTTGAAGTCGGGAGTGCCGGTGACGATCGTCGTGATCCAGGCGAACAGCTGGATCGCCGACGGAATCACGATGATGAGGCTGGCGGCGGCGAAATAGACGGTGGTCAACGTGGCGAACCCCACCGTGAACATGTGATGGACCCAGACCCCGAAGCCCAGGAACGACACCAGGATCTCGGCCAGCGCCACCAGGGGGAAGAACACCATTCTTCGATGGCAGAACGCAGGGATGATCGAGGTGGCGATCCCGAACGCCGGCAGGATGATGATGTACACCTCGGGATGTCCGAATATCCAGAACAGGTTCTGCCACAGCAGCGGGTCGCCCCCGTACGCGGCGTCATAGAAGTGAAAGCCGAGCTGCCGGTCGAGCTCGAGGAACAGCGCCGCCAGGCTCAGCGTCGGCAGCGCGAACAGAAGCGCGAACGCCACCGCCAGAAACGCGAAGCAGAACAGCGGCATCCGGTTCAGCGACATTCCCGGCGCGCGCAGCTTGAAGATCGTGACGATGAAGTTGATCGCGGTTGCCGTGCTCGCGATCCCGTTGAAGATCAGCCCGTACCCGTAGAAATCGATGTTGTTGCCCGGGTCGAATTGCTTGGAGGCGAGCGGCACATAGTTGAACCAGCCGGCATTCGGTCCGTGCCCCTGGAGCAGGGCGACGTACATGAAGATCCCCGAGCACAGAAAGATCCAGTAAGAGACCGCGTTCAGGCGCGGGAAGGCCATGTCGCGCGCCCCGATCATGAGCGGGATCAGGTAGTTCCCGAACGCGCCCGTGGTCATCGGGATCACGAACAGGAAGATCATCGTGATCCCGTGCATCGTGAACACCTCGTCGTACGCCTGAGGTGAGAGGACGTGCTGGTGGGGACCGATCAGCTGGGTGCGGATCAGCAGCGCCTCGACTCCGCCCGCACCGAAGAACGCCAGCGCAGTGAAGAAGTACAGGAGCCCGATGCGCTTGTGGTCGGTGGTTGTCAGCCACCCCAACAGACCCGGCCGCTCCTGCCAGATCCGGCCCAGGCGATCGACATGCTGTTGCCCGCGGGGAGTGACGACGGTCGCCATGGCTAGCGCAGGCTCTCCAGGTAGGCGACCAGCTGGGCGACCTGGGCGCGTGCGAGACCAAGGTCAGGCATCCGGTTCCCCGGCTTGATCGCCTGCGGGTTGGAGATCCACGCCGACAGCTCCGTGGGAGTGTTCGGGATCGTGACGGCGGCCAGCGTGGTCCGGCTCGCCACGTGGGTGAGGTTGGGTCCCACGGTGCCCTGCGCCGACGTCCCGGCGATCGTGTGGCAGCTGGCGCATTGGGCGCTCATGAACAGTCGCGCCCCGGCCTGCGCCTGGCTGGTGGCGGGGAGCCGCGCCGGCGCGGTCGTGCTCGCCAGCCACGTCTTGAACGCCGCGGGTGTCTGCGCAAATACCTCCATCGCCATGTTCGCGTGCTGCACCCCACAGAACTGCGAGCACTGGCCGCGATATTCGCCGGCGCGGCTGGCGTAGAGCAGCACCCGGTTGCGGCGTCCGGGGATGGTGTCGATCTTGCGGTTCAGCCCCGGCACCCAGAAGCTGTGGATCACGTCCCCGGTGGTGGCCACGACGTTTACACGCGTGCCTGCCGGGATGTGGATCTCGTTCGCGGTCACGGCACCGCTGGCGGGATAGCGGATCTCCCACCACCACTGGTGAGCGATCACGTCCACCGTCAGCGCGGTGGTGCGCGGGTCCGGCGGCGACGTCTTGCCCACGAGCCACACGTCAGAGATGGCGAACAGGACGACCAGCACCACCACCGGGACCGCGATCCCGAACAGCAGCACCATGCGCTCGTTGATGTCCTCCCGTTCGCCAAACCTCGGAAGTCCCGGGGAACGCCGGCGCAGCCAGCCCAGCACCAGCATCGCCAGCGCGCCGAAGAACACGATCGCCGCCGCGCCGAGCATCCACCACCACAGCAGGGCGATGGCGTGTGCCTGAGGGCTGTGCGGCGAGACGATCGACTGCCTGCCGCAACCGGCGATCAGCAGCCCGCAGGCGACCACGGCGCCGGCGCCGAGCCGCCGCCGCTTCATCGCTCACGGGCGCGCTGGCGCGCGGCGCCCCGGGATTCTCCGCGCTCGAGCCGTGCCCGCTGGGGCCCGACCACGTAGCGCGGGTCGGCGGCCGACTGGAAGCCGGCGCGGAACACGCTGAATCGGGCGCTGAGCGCCCCGGCGCACAGCAGCAGGCCGGACGCCGTCGCCGCCGGGCGCGAGTCGCCCCCCCGGAAATACAGGAGCGTCGCCCCGGTCACAATCGCCGCCTGGGCCAGGCGCGTCGTACGCGCGGCGGCGGCTGCCTGGTAGGGGCCGCGGTGCTCGCCGAGCCGGAGCTCCATCAGCTGTTTGACCCCCAACTCCAGCGCCGCCGCCCCGAGCGCCAGGCGCCGCGCCGGGCGGGCACGCGCGGGCGGCGTCAGCGCAACCCCGGCCGCCCCGGCGCTGAGCGCGGCCCCGGCCCCGAACACGAATGGCAGCGTCCGACGAGCTTCGTGCCACACGGGCACCGCCGTGTTGGCGATGAGCGCCGCGGTGTAGGTTGACAGCGGCAGACCCAGCAGCGCCGCGGCCGGCTTGGCCAGCCGCGCACTGCGCGGGAACCTGCCCGTCCAGGCATGCGCTCCGGCAAGCGTCGTAGCCGCTCCGCTGCTGGCCAGAAGCCACGAGCCGACGCTCATCGGCGAGGTGGGTTTGAACATACGGAACATGTGGATGAAGCGGACAGGCTTGCCGAGATCTGCGGTCAGCAACGCCGGGCTGATGGTGATGCCCGCCAGCGCCACCGCCCAGGCTCGGCGGGCCAGCTCTTCCTCGCCGCGCAGTCCGGACAGGTATGCGAGTCCGGTCGAAGCACCCGCCAGGCCGCCGGTGAACATGTAACACGGGATCTCCCAGCTCCACACCGGCTCCTTGAGCACCGGCTGACCGTGATATGAGCGCGTGTGGGGGATTCCCTCGTTCATCGAGGCGCTCCGAACACGGCCGCAACGATGCCGGCACCCAGCGCCACTGCGGCGGCGCCCGCGGCCGTCCAGATCGATCCAATGTCGTGCACGGTGTCGCGCGGGTCCGGTGGCAGGCCGTACACCTCCGGCTCGTCGAGCAGCAGGAAGAACGCCCCTGCTCCGCCGACGCCGTCGTCCTCGTCGGCGAGGTACAGCTGCGCCTTCTCCTGACCCGCCGCCTGAAGCTGCGCGAGCCGATGCTCGGCACGTTCACGCAGCTCCGACAGCTCGCCGAACTGGATCGAGTTCGTCGGGCAGGCCTGCGCGCATGCGGGCTCCTTATCGTCCCTGAGCCGGTCATAGCACAGGGTGCACTTCCACACTCGGCCATCATCCTTGCGCCGGTCCAGCACGCCGAAGGGACAAGCCGACACGCAGTACCCGCAGCCGTTACACACGTCCTCCTGGACCACGACCGTTCCGTACTCGGTGCGGAACAGCGCGCCCGTGGGGCAGACCTCGAGGCAGGCCGCGTCGGTGCAGTGCTTGCATACGTCCGAGGCCATCAGCCAGCGGATGCCGTTGCCCTCCTGATAGGTGTGCACGCCGGCATCGAGCACTTCTGCCCGCTCGGCGGCCTCGACCAGCGATGCGCCATCCTGCACTCCTGCCGGCACCCGTTGCTCGACAAACGCCACGTGGCGCCAGCGATCAGCGCCGAGGGCAACTGAGTTGTCGAGCGAGTTGCCGGTGAAGCCCTGGATCGACATCGGGACTTGGTTCCACTCCTTGCAGGCGACCTCGCACGCCTTGCAGCCGATGCACACCGAGGTGTCGGTGAAGAAGCCCACCCGCGGCCTCGCCTCCTCGCCATAGCTCCCCGGCCAGCTGTGGGTTTCGAGCTTCACGTCTTCACGCCGGCGCGACGACGGTAGTTCTCGACGAGCTCGAGCCGCGCCGTTCCGCGCGGGCGACGCCCGGGCCGGATGTCGCAGGTCGCCACCTTGTATTCGCTGATGTGGACGTTGTTGTCGAGCGCGAGCGGCAGCAGCTCGTTGGCCGAGTCGCCGGTCACGATTCCCACCCCACCCCAGTGATATGGCGCTCCGACCAGGTGCATGGTGCGGCCCTGGATCTGGAGCGGCTTGATCCGATCGGTCACCAGAACGCGCGCCTCCACGGCTTGGCGAGCGGTGATGATCGTCGCCCAGCCGCCATGCTCGAGCCTCCGCTCCGCGGCCAGCTCCGGCGAGACTTCGCAGAAGAACTCGGGCTGGAGCTCGGCCAGGTAGGGCACCGTGCGCGACATCCCGCCGGCCGTGTGATGCTCGGTGAGCCGGTAGGTGGTGAGCACGAACGGGAACACCTCAGATCCCGGCTCGCCGCCCGTCGGGTGGTACGGATTTTCCTTGCGCTGGAAGGTCTGCCGCGTCGGGTTCCGTTCCTGTGCGTAGAGCTGGTTCTTGAACGGGGACTCCTGCGGCTCGTAGTGCGCCGGCAACGGCCCGTCCACCAGCCCGGTGGGAACATAGATCCAGGCACGACCGTCGGGGTGCAGGATGAACGGCTTATCCCCCGCGATCGCCTCCATCTTCTTCGCGTCGTCGCTCGGCTTATAGCCGGGCTGCTTGGCCGGGGGGAAGTCCGGTGAATCGCCCAGGCTCGTCCACTTGCGCTGCTCGTCGTCCCACCAGACGTAGCGCTTTCGCTCTGACCACGGTTTCCCATCAGGGTCGGCGGAGGCGCGGTTGTAGATGATGCGAGTGTTCTTCGGCCACGCCCAGCCCCATTCGGGCGCGATCCAGTTCTGCTCGGTGTGGGGCTTCTTGCGCGCGGCCTGGTTGACGCCGTCCTTGTAGATGCCGCAATGGATCCACGAACCGCAGGTGGTGGATCCGTCGGGCTCGAGCTCGTCGTAGCTCGAGAGAAACGAGCCGTCCGCCTTGCGACCGGAGATCTCCTGGAGGATCGCCGCGGGGTCGGGCTCGAGGTGGCGCCCCTGAAGCGGATAGTCCCAGACGAGATCGAGGATCGCCCGATCCTTCGGATCGCTCGATCCAGCCAGCTTCTCCCGCACCCGCTTGCCTAGGTGGTAGATCCAGTGCAGGTCCGAGCGCGCGTCCCCCGGCGGCTCGCAGGCCTTGTGGTGCCATTGCAAAAGTCGCTGAGTGTTCGTGAAGCAGCCGCCCTTCTCGGTGTGAGCCGCGGCGGGGAGGAAGAAGACCTCGGTCCGGACGTCCTGCGCACGGACCTCGCCTGACTCGTGCTCCGGCGAGTTCTTCCAAAACGATGCTGTTTCGTTCGGCTGGAAGTCCCGTACGACGAGCCAGTCGAGCTTCGCCAGCGCCAGCCGAATCAGCTTCGTGTTGGCGGAGCCCACCGATGGGTTCTGGCCGACGCAGAACATGCCCTTCACCCCCCCGTCGAGCATCTTCAGCATCATCGCGTAGTGCGAGTGGTCGCCGTTGATCCGCGGCAGATAGCCGAAGCAGAAATCGTTGTCGTCGTTCGCCGCGTCCCCCCACCACGCTTTCAGCATCGAGACGGCGTATGACCGCAGGTTCCCCCACGCTCCGGTGTCCGGCCCGTTCAACTCGACGAACTTGTCGAGTGTTGGGTGCGACTGGGGATGCGGCATCGGGATGTACCCGGGCAGGATGTTGTACAGCGTCGGAATGTCGGTCGAGCCCTGGATGTTCGCGTGTCCTCGAAGCGCGAGAATGCCTCCACCGGGGCGACCGATGTTGCCCAGCAGCATCTGCACGATCGACGCTGCCCGAATGTTCTGCACGCCGACCGTGTGCTGCGTCCAGCCGACCGCGTAGACGATCGCAGAGGTCCGCTCGCGCCCGGAGTTCTCGCACAGCGCCCGCGCCACCTTCAGGAAGCTCTCCTGAGAGCAGCCACACAGCTCGGCCACCAGCTCGGGCGTGTAGCGCGAGAAGTGCCGTCGCAGTATCTGGATCACGCAGCGCTCGTCCTGCATCGAGTTGTCGATGTTGGGGGGATCGCCGCCCTCGAGTCTCATCCCGTGCGCGCCGTGGGCCTGCTCGCCCGACACGTCGGCCTGCTGCTCTGACTTGCCGGCCGCCGCCTCGCCGCTCGTCTCGTCATAGCCCCAGCTGTCGATCCCGTACGCCGTGTGCTCGGGGTTCCAGCCGGAGAAGAAGCCACTCCCATCCTCGGTGTCCTGGAACTCGGGCTTGATGATCACGGGCCCGTTCGTGTAGTGCCGGACGTACTCCTTGAACCACGCGTCGTGCTCGAAGATGTAGTTCACGATCCCGCCGAGGAAGGCGATGTCGCTACCGGGCCGGATCTGGACGTGCAGGTCCGCCATCGCGCTGGTGCGCGTGAAGCGTGGATCCACGTGGATCACCTTCGCACCCCGCTCCTTTGCCTCGATCACCCACTGGAAGCCGACCGGATGCTGTTCGGCCATGTTCGAGCCCATGCTCAGGATGCAATCCGAGTTCTGGAGGTCCTGCTGGAATGTGGTGGCGCCGCCGCGCCCGAACGAGGTCCCCAGACCGGGGACCGTCGAGCTGTGTCATATGCGGGCCTGGTTCTCGATCGACAGCGCGCCGGCGGCCGTGAAGAACTTCTTGATCAGGTAGTTCTCCTCGCTGTCGAGCGTCGCTCCCCCGAGGAAGTGGATCCCGAGCGTGCGCCTGAGCGGCTGGCCGTCTTCGGTCTCGTCCTCCCAGGTCTCGCTCCGAGCCTTGATCACGCGGTCCGCGATCATCTCGGTCGCCTGCTCGAGACTGATCTGCTCCCAGTCCGTCCCGCCTGGCCGGCGGTACTTGACCTTCGTTTCACGCATCGGAGAATTCACCAGCTTCTCCGAGGCTGCGCCCTTCGGACACAGGCGACCGCGCGAGATCGGCGAGTCCGGATCTCCCTCGATCTGGATCACCTTCTCGTCCTTGACATACACCTTCTGCCCGCATCCCACCGCGCAGTAGGGGCAGATGGACTGCACGACCTTGTCCGCGGTCTGAGTCCGCGCCGTCAGCTTCTCCGAACGGATGGACCGCGCGGCCCGTCCCAGGCCGAGAGGGTCGCCGGCGAGCTGTCTGAGAAACGGCGGAGTCAGACGGCGGACGCTCGGCATCGGCACGGCCATCCTACCCTCGGGGTTCGGGGGATAACTGTCGTGTGTCCTCGCTCGAACGGCTCAAGGATCTGCGCTCGCGCGACCGGTACTGATGTGGTATGGCAACGGATGCAGAGGCCGAGCGGGTCAGGAGTCGTCGGATTCGATCTGATCCCTCGGCGGTCCAACCGCAGCCTCGGCCGGCATCACGGCGCGGCTGGGAGTCTCGTCCTCCGGCGGTGCCTCCGCAGCCGGCGAGTATCCTGGCTCGTCGCCCTCCTCCTCCGAGGTCGGCTCGAGGGCTCCCGGCACGCTCTGGTCGCGACGCTTGCGCTCCCAGTCTTCGCGCGCCTCGGCCACGTCTTCCTCCAGCTCCTCGCTGTGCTGCTCGAGCTCGGTCGGCCTCGTGCTCGAGGCGGTCCGCGAGCTTGTCTGGATCTGAGTCGCCCATCACGGGCGAGCTACCCGTTCGGACACGACGCCAACCGGGTAGCCCACGCCGCGTGGCGGTCGCGATCCTCGACATCGACGGCACCCTGGTGGACACCAACTACCACCACACGGTGGCCTGGTACCGCGCGTTTCGCCGCCACGGGATCGTGCTGCCGCTGTGGCGAATCCACCGCCACATCGGCATGGGAGGCGATCAGCTGGTTGGAGCGCTCACCAATGAGAAGACCGAGCGAGGCGAAGGGCGACGACGATCCGCGACGACGAGAAGCAGCTCGTACATGGAGCTGATCGACGAGGTCGAGCCGATGCAGGGATCACGCGAGCTGATCGAGGACCTGAAGCGCGCGTGGCCACACGGTGATCCTGGCCAGCTCGGCCAAGGAGGACGAGGTCGACCACTACCTGGATCTGCTCGAGGTCCGCGAGCTGGCCGACGGCTGGACCACCTCCGGCCGACGTCGAGGCCACCAAGCCCGCAGCCCGACCTGGTCCACGCGGCGCTGGAGCACGCCGGGGCCGGCCCGACGATGCCGTGATGGTGGGCGACACCCCCTGGGACGTCCGCGCGGCCAGCAAGGCCCACGTCCCCACGATCGCAGTCCGCACCGGCGGCTTCGGCGACGACGAGCTCCGGGAGGCGGGCGCGGTGGCGCTGTTCGAGTCGGTGGCCGAGCTGGTCGCCCGGCTGGATGAGACGCGGGCTGCGCTGACCGCTGACCGCGCCGGGTTAAGCCGCGCGTCGAGAGCCGCCGCGATCGCGGCCTGCCCGAACGAGATGCCGCCGTCGTTGGGCGGCAGCAGGCTCGGGGTCAGCACCTGCAGGCCGGCCTCGCTCGAGCGCGGCCGGCGGCGTCTCGAGCAGCAGCCGGTTCTGGAACACGCCGCCGCTGAGGACGACCGTGTCGAGCCCGCGGGCCGCGGCCAGGTCGCACGCACGCGCCGGTCGGTCGCGGCGACCAGCGCCGGCGTGGAACCCGGCCGCCACCGCCGGCACGGCCGCGACCCCCGCTCCAGGTCGGCGGCGATCTGCGCGGATGGCCGGGCGCGGATCGAGCGTCAGCCCGCTCGATCGCTCGATCAGCTCGATCTCGTAGACCCGGCGGGCGCTGACGCCCGTGCGCCGCGCGCCTCGAGCTCGACCGCCGCCTGGCCCTCGTAGCTGACCCGCGCGCGCCAGGCCGCACAGCGCGCCCGACGGCGTCGAACAGCCGCCCCATGCTCGTGGTGACCGGCGACACCTCGGCCGCTCGCGGCGACCTGCGCCATCGAGCGCCAGGCGTCGCCGGCATCGACCGTCGCGCCAGCGCAGCCGGGAGCGGCTGCGGCTCCCCGAACGCCTCCGCCAGCCAGGCGCAGGCCATCCGCCACGGCTCGCGGATCGCCGCCGCCCCGCCGGGCAGCGGCACCGGCCACAGCGATGCCCGCGCGCTCGAACCCGCTCAGGTCGCCGACCAGCAGCTCGCCGCCCCAGACCGTGCCGTCGGTGCCGTAGCCGGTGCCGTCGAAGATCGCGCCCAGCGCCGGGCCCGTCGAATCCGTGCTCGGCCAGGCAGGCGGCCAGGTGGGCGTGGTGGTGCTGGACGCCGATGCGCTCGACGCCGTCGCGCTCGAGCGCGTAGGCGGTCGAGAGGTAGCCCGGGTGCAGGTCGTGGGCGACCACCTCGGCGTCACCGCGAACAGCCGCTCGAAGTGGGCGATGCCGTCGCGGAAGGCCTGCAGCGTGGCGAAGTGCTCGAGGTCGCCGATGTGGTGGCCGACCCAGGCCCGCGCAGCCCTTGGCCACGCAGAAGGTGTTCTTCTGCTCGGCGCCGCAGGCGAGCAGCGGCCGCGCGCGCGGCGACCGGCAGCGCCAAGTGGTCCGGGACGTATCCGCGCGAGCGGCGCAGCGGCAGCGGGCGCCGCTGCTCGCCGACCGCCACGACCCGCACCACCGAGTCGTCGGTGCGGGTCTCGATCGGCCGGTCGTGGACCAGGAACAGGTCGGCGATCGCCGGCAGGCGCTCCAGCGCGTCCTCGTCGCGATAGGCGATCGGCTCGTCGGAGACGTTGCCGCTGGTCATCACCAGCGGGCAGCGCCGGCGTCCTCGGCCAGCAGCAGGTGGTGCAGCGGCGTGTAGGGCAGCATCACGCCGAGCTCGGCGGCGCCGGGCGCGACCGCGGCGGCGACCGCGGCGCCCGGGCCGGCGGGGGGCGAGCACGATCGGGCGCGCGGCGCGAGCGCAGCAGCGACTCGCTCCTCGTCCGCCGAGCTCGACCAGCTCGCCGCGCGGCCTCGACGTCGGCGCACCATCAGCGCGAACGGCTTGTCCTCGCGGTGCTTGCGCGCGCGCAGCGCCGCCACCGCCCGCTCGTCGTCGGCACGACAGGCCAGGTGGAAGCCGCCGATGCCCTTGACCGCGACGATCCGGCCGTCCCGCAGCGCCCGGGCCGCGGCGCTCGATCGGCGATCCAGCGGCGCCGGGTCGACGCGGCCTGCCCCGCTCGGTCGCGCAGCGCGCACGGCCGGGCCGCAGCGCGGGCAGGCGTTCGGCTGGGCGTGGAAGCGCCGGTCCCGCGGGTCCTCGTACTCGCGCCTGGCAGTCCGGGCACATCGCGAACCCCGCCATCGTCGTCAGCGGCCGGTCGTAGGGGACGCCGCGCACGATCGTGAACCGCGGGCCGCAGTTGGTGCAGTTGATGAACGGGTAGCGGTAGCGGCGATCGCGCGGGATCGAGCAGCTCCGCCAGGCAGTCGGCGCAGGTGGCGGTGTCGGGGGTGACCGGCGCGTCGGGCGCCGCGTCCGCGCGGGCTGTCCAGGATCGAGAAGCCGCGCTCCCCGGTCGCGCTCGCGGCTCGCACCGCGACGCGCTCGACCACCGCCAGCGGCGGCGCCTCGCGGCGCCAGGCGAGCCAGGAACCGTCGACCGCCGCGCCGCCGCCCTCGACCTCGAGCAGCACGCCGTGCTGCGTCGTTGAGCACGTAGCCCGGCGAGCCCAGCTCCCGTGCGCGAGCCGGTACACGAACGGGCGAAAGCCGACGCCCTGCACGGTCCCCTCGACGCGGGCTCGCGGTCCCGCGTGCGCTGCGGCGAGCTGGCGGCGCGCTCACCCGGCTCACCAGCTCCCGCAGCACGTGATAGGCGGTGGCCTGGGCCTCCTGGATCCGAGGGATGTGCTGCGAGCGCTGATCACGACGTGGTCCGCGAGCTCGCTCGGCGGCGATCCGGCCGCCGTCGTAGCCGACCAGCGCGATCGTCACCAGCTCCCGGCGCCGAGCCTCGCGCCAGCGCGTCGATCACGCTTGCGCGAGTTGCCGCTGGTCGACAGCGCCAGCAGCACGTCGCCCGGGCGTCCGTAGGCGATCACCTGGCGCGAGAAGATCGCCTCGGTGCCGATGTCGTTGGCGATCGCGGTGATGATCGCGGTGTCGGCGGTCAGGTCGATGCGCGCGGCCGGCCGCCGCGGCGCGACGAAGTCCGCCACCGCGTCCATCGCGTCGGTGGCCGAGCCGCCGTTGCCCAGCGCCAGCAGCGTCCCGCCGCCGCGCGAAGCCTGTCCGCAGCGCCGCGGCGGCGGCGCCGAGCACGCCGGCGTTGTCGCCCAGGGTCTGCGACCCGCAGCTGCCTGGACCTCGTCGGCCTTCATCAGCACCGACTGCGCGGACGTCGGCGAGCACCGCGCTCGAGGTCGTCCTCGCGCTCGGCCAGGAACGGATACAGGAAGCTCGAGGCGCCGGCGTCGTGGCCGCGGCGCGCGTCGCGGCCCGACGAGCAGGCCGCGGTGCTCGAAGAACACGTGCACCAGCTCCCACAGCACGTGGTAGAGCGTCTCGATCAGCTCCTGGCGGACGAACGGATCGCGGGCTGGGGGCTCGAACTCCCACTCCGCCCCGAGCGCCGAGAACGCGATCGTCAGGCAGCCCGCTCGCGCGCCGCGGCGATCGGCTCGCCAGCTCGGCGGCCGTCGTCGGCTCGCCGAAGGCGATCACGATGTCGTCCGGGCTCGCGAGCAGCAGCTCCAGGTCAGCGCCGGCCCGCCGATCAGCCGAGCGCCGGGAGCGCCCGCTTGCCGACGATCACCGGGTGGACGAACTCCACCGCCACGTGCCGGGCATCGGAGCGCGGCCGCCGGCGAGCGGCCGAACGCCGATCAGCCGGCCGCCCCGGGCGAACCGCTCGGCCATCAGGTGGCACAGCCGAGCGAGCCGCTCGGCCTCGGCCGCGAAGAACCGCGGCGCTCGCCTCCGTGCGCTCGTCCAGCAGCGCCCGCACCGATCGCGCGTGGCCTCGCCGGCGGGCGGTGCCGATCTCACGCCGGGCGCCCGCTCGCCTGCCGCGCCACGCTCGAGCAGCCAGTCGCGCCACTCCTCCACGCCCTCGCCCGTGCGGGCGCTGACCAGCGATCCGCTCGACGCCGGGATTGACCGCGTCGAGGTTGTAGAGGAGCTTGTCGAGGTCGAACGTCGAGGTGCGGGAGCAGGTCGAGCTTGTTGACCACCACCAGCTCGCAGGTGCGGAACATCAGCGGGTACTTGAGCGGCTTGTCCTCGCCCTCGGTGATCGAGCAGACCATCGCCCGCGCGTCCTCGCCGACGCTGAACTCGGCCGGGCAGACCAGGTTGCCGACGTTCTCGATCACCAGCAGGTCGATCTCGTGCCAGCGGCAGCGCGGCCAGCGCCGAGCGCACCATGTTGGCGTCGAGGTGGCACTCGCCGCCGAAGCCGGAGTCGGTGTTGAGCTGGGTCACCGGGATGTGCAGGCTGGCGAGCCGGTCGGCGTCGATACGAGCCCTGCACATCGCCCTCGAGCACGCCCGACGCGGACCTCGTCCAACGGCTCGCCAGGGCCCGCTCCAGCAGCGTCGTCTTGCCCGCTCCGGGAGCGCTCATCAGGTTCAGCACGGTGACGTCGTGACGGTCGAAGTCGTCGCGGTTGGCGCGGGCGATCGTGTTGTTGGCGTCGAGCGCGTCCTCGACGATCCTCACCTTGGTCCGATGCATGCGGTCTCCTGTTCCTCGACTTCGATGTACTCGACCTCGAGCTCCTCGCCGGCGATCACCGCGACGTCGCCGACGCCGCACTCGGGGACAGCGGAACGCCGGGATCGTCGGCTCCCACTCCAGCTCGCAGTCGGCGCAGTGCAGCCGCGCCGTCGATCTCGGCCAGCTCGAGCCGCGCGCCCTCGCAGCGCGGTGTCCCGCGCGACGATCTCGAAGTAGAAGCGCAGCGAGTCGGGCACGACCTGGCGCAGGCTGCCCGACCCGCAGGCTGACCAGCGTGACCTGGCGCTCCGTCGGCGTGCTTGAGCGCCGTGTTCAGGACCGCGCGTGGCGATCGACAGCTCATGCATCCGCGGAGTCGGTCCGCTGCAGCTCGGCGACCGTCTCGAGCACCACGTCGGCGGCCCGGGCCAGGGCGCCGCTGACCGGCGTCGCTCAGGCCGAAGCCGACGTCCTCGACCACCTCGGGCTCGCAGGCCACGACGAACACCCGTCCCGGCCAGCCGCCGACGTACTTGACGAACCGCAGCACGGTCTGCGGATCCATCCCGTGGGGGTCGAGCATCTGGCCGTCCTCGATCTGGCCGTCGACGTCGTCCGGCTCGGCCTCCATCACGTACAGCGTCCCCGGCGCGCTCGCCCTGGCGGCTGACGTCGATCAGGATCAGCGCGTCGTAGCCGCGCATCACCTCGTAGGCGAGATCCAGGCCGCCCGATGCCGAAGTCGATCACGCTGACGCCCGGCGGGCAGCTCGCGCTCGGCCAGCAGCTTGGCCACCTCGCCGCCGAAGCCGTCGTCGCGCAGCCAGGCGTTGCCGATGCCGGCGACCAGGATCTGCTGGGTGCGTTCGTGCCGTCTCAGTCATAGCGGCTCCACCTCGTGGGCGAAGAAGAACAGGTAGCGCCCGGTCTCGCGCATCAGCTCCTGGCCGGGGTCGTCGTCGACCGTCACCGCCGAGATGGACCCGGTCGTCGTAGTCGACGTAGATGCGCTCGAGCGTCGCCTGGCGCCCGTCGAGCATCCGGTCGTAGGAGTCGCGGTCGGTGCCGGGGCGCAGCACCAGCGTTGCCGCCGCGCTCGAACGTGACGCCGTCGACCGTCGCGCGCTCCTCGCCGGGGTCGTCGGCGCCGCCCGGGCCGGCGCCGGCGCGCGAGGCCGCGCTCGCCATCGCGGACTCCTGCAGGCCGCTGTGCAGGCCGATGATCTCCTCGGGCGTGGGGGCCAGCGCCCGCTCGAGCATCGTCCCGGACGGCCGGTCCTGCTGGCCGCGGCCGCTCGCGCTCGGCGTCGGTCAGCGCGTGCACGTGCAGGACCAGCGCCTCCTCGATCTCGGTGTTGTCGAACAGGTTGCCGTGGCTCTCCGGGGCGAGCTGCGGGTGGTCGGGGAGCACGATCGCCGCGCCGAGGACGCGTCGTCGCTGGGCGTCGCCAGCACCGGCCAGATGTTGACGCTCTCGCGGCCGGCCTCGAGCGGGGAGATGAAGCGCCCGGCTGACGACCCGGAGGACGATGTGGGTCGAGATCAGCGAGCGGTCGCAGCGCGCGCGGCGCGATCGAGGCCCGGAGGCACCTCGCGCGGTGTTGTGGACGCAGCGAGCGCACCAGCGACCCGGTCCCCGCCTCCGCTCGGAGCGCAGCGTGAACCGCCCGCCGGCGAACTCGACGCTGGCCCGCTCGCCGATCGCCACCGGGCCGAGCTCGACCCGCTGCTCGCGCGCCTGATGGCGCTCGCCGCTCGGGCGCCAGATAGCGCAGCGTGGCGGCCAGCGTCGCGCCCCGGGCCGGCTCGGCCAGGCACTCGAGACGAGCGTGATCGAAGGCGCCCGCGCACTCGGCGGCGTAGGCCGGCGGATAGACGATCCCGAACGGCGTCGGCGTGGCGTTCTTGGTCGCGCCCGGGGTGTAGGGATACAGCGCGTAGCCCTCGTAGAGCAGCGAGGACGACCAGCTCCTCGAGCTCATCGCAGCAGCTCCTCCTCGAGCAGCTCCGCGACGCAGGCGTCGAAGCTCGGCAGGCCGCGCGCGGCCGCGGCGGGCGTTCAGCGCCGCGAGCGTCTCGTCGGCTGCAGGCGGATCCAGCCGCCGCCCGGGTAGTGCTCGGCGATCATCGCCTGCCAGGCGGCGACCGGCATCGCGGAACTGCGCGCGTCGCGCTCCACGGCACCGGGGTGATCTGCAGCTGGCCGCCCGGCGCCGCGGTAGAAGATCGTGCCGTTGAAATGGAAGCTGAGCGGCACCGCGCCGTCCGCCAGCGCATAGAAGTACTTGGCCGCGGCGACCTCGAGGTCGTAGGTGCACGGCACCTCGAGCGCGAACGCCGTCGAGCCGGTGAACGCGGGCACCGACCGCCGACACGCGCGCCCAGGCCAGCCCTGCGGTCGACGGCGCCCAGCTCGCCGGCGGCCCGAACAGCTCGGCCAGCCGCTCGCGCGTCTCCGGGTCATAGCCGCGGCGGGCCGGGTCGATCATCACCTGCGACGGTCAGCGCGATCGACTGGATCTCGTGCCCGCTCGGCTCGGTCGGCGGCGGCCGCGAACACCATCGTCGGCGTGGCCGCGAACGCCAGGTGGGCGGCGCCGGTGATCGCGAACTCGGGCTCGGGCACGCAGCGCGTGCGAGCTCGTCGGGCTCGGCCTGCACGCTCACCGCAGCGGCTCCGTCAGGCCGCCGGTGCGGGCCGCGCAGCGCCTCGAAGAAGCTCGGGCACGGCCTCCTCGAGCGCCGCGCCGCCCGGAGATCCCCTCCCAGCGCGACTTGATCAGCCCGACCAGCGCGTAGCAGTCGTCGATCGGCGCGATCGCGTACTGGTGGGGCTCGGACAGCCGGTTGACGACCAGCGCCTCGGCGTCGGGCTCGAGCTGCTCGAGCACCGGGTTGCGCGCGACGAGCGCCTCCCAGGCGTCGAGGTCGAGCTCGGACTCGGTCGCCCCGGCCGGGCTCGGGTAGAACGCGACCACGCCGTCGGTCACGCTGCTGCGCATGAAGAACGCCAGCCCGATCGGGATCTGGAACGCGGCCCCACATCTCGTCGTCGCACTCGAACTCCTCGAGCCACAGCGTCCGCATCCCCGTCGGCCGGTACTCGGCGTCGCCCGAGCGCAGCGCCCAGCACGCCTCGCACGCGCACACGATCCGCCGCTCCACGAGGTGCAGCAGGTGGCGGTGGTCGTCGGGGAGCGTGGTGTTGCAGAGATCGCAGCGCTCGGCGCGCGGCCGCGCGGGCCGCCGCGGTCGGCCGGGCGCGCGCCCGCCTGCGCCAGCGTCCGCATCCGCGCCAGCATCTCGGCCCGCTGGCGGGCGGCGACCATCGCGTCGAGCCGCTCGCTCACACCGCCACCCGCACCCCGCCGGCCTCGAGCAGCGGCACCGGCGTGAGCTGGAGCGGCTCGCCGCCGGCGGCCCGCCCGGCGCGCGGCAGGTCGAACTCGACCCCGCACGCCGGAGCAGCGCAGCATGCCGCCGCTCGAGCTCGCCGCCGTCGAAGCGGGTCGCCGCACGCGGCGCAGGCGTCGCGGTAGGCCAGCAGCGACCCGTCGACGTTGGCGAGCAGCAGCGCGCACGCCATCGACCTCGACGCGCACCAGCGAGCCGCCGGCGAGCCCGGCGCGCACCGTCCAGCGGCGACCCAGCTCGGCGACCGGCGCCGCTCGGCTCGGCCAGCCGCACCGGTCCCCGCGTGCACCATCGGCAGCTCGAACCCGCCCGTGGTCGCCGGCTCGATGCCGGCCATCGGCACCGGGTCCGTCACGCCCTCGACCTCGAGCCCGGCCAGATCGGGGGCGTGCTCGTCGAGCGCCTGCTTGATCGCCAGCTCGAGCGTCGCCCGCGACGCGGCGCAGCCGTTGCAGCTGCCCTGCAGCGCCAGCTGCGCGACCCCGTCCTCGATCCCCAGCAGCTCGACGTTGCCGCCGTGGGACTCCATGTACGGCCGGACCGTGTCGAGCGCCTCGAGCACCCGCTCCTCGAGCGGGACCGGATACAGGTCGTGGATCAGCAGCAGGCTGGCGACGGCGCCGTCCTGGGACGAGCTGGTCGAGGATCGTCGCGCCCGCCTCGCGGGACTCCTCGATCGCCTCGATGATCCGCCGCAGGCCGTCGCCGTACATCGCGATCACCGCGCCGACCAGCTCCTGCGCCAGCTCGCGGGCCCGCCGCGTCCTGGGAGCGCGTCGACCTGCGCGGTCAGCTGCTGGACCCGGTCGAGCAGCTCGCCGGGGCGGCGTCGGATGGCCATCTGCTCGCCTCCTGCGCCGGCTCCCTAGCTGAGGCCGGTCGGGCGTGTGGATCACCTTCTGCACCCGGCCCTTCCCGGTGTACATGTGCACGCCGCAGGGCAGGCACGGGTCGAAGCTGCGCACCGCCCGCATGATGTCGACGCCCTTGAAGTTCTCCGGGCCGTTCTCCTCGAAGATCGGCGTGTTCTGCACCGCGTCCTCGTACGGGCCCGGAGTGCCGTAGACGTCGCGCGGGCTGGCGTTCCACGGCGTCGGCGGGTAGGGCTGGTAGTTGGCGATCTTGCCGTCGCGGATCACCATGTGGTGCGAGAGCACGCCGCGCGCCGCCTCGTGGAACCCGCAGCTGATCGCCTCGCTCGGGAACCTTGAAGTCGTTCCAGCTCTTGGTCCGCCCGGCCCGCACCTCCTTCAGCGCGCGCTCCAGGCAGTGCAGGGCGACCAGCGCCGAGTAGGCCTGGTGGTAGGAGCGGGCGCGGTCGCGCTCGATCGCGTTGGACTTCTCGGGCACCTTCCACTCGAGCTCCATCTCGGGCATCGAGGCCGACTTCGGGCAGCACCATCTGGATCGAGTGCCCGGTCGCCTTCAGGTAGCCGAAGTCGACCAGCCCCGCCTTCGCCGTGCACCACTGGCGGGCGAACGGGCCGCCGCCGGTGTCGCAGCACACGTGCGTGTCGGTGCGCTTGTCGTAGATCCGCGGCGAGACGACCCAGCTGTACTTGTCGGCGAAGTCGCGCTTCTGCGGCTTGGGCAGCGTCTGCTTGTTCCACGGGTGGTTCTTGTCCACCGGGTTGCCGAGCGGGTCCTGGGTGACGAACGTCGGCTCGTTCTCCCAGCCGTCGAAGTACGAGCTGCCGAGCAGGATCCGGATCATCAGGTTGATCTCGACCAGGTCGGTCGTGACCAGCTCGCCGCCGATCGCGATGCCCGGGGTGATGTAGCGCTTGCGACCCCACTCGGTCATCGTCCGGTAGTCGTAGTCGACGTAGTCGGGGTCGTCGAAGCAGCCCCAGTTGACGAGGTTGGTCTCGCGGTAGCCGACCATGTCGTAGCCCGGCAGCTCCTGGAGGAAGAAGTCGTACAGGTCGTCGTGCATCGGGCACGGTCCGCTTGACGTAGTCGATGTAGCGCATCAGGCGCACGTAGTAGTCGGTCAGCGTCTGGTGCGTGATGTCGGCGCTGCAGCCGCCCGGCATGATCGTCGAGGGGTGCGTGTGCCGCCCGCCGAACAGGCAGTACATCTCGCGCGTGTAGCGCGCCACCTGGAGCGTCTCCAGGTAGAAGCTGCCGGTGAACGGGTTCAGCGCCCGCATGATGTCGGCGATCGTGTCGTAGCCGTGGATGTCCTTGTGCGGCGCCGAGGTGTTCTCCGCCTTGGCCAGCAGGCTCGGGTTGGTGTCCTTGACCATCTGCTCGCAGAAGTCGACGTTCGCCATGCAGTCGTTGAAGATCGCGTGGTCGAACATGTAGTCGGCGGACTCGGCCAGGTTGAACGCCAGATCGCCGAGCGGCGGCGGCTTGACCCAGTAGGCCATGTTCTGGTTCAGGCACGAGCACGTGCAGTGGTTGTCACCGCAGATGCCGCAGATGCGGCTGGTGATGAAGTGCGCGTCGCGCGGATCGATCCCCTTCATGAAGATGTCGAACCCGCGGAAGATCATCGAGGTGCTGTAGCACTTGAGCACCTGCTGGTTGGAGAAGTCGATCTCCGTGTGGATGCCGAGGCTGCCGACGATCCGGGTGATCGGATCCCACGACATCTCCTTGACGACGACCTTCTTCTCGTGGCGGCTGTCTGTGTGGCCATTTCTGAGCTCTCCTGTTGAATGGTGGCTGGTCGGGTGCGCGCCGTGCTACCAGCGCTTCTGGTAGCCGGTGGTGAGCGCCGGCCCGCGACGCCGCCACTCGGGCTCGATGTCGTACTTCTTGTCGATGTTGCGCTTGCGGAAGTAGCCGGAAGACCGGGCCGTAGGTGAACTTCTGGAAGTTCGGCCGCCCGCGTTGCCCCACGGATCGGGATCCATGAACGGCATGTACTTGTCCGGGAAGCCCGGCATCGTGCAGGCCATGCAGATGCCGCCGACGTTCGGGCAGCCGCCGATGCCGTTGACCCAGCCGCGCACGGGCACGTTGCACTTGACCACCGGGCCCTTGCAGCCGAGCTTCACCAGGCAGCGGTGGTCGGAGCCGTACTCGGTGGCGAAGTTGCCCTGCTCGGTGAACCCGGCGCGGTTGCAGCCCTCGCGCACCGTCCGCCCGAACAGCCACTTCGGCCGCAGCTGCTCGTCGAGCTCGGGCACCGGCGCCATGCCGGCCAGGTGGAAGACCAGGTACATCAGCGACCTCGGTCATGTTGTCCGGCTGCGCCGGGCAGCCGGGGATGCTGACGACCGGCAGGCCGGCCTTCGAGCGCCACTTCCAGCCGAGGTAGTCGGGCACGCCCATCGCGCCGGTCGGGTTGTTCTTCATCGCCGGGATGCCGCCGTAGGTGGCGCAGGTCCCGACGGCGACGACGGCGGCCGCCTTCGGCGCCAGCCGGTCGATCCACTCGTTGAGCGTGATCGGCTGGCCGTTGGCGGGGTTGACGCCGAAGCCGGTCCAGTGGCCCTCGCCGTTGATCTGCTCGTTGCCGAGCGAGCCCTCGATCACCAGCACGAACGGATCGAGCTTGCCCTGCCTCGGCGTCGTACCAGGCCTGGATGTACTCGTCGCCGACCTCGAACGCGATCACCTGGTTGTGGATCACGACCCTCGGCATGCCCGGGATCACGCCCTGGATGATGTCCTCGAGGCTCGGATTGGTGGCCGAGGTCATCGCCACCGAGTCGCCCTCGCAGGAGAGCCCGATCGTCATCCACAGGACGTGCGCGGTGATCTGCTCCGTCTCGTGCTGCCTGGGTGCGAATTCGATTGCCGTCGCCATCTGTGTCCTCTCCTCGAGTCCGTTCAACAGATCCGCGGCAGCGGGTCGCCGACCAGCTGATCCATCACCCGCCTGCCGCCAAAGCTCGTCTCCACCAACACCATCCCGGGCGGCTCGCGCCGCACCTCGCCGATCACCGCCGCCCCCTCGCAGCCCGGCGACCGTCCGCAGCGCCGCCAGCGCCGCCTCCGCCGCCTCCGGCGCCACGAACGCCACCAGCCGGCCCTCGTTGGCGACGTACATCGGGTCGATCCCGAGCAGCTCGGCCGCCGCTGCGACGACCGGCGCGACCGGCACGTCCGCCTCGCGGACCACCACCGCCACGCCGGACGCGCGGGCCAGCTCGTTGAGCACCGAGGCGACGCCGCCGCGGGTCGCGTCGCGCATGCAGTGCAGCTCCGCGCCGGCCGCCTCGAGCAGCGCGTCGACCGCCGGCCACAGCGAGCACGTGTCGGACTCGATCTCGGCATCGAGGTCGAACTGGTTGCGCGCCAGCATGATCGCCGTGCCGTGCTCGCCGATCGGGCCCGAGACGAGGATCTGGTCGCCCGGGCGGATCGCCGTCGGGGCGCAGCTGGGCGCGCGGGTCGACGACGCCGATCCCGGTCGTGCACAGGTACATGCGGTCGGCGGCGCCGCGCTCGACGACCTTGGTGTCGCCGCCCACGATCTCCACTCCGGCGCCCGCGCGGCCGTGCGGCGATCGCCTCGACCTCGGCCCGGAGCACCTCGGCGTCGAGTCCCTCCTCGAGGATCATCGAGACGCGTGATCGCCGAGCGGCCGGGCGCCCGGCCATCGGCGAGATCGTTGACCGTCCCGTTGACGGCCAGCTCGCCGATCGAGCCGCCGGGGAAGCGCAGCGGCTTGACCACGAAGCTGTCGGTGGTCATCGCCAGCCGCGGTCCCGTCGACCTGACCGCCCCGGCGTCGGCCAGCGCGGCCAGCGGCCGTGTCCTCGCGGGTGAACGCGGGCACGAGCAGCCCCTCGATCAGCGTCTGCGTGGCCTTGCCGCCGGCGCCGTGGGCCAGCGTGATCTGCTCGTCGCGGAAGCGCGGGCGCTTGGAGCGGGCGGTCTCGATGATCTCGAGCACGCGCTGCTCGCGGCCGCTGGCCACCGATCCGAGCCGTACGCGCTCACACGGCCTCCCGCTCGCGCGCGAAGCGCCCGTAGTTGTAGTACGCCGCGCACGCGCCCTCGGGCGAGACCATGCACGTCCCGATCGCGTGCTCGGGCGTGCACGCGGTGCCGAACACCTTGCACTCCCACGGCTTGATCACGCCCTTGAGCACCTCGCCGCACTGGCACGCCTTGGGGTCGGCCACCCGCACGCCGGGCACCTCGAAGCGCTGCTCGGCGTCGAAGTCGCGGTAGGCGTCGGACAGGCGCAGCGCGCTCTGCGAGATGAAGCCGAGCCCGCGCCACTCGAAGTGGGGCCGCAGCTCGAACACCTCGGCCATCACCTCGAGCGCCCGCAGGTTGCCCTCGCTGGGGCACGACGCGCGTGTACTGGTTCTCCACCTCGCAGCGGCCGGCGCCGAGCTGGCGCAGGATCATCAGGATCGACTGCAGGATGTCGAGCGGCTCGAAGCCCGAGATCACGACCGGGCGGCTCGTAGTCGGCCGGGATGAACTCGAACGGGCGCGCCCCGACCACCGTGCACACATGGCCGGGGCCGATGAACCCGTCGAGCCGCAGGTCGGGCGACTCGAGCAGCGCCCGCAGCGGCGGCACGATCGTCACGTGGTTGCAGATGCAGGAGAAGTTCGTCATCCCCTCCGCCTTCGCCCGCTTCAGCGTCAGCGCGGTCGACGGCGCGGTGGTCTCGAACCCGATCGCGAAGAACACCACCTCGCGGTCGGGGTTCTCGCGCGCGATCCGCAGCGCGTCGAGCGGCGAGTAGACCATCCGCACGTCGGCGCCCTGCGCCTTGGCGTCGAGCAGCGTGTACTCGGAGCCCGGCACGCGCAGCATGTCGCCGAAGCAGGTGAAGATCACGCCGTCGTTGCGCGCCACCGCGATCCCGTCGTCGACGCGGCCCATGGGGATCACGCAGACCGGACAGCCGGGACCGTGGACCAGCTCGACGTTGGCGGGCAGCAGGTCGTCGATCCCGTACTTGTAGATCGAGTGCGTGTGGCCGCCGCACACCTCCATCACCTTGTAGTGGCGGCCGGGCTCGAGCTCGGCGAGGATCTCTCCGGCCAGCACCTGCCCGAGCTCGGCGTTGCGGAACTCGTCGACGAACTTCATACGCTCGCCCCTCCAGACGCCGATGGCGACGCCGGCGTGGACGAGCAGCCGTCGCCGAGCGCGACCGGCTCGACCAGATCGACCGCGACCTCGTGCCGGCACGCCGTCCTGCGTCGGCACAGACCGCCGCGCCGTCCCGCAGCGCGATCACGCGCATCGGCGATGCCCTCGTCGCCGCAGGTGATGCAGTGGCATCGCCGACGCGCAGTCGGCGCCGGCCGGCGCGCTCACTCGATCACGCTCGCCTTGAGCTCCTCGAGCTCCTGCTCGTAGTCCGCGCCCATCTGCTCGAGCAGCCGCAGCGTCGCGTGCGCCTCCTCCTCGTCGACCTTCGACAGCGCGAAGCCGACGTGGATCAGCACCCAGTCGCCGGGCTGGGCGCCGCCGCCCTCGTCGGCCAGCAGGCCGACGTTGATGTTCCGGCGCACGCCGGCGACGTCGACCTTGGCGATCTGGTTCGCGGGATCGACCAGCTCGACCACCTGCCCGGGAATCGCCAAGCACATGAGCTCGTGGACCTCTCCTCTCGGGGAGCGCGCCAAACGGCCGAACCGGCCGAGGCCGCCGGCCAGGTGCGGGTATATCACCGGTCCGCGTCCGGTTCTAGGCGGTAATGCGAGTGACGTAATCCTCGATTACCGCTGGTGCCGGGTCACCGCGATCTCGCCCGGGCCGGCGTCCGACGCGTAGACTTGCTGATCGGCGACCTCGAGGGTTCGCTCGGGGGAGGCAGCGACGTGGAGCGTGACGGCGAGCGCAGGCGGGATCCCACCGACCACGGTCCCGTCGCGCTGGGCGCGCCGAGCCGACGTCAGCGCCCGCGCTCGTACCGGTATCTCCTCGACCTCGACGTCGACCTGGCCGAGGAGCTCGACGTACGCATGCGGCTGGCGGCGCGGCCGGCCGTGACCGCGATCACGTTCGAGGTCGAGCCGGGCGACGTCCGGTTGGCGGAATGGCTCGCGCGGCGCCGGCCGGTCCCGGGCTGCTCGATCCTCGACGGCGTCGTGGCGCGTCAACGTCCAGCGTCGGCGGCCGCACCGCCGCCGAGCTGGTCGGCGCCGGCGATCTGCTCCAGCCGTGGCAGAGCGACGACGAGGAGCTGCTGGTGTGCGACGATCGGCTGGCGGGCGCTGGTGCCCCGCGCTTCGCCGTGCTCGACGCGCGACTTCGCCCAGCGCGTCCAGCCCTGGCCGCAGATCACGCGAGGTGCTGCTGCGGCGTGCCGGGCGACGCACCCGCCGGCTGAACGTCCAGCGGGCGATCGCCGCCCAGCCGCGTCTCGAGGTGCGCCTGGCGCTGCTGCTGTGGCACCTGGCCGCGCGCTGGGGCAAGGTCGAGCCGGGCGGGATCCGGCTGCCGCTTCCGCTCACCCACCAGCTGCTGGGGCGGCTGGTCGCCGCCGAGCGCCCGTCGGTGTCGCACGCGCTGGCGCGCCTGTCGCAGGCCGGCCTGGTCACGCGGCCACGGCGACGAATGGCACCTGCACGGCAGCCTCGAGGATCAGCTCGCGTCGATGACCGAGCCGAGGCGGGCGGCGTGCAGGAGCTCGTGTGCCGGCGCGGTCAAGCGAGCAGTGATGCGCCAGGTCGATTCTCCCCCGGGCAGGCACCGCGTCGAGCGCCAGTCGTGCACGTGCTCTGGCTGACCAGCGGGCTCGGGTGCGACGGGGATTCCGTGGCCATGACGGCGGCCACGAGCCCAGCCTCGAGGACCTGCTGCGGGGCGTGCTGCCCGGGCATGCCGCGGATCGTCATCTACAACCCGCTGCTGGCGTTCGAGACCGGCGAGGAGTTCATGGGCGCGTTCCGGTCCGCGCCGCGGCCGGCAGGCTCGACCCCTTCGTGCTCGTGCTGGAGGGCTCGGTGCCCAACGAGCGGATCAACGGCGACGGGCACTGGGCGGCGCTGGGCGTCGACCCCGAGACCGGTCAGCCGATCCCGACCTGCACCTGGATTGATCGCCTCGCGCCCCGCGCTGCCGCGGTGCTGGCGCTGGGCACGTGCGCGGCCTACGGAGGGATTCCGGCGATGCGCGGCAACCCCACGGGCGCCATGGGCCTGCGCGACTACCTGGGCTGCGGAGTGGACGCTCGCGCGCTGGGCGTCCCAATCGTCAACCTCCCCGGGTGTCCGGTGCAGCCGGACAACATCACCGAGACACTGCTGCACCTGGCCCTCCACGTGGTCGGCGTCGAGCAACCGCTCGAGCTCGACGACCAGGGCCGTCCGCGGTGGCTGTTCGAGCGCACCGTCCAGGAGGGATGCGGCCGGGCCGGTTTCGCCGAACAGGGCGAGTTCGCCCAGACGCCGGCCGACGCCCGCGGGTGCCTGGTGAAGCTCGGCTGCAAGGGGCCGGTCGTCAAGTGCAACGTCCCGGTCCGCGGCTGGGTGGGAGGCATCGGGGGCTGCCCCAACGTCGGCGGGATCTGCATGGCGTGCACGATGCCCGGCTTCCCGGACAAGTTCATGCCGTTCATGGAGCCGAGCGGCTTCGGCCTGGCGGCCGCCACCGGGGCCCGATTCACCTACGGTCCCGTGATGAAGCGGCTGCGCTCCCGGGCGATCCGACACCACTTCGACCAGGAGCCGGAATGGCGGCGGTCCGGCGAGTCGCTGTCGACCGGCTACCGGCCCGGGTGGTGAGCGCCGGTGCCGACGCGAGTCATCTTCCGCTGCGAGTTCTGCACTTGCGCGCCCGACCCGCTCACGCAGATCGCCTTGGCGCGACAGATCCGCGAGCTGGCCTTCGGCGAGTACCTCGACATCGCGCCGGGCCGCTGGCTGGTGTGGCTGGGCGGTGGGCCGCTCGGACCTCGGCGCTACGCCTGCGGGTCACATCGCGGCGAGCTGACGGCATTCCTGCGCCACCACTACGGTACCGTCGCGCCGCACCCGTGGAAGATGCCGCCCTACCCGATGAGCGTCCGTTCCGCGGACACCGAGCGGGCCATCCGCCAGGGGGGCCTGTCGGCAATGCCCAAGTGGGGGCTGACATGACCCGGCAGCGGCGCTCGGACGGCGACCCGCAACGGGAGCCTGACCCGCTGTCCCAGCGGGTCTACGCCCGCGACAGCTACAAGCCCTTCGGCGAGTTCACCCTGGCCGACGTGCAGGCGCGCGCCAGCGAGCTGACCGCAGCCACCGGCTGGGGACCGACCGCGCGCGTGGCCACCGTCGCCCGCGGCATGGACCGAGCTGGCCCGGGCTATGACCGCGGCCGGGGTCGCGACCGTGGCCGAGCTCGACCCGGAGACCGCGGCCGAGTTCGCCCGGCGGGCCTGGGTGGTCCCGCCCGGCGGGAGTCTGCTGTAGGCGCGGCCGCGGCTCTCGGAGCGCGCGGCCGGCTCAGCCGCGGGTGCTGCGGGCCAGCTGGAGCGCGGTCTGACTCAGGCCGCACTGGCGCAGCATGGTCAGGCTGTCAGCGACGATCGCAGCCACCGTCTCCCCTTGGTAAATCCATTTCGGGTTCTGGGCGTAGACGGCCGCGAGCTTGTTCGCGGCCGTCATGGCCGTGGCCTCGAGTACCGCGAGGTCGGGCTGGCGCGGGCCGGGAAACGCGGTCAGCTGGTACGTCAGCCCGCAGGTGGTGGAGATGCCGCCGGTGGCCTCGTCGAGCTTCTTGGCCTGGGCCAGCGGAGCCTGAGGCGGTGTCGGGCCGCACCCGGCTACAGCCAGTGCCAGCACCGCGAAAGCCGAGCACAGCCGCCCGCGACTCATTTCAGGAATACCAGGGAGGCGCCGCCGAGCAGCGCGGTACCGGCCGTCCACCAGGCGATGTAATCGCCGATGTGCCCGCTGTGGAGCTGCCGCAGTCCGGTCACCGCGGCGCCCACAGGCTCCAGCACGAACCGTGGCACCCGCGGGCGCAACGGCTGTCCGAACAGGCCGAGGGCGGCGAACCCGAGCGCGCCGCACACGGCGCCGGCGCCGTACAAATAGTCGAACGTCTCCAGATGGCTGGTGGCCACCCGGGCGAACGCGGGGGGCCGGTCCTGCAGGACCCAGCGCACGTAGGCCAGGTGGTCGTGGAAGTGGGCTGCCGCCCGCTCGATCCCGGGAACCGCCCCCGGGATCAGCCCGATCGCGATCGCGGCCAGCAGCAGCACCGCAGGTACGGCGAGCATCACGGCGGGCGTGTGATCGCGAGGCGTGGTCTCCTCGTCGGACTCTTCCCGCGCCGCCTCGGCCTGCTGGTCGATCTTTGACTCGCGCTCGGTGGCGCCCCAACCCAGGAACACCCGCGCGGTCACCCGCAGCACGGCCCCACCGGTGACCATTGACGTGATCATGAACAGCGTGGGCAGCCAGGGATAGCGGCCTTCCAGGGCCGCGGCGTCGAGCAGCGACTTGCCGAAAAACGTGGTCACGAACGGAAAAGCGGCCAGGCACAGCCCCCCGATGGCGAACAGCACCCCCGCCACCGGGATCACCTTCCCCCGGCCGTGCAGGTCGAACTCGTCGACCGTGGCGAAGCGGTGCAGGAGCACGCCCGTGAGCATGAACAGTGCCCCTTTGGTCAGGCCGTGCCCGACCACGTAGGTCGCGATGCCGGCCAGGCCCTTGGCGCTCAACAGCCCCAGCCCGCACACGAACATGCCCACGTGGCTGATCGTGGAGAACGCCAGGAGCCGCTTGATGTGTCGCTGGGCGAAGCACATCACCGCTCCCCACAGCGCGGTCACCGTCCCCATCGTGATGAGAATCGCTCTCAGCTCCTCGGCGTGGGGAGCCAGCGGCCCGGCGAAGATCGTCCAGTACACGCGGGCGATGGCGTAGATCCCGAGCTCCACCATGACGCCGGAGAACAGGACGCACACCGGGGTGGGCGCCACGGCGTGAGCGTCGGCCAGCCAGAAGTGGACGGGCACGACGGCAGCCTTGGTGAGAAAGCCGATGAAGATCAGGGTCATGGCCACGACCACGAGCGCGTCCGCGGGGTGACCGTTCAGTGCCGCGCCGATCTGCGCCATGTTGAGCGCCCCGGTGCGCGCGTACAGCATCGCGATGCCGACGAAGATCGCGTAGGCGCCGATGCTGTTGGAGATGGCGAAGTTGATCGCCCCCTGCAGGGGGCCGCGCTCCTCGACCCGGTAGGCGGTCAGGGCATAGGCCACCGCCCCCATCAGCTCGAAGAACACCACGAGGTTGAACAGATCGCCGGTCAGGCAGAAGCCGACCATCGCGGCCATGAACACGAGCATCAGCACGTGGAACAGGCCGTCCGCGGACTCGAAGTAGCGCCACGTGTAGATCATCGCCGCCGTCACCAACACGCCGGCGAACGTGGCCATGCCCGCGCCTACGGAATCGACGCTGAACGCGATGCCGATCGAAACCGAGTGCTTGGGTCGCCACCCCCCCATCCAGTAGGCGAACGGGCCGTGCCGGATCGTGTGCGCCAGCAACAGCGCGCACAGCGTCACCACGGTGAGACAGATCAGGAGGGCGACCACGTCGTGAAACACGCGCGGCAGCAGATGGCGGACCACCACCAGCGCCGGCGCCCCAATCAGCGGCACTACGACCGGTAGCGCGGTGATGTGCATCAGTGTCTCGACTCGAGACTAGTCCTGGAGGGCGCGGAGGTCCTTGGGATCCAGGCTGCCGAAGCGCTTGTGCGCCTGCACGGCCAGCGCCAGCAGCAGGCCGGAAACCGTGGCTTCGATCACGATATCGGTGAGGACGAGCACCTGGACGACCGGATCCACGGCGCTTGAGACCTGAGGGATGTCAGCGAAGATCGGTGCCTTTCCCCCGGTCTTGTATCCCACTCCCAGCAGGACGAGGTAGGTCGCCGACTGGACCACGGTGAGCGACAGGATCGTGCGGATCAGGTTGCGACTCGAGACCACTCCATACAGGCCGATCAGGAACAGCCAGGCCGCCACCGCGAAGGGGAGAAAGCTCAATCCTCTGACCCCGTCCTGACCATGATCGCCTGGTCGAGGAATTCGCTCCAGGCCACTAGGAATGCGCCGCTCACCTCGAGCCCCACGGCCGTGCTGGCAATGGCTATTTGCCCGGCCGAGAGCAGGTGTCCGGGGATGCCGAGGGGGAGGAAGTTCTTGAAGAACACGCCCACGAACACCAGGCCGCTGAGACCCACGAGTGCGTATCCGGCCGCGCCCAGCGCGTCCCCCACCTCAACCACGACGTGAGGAGCGAGGATCCGCATCTTCAGATAGCGGCCGGCAAGGAAGATGGCGAACGGCGCGGCGGCGAGGATCAGGCCGCCCTGGAAACCGCCACCGGGCGTGATCTGGCCGTGCACCACGATGTAGACACCGATGGCGATCAGGCCCGGGACGAGCACAAGCGAGAACGCGCGCAGGGCTTCGCTGGCCCCGGCGAAGCTGTGCTCGTCGGCCTCGTGCCGGCGGGGCTGCTCTTCCTCACCGCGCAGCTGGCGCAGGATGACCATGATCCCCACCACCGAAGCGAACAGAATGAACTCCTCGCCCAGGGTGTCGAAGCCCCGGATGTCGAAGTTCAACGCGGTCACCAGGTCGGTGGCGTGACGCTCGCTCACGCCGATGCCGTTGACGATCTGGGCGTACAGGCTGTGGTTGTGGCCGAAGGCCGGCAGCCCGGCCAGCCCGTCGACAAGCACCACGCCGAGTCCGGCGGCGGCCACGGCGAACAGGGTCAGCCTCGCGCGCCGGCTCATGGCTCGTCCTGCTCCTCCCGCTCCTGCTCCTGCTCACCCACCTTGCGCAGCGCCAGCAGGATCATCACCGGCAGCCCCACGCTCGAGACCACGATCTCGGACAACGCGACGTCTGGAGCCTGGAACACGAAGAACAACATCGTCAGGCTGAGGCCGAAGATCCCCAACACCATCGTCTGCCGCAGCGGCTCAGGGGTTATGACCACCGCTCCCCCGGCCACGGCCACGCCTGCGAGCGCCGCAATCTGAAGCACCGTCACGTCTTCTTCTCCTTGTCTGTGAGCTTGGCCCGCCAGTCCCCCAGCTCGCGGATGAGCAGACTGCGCAGCGTCGTCTGGGCCAGGATCGGACCGCCGGCGATCAGGATCACCCCCACCAGCAGCGCCTTGTCGCCGATCAGCGAGAACGACTCGCGCACCAGGATGGCCACGCTGATGAGCAGCGCGCCGAACCCCGCCAGTCCCACGTAGTGCAAGCGGTCGTAGGCGTTGCGCATCACGCACAGCCCCAGGACGGCGAGGAGCTCGATCGCCCCGCCGGCGATGAGCAGGGCCACCGCTGCCGCAGCGCGCCAGCTCACAGGTTTCGCTCCATCAGCCGCGCAAAGGTGAGCGAGCCAACTATTGACAGCGGCGCGAACACCACGGCCAGATCGATGAACGGCTGACGGTGAAACCCTTCCGCCAGCAGCATCAGGATCGTGCTCAGTAGCACGGCCGCCACCTGGAGGGCGACCAGCGCGTCAGGCGCGGAGGCGAGCACGCAAACGAGCAGACATGGAATGAGTGCGAAGCCCAGCACCGCGGCAGCGATCTCCCACTCGTTCATCCCAGCTCCAGGACGTCGACCGCCTCGTCGCCGCCGCTGCGCCGCAACTGGTGGGCGAGGATCAGCTCCCGCTCGGCATCGACCCCAATGACGATCGTGTTGGGCGCGAACGACCCGAGCGACTCGGCCAGCGCGCGCCTGCCGGTCTCGATGCGGTCGTTCTCGCCGCCGCCGAAGTGGACCGAGCGGAATTGGCCGCGCACCGCACGCGGGGCCACGAGCTGCCTGAGCGCCGTGGCTGAGACGGCCGCGATGTCCGGGGGCACCTTGACGATTGGCCTCCACGCTCTGGCCAGCCATTGCCATCGAAACCCGGCGCCGAGCACGCCCTGATCGGAGGCGAGCAAAAGGCCGATCGCAGCCAGCGTGGTGGCGCCGGCACCGACCAGAAGCTCGGGCAGAGAGATGGTGTCAATCAGCAGCAGATACAGCCCGCCGGCCAGCACCCAGCACAGCGCGAACGTGAGAACTCGCCGCAGGACCGCCGCCGGGGGCATCAGCGTACGCGCGGCAGCACGTGCTCCCGATAGGCCGCGAAGAAGGCGTCCTGTTGGGGGCCGATCTGGTTGACGTAGAGCTCGTCGAAGCCGGCGTCCGCGTAGGCCTGGATCGCTTCCACGTGCTTGTCGACGTCGGGCCCGCACGGGACGTCGTCGAGCATGTCCGGGGTCACCAGCTCGCTGGCCTGCTCGAAGTGCTCAGGGGTCGGCAGCACCTGAGCCAGCTCGCCCGGCAGGCCCTCGTTGGCCCACAGACGGTGCACGGTCTGGCGGGCCTGCTGCTCGTCCTCGCCCCAGCACACCTTCAGCCCGCCCTGGACCAGCGCGCCGTTCTGGGTCTGGGCACGAAACATCTTGACCGACTCGGCGTCGGGACCCACGGTGCAGTAGCCATCCCCGATCCGGGCGGCGAGCTCCACCGCCTTGGGCCCGAACCCGGAGATCACGATCGGCGGTGGCTCCGGCGGCAGGTCGTAGATCCGGGCATGCTCGACTCGGTAGTGCCGGCCGCGATGGTCATGGACGCCTCCCTGCCACAGCGTCCGGATCACTTGGACGGCCTCCTCCAGCATCTCCAGACGCTCGTCGGCCTCGGGCCAGCGGTCGCCCAGGATGTGTTCGTTCAGGGCCTCCCCACTCCCCAGGCCAAGACAGAATCTGCCTTCGAGCATCACCGCCGACGTGGCGGCCGCTTGGGCGATGATCGCCGGATGGATGCGCACCGTGGGGCACGTGACCGCGGTCGTGACCTTCATTTGGTCGGTGGCCTGGGCGATCGCGCCGATCGTCGACCACACGAACGGACTGTGACCCTGTTCGTCGTTCCACGGATGGAAGTGATCGGAGATCCACAGCCCGTCGAAGCCCGCCTCCTGGGCCATCACCGCCTGCTCGACCAGCTCCTCGGCCCCCACTCCTCGCTAGAGAGGAAGTAACCGATCTTCATCGTGGCTCCTTGTCATGCCAGGCCCGCGTGCGCTCCGGGTCGGGGACGCGGGGAATGGTCCGATGTCTTCAGAGTCACTACCCAATTGCGCTCGAGCGATCACCTGAGCGCTGTGGGCCGGCGGTCGGCTGCGCCGGAGAGTCGGGCTATCTCCTCTGCGCGCCCCTGGTCGCGCGCCGTAGCAATGGGATGCCGAACCACAGTCCGGCGACCACCAGCGCGGTGCAGGCGCCCACGATCGCCGCGGTCGTCCCCCCGAAGATCACGTGCGAGATCAGCACGATGATGCCGGTCAGCCCGACGGTCAGGAAAGCCATCGCCACGATCGTGAGCCTCGTGCCCACGGCCACGATGTAGGCCTTCTCGCCCTGACGGAACAGGATCCGGTGATGGATCGAGGGCGCAATCAGCAGCGCGGCGGCGATCGCGATGCACAGCAGCGTCACGTAGTAGTCGTAGCGGTCGAACGATGTGACCTTCCTCCAGCCCGTGTTGAACGGGACGATCAACAGGAACGCGAACAGCACCTGGATTCCCACCGACGCCACCCGGAGCTCGTTGAGGAGCTCGACGGTGTTGCGATCCAGCCGCTCCTCCTCGGTCTCGTTGCGGCCGTCGCGGGCGTCGTCAGACGCTGATTGATGCCATTCGGACACGGGCTGTCCCACGGGATCTTGCTTACCGCGGCGGCGGTCATGGAAACTCTGGCATACGGCTTCCGTCGACTGGGTAGTGCTGAGGACGATGGCCGCCGATCACAACCGGTTTGAGCTGATCGTGCTCGGCGCCGGCCCGGCGGGCGAAGTCGTCGCCTCCCGACTCGCGGATCGGGGCATGCGCGTGGCGCTGATCGAGCAGGAGCTCGTGGGTGGGGAATGCGCGTACTGGGCCTGCATTCCGTCCAAGACGCTGCTGCGCCCGCCCGAGGTCGTGCTCGAGGCCCGGCGCGCGCCCGGCACAACCGAGCCGGGTCAGCGGTTCGAGGAGATCGTCGAGTACCGCGACTTCATGGTTCGGAACCTCGACGACGGCGAGGAGATCAAGACCTACGAGGACGGCGGCACGCGGGTGGTCAAGGGCCGCGGCGCGCTCCGCGCCCCGGGCGAGGTCGAGGTCGGGAATGAGGTGCTGCGGGGCGAGCGGATCGTGATCGCCACGGGCAGCGCCCCGCGCATCCCGGACATCGACGGCCTACGGGAGACCGGCTACTGGACCAACCGGGAAGCCACCACGCTGACCGAGGTTCCCGACAGCGTGATCGTGCTCGGAGGGGGTCCGGTCGGGGTCGAGCTGGCCCAACTGCTGCGCGGGTTCGGTGCCGAGGTCACGTTGGCCGAAGCCTCCAGCCGCCTGCTGGAGCGCGAGGACCCCCGGGTCAGCGAGCTCATCCGCACCGCGCTGGAGGCCGACGGGATCGAGGTGCATCTGAGCGCGGCAGTCGAATCAGTGAGCCGAACCGACGGCCACAAGGTCGCCCGGCTCACGGGCGGGCGAGAGCTGCACGGCAGCGAGTTGATCGTCGCGATCGGGCGCCACCCGCGCGTCAGTGATCTGGGCCTGGAGCATGCCGGGGTGGCGTTTGACGACCGTGGCATCCAGGTCGACGAGCGCTGCCGGGCCGGCGAGGGCATCTGGGCCGTGGGCGACGTCACGGGGACGCTTCCGTTCACCCATGTCGCCATGTACCAGGGGCGGATCGTGGTGGCCGACATCTCCGGTGAGGACGCCAGCGCCGACTACTCCGCGGTACCACGCGTGGTGTTCTGCGATCCCGAGGTCGCGGCCGTCGGGATGACCTTGGAGCAGGCCCGCTCCGCCGGCATCGATACGGCGGTGCAGACGATCCAGCTCCAGAACTCGATCACGCGGCCGTGGACCTATGAGACCGATCCGCGCGGCGAGCTGTCGGTGATCGTCGACCGCGACCGCGCACTCCTGGTCGGGGCCTGGGCGGTCGCCCCGCTGGCCAGCGAATGGATCCACTACGCGGCGCTGGCGATCAAGACTCAGGTGCCGGTGGCGGTGCTGCGCGACACCGTGGCCCAGTTCCCCACCTACACCGAGGCGTATCTCAAGGCGCTGGAGAAGCTGGAGCTGTAGACGGTCCGGGCTGCTGGCGCTGGCGGCGCCGGACCGCCGGCTCCGCGCCCGGTCCGGACCGACGGTTCGCGCGCCGGTCCGCGGCTCTGCTCGCCGGTCCGGGAACTTTCGCAATTGACCGCCTGAGGCCACCGGCGCTGAATTGCGAAAGTTCGTGTGGAAGCCAGCTAGACCGTGGCCTGCGCGCCGGTCTTGGGTGCGTGCCGCCCCTCCGCGAACTCCTCCACGATCTTCGAGCAGAAGGCCGGCAGGTCGGCGGGTTTGCGGCTGGTCACCAGTCCGTTGTCGACCACGACTTCCTCGTCGACCCACGTCGCCCCGGCGTTGCGCAGGTCGGTCTGCAGGCTTGGCCACGAGGTCACCTTCCGGTCGCGCGCGACGTCGGCCTCCACCAGCATCCACGGGCCGTGGCAGATGATGCCGACCGGCTTGTGCTGATCGAAGAACCCACGTACGAACCGCACGGCGTCCTCGTCGGCGCGCAGCCGGTCGGGGTTGGCGACCCCGCCGGGCACGACCAGTGCGTCGTAGTCGGACGCATCGACGTCGGCCACTGCCCGCTCTGCCTCGATCGTGTCGCCCTTGTCGAGATGCTCAAACATCTGCACCTCTCCCGCTTCCAGCGAGATCAAGTCCGCCTTGGCGCCGGCGTCCTTGACGGCCTTCAGCGGCTCGGTCAATTCGACCTGCTCCACGCCCTCGGTGAACAGAAATGCAACGCGCTTGCCCTCCAGCTCCATAGCCACTGGTGTCAGCCTCCTGATAATCGGTTGTCCCAGTTGAGCTACCCCTGGAGCCCGCGGGATAACGAGGTGTCAGCTGCTGATCAGTGTCGGCGTCCCCAGCGGCACATGGTCCATCAGCCAGCGGCCTTCCGCCAGCGTCAGGCGCACGCAGCCGTGACTCACCGGCTGCCCGATGCTGGACGCTTCCGGCGTCGAATGGATCGCAATCCGGTCACCTCCGCTCCACCCCTGAATCGCGTGTGGTGAGCGAGCCGACAGGGCGAGAATGCAGCAGCCGTAAGGGCCGGTCGGATCGTGGGTGTCGAGGCGGTCGGTGACCGCAAACCGTCCGGTTGGGGTCGGAGCGCTGGGGCGACCGACCGCCACCGTATAGCGCTCGACCACCCGGCCGGCATTGATCACGGTCAGGCGCCGTGCCGACAGGGATACCTTGAGTTCCCACGACACCCGCGCCAGTGACGCGGCCGAGCGCGGGATCCAGCCCAGGCGGCCGTTGCCGGCGAGCGGGCTTACCACGCCGAGCCACGCCGTCCCGTGTTGCACCACCCACAGCGCTTCGGGCGACCCGAATTCGGTATGCAGCGGCACCGGCGCCAGTGGCCGCCCGCCCGGCGAGGAGCGCATCGTGGTGCGGTGGCGAACCAGCGCGACGAGGAATCCCGAGTTGCCGGATGACGCGGGCTCGCGCTGTGGCACGGGCGCGAACGCGGGACCGTTCACGGGCCGGGCGGCGACGCCCGACGAGCTGATCAGCAGCGCGACGACGATCGGGATCGCGGGCACCAGGGCGACGAGCCCGGCCAACGCCCATCGCCTCCGCAGGCGGCCGTGTCCCGGAGCCCGCTCAAGCATGGCCTGACCGTAGCGCAAGCGATTCCGTAGGGCCCGTCGGGGCCGCCGGAGACGGTGCAGCGGGCTGGCCGCCGGCCCGGGGCGCGTGCGGCCCGCCGGCCCGGGGCGCGTGCGAACTCCGGTCCCGACCCGGTTCACGTCCCAGCCATTCGCGGAGGCCATGAGCCAACCATCGGCCCGCGAGCGCAGGTCTTTAGCCGTGCCAGCAGCGAAGTCAGCCGGGACGTGTCTCATCGCGCCGCACTCGGCCGTGGTGCCCGCACGCGGACATCGCGGGGCCGGGGTCCGGAGCGCCTGGCGATCGCAGTTCCGGCGGCGCAGACGCCCAGACTGACCAGCGCCGCAAGAATGATCGCGGCGCCTTGCCCGGCCCTTAGAACCCCGTCCGTCAGCCCGAGCTTGACCACCGCCACCGGCACTCCGAGCTGGGCGGTGACGATCAGCGACGTCCACACCGGGACCCGGATCACGACGCCCGCCAGCGCGTGGACCATCACCATGCCGCAGATCAGCAGGCCCGCGAGCTCGAGCGCACTCGGGCTGCGGACCAGCGCCCGCACGTTCAAACTGGCGCCCAGAACCACGAAGAACAGCGGCACCAGGAAGCCGTTGGCCACCCCGGACACCTGATCGGAGAGCCGGTGCGGCCCGCCCTCGGCCGCCACCACCAGCCCGGCGGCAAAGCCCGCGATCATGATGCTGGTCCCCACCCACTCGGCCAGCGCGCAGAGCGCAAACAGCGCCACCAGCGCCACGCGCAGATCCAGCGCCCAGGCGCGCGGGCCGGACTCTCGCCGGAGTGCGTGTACGCGACGCTCCCGCGCCAGCAGCCGCGCGCACACTAGTACCACCACCGCACCGCCGGCTACCGCCACCGCGCCCAGTCCCGCGCGCACGGCCCGGGACGGGTTGAGGACCAGTGGGACGGCGACGATCGTGGCCACGTCGGCCACGGTCGCCCAGGCCATCGCCGGCAACGCGCGGTCTGCTCCGATGCCCGCCTCCTCAAGTGCTGGGAGCACGATCGCGGCCGAGCCCGTGGCGAGCAGGATCGCCCACACCGCCGGATGCCCGATGCCCAGCGCGTGCGCGATCAGCAGCCCGCCTCCAGTCCCCAGCACCGCGCTGATTAGGACCGCCACCACGCCGAGCCGCAGCGAGCTGAGCAGCGCCCGGTTGCGCAGCGGTACATGCATCCCCGCCACCATCATCAGCACCGCAAAGCCGATCGTGCCGAGGAACGCGATGGTCGGGTCGTCGGGCTTGATCAGCCCGGCCCCGGTCTTCCCCAGCGCCACCCCGGCCAGCAGCTCGCCGACCACCACCGGCACGACGACCTGCCGCGAGGCCGACAACAACGGCCCGCACAGCCCCGCGAGGACGATCAGCGTGAGCTGGCCGAAGCTCGCCATGTCCCGACCATACCGGCCCGATCGGCCGATCGGCCGAGGCCGGGCGGCCGTTGCGCCCGCCCGAAGTTTCCCGCCCCGTAATCCGGGATGCGTACCCTTGTGTACATGTTCGGAATGCGCCACAAGACCACGTTGATCGATTCATCCGACGCCCTGCCGGGCCGCGAGCGGGAGATCCCGGTGGCCGACCGTCACGCCGTGCTAGGCACGCCGCTGCGGCCGCCGTTCCCTGAGGGCCTGCAGCAGGCGGTGTTCGGCCTGGGCTGCTTCTGGGGCGCCGAGCGCGTCTTCTGGCAGGCCCCGGGCGTCTACACCACGGCGGTCGGTTACGCCGGCGGGTTCACGCCCAACCCCACCTACGAAGAGGTGTGCAGCGCCCGCACGGGCCACACCGAGGCCGTGCTGGTGGTGTTCGATCCCGCCAAGACCTCATACGAGGAGCTGCTCAAGCTGTTCTGGGAGAACCACGACCCGACGCAGGGCATGCGCCAGGGCAACGACGTCGGTACCCAGTACCGCTCGGCGATCTACACCTACAGCGACGAGCAGCGCGCGGCGGCCGAGTCCTCACGGGCCGCATTCGCAGAGCGCCTCACCGCCGCCGGCTACCCGGAGATCACCACCGAGATCGCCCCCGCCAGCCCGTTCTACTACGCCGAGGATTACCACCAGCAGTACCTGCACAAGAACCCCTGGGGGTACTGTCCTGACCACGGGACGGGGGTTGCCTGTCCAATCGGTCTGGGGGTGGCTGCGGCGGGGCCAGGCCAGCCAGCTTCGGCGTGAACAGCTAACGGGTCGGACGCCGGGCCGTTCACCGGCGCCGTCCGAGCGGCTCGCTCACGACCCCTCGCCCCGGGCCGAGGACGCTGAATCCTGACGATGTCCGATAAGTGTGAATAGTTCACACTTATCGGCCAGCCTCGCGGCGAGCGCGCGGGTCGGCCGCAATCGACACTCTCCCGCGCGCGACGGTCCGCTGCGTCCCACGCGCTTCCGACCCAATCCAGGGCTGGAGCGAACGCACTGGCCCGCGGAATCACCCAGATCGAGCCGATGCCCAACAGAGTCTTGTTGCCCCTAACCCCCCGCCACTGCCGGCAGAATCGTCACCTCGTCGCCATCGCTCACCGGCGTGTCCAGGCCATCCAGGAAGCGGATGTCCTCGCCACCCACGTAGACGTTGACGAACCGTCTCAGACCGCCATCCTCCGCGATCCGGCTGCGGAGCTCGTCGTAGCGGTCGTACAGCGCGTCGAGGACCTCGCCGACGGTGGTGCCCTCCACCTCTGCGGTGGACTCACCGTCGGTTGCCGCTCGGAGCTGGGTGGGAATCTTGACGTTGACCGGCATCGGCTCCGAAGTCATATCAGGCCACGACGCTGACTCGGTCGCCGGCCTGCTCGAAGGACGCCACCGTGGGCTCGATTTCCCATGTCTCGAACGTTCCGCGCGCGCAGTCGAGCGTCTTCAGGCCCTCGCCGGTGATCATCGCCACCACGCGCTCGTCCGGATCGATGTCGCCCCGCCCTGCCAGCTTGGCCAGCACGGCGGTTGTGACGCCACCCGCGGTCTCGGTGAAGATGCCGGTGGTCCGGGCCAGGAGCTTGATCCCCTCCCGGATCTCCTCGTCGGTGACCGAATCGATCGAGCCGCCGCTGCGGCGGGCCAGGTCGAGGGCGTAGGGGCCGTCGGCGGGGTTGCCGATCGCCAGCGACTTGGCGATCGTCTCCGGCTTGACCGGCTGGCAGAAGTCACGGCCCGCCTCGAATGCGGTGGCCACCGGCGAACAGCCGGCCGCCTGGGCGCCGTTGAACGTCGGCAGCTCGCCGCTCAGCAAGCCGAGCTCGAGCCATTCCTCGAATCCGCGAGCGATCTTGGTGAACAGCGATCCCGACGCGATCGGGCACACGATCCGGTCGGGCAGCTCGAAGCCCAGCTGCTCGGCGGTCTCGAACGCCAGCGTCTTCGATCCCTCGGCGTAGTACGGCCGCATGTTGATGTTCACAAACGCCCAGTCGTGCTCGCCCGACAGCTCGGTGCACAGTCGGTTGACGTCGTCGTAGGTGCCCCGCACCGCGACCAGGTTGGTCCCGTACACGCCCGTGGCGAGCACCTTCTGCTCCTCCAGGTCGGCCGGGATGAACACGTAGGACTCCAGGCCCGCGGCGGCGGCGTGCGCCGCCACCGCGTTGGCCAGGTTGCCGGTGGACGCGCAGGCGATCGTCTGGAATCCGAGCTCGCGGGCTCGCGCCAACGCGATCGACACCACGCGATCCTTGAACGAATGCGTCGGGTTGGCAGCGTCGTTCTTGATCCACACCTCGCGCAGCCCGATCTGCTCGGCCAGTCGGTCGGCTCGCAGAAGCGGCGTCAGGCCCGCCGGAAGTGTCCCCTTGGGCGGGGTCTGTACGGGCAGGAAGTCCCCGTAGCGCCACAGCGAGTGGGGACCGGCTTGGATCCGGCGCTTCAGCGCAGCGGGATCAGCATCCGCGCGGGACGCGTATGCGACCTCCAGCGGACCGAAGCAGCGCTCGCACACGTAACGCGCGTCCAGCGGGTAGGTGGTCTGACATTCCTTACAGCGAAGAGACTCTGGCGGCATATGTGAAAAAACCTCCGCCGGGGTCTGTGGTCGGAGGTCCTGTAACCGCCCTTTCCACATCTCCCAGGCTAGTAGTTGGAGCCTGATGGAATTGGCACCGTTCCCTTGCGGGAGGTTGCCGGGGCTTCACAGGGCCATATCCCTCCACCCCTCTTGATGCGTACTGCTATGTGAGCGGCAGTATAGCCACAGGTCTGGACGATCGCGAGCGGAATTTGACGACCTGATTGGTTCGCCATCGCCGGGGCGCGAGAACGCGCCTGCCGCCGAGGCGTAACGTCGGTGGCGCATCGGTGTTCGGATGTCAGGGGATGGCTGCCACATCGACCGATCCGATCGCGCGCCTCGAGGAGACGCTGAGCCTGACCGGGCGCACGCCCAGCAAGCGGATGCTGGTGATCGTCAACCCGTACGCCACGACCGTCTCGGACCGCCTGAAGAACCTGGTCGTGTACGCCCTGCGCGGCAGCTATCACGTCGACGCGATCGATACCGAGGCACGCGATCACGCCACCGAGCTGTGTCGCGAAGCCGCGCAGCAGGGCTACGACGTGGTGGTGGCGTTCGGCGGGGACGGCACGGTCAACGAGGCCGCCAACGGCCTGGCCGGATCCGAGACCCCGCTCAGCTGCCTCCCGGGCGGGCGCACAAATGTCTACTGCCGCATGCTGGGCATCCCCACCGACGTCGTCGACGCCACCGAGCACCTGCTTCAGATCGCCGACGACTGGCAGCCGCAGCGCGCCGACCTCGGGTTCGTCAATGACCGGGCGTTCCTGTTCGCCGCCGGCGTCGGACTCGACGCCAGCGTGGTGGAGCGGGTCGATGCGCATCCGCGCCTGAAGGCCCGGCTGGGCGAGTGGTACTACACCTGGACCGGGATCCGAACCTTCAACCGTCGCTATCTACTGCGCCCGCCGCGGCTCGAGGTGGAGCTGGATCACGAGCGGGTTGAGGGCGTTACCGCGATCGTCCAGAACGCGTCCCCCTACACCTACTTCGGCGATCGCCCCGTCGAGATGAGCGAGGGCGCCGGCCTGCACAGCGGCGATCTGGCCGGGGTGGTGCTCCGGCGCGCGCGTCCGATCGACATCCCGACCATCACCTGGCGGGCGCTGTCCAAGCGAGCGCGCGTCAGCCGTCACCGGAGGGTTGAAGGGTTCAGGGACGTCGACGGCCTCCGGGTCCGCACGCTGGACGAGCGGCCGCTGCCGCTGCAGGTCGACGGCGACTACATCGGCGAGGCTCCGGAGGCCAACTTCCGGGTCAAGCCGGGCGGGATCCTGGTCGTCTCCTGACGCTTGGGCCGCCCGCGGCCGCGTTTTGACCGTTCCTTGGACGTTCGTCCAGGGCCGCGGAACGCCGGCGGTCGGCAGCCTATGATCGCGTCGCGGTGCGCCGATTCACGTTCCTTCTCGCGTGTTTGTCGCTCGTCTTCCTGCCCGCGCTCGGAGCGGCGCATCCGCTGCCGGGAGCATCGGCTTGCCCCCTGTTCCCCGCCAACAACCCGTGGAATCAGCGCGTGGACGGCCTGCCCGTGGCCAGCGACTCCGCCAGGCTGATCGCGAGCATCGGAGTCGGCGATCCGGTCCACCCGGACTTCGGCTCAGGGCTGTACAACGGCGAGCCGATTGGGATTCCGTATGCGATCGCCTCGCGGCACACCCCGCGCGTGCGGGTCAGCTTCCAGTACGCCTCCGAGTCGGATAGAGGCCCGTACCCGATCCCGCGCAATGTCCCGATCGAGGGCGGGCGCGACTCCACCGGCGATCGGCACGTGATCGTCGTCGACCCCGGTTCGTGCAGGGACTACGAGCTGTACGCCGCATACCCGCACGACGGCGGCCGGCGCTGGAGCGCCGGGTCGGGAGCGATCTTCAATCTCCGCTCCGATCATCTGCGTCCGGCCGGGTGGACATCGGCCGACGCGGCCGGCCTGCCGATCCTGCCCGGGCTGGCACGTTATGACGAGGTCAAGCGCGGCGTGATCGACCACGCCCTGCGCTTCACGGCTCCCTGCACGGCTCCTCGGTACGTGTACCCGGCCCGGCACGAGGCATCGACGTGCAGCGGCTTCTATCCGCCGATGGGCCTGCGCGTGCGCCTGAAGGCGAGCGTCCGGATCTCGGGTCTGCCGTATCAGGCTCGGGTAATCGCCCAGGCGCTCAAGCGCTACGGCCTGATCCTGGCCGATAACGGCTCGCCCTGGTACATCTCCGGCGCGCCGGACCGGCACTGGAACAACGACGCGCTCCACCTGCTCGATCGCCTGACCGGCCGCGACTTCGAGGTGGTCAACACCGGCTCGCTCCCGCACCCGGGGCGCTGACCGCCCGGCGTTCGCGAGCCTCGGGGCCGGCGCGATCGCCTCCCGGGGGGCGAACTCGCTTTCGGTGCCGGCTCAGAGGCGGCGTGAACTCTGCCCGGGCTGCCGACCCCGATGGCTCTCCGCTCTCCGACCGCGACCGTCAGCTGCTGGCGTTTATCGCTGAACAGCGGTTCGTGCTGCCGGCCCACGCCTGGGCGCTGGCGGGCGCCTCCGGAAGGCGCCGACTGAGCGCTCTGTCCGCGGCCGGGCTGGTGGCCCGCGACGTGAGGCTCGGTAGCCCCTCGCCTTACTTCGCCACCCGCGACGGACTTGATGCCGTCGGCCGCCGCTACCGGGTCCGGCCGATCAAGTACGGCACCTACCGACATGATGTCGGCGTGGCGTGGCTGTGGCTGGCCGCCCGCGCCGGGACGTTCGGGCCGCTGCACGAGGTGATCTCCGAGCGCGCTCTGCGCTCGCACGATGCGTCGTCGCGCCGAACCGGTCCGCCGCTCGGGGTTCGCCTCGGCGGTCACGGCGCGTCCGGCCGCGACCGCCTGCACTATCCGGATCTGCTGCTGGTCACGCCGGACGGCAAACGGGTGGCGTTCGAGCTCGAGCTCACGTCCAAAGAGCGCTCACGGCGCGAGACGATCCTCACCGGCTACGCGATCGATGCGCGGATCGACGCCGTTGTCTATCTGGTGCAGAGCCGCTCCGTCGGCCGCGCGATCCAGGCCTCGGCTCGCAGGCTGGGGATCTCGCAGCTCGTCCACGTCCAGACGGTGTCGGGGCTCGCGGGCGGGCCGGGCCGGGGGATGACCGCCGCTCGGACGCCGCAGCGTACGGGCGAGCTGGTCCGATGAGCGTGGGCCGCCGCCGGCCGGGGTTTCGGTTGGCCGACGCGGCGGACCTGCTCAATGTGCCAAACCCCCTCCCCCGCGCCGACCTGTCGATCTTGAGCACGACATTCATGCTCGATGTCGACGAGCTTGAGCGGCCAGGCGGCAAATCGACATTGAGCATGACCCCGGGCGGAAGGCGATGCTCATGACCGCCTCATCCCCTCCTCGCCGCCCTCCGTACTGGTTGCTCCCGGTGTTCGCGGTACTGCTGCTGTCGCCGCCGGCCTGGGCCACGGCGCTGGCGGTCGGTGCCGCGGTGGCCGCCGTGGCGGTTCGGGGCGGCCGCCGGGCACTCGCGCGCCGCGCCCAGGCCGCAGCCGCTTTCGCCCCGGGCGAGGCCACCCGGCTCGGGATCGACCACGCCGGGCGCGAGGTGCGGCTGAGCGACCGCGAGCTGTCGGCGCACGGCCTGATCCTCGGTGCCAGCGGCGCGGGGAAATCGACCACGCTGCTGGCGATCCTGACCGACCACATTCGTCGCGGGCGGCCGGTGATGGCGATCGACCTGAAAGGCTCGCCGTCGTTCCGGCGCGAGCTCGAGGCGGCCGCCCGGGCCGCGGGCCGGCCGTTCCGGGTGTGGACGCCGGACGGTCCGGACCGCTGGAACCCCCTTCAGTACGGCAACGCCACCCAGCTGAAGGACAAGCTGATCGCCACCGAGCGCCTTCACCGAGCCGCACTACCAGCGCGCCGCGGAGCGCTACGTGCAGGCAGCCTGTCAGGTTCTGCACGAGGTCCATCCGGACCGTGCCACGACGCTGGACGAGGTGGTCGCGGTCATGGACCCACGCCGCTTGGCGGTGCTCGTCCGCGACCTGCCCTCAGCCCGGCGAGAGCAGGTGCACGACTACCTGGCCGGGCTCACGCCCGACCAGCTGAGCGCGATCCGCGGGCTCGGGACCCGACTGGCGATCATCACCGAATCGCGGGCCGGGCCATTTCTGTCGCCCGGCACGGGAGACCCGGGCCTCACCCACAGCCGGCCGGTGCCGATCGACCTGCGCGCCGCGCTCGCGGGCGATGAGGTGGTGCTGTTCAGCCTCAACTCGAGCAGCTACGGCAAGCTCGCGGCCCAGCTCGGCACGCTGGTGGTGCAGGACCTGACCACCGCGGTTGGGGACCGGCTCGAGCGCGCCGGCCAGGATGCGGCGAGCCCGCGGGCGATCGTCGGCGTCGACGAGTTCTCCGCGCTGGGCGCCGACAACGTGCTGGCGCTCCTCGCCCGTGGCCGAGAATCCGGCGTCAGCGTGTTTCTCGCCACCCAGGAGCTTGCCGACCTCGACCGGGCTGGCCAGGGCCTCAAGGACCAGGTGATGGGGAATACCGCGGTGAAGATCGCTCACCGCCAGGACGTTCCCGGCTCGGCCCAGACGATCGCGCAGCTGGCGGGCACGATTAAGGTGTGGGAGGAGTCGCGCCAGATCGGCGGGCGGCTGTTCGGGGGCCTCGACACCGGCCGGGGGACGAGGCGCCAGGTCGAACAGTTCCGGGTGCATCCGAACCAGATCAAGACGCTGCGGACGGGCGACGCGGTCGTGATCACGAAGCTCCCGCGCAGCCAGGTGCACACCGTGCGGGTCGCGCCGCCGTCACGACCGCACGGGCGGGAGGCTCAGGAGCTGGGATGAAAGCTCACGGCAGGACGGCGTGCAGGTTCCGAGTGAAGGCGCGCACTCATCCCCGCGGCGGCACGACGCACAGGAAGCCGAGCGGCTCCTGGCCGAGCGCCTCGAAGCAATGCAGCTCATCGCCCGGCACGTACACCACATCGCCCTCGCCGAGCTCGTGCACTTCGTCTCCGACGGTCACCCTGGCCCGGCCGGTGAGGATCATCACGCCGTGGTCGTGGGCGTGCCGCTCGCGAGCCGTGCTGGCTCCGGCGGGCACGTGGAAGTAGCGGACCGCGTAGCTGTGAGCGCCTTCGCCGGCGCCGATCAGCTCGTGCTTGATCACGCCGGCCACCCGCGGATCCGTGTAGGCCCGGGGCTCGACCCCCTCCCAGCCGCTGCCGCTGCGGCGGTGAACGACGCCCATCAGCGCGGACCGGAGGCACCGGCCACGATCAGCCCGCGCCCGGCGTCACCCGGAACGCGTCGAACACCGCATCGATGTTCCGCAGGCGAGTAATCGCCTGATCGAGCGTGCGGGTGTCCCCCACCTCGACCACGAACCGGTTCTTCACCATCGGGTGATTGACGGTGCACCGCGCCTCGAGAATATTGATGCCCGCCTCGGCGAACGTCCGCGACATGTCCTCCAGCAGCCGGTGTCGGTCCCAGCCGTCGACCTCGATCTCGACCCGGAACGACGTGTCCGCGTCGCCGTCCCACGCGACCGGGGTGAAGCGCTCGGGATCCTTCTTCAACACCGCGACGTTGGGGCAGTCGTCACGGTGAATGGTGATCCCGCGGCCCAGGGAGATGTAGCCCACGATCGGGTCGCCGGGCACCGGACGGCAGCATTTCGCCATCCGCAGCATGACCTCGTCGATCCCGTCGATCGCGATGCCGTAGCGCGACGACGAAGTGGTGGGGCGGGAACGGCGACGCCGGGTCTGGAGCAAGTCATCGGTGGCCGTCGGCTCGGATTCGGCGGCCTCGCCCTGCTTGAGCCGTTGCATGACCTTGTTGACGACGACCTTGGGCGAGATCTTGGCGCCGCCCAGCGCGATGTAGAAGTCCTCGCCCTTGCGGAATCCCATCTCCCTGATCACGTCTGCCAGCAGCGGCGAGCCGACCAGCTTCTGAGCCGGCAGACCCTGCTTCTTCAGGTGGTCTTGGAGCAGTTCCCGACCGGCATGCTCGGTGTCCTTGCGCGACTCGGCCTTGAACCAGGCCTTGATCTTGTTACGCGCGCGGGTGGTCTTGACCAGCGCGAGCCAGTCCCGTGACGGGCCCCGCTCGCGCTTGGAGGTGAGGACCTCGACGATGTCGCCCGACCGCAGCTGGTAGGAGAGCGGCACGATCTTGCCGTTGACCTTCGAGCCCACGCAGCGGTGCCCAACGTCGGTGTGGATCTCGTATGCGAAGTCGAGCGGCGTCGCGCCCGCGGCCAGGGACTTGACCTCGCCCTTGGGCGTGAACACAAACACCTCGTCCTCGAACAGGTCGACCTTGAGCGTCTCCATGAACTCGCGCGGATCGCTCAGATCCTGCTGCCAGTCCAGCAGTGACCGGAGCCACTTGAGCTTGCCTTCGGGGTCGCGCAAGCCCTGACCGCCGGCGCCGGGCCGGGCCGCGTCCTCCTTGTACATCCAGTGCGCCGCAATCCCGAGCTCGGCCATGTCGTGCATCTCCCGGGTGCGGATCTGGATCTCCAGCGGCCGCCCCTCGGGCCCGATCACCGTCGTGTGCAGGGACTGGTACATGTTGAACTTGGGCATCGCGATGAAGTCCTTGAACCGCCCTGGCAGCGGCTTCCACAGCGAGTGGATCACCCCCACCGCGCCGTAGCAGTCCTTGACCGACCCGACGATCACCCGCATCGCCGTGAGGTCGTAGATCTCGTTGAACTCGCGGCCCTTCTTGGTCATCTTCGAGTAGATCGAATAGAAGTGCTTGGCGCGGCCCGAGATCTCCGCCTCGATGCTCAGCTCGTCGAGCTCCTTGGACAAATATGCGCCGGCCTGGTTCACGTAGCGCTCGCGCTCGGCGCGCTGCTGGGCGACCAGGCCCTTGATGTCGTTGTACTTGCGCGGGTGCAAAGTCTGGAACGCAAGGTCCTCGAGCTCCCACTTGATCGCGTGGATGCCCAGCCGGTGCGCGATGGGCGCGTAGATGTCGAGCGTCTCGCGCGCCTTGTCGATCTGCTTCTGCTTGGACATCGCCGCGATCGTGCGCATGTTGTGCAGGCGATCGGCGAGCTTGATCAGGATGACCCGGATGTCCGTGGCCATCGCCACCATCATCTTGCGGTAGTTCTCCGCCTGGGCCTCGTCGCGCGACTGGAACGTGAGACCAGTCAGCTTGGTGACGCCGTCGACCAGGCCGGCGATCTCGTCGCCAAACGCCTCCCGCACCTCCTCCAGCGACGCGGACGTGTCCTCGACGGTGTCGTGCAGCAGCGCCGCGCACAGCGTCTCGGTGTCCAGACGCATGCCCGCGCAGATCTTGGCCACGCCGACCGGGTGGATGATGAAGTCCTCGCCGGACTTGCGCCGCTGGTCGGCGTGATGGACGCAGGCATAGACGAACGCCTCCTCGACCCGCTGGCGATCGATCGCCACCGCGGCCTGGTCGGCATGCTCCTCGACGATCGCGAACAGGTCACCCAGCAGCCGGCGTGCGGCCGCCGTCAGCTCCGCCCGGTCGATCGCCTTGGGCGCGTCCGGATGCTCGAGGCGGTCCACCGGCACGCGCGCGGCGACCAGCGTCGAGCTCCTGACACCGTCGTTGCCCGCGCCGTCTGCGGCCTGCTTATCGCGGTCGCGAGCGGCGCCCGCCCGCGCTCGTGCGGACTCGCGCTTCAACCGCTTGGTCGGGGATTTTCGCTGCTCAGGTATCGTCGTCCGTCCTCGTATCGAGCCGAATACACCCTGTACGCGGGCGAGCGATCGAGCGTTGTCCGCGCCCGGTCCACGACCGCCAGGGCCGGCAGATCCCGGTCGAGGCTGACGAGCTCCAGCTCCGCGAGGACTCTGATCATCCGGCCGGCTAGCCTTGCCGGGCGGCCGTGCTGACCGTCGCCGCGCAACAGGCGCTCGAGCTCCTCACCGGCCACCCTTTGCCGTTGCCGCAGGCTCCGAAAAAGGGCCGCGAGCGAAGTCCGGAGACCGTACTCCAGCTCGTGCATCTGCTCTGCAAAGCGTAGCTCAGCCGCGCCCCAGGCCCAATGGGTGAACCCCGATCCGACCGTCAGGCGAAGTCCCGGCTCAGGCCGCGACGGCGGATCCAGCACCACAATCTGGGGAAACGCCTCGGTCAGGGCAGGGTCGCATTCGATCGCGTGGTGGGAGCCGAGCGCAAACCCGCCCGTGCGCGCGGCCAGTCCGGGTAGCCGCCGGGGCACGTCGGCGCACACCGCCAGCACCGCGCCGCCCGCGGCCAAGGCATCGGCGAGCACCGCCAATGGACTCTCGCCGCGCCGGTCGAGCACCATCCGCCGAGGCTGCTCCGGGGCGGGGTCGCAGCTCGCAACCCGGTCGTGCTCGGCCAGCACCGCGGCGAGATAGTCGTCAGGCTCGCCGATCACCTCGATCGGTGCGGGACAGCAGGCCTGGGCGTGGCGCAGCACCAGGCGCGGCTCGACGGCCCCATTCCACACGTTGCGCTCGAGGCGGAAGGTGGCGTCCACCGGTTGGCCCGGTTGAACCCCGAGTTGCCCGTCGCAGCCGAATGCCACTGCCCGTGCAATCGCGCCGCCGGAGCTGACCGAGAACCGGGCGTGACGGCCCTCGCCCATCGTGCGCAACTGGCCGAAGCGCGCGCCTGGCACCATGAGACGGGGCGAGGAGTTGGCGATCCCGCACGGCTCGAGCGCGGCCAGCTCGTCCGCCACCGTCAGACCCAGCTCCAGGCCGGACACGATCGCGTCCACCCGCTCGACCGGGCGCAGCAGCTCAGCCGTGAGCACGGACTCAGCGTGGCGTTCGAAGGCTGTTCGCAAGCCATCCACCCGCTCGGCCCGGATCGTCATGCCGGCCGCCGCCCGGTGGCCGCCGTACTGGTCGATGTGCTCGGCACAGGCGTGCAGGGCGCCAAGCAGATCGAAGCCGGGGATGCTTCGACCCGAACCCCGCCCCAGGCCGTCAGCGTCGAGCGCGATCAGGATCGTGGGCCGGTGGCGGCGCTCGACGATCCGCGACGCCACGATCCCGATCACGCCCGGGTGCCAGTCGGTTCCCGCGAGCACGAACGCACTCCTGGGGCCGAGTTGCGCAACCTGCGCCTCGGCCTCCCACACGATGCGCTGCTCGACGGCTCGGCGCTCGGCGTTGACCGCATCGAGCTCCCCGGCGATCTCCCGCGCGCGCTCCGCCTCCTCGGTGAGCAGCAGCTCGAGGCCGGCATCGGCGCGCCGGATCCGGCCGGCGGCGTTGATCCGCGGGGCGAGCCGAAATCCGAGGTCATGAGCATCGATCGCGCTGGGATCGACGCCGGCCACCGCCATCAGCGCACGCAGTCCCGGCCGCACCGTATTCGCCAGCGCTGCCAGTCCCTGGCGCACCAGCCGCCGGTTCTCGCCCTGCAGCGGCATCAGGTCAGCCACCGTGGCGAGCGCGACAAGCTCGATGTCGTCGGCCACGGTTTCCGCCCCCAGCGCCTGCGCCAGCTTGTACGCCACCGCGGTGCCGCACAGATCCGGACACGGGTAGCCGCACACCGAGGGGTGAACGATTGGGCAATCCGGGAGCTGTCCATCGGGCCGCGGCGCGTGGTGATCAGTCAACACCACCTCCATGCCCGCAGCCCGTGCCGCCGCCACCGCCGCCACCGCCGTGATCCCGCAGTCGACGGTCAGCACCAGGTCGGTGGCACGCTCGCGCAGGCGCGCGATCGTGGGCAGCGACAGTCCGTAGCCGTCCTCGAGCCGGTCGGGCAGGAACCACCCGACGTTCGCCCTCAGGGCGCGGAGGGCTCGCACGAGCACGGCGGTGGCGCAGACGCCGTCCACGTCGTAGTCGCCATGGACGACGATCCTCCCGCCCGACCGGATCTGGCGGTGAATCGCTTCGAGCGCCCGCTCGATGCCGGCAAACGCGCTGGGCTCGTGCTCCTCGCGAGGGTCAAGGAATGCCTGCGCCGCCGCGGGATGGCCGAGGCCCCGCCGCACCAGCACCTGGGACAGGACATGGCTGACTCCCAGCTCGCGCTCAAGCCCGACCGCAGCCTCCAGGTCGTAGCGGGGGATTCGGAGATCGGGCTCCGCCCGGCCCTCGGCCGGGGCCGGCGATACGGCGCGTGCTGCCTCAGTCACGCTCGCAGGGTATGCGGCGCACCCGACGGATCCAGGCGTCTCCCCCGGCCCGCCGGCCGGCGTGGCACGAACTGTTTGCGGCTCGTTACAGAGTCGCCACGCCTGCGATCAGGTGAGCCCAATCCCGGTGGCCTGACCGGCGCGCTCGCGGCGCATTCCTTCCAGGTACACCAGCGCCATCCCGATCAGCGCCCCGGGGATCGCTTCCAGCGCGGTGGACAAATGTGTCGCGTGCCGGCCCGGAATGTGAAAGCCGTTGACCGCCAGGCCGAACAGGACGGCGCCGATCAGGGCGCCCAGGAATGCGCCGACGATCCCGCCCCAGTAGCGATCCGGGAGCCAGATCGTGAAATGCCACAGGGCCAGGCCCATCATCACCCAGGCGAGCATCCCCATCAGCGGGCCATCCTGAGCATCGTGGGTCCGTTCTCGATCATCAGCGACGCCTCCCGTGTCGGCGGTTGCGCGGGCGCGACTTCGACGAGCCCTTCGGCTTCGGGGTCCGCGCCACGCCCTCGTTCTCGGCCACATCGGGCGCGGGCGCCGGCGGACTCACTTCGCCTCCCCCACCGCGTCCCACCGTCGCCTCCACGCGTTCCGCCCTCGCCCCCACGGGCACCGCCGCCACCGGTCGCGGCGGGTGGCTGACGCGGCGCCGCCGCCTCCTCGGTGCTGTGGGAAAGCCGCTTGGTGAGCGTCGAGGTGTGCCGGCTGGGCGCCTCGCGTTCGACGTCTAGGTCGCGCTTCATCTGCTCGAACTCGGACGCCGACACGGTCTCGGCGTCGGGCTCGGTCAGGCGGCCGGGCCGGCGAACGCGCTTGGCCACCGGCTCCACGTCGGCACCGCTGGCGGCATACGCCGGGACGGCCCCGAGGTCCTCCTCGATCCGGCGGCGGCGGGCCCGGTATTGCGGCTCGCGCTCCTTCCAGTGGGTGAGCACCGGGGACGCGATGAAGATCGAGGAGTAGGCGCCCGAGGCGACGCCGATCAGCAACGCGAACGCGAAGTCCTTCAGCGTCGCGCCGCCGAACAGCAGCAGCGCCAGGATCGGCATCAGCGTGCACGAGGTGGTGGCCAGCGACCGGGTCAGCACCTCGGACATGGAACGGTTGACGATCTGCGAGAACGCGGCTCGAGGCATGCGCGGCACGTTCTCCCGCACCCGGTCGAACACGATGATCGTGTCGTACAGCGAATAGCCCAAGATCGTCAGCAGCGCGGCCACGGTCGCTGTCGTCACCTCCCGGCCGGTCAGTGAGTAGACGCCGCTGGTGATCAGGAGGTCGTGCATCAGCGCGATCAGCACCGGGATCGCGAACTTCCACTCAAACCGCAGCGCCACGTACGCCGAGATCACCAGCAGCGAGGCGATGATCGCCACCACGGCGCTGTTGGCCACGGTCTTTCCGAACGTCGGCCCCACCGAGGTCGAGTCGAATGACCTGACGCCGTACTTGGCCTCGAGATCGCTGCGGACCTGGGACACCTTGCCGGGCTGGAGCTCCTTGGCGGAGATCTGGAACGCGTATGGCCCCAGCGCGTTGTTGCTGACCCTCTGGACCTCGGGATTGGGCGTTCCCACCGACGTCACGACTGCGCGGACCTGATTCTCGTTGGCGGGGCGCTCGAGGCTGGCGGTGATGCGTGTCCCGGAGGTGAAGTCGATCCCGAGGTTCAGCCCCTTGCCGCCAATGGCCAGCGCCCCGATCAGCAGGATCACGCCCGACATCGAGAAGAAGTAGCGGGAGGCGCCCATGAAGTCGAAGCGCCAGCGCCGGCCGGCCCCGCCCGCCCCGAGCGCCGACGGGCTCGAGATGACCCGTGAGCTGCCCATCGAGGTCAGGATCGCCCGGGTGGCCAGCACCGCCGTGAACAGCGACACGATCGTGCCGATCCCCAGCGTGAACGCGAATCCTTTGACGTCCGCCGTGGCCAGCACGAACAGGATGAACGCGGTCATGATCGTGACCACGTTGGCGTCGATGATCGCGGTCAGACCCTTGCGGTAGCCGGTCACGATCCCCTGACGGATCGAGCGCCCGGCCCGGATCTCCTCCTTGACACGCTCGAAGATCACGATGTTTGCGTCGGCCGCGACGCCGATCGTCAGGATCAGGCCGGCGATCCCCGGCAGCGTCAGCGTGATCGGGATCAGCTTGATCAGCGCGTAGAAGTAGATGGCGTAGACCAGCAGCGCAGCCGTGGCGATCACGCCCAGGACGCGGTAGTACGCGATCAGGAACACGGCCACCACGAGCAGGCCCGCCAGGCCCGCGATCAGGCCCTGGTGCAGCGCCTGCTTGCCGAGCGTGGCCGAGACCTGCGACTCGGAGATCAGCTTGAGGTTGATCGGCAGCGCCCCCAGGCGGAGCTGGGTGGCCAGGTCCTGCGCGGACTGGATCGTGAAGCCGCCGGTGATGTCGGCGCCGGTGTCGCCGGGAATCCCGTCCGGATACTGCTTGAAGTCGATCTGCGGGACGGTCACCAACTTGTTGTCCAGCGCCACCGCGAAATGCTGGGTGTAGGGCTTCCCCACGCTGACCAGATCGCCGCGATGCGCGATCGCCGAGGTCACCTTCTGGAACGCGTTGGCGCCCTGGGAGGTAAAGCCGAACTGCACGTCCGGGTTCCCGGACTGATCCGTGGACTGCTGTGGATTGGTGATCTCGTTGCCGAACAGCGCCACGTGGTCCTTGAGGACGAAGAACTGCGCCTCCGGGCTGGAGAACGCGGTCTGCTTCGAGGCGCTGGCATCGGCCGCCTGCAGCACCACCGTACCGGGCGGCACCGTGAGCAGCTGGCCCTGCGATTCCGTCACGCCGGCGGGCAGGCCCTGAAGCAGATCCGAGCGGTTGTCATCCGGCCCGGACAGCAGACAGTGAGCTCCCGGCGTCGGGGTGGTCCCGGCCGCCTTCGCCGCCGCCGCACACGCCGCGCTCCCGGGCGCGCCGAAGATGTAGTACTCGGGCCCCAGCCGGGCGTTGTCCGGACTCGTCTGCGCCGGCTGCTTGGAGGCCAGCTTGACCGCGTCGTACAGCGACATGCTGCCGCCACCGGGCAACCCCGGACCAGTGTTCCCACCCTGGCTGATCGTCAGCGAACTCGGATCGAGGGAGAGCAGCTGACTGGCGACCGTCTTGCCGCTCGGCGTGAGCGCATTCGCCTCCCAGTCATAGAACTCCAACCGGGCCGTCTTGCCCACGATCTTCTCCGCCCGGGCGACATCGCGGACGTCGGGAAGACCGACCGTGATCAGGCTCGAGCCGGTGGTCTGGATCTCGGGTTCGGTGACGCCCAGGGCGTCCACGCGCTCGCGCATGATGTCCACCGCGCGTGACAGCGCATCCTGGCTCACGACCGGCGTCTGGGCGGTGGGCTTGCCCTGGTACACGAGCTCGACCCCACCCTTGAGGTCCAGCCCCAGGATCGTCGGCTTGGTCGCGATCACGACCGCAGAGACTGCGATCAGGCCGAGGACCAAGAGCAGGATCAGGCCATTGCGCTGACGATCGGTCATCGACTCGACTGCAGGTTAGTGATGATTTGAAGGAGTCAACACAAGCAGCAGTCCCCCGTCCTCGTCATAGTCGGGGAAGATGTCCGCCACGGCCTTGGCCGGCAGGTCGAACTCGGCGTTGACCTCCACCGGCTTGCCTTGCGCGCGGACCTCCCACTCGAGCACGGTCCCGACGTGGTCGGTGCCATCCTCGAAGCGCAGCCCCAGCACCTCCGCCACCGGCCGCCCGATCGCCTGCTCGGTCTTGATCCCGGTGAGCTCGAACGAGCCCCGGCCGCAATCCACGATCCGGCCCTCGTTGTCGCAGGCGAAGAACGCGGCGTTGGGCGCCGGGTAGTAGTCGTCGAGCAGCTCGAACAGGTACGCGAAGCCGCACTTCTCGCAACCGCGGGCCTCGCGTCGGAAGCCTTGATTGCGGTCGGTTCCCATCGACCGGTTGCCACAGTGGGGACAAATAAAGTAGTGCTCGTGAGACATGGCGCGGCTGTTGAGGATAGCCAGGGCGGTCGAGGAGGTACGCAAGGAGGCTGCGCCGGGCGTAAGCGCCTCGTTTGATGACACGCCCGGGCGCTTCGCGCGAGGCGTGTCATCAAACGAACCGCGTCCGCCCAGGCGATCTGAGCGCCCTGGCGATCAGATGACGCCGCTGAGGATCTCACTCGGGATTAAGTGTTAGAGAAGAGTCATCGGCCCCGGGGGCTTCAGGCCTAAATGCTGGTACGCCCGCCGGGTCGCCGCGCGGCCGCGCGGCGTGCGCTCGATCAGCCCCCGTTGCAGCAGATAGGGCTCGTACACGTCCTCGATCGTGTCCTGCTCTTCGCCGACCGCGACCGCGAGCGTGGACAGGCCCACGGGGCCGCCGCCGAATTTCTCGCAGATGGCGCGCAAAATCTCGCGATCCAAGCGGTCGAGGCCCTCGCTGTCGACCTCGAGCAGGTCGAGCGCGGCCGCCGCCACCGGTGCGGTGACGACGCCGCCCTCGCGCACCTGAGCGTAGTCGCGCACGCGCTTGAGCAGGCGGTTGGCCACGCGGGGAGTGCCGCGGCTGCGCTGCGCGATCGCCACCGCGCCGCCGTCGTCGATCGCCACGCCCAGCAGCTTCGCGGACCGGCGCACGATCTGGGCCAAGTCCGCGGGCCCGTAATGCTCGAGCCGGTGCTGGATCCCGAACCGATCCCGCAGCGGGGTGGTCAGCAGGCCGGCGCGGGTCGTCGCACCGATCAGGGTGAACGAAGGCAGCTCCAGCGTCACCACCCGGGCGCCGGCGCCCTGGCCGACGGTGATTGGCAGGGCTCGGTCCTCCATCGCCGGATAGAACGTCTCCTCCAGCGCCCGCGGCAGGCGATGGATCTCGTCGACGAAGAACACCGCCCGCGGTTCCAGCGCGGTCAGGAACGCGGCCACGTCCCCCTTGCGCTCAAGCGCCGGGCCGGCCGTCTGGACGAACGGGACGTCCAGCTCGGCGGCAACGATCTGGGCCAGTGAGGTCTTGCCCAGGCCCGGCGGGCCCGCCAGCAGTACGTGATCCAGCGCCTCCTCGCGCCCCGAGGCCGCCGCGATCGAGACCTCGAGCTGATCCTTGAGGCCCTCCTGCCCAATGAAGTCCTGCAGACGGCGCGGCCGCAGCGAGCCATCGAAGTCGTCGTCGGGCAACACCTCGGGCGCCTGGATGCGGTCCGCCGTCTCGGTCATCGCCGCGCCGTCCTCAATGCCTGCGCGATCAGGTCCTCGGCCCGCTCGCCGGTGGCCCCGTCGAGCAGCTCATCTGCCTCGGGCAAGCTGTAGCCCAATCCGATCAGGCCCTCGCGCGCCAGCGCCCGGGGGTCGTCGCCCCGGGTGATCGAGATCGCCGGTTCGGGCAGCGATGCTCCCACCTTCTCGCGCAGCTCTACGATGATCCGCTCAGCGGTGCGCTTCCCGATCCCGGGCACGGCCTGAAACCGAGCCGAGTCACCGGCGGCCAAGGCCGCCAGCAGGTCTCGGGGCGGGCCTCCGGACAGCACGGCCAGTGCCACCTTCGGCCCCACCGACTGCACGCTCAACAGCATCAGAAACAGCTCGCGCTCCTCCTCGGTGGCGAACCCATATAGCGCCAGCGCGTCGTCGCGCACCGCCAGATGCGTGTGGAGCACCACCGCCTTGCCCACTGCCGGCACCTGGCGCAGCGTCTCGGCGGAGATCGCCAGCCGGTACCCCACGCCGCCGCAGTCGACCACGACGTGATCGGCGCGGCGCACGGCGACGGTGCCTGACACGAGCGCAATCACGCGCGTGTCACCGCCTGGGCAAGCGGCGCCCGGTTGACATCGCAGATCGCCACCGCCAGCGCGTCCGCGGCGTGATCCGGCGAGACCGCCGCGCCCAGCCCCAGCAGCCGGGCCACCATCCGGCCAACCTGGTCCTTGTCGGCTCGGCCATGACCGCAGACCGCGCCCTTGACCTCCTGCGGCGTGTAGGACCGCGAGGGAATTCCATGCTGGCCGGCGGCCAGCAGCACCACGCCGCGGGCCTGGCCGACCGCGAACGCGGTCCGGGCGTTGGCCCCGAAGTACAGCTCCTCGATCGCCACCGCGTCTGGACGGTGCTGCTCGATCAGTTCACCCACGCGCTCATGAATGTCGGCCAGGCGACGCTCCGGCGCCACCCCGGGACGGGTCGTGATCACGCCCTCCTCGAGCGCGCGGAGCCGCGAGCCAATGGCCTCCACGACGCCGTATCCGGTACTGGCTGTGCCGGGATCTATTCCCAGGACGATCATGGAGAGAGATTCTGCGCCGGGCCCCGGACGCCTCCAGAGCTGTGGCCGTGCTGCCGATACTGACCGTGGATGTTCGGAAAGGGGCAGCAGGACGAAGTGCTGCGCGAGCTGACCTGGCTTCGCCAGCGGGTCGCGGAGCTCGAGGCCGATCGGGCCCGGGGCTTGCGGCTCGACAGCGTGACCGGCCTGCTCAGCGCCCGAGCGTTCCGGGGGCGATTGTCCGAGGAAGCCGAGCGTGCGCGGCGTTACCAGCGGCCGCTGTCGGTGGCGGTCGTGTCGATCGACGATTTCGCCTCCCTCGAACTGCGGCACGGGTTCAAGGCGGGCGACGAACTGCTGGTGGCGGTGGGCAAGCGGTTGAGGACCGCCACCCGCTCGCACGACCTGGTCGGCCGCACGGGTCAGGCCGAGTTCGGTCTACTGCTCCCCGACACCAGCGCCGACGGCGCGCTGCCGTCCCTGGAGCGGCTGCTGGTGGAGCTCGAGGTCGTCGGCGAGGGCGTCATCCGCGCCGCGGGAGCATCGATGGGAATCGCCGTGCTGCGGCGCGGCATGAGTGCCGAAGGACTGCTGGCCAGCGCCCGGCTGGCCTGCACCGACGCCCAAGCCGGCGGTGGCGGCCGCGCCGTGCTGGCGGCTGATCCGGAGACCGCCCCCGAGCAGGAGAGCGGATCGCAACACGACGCGATCGAAGCGCTGGCCGTGGCCCTGCTCGAGCGCGACCGGTACACCGGCGAGCACTCCGAAGCCGTCATCGAGATGTCCGGCGCCGTGGCTCGCAACCTGGGGCTGAACGGGATCGAGGTCGAGCGCGTCAAGTCCGCGGCGCTGCTGCACGACATCGGCAAGGTCGCCATCCCGGACGACATCCTGCACAAGCCCGGGCCGCTGACCGACGACGAATGGAAGCTGATGAAGGAGCATCCTGTGATCGGCGAGCGGATCCTTCGGGTGCTGCCCGGACTGGGAAGCGTGGCCCGGATCGTCCGCCACGAGCATGAGCGCTGGGACGGCGGAGGCTATCCCGATGGTCTCGAAGGCGAGGCGATCCCGCTCGGCAGCCGCATCATCATCGCCGCCGACACCTATCACGCCATCACCTCCGATCGCCCCTACCGCGCCGCGCGCTCACACAGCGTGGCGGTGGAGGAGTTGACCCGCTGCGCCGGGACCCAGTTTGATCCGACCGTGACCGCGGCGCTGATCGGATTCCTGTACGGCCAGCGCCAGGCCGGCGCGCCGGTGTAGGGCCGCTTAGCCCGACTCGCCGCGGGCCTGCACCTGCTTGATCCCGAGCACGCTGAGAAAGAAGCTCGACAGGATCGTCTGCACACCCAGCATCAGCGTGACCGCAGCCGGGATCGCGATCCGCAGCGAGTCCACGTAGTCCAGATGCTTGAACGAGGAGCCTTCCCAGCGGACAAACGTGATCACGGCCAGTGTGGCGCTGGCCAGCAGCAGCAGCGCCCCGGCGAGCAGACCCGCCTCCAACGAAAACAACGTGCGGGCCCGGCGCACCAGCCCGGAGTCGGGGAGGAATCCCTGGGCGGCGGCGTACACCCGCGCGAGCACGGCAAACACCACCGCCTGGAACCCAACCACGATCGCCGCACCGGCGAACAGCAGCGTATGCACATCGAGCCGGGCACCGATGATGTTGAGCGGTCCGGGCAGCACAGCGATCGACAGCACGATGCCCAGCGCGATCAGGATCAGGCCCGGGTAGAAGAACAGCCAACGAGGGCTGAACAGCAGGTAGAAGCGCAGCGTGCGCCAGCCGTCGCGCCAGGTACGTAGATGCGGCGGCCGGCTGCGGAGATCCGGTGACAGCGTGGTCGGTACTTCGGCCACGCGCAGGTGGTACAGCGCCGCCTTGGCCACCATCTCGACCCCCAGCTCCATCCCTGGGCTCTGCAGGTTCAGCGTCGACAGCGCGTCCCGGCGGAACGCCCGCAACCCGCAGTAGAAGTCGCTGACTGGAGCCTTGAAGAACAGCCGCCCCAGCCAGCTCAGCCCGGGATTGCCGAAGTAGCGATGCAGCGGGGGCATGGCTCCCCGGGCGATGCCCCCGCCGAAGCGGTTGCCCATCACCAAGTCCGCGCCCGCATCCAGCTTCTCCAGGAAGCGGTCCAGATGGCCGAAGTCGTAGGACCCGTCGGCGTCGCCCATCAGGATGTACTTACCGCGAGCCGCCGCGAAGCCGCCCTGCAGTGCGCTGCCGTAGCCCCGTGCCTTCACGTGCACCACGCGTGCGCCAAGTGACTCCGCCAGCTCCTGGGATCCGTCGGTGCTGCCGTTGTCGGCCACGATCACCTCGCCGCGGATTCCGGCCCGCTCGATCGCGGCCTTGGCTGCCTTCACGCACGGCGCCAGCGACTCCGCCTCGTTGAGGCAGGGCATTACCACCGAGACGCCGTAGCCGTCCGGTTGCGCACTCGCGTCCGCGGCCGGCCGCTCGGCCTCGAGGACCGTGTCTTCGGTGTCGGTGTTCATCATAAAAGCAGCACGCCGACCTTCAGTGAGGGCCGCCGAGGGCTGAGGTTACCAACGACCCAGGACCGTTCCGGCGCGAGGTCGGGCGCGTGACGGTGACTGTACTGTGTCCCCCGTCATGATCGGCTCTCAGCCCGCCCTCGACAGCCCCGCTGCGCCCGAGCGTACGCCCGTCCCGCCGCGGGCTCGCCGAGGGTTCGCCGCCGCGCTCGACACTCCGATTGCCTCTCTGTGCGCGGTCTGCTTCGCGCTCGCGGTCGTCAGCGTGTTGGTGATCTCGTGGGTGCCGAGCTCGGACCCCTGGGCCTGGATCGACTGGGGCCAGGAGATCTCCTCCTCCAAGTTGACGCTCAGTCTCGGGGGCGGACCCTCATGGAAGCCGTTCCCGGTGGTGTTCACCTCGATCTTCGGGTTCTTCGGCCACGCCGCTCCGGACATGTGGCTGGTCGTGTCCCGCACCGCCGGCCTGTTGGCGCTCGCGGCGGCGTTCCGGCTCGGCAAGCGCTTCGCGGGAACGGTGGCCGGGGTGGTCGCGGTGCTCGCGCTGTGCCTCACCCAGGACGCGCTGTTCTATTTTGCCCGCGGCGCCTCCGAGCCGATCGTCGCCGCCCTGACGCTGTGGGCAATTGATCGGCATCTCAGCGGGTCGCCGCGGATGGCGTACTTCCTCGCCTTCCTGGCCACGCTCAACCGTCCCGAGTTCTCACTGTTCCTGGCGCTGTACGCGGTGTATCTGTGGTTGCGCGTGCCCGGCAGTCAGCCGTTGGTGGTGATTCTGCTGGTGCTGGTGCCGCTGGCCTGGCTCCTACCTCCAGCGATCGTGAACGGCAACGCGTTCCAGGCGGGTAGCGCCGCCCTCGGTGGCAAGGGATCGCCGGGCACTGCGATCGCCGAGCTGCGGAGCAGCGTCGGGCTGGTGGGCGTGCCCACGCTGGTGCTGGCGGCGGTCGGGCTTGCGTTCGCCTATGTGAGGCGGGAGTCGACGCTGTTACTGCTCGGTGCGGGCGGGGTCGCCTGGGCGCTGATGGTCGCGATCATCACCCAGGTGGCCTACGGGCTTCCGCGCTACCTGCTGCCGGCCGCCACGATCGCGTGCGTGCTGGCGGGGATCGGGGTCGTCCGCATCGCGGAGGCGGTGGCCCGGCGCATCGTCTCCGAGCCGACGGCCAGCCCCGGCCGGTTCAACTGGGTGGCGATCGCCGTCGGCGTGCTGGTGCTCCTGGCCACGCTCCCGTGGTCGATCCAGCGCGGCCGCACGCTGGTGCACCAGGGTGGCGAGGCCAACCAGGCCGCTTTCTACCTCCATCGCATGTTCCTCGCCTCCGACCGCGTCGGCGGCGCGGCGACGGTGCTGCCGTGCCGCTCGAGCCAGGTGGCCGTCAACCACTCGCTGGCCAGTGCGCTGGCCTGGAAGCTCGAGGCCCCGCTGCACCGCATCAGGCCGTTGATGCGCAAGACCGGCTACGTGTTTACCGCCCCCCACAACACCAGCACCGGCAGCACCCCGCCGATCGCGCACGCCTCGTCGCGCACCATCCGCACTGTGACCGTGGTGACGCCGTGGCGCGTACTGGAGGTCACCGCGCGCGGCGCATCGGCTACGCCGCACTGCGCACCGGGCGACAAGAGCCCCGCCTGACCTCGGGGTCAACCGCCCCGCCCCGCACTCAGGAGCTGGTCAGCCGGCAGCGGACCAGGGTCCGGAGCACCCGTACGCCGTCGCGGGCGGTCAGCTTCTTGCCCTCCTCGGTGGCCCGCGCCCGGTAGCGCACTTGAACCTCGAAGATCCGCTCGTGTCGCTGGATCAGCCGGGCCGTGATCTCGGGCTCGATCGCAAAACCCGCGCTGCGCAGCGGCAGGCTGCGGAACAGGTCGGTCCGGATCATCTTCTGACAGGTCATGATGTCGTGCAGGTAAACGTTGAACAGCACGTTGCATGCCAGCGTGACGGTCTTGTTGCCCAGCACGTACAGGAACGAGTGGCTGCTGTATCCGTCGAACGCGCGGACCCCGAAGCAGGCATTGGTGCGACCGTCGAGCAGCGGCTCCAGCAGCTTGACCAGGTCCGAGGGCTCGTACTCCAGGTCCGCGTCGAAGATCGCGGCGTAATCACCTCGGGCCTGGGCCAGCGCCGTCTGCACCGCTGCGCCCTTGCCGCGATTGTCGGGATGCTCGAACAACCTCACCCGCCCGTCCCAGTCGCCGTCGCGCAGGATCTCCCGCGTGCCGTCAGTCGAGCCGTCATCGACGACGATCAACTCGAACTCCTCCGGCAACTCGGTGCGCAGCACTTCGGCGATTGCGTGCTCGACACGCTCGCGCTCGTTATACACTGGCATCAGGATCGAGAGCATGCGGGCGGCGCCATGCTAGCGGACCACCGTTGCCATCCGGTTTGAGCAAGGATGCCGGGATGGACTTCGACGCCGCCGGACTGCTGGACGGGCTCAGCGGCGCAGCCCGAGCCTCGCGGCTGCGCCTGCTCGATCAGCTCGCCTCGCAGGGGTTTCATCTCGATGAGCTCCGGGCCGCGGTGGCCGAGAACCGGCTCGCCCTGCTGCCGGTCGATCGGGTGCTGGGCGGCCGCTACACGGCCCGCGAGGTGGCCGACCGCACCGGCGTGCCGGAGCGGCTCGTGATCCGCCTGCGCCGCCTGGAAGGACTGCCCGAGCCCGGGCCTCATGACCGCGTATTCAGCGACGAGGACGTCGAGTCGTTCGCCGCCACCAGGAAGTTCATCGAGGCCGGGTTCGCAGCTGAGTCGCTGTCCCAGACCACGCGCGTGCTCGGTGAGGGGATGGCCCGGCTGGCGGCCACCGTGACGGCCGCGTTCGTCGATGCCTTCCTCGAGCCGGGCGACCAGGAGGAGGACGTCGCGATCCGGTTCGCGTTGCTGACCGAGCAGCTGACGCCGACGCTCACTCCAGTGCTGGTGGCAACGTTCAAGGCCCACCTGCGCGAGGCCGTGAGCCGCGGGATGCTCAGCCGGGCCGAGCTGGAGGCCGGCCACGGCCCCCGAGAGCAGGACGTGGCGGTGTGCTTCGCGGACCTGGTGGGCTTCACCCGGCTGGGCGGAACGATTGAGATCGAGGAGCTGGGCACGGTGGCCGGGCATCTGGCCGAGCTGGCTGCCGAGGTGACGGCGCCGCCGGTGCGGCTGGTCAAGACGATCGGCGACGCCGCGATGTTCGTCAGTCGCGACGTCGCGCCGCTGGTCGAGGCGGCACTGTCATTGGTCGAGGCCGTGGAGCACGCCGAGTTGCCCGCCCTTCGCGCCGGAATCGCCAGCGGGCCCGCCCTGCAGCGAGCCGGCGACTTCTACGGCAACTCGGTCAACGTCGCCAGCCGGGTGACGGGATTGGCGCGACCCGGCAGCGTGCTGAGCACCGAGGACGTGCGCGACGCGGCAGCGGATGAGTTCGACTGGTCGTTCGCCGGCCGGCACCGCCTCAAGGGCTTGGCTGAGCCGCTGTCTCTGTTCCGGGCCCGGCGCCTCGGTGATCCCGCTACGAAACCGAAAGCAGATCGACGACGAAGACGAGCGTCGCGTTAGCCGGGATCGTCGGCGGGCTGCCAGTCTTGCCGTAGCCCAGGTCCGGCGGGATGATCAGTTCGCGGCGACCGCCAACCTTCATCCCGGTGATGCCCTTCACCCATCCGGTGATCACGTTGCCGCTGCTGAGCGCCGTGGTAAACGGCTGGTTGCGCTGCCACGAGGAATCGAACTCCTTGCCGCCCTTGTACAGCACGCCCACGTAGTTGACCGTGACCGTGCTGCCGTCGGTGGCGGCCTTACCCGTGCCCTTGATCAGATCTTTGACCACCAGGCTCGTGGGCGCCGGACCGACCGGCGGCGTGACCACCGGCTTCTTGGACAGCTGCGGTGGCGGCTTCGGCGTGGTCGTGGTGGTCGTCGAGGACGACGTGCTCGGCGTGCTCGGCGTGGTGGTGGCGGCCGGAGCCGCGCCCGTCGAACCGTCCCCGGGGGCCAGCGCCACCCCCGGCGCCTTCGAGCTGCCACAGGCGGCCAGGCCCACCGCGAGCGCGGCGATCACGACTGAGTAGAGCAGCGGCTTCCTCATCGGAACGCAGGAGGGTAGCGACACGCGTCGACGTCCGAGTCGCTGGCGTTCAGCCCGCGATCCGTTCGAGCACGTCGGCGTCGACATCGAAGTTCGCGTTCACCGAGCCGACGTCGTCCAATTCCTCGAGCGCATCGATCAGCTTCATCAGCCGGCCGGCGTCGCCCTCCTGCACCGGCACGCGGGACGCGGGCCGCTGAATCACATCCGCGCTCTCGATCTCGACTCCCGATTCGCGGAGCGCGTCACGGACGCGACCCACATCCGCCGGCTCGGTGATCACCTCGAACACGTCGTCATCCAGCGACATGTCCTCGGCACCGGCATCGATCGCCGGCATCAGGTCGTCCTCGTCGTAGCGGCCGGCGTCGACCACGATCACGCCCCGCTTGTCGAACAGGTACGACACCGAACCGGGCTCCCCGAGATTGCCGCCGTGTTTTGAGAGCAGGTGGCGGACGTCGGCACCGGTGCGGTTGCGATTGTCGGTCAGCGCCTCGATCAACAGCGCCACGCCACCCGGACCGTAGCCCTCGTAGAGCACCGTCTCGATCTGGTCGGCATCCACGCCCTCGCCGGTGCCCTTGGCCACGGCACGCTCGATGTTGTCCTTCGGCATCGAGGCGTCCCGCGCCTTCTGGATCGCCAGCGCCAGAGCCGGATTCCCGTCCGCATCGCCGCCGCCCTCGCGCGCGGCCACGGTGATCGCCCGAGCCAGCTTGGTGAAGTGCTGGCCCCGGCGGGCGTCCACCACCGCCTTCTTGTGCTTGATCGAATGCCATTTGGAGTGACCGGACATTGGTCTTCAGTCTAGTTCTCCACTCGCGACACTAGATAGGCTGACGAGCATGACCCACACCGCCCGGTCTCACTTCCGCCCGATCGTCGAGCCCCAGTGAGCACGACCGTCAATCCAGACATCTTCAAGGCGTACGACATCCGCGGCCTGTACGGAGGGGAACTGGACGTCGCCACCGCAGGCCAGATCGGGCGGGCGTTCGTGCGGGTGATCGCGGACCTGGAGGGAAAGCCCGGCCCTGAGCTGCGGCTCGGGCTGGGTCACGACATGCGCCTGACCGCGCCGGAGCTGACCGCGGCCTACCGCGAGGGCATGACCGCCGAAGGCGCCACTGTCCTGGACGCCCATCAAGTCGGGACCGAGATGCTGTATTACCTGGTCGGCTCCCGCGAGCTCGACGGCGGGCTGATGTGCACAGCGTCGCATAACCCCAAGCCCTACACGGGCGCCAAGCTGGTCAAGCGGGGCGCGATCGCGCTGTCCGGGGACGCCGGCATCGGCGACGTCCGGGCCAAGATCGAGGCCGGCCTGGGCGAGGCGCAGGGGGCCGGGTCGGTGGAGTCAGTGGACATCTACGACGAGTTCCACCAGGCGGCGCTGAAGTTCATCGACGCGGACGCCGTCAACCCGCTGCGCGTGGTCGTCGACGGCGGCAACGGGATGGCCGGTCCGATGGTCGGGCCGCTGCTCGAGCGCCTGGGTCTGGTGCTGGAGGAGGCGTACTGGAAGCCGGACGGCAACTTCCCAGACCACGAGCCCAATCCGATGCTGCAGCAGAACCGCGAGTTCATCATGCACGAGGTGGTCGACAAGGGCGCCGATCTCGGCATCGCCTGGGACGGAGACGCCGACCGGTGCTTCTTCATCGACGAGCGAGGTGCGTTCGTGGACGGAGACTTTTTGACCGCGCTGCTGTCTGAGTCGATGCTGGCCAAGCACCCGCGCGCGACGGTCCTGTACGACGTGCGCGCCAGCCGCGCGGTGGCCGACGTCGTGGAGCAGGCCGGCGGCCGGGCACTGATGAACCGGGTCGGCCACGCGTTCTTCAAGACCCGCATGCGGGAAGAGGACGCGGTGTTCGGCGGCGAGGTCTCGGGCCACTACTACTTCCGCGACTTCTACTGTGCCGACTCGGGCACGATCCCCGCCCTGCTGATCCTGGAGCTGCTGTCGGTGCGGGGCGCGACGATGTCGGACCTGCTGGAGCCGTATCGCTCGCGGTACTTCGTCTCCGGAGAGATCAACTCCGAGGTGGCGGATCCCGAGGGCAAGATCGAAGAGCTGGCCGAACGCTTTGCCGATGGTCGTCAGCACCGGCTGGACGGGATCTCGGTCGACTACGACGACTGGCACTTCAACGTGCGCGCGTCGAACACCGAGCCGCTGCTGCGGCTCTGCCTCGAGTCGCTTCGCTCCCGAGAGGACATGGAGCGCCGGCGCGACGAGGTGCTCGGCGTGATCAGGTCGTGACGGACGCCGGCGAGCCCAGCGCCGCTGATCTGCTGGCGCTCGCGGCTCGCGCCGGGATCCACCGCCTCGCGCTCCCGACCCCGTTCCTGGTGGGACGGGTGAACTGTTATCTGATCGAGGACGAACCGCTGACGCTGGTCGACACCGGACCGAACTCGGGCAAATCGCTCGACGAGCTTCAGCGAGCCCTGTCCGAGCATGGCCGAACGATCGACGAGCTCGAGTTGATCGTGATCACCCACCAGCACATGGATCACCTCGGCCTGCTGGAGATCCTGGCCCGGCGATCCGGAGCCGAGGTGGCGGCGTTTCACGCCCTGACCGGCTATCTGAGCGACTTCTCGGCCAGCGCCACCGCCGACGACGAGTTCTCCCAGGCGATCATGCGCCGCCACGGCGTGCCCGACGATCTGGCCACGGTGCTGGGCTCGGTCGGGGCCGCCTTCCGGGCATTCGGCTCCAGCGGCCGCGTCACGCGCGGCCTGCACGACGGCGACGTGCTGACGCTGCGCGATCGCAGTTTCCGGATCCTGCACCGCCCCGGCCACAGTCCCTCGGACACGGTGTTCTGGGACGAGGAGCGGCGGATTCTGGTGGCCGGCGACCACCTGCTGGCGCACATCTCCTCCAACCCGCTGATCTCGCGGCCACTCGGCGGCGATGGCGACGGGGGGCGCCCGAAGGCGCTGATCGACTACATCGACTCGATGCGCGCCACCCGCGAGCTTCCGGCCGAGCTGGTGCTCTCCGGTCACGGGAACCCGATCGCGGATCACGTGGGGCTGATCGATGAGCGCCTCAGGATGCATCAGCGCCGAGCCCGAAAGGTGCTGCGGATGCTCGCCGCCGGGCCCCTGAGCGCCTACGAGATCGCGCTTCAGATGTGGGGCAACGTCGCGGTGACGCAGGCATATCTGACCCTGTCCGAGGTGCTCGGACACCTCGACCTGCTCGCCCAGGACGGCCACGTGCGGGAGATCGAGCAGGACGGCGTGGCCAAGTTTCTGACCGCCGAATAGGAGGGCGCTCCAGTCGTTCGGGGGCGCGGGTTTGGTCGTCCCCGGGAGCGGGTCCGCCTGTTCCCTGAACAACGTGCCCCGCGTCTCAGCCTGGACCGCGAGGTGCACGTTAATCATGCACCACATGGTCAACGTGACGAGCGCCCATCCCAGCCACGGGCGTGGCACGTTGTTCATCCCCCTCCGGCATCCAAGGCCGCCCCTCACCATACCCCGGTCGCCACCCCGCGGCCAGCTTCCCGGAATTCGGGCTGCGCTGCCTGACCTGAACTGCCGATAAATGCCGTGGATGCTGCGCCGCCGACCACAGCCCCGGCCGCTGCCGGAGCCCGTCAGCGTGAATTCCGGGCCGAACCGGCTGGTCCCGGACTATTCCAACCTGCTCGCGCGCGTGCCCGCGATCGTGTACGTGGCGGACCCGGGCGACCTGGGCCGCTGGCACTACGTCAGCCCTCAGATCCAGGAGATTCTCGGTTATTCATCGGATGAGTGGATCGCCGACCCATCGCTGTGGCTGCGGCGGATTCACCCCGAGGACCGGGACCGGGTGGCCTCGGCAGAGGCGAGCTACACCACCGGCGACTCAGGCCCCACGGAATACCGGATGATCCATCGTGACGGCGAGACCGTGTGGATCCGCGATGACGCCGTGCTGGTCAGCGATCCCCACGGGCTGCCCCGGTGGCACGGTGTCCTGTCGGACATCACCGAGGGCAAGAAGGCGGAGAGCGAGCTCGAGCATCGTGCGGCCCAGCAGGCGGCGGTGGCGCGACTCGGGGAGCACGCGCTCGAGGGCGCCCGGCCATCGGAGCTGATGCAGGAAGCCGTCGGCTACGCCGCCTCCATCCTGGGCGTCGAGGGCGCGGCCGTGCTCGAGCTGATGCGGGAGGAGGAGTGCCTGATCGTCCGGGCGGCGGTGGGCTGGCCGGAAGGCTCGATCGGCCGCACGCGCAGCCCCACGGACGGCAGCTCGGACGCCGGCTACACGATCCTCAGTCGCACGCCGGTGGTCGTCACGGATTGGAACCAGGAGCGCCGGATCGGACGCTTGCCAGATCTCACCGACCTCGGCGTTCGCAGCGGTGCCACCGTGCCGATCGAGGGATCGGCCGGGGCATTCGGGGCGCTGGCGGTCCAGTCGACCGCGCTGCGCGGGTACAACAGCGGCGACCTCGACTTCCTCCAGGCCCTGGCCAACGTCCTGGCCGATGCGATCGCGCGCCAGGCCACCGAGGACCGGATCCGTCACCAGGCGCTGCACGACCCGCTCACCGGGCTGCCCAACCGGGCGCTGTTCCTGGACCGGCTCGAGCACGCCCTGTCGCACCTCCCGCGCCGGCGATCGCTGGCCGCGATCCTGTTCCTGGACCTCGATCGGTTCAAGCTGGTCAACGACAGCCTGGGCCACCAGATCGGCGACGAGCTGCTGGCGGCCGCAGCCCCGCGGCTCAAACAGGCGGTGCGCGGCAGTGACACGGTGGCGCGATTCGGTGGCGACGAGTTCGGGATCCTGCTCGAGGACATCGCCGATGAGCACGACGCGATCGAGATGGCAGAGCGGGTCGCGGCCGTGTTCACCCGGCCCTTCATCCTGGCTGGCAGTGAGCATTTCGTCACCACCAGCATCGGCATCGCCCTGGCCCGTGGAGGGGAGCTGGCCGCCGAGCTGATCCGCAACGCGGATGCCGCCATGTACCGGGCCAAGGAACGCGGCAGCGCGCGCTACGAAATGTTCGACGAGGCCATGCGCGACCGCGCGATGGTCCGCCTCCGAGTCGAGAACGACCTGCGGCGCGCCCTGGAGCGCGAGGAGCTGCGGCTCGACTATCAGCCGGTCGTATCGCTGGCCGATCACCGCATCACCGGCGTCGAGGCGCTGGTGCGCTGGGATCACCCCGTCCGCGGTCTGATCGGGCCCGATGAGTTCATCCCCATCGCCGAGGAGTCCGGATTGATCGAGCCCATCGGACGCTGGGTGCTGGAGCAGGCTTGCCGGCAGGCGGCGCGCTGGTATCGGGCCCGGCCCGACCAGGCCCCGATCGGGATGTCGGTCAACCTGTCCGCGGTTCAGTTCGCCAAGCGTGGCCTGGCCGAATCGATTGCCGAGGTGCTCCGCGCCGCCCGGCTGGATCCGGCCTGTCTCAGCCTGGAGATCACCGAAACCGTGATCCTCCGGGACGCCGAGGCGGTCACCGCGGCGCTGCTCCAGCTCAAGGAGATCGGCGTCCGGATCGTGCTCGACGATTTCGGCACCGGCTACTCGTCACTCGCCTACCTGACCCGGCTACCACTTGACGCGCTCAAGATCGACCGCTCGTTCGTCGACGGGCTCGGCACCGAGAATCGCGAAACCGCGATCATCGAGGCGATCGTGGCCATGTCCAAGGCGCTTTCGCTGGAGGTGGTGGGCGAGGGGGTGGAGAGCGCCCGGCAGGCCGAAGTGCTGGCCGGGCTCGGATGCGAACTGGCCCAGGGCTTCTACTTCTCGCGGCCGTGCGGGCCCGCGGAGCTGACGGCGGTGCTCGAGGCTGAGTGGCCGCGGGGTCGAACGTCCGCCGGCGAGCCCGATCACGGGTAGGCCGAGCGCCCGGGCCGCAGTGGCGACAGCGTCGCGGTACGGCACTCGTAGGCGCCCATCGGGATGTGCGTCCGCAGCGTCGCGGTGTCGTCGGGTGGGATCACCTGCAGGCCATAGGCCGTGGTACAGCCCACCGTCGAGGTCATCCCGTGGGTCACGCCGACCCGGAACGACGCGCTGTGACCCGGGGCGAGGATCAGTCTGACCTCGGGCGCCACCCCAAAGAAGTCGCGGGTCACGCGCGTGGTATGGGTCGGGAGCGGCCGGCCTGCCCGGTCCAGGAACAGGACGCCCGGGAATCCGTAGGTGTGGCAGGCGCGGCTGCTCCGGTTCCGCACCGCAAAGCCCAGCAGGCCGTGGCCCGTGGCCCCCTGTTGCCCGAGGAACGACACCGTCAGGCGGGCGGCATCGCAGAACGGCGGCCGCGAGATCGTGGTCCCAGGCGTGGTCTTGGGCGCGGTGGGAGCGCCGCTCGTGCTCGTCGACGGCGCCGTGGTGCTCGCCGAGCTGACCGAGCTCGCCGAAGTGGTCGAGCCGCCCCCGCCCGAGCCCCCGCAGGCCGACAGCGCCAGCGCAGCGACGCAGGCGATCGCGGCGGCAGTCCGTCTCATTGCGTGATTTTCGGACACCGGCCGGTCAGATCCTCCCATGTCGGTGCGAGTATCCCCCAATCATGTCCGAATCCCATCTCACCCGCGCCGGCGCCAAATCGGCCGCCCGCAACCTGGCCAAGCACGATCCGTTCTGGGCGCCACAGCTGGTCGTGGCCGCAGCGATTCTGCTCGATCTGTCCTTGCCCGACGCGCTGACGCTCGGGCCGACGTGGCTGCTGCCCAGCTTCGAGCTGCTCCTGCTGCTCGGCCTGATCCTGGCGTCGCCAGCCCCGAACATGAGGCACTCGTCGCTGCGTCGGCAGGTGGCGATGGGGCTGATCGGCCTGGTCAGCGCGGTCAACGTGGTGTCGCTGGCGCTGCTGGTGCACTACCTCCTGCACCACAATCTGAATAACGGGCGGCCGCTGGTGTTCGCCGGCGTGGTGCTGTGGGTGACCAACGTCCTGCTGTTCGGTCTGTGGTACTGGGAGCTCGACCGCGGCGGCCCGCTCGCCCGAGCCACGGCGCCGGAACCCCGGCCAGATTTCCTGTTCCCCCAGATGACCGACACGCGCTTCTCGCCGCCTGATTGGATGCCAGGCCTGGTCGACTACCTATACGTGTCGTTCACCAACGCCACGGCCTTCAGCCCCACGGACACGATGCCGCTGACGCCCACGGCGAAATGGCTGATGAGCGGGCAGGCGCTCATTGCGCTGGTGACGATCGGGCTGGTGGTGGCCCGGGCGGTGAACATCTTGGCCTGAGGCATCGCCAGGAGCCCGCCGCCCCTGTTTCGGCCGGGGTATACCGTTGCCACGTGGACACTACCGCCCCTGCCTCACCCGGCCGCGACACCGCCCCCGCCCGGCATCCCCCTCCGCCGGGCACCCACCCCCGCCCCCGGCCCCGTCGCAAGATCGACTGGGAGCTGCTCGCCTGCGGCTTCCGCGGCCACGTGCTGGTCGGCCTCGACGCTGCGGAGCTGCGTCCGCAGGATGTGCTGATCGCCCGCGACCAGGGCGGCCTGCGCTGGTACCGCTGCCTGCGGTGTGACAGCTGGGTGGCGCTCGAGGCGCCTGAGGACCCCACCAGCCCCCACCCGCCTGACCGCGACCAGATCGCGCTGCCATTGCGGGGCAAGGGCCTGCGCGACAAGGTCGTGCTGCGCCTGATCGCCGTCGATCGCGCGTTCCACTTCGTGATTCTGTTGCTGCTCGGCATCGCGGTGATCGCGTTCGCGGGCAACGAGACCGCCCTGCGCGACGCCTATTACCGCATCCTCACCGCCATCCAAGGCGGGGTCGCGGGCGGCCCGGTGCAGACCACGGGCCACGTCGGCATCTTGCACGAGCTGGACAAGCTGTTCACATTGCGCTCGGGCACGCTGCGCGGCGTCGGCATCGCCCTGCTGGCCTACGGACTGCTGGAGGGGGTCGAGGCGGTGGGCCTGTGGTTCACCAAGCGCTGGGCCGAGTATTTGACGTTTGTCGCCACCTCGATCCTGCTGCCGCTGGAGATCTACGAGATCGTGCATCGCGGCTCGGCCCTGAAGATCATCGGCTTCCTTATCAATCTCGCCGTCGTCGTCTACCTGTTGTACGCCAAGCGGCTGTTCGGGCTCCGCGGAGGCGGCGCCGCCGACGAGCGGGCGCGCGCCCGCGACAACAGCTGGGAGGCGGTGGAGCGCACCACCCCGCCGGCGCCCACTGTCGGCAGCGCCACCGGGACGGCGTGAGCGCGGCGTCTGACGCAGTCGAGTCCGAGATCCGCCGGATCGGCGCCGAGCTGGCGGCGGCATTCCCGTCCAGCGCCAGGCACCCGGTTCGCGCTCTCGACGCCCGGGCGATGGAGCTGGCCTCCAGCGACGCCGAGCTGCGCGCCGCCCTATTCCGGTTCGTGGACGTCGTCCCGGCGTGCCGCTCCCTGGATGACCTGGCGCGGCATCTCGCCAGCTTCCTGGAGGAGGTGCCCGACGCCACTCCCCCGATCGCGGCCGCCATGCGGATCGCCCACACCAAGGCGGGACGTGCGGCGCTCGGGGCGGCGGCGGCCGGCGGCGTGCGGCACATGGCCCACCGCTTCATCGTCGGCGAGACCCCGGAGGCCGCGCTCAGCGTCCTGCGGAGCCTCTGGGATCGGGGCGTGGCCAGCTCGGTCGACCTGCTCGGGGAGGCCACCGTCACGGCCGCCGAGGCTGACAGCTACGCTCGTCGCTGCACGGATGCGCTCGAGCAGCTGGCGCACGCGGCACAGCACTGGCCGTCCCGGCCGGTGCTCGAGCACGACAGCCAGGGGCGGTTGCCGCGCGCCAACGTGTCGGTCAAGATCTCGGCGCTTACTCCGCTGCTGCGACCGGACGCGCCTGAGGTCGGGCGAGCGGACGCGGCCGAGCGGCTGCGCCCCCTGCTCCGACGCGCCCATGAGCTCGGTGCCCACGTCCACATCGACATGGAGTCGCTGGACTCGCGAGAGCTTGTGCTCGATTTGGTGCTCGCCATCCTCTCCGAGGACGAGTTCCTGCCCGGACCGTCCGCCGGGCTGGTGGTGCAGGCCTATCTGCGCGATTCTCCCGAGCAGCTAGACCAGATCCTCGACTGGGCCGGGAACACACGCCGGGCCGCGCCGGTTCAGATTCGGCTGGTCAAGGGCGCCTACTGGGACCACGAGCTGGTCCAGGCCCGCCAGCATGGCTGGCCGGCTCCGGTGTTCGAGCTCAAAGCCGACTGTGACCGCAACTTCGAGCAGCTCACCGACCGGCTCGTGCGGGCTCGGCCGGCGGTGCGGGTAGCCATCGCGTCCCACAACCTGCGCTCAGTGGCGCACGCGATCGCGGTCAGCCGCGCCGCGGGCGGAGAGGACCGCGACCTCGAGCTCCAGGTGCTCCGGGGTCTGGGCGACGAGCTCCAGGACGCGCTGGCCACTCGCGGCTTCCGGGTCCGGACCTACTGCCCGGTCGGCGACCTCGTGGCGGGCATGGCGTACCTGGTGCGCCGGCTGCTGGAGAACACGAGCAACGAGTCGTTCCTGCATGAGCAGGCGCGAGGGACGCCGCTGGACACGCTGCTGGCCGCGCCTTGATGCGGCAACCTTGAGCCCATGACCACCCTACCCGCGTTCGCCAACGAGCCCGTGCTCGAGCTGCGGCGCGCGGCGGTCCGCTCCGCGCTGACCGACGCGCTAGAAGGTGTCGACCGCCAGCTGCCGCTCGAGGTCCCGATGCTGGTGGGCCACGAGCAGGCGCCCGACCCTGCGGGCTGGCTTGAGTCGACCGACCCCGGCCAGCCCGATCGCCTCGTGGCTCGAGCGGCGCGGGCCGCCGAGGCTGACGTCGGCGTCGCGGTCGCCCACGCGCGCCGCGGATTCGAGGCCTGGCGTGAGACTCCGGCCGGGGGGCGTGCGGCGGCGCTGCTGGGCGCGGCGCGACTGGCTGCGCCAGCGCCGGCTCGAGCTCGCTGCGCTCGAGGTGCGCGAGTGCGCCAAGCCCTGGCCCGAGGCCGACGCCGACGTGTGCGAGGCAATCGACTTCCTCGAGTACTACGCCCGCGGCGCGGTCGAGCTGGCGGCCGGCAAACCGCTGCTCCAGGTGCCGGGGGAGCGCAACGAGCTCGCCTATCGGCCCCGGGGAGTGGTGGCGGTGATCTCGCCCTGGAACTTCCCGCTGGCCATTCCCTGCGGTATGACCGCGGCCGCTCTCGCCGCCGGCAACGCTGCCGTGCTCAAGCCCGCCGAGCAGTCGCCCGCGTGCGCCTACCGGCTGGTGCAGGCGCTGCGGGCGGGCGGTGTTCCGCCGGACGCGATCTTGCTGTTGCCCGGCGAGGGCGACATCGGCGCCGCGCTGGTCCGCGACCCGGGCGTCGAGACGATCGCGTTCACCGGGTCGCTCCAGGTGGGGCTCGAGATCGTCCGCGTCGCCGGTGAGACCACGCCGGGCCAGCGGCACCTCAAGCGCGTGATCGCGGAGCTGGGCGGCAAGAACTGCGTGATCGTCGACGCCGATGCCGACCTCGACGAAGCCGTGCCCGCGATCGTGTCCTCCGCGTTCGTGTACGCTGGCCAGAAGTGCTCGGCCGCCGCCCGGGTGCTGGTCCACGAGGCGATCGCCGACCAGGTGATCGACCGCGTCGGCGGGGCGGTGCGGGTTCTAAACGTGGGGCAGGCCAGCCGGCTGGGGACCGACGTGCCGCCGGTGATCGAGCGAGCCGCGCAGGAGCGCGTGCGGCGCTACGCGGCATTGGCCGAGCGCCAGGGCCGGATCGCCGCCCAGGCCGAACCGGTTCCGGCTGAGGGCTGGTTCTGCGCGCCGACGGTCGCCGTCGATCTGGCGCCGGACTCGCCGGTGCTCAGCGAGGAGATTTTCGGACCGTTGCTGGCGATCGAGCGGGTGCCCGACGTGGAGCATGCCTGCGACATCGTCGACAGCCTTCCCTACGCGCTGACCGGGGGCCTGTTTGCCCGGGCGCCGTCGACCGTGCGCTACGTGCGCGAGCGCAGCCCGGTGGGCAACCTGTACGTCAACCGTGCGATCACCGGTGCGATGGTGGGCCGTCAGCCATTCGGCGGCAACCGGCTGTCGGGCACGGGCAGCAAGGCCGGCGGACCGGATTACCTGCTGCAGTTCGTCGAGCCCCGGATCGTCACCGAGAACACCATGCGCCACGGCCTCGTGGTCTAGGTGTGCACGCGCGAATTCGTCCCGAGGGGTTGATTTCCGGGCTCCATCGGTCGATCATCGATGGTAGGAGTCATGGTTGTCGCCCCATCAGATGCGTGGAAGCTCGTGATGGCCGTTGTGCTCGCCGCCGCGATCTTCATCAGCCTGTACGCCCGCGCCCCGCGGCGCGCGATTTCAGGCGCCGAGCTACGGCGGCTGGTGCTCTCGGCGCTGGGACTTTACGCCGTCGGCGGGCTGGCCTCGCTAACCCATCATCCGATGCTCGCGGCGGTCGTGTACGCCTCCGGAATTGCCGTGTGCGCGCTGGCCGCGTGGCTGTCCCGCGGCAGCGATTCCGAGGACCCTCCGGACGACGAAGAGCCGGTCGACGAGCAGCCCCCGCCCGAGCCGGACGGTCTGCCGACGTTCGACTGGGCGGCGTTCGAAAGGGAATTCCGGGCCTACTCGGAGCGCACCCCGGCCGGCGTGAGGTAGCCCTCGGGTCTCAGGGCCGGCCGTTGCCCGACAGCAGCAGCTGGTGCAGCCGCGTCTCCCCGGCCAGCTCCGGATGGAAGGACACGGCCAGCCGGTTGCCCTGCCTGACCGCCACCGGATGATTGTCTACGCGCGCGAGCACCTCGACCTCATTGCCGTGCTCGACGATCCACGGGGCCCGGATGAACACCGCGTGCAGCGGCGGGCCGGCCACGCCATCGAGCTCGAGATCCGCCTCGAAGGAATGCAGCTGGCGCCCGAAGGCGTTGCGCCGGGTGCGGACGTCGAGCAGGCCCAGATGGTCGCGGTCGAGCATGATCAGCCCCGCGCAGGTGCCCAGCACCGGCATGCCGCCGCCGATCAGCCCTCTCAGCGGCGCGGCCAACCCCTCGCGCGCGATCCCGAGGGTCATCACCGTCGACTCGCCGCCCGGGATGATCAGCCCGTCGAGTCCGTCCAGGTCCTCGGGCACGCGCACCTCTCGAGGCTCGGCGCCGAGCCGGCGCACGATCTGGTCGTGCGCCGCGAATCCGCCTTGCAGCGCAAGGATGCCGACGGTGGCCGGCACGGTCCTACCAGCCGCGCGGCGCCAGCAGCTGCTCGGCCTCGAGCTTCGAGCTCTCGAGGCTCATCATCGGCTGGCCGAGCCCGGTGGACGCGGCCGCGACCCGCGCCGGGTCCTGGTAATGGGTGGTCGCCTCCACGATCGACCGCGCGCGCCGCTCCGGATCCTCTGACTTGAAGATCCCGGAGCCCACGAACACGCCCTCGGCGCCGAGCTGCATCACCAGCGCCGCGTCGGCCGGCGTGGCGATCCCGCCGGCGCAGAACAGCACCACCGGCAGACGGCCGTCGGCTGCGATCTGGCGCACCAGGTGCAGTGGCGCGCCCAGCTCCTTGGCGGTGGTGGCCAGCTCGGCGTCGTCCAGCATGGTGAGCCGGCGGATCTCGCCGCCGATCATCCTCAGATGGCGCACCGCCTCGACGATGTCGCCGGTGCCGGCCTCGCCCTTGGAGCGGATCATCGCCGCGCCCTCGCCGATGCGCCGCAGCGCCTCGCCGAGGTTGGTCGCGCCGCACACGAACGGGACCTTGAACGCCCACTTGTCGATGTGGTGGGCCTCGTCGGCGGGCGTCAGCACTTCCGATTCGTCAACGTAGTCGACCTCCAGCGCCTCCAGCACCTGAGCCTCGACGAAATGGCCGATTCGTGCCTTGGCCATTACCGGGATCGTGACCGCCTCCTGAATGCCCTTGATCATCACCGGGTCGCTCATCCGCGCCACACCGCCGTCGCGGCGGATGTCGGCCGGGACCCGCTCCAGCGCCATCACCGCGGCGGCACCCGCATCCTCGGCGATTTTGGCCTGCTCCGCCGTGACCACGTCCATGATCACCCCGCCCTTGAGCATCTCGGCCAGGCCGGCCTTGACCGTGAAGGTGGCCTCGTCGCGTGGCGTGCCGTTCTGGTCGCTCATCTCGGCTCCAGTGTACCCGGGCGCTAGCGGCCCGCCGCGGCGTGGTTCATCACGGTGCTGGTGGTGCGCTTGTCACGAGTTCGTCGTAGAGCGCGCGGACCGTGCAGTCCTGCCACGTCCGACTGTTCAGGTCGCTGGAGGGGCTGTGGAGGTCATACTTGTCAGTCAGCACGACGGCCAGCTCGGCCAACGCGAGCGAGTCGAGCGCCAAATCCTCAAGCAACCTCGTTTTCTCGTGGATGTCCGCCGCCGGAACGAGCGCGATCGTCGCGACCTCCGTGACGAACCTCTCCCAGCTGACCGATGCCCCTCGGACTTGCCAGCCATCCGGCCCCTGGCTAGCGACCACAGCCCGATCCGGGCTCCGCTGCTCGCCGACCTGGAGTCGGGCGGCATGTAACTCGACCACGCCGCGATACACGGCCAAGATCAGCTGATCCCAGGAGCGCCCGCCCATCCTGATGTGACCGCGGAGCCTCCCCTCGACCTCAAAGAACCGACCCTCGCCGCTGGCGAACTGCGAATAGTTGTACTCGGGGACCTCCATGTACAGCTTCTCGAAGTCCCAATACCAAAACGTGTATCGCAGGAAGGTCGCGACGCCGAGCATCATCACCGGTGAGGGCTCATCCGGCTTGAAACTCACCGCTGCGAAGTAGGCATAGCGATCCTGAAAGTTCGGCTGGTAGGTGAAAACTCGTCCGATCGGCACTCGATCCTGGACCCTCTCCCCGGTCGCGACTACCAGGAAATTGGCGAGCGGGTCGTTCATCGTGCTCGCCCACTGCGCCGCGCTCGGCGTCGCTCCCCGATGCAACCAGCGTGGCGCGGGCGGGCCGACAGTCTCGATCGCCTGAAGCGTCGGGTGCTCGGCAGCCGAGATCGGTCTCAGCTCCACATATGGCGTGCGCAATGAAGGTGGGCTGAATTCGCGATCACCGCGGTCGTCCATTGCGACCTGATTATTGCTCTGATCAAGAATGGTTCCACGCAATTTCGATCAACCGGCAGCTGAACCGACGTGCGGAGTTCGCTTTGTGTAGTACCCTCGGCTGGGTTTCGTAACTGGCGCGGCAGATTGGACGGTAGGCGATGGGGAACGCCAGGGCAGTCGCCTGGGTGGCATATGGCTGGGCGGCCTCGTGTGGAAAGGCGCTACGGGCGGGGCTGCTGATCACGATCGTCATACTGGCGGGACTGCGCGCCCCGTGGGCGCGAGCGGCCTCCGGCGCGCAAGGTCAGCACCGCTCCGGCACCGGCCCGGGTTCGCCCAACAAGGGCCCGGTGGCCCCGAGACTTGACCCGAGCCTCGGGCCGATCGCGTCTAACGCAGCCGGGCCCTACGCCGATGACCACGTGCTGGTTGGCTTCAAGCGCGGCACCTCCGCTTCCAGTCAGAGCTCGATCGAGAACGCCGCGGGAGCAATTCGAGCTCGCAAGCTCGGGACCGGAGACCTCCTGACCGTCCAGCACGGGGATGTCGAGAGCGTGATCGAGCGGTTAAAGCGCGATCCTGCGGTTCGTTATGCCGAGCCTGATTATGTGATGCAGGCGAGCGGGGTGCCTAATGATCCGCAGTTCGGGTTGCAGTGGGGTTTGCAGAACACCGGTCAGGTCGTCGATGGGACTGCGGGGACGGCGGGGGATGACGAGGACGTGGTGCCGGCCTGGGGGGTGACGACTGGTTCGGCGTCGATCGTGGTGGCCGAGACCGACACCGGCGTTGAGTACACCCACCCGGATCTGGCGGCGAACATGTGGTCAAACCCGGGCGGCGTGGGCGGCTGTGGGGCCGGAACCCACGGGTTCAACGTACTCGCCGGGGAAGCTCCGTGCGATCCGATGGATCAAGACACCGCCTATGGCGGGCACGGCACGCACGTGGCGGGGATCATCGGCGCGGTCGGCAACAACGGGGTCGGCGTCACCGGCGTCAACCAGCACAGCTCGATCATGGCCGTCAAGTGGCTTGACTCCAACAGCAGCGGCTTGACCAGCAACCTGATCGCGGCGCTCGGGCTGGTGCTCCAGGCCAAACAAGCCGGCCAGAACATCCGCGTCGTCAACGACTCGGTCACATTCGTCGGCACGGCCTTCTCCCAGGCCCTGTCCGACCAAATCGACCAGCTCGGCGCCAACGACATCCTGTTCGTCACCCCGGCCGGGAACACCGCCCAGAACAACGACACCACCCCCCGCTACCCCTGCGACTATGACCGGCCCACCGAGATCTGCGTCGCCGCCAGCGACCAAAACGACCAGCTACCCAGCTGGGCCAACTACGGCGCCACCACCGTCGACCTCGCCGCACCCGGCAACAACATCTACTCCACCCTACGCAACGCCAGCTACGGCTACATCAACGGCAGCTCGATGTCCGCAGCCGAGGTCTCCGGCGCAGCCGCACTGATCCTCTCGACCGACCCAATGTCGACCACCGACCTCAAGGCCGACATCCTCAACAACGTCCATCAGGTGCCGGCGCTGAACGGGTTGGTCCGCACCGGCGGAATCCTCGACGTGTGCAAAGCCATTCCAGCCTGCTCGAAGACGCTGCATAGCTCGTGACCGCGCCGTAGGTGTCGGGCGTGGCCGGGCGCTACCGTCTCCCGCGATGTCCGAGCCGTCGGTATTCGTCGCCCACAACGGACGATTCGTCGCCACCGAGCTCGCGCGCGGACCCTGGGACGCGGGCGCGCAGCACGGCGGTGCTCCGGCCGCGCTGCTGATGCGCGCGTTCGAGCAGCTGCCGTCCCCGCAGGGCGTGATCCTCGCCCGCGCTACGTACGAGTTCCTCCGTCCGGTGCCGATCGGGGCGCTCAGGGTCGAGGCCGAGGTGGTGCGTCCCGGCCGCCGCGTGCAGCTGCTGGAGGGGTCGATCTCGGACGCCGACGGGGTCGAGGTCGTGCGGGCTCGCGCGCTTCAGGTCCTCGCCGCCGACGCGCCCGAGGCGGGCGGCGACTCAGTGCCGCTGCCGCCGGGACCGGAGCAGGGGCGCGACAACGACTTCCGGCCACCGTACCGGCCGATGTTCTCCCCCGACGCGATTGAGATCAAGTTCGTGGAGGGGGGTTTCTATGGCGGGGCGGGCTCGACCGGCTGGTTCCGTCTGCGCGCGCCGCTGGTGGCCGGTGAGGCCCCGTCACCGCTCCAGAGCCTGGCCGCGGCGGGCGACTTCGGCAACGGCATCAGCGCCGTCCTGCCCTGGGATCGGTACCTGTTCATCAACCCCGACCTGACGCTGTACATCGACCGTCAGCCGGTGGGCGAGTGGATCTGCCTCCAGGCGCGCACGACGATCACCGCTCACGGCATCGGGACGGCCGAGAGCGTGGTGTTCGACCAGCACGGGCGGGTGGGACGAGCGATTCAGGCCCTGCTGGTGGCGCCGCGCAGGTAGGACAGCAGCCCGCCCGCAACCAGGATCTCGCGCTCGTGCTGTGAGAAATCGTGGGTCAGCGTCAGCGTGTCGTCGCTGTCCTCGATCCGGGCCCGGATCTCCTCCGCGCCATCCTCCAGCTCGCGCTTGAGGTCGGCCAGCTCCCAGGTCTGACCCACCTCGGCCTTGTCGTAGTCGGCCTCGTCGGCGAATGTCAGCGCCACGATGCCCTGGGCGATCAGGTTGCGCCGGTGAATGCGCGCAAACGACTTGGCCACCACCGCCTTGACGCCCAGCGCCAGCGGCGCCAGCGCCGCGTGCTCTCGCGAGGACCCCTGCCCGTAATTGTGCCCGGCCACGATGATCCCACTCCCCCACTCCTTGAGCCGCTTGCGAAACTCGGGGTCGCGGTGGCGCAGCGTGAACTCGGCGATCGCCGGCACGTTGGACCGGTACGCCATCACTTCGACCCCGTCGGGCGCCAGGTCGCCGGTGGAGATGTCGTCCGGCTGGACGGTGGCGATCCGAGCCTCGAGGGAGTCGTCGAGCGGCGTGTGCTCGGGCGGGCGCTTGATGTTCGGTCCCCGCGGGATCTCGATCTTCTCCGCCTCGGCCTCGTCGGCCGGCGCGAAGATGTGCACGTCGTCCACGTAGGGCTCCAGCGCGGGCATGGGCAGCAGCTCCGGCGGGTCGCCGTACTCTCGCGGGTCCTCGATCTTGCCGCTCAGCAGCGACACCGCGGCGACGGCCGGCGAGCACAGGAACACGGAGTCCTCGGGTGTGCCGGAGCGGCCGGGGAAGTTGCGGTTGAACGTGCGCAGTGAGTTGGCGTTCGACGGGGGCGCCTGGCCCATCCCTACGCACGGCCCGCACACCGGTTCGAGCATCCGCACTCCGCCGTCCGACAGCTGCCGGTAGACGCCGGCCTCGGCGATCGCGGTGAGGATCTGCCGCGAACCCGGGGTCGCGGTGGCGCTGATCTCGGGAGAGACGATCTGCCCGCCGCGATCCGCCAGCACCGCGCCGGGCAGCGCGAGGTCGTTGTAGCCCGAGTTGACCGACGAGCCGATGCACACCTGGGCTACGGGCGTGCCCGCCACCTCCTCCACCGGCACCACGTTGTCGGGGTTGTGGGGCTTGGCCACCAGCGGCCCGAGCTGTCCCAGATCAATCTCAACGCGATCGTCGTACTCGGCTTCGCCGTCGGGCGTGAGCTCGGCGAAGTCCCCGTCACGGTGCTGGCGCTCGAGCCACTCGCGGGTGGTGGAATCGGGCGGGAACACGGCTGACGTCCCGCCCAGGTCGGCGATCATGTTGGCGATCGTCGCGCGCTCGGGAATGCTCAGATCGGCGGTGCCCGGCCCGGTGAACTCGAACACTTTGTTCTTGCCGCCACTGGAGCTGAGACGACGCAGCAGCTCCAGGATGATGTCCTTGGCCTGCACCCACGGCCGCTGCAGCTCGCCCAGCAGATGGACCTCGACCACGGCCGGGCAGGCGATCTCGTACGGGTGGCCGCCGAGCACGACCGCCACGTCGAGCCCGCCGGCCCCGATCGCGACCATCCCCAGGCATCCCGCCTGAGTGGTGTGCGAGTCGGCGCCCAGCATCGTCGCGCCCGGCTTGCCGAATCGCTCCATGTGGATGTAGTGGCTGATCCCGTTGCCCGGCCGCGAGAAGTGCAGACCGTGCTTGCGCGCCAGTGCCTGAAGCATTCGATGGTCGTCGGGGTTCTTGAAGTCCAGCGCGACGACGTTGTGATCGACGTACTGGACGGCCCGGTCGACCTGTACGCGCGCCACCCCCAGCTCCTCGAACTGCATCAGCGCCATGGTCCCCGTGGCATCCTGCAGCAGGGCCTGATCGATGTGGATCGAGATCGGTCGCCCGGGTTTCATCTCGCCGTCGACGAGGTGCTCGCGCAGGATCTGACGAGTGAGGTTCTCGGGCATCGCTTGCGTTCTTGGCGTACCCGCGCCGTCAGGTCGGCTAACTGAGGCGGTAGGTGCCCAGCGCGCTGGCGATTGCCGTATCGGCGCTGGTCGCCTCGGCGCTGGCTTCGATCCGGCCGTCCTGCGGGGGTTCGGCCCGGGCTTCGATCTGAACGAACGAGCCGATCGGCGCCGGGCCGCTGATCCTGAGCTCGACCGCGACCGGGGTCACTCGCTCACCGCAGGCCAACGACATCGCGTCGCTCAGCGCCGCCGCGATCACGCCCTCGTGTGCGCTGCCCGGGTCGGCCCCTTGGTGGTCCTGCTTGATGAAGCAGCGCCCGGTCACGGATCCGTCGTCGGCACGCTCGATCTCGAGCAGCAGCCCGAACAGGTTCGTCCGCCCACACCCGAAGCAAAGCTCGTGGTGGACGAGCGGCACGCGACTACTTCAGGCGGAACGCCTTGATGCGGACGTCGTACTGCTGGGCATCGCGGGCGTAGACTCCGTAGGCCAGCGACTGGATCAGCGACAGCAACGCCGTATGGGAGCGCACGAACGCCGGCGTGTTCGACGAGTAGTACAGACGGATGCGCGCCAGCCGCGCGACCTCGGACAGCGTCGCGTCGGTGATCGCCATCGTCGGTGCCTTGCGATGCCGCGCCAGCTTCATCGTGCGCGTGATCAGCGGGTGCGGGCGCCCCGCCGACAGGCCGATCACGAGCGTCTCCTCATCGATCCGGCTGAGCCGGCCCAGCGCCTCCTGCGACGGGCTGGCCACGATCTCGGCCCGCAGGTCCAGCAGCATCAACAGGTGCCGCAGGTAGCTGGCGAAGAACGCCATCTGGTCGGTCCCGGCGATCAGCACCTTCTCGGCCGACACGATCGCGTCGATGGCCGACTCGACGTCGGAACGCGACAGCTTGTGCGCCGTGTCCTCGACGTTCACGTGGTCGGCGGCCAGCGCCGCCTCGAACTCGGTGTGGTCAAGCGAGAACAGCGGCGTGGCGGTACCCACCGACTCGATGCCGCTGGGCGGTCGGCGACGATACTCGTCGCGCGCGGCCTGCTGAAGTTCAGGAAAGCCCTCGAAGCCCAGCGCCTGCGAGAAGCGCACCACCGTGCTCGACGATGTGTTGGCCCGCCGCGCCAATTCCTCCGCCGTCTGGAATGCGGCCTCGTCCAGATGGTCGACGATGTACTGCGCCACGTCCTTCTGCGAGCGAGAGAACTCATCGAACCGGGCGCGGATGTATTCGGAGAGAGCCTGGTGACCGCCGGTCTTCTCCGGGGTAGCTGTCGAAGTCGTTGCTGGCTTCATTGGCAGGCGTCTGATTCGACGCCCCCCGCCGCCGTTCCTTCAGGCTGCCTTCTCAGCAGCCGTCAAAACGCGCGCCGCGGCCGGCCGAGCAGCTACTGGCCGAGTCGCTGCTGGCGCTCCTGGTTCTCGCGCCGCTCGGCTAAGACCTGCGCGATTACGTACACCACCAGGAGGTTGACGACGATGCCGATGCCCACAAACGTGGCCAGCAGCGCGAGCGTCTGACCCAGGGCCTGATCGGCAGCGACCAACATGACCCCGTCAGCCTACCTGAACCGGCTCCGGCCGCACGCCGAAAGCTGTGGCTTCAAGCCCCGCCGGACGCTGCCGGAGACGCTACCTTGCCAATCACGGCCCGGTAGCTCAGGTGGTTAGAGCAGCGGACTCATAATCCGTCGCGCGCAGGTTCGAGTCCTGCCCGGGCCATGGGGAACGCCAGCGAATCGGTTATTTCGCGCCGCTGGCCGCGCGTCGAGTCAGCGAACGGGTACCGAGCGCGTACCAAACGGCCCTCGGCTGTCGGCGCGCTTGGTGCCGTCCCTAGACTTTGTGTGGGCTCCTGCCGCGAGGAAGGCGCGGTGGGGTCCCAGCGTGATTGCAGCGCCGCTGTACCGCAGTGAGCGGGTTATCCGAATGAGTCCCGGGCTCGTGGGGAGAGCAGACGGGCAGCAGGATCATTCGTTCGCACTCCGTGGCTTATGACGTCCGAGAGGGCGAGCTCCTCACCGGTGGCGTCCAGGACGAGCGCCACGAGTGCGCGTCGGCGCGCGAGGTCATCGAGGTCAAAAGGAAACCTCGGGTCGGGGTGGACAGCGAACTCGCAGGGTCGAGAAGATCGACCCGCTTCCTGAGCAAGGTTTCCCGAAAGGTCGATCGGAGGCGTCGCCGTGCACATGATTCCGTCGCCGGTGGAGCGGCAGTAGCCGATGCTCGGCCAGGTCATGGCCCGCCCAGCGTTGCGCGGGCCGGCGGACGCTGGATCTAACGGGTGGGCGCAGCGCGTTGCGATGGCTGGAGCTCAAGAGCGATCCGGCCGGCCGCTCGGTCGCATCACGGCCCGAGAGGGCTCACGACCGTTTCAAGCGCCCGCCAGCGATCGGGCAGCGACCCGTGCTGAACTTCGCTGAACGGCCAGCCCAACCCACACGTCAAGCCTCTGGTCCCTTCTTGCCGTTTATTGTTCGTTGGTGTGGGAGCCTGGGGAGCCGCAAGCTTCGAAAATGACGCGGCGAGTGACTGGTTCTACGTTGTCGAGGAGGCGGTTGACCCCGGCGGGATCATCGCGTCTGCGCTCGATGACGCGTTGAGCGAGGCCGACTATCTTGGCGTCGACGCGTCCTGCGAGGCGATCGCGGCCGCAGAGTTATCCGCTTCGTGCGCCGGCCATGCACCCGAACTCTTGCCGGACCAGGTGCGCCGGTGGGTGGATGCTCATCCCCATCAACCTCATGATTCGGAGATAGACCAGGCGGTGCAGGCGGTCCAGCGCGTCCGCGCCGAGAGCGAGCTGCGCGACCTTTGGGATAAGACCGCCGAGGGCCGGGCAAACAGATGGCTCGGTGAGGTCGATGATCTCATTGCGCGCTTGGGGCAGTCTGGCGCGGGCAACCCAGCGACGCTCTTACCATGAGGCAACGTTTCCACGTATCGCCTCCCGGCCCGGATTCGCGGGGGCGCTGCTCTCCCAAATCGAGAGGAGGGTCACGCTTCCCTATATCGGTCATCGGGTGGTTGGCAGCGCAGGCCCGGCCGATTGAAGCAGCCGAGTACAGTTGGGAACCAGCTTCCACCGCCTGAGTGCCGCGCTCTCGCATTCTTCCTGTGGCCCGGTCTTCCGAGAGGAGCGAGGAGGAGTGCAGAACATGAAGAACCAGAATCACGAACCAGGCCCGGGGCGATCGACGTCCGAGGCGGCCTTCAATGAACTCCGGAAGGAGATCGCCCAACGCAACGAGCGGGCCCACCAAGAGGCTCGCAAGCTTCGGGTTGCTCGCGAACGGTTGCAGGTTCTTAGGCGCCGCGAGCGGGACGCGCTTTAGAACCCATCCGTCCGCGGCGGGCGCTCGGGCACGCCTGCTCGCTGAATGCCCGGTCGTGATGAGGCACCAGGCTCCTGGACTCCGCTGCGGCGGCGCCGCCTTCCTGTTCGGGCTCCGCGGAGCAGGCGTGCCGCTGTCGGTCGCCGATCAACGGTTGCAGCGTGGGTCGGGGCGAATCGGATGGCTGCTGAGTCCGCAGCGGCGCCGCGGCTTAGCTCAGAGTGCCAGCCGGCAGCACGAACCGATGTGGTGGCCCGGGTCGTGCTCCATCGCCGTAGCTACGCCGTGAGCCGTGTAAGCCGTGCGTCGAAGCGGGAGCAACCGTCGCCTCGGGCTCTCCAGCGTGGGCGATGATCCACTCCAGAATTGCAGGAAAGTCGCTGCCCTCGGCCAGAATCGCGGCACGCTCGATGACCTTGCCACCGGAGGCGTGAGGACGTCCTAGGCGCGTCACCAAAGCAAGAATCGCGTCCTCGTCCCCTCCTCACGCCGTACTCCGGCCACGAAATCGCGCCTCAGGGTGCCCCTCCTCCTCGCCGATCTCAGCGGCACTCTGGCGCTAGGCCGTCGGTGTCAGAAACCCCGTTGCTGCTGCCCGGGCCAAGAGCAGCGGGTCGCGCCGGATGACATGCGCACAACCGCAAGCGCCCTGCTCCACCCAAGACGCGTTTCCCCATTTATGTCCCGAACCGTCCAAATCTGACCCCAGCCAGCCCCATCTAACCTGACCGAATCGCCCGTAACCACGACCCCTCGGCCTCCCAGACCCACCCTCATAATCCGTCGCGCGCAGGTTCGAGTCCTGCCCGGGCCATGGGAGAAGGGCTGGTATTGGGGATATTCGGGTGTTTCGGCTTCTCTCGCTGAAGCAACGCACGCCCTAATATCGCCGGATGGCAGAGCGCCGATTTGATCTCGCTGCGTCTTCGCTGCGTGCCGACGCATCGGACTTGCGGGCGCTGGCCGAGGCGCTCGCGGCGAAGCTAGGTGACGCCCTTCCGGATCAGACGAAAACGCGACGCCAGGCAGTCAGGTTTCTGTCTAGGGAGAAGCGCCTAGAGCGCGTCGAGGTGCAGCTCGGTGACGAGACGTTCGTGCTGTCTCTGGCGGGGGAAACAGCGGAGACGACGCTAGCTAAAACGGTACGAGGAGTCGTCATCAAACGCGAGCAACTGCCCCTCGATGCGTGGCTCGACGCACTTAGCGACGCGCTCGGTGCTGAAGCCGAGCGGTCAGAGGCCGCACGCGTGTCGCTTGAACGGCTTCTCGGCTGAGCTCTTCGCAATCGTCGGCGATCTGTCAGTCGTTGATGTCGAGGACCGGCAGGATGGCCGGCAGCTGCTGGTCTGAATCCGCGTGCTCGTTGGGCACTACGGCTGTGCCGATTGCGAAGAACTCGATGACGTGGCTGCCCCAGCCGTGGTTGTTCTGGTGAAGCTTCACCTCAACGATTCCTAGGACCCCGTCTCCGATCGCCTCGGCCTCTTTCTGCATGCGCTCCATCGCCAGCTCACGCGCGTCATACAGGGCCTGGGTGTACTGCTCCAGCTCGACGTTCCGACCTGCCTGACGAAGCGATTGCATCATCCCCCGATGGGCGACGTGATAGACGCAATTGCCCATGACCATGCCTACCGGGCGCTTACCGGTCTGCATCAGCGTCCAGAACGCCTGGCCACTCAGATCGGATGTGAACGGTCGCCCGTTGGGCGCGCGGTGGACCTTGCCGCCCTTGTGCTTGACGGCAGTGCCGATCGCGATGAACTCCGCCATGTCCGCGCCCCACTCGTAGCGGCCGATGTCCAGCCGGACTCCGACTATGCCATCGGCGGCGAGTTGATCGGCCTCTTCCTCCATGCGCGTCATGGCGAGCTCGCGGGCGGAGTACATCGCTTGGGTGAGGACCCCCATCTCCTGGCTCGCCTTCCAGTTGGCCGCCTGAAAGCCGATGTGGTAGATGCTCGAGCCCACCACAAGCCCCACAGGTTCAAAGTTGGCCTTCTCTACGCACAGGTACTCGTTCACGGAGAGGTCGGAGGTGAACAGCCCACGGGCGTTCATCTCTAGACGCTCCGTGGCGTGTGCCGCGAGGCCTTCGGTACTTGTAGGGTCGTATGTCGGCATCAGGGGCTCTCCTGAAGGGTTCGTGGACTAGGCACCAAGGTTGATCGACGTCACCGGCATCCCCAGCGGAGCCGGATGAGCCTCATGAGCGCCGAGCCGAATCGCCGTACCCAGCACGTGCATGGAGACAATGAAGAAGTGCTGCGCGAGACCGAGGCGCTCGAACTCGTGGTGGGCGATGTCGTGGGTAAGCGTCGAGATGACCATGTCGTTCGCACCCGCCTGGCGCGCCTGACGCGCCACCTCCTTCATCGCGAGATGGCGAGCCGTGTAAACGCCTTGCGTGACCTCGGTCATCTCCTGGTTGCCCCACCAGGAGCGCATCATCTGATTGGCCTGCATGCTGAGCCCGACGACCACCACTGAGGTGTGTCCGACAACGCCCAGGGTCTCGGCTCCGATTCGGCGCAGCTTGTCGACGTCCTGAGCGGGGAGTGCACACATCCGCGGCCCGGAACTGTCGCTCCGGGCAAGCGTGGTCTCGCGTACGGCGGTGCCGAATACCACGTATTCGACGGTCCCCGGCTCGCCGAGAAAGGCATTGGTGGTCATCTCGATGCCGATCACGGCATCCGCTCGGGCGAACTGCGCCTCCTGACTTAGACGGTCGAACGAGCGCTGGCGCGAGAGATTCCACGGCATTGCGAAGGAGGGCATCTCGCCGATCCCTCCTCGGTACGAGGACCAGGCGTAGTTCTGCCACCCGTGCTGGACAACCGAGGAGCCCATGATCTGCGCGATCGGCCTGAGACCAGAGGCGTGCGCAATCGCATACTCCTTGGTGCTCAGATCGCTGCTGAAGACGCGCGAACTCTCTGCGGCGACGGCCTTCAAGCGTTGTTCCGCTCCCAGCGGAATTCCGCCGCGCCGGATGCGGTCGAGATCAATTGCGGCCGCCTCGCGCTCGTCTTCGCTGATCGGTGTCGGACGTTTCCCGAATAGTGGCAACAGCTGATGTTCCCACATCCCGGCCGCCGCTCAGCCGGGAGCCTGGGTAAATGCGCCGCCCTCCCGCCGAGCGTCACGGGCAATCCAGTATCGCCCAGGAGCACGGGTCCTGCTCCAGGCCGCCGGGCCCGAGCACCAACCGGATCTGCCGGACGTCACCAGCCCGACCGACAACAGCCTGAGACTGTCCCCAACCATGTCCCAAGCCCCCCAAATCTGACCCCAACCAGCCCCACCTAAGAGCTGCACAGCCCTTCTGCGTCGAAGCGTGCAGCTTTCGGACATCCATGGGCTATCGCCGGGGTTGCCTTGAGCTCACCGACCATCCGCGAGGCGACATCGCTAGCACGCTCGGACTTGCGCATCTTGGGCGCTTTGGAGTAGGCGTTCAGGTTACGGCCTCAACCTAAGTCCCCGATCGCGACGCACAGCTACACGCGACCACGATTTCGCGCTGGCCGACGTACCGGCTTCAGATCCCATCGCCAACATCTCACACCCGCGTCCCAAGGCGGCGCAGTCTCTCAGGACACCGCCGAGCAATCGTGTGCTGCTGGTAGGTTGGCGACGTGGCTGAGACGACGGGAGGTCGTACCGGGACGACCGGCATCGTGCTGCTGACGCTGGCCGCTGGCCAGTTCTTGATGATTCTCGACAGTTCGGTGATGAACGTGTCGATCGCGACCGTCGCCAAGGACGTCGGCACGACCGTCACCGGGATCCAGACCGCGATTACGTTGTACACGCTGGTGATGGCCTCGGTGATGATCACCGGCGGGAAGATCGGGCAGATCCTCGGGTTCAAGCGCGCATTCGCGATCGGATGCGTGATCTATGGGTGCGGTTCGTTTACAACCGCGATTTCGCAGAGCCTCGGCGTGTTGATGTTCGGCTGGTCGTTCCTCGAGGGGATCGGCGCGACGTTGATCCTGCCCGCGATCGTGGCCCTGGTCGCGTCGAACTTCGACCGCTCCGAGCGGCCGCGCGCGTATGGTCTGGTCGCGTCCGCGGGCGCGATCGCGGTCGCGGCCGGACCGTTGATCGGCGGCCTGTTCACCACCTATCTCTCATGGCGGTGGGTGTTCGTCGGCGAGGTTCTGATCGTGCTGATGATCCTGCTGCTGACGCGCCGGATGGCCGACGCCGAGCCGGGGCAGCGGCGGCCGGTCGACTTGGTGGGGACGGGGCTGTCGGCGCTCGGTCTCGGGCTGATCGTGTTCGGAATCCTCAAGGCAGGCACCTGGGGCTTCGTGAAGCCGAAACCGGACGCTCCGACCTGGCTCAGTCTGTCTCCATCGATCTGGCTGATGCTCGGGGGAGGAGTCGTGCTGGTGCTGTTCCTGTTCTGGGAGAACCACAGGCTCGCGCGCGGCACAGAGCCGTTGGTCGACCCCGCGATGCTGCACAACCCGACCCTGCGCGGCGGGCTCACGTCTTTCTTCTTCCAGTACCTGCTCCAAGCCGGACTGTTCTTCTGCGTGCCGCTGTTCCTGTCGGTGGCGCTCGGGCTGTCGGCGATTGCGACCGGCGTGCGACTGCTGCCGCTTTCGATCACCTTGCTGCTGGCCGCCGTGGGCATCCCGAGACTGTTTCCGACCGCCTCGCCACGATTGGTGGTCCGCGTTGGCTTCCTCGCGCTGCTCGCCGGCATCGTGGTGATGGTCGGCGCGCTCGACGCTGGCGCGGGCGCCGAGATCGTGACCTGGCCGATGCTGCTCGCCGGACTCGGCATCGGCGCGCTCGCATCGCAGCTGGGCAGCGTCACCGTGTCAGCGGTGCCCGACGAACAGACGGGCGAGGTGGGCGGACTTCAGAACACGCTCACGAACCTCGGCGCCTCGATCGGCACGGCGTTGGCCGGCGCGGTCCTGATCGCCGCTCTGACGAGCTCGTTTCTGACGGGGATCGAGAACAACTCCGCGATACCCGCCGACGTGAAGAGCAAAGCTCAGACGGAACTCGCGAGCGGAATCCCGTTCGTCTCCGACAAGGACCTAACGGCACAGCTCGACAAGGCCGGCGTCCCAAAGGACCAAGCAGACGCCATCGTCGCGGAGAACTCGAACGCACGCCTCGCCGCGCTCCGGGCATCGTTATCGGTGCTGGCGCTGCTCGCGCTGCTCGCGGTATTCCTCACGTTCCGCATCCCCCGGGTGCAGCCGGGCGCCAAACCGGACACGTGATGCCCGCACGTCCTGCTGTGGCGAGGCCCTGATCCCCGGACGTGGTCGCACGTTCGCCTCGGGCCTCCCATTCACACCTCATTGCGCACGATCCATCTTGCCAGGAAAAGCTCCGCTATTCGATAGCCGGCGCCGTGACGCTCTGCCAGTTCGTCGGCGATTACGCATAATCGGGTGACGCGTATAGGCGTAACCTGGTCACACCTAACTTGGCGCCGGGCGAAACTGAGCTTCGCGGCAGACGCTTCCGACACTGCAGGTCGCAAGACGACTGATTCCTGCCGTAGAAACCGGGGCTGCCTTCAGCTCCCGGCTGCGAACGCATCCCCCGTAACAGTGCCTCGTGGGAACGCGGCGTGCCCCGGCTCGCCACGTGCTCAACGACTTCTTCCACGGCAAGGGCAAAATGCACGGTTGCGCACGGGCCGGCTTACCTTTAGTGGTGGAGCGTTGATCGGTGGAGATGCGGGTATGGCGCCGGTGAAGGGGGGTGCAACGCAGTCAAGCGAGGATCCTCGCGCTGCGGTCTGATGGCCCCTACCGGGACCTACCCCCCGGCAGACGAGCAGCAGGCGTTAGACCTAGGGACATGGCCCAAGGGAACTCAGGAGCCGACGGTAGACCTGCATGTCAGCGTGGTTGAAGTCGCTGTGGGTCTGATTGCGGAGCGACGGCACGTCCTCATGGTGGTAGGGGCTCTCGAGGCTTTCGTTATGGCCGATCACGTTACGGACCGCGATATGGAAGCGACACCTCAGCCATTGCACTAGGTCTATGCTCGCATGGATCTCGGCGGAATCACTCAGAACCTGTTGATCGCTATAGCCGACATGCTCGATCCCGATCGCAGTCCAGTTCAGCCCTACGGTGTGTCGGCACATGATGCTAAGTGGAACAAGCTGATGGATAGTCCCATTGCCATCGATTACGAAGTGCGCACAAGTGTTGGGTAGCTCGTGCAGTTCCGTGTCGGGTGTATCCGGCGCGAATGTGTTGTACGTGGCCTGGAAGTCCGGCGTTTCGGTGAAATGAATCACGATCACGTGCGGATCGATCAATCGATAGGTATCGATCCCATAATGCCGTAGGGCATATGCGGCCATTTGAGCTTTCCGTTCAGGGCCGAACGGGATCGGATCCCAGACGATAGGAGGCTTTGACACTGCAGACACCACTCGGGCTCGAACGCGATGCTTCGCCGCGGGTTTGTGATGCGGGATGCTGCGGCTGGCGGGTTCGGTCGTACCGGCGCTCGTGTAGGTGCTCGGGCTTGTGCTGGTGACCGCAATATTTCGCTGTGCAGACGTGTGGCGCCCGCTTCCGCACCCTCCCGCTATCGCAGTAACCGACAGCACATACGTGAGCGACAGCACCACGATTCGTACTCGACACAAAACTCCACGAAAGTTGTTGCACCACATGAGCCTGATGCTACGGCGCGTGGTGGGCTTCGTGTGGATCTCAGCCGTAGCCCGCTCACACTTCGCCTCATGATTTCGAGCCGCCTATGACTCGATCTACCGGAACGCAAGCATCCTGACGAGGCTTCGTGGCGGGGGTTGCCCGCGCGAGCTCCCCGTGGCGTCGATCTGCCACGGCTGCAAACAGCACGCCGAAAGCGACGTTGTCTGCAAGCTGGGGAATGAGCGGTAGAGCGCTGATCGCCGGGAATGTTCTTCCGATCACGCCCACATTGATCACGCCCGTCGCGAGTCCAGCCGTGGCGCCCCAGAGGACCGAACAGCGTTGAGGGAGCATCCGCGCAAAGGCCTCTCCGAACGCAACCGAGATGCCGAGGTGCACGATCGCGCCGCGGACGAAGCCCGGGCGCCCGGGCGGGACGAGCGTTCCCACAGCGCAAGTCGCGTCGTACACGTAGCGAACCGCGGACCGGAAGCTGCCCCGGTGCGGAGTGCATTGAGAGTAGACGGCAAACCGCTGAACGTCGCGGCGACCACGATCGCCTCGGTGACTCGCTGGTGATCCCGCCCCACTCCGCAAACATACCGGCGCCACCAGGCCACGGCTAGGCGATTCCGAGCGCTCGATCCCCGAGTCGCCGGTCAGCGCTGCGCTCGCGCGCACCTACTGGCAGGAGCTGACCCTCAACGTCTAGTTGGTAACCCCAGCCTGGCGGCAACCGTAGATGCGGATCCGGAGCTGGAGGAGCTCTGCTGGCGGGGTCCCTGCGTGCTGGCGCGCTTAGCTGCCATGGCGTCCATCCCGGCCCGGAGGGCTGCGATGCTTAGCGTCCCGGTCGGGACGGCGGCGACGCGGTAGGAAAAGCCGCCTGCGAAGGTCAGCTCGAAATGGCGGGTGCCGTCGGGGCCGAACTCGGTCACGATTGGATTGAACCCCCAGCTCATCAGCCAGGAACCGTCGTCCAGGCGAGCGGCAGAGCCACAACAGTTGGAGGACGTAACGTTAGGGTCGGTGACCTGCTCGATCAACTGAGCGGTTTTGGCGGTCGTGTCGATCCGGTAGCGAACGGCCCGCGGGTAATTGATGAACTGGCTGTTGTTGTCGTGGAGCGTCAACGTCCCATCCGACAGGATCCGAGCGTAGTGCTGCCCGCTGAACGGGTAGGCGCCCTGCGGATCGTCGAGCACAGTGAGCGATTCCGGACGCGCCGTCCCGCCAAGCTTCCACAGAATCTGCCCGCTCGTCCTTTCTTGCCGTTTATTGTTCGTCGGTGTGGGAGCATGGGGAGCCGCAAGCTTCGAAAATGACGCGGCGAGTGACTGGTTCTACGTTGTCGAGGAGGCGGTTGACCCTGGCGGGATCATCGCGTCTGCACTCGATAATGCGTTGAGCGAGGCCGACTATCTTGGCCTCGACGCGTCCTGCGAGGCGATCGCGGCCGCAGAGTTATCCGCTTCGTGTGCCGGCCATGCACCCGAACTCTTGCCGGACCAGGTGCGCCGGTGGGTGGATGCTCATCCCCATCAACCTCATGATTCGGAGATAGACCAGGCGGTGCAGGCGGTCCAGCGCGTCCGCGCCGAGAGCGAGCTGCGCGACCTTTGGGATGAGACTGCCGAGGGCCGGGCAAATAGATGGCTCGGTGAGGTCGATGATCTCATTGCGCGTTTGGGGCAGTCTGGCGCGGGCAACCCAGCGACGCTCTTACCATGAGGCAACGTTCCGCGTATCGCCTCCCGGCCCGGATTCGCGGGGAGCGCTGCTCTCCCAAATCGAGAGGGGGTCACGCTTCCCTATGTCGGTCATCGGGTGGTTGGCAGCGCAGGCCCGGCCGATTGAAGCAGCCGGGTACAGTTGGGACTACCTTCCACCGCCTGAGTGCCGCGCTCTCGCATTCTTCCTGTGGCCCAGTGTTCCTAGACGAGCGAGGAGGAGTGCAGAACATGAAGAACCAGAATCACGAACCAGGCCCGGGGCGATCGACGTCCGAGGCGGCCTTCAATGATCTCCGGAAGGAGATCGCCCAACGCAACGAGCGGGCCCACCAAGAGGCTCGCAAGCTTCGGGTTGCTCGCGAACGGTTGCAGGTTCTTAGGCGCCGCGAGCGGGACGCGCTTTAGAACCCATCCGTCCGCGGCGGGCGCTCGGGCACGCCTGCTCGCTGCATGTCCGGTCGTGATGAGGCACCAGGCTCCTGGACTCCGCTGCGGCGGCGCCGCCTTCCTGTTCGGGCTCCGCGGAGCAGGCGTGCCGCTGTCGGTCGCCGATCAACGGTTGCAGCGTGGGTCGGGGCGAATCGGATGGGCTGCTGTCCGCAGCGGCGCCGCGGCTTAGCTCAGAGTGCCAGCCGGCAGCACGAACCGATGTGGTGGCCCGGGTCGTGCTCCATCGCCGTCGCTACGCCGTGAGCCGTGTAGGCCGTGCGTCGGAGCGGGAGCAACGGTCGCCTCGGGCTCTCCAGCGTGGGCGATGATCCACTCCAGAATTGCAGGAAAGTCGCTGCCCTCGGCCAGAATCGCGGCACGCTCGATGACCTTGCCACCGGAGGCGTGAGGACGTGCTAGGCGTGTCACCAAAGCAAGAATCGCGTCGTCGTCCACTCCTCACACGCTACTCCGGCCGCGAAATCGCGCCTCAGGGCAATCCTCCTCCTCCTCGTCGATCTGTGTGGCACTCTGGCGCTAGCTAGGCCTCACGAAGCCCAGGCGTGCCAGACCGGTTCGTGACAAGCGTGAGGACCAGCACCAGCGCGAGACACGCGGCGGCGGCCGCCTCCAGTGCGATCGCGACGATGATCGCTGGCCGGTAGTTCAGTTCCATGAAGCCGAATAGCCTGGTTTGCTCACTGACGAGCAGCGCCACCAGCGAGGACGCGGCGATGCCGAACCCAGCTACCGCGACCAGCTCAAAGGCCGCGCTCCCGAATCGGCGCATCATGCGGTCGAGCGGAGCGAGCAGCATCAGCCCGAGCGCAGTCGCGGCGATGAAGTTCAACAGGAACAGGGTCCCGATCGTGGGCAGGACCGAGTAGCTGTCGACCGAGTACTCGTAGTAGTGGTCGGCGCCGACGGCGATAAGCAGGATCGCGCCGATGGCCCGGACGCCAAGCTGGACGCCCGGTGAGTGCGCGAGGGTGAGGATTGTTCGTTTCATTTTGAAAACAGCTCCTTGTCTTCGCCGCGCAGCCGCGGCATGTCTGTCAGATTTGCCCGTCGCCGTCGTCTGGGCCGCCGTTGCTGTCGGGATCGCCGTCTCCGCCGTTCTGCTGGGGGATCGCGGAAGTGGGGCTTGCGGTCGTGACGGTGGGAGCTGGCCGCGTTCGGGCTGCGCCGACACTGGAGCGGCGGGCGGACCCGGCCGACGAACTGACAAGAATCACGAGTACTGCGAGGCCGAGCGCGGCAAGGATCAGTAGCGTCGCTAGCCAGCGACGAGGGTGATGCGTGGTGTGAGTGCTCTGTGTCATTGGATGTGTCCCTTCTTCTCGCGCTGTCCCGTGACCGGGCGGGTCCACAGCGACTTGACTGTCAGGTGGTTTGCTTCTAGTTCAAAGGACTTCTCCGGGGAGAATTCCTTTTGCCGCTACCACGATTCTTCGTAGATACTTCGCCGCGATCGCAGGCCCGGGAGGTGGCTCGGCGCCTGCGTCCCGATGGGGGACGTCCGCCTTCCAGCACCGCCTTGCAGGCCGCGATGGCGTGTGCGCATTCGCCCGGCTAGTCGGTTGGTAGCGGTCGGGTGCCCGGACCGCCGCGCGAATCACTCGTCGACTGAGTCCCGATTTCGTGTTTCTGGCGGCGCCGGGAATAAACGGCCGCGCACGGCGTCTTAGCCCCTACGACAGGTAGTAGCCCATCGACCAAACGGTCATCACAGGAAGGACGGATCATGCGCAACAACGACCCCTCGGCCGTGGAGCTCGAGACGACCGACTCAGTCTCAGCAGAGGCTGACGTCAATGCGCTGTGGCGACGCGTCGTCGCGCGCCGCTCGTTTCTGAAGACTGTCGGTCTTGCGAGCGCCACCGCCGTGCCCGCCAGTGCGCTGTTCGCGGGCCAAGCCGCCGCTCGCACCGGCGCGATCACCAAGGGCGACATCGCGATCCTGCGGTTCCTCGCGGCCGCCGAACTGATCGAGAGCGACCTGTGGTCGCAATACAACGAGCTTGGCGGCGTCGCCGGCGGCAATCCGGCGTACATGGCAGCGCTTTCGAACCTCGACAGCGACATGCCGCAGTACATCGCCGACAACACCGACGACGAGATCAGCCACGCTGCGTTCCTCAACGCTTACCTGCGCTCAGTGGGAGCCCGGCCCGTCAACCTCGACGAGTTCCGGACGCTGCCGAGCAGCAAAGCGACGGGTGCCCGGCAGATTGGCCGACTGACGAACCTTCAGTCGCTCGACGTCGATACGAGCTGGTACACGCGCTACCGCAGCGGGCTGAACCCCGACCTCGGGGCCAAGTTCCCGCAGGCGGTCACGATCAAGCACGAGCCGGCGATTCCGTTGGACGACGCGGATACGCCACCGAACCAGAAGCAGCCCGTCCCCCCAGTCGGCGCACAGGAAACGCGGATGCAGGCGATTGCCAACACCGCGGGGTTCCACTTCGCGTTTATCGAGCAGGGCGGCTCCAGCCTGTACAGCACGATGGCGCTGAAGGCCTCGAGCTTGGAGGTGCTGCGGATCGTCGTGAGCATCGGCGGCGTTGAGACCAACCATTTCTCGCTCTGGCACGACAAGGCCGGAAACGCCGTGTCACAGCCGCTGGCCGGTGTCGTCGATCCTGAGACCGGTGTGATGTTCCCCGACCTCAACGCTCATGGTGGCGAGGCGACCCAGACCAACCTGATCCTGCCCGAGCCGACCCAGTTCCTGCGCAAGGACCTGCCCGTCTGCTCGGTCGTGCGGCCGACCAGCGATGACCTCGCGGGCGCCGTCGCGGCGATCGAGGGCTTCACCGCCGACCGGCTGTTCCACGGCCAGTCAGAGAAGTTCTTCGACACCGTCATGCGGCTCGCGCGGGAAGCCGACGCAGCCCAGCGGCACGTGCGGGGCGACTAGGCACAGCTCGTCACCGCGCACAGATCTACACCTACCAACGGGACGAATCGGCCGCGGCACCCTTCGCCGCGGCCGATCAACCCCAACCAAGGAGACCACCGTGTTCACCGGACTGCTCCAGCCAACGCATCTGATCCTCATCTTGATCGTCGCGCTCGTCTTCCTCGGCCCCAAGCGCATACCCGAGGCGGCCCGCGCCCTGGGTCAGGGGCTCAAGGAGTTCAAGAGCTCAATTGGGGGTGGCGACGAAGAGCATCACCAGCTCTCAGCCCAACCCGCGAGCGCCCCCAACGAGACGCCGCCGGCGGGGTGAGGCCGCTTCCTTAGCGAGCATTTCTCACCGACCGCGCCATCCCCATGTCGCTGCACGTCCCGAGAGCGGCCCTCGCGGCCATCGACCACGAGGACCGCCTCTCGTTCATCGAGCACCTGAGCGAACTGCGAGCGAGGCTGATCGTCAGTGCTGCCGCTCTCGCGGTCGCGTTCGGGTTCGCGTTCTGGCAGAACCACGCGCTGCTCAACGTGCTCAACCGGCCGTTGTCGCAGGCCACCGCCGGCGCGGTCGAGCACTCGCACGGTCCGCTGGCTCAGAGCGCACTCGTGCAGCAGCGCTTACGCGTGGCGCTCGATCGCCAGCGGGCGGCGTTTGGGCTCTTGGCGCGCTCCGCACGTCCAGCCGATGCGGCGGAGCGCCGGGCGCTGGCGTCGGCCGCCCAAGCCGACGCCAGCGTCGTCGCGATCACCCCCACCAGCTCGCCCGGCCGCCAACCCGTGACGCTCGGGATCGGTGAACCGTTCGGCCAGACCGTGACGGTGTCGGCTTACTTCGCGCTGCTGCTGGCCCTGCCGCTGATCCTGTGGCAGTTATACGCGTTCGTGATCCCCGCCTTCAGTCCTCGCGAGCGCCGGACCGCCGTGCCACTGCTGACGATCGCCCCGCTGCTATTCGCCGCGGGGCTCGTGTTCGGCTACTTCATCGTGCTCCCCGGGGCGGTCGGGTTCCTACAGAACTTCAACAGCAGCTCATTCGACACGCTCGTGCAGGCACGTACCTACTACCAATTCATCCTGCTCACGCTGTTGGCGACGGGGTTGTTCTTCCAAATTCCCGTAGCTGTCATCGGCCTCAACCGGATGGGAATCGTCACCACCCGGCAGCTTCGACAACATCGCCGCCACGCCATCGTCCTGCTCGTCGGGCTGGCGCTGCTGCTTCCCGGAACCGACGTGGTCACCACCCTGCTCGAGCTAATCCCGATGCTGATCCTCTACGAGCTGAGCATCATCGTCGCCGCTGTGTGCGAGCGCCACTCGACTCGCGCCGCCGAGGACCACACCGACAGTTCGCACCTCTAGCGACCCGAGTCGAGGCCGAGTCGGTGTCGCTAGGGTCCCGGCCGTGGAGTTCAGCCGCGAGTTGCGCAGCGACGTTCTCGCCGGAGACATCACGCTATCGGTCCGGCTATGGAAGCGGCCACGCGTCAAGCCGGGTGGCCGCTACCGGGTGGGGCTCGGTGAGATCGAGGTTGACGCCATCGAGCTAGTCCCGTTCGCCGCGATCACGGCGCAGGACGTCCGGCGAGCCGGCGAGCCAGACCGCGAGACGCTGCGCCAGCGCACCGCACACGCCGGACCGGTCGAAGAGGACACGCTCGTCTATCGAATCGAGTTCCACGCGGTCAGCTCCACGGAAGGCGGCGGGATCCCTAGTTGAAGGGCACGCTGATTGGGCCGGGCAGGCGCCGGTAGACAGCGAGGAAGTCGCGGTCGTCGGGGACGAGGTAGCGCGTGGCGGACTGCGCCGGTTGAGGCTCGACCAGCCTCGGATGGAGGCCGTGGTGGTGACCGTAGGAGATCAGGGTGTGCCAATCCGGGTTGATGTCGAACTCCATCGCACGCACCGCGCCGGCGTGCTGGAGAATCCTCGCGATAGTGATCACGGTCTGGTCGTCCGCGACGGCGTACATGAGATTGCCGCGGCGGTCGATGCCGACACCGGTGCGCCACACGCGGGTGACGCCGCCGAGCGTGTACCCCCACTGCGGGCTTTCCGGGGCTGTGTCCAATTGGGGGTTCAACCGTCCGTTCCAGACGATTGGAGCCAAGCTCTGACGGGTCCACGCGACGTCCGGCCCCGCGTTCGGGCCGCCGCTCCACCGCAGGATCGCGACGCGACCATCGCGATAGCCAGTGAGCGTGGCGTTGCCGTCCTTCAGCGGCTCATTCATGCGGCCGTTGTCGGTCGAGCCGTTATCACCATCAACGTGAGTGAAGCCGCCGTTGAACGTTGCAAGTAGCCGCCAGCGCTGGTCGTAGGGGACCATCATCGGTCCGCGTACAGCCGCGCTCGGCGGCTCGTAGCGCCCCGGGTAGTACCCGATCGCCGTGCGCGTATGGTCGAACCAGGCTACGTAGGCGACGATGCGCGGATACGCGAGCTCGGAACGAAAGGTCGTCAACAGCACCGGTGGCCCACCATCGACGGGCGGACCGGTCGGCTTCCAAACTCCTTCGCCAGGCAACGGGTGCGGGAAGATCGGCTTGATTCGCGGCGGCCAGGGAGCGCGCCGCCTTGGGGCTAGCACGGCGCCAAACAGCCCGACGCGCGGCAGCGTCTTCAGCTGCGGGCCGCCCTTCGTGGGCGCGTTCCACGTGTAATAGATGTGCTCGCTCTCGTCCACCAGCCAGTTCCCGAATGGCACATCAGCTCTCACCCACTCGACGCTGCGCTGAGACCACGTCATGCTCGTGGGCTGCAGCATCCAGGCCGTATAAGAGACCACCGCCCACGCCAACAAACCGACGAACGGGGCAGCGATCAAGATGCGCCGGCGCCTGCGCCTGCGTCTGGCCGCAAGCTCGCGCGCCCGCTGTCGACGTGCCGCCCGCTCGGCGTCCGGCGATGAGACAGCTGACGAGGCACCCCGATCCGGGGCACTCACCCCAGGGCCGGAGCCAATCTCCGCCGTTTCCTGCTGAATTGAGTCTCGGGACATCATTTTCGGGATGGCCTGCTGAACACGATGGTAAGTCGTTCGCCTAGAGCTGCATACCTACCCAGCGCATCCGTATGAGAATTCTCACGCTGATCTTCCCAGTAGTTGATGCCGTGACCAACAGTCTCGGACCGGGACGACTGATCTGATCTGAGCCGGCTCGCGTCCCGGCGCAAAGCCTTGCAGACTTACGGCGTGGCAGATCTGGTTCGTGATGGCGTTGTGCTGGCGTACGACCAGGCGGGCAGCGGTGATCCGTGCCTCGTGTTCCTACATGGCGTGGCGTGCAATCGTCGTTTCTGGAAGCCGCAGGTGCGGCGATTCTGCTCTGCCCAGCGTGTCGTCGCCGTGGACCTCCGCGGCCACGGCGAGAGTGATGCGCCGATCCAGCCTTATGCGATGCGTGTGTTCGCCGACGATCTTGCCTGGACGTGTATGGAGCTCGGGATTGAGAAACCGGTTGTGATCGGTCACAGCCTTGGCGGGATGATCGCGCTTGATTTCGCCTCCGCCTACCCGGAGCGCGTCGGCGCCATCGTGTTGATCGACTCCCTGCTCCTGGCCGGTGGCGACCGGACCGACGTTGTGCACGATCTCGTCTACCGGCTGCGGGGTAGCGATCCAGATCTGGCTCTTCGCAGGTACTTCGCAGGTCTGTTTGCTCCCGGCGACGATCCGGGGATGACCGCCTGGATCCTTGATCAGGCCGTGCTGACCCCACCGCACGTGACCAGCTCGATCTGGGAGGAGTCAATTCGGAGCTGGAATGACGAAGATGCGTTGCGCGGGTGTCGAGTCCCGTGTCTCTACATCGACGCCGGCACTCCGAATGCCGATTTGGCGCGGGCCGGAGAGCTGTGCCCGCGGTTGATGGTCGCGAGGACGGTCGGGTCTGGGCATTTCAGCCCGCTCATCGTCCCGGAGCAGGTGAACGCGATGCTCGAGCGCTTCCTCCGCGTCGGATTGGGCCGAAACGTGTAGGCCCTGGTTGATCGCACCCAGTCTGGGCCGGCCGGTCTACTATGTGCTCACCGCACGCTACCGCGGGCCAGTTGACCGTTGGCGTCCGGGGGCCATCACGTGGGCGACGTTTTTCTGTCCTACTCGCGACGCGATCGGGAGTCCGCACGGCGGTTGCGCGACGCGCTCGTCGACCGCGGCAAGGACGCGTGGTTCGACGAGGAGGACATCCCACCGACGGCGCGTTGGCGCGACGAGCTCAGGCAGGCGATCGAGGCTGCCGATTCGTTCGTGTTCTTGATCAGCCCGGACTCTGCATCGTCTCCACAATGCGCGCGTGAGCTCGAGCACGCAGAGTCGCTCAACAAGCGAATCATCGGCGTGCTCCTGCGCCCGGTCGACCCGCAGGCCCTACCTGAGAGCCTATCCACGCGCCAGTTCGTACCCCAGCGCGGTCAGTTCGAGGACAACTTCGAGCGCTCGTTAGCAGCACTCCTAACCGCTATCGAGACTGATCTCGAGTGGGTCAAGGCCCACACGCTGTGGGGAAGCAAGGCGCTCGAGTGGGAAGCTCACGGGCGGGACCCGAGCTTTCTGCTGTCCGGCTCCGAACTCGAGGAGGCTGAGGGGTGGATCGCGCGCCAATCCGGCAAGCAGCCGGCGCCCACCGAGCTCCAGGCAACCTACGTGCTGCGCAGCCGCCAGCGCACTACCACGCGGTTACGGGTGACCCGCGCCGCCGTCTCGGTGGCCCTGATCGTCGCGATTGGGTTGACGGTTGTCGCCCTGATCGAGCGCGCTACGGCGGTGACCAATCAGAAGATCGCGCAGTCTCGGCAGCTTGCGGCGAGCGCGGAGTCGACACTGGGCGTGGATCCTGAACTGAGCACGCTGCTCGCGCTCCGCGGCCTGCAGCTCAGTCCCACCAGGCAGGCTGAGACGGCGCTCCGGGACGCGCTGCCGCAATTGCAGATTCTCCGCACGCTCCGGCCGTCCGCTCCCCTCTACAGCCCGAGCTTCAGCCCCGACGGCAAGCTCGTGTTGACCGCCAGCGCCGACGGCGCGGCGGAGATCTGGGATGCAGCGACCGGCAAGCAACGCAAGGCGCTCACCGGTCCGAGCGGCACTGGGCTCGAGGAGGCATCCTTCAGCCCCGACGGCGGCGAGGTTGTGGCGGCAAGCGACCAGGGAACCGCCAGGATCTGGTCGGCCTCAACGGGGCGTCAGCTCGGTGTGCTCAGCGAGCCGCGGGGCGGGGGCATCAACGGTGCATCGTTTAGCGCCGACGGCAAGCTGATCGTGACCGCCGGCAGTGACGGCGCCGCACACGTGTGGAGGGCCGCGACGTTTGCCCCCGTTGGGCAAGCCCTGACCATGCCGGAGGCCACATACGCTGCCGCGTTCAGCCCGTCTGGCAAGCTAATCGCGACGTCGGGCTCGACTGGCGTTACGCGCGTGTGGAGTTGGGACGCCGTGTCCGTGCCACGGACGCTACACACGCTCCGAAACCCTGATCAAGAAGGGCTCTACAGCGTCCAGTTCAGCCCCGACGGCAGGGAGCTCGCGACTTCCAGCGCTGACGGGGTTGCCCGGATCTGGGACGTTGCCACCGGCCGGTTGCTCCTCAGCCTCACCGAGCCCGAGCATGCCCCGCTGTACGGCGCATCGTTCTCCCCCGACTCGGCCCGGATCCTGACGTCCAGCTATGACGGAACGGCTCGAGTGTGGGACGCGCGCGCAGGCACGCTCGTCCGAGTAATCGGCGAACCAGGCGCCGCCTCGCTCGAGGGAGCCGCGTTCAACGCGAATGGCTCGCGGATCGTGACCGCGAGCCTCGACGGCTTCGCCCGCGTCTGGGACGCTCGCACCGGCCGGCAGCGCACCGTGATAAGCGAGCCCAGCGGGAGTCCGGTCCAGCGGGCGTCTTTCAGCCCCCAAGGTGCGCGGGTCCTGACGGCCAGCAAAGACGGCACGGCGCGAATCTGGAACCCACAGACCGGGTCGCTCGACGGTGAGCTCGTCGACCCAGCCGCTAGCCCGATGAACAGCGCCGCGTTCAATCCCGACGGGAAGCTGGTCGTCACAGCGAGCGCGGACGGTGTTGCCCGGATCTGGTCCGCCACGACACACGGGGTGCTGCGGTCCGTGACCGAACCGGGAGCAAACGCGGGCGCGATGAGCAGCGCCGCCTTCAGCCCCGAGGGCAGCATGGTCGCCACCGCCAACGATGATGGGTTTGCGCGGATCTGGAGGGTCGGCACTGGTGGGCTGCTGCGGACGATCGCCGAGCCCGGTGCCTCGGCGGTCACGAGCGCGGTGTTCAGTCCGGATGGCGCCCAGCTAGTGACAGCCAGCCTTGACGGAACCGCTCGAGTCTGGGATGTCCGCAGCGGCAAGCAGCTGGAGGTGCTCGCTGAACCCGTGCCGGCAATGGTCAACAGCGCGGTGTTCAGTCCCGATGGCAAGTTGATCCTCACATCGAGCCTTGACGGCTTCGCGAGGGTCTGGGACCGGCGCACCGGCAAGGCACTCGTGGTGATTAGGGAACCCGGAGGTGCGGCCATCCAGTCCGCGGCCTTCAGTCCCGACGGTCTATCGATCGTGACCGCGAGCGCAGACGGGGCAGCGCGGGTGTGGGACACAGCCACCGGCAACCAGCGCGTCGCGTTGCTGGGCCACTCAGAGGCGGTGGCAGATGCGCAGTTCAGTCCAGATGGCGCAGTGGTTGTGACCGCAGCGGGAGACGGCACCACGAAGCTGTGGGATGCCGCGCCCCGAGAACAGCGCGGCATCCTTCGCAGCAGCAGCGGGAGCGCGCTCACACGGGCCACGTACAGCCCGGACGGGGCGTTGATCGCGACCGGGGGCCCGGACGGAGTCACCCGCATCTGGGACGTGAGTAGCCGCAAGCTGGTGCGTGCGCTGCGATCGCGTCGAGCGGAAGGAATCTACGCGGTCCAGTTCAGCCCCGACGGCAAGCTCATACTCACCGTCGGCTCCGACGGCAACGCTCGCATCTGGGAGGTTGCCACTGGCTCCCAGCTTGGCGTGCTCCATGCCTCGGGCGACTTCATCAGCGGTGGTGCATTCAGCCCGGATGGCATGTTGATCGCCACCTCAGAATCCGGCGGTATCGGAATCTGGAACGCGCAGACTCATCTATTGATCCGGCTGCTCCGCACGCAAGGCATCGGTCTCTTGAGCGTCGCGTTCGATTCAACGGGAAAGCGCCTGGTAGCCGCTGGCGACGACGGCACCGCGCGGATCTTCGACACCGCGGAGGGGACATCGATTGGCGTTATCAGCGAGCCCGGTGGCGCCAGCGTCACGAGCGCGGTCTTCAGCCACGATGGCCGCTGGGTCCTGACCTCGAGTCAGGACGGGACGGCGCGGATCTGGGACGCCGCCAGCGACGCGATGCGCGGCGTCATGACCGAGCCCGGTAACGCCAGCGTGCTGAGCGCGACGTTCAGCCCCAACGATCGCGTGGTGGCGACGGCGAGCCCCGATGGCAGCGCTCGCATCTGGGACGCGACCACCACCCGCCAGCTGACGCAGTTCGACGCCGGAGGCTCCCTGGCGGCCGTTAACTTCGATCGGGACGGGCGCAGCGTGATCACCGCGGGCTCAGCGGCAACGATTTGGTCCACCGAGTTGGCCGTGCCCCTCACGGCGCTTGAGAAGATTGCACGGCAGCGGGTGACCCGCGGGTTCTCGGATGCCGAACGGGCTACGTATCTGGAGGGGATCGGGACGTAGGTGTGTTCCAGTTGTGAGCCGCGGCGCACGCCAGCTCATGTGCTTGGGGCGGGTGGGTTACGGCCGTCGGCGCGGCATTTAGCGAGTGTCGCATCGATCGGCGGCGGGTCAGGAAGCGGCGGTGGCCGACGGAAGTGCGGGCGGCGCGTGTCAAACATGTCCCGCAGGTGCCACGCGTTGGCATCGCGTCGCGTCAGCGCGGGCAGGTTCCATTTGTGTTCGATAAACGACAGGATCGACGTGTGGTCAGCGGTGCAGCGTGAGACGTATCGCGGTCGGGCCCAGGGCGAGATCACCGTCAGCGGCACACGAAAGCCGTATCGGTCATAGCCGGCGGGGTAAGTGCCTTCGCCAGGCTGCCCGAGGCGAGGTAACGTGTCATCGGGCGGGATCGCGGGAGGTGGCACGACGTGGTCGAAGTAGCCGCCGTGCTCGTCGTAGGTGACGAATAACGCGGTCGAACGCCACTGCGGGCTGTGCATAAGCGCCGACGCGACCCGCCACAGGAAGTTCTCTCCGAACGCGACGTCCTGCGGGTTCTCCTCGGACTCCACGTTGAAGTTCGGCTCGATCAAGCTGACCTGAGGAAGATGCCCGGCGGCGGCATCCGTGAAGAACTCCGGGTTCTTGACGCAGCGCGCGACCTGGAGCGGATTGTCACGGAAGTTCTCGATCAGGAACGGGCTCGGCACGTTGTCGTAATACACGCGCCAACTGATCCGACTGACATCCAGCGCGTCGAAGATCGTGCCGCCCGGGATGCGCATCGTCAGGCCCGCGGGAACGTCGTTCGTCTCGCCGGCGGCGGTGGCGCAGAACAAGAAACGCCGGTTGGGATCGGTCTGGCCCAGCAGCGAGCAGAAATAGCGCTCGCTGATCGGGAAGTGCGACGCGAGGGCATACGTGACAGGCAGATCGCCGTCGTCGAAATAGCCCATCGGCGTGGGCGCACCGGCCACGCGCACGAACCCGTCGTTGCGCCCGCCGTTGTACTGGTTGTGGCTGGAGTTCCAGTTTTGGGTCAACCCGTGATCCGGACACAGGTCCGGCAGGTGGAAGGACCGAACCGGGTTGCCGTCGCGGTCAGGATTGCTGGCTGTCGGCATGCGACCATCGCCCGGGAGACCATCCACGCCCCGCCGACGCGCGACCTGGTAGGGCAACAGACCCAGCACGTTGTCGAACGAATGATTCTCCAGCATCAGGATCACGATCGTGTCTATCTCGAACGGCTCGCCTGGAGTACCGATCGGCTCCCACGGACGGGGCCTCCAGCCTGCGGCGCGCACGCGACTGCCCCAGCGATGCGACCGTGCCCACGCCGGCACGGTCGCGCCAGCCAACAGACCGGCGGCGGCCAGCCCAGAACCGACGAAAGCCCTGCGCGTCATCGCCGGTTCGCCCATCGACCGAGAACCATAGCCTCCAGGCGTTCGCCGGGGGGAATCCAGTGCCACGGACGAGGGTGTCCGATAAGCGTGAACTATTCAGACCTATCCGACAGCGTCCGTGCTGCCCCGGGGTCGATGATTCGCAGCGGCGCTCGGCTGGAGTAGACGGCGTTAGGCTGGCGGCGTGCTCGTCGCTGGTGACGTAGAGGTGCGCGTGGCGGACGGCGTCCGCATCTTGGGCCCGGTCTCGCTCGAGATTGCGCCGGGGTCGCTGGTCGCGTTGATGGGCGCCAGCGGGTCAGGGAAATCGACGCTGCTGCGCGTGCTCGCCGGTGTCGCCAAGCCGACCGCCGGTACCGCGACCTTGCTGGCGGAGCCCACCACCTCGGCGGTGCAGGCACTCGGGTACGTGCCACAGCGCGAGAGCGTCCACGGCCGCCTCACGACCCGCGAGGCGCTCCGCTGCGCGGCCTGTTTGCGACTCGATGCGGGCGTCGCGATCGAGGAACGGGTGGCAACCGTGCTCGACGAGCTCGGTCTGGTCGAACAGGGCAGCACTCTGATCCGGAACCTCTCCGGTGGTGAGCGACGCCGCGCGGCGTGCGGGCTCGAGCTCGTCGGTGAGCCCCCGGTGCTGCTGCTCGATGAGCCGACCAGTGGGCTCGACGCGGTGCTCGAGCGGCGGCTGATGGAGCTGTTCCGGCGGCTGGCCGATCATGGTCGGGCTGTGCTCGTCGCGACGCATGCCACGGCCAGTCTGGATCTGTGCGACGAGGTCGTCGTCCTCCAGGAGGGCCGGACCGCCTACCGTGGCAGCTCGTCCGGCGCGCGAACACATCTTGCGGCGATGGCTGATGGTCTCCCGCGGGCGCTCGGCTGGTCGGAGGGCGCCTCGCCCAGGCCGGCTGATATGTCGCCCCAGCCAGGGTATGGTCCGCCCAGCTCGGCCGGCGCACGAGACCGCTCGCCCGAAACCTCGGCCGCAGCCGCGCGCGCCCCGCTGGCCGCGAGCCGGCCATTCGGCTTGGAGCTCCGCGTGCTCACTGGCCGCTACATCCGCACGCTGGGACGGGACCGGCGGACGCTCGCACTGCTCGTCGGGCAGGCGCCCGTGATTGGGGTACTGATCGCGATCGTGTTTCACCCCGCGGCCTTGAGTGCCGCGAGCAACTCGCCGACCAATGCGGTCGAGCTGATGTTCATGCTGATGACCGGCTCGATCTGGCTGGGCCTCGCGTCGGCCTGCCGCGAGGTTGTCAAGGAGCGCGGCCTCGTCGAGCGCGAGTTCGACGTCGGCGTTCGCCTCGACGCCTACGTCTTGTCCAAGGCACTGGTGCTGTTCGCGCTCACGCTCGTCCAGGTGCTGCTGCTGACGACCGTGGTCGTGGTGCTGCAGCCGCTGGGCGTCGGGCACAGCAACTTGGTACAGGTGTTCGTGCTCGCGATCCTCACCGCATGGGCCAGCGTGGGGATGGGACTCGCCGTGTCCTGTGCGGCTCGCAGCGTCGACCAGGCAGCGGGCGCTGTGCCGCTCCTGCTGATGCCGCAGCTCCTGTTCGCCGGCGCGCTGATCCCGCTCGCGCAGATGCCGAGCGCAGTCGTCGGACTCGCAAACCTCACCTACGCACGATGGTCATATGCAGGTCTCGGCTCAGCCGCCCAGATCGGCCAGCGTCTGGCCGATAACGCTTCGGTCCTCGGGTTCAGCAACGGGTTCTTCTCACTGGCGCCCGGGATCGCTGCTGCGATCCTGATCGGCTTCACGTTCGTTGAGCTGATCGTCGCCGTCTTTTTCCTGATGATTCGGCCGCCGGTCACCCCATAGCCGCGCGACTACGCTCGAGGCGATGACGCCATTCGTGTGTGCGGGCGCGGGCTTCCTGCTCGCGGTCCTGTGGTTCGACCTGATGTTCGACGTGCAGATCGCGCGATCGTCGACGCCAAATCCGGACGGCGATGCCCTGGCGTCGATCGCCGCGTACTACCACCGAGTGACCACAACCGCGAGGCCGATGAACCGTCTCGTCGCAACGGTGATGGTTGGCACCCTCGCGGCGATCATCGTGCAGATCGCCCGCGGCGATCACCCGCGCTGGGTCGGGTGGGCTGCGCTCGTGCTCGCGGCGGGTCCGATCCTACTCGCCGGTCTGCGCACCGTGCCGGCTGCGGTGCGACTCGGCGCTCGTAGCGACTCGCTGGCCCGACAGCATCAACTCGCGAGATCGATCCATCGCGACCATCGACTCTGCGCGGCATCCATCTCGGTCCTGCTCGTCGTCGAACTCTGCTTCGCCTGAGCAAGATGGTTGATCCCCCGGCCCCCACGCGGCCGTGGAATCAACCATCTAGTTGCCGGTAAACCGCGGTGGCCGTCGCTCGGCTGCCGCACGGACGCCCTCGCGAAAGTCGTTGGTCGCGAATTGGGTGGCCTGCTCGGCGGCCTCGTGTGCAGCGGCAGCGCGGATCCGGTCCGCCAGCTCTCCGCGCATGGTCTTGCGGATGGACCGAACGGCGAGCGGCGAGGAGGTGGCAATTTCCTCCGCCAGCGCCACCGCTGCTTCGCGGATCTGGTCGCTGGCCACGAGCCGGTCGCACAGGTCGATCCGGTGCGCGTCCTCGCCGCGCAACCGCACGCCGGTGTAGAGCAGCTCGAGCGCGCGCTGGTCACCTACGACGAGCGGGAGGGTCACCGTGATCCCGAACCCGTGATGGATGCCCAGCCGGGCGAAATTCGCACTGAAGCGCGAATCGGGGCTGGCCACCCGGAAGTCGGCTGACAGCGCGACACCCAGGCCGCCGCCCACCGCTGCTCCCTGCACTGCCGCCACCACGGGCAGACCGGCGGTGAACAGCCTCACCGCCTGCTCGTACAAATCGCCCTCGGCCGGGTTCTTGCCGGCGAAGTTGGCGCCGGCGCAGAAGTTCCTGCCTTCTGAGCACAACACGATCGCGCGGCACGAGCCGTCTCGCTCGAGCCGCTCGTACGCGTCGGCGATCGCCCCGATCAGGGCGCCATCGAAGTAATTGTCAGGCGGGCGGCTGAACTCCACGAGCATCACGTGCTCGCTCGCGGGCCGGATCGAGACCTCCTCGCTCACCGCCGGGGCTGACGACCTCAGCTGGCTGGCGCCGTGCAGGTCGTGCTCCATGTGCACGCGCCAAATCCGTCTGCATCTGAGTCGGGAGCGGACGGGGCGCCGATCACGTTCCCGCCCGAGTCGATGAGCTGCATCTGCTCCGCGGAGGTGAGCTTGGCGGCGGACCCGTTCGTGCTGCCCAGGTCAAAGCCCGGGTTGGACAGATTGGGCAACGCCGCGAAGCCTGCGTTGGTTCCGAGCTCCAAGGGAGTCTCCTCGATCCATTCGGCTGTCGCGTGCGTGGAGGGATAAGGCAACGTCGTCGAGAACGACTCGCTCCGGGTGACGTCCTGGATCGTGATCGCCCATACGTTCGAACCGGTGACCGCCTCCGAGATCGAAGCGTGCATGTGATCACCGGGCGACACGGACATGTTCGAGATCGTCAGCGAGGGCGCCGGCACGAGCTCGTACCAGGCCGAGTACGAGGGGCCGCCGGTGGCGCTGACGTCCTGCTCAGTTCCGGTCTGGATCAGGGTCGAATCGGTGACCGTGCACCCGGCATCGACACAACCCCCGCCGATACCGATCCAGTCCGAGGACGCCTCCGCCTGCCCCGCGGCGTGCTGTGTGGCGGCGGGCACAGTCCAGTCGCCGGTGATCGAATGAAACAGCTTGCCGCCCTGCTCAAGGGCTCCCTGGCTGTAGCCGAACCAATTGTTGCTCTGGTTGGCGTTGGTGCTCAGGTGTGGCGGCAGCGAAAGCAGTTGACCGTGTGCCGTCAGGGAGGCCGAAGCAGCGGCAGCGAACGCCGCGAACAGTCCCAGACAAGTGAGCAGGAGTGCGGCTACGCTGGCCGCCCGGCGCCCGGCAGGCGCAAGCTGGTTCGATCGCAATTGAGGTCCCTTCCTCGGCGGCCTGCGGGCCTCAGCCGCCCATATCTGTGCAGGCCAGCCCGCTGATTACGCGGGGCGGGTTACCCAGCGAGCAGTCATTTGAATCAGACTTGGAGCCGGCTGCACCTCGCCACACCGCACCCCGAGGCGTTGAACGGGCGGCTACCGAGCAGCGCCTACGAATAAGCCTCTGGGGCGTGTCTGCGCTCTGCCCAGTTCTCCGGGTCGTGTCCGAAGATGATCAGTGCCCCGGTCTCGTGCGCGACGCCTCGAAGCCGTTCGAGCGATCGCGTCGCCGCATCGCGGGAGAAGAACGCGCGGAGCGGGGCCTCGTGCGCCCACTGAGCGGCGTTGTCTGTCGCGTCGGCGGTGAGCAGCACCGGCCCGGCACCGTCCAGCTGCACCAGCACCGACATGTGGCCGGCGGAATGTCCGGGCGTCCCAAGCAGGCGAATGGCGCCGTCTCCGTAGACATCGAGGTCACCGTCCACGAGCTTCCACGGGATGTCCGGACTGGCATAGTCCTGGGGCAGGTAGCCGGACGCAACGGGTGGATCGGCGGCGCGAGCGGCCTCAAGCTCGCGCGCCTGGACGAGTACGGTCGCGTTCGGGAAGTGGCCCAGCGCGCCCGTATGGTCGATGTGGAGATGGGTCTGCACCACGTACCGAACCGCAACGGGCTCCACGCCGAGCTGCCGAACTTGGGCGGCGCAGTGCTGCTCCGGCGACATGTGAACCTCCCACGTGTCCGCCAGCTTCCCCCAATATGCCCGAGCGTCACGCGCCACCTCGAGCGGGTTGCCGCCGTCGATCAGCACGTTTCCCTCCGGGTGGCGTATGAGGAAGAACGGGACCGGTACCTGCAGGTCGGCGAGCCCGATCGTGCCGCTGTCGAACAGGTAGAGCTGGGGATTGCCGGCCACGCGCGGCTTGCCTACTTTGCGTACGCAAGACTCGCGCGCAGCATGCCGGCGAGCCGTACCACGGCGTCCCGTGCGGCCGGAACCGTGGTCATGTTGATGAAGCCGTGAATCAGCTCGGGGACGCGATCCACAACGACTCTGGTTCCCGCCTGGCGCAGCGCCTCTGCGTAAGCCTCCCCCTCGTCGCGCAGTGGGTCAAAGCCAGCAGTGATTACGATCGTGGGCGCCAGGCCCGACAGGTCCTCAGCGCGCACCGGCGAGGCGCGCGGGTCGGTGGCGGCACGCTCGGTTCCTGAGAAGTAGTGCCGCGTGGACCATTGCCGATCGTTCTCGGTCAGATAGAAGCCATCAGCGAACAGCCGGCCGGAGCCGGAGCGCGTCTCGGTGAGATCGATGGCGGGATAGATCAGCAGCTGAAGGGCGGGCGCCGGGCCTCCATCGCGCGCGGCGAGCTGCGCGGTCACCGCGCTCAGATTTCCACCGGCGCTGTCACCGCCAACCGCCACGCGTCCCGCGTCGGCACCGAGCTCGGATGCGTGCCCAACCGCCCACCTGAACGCGGCCAGCGCATCGCGCACCCCCGCAGGGAACGGGTCCTCGGGCGCCAGCCGGTAGTCGACCGACAGCACCTGGACATCCCCGTGCCGACACAGCAGCCGGCAAGGCTCGTCGTGCGTATCCAGATCGCCAATCACGAACCCACCGCCATGGAAGTAGACGAGCAGCGGTGGCGGCTCGGATGTGCTCGACTTGGCGGGCCGGTAGTGCCGAGCACGCAACGGGCCGTCGGCGCCCTCGATCTCGAGCTCGCGAACCCCAGCTACATCGGTCTTCACAATCGAGAACACGACCGCCTCGCGATGCACGCGAGCGCGGACCTCGGCCGGCTCGGGATTGCTGTGCGGCGCGCCGACCATCGTCGGGGCGCCGCGAAGCTCCAAAGTCCTCAGCGCGAGCTGGATCCCGGGATCCAGGTCCTGGCCATCAAGCCGGACCTGGGGCTTCCCGGACAGTCGCAGCTGGACGCGAGCGGGCGTACGCAGCAACACCCGACCAAGCCATGCTTCGAACCGGTCACGGCGGGTCAGCACCTCCGCCGGCGGCGTTGGCAGCTCCTTGATCGCGACGGCGGGCTGGGTCACGGTGGAATTCTCGATTGCGCGAATCTATTCGATTCCGACGCGCTGCGGACGCGGTAGGCTGACAAAGAGGCTTGTCGTGGCCGAGTTTCAGGGGTCCCACCGATCTGGCACATAACCGAGGGTTGATCGCCGACCCGGCGGCGTTCGCGAGGGACGCCGGCGCCGCATCCTGGCTGTACCTGTGCGGCGAAGAGTTCGCGGGGATGGACGGTGGGATGTCTTTCGCCGACGTCCAGTCGGCCGTCGTCGTCGGAGCCTGCCTCGGGATTCCGGGGCCATTCGATCTCCTCGCGCTGGGCCGCGCGGCCAGGGGCGGCTATGCGGTTCTCCGCGTGGATGAGGACGCACAAGATGAGATTGATCGCGGCCGTTGTCGGCGTGATCGGCGCGGCCCTGATCTTCCAGGGGATCGTCAGACTGGGCTGATTGCGCCCCCACGCGCCGCGGAATCAACCATCGTCGAGCGCGAGCGAGCCCGATGCCGTGCCAACATCACATGCGAAACGGCGTGGTGGCTGCTGATCGTGAACTAACCGAGCGCGCGACCTTGGAGGTCAGCGAGTCGAAGGCGAGCGGACGCGCCGCCCGTCAGCGAACACCCCGGTCGAGCCACGGACAGTGGTCGCCGGCTTCGGATCGGCCCGATCCGATCGCCGTGCTCCAGGCCCAGGCAGCCACGCGGGTTCAGGAGCTCGTCCCAATCCGCTACGGGAGGATGCTGGTCTCACCGTTCACGTTCTACCGCGGTGCGGCAGCGGTGATGGCGGCGGACCTGGCGGCGACGCCCGACTCGGGCATCGTGGTGCAGGCCTGCGGTGATGCGCACATCTCGAATTTCGGAGGTTTCGCCGCGCCCGATCGCAGACTTGTGTTCGGCCCCAACGACTTCGATGAGACGCTGCCGGGCCCGTGGGAATGGGACGTCAAACGCATGGCGGCCAGCGTCGAGATCGCCGGGCGTGATGTGGGATTGGCGGTCAAGCGGCGCCGGCGGCTCGTCACCGACTGTGTCCGGGAGTACCGCGAGGCGATGCGTGGCTTCGCCGGCATGAGCCACCTCGATGTCTGGTACGAGCGGATCAACGCCAGCGAGCTCGTCGACCGCTTTGGCGGGAGGCTCGGAAAGAAGGGCCGGATTCTGTTCGCGGCGCCGTTCGCCAAGGCGCGCCGCAAGACGAGCCTGCGGGCGGTCAAGAAGCTCACCGAGGGCTCGCACGGGAAACAGCGGTTTCGGAGCGTCCCGCCTCTGCTGGTCCCGTTTCGTGACCTGTACACCTCCGCCGACGAGCGCGACGAGGCTGATTACGTTCGCGGGTTGATCGATGAATACGCCGCGAGCCTCGACCCGGACCGGCGCTACCTGTTCGAGACCTACCGCTTTATGGACATAGCCCGCAAGGTCGTCGGCGTCGGCAGCGTCGGCACTCGCGCCTGGGTGTTCCTGTTCGCCGGCCGAGGGGGAAGAGATCCGCTGGTGTTGCAGGCCAAGGAGGCGCAGGCTTCGGTGCTCGAGGCCTACCTCGGCGCGAGCGAGTTCGAGAACCACGGCGAGCGAGTGGTCCGAGGGCAGCGGATGGATCAGGCCGTATTCGACGTGTTCCTCGGCTGGCAGCGCAGCCAAGGCCTCGACGGCAGCGAACACGACTTCTACGTTCGCCAATTGTGGGACTGGAAGGCGTCGATCGACCTGTCGAGGATGACCTACTCCGGGCTGCATGCTTACGTCCGCGCGTGCGGCTGGTCGCTGGCTCGCGCCCATGCGCGTTCCGGGGATCGGCTGGCGATCGCAGCGTATCTCGGCGCCGGGACCAAGTTCGATCGGGCCATCGCTCGCTTTTCCGCCGGCTACGCGGACCAGAACGAGCTCGACTACCAGCGACTTGAACAGGCGGTCGCCGACGGGGAAATTACCGCGCTGCGCGGGATCTGATCTGCGCCGGCCTCGGGGCCTGAATCTCGGTTGCCGGGCTACCGCGCCACGCGTGGAAGAATCCGTCGGTGGTGAAGGAGAACGTCGAGGTCCCGGGCGCGACGGAGGGAAATGACGAGACGGCGGCCGATCGGACTCTGCACAAACACTCCGATCTGGAATTGCTGCGGGCGTATGAGCCGGTCATCCGCTTCACCAAAGGGGAGCTGTTTTTTCCGACGGCGGTCGGCGCCTACGTCGCGCAGTGCAGTCTGTGGGCGGCGCAGTCCGGAGGGAAGCCGACCCTGATCGTGCCCGCGGACGAGCTGAGCTTGGCGCGCCTGTGCCAGGAAGGGGTTCGTCACCGAGACCAGCGGTTGTCGTTGCAGTTTGTAAAGGCGCCGCTTGGTCGCGCGGAATACCTACGCTGGCGGCTGATCCCGCGTGAGCGGCTCAGCCACACGGGCCGGTTCACGACCTCCGGCCTGTTCGGGCGCCTGATCGACGCGGTCATGCGCGCCTCGTTGCTGTGGCGTGGCAAGGTGCCGCCGGGACTGGCAGCGGCGGCCGAGACGACGTATCGCGAGCGGCTGGAGTCCGACCGGTTCACGTATTACGGGAGGGTGGTGAGAGACGGCGGCTACGTGTGTCTCCAGTACTGGTTCTTCTACGCCATGAACGATTGGCGCTCGACCTTCGACGGGGTCAATGATCACGAGGCCGATTGGGAGATGATCACGATCTACCTCGCGGAGCGCAAGGATCGGCCACCGCGCCCGGTATGGGCCGCGTTCTCCTCGCACGACTACGAGGGCGACGATCTGCGCCGGCGCTGGGACGACCCGGAGCTACAGCGCGAGCACGGACGAGTGGTGGCCTTCGCCGGGGCCGGGTCTCACTCGGGCGCGTTCATCCCCGGCGACTACGTGGTCCTGGTCGACCCTCCGCGCGTCCAGCCGGTGATCAGGTTCTTGCGCAGGCTGCAGCGCCTGCTGGCGCCATGGCGTCACTACACGGGCAGCCCGTTGGGTTTCGGCTTGCCGTTCGTCGACTACGCCAGGGGGGACGGCGTCGCGATCGGTCCGGGCCACAGCGCGCAGTGGAGCCCGGTGCTGATCGATGACGAGACACCTTGGGTGCGCGATTACCGGGGCTTGTGGGGGCTCGATACACGCGATCGATTTGGCGGTGAACGAGCGCCCTCAGGTCCGCGCTACGAGCGCGATGGCTCGGTCCGAACCTCGTGGGCGAACCCGCTGGGTTGGGCCGGATTGCTCAAGGTTCCGCCAGATGACGGGGAGACCACCGCGCCACTGGCCGGCCGGATCGCAGAGCTGGAGCGGGAGATCCGGGAGCTGGACGCGACGATCGAAACCGGCCGCGCGGACTTGTGCGGCTTGCGCGCTCAGACTCGATCGCTCTCGAGGCACGAGCCTGCGCGAGCATTGCGGAACAGCCGGGAGGCCGAGCTCGCTCAGCGTGAAGCCGCGCTCAACGACACGATCGCCACCCGGACCAGCCTTGAGGAAGAACGCACCGCGCACATCGCGACGCTGCGCGAGGGGCTCCCGCCAGATCCGCCTCAGGCGCACATCAGGAAGGCCCACCGGCCCTACATCGATGAGCAGGAGCGGCGCACCCGGTTCCTCAGGCTATGGGCCGCGATCAGCACTTCGGTATTGCTCAGTTCGGTCATTGTGCTCCTGCTCGCATCCCCGGTTGCCTGGGGCATCGACATTGCGGTCGTTGCCTGTCTGTTCATCGGCGTCGAGGCGATCGCCCGGCGCCGGTTCCTGTCGTTCGTGGCCAGCACGATCCTGCTGCTCGGCACGCTGGCAGTGTGCGTGGCGTTGTTCCTACTGTTCCTCAAGCACTGGCGGATCGCGCTCTCACTCGTGATCGGGATCGCGGCCCTCGCACTCCTGATCGCGAACATCAGAGCCGTGCGCAACGGCTGATCGCTTCTAGATCACACCGTCCCTTAGCGATCGGCCCACTCCGCCACGGATGGCGGGATGGCGAATGCACAGGGGGAGTCGAGCAGGGATTCGAGGGTCAGGCCCGCGCCGGCCGCCGAGCCGGCGCGCGGACTGGGTTTTTCGGTTAGGCCGCCGCCTCGGCCACCTGCGACGCCGAAGGAACGCTCTCCATGCTCGCCCACACCTTGTTCAGGTGGTGCTGGTAGTAGATCGGGCAGCCGATGCCGAGCGTGAACACCGCCAGCGCCACCATGAGCCATCCGTTGAGCACGTCTGGGTCGCCTTTCAGCCGTTGCGCCTCCTGCACCCGCTTCGTGCCCGCGACGTACGTCCAGACGGTGGCGATGTACAGGGTGAAAGCGCCCAGCACCAACGCCAGGCAGGACATGCCGGGGCTGTCACCCAGCCCGGTCACGTTCTCGGCTCGACCGAGGTCCCGCAGCTCCCGGTTGACGAAATACCACCAGAACCAGTGATAGAAGCCGAGGGTCACGATCGAGAGCCCGACCACGCCCCACGGGTTGCGCACCTTGGCACGCGTAGGTGTGCCCGCGATGCTCACTTCATATGCCATGTGTTCCTCCTCGTTAGGTCCGCACCGACCTGCCCCCTTTATCGGACGGTTGGCGGCTGGGCTGAAGCGTGATTCGTTCAGCGCCGCAGCCACCAGCGCGCCCGGTCCTTCCCACCGTCGTTGGCGCTGTCCACCCCGCCTCGAAATGCCTCAGAGCGCCCCCACTCAGAGCGCCCCCCAACATCTTTAAAAAACATTCGTGTTTAGGAATCTGGCCGCAGGGAATCATGGCTGACCGTGCGCGAGGTGAGACGCTGGTCCGTTCGCCGGGCCCAGGTGATGTTCTCGGTGACGGCCCTGATGCTGGTGGGAGGTCTCCTCACGGCCGCGAGTGCCTCGGCGTTCACCGCTCAGGGCAGCGCGGAGCAGGTCTACGCCACGGGCCTGCCGGCGAGCGCGCAAGCTTCGCTGCTCAACTCCAGCGGAGCCACGGTGTACACCCAGACCGCCGACTCGCTGGGTGGGCTGCTGTTCCGCAACGTAACGCCGGGCAGTGGCTATCGCGTGAAGCTGAGCTCGAACGGCACCGAGTCCGGCCCGATCACGGTCCATTCCAACGCCGCGGCTCCCTGGGATCCGAGCATCTACAACCAGTCGATCCCGGACAACGGCTACACCTATCTGACCACGCGTGACGGCACGCAGCTGGCCATCGACGTGCACCCGCCCACGAGCCCGGCGGGCGAGCCCGGCGTTCCTTCACAGTTCAAGTTCCCCACCTTCCCCCGGCCGGGAATCACGATCCCACCCTACACCCCGCCGTATCCGACGCTGATCGAGTACTCGGGCTATGGCTATGCCGATCCGGCCGGCCCGGTGAACGGCATCGCCGTGCTGGCCAACCTGATGGGCTTCGCCGTGGTGGACGTGAACATGCGCGGGACGGGCTGCTCGGGTGGCGCCTACGACTTCTTCGAGCCGCTCCAGAACCTGGACGGGTACGACGTGATCGAGACGATCGCCCGTCAGCCGTGGGTACAGGGCCACAAGGTGGGGATGCTTGGCATCTCCTACGGCGCCATCAGCCAGCTGTTCACCGCCCAGCTCGATCCACCTGACTTGGAGGCGATCGCGCCGCTCTCGACCATCGACGCGACGGCATCGACGCTCTATCCCGGCGGTGATCTCAATACCGGCTTCGCGGTCGCCTGGGCCCAGCAACGGCAGGCGGAGGCCGAACCGGCCGGGCCGAACAGCGGCCAGCCGTACGCCTACCAGCAGATCCAGGCCGGTGATCAGACCTGCGCCGCCAACCAGGCCCTCCACGGCGAGGCGACCGACCTGATGGCGAAGATCCAAGCCAACTCGCACTACGTCCCGTCGGTCGCGGACCAACTCGATCCGGTCACATTCGTCAACAAGATCAACGTCCCGACCTTCATGGCGTGTCAATGGGAGGACGAGCAGACCGGCGGTCATTGTCCGGATCTGGTTCAGCACTTCACTGGCACGAACCTCAAGTGGTTCACGTTCACCAACGGTGCCCACGTCGATTCGCTTGACCCGGCCACGTACGACCGCTTATACGACTTCTTAGAGCTGTTCGTCGCCCACCAGGCACCGATCGTCAACCAGGCGGTCAGCCGGGCCGCGGCCCCGGTCATCTACCAGACCGCGTTGGGCCTGCCTCAGAGCGACGTCGTGACGCTGCCACCGGATCCGATCCAGCTGCAGCCGACGTACCAGACTGCGCTGTCGGCATTCGAGGCGCTCCCGGAGGTCCGGGTGCTGTTCGACAACGGCGCCGGGACGTCCCCGACCGGGAGCAAGACCGCCGGCGACCCATATCCCGCGTTTGAGCAGTCCTTCTCGACGTTCCCGATTCCTGGCACGACCGCGAGCACATGGTACTTCGGCCCAGGCGGCACGCTCAGCAGCAGTCAGCCGACCACCGCGGGCTCCAACTCGTACACCTCGAACGCGAACGCCGTACCGCTCGCCGATTACAACGGCAACACCGGCTCGGGTGGCCTGTGGGGCAACGCATCGCAGTGGACATACAACTGGGTCCAGCCTCCGGCAGGCGACGCCGTGTCCTACGTCTCATCGCCGCTCGGCGCCGACAGCGCCGTGATCGGCGGGGGCGCCGTGCACGTCTGGGTCAAGTCCTCGACCCCGGACGTCGATCTCCAGGCGACGGTCAGCGAGGTCCGGCCAGATGGCAACGAGACCTTCGTCCAGAACGGCTGGATCCGTGCCAGCGAGCGCAAGCTCTCCACGAGCGCCAACAACATGTTCAAGCAGAACAGCACACTGCTGGAGCCGATTCCGACGTTCACGTCGGCCGATGCCCAGCCGATGCCGGCCGGGAAGTACACCGAGATCGTCATTCCGCTCTACTTCGAGGGCCACGTCTACCGCGCGGGATCGCGCATCAGAGTCACGATCTCCGCTCCCAACGGCACACAGCCGATCTGGTCGTTCACCCAGACGCAGCCGGCGGGGACGAACGCGACCGAGTCGATCGGTTTCTCCAAGAGCCAGCCCTCGAGTCTCATCCTTCCCGTCGTCTCCGGGGTCAGCGTCCCGACCGGACTGCCGGCCTGCCCGAGCCTGCGTAACGAGCCCTGTCGCCCGTACCAGGCCATCGTGAACAAGGCCGGCTAGTCGGCGCTCGCCGCCGGCTCCAGCCGAGCGTCCCTATTTCGCGATCACCGTGAACTTCTTGAACGGCTCGGTGATCGTCCAGATAGACCGCGTGCCGGCGTTGAAGTAAGCCACGTCCCCGGTCCGGAGCTCGACGCGCTCGCCGGAGTCGAGTAGGTCGACCGTGGCTGCACCTTCGATCACGTGGAACGCCTCGTCGTTCTCGAACAGGTAGTCATAGGTTGCCGGGTCCGAGCGCCACAGAGACGCGTCGAGCTTGTCGGCCGAGCCGCCCGGCTCGATCTGGTGAAACTCTCCAACCTGACTGCCATCAATGACGTCCGGCTCGTAGCCATCCGCGTCAACTCGATCAACTGCGTATCCGGGCCCGTGTGCCATTGCCGTCGCCCTCCTCGCTGTCCTGTCCTCGAGCTCTTGGTCGTCGTGCGCCACAGCGAACCGTATCGGCCCGCAGACGGTGCGGGGCTCCAGTTCGCACGCTATCGGTTGACAACCGCCCGACGGGAGGAATACGGTCGGCCCATGGTCGTATTCACACTGGCATGGCGACGTGCAGTCGGCGCCGGCTTTGCCGCGGCGCTCGCGGCATTGGCGTTCGCCGCGGTGGCCGCCGGCCGGGGCATGGTGAGCCTGGCCGGCATTCACAAGATCCGCCACGTCGTGATCATCATGCAGGAGAACCGGTCGTTCGACTCCTACTTCGGCACCTACCCAAACGCGGATGGGATCCCCGGCCTGGCTGGGCATCCGGGCAAGGTTCCGTGCGTGCCGGATCCGATGCGGCACGACTGCCAGAAGCCGTATCACAACCACACCGATTCCAACGCGGGCGGGCCGCACATGGCGGTGGACGCCCGGGCCGACATCGCCGGCGGGAAGATGGATGGATTCATTGCCAGCGTCGAGTCGGGGCATGTTGATACGGACCGGTTCGCCTGCCACGAGCCGATCCTGACCACCCAGAAGCTGGCGGCGGTTCTGGGGGGACCACCGACGTGTCTGGATGTGATGGGCTACCACGACGCCCGCGAGATCCCCGACTACTGGTCCTACGCCCGCCACTTCGTCCTCCAGGACCACATGTTCGAGCCGGCCGCAACGTGGAGCCTCCCGGCGCACCTGTACATGATGTCCGGCTGGTCGGCCCTGTGCCTAAGCCCGCTGGACCCGATGAGCTGCAAGACAAACCTGGTGCAGCCGGACGCCGACGGGAAGCCGCCGGGCAGCGACTCCGCCGCCGCGTTGCTGGGACTGCTGACCGTGAAAGACAGCAACGACACGACCTCGATGGGGGACTACGCCTGGACCGACATCACCTACCTGCTGCACAAGCACCACGTCGGGTGGCGCTACTACCTCACCCAGGGCACCGAACCCGACTGCGCGGACGGCAGCATGACCTGCACTCCTCAGCCCCAGAACGTGGAGACGCCGGAGATCTGGAACCCGCTGCCTGACTTCGTCGATGTCCACCAGGACAAGCAGACCGGCAACATCGTTCCGGACACCCAGTTCTTCCGTGACGCCCATCAGGGAACGCTGCCCTCCGTCTCGTGGGTCATACCCTCGGGTGATAACTCCGAGCACGCGCCGGCTCTGGTGAGCCGGGGCCAGGACCACGTCGTCCGTGTCATCAACGCGATCATGGCCGGACCGGATTGGAAATCCACCGCCATCTTCCTGGCCTGGGACGACTGGGGTGGGTTCTACGATCACGTCAAGCCCCCGCGAGTGGACGGCGCGGGCTACGGCATCCGCGTCCCCGGCCTGGTGATCAGCCCCTACGCCCGCCGCGGCTACATCGACCACCAGACGCTCAGCTTCGACGCCTACCTGAAGTTCATCGAGGACGACTTCCTCGGCGGACAGCGCCTGAGCAAGAAGGACGGGCGACCCGACTCCCGCCCCGACGTGCGCGAGAACGCGCGCATCCTCGGCAACCTGGTGCGCGACTTCAACTTCAACCAGCGGCCCCGCAAGCCGATGCTGCTCCCGCGCATCCCGCCCAGCAAGCTGCCGCCCAACCTGATCCCGATCCTGAAGAACCACTGAGCAGCGTCGCTACCGCGACGGCAGGCGAACGCTGAAGCTCACGGCAGGCTGAGGCCCACCCGGGGAAATTCTTCGGCCATCCTCGCGCCCACGACCTGCACGGCAGAGGCGGGACGCAACATCACCTTGAGCTCGACGATCAGGCCATCTTCATCGAACGTGAGCTTGTCGATGCCTTCCACCTGCTTGCCGTCAACGTCGGTGGCGAACTCCAGGATCGCGACACGGTCCTGGAGATCCTCGAGCTGGTGCACGTATCGAAACGAGCCGCCCAGGCCCAGCACCCGCTCGGCGGCTTGGAGCACCTTCAACACCTGCTCGCGGCCGTCGTAGGACTTGAACAGCACCGGGCTGCGGAAGCGCGCGTCCGGGTGGAACAGGTCGCGGGCCTGCTGGACATTGCCCTGCTCGACTGCGGCGCGGAAGCCGTCGGACAGCATCGATACCAGAGGCTACTGGACCCGCCCCTCGGCGCCGCACTCGTCTGGCACGACCGCCACGACTGGCCGTTCCCGATCCGCGACCCAACGCACTGAACCGAGACGGCCGGCGCCCGCACCGACACGCCAATTTGTCAGGCTGTGCGGATCGGTAAATCAGAGCGGAAGGGGTCGCGCGATGACCAGGCACAAGATCGGAACCCGCGAGGAGTGGCGGGCAGCTCGCGAGGAGTTGCTGGCGGAAGAGAAAGAGCTCACGCGTCGCAACGATGCGCTGGCCGCGGCGCGCCGCGATCTACCCTGGGTGCCGGTGGACAAGGAGTACGTGTTCGACACCGACGAGGGGCGAAAGACGCTCCCCGAGCTGTTCGACGGGCGCTCGCAGCTGATCGTCTATCACTTTATGTTCGGCCCCAGCTATGAGGCGGGCTGTCCGGTGTGCTCCTCGGCCGCGGACGGGTTCGACGGCGTGGGACCACATCTGGCCGCCCGCGACGTGACGTTCCTGTGTATCTCCCGCGCACCATTGGCGAAGCTGCAGGCCTACAAGCGACGCATGGGGTGGCAGTTTCCGTGGGTGTCCTCATCCGGCTCCGACTACAACTTCGATTTCGAGATCTCGCGGCCTGAGGAGTCGGTGAGGCTGATGCTCGAGGCCGGCCCGCCGCCGATCGTCGTCGAGCTGGCCACAGGCTGCGGCACGGACCCGGCCGGCTACATCAGCGAGGCGCCGGTGCTGAGCGCGTATGCGCTCGAGGATGGCGTCGTGCATCACACGTACTCGACCACCGCCCGCGGCCTCGAGTTCATGATGGTCTATTACGGCTTTCTCGATCGAGCTCCGTCAGGACGCGACGAGGGCGACTCGCCACAGCCCTGGATGCGCCGGCACGACGAATACGAGGCCGTGGGTTAGGGGCGCTACCGCCACCACGGCAGGCGTCGGACCTCGGCCAGCCGCGTGGCCGGCTCGATCAGCTCGGCGAGGTGCTCGGTGAGGTGATCGAGGTGCTCGCACAGCCAGATCGCACGGCGCGAGCTGGCCGAGACCCCCAGCTCGCTGCCGCTAAAGGAGGGCGGCGATAGCGACGTCACCGCCCGACCGCGAGGCCGGTCCACCAGCGAAGCTAGCCGCCCATAGAAGCCGTCGAGCAACCTCACACGGTCCTCGAGCAGCGCCCCGGCGGCGCCGATGTCGCCGGCATCGCCCCGCGGCAGGGCTGCGACGGCATGCGCGGTCAGACGCAAACGTAGCGAGCCGCCCACAAGGCGCCAGAGCTCCTGTTTCTGCAGGTGCTTGGCTCCCTGCTCGGCCAGAAACCCACGCAAGGCCTCGTCAAGGCGCAGTCCGGTCGTGACCGCGGCCATCGCGCCGGCCGGCCGCTCGGACCGCAGACCCGAGGCCCACCCGATCGCGTCAGACAGGTACGAGGCTCCGGCACGGTAGGCGTCGGCGAGGTCGTCGCCGACCACCGAGGCCACTCCCCGGGGCCAGAACAGGGTGCCGACGATTACGCTCACCGCGCAACCGATTGCGACGTCCTCGACCCGCAGCACCCCCACCTTCCAGCCCACCGGGACGAGCAGGTTGAACAACACCGCGACCGTCACCGTGAACGCCGCCTGCCCGACCACGAATGGCGCCGCGCCCGGCGCGTATGCCGCCACGAACACAGCTATCGGCAGCGCGATCCACAGGGCCGTCGTGCTGGTGCCGATCGCCAGCAGGAACAAGCCTCCGATCACGAACCCGACCGCCGTCCCGGCCAGCGCTCGCAACGCGGTCGACCCGGTGGACGCGGCGTTCGTGCGCAGCACCGACAGAGTTCCGAGCACCACCCAGAACGCGTGCTGCAGATTGCTCAGATCTGCCACGCCCACCGCTACGGCCAGCGCCAGCGCCCCGCGCAAGCTGTTGATGAACCACACCGATCGCAGGCTGGCGTGTCGGGAGGCGATGCGGGCGTACTTGCCGACACCGGTGAGGCGGCGCTCATCGCCGGGACCGTGACCCGGTCCTCCGAACCAGCGTGCGCGAGCCTCGGCGATCCACTCGGCGTCGGCCAGGCCGGCGGCGACGACGGCGTCGGCCCCCACCGCCAGGGTCGTGACCGCCAGCGCATGGGTATGGAACGACAGCTGCGATCGGGCCCGGAAGTTCTCGCTGGTGGGGGTTAGCTCGTGCAGCGATGCGATGCTCCGCATCCTGGCTTCCTCGAGTCGCTCCAGATCCGGCCGGCGATCGCCACCCGCAAACATCGCGCCCGACTGGCGCAGCACCGCCGAGGCGGCCACGAGCACCTCCCGATCCACCTCCTCCGCGTCACGCACATCGCTGCGCTCGCGCACGCTGTCGATCAGCAGCGAGGTGCACCACTCCAACAGCTCGACCGCATTGGCGAGCGCCTGATCGGGCATCGTCAATCCGGTCGGACGGAAAGGCGTCGTGTTGAACCGGGCCAGCAGATCGTGCTTGGCCTGGATGCAGGCCTCCAGGGACGCGTCGGTCGCCTCGCCGCGCAGAACGGCGTCGATCTCATCGGCCAGCACGGCGGCGAGCCTCGACGCGGCCCTCCGGAGCCGATCGCCTGCCGCCGGGGTGGGCAGCACCAGGACCGCGGCCGTGCCCACGATCGAAGCCAGCCACCACCCCGCCAGACGGTCCGGGACCACGCTCATCGTTCCCGGCGACGCGGCCGGCAGCACGTACGCGAGCAGTCCGCCGGTCACCCCAGAGGCGGCGTTCGGGCCCGCGACCCCGACGAAGAACACGGCGAAGGTCACGGGCACGGTTACCACCACCGCTAGCGCGGTCACGGAGCTGACCGCCGTTCCGATGATCACCAGCACGCTGCCCGCCAGCGCCAGTGTCCCGTGCGCAATCAGCTTGTCCCGCGGGGTACCGGCAAAGCCGACCAGCACCAGGGTCGCGAACGAGCCGAACGCGGCGAACAGAGCCATCTGCAGGTTGCCGATGAGCTGATCGCAGATCACGAACAGGGTCGGCATCACGATCGCCGCCCGTATCGCGCGGATCGCCGCCGGCTTCGAGAAGGTGGGGAGCAGCGGCGTCGAGTCAGCCGCTGCCGACCAGCGCCGCCTCAGGCGTGCGACTCTGGGTGCGCTCGCAGCACTGGCCACGGACAGCGAGTCTAGTCGCGGGTCCGAGCCGCCGTCCGGCACCGCTGAGGCCGTGAGGCCCGCCCTTGTGGTCCACGACGGTGAGGCTGACCGATAAGTGTGAACTATTCACACTTATCGGTCATCGTCCGGCCTGAGGCGGCGAGTCCGGCCCAGCCTTGCCCCCACGCCCCACGACCGCCTCGGCCACAGAAATCGAGCGGCGATGCCGCTACCGTGAGGTCGGTGCGGGTCGCGACCTGGAACGTCAACTCGGTCAAGCAGCGGGTGCCGCGGCTGCTGCCGTGGCTGGACGAGCGCACAGCCCGACGTGGTCTGCCTGCAGGAGACCAAGCTGGCCGACGAAGCCTTCGCCGAGCTGCTCGGCGAGGAGCTCGCCGAAAGCGCGGCTACGAGGTGGCGACTGCACGGCGAGCCGACCTGGAACGGCGTGGCGATCCTGTCCCGCGCTGGGACTCGACGAGGTGGTCGCCGGGTCTGGCCGGCGCGCCGGGATTCCCGCATCCCGAGGCGCGGGCGGTGTCCGCCACCTGTGCCGGGATCCGCGTGGTCTCGGTGTACGTGCCCAACGGCCGCGTGCCCGACTCCGAGCATTACCGAGTACAAGCTCGCCTGGCTGGCGTCGTTGCGCGAGCTGGTCGCCGCCGGCCCGGAGGCGACGCTCGTGTGCGGCGACATGAACATCGCGCCTACCGACGATGACGTGTTCGATCCCGAGGCGTACATCGGCCAGACGCACGTGACGCCGCCCGAACGGGCGGCGCTGGCCGAGCTGCAGGCGCTGGGCCTGCATGACGTCGTGCGGGAGCGCTGGCCGCGCGAGCGCGTGTTCACGTACTGGGACTACCGGGCCGGGATGTTCCACCAGGACCTCGGGATGCGGATCGATCTGGTGCTGGCCAGCGCGCTCGGTGGCCGACCGGGTGCAGGCGGCCTGGGTCGACCGCCAGGCGCGCAAGGGCAGCGGCCCGAGCGATCACGCGCCGGTGATCGTCGACCTCGACGAGGCGCCGGACGGCGACATCGGGCCGGTGGTGCCGCCGCCGTCGGCTCCGGCCGCCCGGCGCGGCGCCCAGAAGCTGCCGCAGGCGCCCTGAGGCTGGGCCTCGGCGCTCACCGTGGGGCGATCGCGATCCCGCGAGGGCTGCACCCGCTTGGGCTCGCCCGGCATCTTCGGGTAATCGGGCGGGTAGGGCATGTCCGTCGCGCCCTCGGCGGCGTCGCGCTCGTACATGTCGAGCAGCGGCTCCAGCGAGTGGGCGACGTCGTCGATCGACGGCGTGGCGGTCGCCGACTTCGGCGAAGCGCGCCGGCATCGTCGCGACCGTGAAGTCCTCGGGCGCGACCTCGGTGAGCTCCTCCCAGGCGAGCGGCGCCGACACCGGCGCGCCGGGCTTGGGCCGGACGCTGTAGGCCGAGGCGATCGTGCGATCGCGCGCATTCTGGTTGTAGTCGACGAAGATGCGCTCGCCGCGCTCCTCCTTCCACCAGCTTGGTCGTCACCTGGCCCGGTAGCCGCCGCTCGAGCTCGCGCCCGAACGCGATCGCGGCGTGACGGACGTCGGTGAACGTCCAACGCGGCTCGATCCGGACGTAGATGTGGACCCCTCGGCCGCCTGATGTCTTGGGGAAGCCGGCTAAGCCCAGCTCCGTCCAGCAGCGCCCGCGCCTGCGCCGGCGACTCCGACGGCGTCGGCGAAGTCCGTGCCCGGCTGCGGGTCGAGATCGAGACGCAGCTCGTCGGGATGATCGACGTCGTCGCGGCGCACCGGCCAGGGATGAAATGTGATCGTGCCCATCTGCGCCGCCCACCCGACGACGGCGACCTCCGTGGGGCAGATCTCATCCGCGTGGCGGCCCGACGGGAACTGGATCCGCGCGGTCTGGACGTAGTCGGGCGCGCCGCGGGGGATGCGCTTCTGAAAGAACGCGTCGCCGCCGCCCTTGTCCCGCGTCGACAGCACGATGCCCGGGTGCACGCCCTTGGGCCAGCGCTCGAGCGTGGTCGGCCGCTGCGCCAGCGCGCGCATGATGCCGTCCCCGACCGCCAGGTAGTAGTTGACCATGTCGAGCTTGGTGACCGTGGCCGACCGGTCGGTGGGCGGGAAGATCACGCGGTCCGGGCTGGAGACGCGCAGCTCCCGGCCGCCGGCATCGACCGTCGTGGACTCGGATGCTGCCATGCTAGGAAACTCAGGCGGCCGCCGCGCTCAGCTCTCGAAGTCCGTCCGGGATCGTCCGGCGTGGCATGTAGCCGAGCTGCTCGCGAGCCTTGTCGATCCTAATCGTGCACTCTTGGGAGGACACCCAATAGGCGAACCTCGTGAGCGGTGGCTGCCCGGGGAGCGGAAGCACGCGCCAGGCTGCCTCGCCCGCCACCGCCAGGGCGTGAGCCACCGAAGCCGGGACGTTCCGCGATGGAGACGAGACCCCCTGGGTCGCGAGTAGATCGGTCACGAACGCCCGGAACTCGACCGGGTCCCCGTCGGTGACGAAGTACACATTGCCGGGAGCTCCGCGGGCCGCGCCGAGCACCAGCCCCTCGACGGTGTTGTCGACGTGCGTGGTCGAGGTGCGATGGCGTCCGCCGCCGATCCAGGCGAAACGTCCGGAGCGAACCAGCTCGACCATCGTCGGCAGCAGGGTGGTGTCGCCCCGGCCCCAGACGAACCGCGGACGGATCACCACCGTCTCGAACCCTTCCCGATTGGCATCGAGCACAAGCTGCTCCGCGCGAGCCTTCGTAGAGCTGTACAGCGCTGGCGAGTCGGGACGCAGTGGGGCGGTCTCGTCCACCTCCACCAGCGGCTCGCCGGCGAGCAGCGCCGCCTCGGTCCCCACGTGGACCAGGCGCTGCACGCCGGACTCGGCGCAGGCCCGGAGCACGTTAGCCGTGCCCTCGACGTTGCCGCGTTCGAACTCCTCCCGCCGTCCCCAATCCCCCAGCGTCGCGGCGGCGTGGAACGCGAGCTCGCATCCGTCGGCCGCCGCGCGCAGCGCACCGACATCGGCCAGGTCGCCAGATACCGGCTCGCCGCCGCGCTCGCGGATGCGACCCGCTGCCGGCTCGGAACGCGACAGTCCACGCACCGTGTGACCGTCCGCCCGCAGCCGTTCGATCAGCTTGCCGCCGATGAAGCCCGACCCGCCGGTGACGAACGCAACGGCCACACTGGCAGCCTACCGCGGGGGCGACTCTGCCCGGAGGTTAGGTGCCAGCCCGCCGCATCGGGGCGACCGGTGGACCGCCGGCGAGGTCGGCGTAGTGCTTTTTGACAAACATCCCGTAGCCACCTGCAGCCGTGCCGTCGTAGTTGCTGATCAACGACTGACAGTTGCTCCACGTGTCCCACGTCCACGTGGCGTATCCCACGTTGTTCTCGATCGGCCCATTTCAGGAACGTCGCGATGTTCGTCGATCCGCAATCCGATCCGTCGAAGGTTTCGCCCGTCTCGCCGAAGATCAGCGGCACGCGGCGTGCAACCGGGGCCATCGTCTGGTCCAGGCATGCCGTGGAGCTGCAGGCGTTCTTGCCGTAGACGTGCGCCTCCGCCACCAGCTGATGCAGCGGATCCCGGGGTTCGAACGCCAGCCAGCGCGTGAGGTCGTTGCCGTAGTTGATGCCCGGGATCGCGATCGGCCCGCGGTATCCGGCCTGCCGCATGACGTTCACCGCCTGCTGCATGCCAGCGGTCCTGTAGTGCCTGCGGGTCGGCCCGTTGGTGGCCGGACACGGCCCGCCGCCGCGCAGCAGACAGCGCGCGCTCACGACCGGCTCGCCCCAGGGCGCCAGCAGGACGTCGGGATCGTGCTTGAACGTGGTCGCCATGCTGGCCCACATCGTCGGCGAGTGGTCCTCGTCCGGGGCACGTGGTTGATACGTCGCTCGGTCGCGCCCCGGCGCGCCCCAGATCAGCGACACCTCAACGTAGATCCCGTTCCGATGCAGGAGCTGGACGTAGTTGACGATCGCCTTTCGGTAGTTGCGGCCGCTGTAGCGAGACTTGACGCCAGCCAAGCCCAGCCAGCAGTCCTCGTTGAGCAGGACCCGCACGAAGTTCACGTGCCAGGAGGCAATTGCGCTGACCGACGTGGCGCCGCTGGGTCCGTCGAAGATCCCGAATCCTTGGATGCACGCATACTCCGTCCCGGACCGGTTGACCCCGCGGAGCACCACCCGCTTGCCGCCGGCCTGCAGGTTCGAACCGGACACGCCCAGCCCGGGCAGCGCAGGCGCCGCGGCCGCTGCGCTGGTGCACAGCGCCCCGGTAAGCAGCACCACCAGAGCGCTCGTCGGCATCCGTGCAGCCAATCGCCCCTCGCACCTCATCTGACGCAATTATGCCCGCTAAAGACGGAAGTTGAGCCGGCTCAAGCTCGGGACACGGGCGTGTCGGAGTCGTACAGCGCGGACCGATCCACGGCGGCGATCGACGTGTGCCCGGTCAGCCCCAGGGCGACATCGATGTCGGCTTTCAGCACCTTTAGGACATGGCGCACTCCAGCCTCCCCGCGAGCCGCCACCGCCCAGGCCCACGCGCGTCCGACCAGCACCGCGCCGGCACCCAGCGCGCGCATCTTGACCACGTCGAGTCCGGTTCGGACGCCCCCATCGACCAGCACCTCGACCTGATCGCCGACCGCATCCACCACGTCGGGAAGCGCGCGCGCCGTCGACGGCACGGAGTCGAGCTGGCGACCGCCGTGGTTGGAGACCACGATCCCATCCACGCCGACGTCGGCCGCCCGTCGTGCATCCTCGGCATCGAGCACACCCTTTACCACCAGCCTGCCGTCCCAATTCCGCCGGACCCACGCGATGTCCTCCCAGGTGACGCTGGGATCGAACTGCTCGTCGACCCAATGGCGGAACGCCGCCGGCGTGCGCGCCTCGGGCACCGCGTTCTCCAGGTTGCCGAACGTCAGCGGCTTGCCGGCCAGCGGCACATCCCGAATCCAGCCGAGATGGGAGATCAGGTCGAGCCCGCGCATCGCCTTGGCCCAGGGCGAGGGCGAGCCCACCACCGCGTTGCGGGTGTCGCGATGACGTGCCCCGACCACGGCGAGATCGATCGTCAGCACCAGGACGGGAGCTCCCACGGCCTGGGCCCGGGACATCAGCTGCTCGGCGTAACTCCGGTCCCGCATCACATACAGCTGGAACCAGGGGGGCGTGGTGGTGGCCTGCGCCACCTCCTCGACGCTGCAGATCGACACCGTCGACTCGATGAACGCCACACCGGCGGCCTCGGCCGCGCGTGCCGCTTGCACCTCCGCGCGCCGCGCGAACATCCCCCCCAAACCCACCGGCGCCAGGATCACCGGCAGCGCCAGATGCTGACCGAGCACCTCCACGGCCGGGTCTCGGACCGACACGTCGCGCATCACGTTCTGCCGCAACAGAACCTGCTCCAGGTCGGAGACGTTGGCCCGCAACGTGACCTCCTCGTACGCTCCGCCATCGAGGTAGTCGAACAGCTGGCGCGGGAGCCGTCGCCGGGCGAGCTCGCGGTAATCCAACACCGTCGCCGGCGCCAGGCCCAGCGGCCGATCAGCACGGAGCCGCACCAACCGAGCCTAACGCATCAAACTGCGACCACACTGAGATCCATCATGGAAAGCGAGAGTCGATGAACGGCGCTGAGGCGTTGATCCGCACGCTGCTCGACGCGGGTGTCAACACGTGCTTCACCAATCCGGGCACATCCGAGATGCACTTCGTCGCGGGCCTCGACGCGGTGCCCCAGATGCGCGGCGTCCTGGCGCTGTTCGAGGGCGTCGCCACCGGCGCCGCCGACGGCTATGCCCGCATGTCGGACTCGCCGGGAGCGACCCTGCTGCACCTCGGATCCGGGCTGGGGAACGGCCTGGCGAACCTCCACAACGCCCGCCGAGCCAAGGTCCCGATCGTCAACATCGTGGGGGACCACGCCACCTACCACCGGCAATACGACGCCCAGCTGCAGTCGGACATCGAGACCGTGGCACGCAACGTGTCGAGCTGGGTACGAACTTCGGCCAGCACCGGCGCACTCCCGCAAGATGCCGCCGAGGCGGTGGCCGCGGCCCAGGGACCTCCGGCCCAGGTGGCGACCTTGATCCTGCCGGCGGACGTGTCCTGGGGAGACGGCGCTCAGCCGGCCGCCCCGCCGGCCGCCCCGGTCTCCCCCCGGGCCGCCGAGGAACTCGTCGAGGCTGTGGCCAAAGCGCTCCGCGGCCACGGGCGGAGCGCGATCCTCCTCGGCGGCCGCGCCCTGCGGGAGGGGTCGCTGCTCGCGGCCGCGCGGATCGCGGCCGTCACCGGCAGCCGGCTGATCGCCGAGGTGTTCCCCACGCGCCTGGAGCGCGGTGCCGGGCTCCCCGCGATCGAGCGATTGGCATACATCCCGGAGCTCGCCTCGGTTCAGCTCAGCGGCCTCAAGCATCTGGTCCTGGTCGACGCCAAGTCGCCCGTGTCATTCTTCGCCTACCCGGGCAAGAAGAGCTATCTGGTGCCTGATGGCTGCGAGGTGCACGAGCTGGCCACGGCGCAGACTGACGCCGCTGGTAGCCTCGAAGCCGTGGTCGAGGTGCTCGGCGGGACCGGGGCCGCGCCCGCCCTGCAGGAGCCATCCCGGCCCGCAGCTCCCACCGGCGCGCTGACCGCCGAGAAGGTCTGTCAGTTGATCGGAGCGATCCTGCCCGAGGGCGCGATCGTGTCCGACGAATCGCAGACTTCCGGCGTCACGCTGGCCGCCAGCACGGCTGGAGCTCCCCGGCACGACTGGCTGGCGCTGACCGGCGGCGCGATCGGCCAGGGACTCCCGGTCGCCGTCGGCGCCGCGGTGGCGTGTCCGGAGCGCCCGGTGTTTGCGCTGGAGGCCGACGGCTCCAGCCTGTACACGATGCAATCGCTGTGGACGATGGCGCGCGAGCAGCTCGACGTCACCGTCTTGATCTTCAACAACCGCTCCTACGCCATCCTGAACATCGAGCTCCAGCGCGTCGGCGCGCGGGCATCCGGCCCCAAGGCCAAGGCGCAGCTCGACCTCAGCGGCCCGAACCTGGACTTCGTCGCGCTGGGCAACGGCTTCGGCGTGCCCTCGTGTCGGGCCGAGACCGCCGAACAGCTCCGCGACGAACTGGGGCGGGCGGCCGCCGAGCCGGGACCGCACCTGATCGAGGTTCCCGTGCCCAACGTGTTCTCGCCCCGTCAGCTGCGAGCCATGCCGCACGCCCTCCGGGCGCTGGAGTCGCTCCCGCGGCCGCTGGCCTCGGCGGTCAAGCGCCGGCTGTACCCGTGACGCTCCGGCGCCGGAGCACCGGCCCGGCTACTCGTACTGAAGCGCCTCGAGCACGTTCAGACGGCCGGCTCGGCGCGCCGGCGCGATGGCGGCGATGATGCCGGCGATCACGGCGGCGATTACGAACACGACCAGGGTGCCAACCGGGATCGTGAACGCCGGGTACTTGATCGCCACCCCGACCATCAGCGCCAGCACCACGCCCACTGGGATCCCGAAGGCGGCGCCCAGCAGTGCGGTGATGATGCTCTCGTGCCGGATCATGCGGCGCACCTGACGACGGCTCATGCCCACTGCCCGGAGCATGCCGAGCTCACGAGTTCGCTCGAACACCGTGAGCACGAGCGTGTTCACGATCCCGAACAGGCTGACGATGATCGACAGCGACAGCAGCACGTACAGCAGATTCAGCAGCATGTCGAGACCCTGGAGCTGGTTGTGCTTGAACTGCGACTTGGTCTGCAGCTTCACATCCGGGAAGCGGGTGATCGCGGCCTGGAGCCGGTTCGTGTTGGCGGAGGTCACCCCGCCCACCACGTTCACGAACGCGAACAGGTTCTGGGGATCGGAATATGCCCGATCGAAGGTGGTGGTGGAGATCGCCACGTCACCGAACGGCGAGGCCCCTTTCGGCGGGTCGCTAATCCCCTTCAGGCTCAGGTGCAGCGTGGCTCCGCTGGGCGTCTCCACCGCCAGCGGCGATCCGACTTGGAGGTGCTGGGCGTGGGCATAGTCCTTGGTCACGAACGCCCCGTCGCTGCCCAGCCGCGCCGGCGTCGAGGGACCACCCGCCTGCCACTTGACCGCCGCCACGCGACCGATGTCGGGGCTGACGCCGGTGACGTTGATGCTGGATCCGAACGCTCGACCCCGACCGGCCCGCACCCCCGTGACCACCTCGACGCCCGGCACCCCGCGCAACGCGTTCTCCGACGCCACGCTGATGGGACTGAAGTTGTCGCTCGCCGTGACGGCGTAATTGGCGATGAACACCTGGTTGACCCCGTCCTCGAAGCGGGTCCTCAGGCCCGCGGCGAGCACGCCCACGAGTGTCACCAGGGCCAGCCCGATCATCAACGCCGAGGCGGCCGACGCGGTCCGAGCGGGCGTCCGAACCGCGTTGCTGCGCGCCAGCGAGCCCGCCGCACGGCCCAGGCGCGCCGAGGGCCAGCCCAACACGCGCACGAGCGGCGGCAGCAGCCTGGGCGCCAGCATCGCCACACCCAGGAACAGAGCCACCGCTCCGATGCCGATCGCCAGCAGCCGCTGGCCGGTGCCGAGCGAGTTGACCAGCATGCCGACAAGCATCAGCGCCACCGCGCCCGCAATCGTCCCCAGAGCCGCGGCAAACCCGAACCGCGCCAGCCTGGACGGCGGCAGCACGGCACCTTCGCGCACGGCGGCGATCGGCGGGACGCGAGCGGTGCGCAATGCCGGGCGCAGGGCGGCGATCAGCGTCACCAGCACGCCGACGAGCAGCGAGACCACGATCGTCCGGGTCGCGAACACGGTGCTGGTCTGGGGCAGATCGATGCCAAACGAGACGAACAGCGCGTTCAGCGCTCGCGCCAGACCCAGCCCGAGGAACAGCCCGACCAGCGATGCGATCAGCCCTATCACGAGCGCCTCGAGCATCACCGAGCGCAGCACCTGCCGTCGGGTCGCGCCCAGCGTGCGCATCGTGGCCAGCTCCCGGGTGCGCTGGGTGATTGTGATCGACAGCGTGTTGGCGATCACAAAGCTGCCCACGAACAGCGCCACTCCCCCGAACGCGAGCAGGAACGACTTGAAGATGTTCAGAAAGCTGCTCGTGTCCTTGGTGGCTTGCTTGGCCTGCCCCTGACCGGTCCGAACCTGAGCGCTGGGAGGCAGCAGCGGGGTGATGGCGCTGACCAGACGCGCGGGCGACACGCCGTGGCGCGCCGCCAGCGAGATCTGATCGAAGCGACCCTGCTTGTGGAAGATCGTTTGGGCGGTGGCCAGCGGGAAGATCGTCATCGTCGCGCCCCCGAGTGACGACAGGCCGGCAAACTTCACCGTGCCCGCAATCCGGAACCGCTCCACCGGTCCCCGGGCAATTACACCGATCTGCTGTCCCGCGGAGAATCCGTGCTTGCTCGCGGTCGACGCGTCGATGTCGACCTGGTCGGGAGCGGTCGGCCAGCTGCCGCTGGTCAGCGTCAGCGGATTGAACCGCTGGTCGGCGGGGCTGTAGGAGAACGCCAGTCCCGGCGCGCCATGACTGGCGATCACCTTGCCGTTGCGCCCGACCAGCTGGGACTGATCGGTGATACCGCCGGCCGCCTCCTCGACCTCCGGCAGGGCCTGCACCCGGGCCAGCAGCGACGCGGGCAGCGAGGGCACCTGCGGACCGTTGTTGTTGCCGTTGCCCGAACTGATCGCGCTCTTGCCGGTGATCACGGCGTCGGAGTTCTTGAACGCCTGGGTGAACACGGTCGAGAATGCCGCCTGGATCGTGTCGGTCAGCACGTAGGTGCCGCTGATCATGGCGACGCCCAGGACGATCGCCACCGCCGTCAGCGCCGCCCGGAGCTTGCGGCCCAGCAGTCCCTTGAGGGCGACCCGGATCATGACTGCAGCGTGCTCATCACCTCGAGCACGTCGCCGGCGCTCGCCTCGGTCAGCTCCTTGACCACCGCACCGTCCGCCAGGAACAGGATCCGGTCGGCGATCGCCGCCGCCCGTGGCTCGTGGGTAACCATCACGGTCGTCTGTCCGTAGGAGTCGACCGAGTCCCGCAGCGTGTCGAGGATCTCCTCGCCCGTTTTCGAATCGAGGTTCCCGGTGGGCTCGTCGGCGAACAGGACAGTCGGCCGCGTGACCAGTGCGCGTGCGATCGCCACCCGCTGCTGCTCGCCGCCGGAAAGCTCGGAGGGCCGATGCCCGCTGCGTTTGGACAACCCCGTCTTCGACAGCAGCTCGTCGAGCCATGCGCGATCGGGCTTCTCGCCGGCGATCGCAAGCGGCAGCAGCACGTTTTCCTCAGCGCTCAGCATCGGCAGCAGATTGAAGAACTGAAACACGAAGCCGATGTGTTCACGGCGCAGCAGGGTGAGCTTGGCGTCATCGAGCCCGGTGATCTCCGTGCCGGCGATCGTGACGGTGCCGCTGGTGGGCTTGTCCAGACCGGCGAGTGAGTGCATCAGCGTCGACTTGCCGGAGCCCGAGGGCCCCATGACGGCGACGAGCTGACCGCGCTCGACATCCAGCGTCACGCCCCGTAGCGCGTCCACGGCGGTAGCTCCCTCGCCGTAGCGGCGAGACAGCTGGCGCGCCTCGACGACATGGCCATCGAGCTGACCGGCGACCGGCTCAGGCACCTGAGTTCCACAGGGTCAGAGACCAACGTATATCACGCACCATGGCTTCACGCTGACTAGGGTTTCTGGGCTCCAATGACCTCGCCCGGACGGCCGCCCAACCTGCTGCTGCTGATCACCGACCAGCAGCGCGCGCCGATGCACTGGCCAACATCCCGCGACTGGCTCGACGCGTTGATGCCGGCCGACGCCGAGCTCCGGCGTACCGGGGTCAGCTTCGAGCAGGCGTTCATCGCCTCGTCCATGTGCTCGCCGAGCCGGGCCTCGTTCCTGACCGGCACGTTTCCCTCTCGCCATGGCGTGACGCTTACGCTGACCTACGGCGACCTGTGGCCCGACCCGCGGACCGTCCCCGACGTACTGCGCACCGCCGCGAGGCTGATAAGAAGTGGAGACGCGCCGCGCCCCAGGCTGCTGCGCGCCTTCTGCCGCAGCAGCCTGCGCCTGGGGCCCAAAAGCGGCCGAGAGCCCGAGCTCCCCAGCGCCGTGCCCACGATTGCCCGCATGTTGCGCGCGCGCGGCTACGAGGTGGTGCTCAAGGGCAAGTGGCATCTGACCAAGCCGATGGCGGGGAACGAATTTGGGACCGAGCGACAGCCGGCGGCTGGAGCGGGACTACGGGTTCGCTGGATGGGAGCCGCCCGATGCCGGTGGTGATGTCAAGGCGCGGAATTTCGGCGGCGGAAACGCCGGCCGCTCGGGTCTGGGGTGGGATGAGGACTACACGCTGCAGGCCGAGCGCTGGCTGCGGCAAGCGCAGCTGCCAGAGCCGTTCTGCCTGATCGTCTCGCTGGTCAACCCTCACGACGTGCTCGGGTACCCGGCACTCGTTTACGCGCCGGCGGCTACAACCCGGCCGAATTCCGCGAGATGGAGTCGAGCTGCCCTCGACAATCAACGAGAATCTGGGCGACAAGCCGGGGGTCCAGGCACTCGCTCAGCTGGGGCAGGCGGCCTACCTCGGCGCGCTGCGCGGTACTCGCGGCAGCAGCTCGACTACGTGAACTTCTACGCCTACCTGCACCGGCTCGTCGACAGAAGCTCGGGCGTATCGTCGCCGCAGCTCGGCGAGCCTCGCGATCCGGGCTCGCTGCGCTCCCGGACCGTCATCGTCCGGTTCTCGGACCACGGCGAGCTGGGGCTGGCTCACGGCGGTTTGCGCCAGAAGATGTTCAACGCCTACGAGGAGACGATCCGGGTCCCGCTGATCATCTCCAACCCGATGCTGTTCGGAGCGCGGAGCTACCAGCCAGGCGCCGGCATCGCTGGTGGACCTGGTGCCGACCCTGCTGTCGCTGGCGGGCGCCGATCCGGGCGGCGCGGTGCTCGACGGCGTCGATCTCAGCCCCGCGTGCTGGCCGCACAGCACGAGCGCCGGAGCGCGAGGCAGCTGGAACGCGTGCCGGTGTCGAGCCCGGCGCGTGCACCGACGCCGCGCCGGCAGCCCGCGGCCGTCCGGGAGGACGTGCTGTTCACCTACGACGATCACCAGGCCGGCACCGCGTTCCAGGAAGCGCCCGGCCAGCCGAACCGCGATTCGCTGCGTTCGCGACGGCCGCTTCAAGTACGCGGTGTACCTCGACCCCACCGGCGCGCGCGCCGGCAGAATACGAGCTCTACGACCTGGACGCCGACCCGGTCGAGGTTTGCAATCTGGTGGTACAAGCGAACGGGACAGGGCCGGACATCCGCCGCCGAGCGAGAGCGACGGCGGCTCCACGAGCGCCTCGCGACCCTGCTCGAGCAGACCGCCAGCGTGACGCCGCCGCTGCCGCCGGCCTGAGCCTGTGTGATCGTGTATCGCTTGGCGCTCTTGTTCGTGGGTCTCGCCCTGGTGGGCTGTGGGACCACCCGGGCGGTCAGCACCACAGCCACAACCGCCTCGATTCCGCAAGGCCGGCCGCAGGCGGTCGAACCGACCGTCGGCGATCAGGCGCAGCTGGCCGGGGACGCTCCCGTCGGTGACGTGCACGCGCACGCGCCGCCGCTGTCACAGGTCCGCAGCGAGCTCCAGATGGAGTTGGTCGCGGTGCAGGCGACCAACGCCAGGTACATCAATCCGCTCCGCTACGTCACCAATTGGGGCCGCACCGACCAGGGGGTCGACGCGACCATGCCGGTGGGCGCGCCGATCCTCGCCCCGTGCAAGATCAAGGTCCTGGCCATCATCCCGAACTGGTACGCCGGTCAGCCGCTGGTGTATTTCGAGCTACTGGTGGGTCCGGATGCCGGGAAGATCCAATACGTCGCCGAGCAGATCACCGACATTGCACCGGTCGGCATCCTCCAGCAGGGACAGGCGATCGCGCGCTACGCGCCATCGGGCTCCGCGATCGAGTACGGCTGGTCGACCCTCAACGGAGTGACGCTGGCCCGCGCGACAACCGGGTATACGGAGGGTCAGGCCACGCCCGCGGGTCGTTCCATTCGCGCGTGGCTGAACGGCCTAGGCGCGGGCGCCGGCCCGGGCTGACGACCCGCCCCCTCCCCGCCCGAAACCGCCGCCTACGTGCCCGATAGAGTGGCCCTGTGGGCAGCTGGGACGACGTTCGGAGGATGGCGCTGGATTTGCCGGAGACCAGCGAGCGGTTGTCGCACGGCCACGCCTCATGGCGGGTGCGGGACAAGTTGTTCGTATGGGAGCGGCCGCTGCGGCCAGCGGACCTCCGCGCGCTGGGCGAAGCCGCGCCCACGGGCCCGATCCTGGGCGCCCGGGTCGAGCATCTCGGTGCCAAGGAGGCGCTGCTCGCCGATGATCCCGGTGTCTACTTCACCACGCCGCACTTCGATGGATATGCCGCGATCCTGGTGCGCCTGGACCAGATCGCCGCCGACGAGCTCCGGGAGCTGATCGTCGACGCGTGGCTGTGCCGCGCTCCCAAACGGCTGGCCGACCAGTACCTCGCGGCGCACTGACCCCTCGATGCCCGCGACCCGGAGCAGACTGATCGCGGTCGCGTGCCTGGCCGGGTGCGGCGTGAGCGCCGGCTGGACCAGCCCAAGCGCGGCGGCGCCCCGCATCGTGAACCTCAGTCTCAGCGGTCAGAGCCAGCGCGTCCCGCCGTCGTTTCTCGGACTGTCATTCGAATACACCGAGCTTCCAGGCTACGAAAGCAGCGGCCGGGTGTTCGATCGAATGCTCGCGCTCCTGCGCACGCCCAACGGGATGCCCACGCTGGTCCGCCTGGGGGGCCGGTCGGCTGACGAGGTGTATTGGGACACGCCCACGACCAGTTTTCCCCGCTGGCTGACGGAGCTCCAGCCGGCATGGCTCCAGCAACTCGCCTCGTTGGTCCGCAGAGATCATCTCCGTGTGGAGCTGGCGGTGAACCTGGCGGTGCATTCTCCCAGGATGGCAGCGGCGTTTGTCCAGGCGGCGGTCAGGGCACTGCCGCGGGGACGCCTCGCCGGCCTGGCCATCGGCAACGAGCCCGACCTGTACAAACTGCAGCCGCAGCTGCAGGATGAGCGGATCGCTAGCACGGTCACGTCCACCCCGGCCCGCTGGACAGACCACTACGCCCCGTCCAGGTACCGGCGTGACTACCGGGACTACGCGCGGTCGCTCGAGCGGGTTGCGCCCGGCGTGCCGATCACGGCTCCGGACGTCACATTCCCAAATGTGCAGTGGCCGTCGGCGGTGGTCGGCCTCGGTCGCCTGGCTCCGCGAACCATTTCCATCCACCGCTACGCCACGGCGTACTGCAAGCGGATCCACTATCGAGGCCGCCCCACGGTCTCGACGTTTCTCGAGGAGCGCCTGACCTCCGGACTGGCCGGGACGCTGCACGTCGACATCGCGCTGGCGCAGGCGCACCGGCTCGCGCTGCGCGTCACCGAGATGAACTCGGTGACGTGTGGCGGTCAGGACGGTGTGGCCAACTCGTTCGCCACCGCCCTGTGGGCGCCCGACGCATTATTCGAGATGATGAAGGTGGGAGTCGTGGGGATCAACTGGCATATACGCCCGAAGCTGCCGAACGCCCCATTCCAGCTGACCTCCAAAGGGGTCGACCCGATGCCCGAGATGTACGGCCTGGCCCTGTTCGCTCGGATGATCGGCCCTGGCGCTCGCCTGGAGAGAGTCAGCCTGGCGAAGCCTGCCGGCCTCCAACTCAAGGCATGGGCGGTGCAGTCGACCACCGGGCTAGAGCTGCTGCTGATCGACAAGAGCGCTCGGGCCGTGAGCGCACGCCTGCGTCTGCCCGGAGCCCACACCGCGGCGCTGGTCAGCCGCCTACTGGCTCCGAAGCTGTCCTCGGAGCGCGGCGTCACGCTCGCAGGACAGGCGATCGGCGCCGATGGTCGCTGGCAGGGCCGGCGTGTGCGCACGGTCGTCAGCACCTCAGAACGACATCTACCGGATCGCCGTGCCGCGCTACAGCGCCGCGCTGGTAGATCTCGGCCGTTAGGTTCGGGCGGCGGCGCTCGACTCGGCGCCCGGCACACCCGCGAGACGGCTAGTAACTCCCTCCCGGCTTGGTCGTCGTTCCCGGGGTGGTCGTGGGAATCTTGCTCGTCGTGGGCGGCGGCTTGGGGGTGGTGGGCGGCGGGGTGTGGTGCGTCGTGGTGGTCGCGTGATGCGTCGTCGTGGGCGCCGGCGAGGGCGTGTGCACGGTGGGCGTCGAGGCGGGCGCCACCGTGGTGGTCGTTGGCACCGCCGCCGCCGTCGCGGTGGTGGTCACCGGCCTGGGATGGTGCGCCGTGTGTTGCTTGCGGCGCTGGGTCTTGCGAGGATTGGTCGTGGTGGTCGACGGCGTCGAGGTGCTCGTGGACGCCGCGACCGACTGCGTCGAGCTCGAGTGCGAGGAGCCTCCACCGCAGCCGGCGACGGCCGCGGCAGCCGTGAGGATCAGTAGTAGCGCTCGTTTCATGTGCCAGGGCTCCCGGTTCGCTCGAGGAGTGCCCGTCAGGGTACAAAGGTTCACGGCGCGGAATCGCCGCTGGCCGGCCGACAAGCCGGTTGTGGACGCAAGCTTCTCGGCGCACCTGGCTCGCGGCCAAGCCGACAGGCCGGTTCTGTACTATTGCCCGCCCCGCGCGTCTATGCCCGTTCCGGCTTGATTTCTGGGGAAGACATCGCTCCGTCTGGGGCGTCCGGGAGACCTGGTTTCTCCGTTGCTCCCGTCGCTGCCGGCCCGACCGGTGGCGGACGTTCGGGACGCTGACTGGGAGCGCGAGATGCAAGAGGGCGACCAGGTGACACCACCAGACGGCATTCCAGACAGCGCCGCAGCTGTTCAGGTCAGCCGGCAGAGCGCAGTCGGCGGCGGGAGCGCCGCGGCCACCCCTGCGACGACCCACGGCCCGGCCCCGGCAGGACCTGGGCCGGCTGGCGGCGCAGCCGCCGGGGGCTCTGCCCCCGCCGAGCCGGCGTCGGGCTCGCACACGACCTGGATCCTGGCGGTGTGCTGTGTCGCGCAGTTCATGGTGATCCTGGACCTGAGCATCGTCAACGTCGCGCTGCCTTCGATCCAGTCGAGCCTGAACTTCTCCTCGGCCGATCTGCAGTGGGTGGTCGACGCATACGCGATCACGTTCGCCGGCTTCCTGATGCTGGGCGGCCGCGCCGCCGATTACTTCGGACAGCGGCGGACGTTCGTCGCCGCTCTGGCGCTGTTCTCGCTCGCCTCGCTGGCGGGGGGTGCGGCCCAGAGCCGCAACATGCTGATTGGCGCTCGCGCGGTACAGGGATTCAGCTGCGCGCTGATGGCCGCGTCATCGCTGGCGATCATCACCTCAACGTTCCCGCCCGGACCCAAGCTGCATCGTGCCATCGGGCTGTGGGCCGCGATGAACGGAGCCGGCGGTGCCGCCGGAACCCTGTTCGGCGGGATCATCACTCAGGAGCTGAGCTGGCGCTGGGTGCTGCTGATCAACCCGCCGATCGGGGCGGCCGCCGCGATGGTGGCCTACGCCGTGGTCAGCGACCGGCGCCGGGATAGCGGCGGCCCCAGATTTGATCTCGCGGGCGCGATCACGCTGACGGCGGGTCAGATGGTGCTCGTCTACGGCGTGGTCAAGGCCGGCGTCAACGGCTGGGGCTCGGCGGAGGCGCTCGGTCCGATCATTGGCGGGCTCGCGCTACTGCTGGTGTTCATCGTGATTGAGTCGCGCTTCGCCTCGGCACCGCTCGTGCCGTTCAAGGAGCTGAATCGCCCGCTCAACGTCGCCAATGGGATCGTGCTCCTGTTCAGCGGCGCCCTGTTCCCGATGTGGTACCTGAGCTCGCTGTACCTGCAGCAGGTGCTGGGGCTCTCGCCGCTTCACGCCGGCCTGTCGTTCCTGCCCATGGCCTTGACGATCATGTTCGTCGCCCGGCGCGCCGGGGGGCTCGTGAGCCGGTTCGGCGTGCGAGCGGTGCTCGGCGGCGGCCTGATGATGATGACCGCCGGATTGCTGTTGTTCACCAAGATCGCCGCCAGCGGCAGCGCGATCGTCTACGTCGTGATTCCCGGGCTGCTGACCGCGGCCGGCATCGGCATGTCGATCGTCCCCTCGACGATTGCAGCCACCCAGGGAGCCAAGCAGGGCCAGGCGGGCCTGGCCTCCGGACTGGTGAACACCTCACGCCAGATCGGCGGCGGATTGGGGATCGCGGTTCTGATCACGCTCGCGCACCCAGCACTCCACCCATCTGATCGGCGCAGGCCAGCCCGTGCCGGAGGCATTGACCAACGGCTTCCGGCTCGGCTACCTGATCGCCGCCGGCCTGGCGGCGGCGGCGGCCGCGGTCACGTTCGCGCTCGTACCCAGGCAGGCCGCCTCCGGGCAAGGGATCTGGCGCCGGGCCCCGGTGGCGGCCGGCGTGGCGCTGGTGATCGGCGGCTTCATCCTGGTCGATTTCGCCTTCGGCGGCTCCCATGGCGCCCCCATCGGCCAGTACACCAAGCGCGACACCTACAGCTTCGTGTCGGAACCTGGACTTCATCCACCGGTCGCCCGTGCCGACGTCGTGCCCCACGACTTGAGCGCGCTGGCGCCGGGATACATCTTCCTGGCGAACTTCTACGACCTGAATTACCCGCCGATCGCCGGTCAGAGCGGGCCCCTGATCCTCGACAGCAGCCTGGCACCAGTGTGGTTCCGGCCGCTGCCCGTGAGCGTCGTCGCCGGGAATCTCAGCCTCCAGCGCTATCAGGGCAAGCCCGCGCTGGCTTGGTGGCAGGGCGACATCACGAACGCCGGCGCGACCACCAGCGGCGAAGACGTGATCGTCGACCAGCACTACCAGACAGTCGCCAGGCTGCGCGGCGCAGACGGCTGGATCATCACGCTGCACGAGCTGGTGATCCGCGGAGATCACGCCTGGGTCACCGCGAACAGGAACATCCCCATGGACCTGTCCAAGTATGGGGGCGCCTATAACGGGGCGCTGATCGACTCGGCCGTGCAGGAGTACGACCTCAGGACCGGCCGGCTGCTGCACACCTGGGACGCGCTCGACCACATCCCCCTCAGCGACTCGCGCGCGTCGCTGCCGACCAATGGTTTCCCCTGGGACGCATACCACGTCAATTCGATCGACCTGACCGGCGGCGGGAAGTTCTTGGTGTCGATGCGCAACACCTGGGCGGCCTACCTGGTCGACATCGATACCGGCAGGATCGAATGGACGCTCGGCGGTAGGCACTCGAGCTTCAGGCTCGGGACAGGGGCGGACTTCGAGTGGCAGCACGATGTCGCCCTGGATCCGGACTCGACCATCACGCTGTTCGACGACCACTGCTGCCAGGAGACCGGCGGAGGCACATATGTCTCGCCCACCGGCCCCTCCCGGGGGCTCGAGCTCAAGCTCGACCCGGTCACCCACACGGCAAGGCTCGCGGCCCAGTACGGCAAGGGCGCCAGCTTCGACGCCCAGTACATGGGCAGCAATCAGCCGTTGCCCGGCGGCGGCGCATTCGTGGGCTGGGGATCGCAGCCGAACTTTTCCGAGTTCAGCGGCACAGGCAAGCTGCTGCTCGACGTTCTGCTTCCGCATCCGGACCTGAGCTATCGCGCCACGCTGGAGCACTGGGTCGGCCTGCCCCGCTACCCGCCGGCCGGCGCGGCCCGGAGCCACGGCGGCCGGACCACCATCTACGCCAGTTGGAACGGCGCCACCCAGGTCGCGGGCTGGAAGGTGCTGGCCGGCTCGAGCAACACCCCGCTCGCCCCGGTGACGACGGTCGGCAGGTCAGGGTTCGAGACCGCCATCCCGGTGCGGTCGGGCTACACCACCTTCGAGGTCCAGGCGCTCGACGCCGGCGGGCGGACGCTGGCCACGTCCCGGCCGTTCACGGCGAGCGGCTGAGGCAGCCCCGCGGACGGCTTGCGGCGCGGTCGGCGGCTTGCGCGCGCGCGGCTTGCAGCTGCGCGCGCGGCCTGCGGCGCGCGCAGCCTGCGGCGCGCCGGCGGCCTGCGCGGTGAGGCTGTCCGATAAGTGTGAACTATTCACACTTATCGGACATCGTCCCCCAGCGGGCCCTATCGCGCCCGCGCGCCGAGGCGCCCCACCCCGCCCGCGGCCCGGCCGGCCCCGAGCGCCGGAGGCGGCCCCCCGACGTCCGCCCCGCCCCGACCCCGACCCCGAACCTCAGGGCGCCCGCAGCAGCGGATACGCCGGGCCCGTCACCTTGTACACGGCGTTTCGCACCAGCATCACCGCGTATGCCGGCCAGTAGGTGGCCGTCGCAGGGGCGCCGGGGCGGCACGCGCCGCCGGAGCCGCCGGGATTCGAGAACCACAGGAACGCGTCGGCCCACCTGTACCCCGTGTTGGTGGTGAGCGGGCCGAGGCCGCGGCCGGGCGGGTTGCACAGCACCTCGTTGCCGCCCTTCACCCGGTTGGCCGGGACCAGCGGGCCGCGCCCGTTCTCGCCGGTGTTGATCACGAAGTGAACGCCGCCGAGCGCCCGCGCAATGCGCTGGCCGTAGAACAGCTCGGTCGTGGTCCAGTCGAAATGGGTCGAATTGAGGAAGAACCCCTGCGCGTCTGATACGCCCGCCCGGCGGAGCAGCGAGACCATCTTGTGCCACGGCCAGGCGTCCGCGGCACCCGCGTCGAGGTACACCACAACATGGGGGTCCTGCTCCAGGCGGTCGATCGCCCAGTGCAGCTCGTCGACGAGACGAACGTGAAGGCCGTGCCGCGACAGGCATCCGGCGGTGATCAGGGAATCGAGCTCGAAGAACATGACCACACGGAAGTTGCCGATCCCGCGCGCCAGCAGGTCGATCCAGCGCCGATAGCGATTGACCAGCGACGGGGGATCCGACCAGTGGCCGGTGCAGTGACCGTGGACGAGCGAGTAGGTGGACAACTGCACCGCCGTCCCGGGCTGCTCGATCTGCGTGCCCTCCAGATAATTAGCGACGAGACTCGAGGGGTCGGGCTCGTTCCAGAAGTAAAACCGGCGCGCTCCGGGGGCGTCCGCGATCACGGACAGCGCGCGGGCGTCGGCCGGATTGGAACGCGCCAGCGAGCGCGCCGCCAGCCCGGCCGGCGAAGTGGGGCCGGCGACGTAGAAACTGGTGTTTTGCAACGGATCGCCGTGCGCCGGGGCCGGGTTGAGCGCCAGCGGATTGGCCGGGTCACGCGCCTGGAGCGGGTCATCGCGCCGCAGGATGATCGGCGAGTTGTTGGGCGCCCCCAGGCGCTGCGGGTAGGACCCGAACAGGTACGCCATCGCCTTCAGCGGCGGGGCGTTCATGCCCCGGTCGTAGACGTGCACGCGGAACGTGTAGGTGTACTGGCCGGGCAGGAACGTGGCCAGCGTGTTCGGGATCGCATCGAAATCGCGCCCGTTCAGTGCGGTGGCCTGGCGCACGCCATAACGCACCCACTGGATGGCGGTGGCGTCTGTGCGCCGGATCGTGATCGTCAGATATCCCTGGTTCTCGTGCGCGGCGTACGCGGACTGGCTGAAGCGGACCTCGCCCGGCAGCGCCAGGCGGGGCATGGTGGCGGCCAGCGCGCTGCTGCCGATGAGCAGGTACGCGCAGACGAGCGCCAACAGACAGGTTGCTTTCCGAGTACCCATGTGCGTCGGTGCCGACGAGCCTTCTTCCCACCTGGCGGTGGTCTCGAACGACTAATTTCTGTAGTCGGCGCGAGAGCGCCAACCTTGAGCGGTCCGCCGCAGAAATGGATATTCGGCGTAGGGGCCAGCCGTGCGGCGCTCCACGCCGCGCGGCTGGGCTCAGATGCAGCGTGACTCAGGCCCCGGCCGGCTGTTTGTCGAGCACGACCTCATAGCGATCGATGATCGGCGGCCGATTGCGATCGACGCCGGCCCTGGTGACGGCCGCGGCTCTCACCTCGTTGGCCAATGAGTCGCTCGCGTGGAGGTTCTCGAGCGAATCCCAGTACGTCACCGCGATGGCTCGGCCACCGGTGAAATCTACGCCCGCCCAGACGCCCTGGTAACCGGGCAGTTGCTCGATCTTGGGGAGATGATGCTCGATGAACTCTTCCAGCGTGGCCTTTATCCGCTCCGGCGCAAGCCCGGGGAACGTGGTCACCCTTGCGTACATGAGTACCTCCGTCTGATGTTGCGCGCAGCCTACTGCGCCGATCGCGGCCCATCAAAGGTAGCCGGCCGCAGCCAGAGCAACTTCGTGGGCCGCGGTGTGTTCGAGGCCAAGGAATCGACGCCAGGATCGGCGCGCCCGGTGATCAGACCACGACTCCGCCTCGGGTCCACTTCCTCGAAGCGCTGCTTGCAGTAAAACACCGTCACGGTGCCCTAATCAGGAGAGATCAATATGCTCGGCAACCGAAGGTACATATGGCTGGTCATGACAGCGACCGCCATCTGGGGAGTGCTGGCGTCGACGCCCGTCTCTGCTCGCGTCCGTCCCCGAAATCCAGCGCCGTTGATCACGGGGTCCCGGTACCTGGCGCTCGGCGACTCGGTGACGTTCGGATACGAGGAAGCGGCGGTCGTACCAGCGCCCAACTACAAGGATGCCTCCAGCTTCCTTGGCTATCCCGAGCAGATCGCGTCGGCCCTGCATGTCAACGTCGCCAATGCCGCGTGTCCGGGCGAGACGAGTTCCAGCCTGATCAACCCCTCCGCCCAGAGCAACGGCTGTGAGAACGCTCCCGGAGGGTCGTCTGCCGCTTACCGCAAGCTGTTTCCGCTTCACGTCAGCTACAACGGCTCGCAGCTGGCCTACGCCCTCTCGTACCTGCGGGCGCACCGGAACGTCAGACTGGTGTCGCTGATGATCGGCGCCAACGACTACTTCGTGTGTGTGGAGACCACCAAGGACTCGTGCGGCAGCGCCGCTGAGAAGCAGGCGGTTCTGCAAAAGCTCGCCAGCAACGTCCGCCGGATCCTGTCATCGATCCGCAACAAGGCCGGCTATCGCGGTCAGCTGGCGATCGTCAACTACTACTCGCTCAACTACGCCTCCGCAGTGGTCAACGCCCAGTCGCTTACCCTCAATCGCACGGTCGATACCGCGGCCAAGCCGTTCCACGTCGAGATTGCGGACGGCTATGGCGAGCTGAAGGTGGCGGCCGCCCATTCCGGCGCCAGCTCCTGCACTGCCGGCCTGCTGACCCAGCTCGGCACCCCGGGCAAGTGCGGCATCCACCCGAGCGTTGCCGGCCAGGCGCTGCTGGCGCAGGCGCTGGAGAAGGCGATCCGGTTGGGATGAACCGGGCGCGTCGCCGGTTCGCGGCGGAGCTGTACGCCGCGAGCAGCGCGCACGATCAGAGTCGCTCAGATCGCCTGGAGCGTTTCCGGAACGTCGAGCCCCCGACAGCCGAGCTACTTGGAGTCCTGATCCGCGCCCGCATCGCGCGCCGAATACTGGAGCTGGGAACGTCCAATGGATATTCCACGATCTGGCTGGCGGACGCCGCTCAGGCCACCGGTGGCACATTGCTCAGCGTGGACGTCGATGCCGCGCGGACCAGTCTCGCGCAGGAGAGCCTGCGCGAGGTCTCGCTCGACGAGCACGTGCAGCTGCGCACCGAGGACGCGGGGCGCACACTCGCGCGGTCAGCGGACGCCGAGTGGGAGTTCGTATTCCTCGATGCCGAGCGCCCGGCGTACCCCGGCTACGTCCCGGACCTGGTCCGAACCCTGGCCCCGGGTGGTGTGCTGGCGGTGGACAACGTCCACTCCCACGAGCACGAGCTGGTCGAGTTCACCGCCCTGATCGAATCCGAGCCCGGCCTGACCCAGACCGTCGTCCCGGTCGGAGCCGGTCTCCGCCTCGCCGTACGAGATCCCTGAGCCTGGCCTCAGCCGCCTGCCGGCTGTGCCGCGCGCACTCCGTCCGCGATCGCTCTCGCCACTAGCTCGGCGGCCAGCGACTCGACGGCGTCATACGGCGCGGCGATCTCCCCGGTGGCCAGACAGAAGATCGTGTCGCCGTCATACATCGTGTGCGACGGGCGGATCGCGCGGGCGATGCCGTCGTGGGCGACCGTCGCCACCCGATTGGCCTGCTCCTTGGTCAGCTCGGCATCGGTGATCACGGCGCCGATCGTCGTGTTGGCGCCGGGCACCAGCGCTGACGCGCCGTCCCAAACGCTGAACTCGGCCACCCATTGCCGGCGGTCGTCGTCCCAGATCCCACCCACGCTGTTGGTCACCATCACCGCCGCGATCGTCGCCTGCGCGGCTCGCCCGCTGGCAATCCCCAGCCCGCCCGGACGCGTCTGCGATTGGTCTCCGCCTTTGGCGACGCTGGCGCCCGTACCGGCGCCGACGGCACCGGTCTCGGGGGCCACGGTCGCGGCGGCGCAGGCTGCGTAGCCGGCTTCCCGGTCCGGGCGGGCAGCCGGGTCACCGATCGGCAGGTCGAAGATCCCCGCCCCGGCGACGATCGGGACCCGCACTGAGACGAGCTCGTAACCGATCTCGTGCTCCTCCAAGAAGCGCATCACACCGCCCGCCGCTTCCAGACCGAATAGCAGCTCCCGCCGGTGAGCGAGCACCGCGTGAGCCCGATCCACTAGCGTGGCCGGCCTGAGCGTGTCGGTGCCGAACGTCGCCGGGGCGCATGTTGACGGCCGCGGGCGGGTAGCTCCTACACACCATCGGCCATCGACAGGAGGCGATCGTGGCGAAGGATCACGGCCCCAGCGTGAAGAACGACAAGCAGTACGAAGGCCTGCGGAAGAAGGGGATGAGCAAGTCACGGGCGGCCGCCATTTCAAACTCGCCAGGGGCTTCGAGCCGAGGCGGCAAACAGAGCGGTAGCGGTAACAGCAGCAGTCGCAGTCGCAAGAGCAGCGGCCCCGGCAGCGGCGGTAACCGGGCTCAGAAGGCCGCCGCCGGGCGCAAAGGCGGCAAAAAGTCCAGTTAGGCCACTGTCTGCCGTTCAGCCGGCAATTCGTTCGTCGGTGATGAAGATGCCCTGGTGCTCGCGGATCGCGCGCGCGATCCGGCCACCCAGGGCTCCGAGCAGGATCCCGAATATCGCCGTGACGACGACCAGCAGGGGCGGAGAGCTTCCCAGCGACACCTTTGCGTGAGTACCGACGAGGGCGTGCACCAGGAGCAGCGAGGTGCCGTAGATCGCTCCCCCGACCATCCCCCGGTCTGCCCCTCCCCAGCCATCGCGATGCTCGAAGCCGGCCAGAAAGGCTCCGATCCCGGCGACCGCGGCCACCACCCAATAGGCCACGCTCGAGCTGCCGACCAGTACCCCCTGAAGTGCTCCCACCGCCGCCGGGATCACCCCTCCAAGGATGATCTGCATGGGACGCGAGCGATCGCGGAACAGAACTGGCAGGTGCATCGATCTCCCTCCGTCGTGTGCGGTTACAACCCTACCCGTTCAGCACGCGCCTGCCGGCAAACGAAAAGCCGCGACAGACCGCATACTCCCGGCACTGCACCGTGCTACCCAGGAGGCGATGATGTCCACCACATCGGAGCTGGTTCGAGGCGTCGACTTCGTCGGCATCCCCATTCGCGATCTGGCCAGGGCAGTCGGCTTCTACGGCGAAACGCTCGGACTGGCGCGGTCGGCCTACAACGAGAGCCGCGGGTTCGCGGAATTCGAGACCGGCAACCTGACCCTGAACCTCTACGACCCGAGCAAGCTTGGCCTGGAGCACCACGTCAACCGCAACGCGATCGCGCTGCACGTGGACGATGTCGCGGCGTCACGCCGGACGCTCGAGGATCGGGGCGTCAGCTTCATTGCTGACACATTCGACACCGGGGTGTGCCACATGGCGCTGTTCAGCGATCCGGACGGGAACTCGCTGATGCTGCACCATCGCTATGCACCGCGGATGACCGACACCTGAGCCGTGTCGCGGTCACACCCGATCGTCATCCCGGCGCAGCACATCCGTGAACTGCTTGGGCACGGCCGCCTCGCCGCCCTCTTCCCATAGCGTCACCACGAGCAGCTCGCCGCGCTCGGGACAGCAAACATACACCAGGTCCCGACGGTCGACGTCGCGGACCAGCAGTGCTCCCCGCTGGCCCGGCTCTACCCGGCCCGCCGCGTGGGCGCGAGCCACGCGGGACGCCACCTCGAGCTTGGCGTCGAGCGTGCCGCGAACCCGCTGGCGGAAGCGCTCCGCGGCGTGATCGGTGACGGCGACGAGCATCGGCAGGGTTGTACCCCAGAAGTAGGATGGGCGATTCCATGAGCGGTGCACGTCTGCGCGTTGGAGGGCCGCACTATTACAGGCTGGCACCCGACTCGAACATCGGTGGCGAGGTGTATGAGCGGATGTTGCTCGAGCGCCTGCCCGCGCAGGGGATCGAGCTCGTGCTCGGTCTCCCACGAGATCACTGCGCCCGGCCGGCTCCGCCGGGCTGGGACGTCGACGTGCTGCCTCATCGGCTCGGACTTCATTGGCTGCGGGCGCCGTTGATCTTTACTCCGTACGTGGTGAAGCTGTTGCGTCGGCGGCGGGTCGATCTGCTGCGAGGCCATTCGGTCCGTCACACCGGTCCGGCGCTGCTGCTGGCCCGCGCGCTTGCCGCGCTCGACGATGCCGATCGTCTTGCATCACCATCATCTGTATCCCCGCTGGGCGAGCCTCGAGGCACAGATCGCCTCCCGGGCGGACGCGGTGATAACCGTTTCTGAGCACTCCCGCGAGCAGCTCGTGGCCGCCGGGGTCCCCCCGGCGCGCGTGCACGTAGTGCTCGAGGGCGTGGCCCGGCCTCCCGTCGCGCCGGCTCGCCCGGAAGCCTGGCCCGCCGCCGACGGCTTGCGGCTGCTGGCGCTGGGCCGCCTCGAGCCGCGCAAGCGCCCGGAGGTGGCGATCGACGCGCTCGCCGCCCTGCGCCGGCACAACGTCGGCGCGTCGCTCGTGATCGCCGGCGACGGACCGATGAAGGACGCGTTGCTGAAGCGCACGTACGCCAGCGGCGTCGGCGATGCGGTCCGGTTCGCCGGCCGCGTCTCCGATGCCGAGAAATGGCAGCTCTACGACAGCGCCGACGTGCTCGTGTTCGCTTCGACGCTCGAGGGCTTCGGACTTGTGGTGGCCGAGGCCCAGTCCCGGGGCGTCCCGGTGCTGGCGGCCCAGGGGACGGCGACCGCCGAGGCGCTGGAGCCAGACGTGAGCGGGATGCTCGCCGAGCCCGATGGCCAAGCGTTCGCGGCCCGGCTGATGAGGCTGGCCGACGCCGACCGTCGCCGGCAGATGTCCTCCCGCGCCCGGGAGTTCTCCCGTCGCTTCGACTGGGACACATGCGCCGCGGGCGTGGCCGAGGTCTACCGGTCCCTGGTGCGGCCCGCGTGAGCCCGACCGTCCGGCAGGCCGTCGTCAGCCCGCCGCTGCTGCCTTTCGAGGCCAACGTGGCCTCGCAGTCCGGCGAGGATGGTGTGATCCACCGCGCGCTCGAACTGATCGGGGTGCGCGACCGCTGGTGCGTCGAGTTCGGGGCCTGGGATGGCCGACATGCCAGCAACACCTACGCGCTGATCGAGCGGGAGGGCTATTCGGCGGTGCTGATCGAGCGGGACGCCTCCCGCTTCCAGGCGCTGTGCCGGACGCATGCGGGGCGCAACCACGTGATCGCGCTGCAGCGGGCGGTCGGCTTTGAGGGGGAGGACCGATTGGACCGGATTCTCGAGGGCACGCCGGTGCCGCGGGACTTCGACCTGCTGTCGGTCGACATAGACGGCAACGACTATCACGTGTGGGAGGCAGTGCGGCGTTATCAACCGAAGCTGGTGGTGATCGAATTCAACCCCACTATCCCCAACGAGGTCGACTTCGTCCAACCCCGCGACATGTCGGTGATGCAGGGCTCGTCACTGACCGCCCTGGCTCGCCTGGCCAACCGCAAGCGGTACCGGCTCATCCATGCCACCGCCGTCAACGGCGTGTTCGTGCAGGAGCGCTACTTCCCACGCTTCGGGATCGCCGACGACGCGCCGGCCGCCCTGCGCGCAAACCTGTCGCACATCACGTGGCTGTTTCAGACCTACGACGGGCGCCTGCATGTCGCTGGAAACCGGCGGCTGCGCTGGCACGACGTGCCGATCAGGGCCTCTCGCCTGCAGGTACTGCCCCGCTGGCTGCGCGGCTTTCCGCCCGCCTATACGCCGGCTCGGCGCGCGGCCTGGCGAGCCTGGCGCGCGGTCCACGATCCTCGGGCGGCACTGGCCAGAATCTGGCGTCGAGTCTCGCCCTGACCCAGGCGTCAGTCCAGTAGGTACTCGTAGGCCACCAGCGTCAGGAATTCGATCAGCTCCGGCGCCAGCGCCACCCGCTCGAACACCTCACGCGTCTCCGCCGGTCTCCCGGCGCTCCAGGTCGGCTGTCCGACGCTGGCTCTGATCTTGGCCGTCTCCTCATCGAGTACCTGGCGGACGAGCTCGGGGGTCACGATCGCACCGCTGTCGAGCTTCACGCCGTGGTGCACCCACTGCCAGATCTGCGACCGAGAGATCTCGGCGGTGGCGGCGTCCTCCATCAGCGAATTGATCGCCGCCGCTCCCCGGCCGGTGAGCCAGAACGACACGTATTGGAAACCGACGCTGACGTTGGTGCGTAGACCCGCCTCGGTCACGCTGCCCGCCGTCGCGGCCAGATTGAGCAGGTCGACCGCGCTGACCTCCACATCGGGACGCAGGCGCTCAAGCTGGTTCGGGCGGCCGCCGAGCCCCTGCTCGAACACCTCGCGGGCGACCGGAACCAGATCAGGATGTGCCACCCAGGTCCCGTCGTATCCCTGACCCACCTCCCGCTGCTTGTCCGCCCGCACCCCGTCGAGCGCCTGGGCGTTGGCCTGCTCGTCCCGGCGCGAGGGGATCAGCGCGGCCATCCCGCCCATGGCGTGGGCACCGCGCCGATGGCAGACCGCCACCAGGAGCTCCGTGTAGGCGCGCATGAACGGAACCGTCATCGTCACTGCTCCCCGGTCAGGCAGGATCATCTCGGGCCGGTCGGGGAAGCACTTGATCGCCGAGAAGATGTAGTCCCAGCGGCCGGCGTTGAGGCCCGCGGAATGCTCGCGCAGCTCGTGGAGGATCTCGTCCATCTCAAACGCAGCGGGAAGCGTCTCGATCAGGACCGTGGCCTTGATCGTGCCGCGCGCGATGCCCAGAGCGTCCTGGGCGAAGCAGAACACCTCGTTCCACAACCGCGCCTCCCGATGCGACTCGAGCTTGGGCAGATAGAAGTAAGGCCCGGAGCCGTTCTCCAGCAGCAGCTGCGCGCAGTGGAACGTGAACAGACCGAAGTCGAACAGCGCGGCGGCCACCGGGTGGCCGTCGACCAGCACGTGCCGCTCGTCCAGATGCCAGCCGCGGGGGCGGACCAGCAACGTGGCCGGGTGCTCGCCGAGCTCGTAGTGCCGTCCGTCCGAGCCGTGGTAGCTGATCGTGCCCGCGATCGCGTCGCGCAGGTTGATGTGACCCTCGACCATGTTCCGCCAGGCCGGCGCGTTGGCGTCCTCGAAATCGGCCATGAACCCGTCGGCGCCGGAGTTGAGCGCGTTGATCGTCATCTTGCGGTCCGTCGGGCCCGTGATCTCCACCCAGCGCTGCTGCATGTCGGCCGGCACCGGAGCCACGGTCCAATCTGCCTCTCGCACCTCTCGGGTATCGGGCAGGAAGTCGAGCAGCTCGCCGGCCCGCAGCCGGGCTCGACGCTCGGCCCGAGCCTGGAGCAGCTCCGCCCGCGTCCGGCCGAAGCGATGCTGAAGCTCCGCCAGAAACTCGAGCGCGTCCGGGGTGAGCACCTCATCGAAGCCGGTGTCCATCGGCGCGCGCAGTTCGAGCTTCGCGTTGGCCGTCATGTCGCCATCCTCTCAGGCGCAGCTACCCGGCACCCTCTCGGTACAACCGGGCCCGTCGCCGGCTCGGGTCCATCATGGCTTCGGCCACGCACAGTCCGCCGATCAGGACGGCTGTGGCGCCGGTCACCGACCAGGCCGGCAGCCCGCCGCCGACGGCGAACAGCACCAGCAGCGCGACCGCCGTCAGCGCCAGGCGGTAGGCAATCGTCCCAACCAGCCGCCAGCGGAACGCCAGATGTCCGAGCAGGTACAAGGCGACCCCGCCACAGAGCGCTAGCCGGGGACCAGCGGCCAGAGCCTGACCGGGCCCGCGCACCACGAACCTGTCACCTACCGCGGAGATGATGATGCCCGCCACCAGCAACAGATGCAGGTAGCTGTATGCGTCCGCGCCAGCGAGGACCGCATCGTCGTGCTCGCGCAGCCGCCCCTCGGCGATCGCCGCGAATCGGTCGAAGTAGATCCACCACAACCCCACGGTGATCAGCAGGGCCAGCGCCACGGCGGCGATCAGTGACGCGTTCAGTGGCTCGTTGGTGGCTCCGACACCGATCGCCACCACTGACTCGCCCAGACAGATGATCACGAACAGGCTGTAGCGCTCGGCGAAATGCGCCACGGCGACCCGCTGCAGCCCCCGCAGCCGCTCGCGCGTCAGCCAGGCGGGACCGGCGTAGTCGATCGCCACGGCCAGCGTCCACAGCACCGTCCGCGCCGGGCCGGGTGTGAACGATCCGACGATCAGCAACACCATGCCCAGCACCACCGTGACCGAGAATCCGGCGATCGCCGACCAGGCCGCATTGCCCTGACGCGACGCGTCAACGTACAGCGCCAGGTGCAGGAACCGCACCACCGCATAGCTGACCGCGAACAGCGTCGCCTCGCTGCCGAAGGCCCGCGGCACCGCCAGGCCGGTGATGAAGATCGACACCGTGGACAACAGCAGCACCAGGCGAAGCGTCGGCGAGTCCGGCGCCTGCGCGTTCGCCGCCCACACGAACGCCGACCAGGCCCACCACACGAGCGCCAACACCAGCATCGCCTGTCCGAACCCGGCCCAGGTGACGTGATGCGACAGCAGCGCCGTCACCTGCGTGATCGCGAACACGAACACCAGGTCCCAGAACAGCTCCACCGGTGAGGTGCGCCGCTCCTCACTGGCGCCCGCGGTGGCTTCGGCAGTGGCGCTCACAGGCGCAAGTATCGCCGCGTCAGCCGCTGCCCAGCGCCTGGTCCAGTGCCAGGCGGGGCTGAGCCAGTGCCCGCGGCGAGCTCGTGATCCCTCGCCACGGATCGCCGTCGCGCTCGACCCGGGCCAACGCGTCGTCGATCGACCAGCGATCAGCTCGCGTGGACCGATCGTCGAGTTCCTCCGGATGCAGAGGGGTCGCCACCGGTCCGCCCGGTCGGGCCCGCACGGCGTACGGCGCCACCGACGTGTGGGCGTAGGCGTTGCGCATCACATCGATCAGGATGCGTTGCTCTCGCTTGGCCTTGCGCTGCTCATTGGTGAACAGCCGCGGCTCGCGCCGGACGGCGAGCGAGGCCACGTCACGCGCGAATGTCCGCACCTCGTCGTAGCCGGCTCGCCGCTGGAGCGCCAGCACCACGTGGTAGCCGCGAGATCCGGATGTCATCACCCACGGCTCGCAACCGAGCTCGCGCAGCAGGTCGGTCATCACGCGAGCTGCCCGCCGCACGGCGGCCGGGCGGTCGAGACTCGGATCGAGGTCGAAGATCATCCGGTCGGGGCGATCGATCCGGTCGACGCGGCTGGGCCAGCTGTGCAGCGTGATGCAGGCCTGGTTGGCCAGGTACACGAGCGTGGCGGCGTCCCGGGCCACGACGTGCTCGACCGTGCCGCCCCGCTTGGCCACCTCGGCCCGCCGGATCCAGTCCGGGAAATACGCGCCGGCCCGTTGCTGCATGATCCGCAGACCGTCCAACCCGTCGGGATAGCGCTCGAGATTGAGCGGACGGCCGGCCAGATGAACCAGCATCGCCGGCGCGATCCGCTCGTAGTAACGGGCCAGGTCGGCTTTGGTGATCCCGGGCGTGATCAGCACCTTGCCCGGGCGGCTGATCTCGACCCTGCGCCGGCCGGCCGTGATCGTGACCGTCATCAGGCGGGCTCCTCGCGCACCACCTCGCGGGCCGGCTTGTCGTCGCGCAGCCCCTCGTAGCGCGGGTGGCGCAGCCGTCCATCGCGGGTCCATTCCGTGAAGCCGATCTGCGCCACCAGATCAGGCTCGGCCCAGCGAGCCGCGCGTGGGACCACGTCTGCGTCCGAGAACGGCGGCGAACGCCGCTCGCGGCGCTCGAGCTCGTCGCCGAGTTGGGCCAGCGCGGCCGCATCGAATCCGGTCCCCACCTTGCCCGCGTACCGCAGCTCGCCGTGATCCCAGTAGCCCACGAGCAACGCCCCCAGCCGCTGGCGGCTGCCCTTCGGCGCGGTCCAGCCGCCGATCACGAGCTCCTGGCCCCGCACGCACTTGAGCTTGAGCCAGTCCCGGGAGCGAGTGGCCACGTACGGACTTCGGGCCCGCTTGGCGATCAGACCCTCCCAGCCTCGCCGGCACGCCTCTCGCAGCGCCGCCTCGCCGTTCGCCCGCCGGTGCGGGGTGAAGCGCACCCGGCCGCGGAACACGATCGCCCGCCGCAGCTCGGATTTGCGTTCCAGCAGGGGTGCCGACCGAAGATCTCTCCCGTCCAGCTCGAGCAGGTCGAACACGTAGTAATAGACCGCCACCCGGCTGTGCCGCGCGCGTTCCGGGTCCCGGATCTGCATGCGCCGCTGCAACCGCTCAAAGCTGGTCCGGCCGTGCTCGAACGCAACGATCTCGCCGTCGAGCAGTACGTCCGGGCCGTCCTGCTCCAGCGCGTCGACCAGCTCCGGATAGGAGCGGTCGAGCCGCTGGCCGCTGCGCGATCGGAGCTGCACCCGCCCACGGGTTCGCTGGGCACCGCAGCGGATCCCGTCGAGTTTGCGCTCGAACACCCAGTCGGGATCGCTGAACGGGCGATCTACGAGCACGGCCTTCATCGGCTCATAGCCGCTCATGCCCGATCGCCACCCCGCGCGCGGGCCGCTACACGGCCGTCGGCATGCGCCCGGTCTCCAGTTCCGCCAGCGCCTGCTCGTAGTGGTCCAAACGCCGCATCACACGCAGCCACGCCCAGCCCGGGTGGCTGCGTAGCTCGGGGTTACGGTCCCGATCGCCTGGCCGCGGCGCTGCGCGGTCCGGATCACCAGGCCGCGGCGGCGGAGCCGCCTGGCGGACACGCAGTTGCCGATGCTCGGTGATCGCTTTGTGAAGATCGGGCGCGGGCCCGTCGTCCGCCATCAGGCTGGCCTCCAGGTGCGCCGTCAATACCAGCAGCTCCCGCCGCGTCGCCCGCCGGGCCGATGCTCGCCGGGAACCGGCGAAAGCGAAGCGATCCCAGGCCCTGGCGAACGAGATGCAGTCGGTCCGGCCGCCGGCACGGTGGGCGGCGAGCATCGGGCAGATCCCGTCCGAGTGGGTGTAGGCACCCGCGATGATCTGGTTACTCCGAATCCCGTGGAGCATCGCCACCTTGGTCTGCCACGGCAGGCAGTCGATCGCCAGCCGGAGGTCCTTGATCGTCGTCGAGCGCCGGGTTCGCATAGGGTTTCAGCGGCTGCCAGAAACGGCCAAGCCAACATAACATCCGGCCGTCTGGCCCCACAACCGATCTCCTTGGCGCGAAAGGAACCTTGCAGATGAAGCTCGGAGTGCACGTCGGCTACTGGGGTCTCGGCATGGGACCACAGGATCAGCTTCAGGTCGTCCAGGAGGCGGAACGGCTGGGATATGACTCGGTGTGGACCGCCGAGGCGTACGGGTCCGACGCGGCCACTGTGCTCGCCTGGCTCGCGGCCGGCACCACCACGATTCGGCTCGGTTCGGCGATCTTCCAGATCCCGGGCCGCAGCCCGGCCATGACCGCGATGACGGCGGCGACGATCGACGAGCTGTCCGGCGGCAGGATGCTGCTTGGCATCGGCTCCTCGGGACCGCAGGTAGCCGAGGGCTGGCATGGTCAGAGGTTCGGCCGGCAGCTGTTGCGCACGCGTGAGTACGTGTCGGTGGTGCGGATGGTGCTGGCCCGCGAGCGGCTCGATTACCAGGGCGAGACGCTCGAGCTGCCGCTGCCCGACGGTCCCGGCAAGGCTCTGAAGCTTATGATCACGCCGGTCCAGGAGCAGATCCCGATCTACCTCGCGGCGATCGGACCCAGGAACACTGCGCTCGCCGGGGAGATCGCCGACGGGTGGATCCCGACGTTCTTCTCGCCCGAGTACGTATCGGTGTTCCGGGACTCCCTCGAGGAGGGCGCCGCCCGCGTCGGCCGCGCCCTGAACGGCTTCGATATCGCCCCCACGGTCAACGCCTACGTGTCTGATGACCGCGAGCTGGCTCGGAACCTGATGCGCCCGGTGCTGGCGCTGTACATCGGCGGCATGGGCTCCCGTCAGCAGAACTTCTACAACAACCTCGTCCGGCGCTACGGGTTCGAGGAGGCGGCCAAGGAGATCCAGGACCTGTACCTCGACGGCAAGAAGCAGGAGGCGGGCGAGGCGATCCCCGACGAGTTGATCGACATGGTCTCGCTGTGCGGACCGCGGGACGTCGTCCGCGATCGGCTCGCCGCGTACCGGGAGGCGGGCGTGGGAACGCTGATGATCACGCCGATGGCCTTCACCGCTGATGACCGCGTGGCGCAGCTGCGCGCGGTCGCCGAGCTCGCCAGTTGAGCGCCGCCGGCGCCCAAGCCCTCACCCGTCCCTCGCTCCGCGTGTTCCTCGGCGCCTTCGGCGAGCCCGGACATGCGTTCCCGATGCTCGCGCTGGGGAAGCGGCTGGTCGCCCGCGGTCACGACGTCACGTTCGAGACCTGGTCACGCTGGCGAGAGCACGTAGAGGCCGCGGGAATGCGGTTCGTGGCCGCCCCCGAGTATCCCGTGTTCCCCACGCGGGAGCGCCCGCTGAAGCCGTACGAGGCCGTCGTCCTGGCCTGTGCGGAGACCCGGGAGCCGCTGCGGGAATGCGCGCCCGATGTGGTCGTGCACGACATTCTCACCCTCGCCCCAGCGATGGCCGCCGAGCTCGAGGGCGTGCCCGTGGCGACGCTCGTGCCCCATCTGTACCCGGCCACCGCCCCCGGTTTGCCGCCTTACGCCCTGGGCGCCCGCCGGCCCCGCACGGGGCTCGGCCGGGCTCTGTGGCGGGCGCTCGAGCGCCCGGTCGAGGCGGGACTGCGCCAGGGTCGCGCCCAACTCAACGAGACCCGCCGGAAGCTGGGGCTGGTGCCCCTCGCCCGCCTGCACGGCGGCCTCAGCGCCGCGCTGTGCATCGTCGGCACATTTCCCCACCTCGAATACCCACGCGCCTGGCCGCCGGAGGTCAAGATCGTCGGCCCGCTCATGTGGGAGCCGCCCTACCACGACGTGGCGGCGCCCGAGGGTGTCGACCCGCTCGTGCTGCTGGCGCCCTCGACAGCCCAGGATCCCGATCACCGACTGCTGCGATGCGCCCTGCTCGGGCTGGGCTCAGAGCCGGTGCGGCTGCTGGCCGCGACCAACCGGAAACCGATGCGCCACCCGGTGCCGGCGCCGGCCAACGCCCGCGTTGTGGACTGGCTGTCGTATTCGCGCACGATGCCGCGCTGCTCGCTGGTGATCACCCACGCCGGACACGGCACGCTGGCCCGGGCGTTGTCCTGCGGATGCCCGGTCGTCGCCGTCCCCCACGTCGGTGACATGGGCGAGAACGCCGCCCGGGCGGACTGGGCCGGCGTCGGCGTGCGACTCCCCTGGCGACTTCTGACCCCCGCGACGCTGCGCCTGGCAGTCCGGCGGGCGCTGGACACTCCTGCGCTGGGAGTTCGGGCCCAGGCGGTGGCGGACTGGACCGTCGCCCACGACGGTGCCACGCGGGCGGCCGAGCTGGTCGAGGAGCTCGCGGTCAGCGCCGGTCGCGGTGCGCTCGCACGAACTCGATGAGCTCCGGGGACTGGCTCTGCACGGTGTCGACCGGCTCGCCGTAGCACGTGCACAGCTCGACCACGGCGCGCTCGTCGCTGACCTCGAGCGGCCGCCACATCGCTCCGTGTTCTTCCCAGCGCTCGAGATCGGCGATCGTGATGGTCGGGCGCTCGGGTGCGGTCACCGACGCTCCTTTACACCTGAGCGCCGGCCGGGTGCTGCCTCGCCCAGTCGACGATCTGGTTCGAGCCCTGCACCACCGTGCCGTCATCGGTCACGAGCACCGGGACCCAGGTGTTGCCGGTCAGCCGCTTGACCTCCTGGCGCCCGGGGGTGCGGTTGAGCGCGTCGGGCAGAGCCGCAAATCCGTAGGACCGGACCACCTCGGGCTCGTGTCCCGCTTCCGTCAGCGCGTGGTACGCGTTACCGCACGGGTGGCCGCCGGGTCGCGGCGCGAACTTGAACGTGCCGTAACAGACGTAGAGCTTCATCACATCACCTTCACGGTCGGTCTCGTCGAGCTCCGGGGGTGGGACTCGAACCCACAACCCTTCGGTTAACAGCCGAATGCTCTGCCGATTGAGCTACCCCGGATTGTCGCGTTTCGGTCGTCGGCTCGACTAGGGCCGCGACCTGGCTCGGAACTGTAGCGGTAACCGGACCGTCTCCGACCAAGCTACCGGTCGGTGAGCCAGCGGCTCGGTGGCGGACCTCTACACCGCCTTCTCCAGCCTCGTCACCACCCCGTGGATCGCCTCGAGCGCCTGTTGGCGCTCGCGCGCCAGTTCGCTGATCCCCTCTCCCCCCTGTGCTCGTGCCCGCGCGATCGCGCGGTCGACACGGGCGAGCTCGAGCAACAGCCGCGCATGATCGAGGCGCTCGACGTTCGCGTCGCCCCCGGCTCCGGCTCGAGCCACCAGATCGGCGATCACGTTGGCGAGCTCCTCGTCCTCAGGCGGCAGATCCGTCAGCGGTGAGCGGGTGCGCGCTCGCAGGTGCCGGGCTGCGCGCCGGTAGACCTCGCTGGTGAGCAATGCGTCGACGTCGATCTCGCCCAACGCATCCTCACCCGCCCCCGGCACGGCGATGCACAGGGCCAGGAACGCACGCTCCGCTCTGAGCCCCTGGTCGAGTCCGCGGACACCGGCACCGCTGCGCGATCGAGCTGCCTGCTCGGAGTGGCCGTTGCCGGAGCGCTGTTCGGCGCCGGCCAAGAGTGTGGCCAGCCGCGACTCCGGGAGCTCGAGGCGGCCCGCCACCTTGCGCATCAGCTCATCACGCAGCGCGCTGGCCGGCAGCCCGGCCAGCACCGGCCGCAGCTCCTCGAACACTCGGTCTCGGGCCTCGGCGGTACCCAGCTCATCCCGCTCCAGGATGCGGTCCACGTGGAACACCACGAACGGCTCCGAGCGCTCCACCCGGTCTCTCAGCGCGTCGGCTCCGTCGCGTTCCACCAGCTCAGCCGGGTCGGTGCCCTCCGGCAGCGGCACCACCCGGAGCTCCAGCGGCGGCCGCCGGTCCGAAGCCAGCCGGGCCGCGCGGAGCATCGCCTCCTGACCGGCGCGATCGGCATCCAGGCACAGTTCCAGCACGGTCACGATCCGCGCCAGCTCGCGCACCTGTTCCTCGGTCAGCGCCGTTCCCATGATTCCCACCGCGTTGCGCATCCCGGCCTGATGCAATGCCAGCACGTCGGTGTAGCCCTCTACCAGGATCATGCGGCCCGCACGGGCGGCCGCCCCCCGGGCGTGGTCGATCCCGAACAGCTGGCTGCGCTTGTGATATAGCTCGCCGTCGGACGTGTTCAGGTATTTCGGCTGCTGGTTGTCGCGCATCGCCCGAGCCCCGAAGCCCACCACCCGCCCGCGCACATCGGCGGCGGGAAACATGATCCGTTCCCGGAACCGGTCGTAGATTTGGTCCGGACGGCTCTTGGAGCGCTGCGCCAGCCCTGCGGCGCGCAGCTCCTCCGGGCTGAATCCCGACATCCTCGAGCCTCGCAGCATCCGGTCCCAGGCGCTGGGCGCGTAGCCCACGCGGAACTCGCGCAGCGTCTCGGCGCTCAGCCCGCGGCCCAGCAGATAAGCCCGGGCGCGCTCGGCCTCGCTGGACTCCCACAGATACCGGGCGTAGTACGTCGCGGCCCGGCCGAGCAGCGCGTACAGGCGCTCGCGGCGCTCGCGGCGCTCGGCCGCGGCCGGATCCTCGGCCTCGGTCTCCAGCGTCACATTGAAGCGGTCGGCCAGCGACTCCAGCGCGCCCCGGAAGTTGAGGCCCTCGGTCTCCTCCACAAACTTGAACGGATCGCCGGAGACCTGGCAGCCGAAGCAGTGATAGCGCTTCTCGTCCGGCCGGACGTGAAACGACGCGGTGCGCTCGTCATGAAATGGGCACAGGCCGAAATAGCTGTTGACGCCGGCGCGACGCAGCTCCGTCCGCGCCGACACCAGCGAGACCATGTCCACGGCGTCGAAGACGCGGTCGCGTGAGTCGGCGGTGTAGCGGGTCACGGCGCGAAGGCCACCGGCACGCTGAGCGCCTCGAACATGCGGATGCAGTAGCGGTCGGTCATGCCCGCGAGATAGTCGGTGACCCGCCGCGACAGCTCACCGTCGGGGATCGAGCCGGGAATCTGATCCGGATGGGCACAGTAGTGATCGAACAGGGTCCGGACCACGACCTCGATCTTGGCCCCCTCCCGGGTCGCCTGCGGCCCCAGGTACACCTGCTCGAACATGAACGCGCGGAGCTCGGACATCGCCCCACCCGCCTCCTGGCCTTGGACAATGTCGCCCGCCGGCTCGGAGTGCTCCACCAAGTCGTGCACCAGCGCGTCGATCCGCCGCGGCCCCGTGTGGCCCAGGATCTCGATCGGGCCGCGGGGAAGATCCTCGACCCCGATCACGCCGGCTCGCAGCGCATCGTCGATGTCGTGATTGACGTAGGCGATGCGGTCCACCAGCCGCACGATCCTGCCCTCCAGCGTGGCCGGCTCCTCGGCCCGCCCCGAGTGGCCGACGATCCCATCCCGAACCGCCAGGGTCAGGTTCAGGCCCTGCCCGTCGCGCTCGAGCGTGTCGACGATGCGCAGCGAGTGCTCGTGGTGCAGGAACCGGGTGCCGAACCGCTCGCCCAGGCAGCGATCCAGCGCGTCCTCGCCGATGTGGCCGAACGGCGGGTGCCCGAGGTCGTGGCCCAGTCCGATCGCCTCCACCAGGTCCTCATTCAGCCGCAGCGCCCGCGCGACGGTCCGGGACACCTGGGTGACCTCGAGCGTGTGCGTGAGGCGGGTCCGGTAGTGATCGCCAGTGGGTGAGACGAACACCTGGGTCTTGTGCGTGAGTCGCCGGAACGCCTTGGAGTGCACGATCCGGTCACGGTCACGCTGAAACGGCGTGCGCAGCCCGCAGTCGGTCTCGGGCACGTCCCTTTGGGCGGGGTAGGACCGAGTCGCGTGCGGGCTCAGCTCGGCCTCCTCCCGCGCCTGCACACGCTCGGCAAACGCCGCCGCCACCGGCCCGGTGGGATGCTCGTACGCGGCCACGATCGTCGAATCGCTCATGCGATCGATTCTGACACTGCGCGGGTCTCGGCAGCCGGTCGCGTTGCGAAGTTGCCGCATTCTGCGGGGCGCGGGCGCGTCGCGGGCAAGCTGGTCCCGGCTGCAACGGAACCCACGCTCAGGCCGCCAGCAACGGCCTCAGCCGAACGTGGGCGTGATGCTCGGCGGTCTCGGTGATCGCCCGCTCGGCCTGACGCAGGGCGCGCTCGGACGCTTCCGGCGCCTGCGCCAGCGGCTGTCCCAGCGCGCCCACTAGGAACCGGTAGCTCTCCTCGTCAAGCGTAAACGCCGCCGCTTCGCAGGAACTGCACACGACCCCACCCGCCGCTGCGGAGAAGCCGCCCAGATGCTCGACCTCCCCGCAGGCCGCGCAGGATGCCAGCTGGGGCACGATCCCCGCCGCCAGCAGCAGCTTCAGGCGAAATGCCAGCCCGTTGGCCGGTCGCGCGTAGGCCTGGTCCAGGTTGAGCAGCGACAGCTGTCGGGCCAGCAGCGTGAACACCTCCGGATGCGGCTCGGAGGTCTCGAACAGCCGCGCCACCGCGTCGCAGGCGCGAGCGGCCGCATCCAGCGTGGCCGCATAATCGCGGAGCGCGCCGTGCACCGCGATCGTGTCAGCGCTGGTGACCGTGAGCAGTTCGCCGCGGCCTTCGTGCAACACCATCCGCACGTGGAAGAACGGCTCCAGCCGGGCGCCGAACCGGCTCCGGGAGCGGCGTGCGCCCTTGGCGATCGCCCCCAGTCGGCCGTGATGCGGGGTATAGAGATGCAGGATCCGGTCAGCCTCGCCGTAGCGAATCGAGCGCAGCACGATTGCTTCGATCTTCAACGGGGCAGGCATGCCCGGCACCCGTCAGCACTGACGATCTCCCTTGCTGTACTTTTTGAAGTTATGAGGATCGTGACCCTGTACACCACCGAGAACTGCAGGCGATGCGTGGGCGCCAAGGCCCTGCTCGCACGCCGTGGAATCGGTTATGAGGAGATCAATCTGGCAAAGGACCCGGACGGTCGCGCCGAGCTCGCCCGGCGGACAGGGATGATCACCTTCCCCCAGATCCTGGTCGGGGATCACACGATCGGCGGCTTCGACGATCTGGTCGCGGCGGACCGACAGGGGCGGCTCCACGATCTGGTGGCGGCGTAGGCGGAGCCCCCTCACGACCTCGCGGCTAACGACGCGCGCGACCGGGCCGGTCGGGGTTGGCACCGCTCACACACGTACGTGCCTCGCCCACCGACCACGATCTTTGTGATCGGCTCGCCACAGCTCTGGCACGGCTGACCCGCGCGCAGGTGGACCAGGAAGCGGTCCTGGAACGATCCTCGCGCTCCGTCGAGATGGCGGAAGTCGTCGATCGACGCGCCCTTGGCGTCGATCCCGGCCGTCAGGGCCTGTTCGATTGCCTCACGCAACCGCGCCAGCTGGCGCCGATTGAGGCGCCCGGCGGGACGCAGCGGATGGATTCCGGCCCGGAACAGCGCCTCATCGGCATAGATGTTGCCCACTCCTGCGATCCGCCGCTGGTCGAGGATGAACGCCTTGATCGGCGCGCTGCGACCGCGCGCGGCCAGGCGCAGGTAGTCGGTGGTGAACGCGGGCGTGAACGGCTCCGGTCCGATGCGCGCGGCCAGGTAGGCATCGCGAGCCCCGACTCCGTGCAGCAGGTGTCCAGTCCCGAACCGGCGCGGATCGACGTACACCAGCCGGTGGCCGCCGTCGAGCTCGAGGCGCACGCGAGTGTGAGGGGGCTCGACGTCGGGGTCGAATAGCAGCGAGCCGGTCATCCGCAGGTGCATCAGCAGGAAGCGCTCGCCGGACAGCTGCCAGACCAGGTACTTGCCTGACCGGCCGATCCGCGCCACATGCGCGCCGGTGAGCGCGGCCTGCACCGGCGCCGGCGGATCCGGGCGGGTCCAGCGGGCGTCGAGGATCTCCGCGCGCGCGATCGTGCGGCCCTCCACCTGCGGGGCCAGCTGGCGGCGAATGGTCTCGACCTCGGGCAGCTCGGGCACGATGGGGTACCTGCAATTCGCGCGTCGGCGAAGGACGGCAAACGGCTCTACAAGAACGCCTCGCCGGGCAGCGAAGCCGACGTGGCAGCCGTCAGCCATTTCAGCACGCTGGCCCCTACGTCCGCGAGCGGCCCGTCGTGGCGGCTCGACCCGTCACCCGCGTAGTGCGCCAGCAGCGGGACGTGCTCACGGGTGTGATCGGTATGGGCCGCTGCCGGGTCGCAGCCGTGATCCGCCGTCAGGATCAGCAGATCGCCTTCGCGCAGCAGCTCCAGCCAGCCTGACACCGCCGCGTCGATCTCCTGCAGGGCGCGATGAAAGCCGGCCACGTCGTGCCGATGGCCGTAGACCTGGTCGGTCTCGACGAGATTGGTGAACACCAACCCTCGCTCCAGCGTCCGTAACAACTGCTCGGTCTCCGACAGCGAGCGCGCATTCGTCGCGCCCGGATGCTGCTCGTCGATGCCGATGCCGCCGAACAGCTGACCGACCTTGCCCACCGTGTGCACCGGGACGCCGCGGTCCTGCAGCTCCTGGAGGTAGCTGCGCGTGGGCGGATCCAGCGAGTAGTCCCGCCGGCCCTCGGTGCGCTCGTAGCTGCGACTGCTCCCGGCGAATGGCCGCGCGATCACGCGCCCCACGCCGTGCTGCTCGCCCAGGCCGATCCGCACCCGGCGGCAGATCTCGTACAGCTCATCGAGCGGCACCACGTCCACGTGGGCGGCGATCTGCAGCACCGAGTCCTGACTGGTGTAGACGATCAGCTCGCCGCTGCGGACGTGCTCGTCGGCGAAGTGCTCGATCGCCTCGATCCCGTTGTAGGGCCGGTTGCACAGCACTCCCCGGCCGCTGGCCGACTGCACCAGCTCGACGATCTCCCGTGGGAAGCCGTGGGGATATGTGGGCAGCGGCTCGGACATCACCACCCCCATCAGCTCCCAGTGCCCAGCGGTGGAGTCCTTACCCGGCCCCAGAGCATGCAGACGCCCGTACAGCGCCGGGCGCTGGGCCGGCGGCACTCCTTCCAGCGGGAGGATCGACCCCAGCCCGAGTCGCTGCAGCGTCGGGAGGCGCAGTCCGCCAGCCGCCTGCGCCAGGTGCGCCAGCGTGTTCGTCCCGGTGTCGCCGTAGCGCTCGGCGTCCGGAAGCGCGCCCACGCCGCAGGCGTCAAGAACGACCACGAACGCTCGGCTCATGGCGGCCGAGTCAGTCCTCCCCGTCCCAGTAATCCAGTCGCTTCAGTCTGGCGATCACTCGGACCGCGGAACGCGATGTTGTTGGAGCGGGGGTAGAGACGCCCACGCGGTCGGACTCTAATGGCCCGACACCGACGGCTCGGGCTCGATCTGGGCACGGGGATGGGCATCGAAATACGCGTCACGCAGACGGTCTGTCGACAAGTGCGTGTAGATCTGCGTGGTTCCGATATCGGCGTGGCCCAGCATCTCCTGCAGCGAGCGCAGATCGCAGCCCCCCGCCAGCAGGTGCGTGGCGAACGTGTGCCGCAGCGTGTGCGGGCTCATGCGGTCCTTGAGCCCCGCGGTGCGAGCATGGCGCTGGACGATCTTGTACAGGCCCTGTCGGGATAGACCGCCGCCCCGGAGGTTCACGAACACGCGCGGCTCATCCCGCAAACCCACCAACCGCGGCCGCACGCGCTCGAGATAAACCCGGAGCGTGTCGATCGCCTTGCTCCCGATCGGCACCAGCCGCTCCTTGGAGCCCTTGCCCCGCGCGCGCACGATGCCCGCCGTCCAGATCGAGGTCGGCCAGCGTCAGGTCGATCGCCTCCGACGCCCTGAGCCCGCAGGCGTACATCGTCTCGAGCAGGGCACGATCGCGCACGGCGGCGGGCGAGCCGCCCTGGGGCTGAGCCAGCAGGCGCGCGACCTCGTCGCGGCTCAGGACCTTCGGCAGCCGGCCGCTCGCGCGCGGCGGGCGCAACTGCGCCGTGGGATCCCGGTCTAGCAGCTGCTCGCGTCGCAGGTGTCGATAGAACGAGCGCAGGCAGGCGATCTTCCGCTGGAGCGTGGCGGCCGCGACCGGGCGCCGCCCGTCCCGGCCATCGGCCAGCTCGGACACGAACTGCGCCAGATCCGCGGGCCCGGCCTGGAGGGGATCGCGCCCGGTGCGGGCCAAGAATTCGCCGAACTGCTGCAGGTCCGAGCGGTACGCCTCGAGCGTGTTCCGCGATAGGCCCCGCTCAAGCTCCAGATAGGCGAGAAAGTCGAGCGTCAGATCGGTCAGCCTGCGGGCCGGGGAATCCGCCTGCACGGTGCTCATGCAGACCTATTCGGCCTGCGGCACGACGCTCCTGCCCTACCGGCGTCGGGCGTGCGCCGCCTGCAACCAGAGCAGGGCGATCAGCGACTTGGAGTCCTGGCACTGGGCGATCGCATCGTCGAGCTTGTCCTGCGGCCAGGGCACGATCTCGATCCGCTCGTCTTCGTCGGCTTGGGCCGGCTCGGTGGCATCGGAGAGCTCGGTCGCGAGATACAGCCACACGCGCTCATCGGTAAATCCGGGACTGGTGTAGAACGCGAAGATCTCCTCCCACCGCGCTGCCTGCTTGCCGATCTCCTCCACCAGCTCGCGCTTAGCGGTTTGGAGCGGCTCCTCGCCCTGCACGTCAAGCTTTCCCGCCGGAATCTCGAGCGAGGCGCTCTGGCCGGCGGCTTCCCGGGGCTGGCGAGTCAGCCATACCTGGGTTTCGTCGACCGCCAGGATGCCGACCGCGCCCGGGTGCCACACCTTCTCTCGGGTGACCTCGACGCCGTCGGCATGGCGAAACCGCTCGGTCCCGACGCGGATGATCTTGCCCTCCCACTCCGTCTCGGCGCCGATCGGCTCGAACCCGCTCATTGCGACCTCCTCACCCGCCGCCTGCTCGACCAGCGCGATCACCACTTCCAGCATGCCCTCGAGTGCATCAACGCTGACTCGCTCGTCCGACTGGTGGTTGCGCTCGGTGCCATTGGCGAGGTTGGCGCAGGGGAAACCGGCCGCCCGCAGCGCATTGGCGTCCGACCCGCCGCCGGTGACGATCGGGCGGGGCTCGTAACCGCACGCCCGCAGCGCCCGTTCGGCCGCCCCGATCTCTGGTGCCCGGGGCCCCGAGCGGTAGCCCTGGAACATCACCTCGACGGTCACGTCGAGGTCGCATTCGCCCGCGTCGGCGGCGTCCTGCAGGTGATCGAGCATCTCGGTCACGGTGTCCTGCACGCGTCGCTCGTCAAGGCCTCGGACCTCGGCCTCGACGCGGCAGTGCTCGGGCACGACGTTGGTCGCGGTCCCGCCCGCGATCATGCCCACGTTGGCCGTGGTGTCGGCATCCAGACGGCCGAGCCGCATGGCCGCGATCGCGCGCGCCGCCGCGGCGATCGCGCTGCGTCCCTGCTCGGGGCGGATGCCGGCGTGCGCAGCGCGGCCGCCGATGTCGGCGACGATCCGGTCATACCGCGGCGAGGCGATCACGATCTCCCCGATTGGCGAGGCGTGGTCCAGCACATAGCCGAACGAGCTCTCCAGTCGCGCGACATCGAACGCCTTGGCGCCGTGTAGCCCGTTCTCCTCGGACACCGTGAACAGCAGCTCGACGCCCGCCGGCGGGGGCAGCTGACCGCCCCGCAGCCGGCGAGCCAGCTCCACCAGGACGGCCACCGCCGCCTTGTTGTCGGCCCCGAGGATCCCATCGTTGGCGTTCACCCAGCCGCCGTCGACCAGTACCGGCTCGATCGGAGCGGCCGGCGGCACGGTGTCCAGATGCGCGCACAGCAACATGCTGGCCGGACCCCGGCCCGGGATCCGCGCCAGCAGGTTGGCCGCGTCGGACTCGGGCATAGCCCCGATCCTCCTCGACCTCGAGCCCCAGCGCTCGCAGCTCTGTTGCCACCCACGCCCCGCAGGCCTGCTCATGACCCGAGGGGCTCTCGATCCGGCACAGCGACACGAACGTCTGGTGCAGCTGGTCGCGCTGCGCTTCGGTCGCGCGCCTCACGAACCGGCGCTGCGCGCAGCCGGTTCGTGCACGGAGGCGGCCTCCGCGGACCGGACGGCGCCCGCTTCGGCCGCTGCATCGCTGCGAACCAGGGCGGCGCCGACGAATTCCCGGAACAGCGGCGCCGGCCGCTCGGGGCGGGACTTGAACTCGGGGTGATACTGGGAGGCGACGTAGAACGGGTGCCAGCCCGGATCGAGCTCGATGACCTCGACCAGCCGCTCGTCCGGCGAGGTCCCGGAGCACACCAGGCCCAGCGACTCGAGCTTGCGGCGCAGATGGTTGTTGACCTCGTAGCGGTGGCGATGGCGCTCGTAGATGACAGCCTCACCGTACAGCCGCCGCACAAGTGTCCCGTCATGGAGCTTCACGGGGTCAGCCCCGAGGCGCATCGTGCCGCCCATGTCGGCGATCTCCTTCTGCTCGGGCAGCAGGTCGATCACCGGGTAGGGCGTCTCCGGGTCCATCTCGGTCGAGTTGGCCCCGTCCATCGCGGCCACGTTGCGGGCGAACTCGCTGACCGCGACGTGCATGCCCAGGCAGATCCCCAGATACGGGATCCCATTTTCCCGCGCGATCTGCGCCGCGCGGATCTTGCCCTCGAAGCCACGCCCGCCGAAACCGCCCGGGATCAGGACGCCGTCGGCTCGCTCGAGCCGAGCGGTCACCTCCGGGTCCTTGACCTCCTCGGAGTCGACCCAGTCGATCCTGACCTTGCTGCCGTGGTGGACGCCGGCGTGCTTGAGCGCCTCGGCCACCGACAGATAGGCGTCCTCGAGCTGCACGTACTTGCCCACGAGCGCGATCGTCACGGTCCGGCTCGCTTCGCTGGCTCGCCGGGTGATCTCCTCCCAACCACTCAGGTTGGGTGGATCGGTTTCGATCCCGAAGTGCTCCCGCAGGATGAACTGATCGACACCCTCGCTGTCGGAACACGAGCGGCACCTGGTAGATGTCGGGCACGTCGTAGGCCGATACCACCGCCTCCACCGGCAGGCTGGCGAACAGCGCGATCTTGCGGCGGATATCGGCCGACAGCACCGACTCCGAGCGGCACACGATCATGTCGGGCGCGATCCCGATGCGCCGCAGCTCGTTGACCGAATGCTGGGTCGGCTTGGTCTTGAGCTCGCCGGCGTGCCCGATGTAGGGGACGAGCGTGAGGTGGATGAACATGCATCGCCGCCGTCCCACGTCGACTGGGAACTGGCGAATCGCCTCCAGGAACGGGAGCGACTCGATGTCGCCCACGGTGCCGCCGATCTCGGTGATGACGAAGTCCACGTCGCTCGACTCCGCCATCAGCCGGACGCGCTGCTTGATCTCGTCGGTGATGTGCGGCACCACCTGGACCGTCGCGCCCAGGTAGTCGCCGCGCCGCTCGCGACGGATCACGGTGTTGTAGATGCCGCCCGCGGTGACGTTCGACGCCCGGCTGGTGTTGGCGTCGGTGTACCGCTCGTAGTGGCCGAGGTCGAGGTCGGTCTCCGCCCCATCCTCGGTCACGAACACCTCCCCGTGCTGGTACGGCGACATCGTCCCTGGGTCGACGTTGATGTAGGGATCGAACTTCTGCAGCTGCACGCTCAGCCCGCGCGACACCAGCAGCCGCCCAATCGACGCCGCCGCGATGCCCTTGCCTAACGAGGAGACGACTCCGCCGGTGATGAAGATGAAGCGCGTCTCCCGAGGGGAGCTGGTGGCGGCGCGTCGCGGGTCTTGGGCCATCGATCGATCCTCGAGTGTAGTGGACCGCCTCACCGTAGCGCCGCGCGCGGACGCGACCGGCGAGGTGCTGGATGGTTGATTCCACGACCCCCCGGCCCCCACGCGGCCGTGGAATCAACCATCTAGGCCGCTCGCAGTAGCTGGCGAGCGTGCTGGCTCGCGGCGCGATCGCCCTCGCCCGCGCCGAGCATGCGCACGATCTCTCCCACCAGCCGATCCCCATCGAGCGTCGCCACCGAGGTGCGCGCGGGCGTCACCGAGCAGTCCTTGTGAATCGTGAAATGACGCGCGGCGAGCGCGGCGACCTGGGGCAGGTGCGTGATGCACAGGATTTGGCGTCCGCGCGCGAGTTCGCGCAGATGCTCGCCGACCGCGCGGGCGGTGTGTCCGCCGATCCCCGCGTCGATCTCGTCGAACACCAGCAGCGGTGCGGCCTCCTGGTCCCCCTCTGCGCCGCCGTGGGCGACGCTCAGCAGAGCCAGCATCACGCGCGAGAGCTCGCCGCCAGAGGCGATCTCCCGGAGCGGCGCGGCGGGCATGCCGGGATTGGGCGCGATCGTGAACTCGACCAGATCGGCCCCCCGCGGGCCGCACCCCTCCTCGCGCGGGCGCAGGTCGACTTCGAACCGGGCGTCGGGCATCGCCAGCTCCTGCAGCCGCGAGCGCACCGCAGCCGCCAGCCGGCCGGCGGCCTGGTGGCGGGCCCGGCTCAGCTCGGAGGCAAGCTCATCGAGCTCGGTGACGGCGGCGCTGCGCTCGGCCTCGGCCAGCTCCAGGGCCTCGTCGGCGTGCTCCAGCTCCTGGCGGCGCGCGCGGCACTGCTCGGCGTGGCGCAGCACGTCGGCGATCGAGCCCCCGTGCTTGCGTTCGAGGCGGGCGAACTGGGCCAGCCGCTCCTCGACCTCCTCCAGCCGCTCCGGCGAGCCCTCGATCCCGAGCACGTAGCGCCGCAGCTCGCCGCCGACATCCTCGGCCTCGTAGCGCAGCGCGTTCATGCGCTCGGCCAGCGCCTTCAACTGCCGGTCGAACTGCGCCGCCTGCTCGAGCCCGGCGGCCGCCGTGGCCAGCGCATCGCCCACTCCCTCGCCGGCCTCGGGGGCAATCGCCTCGGCCCCGGCGGCGGCCACCGCGCGCAAGGTCTCCAGATTCCGCAGGCGGTCCCGCTCCGCACTCAGCTCCGCCTGCTCGGGCTCGCTGGGCGCCACCGCCTCGATCTCGTCCAGCTCGAACGCGACCAGGTCCAGCTCGCGCTCCCGCGCCCCGGCCAGGTCCCGCAGCTGCTCGGCGCACTGCTCCAAGTCGCGGACCCGTGCGAAGGCCGCCGCCACCTGCGCGCGGCGCGCTCGCTGGCGCGGGCCACAATGCTGGTCGAGGATCTCCAGCTGGGACGCGCCCAGCATCAGCTTGCGATGCTCGTGCTGTCCGTAGAACGACAGCAGCCGGCCCCCGAGCTCACGCAGGTCGGCCAGCGTCGCCGATCTCCCGCACACGTACGCCCGCGTGCGACCATCCGGCCACACCCGACGCGCCAGCACGAGCTCGTCCGTGTCGTCCGGCAGGCGTTCGGCCAGGTCGATGCCGAGCGCCGGGGGGTCGGGTGAACACGCCCTCCACATATGCCTCGGAGGCTCCCGTCCGCACGATCCCCGACCGCGCCCGGCCGCCGAGCAGCAGATCCAGCGCGTGCGCCAGCAGCGTCTTGCCCGCTCCCGTCTCCCCGGTGAGCACGTTCAGCCCGGCGGCCAGCCGCAGCTCCGCCCGCTCCATCAGCAGCAGGTTCTCGACGCGCAGCTCGTGCAGCATGCCGGGGGTGTACCAGCCGGGGACGACGGATCGGCACCTCGGCCGCACGCTATGGCACGGCCGCCAGCTTCCCGAACTTCTCCCGCAGCCGCTGATAGAAGGAGGCGCCAGCCAGTTGCGCCAGGTTGCCCTGACCGTTCACGAACCGGACCTCCAGGTGATCGGAGGGACGCAGCACGCACACGGGGCGCCCGTCCACGGTCACGTCGACGGGCTCCTCGCGCGAGCGGTTGATGATCGCCAGCACGTCCTGTGGCGCGACCACCAGCGCGCGGGCGGTCAGCGAGTGGGGCGCGATGAATGACACGACGAAGCCCTCGACGCCCCAGGCCATCACCGGACCGCCGTTGGCCAGGTTGTAGCCGGTGCTGCCGGCGGGAGTGGCGACGACCAGGCCGTCGCACCTGACCCGCCCGATCTCGTCGGAGCCGACCGCGTACTCCACGTCCGCGACCCGCTTACCGGGTTGGCGATGCATCGAGATGTCGTTGATCGCCAGCCAGCGGCCGCTCTCGCCCGCCAGCTGGATCCCGGGCAGCGACAGCACCTCGAACTCGCCCTGGAACGCCCGTCTGAAGCCCTCCTGTGCCTGTTCGCGATCGACGGTGGCCAGGAAGCCGATCTCGCCGAAGTTGACGGCAAATACGGGTACGCCGGTCCCGGCATACGTGCGCAGGGCGCTCAGGATCGTCCCGTCACCCCCGAGCGCGAAGCAGATATCGACGTCCTGGGCGATCGGCGCATCCAGCTCCAGGCACTTCGCGGGGGCCAGCTCGTGCTTGCGGGTCTCGTCCGGGTCCAGGCGGAGCACCGCCCCCGTGTCGCGCGCCAACCCGAGCAGCTCCGCGATCGCCGGCCGGGTCTCATCCGGGCGCCGGTGCGTGAACAGGGTGGCTCGGCGAACCGGGTTCACGGCTCGACCTGCCGCGCCGCGGCCTCCAGATCGGCCACCCCCGAGCGAGAGCCCTCGGCGATCCACACAAACGTCTCTCGGTTACCGCGCGGTCCGGGCAGCCCGGAGCCGGCGTAGCCGAGCACCGAGGCGCCCAGCTCGAGCCCGGCGGTCCCAACCGCGACCAGCGTCTGCCGGCGTACGGCGCCATCGCGCACCACGCCGCCCTTGCCGACGGCCGCGCGGCCGGCCTCGAATTGGGGCTTGACCAGCGCCAGGCAGTCGTATCGCGGCGCTGCGCAGCCCAGCACCGCGGGCAGCACCTTGGCCAGCGAGATGAATGACACGTCCACGACGATCAGATCCGGCGTGTACGGCAAGTCCGCGGGATCGAGCCGACGGGCATTGGTCCGTTCCACCACCGTCACCCGGGGGTCGGACCGCAGTCGCCAGTCCAGCTCCCCATAGGCCACGTCGACTGCCACCACATGCGCGGCGCCGCGCTGCAGCAGGCAATCGGTGAAGCCGCCGGTCGAGGCCCCGATGTCCAGCGCGTGGCGTCCGGCGACCTCCAGGCCGAAGGCGTCCAGCCCGTTGGCCAGCTTGTGGCCGCCCCGGGAGACCCACGCGGGCGCCGCGGCCACCTCCAGCTCGATGTCGTCGGGCACGAGCTGCCCAGGTTTTTGAGCCCGCCGGCGCTCAGGAAGCAGCAGCACGTCACCGGCCAGCACCGACGCGGCCGCCTGCGACCGGGATCCAAACAGCCCTCGTTCTGACAGCAAGCTGTCGAGGCGGACGCGCTTCATCGCGATCGGGAACGGTACGTGATCGAGATCACACTTACCCGGCTGCAAGCCCGCGATCATTGATTGCGCAATGGATTTGACCCGACTCTTCACTATGCGCGGCCACGGTGCGGTCGAGTTCGTCGCGGGACTTGCGATGATCGCCGCACCCGCGATCCTTCCGTTCGGCACCGCCGGGCTGGTGGTGTCCGTCAGCCTCGGTGCCCTGCTGCTCGGCATGGCGCTGATCGTCGCCTCCTCTCCCCACGATCAGGCGCTGGCCTGGCACGCGTCCTTCGACATCGCGTTCGTGTTGCTCACGGCGATCGCGGCCCTGGGCCTTGCGCTCGGGGGCGCCGCTACGGCTGCCGTGTTCTTCGCCGCGGTGGCCTTCCTACAGGCGTTCCTCAACACGACCACCAAGTACGTCATCACCTGAGACTTCCTCCCAGCGATCAAGCGCAGACACATCTCTCCTCCTGGAACGGCCCGCCTCGGCGGGCCGTTCTGCGTCTGGAAAGGGTGGCTTTGGCGCGGATGCGACCCACACGCCGGCCCCGGCCCAACCGCCCCCCTACGCGACCCCCTCGCGCCGGTCGATCACCCGGCCACTTGCCTGGCCGCCCACGTCCACCGCCGCATCCTCCTGCTGCTCCGCCACCGCCGCCTCGATCCGTTCGGCAATCCGCTCCCCCGTGAACCCGACCTCCTCGTGTAACAGCGCCGGCGTGCCGTGGGTGACGTAGCGGTCCGGCAGCCCGACGCGTAGGATCCGCGGCGCCAGCCCCGCATCGGACAGCGTCTCCCACACCGCCGAGCCGAACCCGCCCGCCAGCGCGCCCTCCTCGACGGTCACCAGCAGCTCGTGCTCCGCGGCCAGCTGAGCCGCCAGCCCGGCGTCGATCGGCTTGGCGAAGCGGGCGTCGGCGACGGTCACCGAGATCCCGCGATCGCCGAGAATCGACGCCGCCTCCAGCGCCTTGGCGACGCCCGTCCCGTAGCCGAGCAGTGCGACCCGGTCGCCCTCCTGGAGGATCTCGCCGGTGCCGATGTCGATCGACCGGGGCCGGGCCGGCACCGGCACGCCGATCCCTGCGCCGCGCGGATAGCGCAGCGCGATGGGCCCGTGGTCATAGCGCAAGGCGGTGTGGAGCATGTGCACCAGCATCTCCTCATCGCGCGGAGCCATCAGCGTGATGTTCGGCAGGCACCGCAGATAGGCGATGTCGAACGCGCCGTGGTGCGTCGGGCCATCGTCCCCGACCAGGCCGGCCCGGTCCATGGCGAACACCACGTTCAGCTTCTGCAGGCACACGTCGTGGACGATCTGGTCGTAGGCCCGCTGGAGGAACGTCGAGTAGATCGCAGCCACCGGCTTGCAGCCGTGCAGGGCCAGACCGGCCGCGAACAGCACCGCCTGCTGCTCGGCGATCCCGACGTCGTAGTAGCGCTCCGGCATCTCGCGCTGGAGCAGGTTCAGTCCGGTGCCCGAGTTCATCGCGGCGGTGATCCCGACCACGCGCCGGTCGCGCCGGCACTCTCGCACCAGCGCCTCGCCGAACACCTGGGTGTACTGGGGGGCGACCGGCTTGGACGTCGGCGCGGCAGCCGGTTTGGCCGCCGGGGCACGATGGGAGATCGAATGGGGCTTGGCCGCGTGCCATTTCTCCATCCCCTCCAGCCCCCCCTCCTCGGCGGGGGCAAAGCCCTTGCCCTTGACCGTGGCGCAGTGGACCACCACCGGGCGCTCGGCGGCCAGTGCCTCTCGCAGGGCGCGCCGCAGCGCCCGCACATCGTGGCCGTTGACCACCCCCATGTAGGCAAAGTCGAGCTCCTCCCACCACAGCCCGGGCGCCCAGAAAGCCTTCAGTGACTCCTTGAAGTGCGGCCCGAAGCGCTCGAACGCCGCGCCGATCCCCACCGGGAGCTTGGTCAGGCCGCCCTCCACGCCCTCGCGGGCGTGCCACAGCTTCGGGTTCAGGCGGATGCGGTTGAAATAGCGCGACAGTGCGCCGACATTGGGCGCGATCGACATCCCGTTGTCGTTGAGCACGACCACGATTGGAGTCCCTTCGCCGCCGGCCTGATGCACCGCCTCGAACGCGACACCCCCGGTCATGGCCCCATCGCCCACGACCGCGACCACATGGCCATCCTCGCCGTGGCCCCGCCGCATGGCCTCCTTGATCCCGACCGCATAACCGATCGCCGTCGACGCGTGACCCGCCCCCATGACGTCGTGCTCGGACTCGGCGATGGCACAGAAGGGGGCCAATCCTGCGTACTTGCGGATCGTGTGCAGCTGGTCGCGCCGGCCGGTCAGGACCTTGTGCGGATACGCCTGGTGGCCAACGTCCCACAGCACTTTGTCGCGCGGTGAGTCGAGCAGCGAGTGCAACGCCACGGCGATCTCGCAGGCGCCGAGATTGGCGCCGAAGTGACCGCCGATCTCGCCGACCGTGTCGATGATGTGCTCGCGCACCTCCTGGGCGACCGACTGCAGGTCCTCGTCGCTCAGACCGTGCAGGTCCTGGGGCCGGTCGATTCGCTGGAGGAGGTCGGGCATCAGTAGGTTCGGGTGGCGATGAAGTCGGTGATCTGCTCGAGCTGGTGTGCCCCGTCAGGTGCGGCCTGGGCGAGCGTGGCCCGGGCGCGCTGATGCGACTCACGGGCCAGGCTGCGGGCTCCTTCCAGACCAAACTCGGTCACATATGTCCGTTTCCCGAGACGTTCGTCGCTGCCCTGCGGCTTGCCGAGCGTCTCTTCGGAGCCGGTGACATCGAGGATGTCGTCCACGATCTGGAAGAGCACGCCCAGCTCACTCGCGAAGGCACGGAAGTACTTGATTGTGGCACGTTTGTGCGCGCCACCTAGTCGCAGTACGCATTCCACACTCGCGGCGATCAATCGACCTGTTTTCAGCTCATGGAGGCGACGCAGACCCTCGCGTCCTGCGGGGGCGGTGCCGGCCACGTCCAGGTACTGCCCCCCGACCATACCCTGTACACCCGTGGCGCCGGCCAGCTCGGCCGCGGCCTCCAGAACGTCGGCAGGATCTCCCGCCTGCTGGCTCAACAGCAGCCGGAACGCCTCCGCGTAAAGGCCGTCCCCGGCCAGGATCGCCACATCTTCGCCGTAGGCCCGGTGGCAGGTCGGCCGGCCTCGTCGCAGATCATCGTCGTCCATTGCCGGCAGGTCGTCGTGGATCAGCGAATACGTGTGGATCAGCTCAATCGCCCCCGCCAGCGGGAGCACCGACGCGGGCGGCAGCCCGACGGCCTCGGCCGTTGCCAGAGCCAGCACCGGGCGGATCCGCTTGCCACCAGCCAGCAGCGAGTAGCGCATCGCCTCCTGGAGGCCGGCCGACGCCTCCTCGACCGAGAATCGCAGGCCTTGCAGGTAGCGCTCGACCTCGGCGCGCAGGTGCTCCGGGTAGGCGGGCACCAGGCCGGCGGCATGCACGCCGGCGCTAGGCCGCCGGCAGCGGCAGCTGTCCAGGCAGGTCCGGCAGCGGTTCGAGTACGGCACCCATCTCAGCATCCACCTGGGCACTCGCCTCGGCCGCCAGCCGCGCGCACTCCTCGATCAGCGCCAGCGCGGCATCGGAGTCGAGCTCTCGGGCGCGCAGCCGCTGAGCCGTCTCTTGAAGCCGTGCGCTGAGCTCGGTCAGGGCATCGGTCACGGCTGGGAGGGTAGCGCGGGCGGCGACGCTCTGACTGCTCGCCGCCCGCGCTCAGGCGTAATGACGGCGCTAGGCCGCGCTTGGGTGTCCGGCGCCCAGATGGCGGTCGCGGCGGCTCTGGAGCCGGCCACTCACGACCGCGCCGAGACCGCCGACAACGCCGATGACCAGCGCTCCGACGCCCCACAGCACGCCGTGATCTGACAGCGACAGCGCGTGGTCCAGCGACCAGGATCCGGCGCCGGTGGTCGCGAGCGCGAACGCCGCCGCCGCCAGCACCAAGTTGTACTCATACCCACCCCCGGTCACCCACAGGCCCTTGGGCAGGTGGACGGTGATCACGGCCGCGGTCATCACAGCGATCAGCACCAGCGCCGCAAACGGCGTCAGCAGTCCCAGCGCCAGCAGCGCGCCGCCGCCGAACTCCATCAGTGCCGCCGCCGTGGCGTGCACGCGAGCCGGCTTCAGGCCCAAGTTCTCGAACATTCCCGCGGTCCCCTTCAGCCCGTGACCACCCCAGATTCCGAACAGCTTTTGCGCGCCGTGTCCCACGAACAGCAGGCCCACCACGAGACGCAGAATCAGCAGACCAAGGTTCACGGTTTACCTCCTGTGTCGAATTTACTTGTTGTGTTCACAAGTATATCAGGATCATTGTGCACACAACGAAGGTCTGCCCGGCGTAGCCGAACCGGAAACCGCGACCGCGGCCCCAGACCGCCGCCTTACTGGTACCCCGCTCAGCCGAGCATCACGGACCCGACACACCGGGCCCGCTCCGCCGGGCCTAAGATGCGCACATGCGGTTCGGGATCTTCTACGAGCACCAGCTCCCCCGGCCGTGGAGCGCGGACAGCGAAGCCAACCTGCTCGAGGAGTCGCTGCAGCAGATCGAGCTCGCGGATCGGCTCGGCTTCGACTACGTCTGGGAGGTCGAGCACCACTTCCTCGAGGAGTACTCGCACTCAGCGGCCCCCGAGGTGTTCCTGGCCGCGGCCTCACAGCGGACCCGGCGGATCCGCCTCGGCCACGGAATCGTGAACCTGATGCCGGCCGTCAACCATCCGGCGCGCATCGCCGAGCGGGTGGCGACGCTGGACCTGATCTCCGGCGGGAGGGTCGACTTCGGCACCGGCGAGTCGAGTTCCGCCGCCGAGCTCGGCGGGTTCCTGATTGAGCGCGAGCGCAAGCGCGACATGTGGCAGGAGGAGCTCGACGCCGTCACCCGGATGATGGTCGAGACCCCATTCGCCGGGCTCGAGGGCGAGTTCGTTCAGATGCCGCCCCGCAACGTCATCCCCAAGCCGCTGCAGCGGCCGCATCCCCCGCTGTGGGTGGCGTGCAGCCGCCGCGAGACGATCCATCTGGCGGCCCGCAACGGCATCGGGGCGTTGTCGTTCTCGTTCGTCGAGCCCGAGGACGCGGGAAAGTGGGTGCGCGAGTACTACGAGTTGCTGTGCAGCGAGGAGTGCCGGCCGGCGGGCTTCGCCGTCAATCCCAACATCGCCGTTGTACTGCCGATGATGCTCGCCACCGACGAGGCTGACGCGATTGAGCGCGGGATCGACGGCGCCCATTTCTTCGGCTACTCGCTGGGCCACTACTACGGCCTCACGCCCCACTCTCCCGGCGTCAGCGACGTATGGCAGGAGTTCGAGCGCCGACGAGACGAAACCGGCTTCGCGCGTCACATCGTACGGCCGGACCAGGCGCCGTTGGGCGTCCGGCTGCTCCAGCAGGGGCTGGGATCGCTGCGGGGAGCGATCGGTACGCCCGAGCAGGTGGAGGATCTCGTCGCCCGCTACGAGCAGGCCGGAGTCGACCAGGTGATCTTCGTGCTCCAGGTGGGCGCCAACCGCCACCAGCACATCTGCGAGTCGCTGCAGCTGTTCGCCGAGCAGGTGATGCCGCGCTTCGAGCAGGGGCGCGCCGAGCGGGAGGCGGACAAGGCGGCGCGACTGGCGGCTCCGATCGGTGCGGCGCTGGCCCGCCGAGAACCGCCGCGACGGTTGGGCACCCCGTACGTGCTCGACGAGCAGGCCGAGCTGGCGCGGGCCCGCCGAGCCCGGCGCCGGCCGCTGGGACCGCGGCAGATTTCGGAGCTGGCGCTGACTCAGGCCCGCCGCGCCGGCCGCGAGCGCGCCGTCAAGCTGCTCGCCCGAATGATCGACGGGGCCGACGACGCCGAGATCGAGCGCCGGTTCGGCTCGCGCTGGGCGCAACGGGCGATGTTCTCGGGGATGGCGCGTGCATTCGAGCCCGACGCGGCGGCCGGATTTCAGGGGACGCTGGTGTACGAGCTCGCACGGCCCGCGACCCATTCCACACCCACTCGCTGGACGATTGAGGTGCTCAACGGCGACGCTGCGGCCCGGCCCGGCGCCGACCCGGACCCGGCGCTCACCGTCCATTTCACGCTGGCTGACTTCGTGCGGATCGCGGCCGGGACGATGGATCCGGCCGTCCCGCTGATGGAGGCCCGGGCGTCGTTCGAGGGCGACTTCGCGCTCGCCGCGCGCCTGCCCGAGATGTTCGGCGCGCCCTCGCCGTACTAGCGTCGCCTCGCGGCAACGCTCACGCCGTCCCGTCCAGGGCAGCGTTGACGAGCGCGTCAGCGCGGGCGTTCTGGGCTCGGGGAACGCTGCGGATCTCCCAGCGATCGAACCCCCGCAGCGCGCCGACCGCCTCCTCGTACAGCGGCCGCATCGCCGGGTGCTTGACCTTGTAGGCACCGGTCAGCTGCCTGGCCACGAGCTCGGAGTCGTTGATCAGCTGGATCTCCCGGGCACCCAGCTCGGCAGCGCGCTGCAGCCCGCGTAACAGCGCCCGGTACTCCGCCACGTTGTTCGTCGCCACCCCGATCCGCTCGGCCAGCTCGTCGAGCACCTGGCCGCCCGGCTCCGAGATCACCACCCCGATCGCCGCCGGCCCGGGGTTGCCCCGCGCCCCGCCGTCGACGTGAACGACAAGCCTCGGCGGATCCGCGGCCGTCAATCGTTTGCGAGCTCGGGCAGCTCGCCGGTGACCCGAGCGCGGCGGCGGTCACGCACTTCGCGTTGCCCGCCCCCGGAAGAGCCGCGATCCCGGCGCGAGGACTTGCGCCGGTCCACGATCACGGTGACGTTGTCATCGTCGGCGTAGTAAGCGGTGAGCTTGTCGAACAGCTCATCGGCCAGCGCTTCGGGCACAACGCAGTAGATCATCGGCGGGATGCTATTTGACGGGTCGGAGGACGGGCATCGAACTTACGTCCAAGTATCGGTTGCCCGGCCCTAGCCGAATGTAAGGCTGCCGGTGTCGTCGGCGGCCGCGTTCGGCTGGAGCTCCTCGGGCTCGAGTTCCTCGAGCTCATAGCCCTGGCCGGCCACGCGCACGCTGGGGACCTCGTCGGACAGGTCGACCTCGTAGCGGTACCAGCACAGCTCCCAGGACACGACCACGTTGACCAGGCTCGGTCGCGCGTCCGAGGGCCGCACCGAGACCACGGGCAGCCCCAGCGACCGGGCCACGCCGGCCACCGTCCGGGGGTGCTCGGAGTCGTTGAACAGATGCACCGCCGAGGCGGTCTTCTGCTCGGGGCTGGTCGGGACAGCGCGCACATGACGCGGTTCCCGCGCCGGCTCGCGGTCGCGCAGGGTGGGCATCGGGCGGCGCAGGGCGGGCTCTGCGGGTTCCGGGGAGAGCTCATCGAGCTCGACTCCGGACTCGGAGGCGGGCTCCGGACTCGGCCCGGGCTCCGGCTCGTCGGCCGGCGGCGCCTCCAAATCCTCCTCCGGCGCGCGCCGGCGGCCTTGAGCGCTGCCCGCACGCCGGGCCCGCAGGCGTCCAAACAGCGACCGGCGGCGCTCGGACCGGGTATCGCCGTCCCGGTAGGCGGGGACGGTTCCCTCCCGCACCCAGCCCTCGTGCAGTGCGCGCGCCTTGCACAGCTCGCACACCGACCGGCGCTCGCCGCCCTGCAGGTAGGTCTCAGCGCGCTCCCCACGCAGCAGCGTCCGGCCACATACGTCGCAGGCCGCGTACGCGGTGGAGGTTCGGATATCCCGGGTGGTGGTCACCCGCACGAGCGTACCAGCGGTCCGTCCGAGCGCCCGCAATAACGCGTACGACGGGCCCGGGGGCGCGCCCGAGCCAGCGCCAGTAACCGCGTCCAGCTCGGGGCCGGCGCGACCGATCCTCCCGGTCTCCTGGGTGACCGGCTCGATCGCGCAGGCGGATGCCACGGCCGGGCTTCCGGCCCGGCCTTTTATGCCTTGACCGCCTCCTTCTCCGCCCGGGCCTCGTCCACGATCTTGGACGCCAGATGGCCGGGGACCTCCTCGTAGCGCAGGAACTCCATCGTGTACTCGCCCTGGCCGCCGGTGATCGAGCGCAGGTCGGGGGCGTAGGAGAGCAGCTCGGACATCGGTACTTCGGCCTTGACCTCGGTCATGCCGCCGCCCGAGGGCTCCATTCCCAGCGGCCGGCCGCGCCGGGAGTTCAGGTCGCCGATCACGTCGCCCACGGCATCCTCGGGCACGCTCACGGTGGCCAGCATGATCGGCTCCAGCAGTACCGGTGAGGCCTGCTCGAGCGCCTGCTTCATGGCCAGCGAGCCCGCCACCTTGAACGCCATCTCCGAGGAGTCGACCGTGTGGTAAGAGCCGTCGTACAGCCGCACGCGCAGGTCCTTGACCGGGTAGCCGGCCACCACCCCCTCGGTCATCGCCTCGAGCACGCCCTTCTCCACCGCCGGGATGAACCCCGTCGGGATCACGCCGCCCTTGATGGCGTTGACGAACTCGAAGCCCGTGCCGGGCTCCAGAGGCTCGATCTCGATGTGGCAGTCCCCGAACTGGCCGCGGCCGCCGGTCTGCTTCTTGTGTCGTCCGTGGGCCTTGGCCGGCTTGCGGATGGTCTCCTGGTAAGGCACACGTGGCGGTTTGAGGTTGACCTCGGCGCCGAACCGCGACTTCAGCCGTTCGACGATGACCTCGACGTGCACCTGCGACAGGCCGGCGACGATCTGCTCGCCGGTCTGCGCGTCGCGATGCAGGTCGATCGTGGGGTCCTCCTCCTGGAGCCGGCGCAGCGCGGTGAACACCTTGTCCTCGTCGCCTTTGCTCTTGGGGGCGACGGCGAACGCCATCACCGGCGCCGGCAGTCTGATGCTCGGCATCGTGATCGGCTCATCGCGCGAGGCCAGCCAGTCGCCCGCCTTGGTCTCTTTGAGCTTGGCTACCGCACCGATGTCGCCCGGCCCGAATTCGGTGGCGTGCCCGGTCGAACCGCCTTCGAAGGTGACCAGCTGCCCGATCCGCTCCTTGTTGTGGGTGCGGGTGTTGAGTACCTGGGAGTCCTGCTTGAACACGCCCTGGTAGACGCGGAACATGTTGATCCGCCCGGCAAACGGGTCTGCACGGGTCTTGAACACGTACGCGAACGTCTCCTTGTCCTCGACCGGCTCCAATGTCAGCTCGCCGATCTCTAGACCACCGTGCTTAACCGGCGAGGGCAGGTCCTCGACGATCGCGTCGAGCAGCCGGTTGGTGGCCAGGTTTCGGGTGGCGATGCCGCAGGTGACGGGGAAAATGGCCCCGTGGTTGGTCCCGTCCTTGAGCGCGGCGACGATCTCCTCGTGCGAGATCTCCTCCCCCTCCAGATAGCGCTCCATTAGCGCATCGGAGGACTCGCTGACCTCGTCCATCAGCTTCTCGCGGTACTCCTGTGCCTGAGCCTCGAGCTCGTCTGGGATCGGCGTCTCGGTGCAGTTGTCGCGCCCGGCGCCCTCGTAGCGGTAAGCCTTCATGTTGGTCAGGTCGATTACGCCCGAGACCTCGTGCTCGGAGCCGATCGGGATCTCGGTGGCGACCACGTGCTGGCCGAAGGCGGACTTCAGCGACTCGAGCGTGCGGAAGAAGTCGGCGCGCTCGCGGTCGAGCATGTTGACGAAGATCAGCCGCGCCAGGTCGAGCTCGGCCGCGCGCTGCCACAAACGGGTGGTGTGCACCTCGACGCCCATCACGGCGTTGACCACGAACACCGCCGATTCGCACACGCGCAGCGCACCGAGCGCGTCGGCGACGAAGCTCGAGTCCCCGGGCGTATCGATCAGATTGACCTTCCGTTCCTGCCACTCGAACGAGGCCAGGGCCGCGGAGATCGACATCTGTCGCGACTTCTCGTCCGGATCGGTGTCGGAGACGGTCGTGCCCTCGACCACCGAGCCCAGCCGGTTGACCACCCCGGCCTGGAACAACAGCGCCTCGTGCAGCGACGTCTTACCACTGCCGCGGTGGCCGACGAGCGCGACGTTGCGGATCCGATCCGCCGGCTTGTGCATGCCTACTCCTCTCTCTCGAACGCCGGACCGTGACCTTATCGACTCGCCGATGCCACAGAGTTGCCACGGCATGACCAGCTGCGTGCGGTCGGCGTCAGCGCTACGACGATCCGACGCTGGCGCGACTTTGAGCGGCTCGGCGGCCTGAACGACGCGCTCGAAATCCACCTGCCGCAGCTGGCCCGTACGCGCAGCGAGCTCCGTCGTGCTGCGGTACACCTGGCGCCAGCTAACAGACACGCCCACAACCGTGGCCGCCGAGCTGCAGCGCTCCCTGCTCTAGTCGATCTCGCCCGCCAGCTTCGACCGGAGCCGCAGCACGGCCTTGGTGTGCAGCTGCGACACGCGCGACTCGGTGACCCCCAGCACCTCGCCGATCTCGCGCAGCGTCAGGTTCTCGTAGTAGTACAGCGCCACCACCAGCTTCTCGCGCTCGGGCAGCGCCGCGATCGCGTCGGCAATCCGGTCGCGCAGCTCGGACTGGTCGACGAGCATCTGCGGATCGGGGGCGCCGCGGTCGGGCAGCGTGTCGAGCAGTGATACCTGGTCGCCAGTCGAGTCCGACACGCTCCACAGCTCGTCCAGCGCCACGATCGTGGAGTTGGAGATCTGCATCAGCGCGTCCTGGAAGTCGTGGAGGCTGATCGCCAGCTCCGACGCCATCTCCTCGTCGGTGGGCGCGCGCTGCAGCCGGGCCTCGAGCTTCATGTTGACGCGCTCGAACTCCCGGGCCCGGGCCCTGACCGAGCGCGGCACCCAGTCGAGCGTGCGCAACTCGTCGATGATCGCGCCCCGGATGCGGGTGATGGCGTAGGTTTCGAACTTGATCTCGCGCGACAAATCGAAGCGCTCGATCGCCGAGATCAAGCCGCCCAGCCCGTAGGAGATGAGATCGGCCTCCTCGACGTGCGCCGGCAGCCCGGAGCTCATGCGCCCGGCCACGTACTTGACCAGCGGCGAGTACGCGACCACCAGCCGCTCGCGCGCGCGCTCCTCACCCGTGGACTTGTAACGTCTCCACAGGTCCTGAAGCTCGATCGCTTTGACGTTGGTCTCCAGTTCTTCTCCCCCAGAAATCGGGCGTCACGCACGGGGATGGGCTCGCGCGTAGGCTGACCGTAGCCTCGCCGACTCTACCCGAGTGTAGACCTGTGTCGTCGAGATCGTTGCGTGGCCAAGCAATTCTTGGATCACGCGCAAGTCGGCGCCACCCTCAAGCAGGTGAGTGGCGAACGAGTGACGCAGCGCATGCGGGTGTGTAGCGGCGAGCGCGGGTGCACGGGACGCTGCCTGTCGCGCCCAGGTGCGTAGGCGCCGGCGCACGTCCGAGGTGCCGAGCCGCCGGCCGGACTTGGACAGGAACAGGGCACGCTCGGCGTCTCCGGTCTCGAGCGCCGGCCGCGCGCGGGCAAGGTAGCGCTCGAGCGCGCGCAGCGCATGCTCGCCGGCGGGCACCAGGCGCGTCTTGCCGCCCTTGCCCTCGACGCGCACCGTCTCGGAGTCGAAGTCGATCGACTCGATGCTCAGCGACACCAGCTCCTCGGCACGCAGCCCCGAGGCGTAGGCGAGCTCGAACAGCGCCCGGTCGCGCAGCTCGAGCGGCGTGGTCGCCGGGATCCGGTCGAGCAGCGCCACCACCTCCTCGGGCTTTAGGACGCGCGGCAATCGCTGGGGCTTCTTGGGGGAGCTGAGCAGCTCGGCCGGGTTGTCGCTGCGGGCGCCGGTGTCGGCCTGGACCCGGAACAGACCGCGCAGGGCGGCCAGCTTGCGGGCCACGGTGCTGGGCAGCAGACCCTGCTCGGACAGTCCCGCGGCATACCGGCGCAGGCCGCGAACGTCGATCGAGCCCGGCTGGAGCCTCTGGGCGCTGGCCCAGGCCGCGAACTGCTCGGAGTCGATCGCGTAGGCGTGCCGGGTCTTGGTCGCCACCGCGCGCCGGCGCAGGTCCGCGTCGAACGCTTCCAGCGCGGTCCGCCACGGAGCCGCAATCGACGGCTCGGGCTCCGCAGCTCTCGTAGTGGCGGCCGGGGCTGGCATGGGCGCTCTCGCTATTCGGCGCCGGGCGCCGCCACCCTTCATGCGATGTAAACGGGCGTACCCAGCGGCGTCTGGTCGTAGAGCGCGATCACGTCGGGGATCGCCATCCTGATGCAACCGTGCGACGCCGCCGATCCCAGCGATGACAGCTCGTCCGTGCCGTGGATCCCGGCGCCGTTGAAGATCCCCATCCAGCGCGCCTTGAGTGGATCCTGCGGGCCGGGCGGGATCGTCTGGCCCGCTAGCGCGCCGGCCCAGGCGCTGTTGGGCACATGCCAGGACGGGTTCACCTGCTTGTCCTGCACGTGGTAGAGCCCGGCGGGAGTCTCGAGCCCCACCATCCCCACCGCGATCCGGTAGCTCCGGACCAGGCGCAGGTGCTTCCACAGGCGCAGCGTGAAGCCGGACCGATCCACCGTGATGATCGTCGGATAGCGCTTCGCCAGCGCGCGGGTGGTGACCTCGGGCTGAGTCGCGATCACGGGGATCTCGATCCGGTGCGACCGGGCGCCGCCGGTGAGCGCGGCGTCGATGCGCGCGACCAGATCCGACTGCTGCACCTGGATCCCGGTCCGGCTGGCGGCCTGCCCGATCGACGCGCCGGAGTAGGTGATGCTCGCGTCACGGGCCGATCGGTCGAGCCGCTTGGCGATGCGACGCGCGAACCGGGCGACGGCTGCGTCGGAGAACGTCAGCTGCGGATCGATGTTCGCGTGGATCTGACCGCCGGTGAGCGAGCGCAGCGCGCGCGTGAACAGGTCGTCTGACCGGGTTCGCTCGAGTGCCTGATCGACACTGGCCTGCACATCGGAGGCCAGATGTGCAGCCCGGGGGTGAAGTACGAACCGCTGCCCGTGGAAGTCCACCACCAGCGGATGCGCCAGGCGGGCGGCGTACACGCGGCGCACGCGGCGGCTGGCCTGCCTGACGGTCAGACCGCCCACGTCGACGCCTCCGACCGTGATCCCGCTGGCGATCGTGTGCGCCTGCGAGGCGTCGTAGGCCAGCAGCGCAGCGGCACCGCCAAATAGGACCGCCAGCCCCACTACGACCGCGACGAACGACCGGCTCCGCACAAACCTAAAGGCTACGGCAGCCGGCCCCGACTCCTACTCGCCAGGAACTTAGTCCACGTGGACCAGCGTGCCGATCGGCGTGTAGGGCCACACCTGCCCCGCCGGCCCCAGCTCCATCTCAACGCACCCGAGGCTCTGCGGGAAGCCGAACTGGGCGCGGTCGAACGCGTGCAGCGCATCGCCGCCGTTGAAGTAACTGATGAACTGGATCCCGGGGTCGTCGTAGTGGCTGCCGTCGGGGTTGGTGCCGCTCATCGTCCCCACCCGGATGTGCTCGTACACCGGGAACGTGCCCGAGGCGGTCGGAGCCGAGCTGATCCCGGTGTTCACCGGAGTGGTGACGACCGTGTGACCGTTGTGCCACAGGGTCAGGCTCTCGGGACTAGCGGCCTTGTTGACCTCGACGAACGAGTAGCCGAACGTGGCCGACTTGCCGCTCACGGCCGCGTTGATCAGCGCTCGCCAAACCGTGCTCCCGGCGACCCCGTCGGCAGTCAGTCCGTGGTCGTTTTGGAAGGCCATCAGCGCGCCCTGCGTCATCACCCCGGAGGTCCCTGCCGCCCAGAAGCTCTTGAGGGCGCTGGGAACGTTGCCGTACTTCCAGTCGAACTTGCCCCCCGGCGGCTTGACCGCCGCGTTCTCCTGTGCCTGCGCCGTCGTGGCGACGTGGCCGCCCTGGAATGACAATGGCAGGTAGCCGAGCTGCGCCAGCAGCTGCTGCAGACGGAGGGTCGAGCCGGGCGGCACCGTCCAGTTCCCCGTGTCGGAGGTGCCGGTCTGCTGGCCGCCGACCAACCTGACGCCGCTGGGCAACCCGACGGACACGTGCGCCCCCAGCCCGTAGCCGTACCCGACGGGCTGGAACACCATCGTGTGGGCATCGACCACCTGCCACGTGCCCGGCGTGGTGGGCGACACCGGCGGACGGCTGGAGCCCAGCGCGGCGTTGATCGACTTGCTGAACGTCAGCGTGATCTTGGAGTGCGGCGTCAGCTGCGAGCCCGGTGCGGGGCTCGCGACCGCGCTCGCGGACGAGCCCGCCGGGAACCAGCTGATCACGGTCGGGCGCGAGGTCTCCCAGCTGCGCGGAGCCGCGGCCACGGTCACGGTACCCGCGTCGGCGGTGCGCCTGAGCCGGATCTCCTCCAGCGGGTGGACCAGCACGTGGCGCACCAGCGGACCGCCGTAGCTGAACGAGAGGGTTCGGATCGGCTGCTTGAACTCGAGCAGCAACGGCGCGCCCGCGTGCAGTGTTAGGTAGTGCTCACGCAGGCTGGCGCTGGGTGTCATCAGCTGCAGCTTCAGCGTCTCGGTGTTCCCGGCCAGCCACGACACCCAGCCCGGCCGCTTGACGACGACCTGGAGCGACAGCAACTGGTGCGCCGGGATCAGCCGGCGGGGCCAGATCTGATCGCCCTTGAGCTCCACGGGGATCGGGCGGCTGTGGGGGCCGGTGACGACGCTCACGCTCTCCACCTTGCCGCCGCCCAGCGGCATCCCCACGCGCGCCAGCGCCACCGAATCAGCGGTCAGGCTCGCCTTCGCCGAGGTGAGCAGCAGTGCGGCGGCTCCCCCGATCAGCAGCAGCGCCACCAGCACGCCTCCGGCCACGAACCGTCCCCCGGGACCGGATCGCTTGTTGGCGGTCAACCGGCGGTGGGTCCTCTTGGCCGACCTCTCCGGTGTGACCGCGGGTCGTAGGTATGACACGCGCTGCGCCACGTCGAATCTCCTTGACGCCGCGGATGCTACCGGCATCGAGACTCGCGCCGGCCGCTCCACAGGCCTCCGAACGATTTTGCAATGCCTGTTTCACGCGAGAATGCTGGGATCCTTCATTCGTCGCGCTCTCGGAGCCGCGCCAGGCTCCGATCCAGCGTGTCGAGCACCAGCTCGCGGCGGCCGTGCGAGGCCTCGTAGTCGCGCAGCCGCGCCAGCGCATCGACATCGAGTGAGGAAATCACCTCGATCAGCTCGCCTTCCCCGAGCTCGTCGTAGGACGCCGCCCAGCCCATCGTCATCGGCCGATGCCGCCGCCACCGCGCGCACGCTCGGCCTCCGGCGCAGGAACTCCTCCACCTCCGGGTGGTACCGGTAGCGCGCCCCGGTGTCGGCCATCTGGGCCGATTCTCGCAGGGTGGCCTCAGAGGATGTATCAAAAACGGGGTGTCTGCCAGCGTTTTGCGACAGGCTCTTAGCGCGTGATCGCGCCCTGGGCGGCGCTCGACACCAGCCGCGCATACTTGGCCAGCGCCGGACCCGGGTAGGGGCGCTCGGGCGGCTGATAGCTGCGCTGGCGCTCGGCGATCTCCTCGTCGCTGAGCGCGACGTCCAGCCGCCGAGCCGCGACGTCGATCGTGATTCGATCGCCCTCGCGCACGACCGCGATCGGACCGCCGCGGACCGACTCAGGCGCGACATGTCCCACCATCAGGCCGTGGGTGGCCCCGGAGAAGCGACCATCGGTGATCAGCGCCACGTCTTCGCCAAGCCCTTCGCCCACCAGCGCGGCAGTGACGGCCAGCATCTCGCGCATCCCCGGCCCGCCGGCCGGGCCCTCGTTGCGGATCACGATCACGTCGTCGGAGCTGATCTCGCCCGCGGTCACCGCCCGCATGGTGTCCTCCTCGGATTCGAACACCCGCGCCGGACCGACGTGCTCGCGGCGCTCGTGGCCAGCGAGCTTGACCACGCAGCCCTCAGGCGCGAGGTTGCCGCGCAGGATCGCGAGACCGCCGGTCGGCTGGATCGGGTCATCGAGCGCACGTACCACCCGCTGGCCTTCGGCCTCGGCCGCCGCGTCGGCGTGCTCGCCCACCGTGCGGCCGCTGACCGTCTGCGCGCCGGCATGCAGCAATCCAGCCGCCTTCAGGCGCTTGAGGATCAGCGGCACGCCCCCCGCCGCATACAGGTCGGGGGCCACGAACTGGCCACCGGGCTTCAGGTCGCACAGCAACGGCGTCCGCTCGCTGATCCGGTCGAAGTCGTCGATCGACAGCTCCACGCCCATCTCCTTGGCCACGGCCAGCAGGTGCAGAACGCCGTTGGTCGAGCCGCCGCTGCAGGCGATGGCGGCGATCGCGTTCTCCAGGCTCTCACGCGTGATGATGTCTCTGGGCTTCTGCCCGCGCTTCAGCACCTCGAGCACCAGCCGACCGGCGTCCGCGGCGACGTCGGCCTTATGCGGATCGGTGGCTGGGACCATCGAGAAGCCGGCTGGCGATATCCCCAGCACCTCGAACGCCATCGCCATCGTATTGGCCGTGAACTGCCCGCCGCACGCACCCGCACCCGGAGAGGCGGCCTCCTCGATCTCGGTCAGCTGCTCTGTGGTGATGCGTCCGGCCGCGTGCGCCCCCACCGCCTCAAACACCTCCTGGATCGTGAGCTGCTGGCCGTGGAGGCGCCCCGGAAGGATCGAGCCGCCGTACAGCATCAGGCTGGGCACATCCAGCCGGCACAGCGCCATCACCGTACCGGGGATCGTCTTGTCGCAACCGCTGATCGCAATCACGGCATCGAACATGTGCGCCGAACAGACCAGCTCGATCGAATCGGCGATCACCTCCCGGCTGGCGAGCGACGCCTTCATCCCCGCCGTACCCATCGTGATCCCATCCGAGATCGCGATCGTGTTCAGCTCCATCGGGGTGCCGCCGGCCGCGCGGATGCCCTCCTTGACCTTCGCCCCCAATGCCCGCAGGTGGAAGTTGCACGGCATCGTCTCGATCCAGGTGTTCGCCACCGCGACGATCGGCTTGCTGAGTGCCTCATCGTCGTACCCGATGCCCTTCAGGTAGGCGCGGGCGGGCGCCCGCTCCGGCCCCTCGGTCAGCTTCCGACTTCGGTGCTTGAGATCGAAGGAACCGTTGGTAGAGCTCATGGCGCCCGGACTGTAGCGGGCTGGCGTCCCCGGGCGGCGGCTGCGCTAACCCGGCGGCGTCAGATGGCGGCTGGGCCGCGGTCGGTGGTCGCGGCGCGAGACGTGGCCGTGCTCACCCGGCGGCGTCGATCCGCTCGGATGCCCCGCGGTCGGCAGCCACGCGCATCCGCGCCCGCTCCCATTGCGCCAGGCGCCACAGATCGCGCCTGACCTGCGACGGGTCGAGCTGGCGCCCGGGCAGGTGCATGTTGGCCGTCGAGATCAGCCGGCGCTCGTCGCCGGTCAGGGCCATCCACTTCGCCAGCATGTCGTCCGAATCCGGGAGCCGGGCGCTGCCGTACGGCTGGGTGTCGTCCGGGAATGCCACGCAGTACTCGCTGAGCAGGCGATGTGTCTGCGGCACGTAAGCCACGATCGGCCGGTGCGGGTAGATCAGGTAGGCGTATGGCGCGCCGCCGGCCCGCGGCCCCTCGTGGGGGCCGTCGGCCCGTGTACCCCAGACGCGGATGAACCCGAGGTCGCGGTACATGGCCCACTCCTCCTCGTTGACGCACGAGCGCAGCAGCGCCCGCGCGCGATGCTCGGCCCGCCGCTCCCGGCCCGGATCGTACGTCAGCGCGGGCACGCGCCGGCGCCGGGCGCGGTGCCGCGACCACGACTCGTCGATCCACGGAATGATCACGTCCGACAGAAGTGCCAGCGCCACCAGCGCGGTCGCGACGAGCGCCAGCAGCACCGCGGCCGGCGGCTACCTGCCGCCTGCCGCCCGCGGGAAGAAGATCACGCGATCGGCATCTCGGGGAACATCGTCGAATGTGCGGACCATCTGCACATCGCGCCGTCCGGCGGTGCCGGTGAACGGCACCGCGGCCCACATACCCGCGTCGAGTTGCCGGCGAAACTCCTCAATCAGCCGCAGCTCGTCCTCAGCGAGGGTCGCATCGCCTTCTGCGATCAGCACCTCGCCGTGTCCCGGCTTCATCCGCAGGAAGCGCACCTGCAGGATTATGTCAAAACGGGGATCCTCCCGACCCAGACTGGCCACTTTGGGAGTCAGCGCCTACGCCCAGTCCGAGCACGTTCACGGGTCCCGCGCCGGCGCCGATATCAGTCAACCCGCCGGCGATCGCGCGGGCCGTGATGTGTTTGGCCGCCCGCGCGGCTTGAAGCGGCGAATCGCCCCACGCCAGTCTCGCCGCGAGCACGGAGGAATGCGTGCAGCCTGACCCGTGGGCGGCCCCGTCCGGATGGCGCTCGCCCGGGATCTCGACCAGCTCCCGGCCGTCGAAGAACACGTCCACCGCCTGCTCCCGATGGCCACCGGTAACGACCACCGCCCGCGGCCCCAGCGCATGTACCCGGCGCGCCAGCGTCTCGACCGACGCGTCGCGAGCTGTCGCTGCGTCGCTCTCCGCCACCAGCGCACGCGCCTCCGGGACGTTCGGCGTGGCCACCGTCACGCGAGGCAGCAGCCGCACGATCAGCGCGGCGCGCGCGGAGGCCTCGAGCAGCTGAGCGCCCGACTCGGCCACCATCACCGGATCGAGCACCACCGGCAGCTCCGCCGGCAGCTCGGCCAGCGCCTGCGCCACCGCCTCGATCGTCGGCACCGTTCCCAGCATGCCGATCTTGACCGCGTCGAGGCCGATGTCGGCCTGCACCGCCCGCACCTGGGCGACGATCATCTCCGGCGGAACGGGATGGATCGCGTCGACGCCGACGGTGCTCTGTGCCGTGATCGCGGTGACGGCCGTCGTCCCGTGCACGCCGCATGCGGCAAACGCTTTCAGGTCGGCCTGGATCCCCGCTCCGCCGCCCGAATCCGAACCGGCGATCGTCAGCAGCCGCGGCATGCGTGGATCACTCATCGACGCGAGGGTACTTGCGCGGGGTTGGCGGGCGTGGGCCCCGGCCCCGGCCCGGAACGCGGGGCGGTGGGCGATCGCTGGGGGCCGGGGTGGGCGGCGCGGCCCCGGGCGGTCGCTTCTCCCCTGCAGGACGTTGTCCGATAAGTGTGAATAGTTCACGCTTATCGGACAGCCTCCCGTCCCCTCATGGCACGACCGAGAACCTCCCGCCCGGTCCGCGCCGCACGTAGCCTCCGAGCTCGAGCTCGGCGAGCGCCGCCAAGCCGTCCTCGGTGCTGAGCCCGGCTCGCGCGAGCGCCGCGGAGGTCTCCGCCCCGCCGGCGATCGCCCCCAGCAGCGCCGCACGCTCGCCGTCGAGTGGGGGCCGTTGGGCACTCAGTGCGACTCGAACGCCGGCACCGAACAGTGCGTCGAGCACGTCCTGTGGGCCCTGCACCACGTAAGCGCCAGTGGCGATCAGCCGATTTGGTCCCTTGGCGAGCGGTGACGTCACGCGCCCGGGCACCGCGCCCACCGGGCGGCTCAGGCCGCGCGCGATCCCGGCCGTCAGCAGGGCACCCGAGCGGGGACCGGCCTCGACCACGATCGTCAGGGCCGCCAGCGCGGCGATGATGCGGTTGCGCGCCGGGAACGTCCAGCGCCACACCGCCGCGCCGGGCGGCAGCTCGGACACGGCCGCGCCGCTCTGGCAGATCCTCTGGTACAGCCCCCGCTTGCTGGGCGGATAGGGCCGGTCGGCACCACCGGGAAGGACCGCCACCGTCCCGCTGGCGGCGTCGAGCGCGCCCGCGTGCGCCGCGGAGTCGATGCCCAAGGCCATGCCGCTCAGCACCGTGACGCCCGCGGCCCCCAGCCCGCGGCCGAGCGACCGTGCCACCTCGAGCCCGTAGCCGGATGCCTTCCGGGCCCCGACGATCGCCACCGGCTCCAGTGTCGCGAGGTCCACAAACCGCCGGGAGCCGCCCGCGACGTGGAGCACGGCGGGTGGCGCCTCGAGCGCCCGCAGCCGCGCCGGATACGCGGGTTCGCAGCGGCACAGGATCTCAACCCCGGCCACCTGGCAGCGGACCCGCGCCCGCTCCGGGTCGAAATCGTCCAACCCGTGCCGGATCTCCCGCCGCTGCCGGCCGCCGACGGCCTCGATCAGCTCGCCGTCGGCCAGCGACAGCACCGTCGAGATGTTCCCGCGCGCGAGCTCCAGATGGGCGCCCAGCCGGCCGAGCAGCCAGGCCCGGGCCAGGCACCGCTCGCAGGCGCTCACGCCGCCAGCACCTCTTCGGCCGACATCCGCTGGCGGAGGCTGAGCGCAGTCATCACATCGCGGTGAGTCACGCTGTCGTGCGCCCTCAGGTCCGCAATCGTACGGGCCACTCGGAGCACCCGATGGCGGCCTCGGGCGCTCAGCGCCCCCATTGTGTAGGCGCGCGCCAGCGCCCGCTCCGCGTCGCCGTCAAGCTTCACGTACTGCCGCACCTGCCGCCCGTCCATCTCGCCATTGCAGCGAGCCGAGCTGCCGGCCAGACGAGCGCGTTGGCGCGCGCGGGCCTCGGCTACCAGCTCGCGGGCCCCGGCCGAGTCCGCGGCCGGACCGGCTTGGAGCTCGCGCTCGGTGGGCCGCTCGACGGCCACCAGGAGGTCCATGCGGTCAAGCAGCGGTCCGCTCAGCCGGCGGCGGTGGCGCCTCAGCTCGGCTTCGCCGCAACCGCATCGATCGCCCACGCCGGCGAAGCCGCAAGGACACGGGTTGGTGGCCGCCACGAGCATGAAGCGCGTCGGGAACGCCAGCGCGCGCTGGCCCCGGACGATCGATACGCACCCATCTTCCAGCGGCTGGCGCAGGGCCTCGAGACTTCCACGCTGAAATTCGGATAGCTCGTCCAGGAATAGGACGCCGTGATTGGCGAGCGTGGCTTCGCCCGGGCGAGGCGGGTTGCCGCCGCCGACCAGCCCGGCAGGCGAGATTGTGTGATGCGGCGCGCGGAACGGACGCCGCGCGATCAGACCGTCGGCGTGGATCCCGGCGACACTGTGGATGCGCGTCACCTCGATTGCTTCGGTGCGGCTCATGGCCGGCAGGATGGCCGGGATCCTCCGCGCCAGCATCGTCTTGCCCGTGCCCGGCGGCCCCTCGAACAACAGGTTGTGGGCGCCCGCGGCCGCGATCTGCAGCGCGAACACAGGCGCCGCGTGGCCGCGCACATCCGCCAGATCGGGCTCGGCCGTCGTCGCCGGCGGTGCTCCGCACGTGGTGGGTAGCGGCGGTGGCTCGCCGCCGCGGATCACCTCGGCGGCGGCACCCAGACTCGAGACGCCGGCGATCTGCAGGCCCTCCACCAGCGCGGCCTCGCGGGCCCGGCCCCGCGGCACGATCAGCCGCGTGAGCCCGGCGCGGTGCGCTCCCTCGGCCACCGCCAACGCGCCTGGCGAGTCACGCAGCTCGCCGCCCAGCGACAGCTCTCCGAACACCGCCCACGATCGCAGTGCCCCCGGCGGGATCTGGCCGCTGGCGGCCAGCACTCCGAGCGCCAGGGCAGCGTCGAACCCCGGCCCTACCTTGCGCAGGAACGCCGGGGCCAGGTTCGCCGTGATCCGGGTCTGGGGAAATTCGAAGCCCGAGTTCTGCACCGCCGAGCGAACCCGATCACGGGACTCGCGGACGGTGGCGTCGCCGAGCCCGACGATCGTGAACGCGGGCAGGCCGGAGCGAATGTCGACCTCGACCCACACCTGCCGCGGATCGACGCCGTCGATCGCGAATGTGACGACCCGCGCCAGCATGGCGCTGACGCTACGCCTGGGCGTGTGACACGTGGGTCACGCCGTGTGTCGTTTGTGCGCCGCCCCCAGTCGCCGCCGGGCGCAGAATCGGCGCGCAGCGTCAACCACACCTCACACGGTCAGGCGTAGCGTCGCCGGCGATGAGCAACGACGTCCGCCGGCAGCTGGGAGCGTTCGGTGAGCAGCTCGCCGCCCAGCACCTCCAGCGCCGCGGTTTCGAGATCGTCGAGCGCAACTACCGCACCCGCTGGGGCGAGCTCGACATCGTCGCCTTCGACGGGACCACCTTGGCCTTCTGCGAGGTCAAGAGCCGGCGGCTGCGGCCCGGTGAGAGCACCCCGTTCGAGGCGCTTCATCAGGGCAAGCGCTCACGCGTGCGCCGGATGGCCGGCGCCTGGCTGTGTCAGCGGACCGGGCGGCCCTACGCCGAGACGATCAGGTTCGACGCCATCGGGATCACCTTCGATGCCCATGGGAGGTTCGTGGGGATCGAGCACCTGGAGGGCGCCTTCTGAGTCGCCCTCGAGCGCCAGCTGCTGATAGGCCGCGGACTGGAACGACAGCCGGTGCAGCGGCGAGACGCCCAGTCGCTCGATCGCGTCCCGATGCTCAGGCGTGGCGTAGCCGACGTGCTGCGCGAATTCCCAGCCCGGGTGGGCGGCGTCGGCGCGACGCATGTAGCGATCGCGCGTCTCCTTGGCGATCACCGAGGCGGCGGCAATCGCCGCGCTCTTGGCATCGCCGCCGATCACGGCCCGCTGCTCGTGGCGCAGCTCAGCCACCGGGAAGCCGTCACTGAGGCACACGCAGCCGGGGCGGGCCACACGCCCGAGCGCGTCGCGCAACGCCGCCAGGTTGGTCACATGCAGGCCTCGGGCGTCGATTCCCGGCGCGCACCTGGAGATCACCGCAACCTTGGCGGCCAGCCGCAGGATCACGGGGAACAGTTGCGCCCGCGCCTCGTGCGTCTGCTGCTTGGAGTCGTTGAGCAGACCCAGCGCGCGGACCTCCGCCGGGCCGATCCGGTCCAGATCGAACAAAACGGCCGCCGCCACCAGTGGGCCGGCCAGACAGCCCCTCCCGGCCTCGTCGGCGCCGGCCACGAACCGGAAGCCAAGCCCGCGGTCGAACGCGAACAGGCGGCGAGCCGGGCGCTTGGGCCGGACCGGGCGCTTGCCGCGCTTAGAGGAAGCCGATCCGGTCGGGTGGCCAGTAGGTGAAGAAGGCGACGCCGATGACCCATTTGTTGGGTACGGGTCCCCAGAAACGGCTGTCGTCTGACGCGCCACGGTTGTCGCCCATCATGAAGTAGTTGCCGGGCGGAATCACGATTGGTGTGCGGAAATTGCACGAAGGATCCGTGCCGCACGGTTCGATGTAGGTGTCCTTCTCCCGGACACCGTTGCGGATCACATGGCCGTTGACGATCGCGATCCGATCCCCGGGACCGCCCACCACGCGCTTGATGAAGGTCTGACTTGATTCTCCGGCGGTCGGCGTGTCACACGCCTGTGTGTGTCCCGCTCCCTGGTTGGGTGAGCCGCAGTTCGGAGTCAGCGGATCGGCGCCCTTGGGCGGATGGAACACGATGATGTCGCCCACGCTGGGATGGTTGATCAGCCGGTTGGTGAGCACCCGCTGTCCGACCCGCAGCGTCGGGACCATCGAGGGGCTCGGAATCCGGTAGGGCTTGACAACGAACGCCTGAATCAGCAGCGCCAGTCCCACCGCGACCGCCACCGTCACGACCAGCTCGCCCGCGCCCTTCAATGGGCTCCTCTGCGCGCTCTTCATCAGTTCAGGCGCCCTTTCTAGAGGAAGCCGATCCGGTCGGGCGGCCAGTAGGTGAAGAATGCTTTGCCGATGATCCACGCCTTCGGGACGGGCCCCCAGAAGCGCGAGTCCTCCGAGTCGGGCCGGTTGTCGCCCATCATGTAGTAGTCGCCGCGGGGGATCGTGATCGTGCCAGGGAAGTTGCAGGCGCCGTTGCCATCGCAGGGCACGGTGTAGGCGTCCTTCTCCGTCACGCCATTTCGGATCACGTGGCCGTTCACGATCGAGATCCGATCCCCGGGGAGACCGACGACGCGCTTGATGAATGTCTCCGAGGAAATCTGGGTCTGCTGCACGCCACAAGGCTTGGCCCCGTCCTGACCCGCCTGATTCTCGCCCTCGTGGGGATTGGCACATCCCTCTGAGTAGTTTTTCGGGGGATGGAACACGATGATGTCACCGACGTGCGGCGTGCTGAAGTGGGTGCCGATCCGGTCCACCAGCACCCGCTGGTTGATGTGCAGCGTGGGTAGCATCGAGCCGCTGGGGATTCGGTACGGCTTGACCACGAACGCCTGGATCGCGAGCGCCAGCCCGATCGCGATCGCGACGATCACCACGAGCTCCCCGACAGAGCCCGCCACCGACTTCTTGGTCGCGGTCACACCTGCTCGTCGCCGGGCGGGGCGTTCGTGGGGGCCTCGGGCTCCTCCGCGACGTCGGCAGCCGGCGGTTCGTCCCCAGCCGCCCCCGGCTCGTCGGCAGCTTCCGCCCCCGGCTCCTCGGCGGCTTCCGCCGCCGGCTCCTCAACGACCTCCCCCTCCCGCGCCTCGGCAGCCTCGGCCGCCGGCTCCTCCGCGTCGGGGACCTCCCCAGGGATCTCCTCGTCCGCCACGGCGTCGGGCTCGAGCTCGTCAGGCTCAGGCGCGTGTAGCAGGTCGCGCTCCACCAACTCCTCCGGGCCAGTCGAGCGGCGCTCACGGACCCGCGCGCGCTTGCCCACCCGACCCCGTAGGTAGTACAGCTTGGCGCGGCGCACGTCGCCGCGAGAGGCGACCTCGATCCGCTCGATCTTCGGGGAGTGCAGCGGGAACGTACGCTCCACGCCGACGCCGAAGGACTGCTTGCGAACCGTGAACGTCTCTCTCGCGCCGTGGCCCTGGCGCTTGATCACGACGCCCTCGAACACCTGGGTCCGCCGGCGAGTGCCCTCGATCACCTGGAAATGCACCCGCAGCCGGTCGCCGGCGCCGAACGCCGGTATACGTCGGAGCTGGGCACGCTCCAGGCTGTCGATTACGGTGCTCATGGCGAGTGAGGGCGCCGGCCGCACCGGCGAGAGGATCCGGTGGTGGGGCCATCAGCGCGATCTGCGCAAGCCCCGCCCCGCGCGGGCGGCCTATGGTAGCGGACCCGCGGCGGGAGACGGCCCGGTCCCCGGGCCCAGATCCGACTCGGCTCGAGCCCGGCTCTGGCCCAGACGCCACTCCCGGATACGGGCGTGGTGACCGGACAGCAGCACGTCGGGCACGTGCCAGCCCCGGTACTCGGCCGGCCTTGTGTAGTGCGGATACTCGGGCGCTCCCTGAAGCGCCGCGCTGAACGATTCCTCGATCGCCGAGTCCTCGTGCCCCAACGCTCCCGGCAGCTTTCTGATCAGCGCGTCGCACACCACCATCGCCGCCAGCTCGCCCCCGGCCAGTACGTATCGGCCGATCGAGAGCCGGTCGGAGACGAAGTGCTCCAGCACCCGCTCATCCAGCCCTTCGTACCTGCCCGACAGGAGCGTCAGCGCGGGCTCGCCCGCCAGCTCCTGCACCAGCTGTTCGTCGAGCACCCGGCCCCCGGGGACGAGCGCGAGCACCCGCCGCTGTCGGCGCAGCTGCACCGGGTCCGACCCGTAGCGCGCCCGCAGGGCGGCCTCGACCACATCGACCCGCAGCACCATCCCGGCTCCGCCGCCGAACGGCGTGTCGTCGACCTGCCCGGCCGCGAGCGGCGTGTGGTCGCGGTAGTTGACGTAGCCCAGGCGCAGGCCGCCCGCCAGCGCGTTGGCGACATGGCGCTGGGACTCGAACCACGCGAACGCATCGGGGAACAGCGTGAACACGTCGATCTCCATCACGCCTCCCCCAGGAAGCTCAGATCGACGTCGATCGCTTGGCGCTCCAAATCCACGCGCCGCACCGCGTCGCTCACCAGCGGTACCAGCAGGTCCGCTTCTCCCGGTGCGCGTGCCACCTCCAGTACCTCGCAGGATGGAAGTGCCAGCAGACGCCGCACGGTACCCACGACGACCTCGCCGTCCAGGACTGCACACCCCTCCAGATCCTCGGCCCACCACTCGTCGGGACCCAGCTCGGGCGCCTCCGGGCGCGGAACGAGCAACTCCGACCCGCGCAGGGCCTCGGCCGCCGGGCGATCGTCGTGGCCCTCGAGGCGCACCAGCGGACGCCGGTCCGTGCCGGCGCGGCGGGTGATCCTCAGCGTCCGCTCGCCAATCGTCACGCTGGCGCCGGCTCTCAGCAGCTGTGGGCGCGGGTCGTTGACGTGGAAGCTGCCGTCGAGTCCGTGTGGACTGCCGACTCTGCCTGCGCGAAGCCAAGCCCGGCTCGCTTCCATTTCATCGCTTGGCTGGTTCAGATCTAGGAGTCGACGATGTCCACGAACACGCGGCGCCGGTCCTTGACCGCGGCGCTCTTGATGAGGGTCCGAAGCGCGGTCGCGGTCCGGCCGCCCCGGCCGATGATGTTGCCGTAATCGTCCTCCCCCACCGACAGCTCCAGCACGAGCGTGCCGTCGTCCTCGGCCACCTCGCTCACTTGGACATCGTCGGGCCGCTCCACCAGTCCGCGGGCCAGGTACTCGAGCAGCTCCTTCACGGCGGCCCGGCGCTACCGGATGCCTTGTGTGTGCAGCAGCTTGCGAACCGTGTCCGTCGGCTGCGCGCCGCGAGCCAGCCAATCCCGGATGCGCTCCTCGTCGAGGACGATCGTCGAGGGGTTGGTCTGGGCGTTGTAGTGCCCGACGGTCTCGATCACGCGCCCGTCCCGCTTGGAGCGCTGATCAGCGACCACCACCCGCCAGATCGGGTTCTTGCGTCCGCCGATGCGTGTCAGTCGAAGTCGTACGGCCATGGGAGCTGACGAGGTTAGCGTGCCGGGTCTCAGCGCGCCTGTCGCATCAGCGCGCCCAAGTCGGGCATCCGGCCCTGGGAGACCTGGCGCATGATCTTGCGCATCTGCTCGAACTGCTTGATCAGCGCCTTGACGGCCTGGACATTGGTTCCCGACCCCCGCGCGATCCGCAGTCGGCGCGATCCCTTGATCAGCTCCGGATGCCGGCGCTCGTGGGGCGTCATCGACAGGATGATGGCCTGGATCCGGTCGAACTCGCGCTCGTCGACCTTGACCCCGCGCAGTTCCTTGCCCATCCCGGGGATCATCCCCAGCAGCGATTGCAGCGGCCCCAGCCGGCGCACCTGCCGAAGCTGCTCCAGGAAATCGTCGAGCCCGAACTCCTGCTTGCGGATCTTGCGCTCGAGCTCCGCCGCCTGCTGCTCGTCATAGGCCGACTCGGCCTTCTCGATCAGGGTCATGACGTCGCCCATGCCCAGGATCCGCTGTGCCATCCGGTCCGGGTGGAAGCGCTCGAACTGGTCGAGCTTTTCGCCGGTGGAGGCGAACAGGATCGGCTTGCCGGTCACGGCCTTGACCGACAGCGCTGCGCCGCCGCGAGCGTCGCCGTCGAGCTTGGTCATCACCACCCCGTCGAACTGCACAACCTCGGCGAACTGCTCCGCGACGTTGACCGCGTCCTGGCCGGTCATCGCATCGACGACCAACAGGATGTCGTGCGGCTTGACCGCCTTGCGGATGTTCGCCAGCTCGGCCATCAGCTCCTGATCGACGTGCAGGCGGCCGCTTGTGTCGATGATCAGGACGTCCTTGCCCTCACTCATCGCGCGGTCGCGTGCCCAGGCCGCGATCTTCACCGGATCGCGATCGGTGCCCTGCTCGTACACGTCCGCGCCCGCCTGCGTCCCGACCTTGATCAGCTGGTCCACCGCTGCCGGCCGATACACGTCACAGGCCGCCACCGCCACCGAGGAGGAATGTTGCTCGCGGAGATAGCGGGCGAGCTTGGCCGCGGCGGTCGTCTTGCCCGATCCCTGCAGGCCGGCCATCAACACGATCGTCGGCGGACGGGGCGAGAACGACAACTCGCGCGCCGCCCCGCCCATCAGCTCGGTGAGCTCGTCGGAGACGATCTTCACCACCTGCTGGCCCGGGTTGAGCTGGCCGATCACGTCCGCTCCCAGCGCCCGCTCCTTGACCGCGTCCGTGAAGCTCTTGACCACCTTGAAGTTGACGTCGGCTTCAAGCAGCGCCAGGCGGATCTCGCGCATTGCGGCGGAGACATCGTCCTCGGTCAGCGTGCCGCGACCGCGGACGTCGGCGAGCGTGGCTTGGAGCTTTTCGGCGAGCGAATCGAACACGAGGGTGGCTCGGCCCTGAGGCTAGCGCCCGGAGGGATCCAGGCTGTTGGTGTTCTCGGTGAACGCCCGCGCGATACCCCCGAACGCTTCGGCGAACTCGGACGGGATCACGAACACCTTGTTGGCATCGCCCTGGGCGAGCTGCGGCAGCATCTGCAGGTACTGGTAGCTGAGCAGGCGCTGGTCGGGCTTGCCCTCGTGGATCGCCGTGAACACGGTCTGGATCGCCTTGGCCTCGCCCTCCGCCCGCAGGATCGCCGCCTGCTTCTGGCCCTCGGCGGTGAGCACGGCCGCCTGCTTTTGGCCCTCGGCGGTGAGAATCTGCGACTGCTTGACGCCCTCCGCGTTGAGGATCGCGGCGCGGCGGTCGCGCTCGGCGCGCATCTGCTTCTCCATCGCCTCCTGAATCGTGCCCGGAGGATCGATCGACTTGATCTCGACGCGGTTCACCCGGATGCCCCACTTGCCGGTGGCCTCGTCCAGCACGCCTCGCAGCTGCGCGTTGATGTGGTCGCGGCTGGTGAGCGCATCCTCGAGCGACAATGACCCGATCACGTTGCGCAGGGTGGTGACCGTGATCTGCTCGATCGCCTGGAGCGGGTTCGCCACCTCGTAAGTGGCCGACTTGGCGTCGTTGACGGTGAAGTACAGAACGGTGTCGATCTGCACGACCAGGTTGTCCGAGGTGATCACCGGCTGCGGCGGGAACGACACCACCTGCTCCCGCAGATCGATCAGCGGCTTCAGCCGGTCGACGAACGGCATCAGCACGGTCAGGCCCGGAGTGAGCGTGCGGTTATAGCGCCCCAGGCGCTCCACGATTCCGGCCTTCGCCTGCGGCACGATGCGGATCGTCCGCGCGAACAAGATCACTAGGAACACGACCACCACGATCGCGACGATTGCTCCAGCCATTGCCCCTCTCCTATTCGGTCACAAGCGCCGTGGCGCCTTTGATGTCGACTACCTCTACGCGCGTGCCCGGCTCGATCACCTCGTCATCGTCCAGCGACCGCGCCGTCCACACTTCGCCGTCGATCCGCACGCAGCCTACGCCGGCGCCGTTCTCGATCCGCTCGAGCACGATCGCCTGCTTGCCGATCAGCGCCGCGGCTCCGGTGCGCAGCTGCGGCGGCGTGTGCAAGTGCGAGATCGCGATCGGACGCACCACAATCAATGTCAGCAGCGAGGCGAACACGAACACGATCCACGATGCCAGCGTGCCCGCGCCCGCGACGGCAACCACTGCTGCCAGCGCCGCCCCCAGCGCGAATGGGGCGAGGAAGAAGCTCGTGGTCAGCATCTCGCCGATCCCGAAGGCGCCCGCCGCGATCACCCATACAACCCATGACATCGCGCGGCGAGCTTAGCGCCACGGAGCTCCGGTCACGACACGCTGCTCATTCCGTCCCCACCAGCGCGCCGAACGCCATCAGTGCGGCGCCAAACCGTCGCACAACTCTCGATCGGTTCATTCGGGCCGACCTCGACAAGTGACCTACTCCGGTCCCCGCCCCGCTGGCAAGCCGGGAGCTACCCAATCAGCGCCTGCGCGAACTCGCTCGGCTCGAACGGCCGCAGATCCTCCAGCTGCTCTCCGATGCCGATCAGCTTGACCGGGATCCCGAGCTCGTGCGCGATCGCCAGCGCGATGCCACCCTTGGCCGTGCCGTCCAGCTTCGTCAGCACCAGTCCGCTCACGTCGACCGCCTCGGAGAACAATCGCGCCTGCCGCAGGCCATTCTGCCCGGTGGTGGCGTCGACGGTCAGCAGCGTCTCGTGCGGCGCTTCGGGTATCTGCTTGGCGATCACACGCCGGACCTTGGCCAGCTCGCCCATCAGGTCGTCCTGTGTGTGCAGCCGGCCGGCGGTGTCGATGATCGCTACGTCGGCGCCGTCCCGCTGCGCGGCCGCGACCGTGTCGTAGGCCACCGAGCCCGGGTCAGCCCCCGGCTCTCCTTGGACGAACGCCACCCCGGCCCGCTGCGCCCACAGCCCGAGCTGCTCGACGCCCGCCGCGCGGAACGTGTCCGCCGCTCCCAGCACCACTTCCCGCCCGAGCTCCCGGCGCAGATGCCACGCCAGCTTGCCCACCGTGGTGGTCTTCCCGGTGCCGTTGACGCCGGCCACCAGGATCACCGTGGGCCGGGGCGTCAGGTCGATGTGGTCATCGCCCGTGCGGGCGATGTCGGCCAGCAGTTCCGTGAGCCGCTCGGTCAACGCCTCGCCGCCCGAGATCTGGCCGCCCCCGGCCTCGCGCTCGAGCTGCTCGACCACCTGTGCGGTCGTGGTGGCGCCGACGTCCGCGTATATCAGGGCCTCCTCCAGCCGCTCCCAGGTCTCGTCGCTCAGGTCCTCAAACAGCGTCGCCTGGATTTCGCTGCTGAGTGCCTGACGCGTCTTGCGCAGGTTCTCCCGTAGCCGGCGAAAGCGCCCGATCCGCCGCTCCTCAGGGTTCGACTCGGACTCCCCTTCGGGCGATTCCGCCGCCTCGACGATGAATAGATCCTGCCACTCGCGAGCCATCGGGCTACGCAGCGTCCTCCTGCGGCAGCCGCTGGGAGATCACCTTCGAGATCCCATCCGTTCCCATCGACACCCCGTACAGCGAGTCCGCCGCCTCCATCGTCCGCTTCTGATGGGTGACGACGATGAACTGCGCACGCTGCGCGTACTCACGCAGCAGCCGGAGGAAGCGGTCGATGTTGAGGTCGTCCAGCGCGGCCTCGACCTCATCGAGGATGTAGAACGGACACGGGCGCGCCAGGAATACCGAGAACAGAAATGCCAACGCGGTCATCGACTTCTCGCCGCCGGACAGCAGCGTGAGGCGCTTCATCTCCTTGCCGGCGGGCGTGATCTCGATCTCCACTCCCAACAGATCCTCTTCGGAGCCATCGTCCTCGGACTCGTCGGCCGGACCCGCTTCATCTCCAACCTCAGGTGAGCCCGGCGCTGGCTGCCCGCCCAGTACGCGTGGCGGCCCCTCGCGTTCGGTGACCAAACGCAGCCGCCCCGTCCCGCCCGGGAACAACTGCCCGGCCAGTTCCTCGAAGTTGCGGGCGGCGGCGTCGAACGTGGTCTCGAACGTCTCCCGGATCTGACGGTCGGTGTCGAGGATCAGCTTCTCGAGCTCCCGCAGCGCGGTCTCGAGATCCTCGCGTTGGCTCTCGAGATCCTCCACGTGGGCCACGGCCTCGGCGTACTCCTCCTGCGCCAGCGGGTTGACCGGACCGAGCTGCTCGCGGCGGCGCCCAAGCCGCTCGACCCGGGTCAGCAGCGCCTCGCGCTGCTCCTCGCTCAGCCCCTCGTCGGCGGGCGCTGCCTGCAGCTCCAGGCGTGAGGCGAGCGACTCGAGCTCGTGCTCGGATTCCTCGGCCTGGTCACGCACGCGTTGCAGCTGAACCTCGTTCTCGGTCAGCGTCTCGTTCTCGCGGTGCAGCTCGCCGTGCAGCGTCGCCTCCTCCTGCGCGCACGCGCGCAGCTCCGCGGTCACGTGCTCGTCGGCTACGCGGTCGGCCGCCAGCGCGGCTTCGAAGGCCGCGCGCCGGAAGGCGATCGCGTCCGCCGCCGACGCAAGCGCGTCGATCACGGCGGCCACTTCCGGCCCCAGCGCCTCGTCGCGCGTGATCGCCGCCTGGATGTGGCCGATCCTGTCGCTGCGCTCGCGGCGCTCCCGCTCGGCGCGTTCCAGCGCTCCCTGCTGCACTGAGAGCTCCGCCCGCAGCTGAGCGCGTCGCCCGGCGTCGGGACCGGCGTCGGCGTCGGCTCGGCGGCGCTCGATCAGCGCCCGCAGGCGCCGGACCTCCTCGGCGGCGTCGTCGCGCGTACGCCCGGCGACGCGGTGCGCCTGGGTAGCCCGCTCGCGCTCGGACTCGGCTTGACCCAGCCGGGCCGCGGCCTTCTCCAGAGCCGCGGAGGCGCTCGCTTCGGCGGCGGCGGCGGTCTCGCTGGCGGCCAGCAGCTGCTCGCGGCGATTGCGCTCGGCGAGCACGCGCTCCTCGCCCGCGGCGGGGGCCTGGCGGACCTCGCGTGAAACCGTCGACCACACCCGGCCTGCCCGGGTGACGGCAATCCCGGAGAACGTGTCGGGCACGTCATGGAGCGACTCCACCACCCACGCGTCGCGCAGCAGCACGCGGGCCAGCGCGAGTGTGTCTGCGGGCCCCCGCACGAGCTCCGCCAGACGCTCGGAACCGGGTCCCGCCGCGCCGTCGCCGGAGGCATTCGCGCTCTCCTCCGAACCCAGCACCAGCGCTCGGCCGCCGTCCGGGCCGGCCTGATCCAGCAACTCCTGGGCGGCATCGCGGTCGGAGACCACGGCCGCCCGCAGCCGGCCATCGAGCACCGCGGCCAGCGCCAGCTCGTAGCCCGAGTCGACCTCGAGCTGGTCGGCGAGCGACGCCGGCGCTCCGGGTAGCGCGGCCTGGCTGCGGATGAACTGATTGACGGCGGCCAGCTCACCGCCTACCCGGGCTGCCTCGCGCCGCGTCGCCTCGATGTCTCGCTCCGCCTCGCGCACGGCGGCGCGGGCGTGCTCCAGCTGGGCGTCCGCCTGCTCGCGCTCGAGCCGCAGCTGCTCGACGGCGTCGGCGTGCTGCGCGGCTGCGTCGGTGGCCGCCATGAGCTGCTGCTCCAGCTCGGCGAGCTGGCGGGCCAGCTCAGCTTCGCGATCGCGCTCCAGTGCCGCCAGCTCGGTTTCCAGCCCCGCGATTCGTTCACCGGCGCCCGGATCGGGCACATCCTGCTTGGACTCGGCCTCCAGCGCCTCGATCGCGGCGCGGGCCCGGGTCAGGCGCGCCTGGATCGTGGCGGCCGCCGCGCGGGCGGCGTCGGCGCGGTAGCCCACCCGCTCGGCCGCGGACTGCGCCAGGAAACAGCGCCCTGACAGCTCCTCGCGTTCGGCGCTGCGACGCGCCAGCGCGTCCTCGGCCGACTGGCGGCGCTGACCCACCGCCTCCAGGCGCCGCTCGACCTGCTCGCGCCGGTCCCGGGCTTGCGCCGCGGACGCCTTCGCCCGCTCCAGCTCGAGGCGTCGCCCGCGCAGGCGGTCCCGGCCCAGCTCCCAGCGGGCCTCGAGCGACTGACGTTCGAGCCGGGCATGCAACTCGGCCGCCTCGGCCTGCCGCTTGAGCGGTCGCAGCCGAGATCGGGCTTCGCGCTCGACGTCAAGCGCGCGATCGAGATTGTCCTGCGTGCGCTGGAGTTTCAGCTGTGCCCGGCGCCGGCGCTTGCGGTGCTTGCCCAGACCGGCGGCCTCCTCGATCAGGAGCCGGCGATCGCGGGGCTTGGAGGTGACGATCGATTCGACCCGGCCCTGCGAGATGACGGAATGCATCTCCTTGCCCAGACCCGTGTCGGACAGCAGCTCAATCACGTCGACCAGCCGGCATCGAGCGCCAGCCAGGCGGTACTCCCCCTCGCCGTTGCGATCCAGCCGGCGCACGATCGCGACCTCGGGCACCCCCAAGCCCAGCGACCCGTCGGCATCGTCGAGCACCAGCTCGACCTCCGCCCCCTTACCGGCTTGGCGGCCGGGGGCACCGCCGAAGATGACGTCCTGCATGGACTGGCCGCGGACCGCCACGGGCGACTGCTCGCCCATCGCCCACAGCACGGCGTCGGTCACGTTGGACTTGCCCGAGCCGTTGGGCCCGACAATCACGCTGACGCCCGGGCCGAACTCGAGTCGGGTCCGGTCGGGGAACGACTTGAAGCCCTTCAGGGTGATCGACTTCAGGTACACGAATCGGGGACTACTCCTCGAGTGCTTCGAGCGCCGCCTGGGCGGCCTCCTGTTCGGCGTCCTTCTTGCTGCGGCCCGTGCCCCGGCCCACCTCGACACCGTCGATCGTGGCGCTGATCGAGAACGTACGGTTGTGCGGCGGACCCTGTTCCTCCTCGACCGAATAGCTGACCAGCGCGCCGCGCCGGGCCAGGCGCTCCTGCAAGGCCGACTTGTAGTCCACCGGGTGCTCGAGCGCGTCCTCGATCTCGGGTCCAAACGCGTCCACCACCGCGATCGCCGTCGTCTCGTAGCCGAACGTCAGATAGCACGCCCCGATCACCGCCTCGATCACCGAGGCCAGAACCCGCTCGGTCGAGATCAGCGCCTCGACCGTCGGCCCGGCGTTGAGCGGCGCAGCCGTCCTGAGTCGCTCCGGGATCTCGAGCCGCTCCGCCACCGCGCGACACGAGCGCCCGGACACCGCCTGAGCCCGGACCTTGGTCAACTGTCCGGCCCCGAACCGCTCGGCCTCCAACCGCGGGTACAGGTGGGTGGTCACCGCCAGTCCCAGCACGCTGTCGCCCAGGAACGCCAGCCGCTCGTAGGAGTCCGAGCGTCGCACCGTCCAAGAGGCGTGCGTGAACACCGACCCCGCCAGCTCCTCGGGAAGCCGGTCGAGCAGATCGCCGAGCGACGCCCCGGGCGTGTCGAGGCGTTGGCTCGAGTCCGTGCGCGTGTTGGTCACTCAGTCTCAGGGCCCTGGCTCGCTGCCGCCGACGGGGCTCCGGCTGCCGCGCCGGCTCCGCTCGCAAGCACGAACTCGACCGCCTGACCCACGGTCAGAATCCTGGTCGCCTCCTCGTCGGAGATCTTCACGCCGTAGGAGTCCTCGAGCTCCTGCACCAGCGTGTAGAGATCCAGCGAGTCCGCTTCGAGATCCTCCCGGAAGCGGGTCGACTCCTGGATCGTGTCCGGATCGATCTCCAACTCGTCGGCCAGGTGGTCGCGGATCAGAACGAAGATCTGCTCGCGATTCATCGGCCCGACACCGTAGCCGTCGACTCGGACGAGCTGTCGCCGTCCGCCTCGCTCCGGCTGCCCCGCAGCGCGCCGGCCGTGACCAGGGCAGCCCGGGTGCGTCCGATCACGTCCTCCTGGACCCCTCGGGCGGCGACCTCGATGGCGCGGGCAAAGCCTCGGCGGGTGAACCGTCCGTGCGCGACCACTCCGACGCGGCGCAGTCCGAGCATGTACGCGCCGCCCGGACCCTCGGGATCGATCTCGTCCCGCAGCCGACGGACCGCCGGCGCCAGCAGCCAGCCGCCGAGCTTGGCGCGGGGTGAGCTCATCGCCGCGTCGCGGATGGCACGCATCGTGCGACCGGAGACTCCCTCGATCAGCTTCAGCGTGATGTTGCCGATGAAGCCGTCCATCACGACCACGTCGGCGACGCCATCTGTCACCTGCGTGCCCTCGATGTTGCCCACGAACTGCAGGCCGGCGCCGCCGCCTCCGACCAGCTGCTCGTGCACTTCGACCAGCTCCGGGGTGCCCTTGCCGGGTTCCTCGCCGTTGGACAGCAGGGCAACGCGCGGCGACTCGATCCCCATCACCGCCTGGGCGAAAGCCGAGCCCATGTGCGCGAACTGCACCAGGTGCTCCGGGCGGCAGGTGACATTCGCTCCGACGTCGAGGAGCAGCACCGGCCGTGACGCCGGAACCGGCACCGGCAGGGCCAGCGCCGGCCGATAGATGCCGCGGTCACGCTTGAGGTTGAACAGACCCGCCGCCAGCGCCGACCCGGTCGAGCCGCCGGACACGAGCGCCTCGGCGCGACCGTCAGCCACCGCCCGCGCGGCCTGCACGATCGACGCTTCCGGTGTGGAGCGCACGGCGAACGCCGGGTCCGCCGCCTTGGCGATCGACACCGGTGCATCCACGACCTCCACGCCGGAGGCGACCGAGCCGATCTCGGCCGCCGGCCCGAACAGCAGCACGCCGATGCCCTGGGCGGCAGCGCGCGCCGCGCCCTCGGCTACCTCCCGGGGCCCGAGGTCGGCCCCGCCAGCGTCCACGGCGACCATGATCATGGCGCCGTGTCAGACCGACGACTGGTCCGCGTCGGGAGCGAGCACCTCGCGTCCCTTGTAATTGCCGCACACCGGGCATACCCGGTGCGGGAGGCGAGGGCTATGGCACTGTGGGCACTCGTTGTAGCTCGGAGCGCCGAGCTTGTGCTGCGAGCGACGCTTGCTGGTGCGGGCGTGGGACTGTTTCTGCTTGGGAACGGCCATCGCGAAAAGAGGTTACTTGAAGCGCAATTCCGAGAGCTTTGCCCAGCGGGGATCTGGCTCGCTCGCATGCATGTGGTCGGGCCCGGCGGCGTTCAGGTCGGCTCCGCACACCGGGCACAGGCCCGCGCACTCGGGCCGGCACAGGACCGTCGCCGGTAGCACCAGCGCCAGCGCGTCACGAGCCCAGGCGTGGACGCCGAGGACTCCGCGCTCGACATACGGGGATGCCAGCTCGTCGTGTTCGCCCGGCTGCGACACCTCGCGGGCGTCGACGCCGAAGATGGGGCCCGCGGGCTCTAGACAGCGCATGCACGGCCCGGCCAGTGTGGCTTCGAAGCGCAGCCGCAGCACGTAGCCGTCTCCGGTGGTACGCGAGACGTCGAGCCGGGCGTCGAGGAGCGGCGGCTGCACGACGTAGCGCTCGCCGCCGAGCGTGACAGGCTCGATGCCGATTCCGAGTTCAAACCGGCGTCCCTCGCCGGCCGTGAGGTGCAACCCGCCGAGATCGAAGGTGTCGGTTCGGAGGGCCATGCGATCAGGTTAGCGCCGGGGCGACGCGGCTTCCGGGGTCCGCCGACGGTCGCATCCGGTGCCGGCATGCGCGCCCGGCGCGCGGGCAAAGTGGATCCGTCCCGCGAGCCGCCATGATTTGCGAGGTGTCGACGTGGTTCCGGACGTATGGCTTTGCCGACATCGACGATGGGCTGCTGATCGGTGCCTACCCCCTCGATCAAGATGACGTCGCGATGCTCGCGTTCATGGGTGTCGACCGCGTGCTCAACCTCGTCGAGGATGATGAGTACCGCCCGGGCGAGCGCGACATCGTGGCCCAGGCCCTACACGATGCCGGGATCGAGGAGTACCGGCTCGGCTTCACCGACTACGGCCGCCTGCCGGCGGTGGCGCTCGAGGCGTGCGTGCAGGAGATCTGCCAGTGGCTCGATGAGGGGCGTCGCGCCTACGTCCACTGCCGCGCCGGCTGGCAGCGGTCGGCCGCGGTAGCCGCCGGCGTGGTCGCCGTCCGCGAGCACATCGGGGTCGACGAGGCGCTCGAGTTCGTCCAGATGCGCAAGCCGACCGCCGACCCCCTGTCGCACCAGCGCGAGGATCTGCACGACTGGTGGCAGCAGCGCGTGCGCGCCGGCGCTGACTCGGATTGGAAAGCGGGATAACCAGAGCCGTCCGGGGTGTTCGGGGACGAGCAGCTGGATGACTCGCGCGCGGCGCATTGAAGCGAGGCAGGATGCCGAGCGTGCCGCCAGCGCGAGGGTGCGGACGGGACGCGACGCGTAGTAGCACTACGCGAGCCGAGCGGCCGTGCCGTTGCCGCGAAGTTATCCGGACGCCCCGGGCGAGTCCGCCGCGCGCAGCCGGCGCGCCGTGACCTCGTCGGCTTCGGGCATGTCGGCCAATGTCAGCTCGTCCCCAGCGGCGACCGTGCGAGCACTGGTCGTCACCTGGCTGATCTGCGGCAGCTCCCGCCCCTCGGCCACGGCACCGTGCTCGGCGAAGCGCCGCGCGCCCGGCATCACCCGCGCCTCGTATGACCCGATCGCCTCGTTGTAGGCGCCGACGGCGCTGTTAAGCCGCTTGCCCAGCGTCGACAGCAACCCCGAGAGCTTGACCAGCCGGCCGTGCAGCTCGCGTCCCAGCTCCGAGACAGCCTGAGCCGACTCCGCCACCCGCTCCTGCTGCCAGCCGTACGCGATTGCCCGCAGCATCGCCAGCAGCGTGGTGGGGGTGGCGATCAGCACCCGCCGGGCCATCGCGTCCTCGATCAGGGCCGGGTCGGCCTCGAGCGCCGCGCCGTATAGGTGCTCACCGGGCAGGAACAGCACCACGAAGTCCGGCGCCGAGTCCAGCCCCGCCCAGTAGGCCTTCTCGGCCAGCGTCTTGACGTGCTTGCGCAGCAGGCGCGCATGGTCGCGCAGGAATCCGGCCCGGGTCTCCTCGTCCCGTGCCTCATAGGCGTCGAGCACGCCCTGGAGCGGCGCCTTGGCGTCCACCACCACGTGCTTGCCCCCCGGCATCCGCACGATCAGGTCGGGGCGCAGCACCACATCGTCGGCGCCCACCGGAGACTGCTCCAGGAAGTCGCAGTGGCGCACCATCCCCGCCAGCTCGACCACATTGCGCAGCTGCATCTGCCCCCATTGACCGCGCGCGTTGGGTTTGCGCAGAGCCGTCACCAGCGCACCGGTCTCGGTGCGCAGCTTTTCGCCGGTCTCTGTCAGGCTGCGCAGCTGCGCCTCGAGGCGGCCGCGTGACTCGCGTCGCTCCTGGTCGAGCCGCATCAGCTGCGTGTCGACGCGACCCATCTGCTCCCTGATCGGGGCCACCAGCTGCTCCACTGCCTGCTGGCGCTTGTCGAGGTCGCCGCTGGCCTGAGCCTGGACCGCTTGCAGCTGGGCCCGGGCCATCTCGGCCAGCTGCTTCATGCTGGACTCGAGCGCCTCCGCGCTCAGCGCCTTGAACGAGTCCGAGAGCCGTTCCTGCGCCGAGCTGAGGGTCCGCAGCCGCTCTTCGGCCAGCGCCTGTTCGTGCTCCACGTCGGCGCGCGCCTTGATCAACTCGCGCTCGAGCTCCGCGGCCCGAGCGGCATCACGAGCCAGCCCGCGCAGCCGCGCCCGCAGCGCAATCAGCGCCCCACCCGCGCCGGCAAACGCCCCGATCAACAACCAGATCGCACTCATTGTCATCGAGCATGGCGCGGGCGGCGGACGGAATCGGGTCCTTGCAAGAATCGGTGCATGAACGGCGATGTGGTCCGTCGCCGGGTCGTCGTCCGCGGCCGGGTGCAGGGAGTTTTCTTCCGCGACTCGATTCGCGAGCGGGCGCGCGCGCACGGCGTCAGCGGCTGGGCAGGCAACCGTGCCGATGGCGCCCTGGAGGCGGTGTTCGAGGGCCCGCTCGAGGCCGTGACGCGAGTGGTCAGGTTCGCCGAGACCGGTCCGCCGCGAGCCCGGGTGGAGGACGTCGAGGTGACGGCGGAGGCCGTCGAGGGGCTGTCTGGCTTCGAAATTCGCTAGTTGATCGCGGCTAGCCGGCCAGCGCCTGCTCAAAGGCGTCACGGGCGGCGGAGCCCCGGACCGCGAACACCACCCGCGCCAGTCCGCTCCCGGCACCAAGGTGCCGGCGCAGTTCCTCGACCTCGATGCGGGCTGCGTCCTCCACCGGGAAGCGGCCCACCCCCGTCCCGAACGCGACCAGCGCCAGCGACCGCGCGCCCAGCTCCTCGGCCGCCCGCAGCGTCGATGCTGTGGCGCGCCGGATGATGTCAGCCGACGTCGGACCGCCGAGTTCCATCGTCGCGGCGTGGATCACCCAGCGGCAGGGCATCGACCCGCCCGACGTCGATACCGCCTCCCCGAGCCCGATCGGGGCCCGCGACCGACTCTCCTCGTCGATCGTGGGCCCGCCGGCGCGGGAGATCGCTCCCGCCACCCCACCGCCGTGTAGCAGCCGCGTGTTCGCCGCGTTGGCGATCGCGTCGATCTCGAGTCGCGTGATGTCTGTGTCGAGGACCTCGATCGTCCGATCGCTCACGCCCACAAGGTAACCGCGTCCGGCTCCGGGCGGCGCTGCGCTCCGCTCCTCGCTACCGGGAGAACGCTTCGCTTGCGCCGCAGTTACTACGGCTGCGCATCCTGCGCGGCCCTTAAGAAACCTCTGCCGGCTCGTCCTTGCCCGCCAGGCGGTCGCGGCCCCGTTGCACCGCGGCGATGAACTTGGTGAGGTTGACCTCGAGGGTGTTGAGGATCTCGTCGGCGTAGTCCTCGGCGCCGAGCCTGATCTCGCGCTCGCGGGCGCGGGCGTCCTCGATGATGTCCTCGGCGGCGCGCTCGGCCTGCTTGGTGATCTCCTCCTCGGAGATCAGGCGCTCCTGTCGCTCGCGCGCCTCCTTGACGATCCGCTCGGCCTCGCGCTTGGCCTCGGCCAGCATCTCCTGACGCTCCTTGACGATCCAACGTGCCTGCTTGATCTCCTCCGGAATCGTCGCGCGCATCTGGTCGAGGATGTCGTAGATCTCCTCTTTGTCGACCCGGACCTGATCGGTCAGTGGAACCGGCTTGGCGTTGTGGACCAGATCGTCCAGCTTGTCGATGAGTACCAGGACATCCATGGCGAACCTCTGTTTCGTCAGCGGCCTAGTCGTTCCTTCAACGCAGCGGCGACCTCATCGGGGACCATGTCCTCGATGTTTCCGCCGAAGGTGGCAAGCTCCTTAACACCGCTGGATCTGATGAAACTGTACTTGGGAGAGGCCATCAGGTACACGGACTCGATGTCGGGCGCCTGCCTGCGGTTCAGCTGATTCATCTCCAGCTCGTACTCGAAGTCCGAGATCGCCCGCAAACCCTTGACGATCGCCTTGGCGCCGCGCTGGTGCGCGAACTCCACCACCAGGATGCTGAAGGGCTCGACGGTGACGTTGCCGAGCTCGCGGGTGGCGTTCTCCACGAACCCGACCCGCTCCTTGGCATCGAACAGCGTCCCGCCCTTGCGCACCGGGAGATTGACGACCGCCACGATCACCTTGTCGAACATCGCTGCGGCCCGCGAGATCACGTCGAGGTGCCCATAGGTCACCGGGTCGTAGGAGCCGGGACAGATAGCGATGCGGTTATCGGGAGCCATGAATTCGGATCAGCGTGTCGCCATACCGGCGCTCGTCGAGCAGTGGGAGGGCAAGTTCGAGCGGCGCCCGGCGATCGCTCTCGGAGACGACTCGGGCATGCGGTGCCAGCACCGGTCCCAGGGCGTCCCCGAGCTCCATGCCCAGCGTGCCCGCGTGGCGATATGGGGGATCGAGAAACACGAGATCGTATTGACGCCGCGCCGACCGTGCCCGCTCGAGGTATGCCAGAGCACGCCCGCGGCGTACCTCGGCCTCAGCGCCGAGCGAGGCGAGATTCCGCCGGATCGCGGCCACGGCGGCCGCGGAGGAGTCGACCAGCACGGCCGATCCCGCCCCGCGGGACAGTGCTTCGATTGCCAACGCCCCAGAGCCGGCGAACAGATCGAGCACACGCAGCTGCTCGACCGGGCCCAGCAGCGAAAACAGCGACTCGCGGACACGATCAGAGGTGGGTCGCGTAGCCTGACCGCGGGGCGCCACCAGCGCCCGGCCGCCGAACCGTCCGGCGATCACCCTCACGCGCGGATCGGCGCCTGCACCTCGGCGCCGTAGGCGAGCTCGAGCGCATCGGCCAGCAGTGCGTGCTCGGGCAGCTGCAACCCGGGGTCCTCATCGGAGATGCGCTGAGCGTGCGCCCGGGCGTGCTCCAGGAGCTCCGCGTCGCGGGGCAACTCAGCGATGCGAAGCTGGGCCAGTCCATGCTGCCGGGTTCCGATCAGCTCGCCCTCGCCGCGCAGCTCGAGGTCGATCTCCGCCAATTTGAATCCGTCGCTGTGCGACGCGAGCGCGCGCAGCCGGGGCGAGTCCTTGGCGCCGAACAGCAGACACAGCGACGCGTGGGCGCCACGACCGATGCGCCCGCGCAGCTGGTGTAGCTGCGAGATGCCGTACCGATCCGCGTCCTCGACCAGCATCACGGTGGCGTTGGGCACGTCGATTCCGACCTCGATCACCGAGGTGGCCACCAGCACCTGGGCAGCGCCCGAGGCAAACGCGCCCATGGCCGCCTGCTTGTCCGCGGCGCGGAGCTGTCCGTGCAGCAGCACGAGGCTGAAGTCGCGCAACTCGCCGGAGCGCAGGCGCTCGAACTCGACGGTCGCAGCGCGCGCTTGGAGAACCTCGGATTCCTCCACCAATGGACACACCACGAACGCCTGCCGGCCGCCGCGCAACTCCTCGCGGATCCGGTCGTAGGCGCGCGACCGCTCCCGCTCGCTCGAGCACACGAATGTCCGGATTGGCTGCCGGCCACGCGGGAGCTCACGCAGCACGGTGAAGTCGAGGTCCCCGTAGCCGGCCAGCGCCAGCGTGCGCGGAATCGGAGTGGCGGTCATGTGGAGCACGTGCGGACGCTCCCGCGCCTCGCTGTCACCGGCCAGCGCCGCCCGCTGACGGACGCCGAACCGATGCTGCTCATCGACGACCACGACCGCCAGGCGAGCGAACCTAACCGACTCCTCGATCAGCGCATGTGTGCCGACGATCAGTGCCAGCTCGCCGCTGGCCAACTTCGAGAGCAGATCGGCGCGCCGACGCGCCGGGGTCGAGCCGGTCAGCAGACCGAACGGAACCAGCTCACCCGGCATCAGCGCCTGAATCGTGGCGAAGTGCTGGTCTGCCAGCGTCTCCGTGGGCGCCATCAGCGCCCCCTGGTAGCCGTGCTCCACGGCCCGCAGCATCGCATACAGCGCCACCACGGTCTTTCCGGATCCCACCTCTCCCATCAGCAGCCGCTGCATCGACTCAGGCTGGGCCATATCCGCGTCGATCGCCGCCAGGGCCGCCTGCTGGTCGCCGGTCAGCGGGAACGGGAGCATCGACTGAAGCCAGCGGGCCGTCAGTTCGCGCTCGCCGGCGAGCACTGGAGCGCTGCCCGAGCCGTGCCGCAGACGGCGGCGACGCAGCAGCGCCAGCTGAACCAGCAGCAACTCGTCGAACGCCAGGCGCCGGCGGCCCAGATCCTGATCGGCTGCTTGCGCCGGAAAGTGCGCCGCCGACAATGCGCCGGCCCGATCCGGCAGTCGCTCCACGATGCGCGTGCGCGCCGGCAACGGCTCGAGCACATCCAACATCGCGCCGGCGTGCTCGTGAACCAGGGCGAGGATCTGGGTCGAGGTCAGGCCCTCGGTCGCGGGGTAATGGGCCACGGCGCCGGAGCTGGTGCCGGCCTCGGCGGTCCGCGCGTGGGCCTGAACCCGGAACCGGTTGCGAGCCTCGAACTTACCGTGCAGCACCAGCCGCGTGCCGGCCGGATACCGGTGCACCAGCCACGGCTGATTGAAGAACGTCGCCTTCATCGGACCGGTCTCGTCGGCGACGGTCGCTTCGACCAGCGGGCGCATCCCCCGGCGCCTGACCGAGCGCGACGCGATACTGCGCACCTGGACCACGACCGTTGCGCTCTCCCCCGGGACAAGCTGCGACACGGCCCGGGCCTCACGGCGATCACGCGGCAGATGCTCGAGCAGGTCGCCGACCGCTGGCCAGCCCAGCGTTGCCGCCGCCCGCTGCGCCTTCTGTCCCTCGATGCGCAGCGGCTGCTCCAGGCGCGACGGCCTCGGATAATGGGCCGGTGCCGACTGCAAGCTCGTCGAGCTCGAGCGGGCGGGAGCTGGCAAACGCGGTCGCGGACATCAGCACGCGGCCGCGGATCATTACCGCTGCCGCGGTCGCTTCTCACTCAGCCGACAGCAGCCACCAGTAGCTCTGCTGCCCGCCGTGGCTCAGCTCGAACTCGACCTCGCCGGCAGCCAGCGCCTGGACCGTCTCGTCGTCGAGCGGAGCCTCGATCCCGCGCAGGCAGGTGATCAGCTCAGCGTCCCAGCGCGAGCTGTTCGAGCACATCCCGGAGCGTCTCGCGCGGCTTGCCCCAGGCGACGATCTTCTCCTCGACGAACCCGACCGCGTCGCCTTCACGAAAGCGGCCCTGCGCATCGTCACGTGCCGCGGGGGCGACCGCCCCGGTGCGGACGCGCTCGAGTGCGCGGTCATCGCCGCCGCGTTCGCTGGCCGCGTTGCGGTCCGGATCCAGGCTGACGGCGGCTGCCAGACCGGCCTGGAGCGAGCGGGACGGAACCACGCTGACCGTCTTCTCGGACAGCTCGGCGGCCCGCTCGGCGGCCATCAGCACGTTCGGGCTGTTCGGCAGCACCACGACCTGCTCGGCGGCGATCGCGTGGATCGCGGCCAGCAGGTCGTAGGTGGAGGGGTTCATCGTCGGCCCCCCGTCGAGCACGCGCACGCCCAGGCTCTCGAACAGGGCCCGCATTCCGTCCCCGGTGGTCACCGCCAGCGCACCGCATGCACGGCAGCCGCTGGCGGGCTCGCGAGGCGCTGGTCGCGCTGCTGGATCTGCTCGCGCATGTCCGCCACGTCCAGGTGCGAGATCGTCCCGGCGTCCGCGAACAGCAGCCGTGGCCGCGTCGGGATCGTCGGTGTGCACGTGCACCTTGAGCGTGGTCTGGTCCCCGACGACCAGCACCGAATCGCCGAGCTGCTCCGAGCGCGTGACGAAGCGGTGGCTGCCTCGAGGTCGGTGCCGGTGACCGCGAAGTTCGTGCAGTACCGATAGGTGCTCGAGGAGTGTTGCGGGTGCGTGACGCGGGCGGCGGCGTGATGCTCGAGCGGCGGCGGCTCGTTCCGCGCAGCGCGCCGACGATGCCCGGCCAGCAGCACCGTCAGCGCATACCCGCCGGCATCGACGACGCCGGCCTCGCGCAGCACCGGGAGCAGATCGGGGCCTCGCCTGACCGACTCCTGCCCGGCCTTCGAGCGCGCGCTCGATCACCTCGGCGATCACCGCGTTCTGCTCCTCGGCGTCGGCGTCGGGGCTCGAGCCGCGCGTCGGGCATGTGCGCGAGCTCGGAGGCGACTCGGCGCGGCCATCTCGCGCACGACCGTGAGGATCGTGCCTTCGGCGGGGTCGCGCACCGAGCCATAAGCCTGGTCGGCGGCGCGCGCCAGCGCCGCGCTGATCAGCACCGGGTCGACCAGCTCGCCAGGGCGGCTGGCGAGCTCCTCGGCGGCTCCGCGGATCAGCTGTGACAGGATCACGCCGGAGTTGCCGCGGGCTCCGAGCAGCGCGGCGCGCGCGACCGAGGCGACGATCTCGTCGCGGCCGATGTCGTCGATCGTCCGATCCTCTGCGGCACCGCCGCGAGCCGATCGAGCTCCTGGAGCACGGCGCGCAGCGTCAGCACCATGTTGTCTCCCGTATCGCCGTCGGCGACAGGGAACACGTTCAGGTCGTTGACCTCCTCGCTGCGAGCCTCCAGCGCGGCCAGTCCAGCCTCGAGGATCGTGCGAAAGCGGACGAGGCTGGGATCGGACGCCGGTGTCAGCGACCCGGTCGCGACTCCTGCGGGCCCGTGGGTGAGCACCGGGCTAGCGTGCTTTGACACCTTGCCGGCCTTCAGGCATCGCGTGCAGACGTAGACGCGGCGGGGGTTCCGGAATCGTCGATCCGCACGCGCTGAAGTTGGGTTCGAACCGGCGTTTGGTCGCCACCATCGAGTGGCTGCGGCTGTGGCCGAACGCCGGTCCCTTCGCGCAGACATGGCAGACCTTCGGCATGGCGGGCGAGTATAGCGCTCACGCCCGGCGGAATGCTGTCGGGAACGGCAGTGCGGCTTGCAGATCCAGGTTCGGGGCAAAACTGGCAGCCGGCCGCGCCAGACGGCGCCCTGCGGGGCTAGGCTAGCCGCGAAGCCCGCCGGCCCGCGGCGCCCGGCGAGCTCCTCCTTGACCGCCAGCGCGGCGAAGCACGGCCTCGGCGGCGTGGCGTCCGGTGTCGCGCTTGGATCCGCCGTGACACACGTCGAGCGCCTGCTCCATCGTGTCCACGGTCAGCACCCCGAAGCCGCAGGGGACGCCGGTGTCGAGCTGGACCTGCTGGATTCCGCGGGCGGCCTCGCCGCAGACGTAGTCGTAGTGATCGGTCTCGCCGCGGATCACCGCGCCGAGGCAGACGACGGCGCGTAGCGACCTGAGTCGGCTGCGTACTTGGCGATCAGCGGCAGCTCGAACGCGCCCGGGACGTCGAACGCGGTCGACCTCGGTGCGTCCCGCCTCGCTCCAGCGCCGCTCGGGCTCCCGCCTCGAGCTTGTCGGCCAGCTCCGTGTAGAACCGCGCCACGCACAGCGCGACGCGGCGATCAGCGGTCATCGCGTCGCGCAGGCGTCGTGCTCCTGCTCGTCGTGGATCATCTCCTCGTCGAGCGCGAGGCCCTGATGGTGAGCGTGTGGCCGAGACGCTCGCGCTTGGCGCGCAGGTACGCCTCGTTGTGCGGGTTGGCCACGTGCTGGATCGGGAGCTGGTCGGTGACCGACAGGCCGTAGCCCGCGAGGCCCGAGATCTTCTTTGGGTTGTTGGTGAGGATGCGGATGCTGGTGAGACCGAGGTCGACGAGGATCTGAGCGCCGATCCCGTAGTCGCGCAGGTCCGCGGGGAGGCCGAGGCGGAGGTTGGCGTCGACCGTGTCGAGTCCTTCCTCCTGCAGCTTGTAGGCCCGCAGCTTGTTCAGCAGGCCGATGCCCGCGCCCCTCCTGGCACAAATAGAGCAGCACGCCCCTGCCCTCGCGCTCGATCATCGACAGGGCCGACTCGAGCTGCTCGCCGCAATCGCAGCGCAGCGAATGGAACACGTCCCCGGTGAGGCACTCGGAGTGGACGCGGACGAGCACGTCGTCGGCCCCTTCGACTTCGCCCTTGACCAACGCGACGTGGTGCTTGTTGTCGACCAGCGAGCGGTACCCGACGGCGACGAATTCGCCGAACGCGGTCGGCAGGCTCGTGGTCGAGACGACGCGCTCGACGAGCTTCTCGTGACGGCGGCGGTACGCGACGAGGTCGGCGACCGTCACCATCCTCAGGCCGTGGTGTTGGCAGTACGGACTCGAGATCGGCGACCCGCGCCATCGACCCGTCGTCGTTCATGATCTCGCAGATCACGCCCGCCGGGATCAGGCCCGGCGAGCCGCGCCAGATCGACAGCCGCCTCGGTCTGCCCAACCCGTTCGAGCACACCGCCGGTCTTGGCCTTCAACGGGAACACGTGTCCGGGCTGGACCAGCTCGCGCGGGCTCGTCTCGGGATCGATCGCGACCTGGATCGTGCGGGCGCGGTCGGCCGCCGAGATGCCGGTGCTGACCCCGGTGCGGGCTTCGATCGAGACCGTGAACGCCGTCTCGAACGCCGACTCGTTCTTGGCCGCCATCAGGTCAAGCCCGAGCTCGTCGCAACGCTCGTGAGTCAGCGCCAGACAGATCAGTCCGCGGCCCTCCTTGGCCATGAAGTTGATCGCCTCCGGCGTGACGAACTGGGCGGCCATCGTCAGGTCGCCCTCGTTCTCGCGGTTCTCGTCGTCGCAGACGATCACCATCTTGCCCTGGCGGATGTCCTCGATCGCCTCCTCGATCGTCGAGAACGGCGTGTGCACGGAGCTCATGCGTGTCGCCCCCATCAGCCTCTCGACGTATTTCGCCAGCACATCGACCTCCAGGTTGACCGTCGTTCCGGGCTGCAGCCTTGCCGAAGTTTGTCCGCTGCAGCGTCTCCGGAATCAGTGAGACGGTAAAGGATTCGCTATCCAGCTCGGCCACCGTCAGCGAGACGCCGTCGACGGCGATCGAGCCCTTCTCCACGACATAGCGGAGCAACTCGGCGCGCGGCGCCTCGACCCGACGCGGCGTGCGAAACCGTCGTCGCTGACCGCGGACGATCGTCCCGGTGCCGTCGACATGGCCCTGGACGACGTGTCCGCCGAGCCGGTCGCTGGCGCGCAGCGGCAACTCGAGGTTGACCTCCCGACCTGGCTCCGCCTGCGCCAGCGAGCGGCCGCGCCACCGTCTCGTTCATCACTTCGGCCGCGAACGAGCCCGCCTGCCACCTAGGTGGCCGTCAGGCACACGCCGTTGACCGCGATCGAGTCCCCCGGGGCGAGCTCGCCGGCCAGCCGGCTATCGATCGTGATCCGCACGCCGTCGGAGGTGCGCTGCGTGCCGCGCCACCCTCCCGAGGTCCTGCACCAGGCCGGTGAACACTTCACCACTCCCTCATGCGCGCGGACACCAGCAGGTCATCGCCGACGCTCTCGCAGCTCAGCGTCAGCGCCCGTACGGCATCCGCGATCATCTCCACGCCCTCGCCCTCGAGCGGATCGCGGGCGGTCCGTCCGCCGAGGACGATCGGCGCCAGGAACAGCCGTATCTCATCGACCTCGCCTGCGTCCAGGAACGCCCCCGCGAGGTGGGGTCCGCCCTCCAGCAGGATGGATCCGATCCCGTCGGCGCCGAGCTGATCGAGCGCCGCGCGGACGCGGGCGGGCTCGTTCTCGCCGGATACGACGATCACGTCGGCCCCGTGCGTCTCGAGCGCGTCGGTGGCGGCTCTCGGGGCAGCCCGGGAGACCACCACCGTGAGCGGGATCCGGCGGGCGTCTCTGACGAGCTTCGCGTCCAGCGGCAGCCGCGCCAGCGAGTCGAACACGATCCGCCGCGGCTGGCGCTGCACGCCCTCCACCCTGGCGGTCAGCAGCGGATCGTCGGCCAGCGCCGTTCCGATCCCGACCGCGACCGCATCGCACTCGGACCGCCAGTGATGGGCGCGATGACGGCTCGCCTCGCCGGAGATCCACTTCGAGTCGCCGCTGCGCGGTCGCGACCTTGCCGTCGAGCGTCATCGCCGACTTGAACAGCACCCAGGGCCGCCCGGTGCGGGCGCGCTTGCGAAACGGCTGGTTCAGCAATCGGGCGCGCGTCGGCCAGCTCGCCGTCCGCGATAACCACGTCGATGCCTTCGTCGCGCAGGATTCCCAGACCGCGGCCGGAGGCGTGCTCGCTGGGATCGTCGGAGGCGACCACCACCCGACCGATCCCGGCCTCCTGGATCGCCTCGAGTGCACGGCGGCGTGCGCCCGTGATGGCAGCACGGCTCCAGCGATATGTAAAGGGTGGCGCCGCTGAGGTCGCGATCGCCGGCGGCGCGGATCGCCTCGACCTCGGCGTGCGCCGATCCCACTGCCCGGTGAAATCCCTCCGCGATGATCTCCGCGTCGCGCCCGATGACCGCCCCGACCAGCGGGTTCGGGCTGACCTGCCCCCGACCCTGCTCGGCAAGCTCGATCGCCCGAGCGAGATGACGGCGATCGGTGTCGGTTTTCAAGGTCATGTAGAGATCAGATCTGCAGCCAGACGCGCCGTTCCTGGGCGCGGCTTGTCATCGAGCCTCCCGCCCTCTTCAACGGCGGCCGGCCTGCAGGTCCGGCGTCGCGAGGCCGCCGCTTCACGCCGACGCTGGGGCCCCAAACGCATCGCGACCCCGCCTGACCCGCAGTCCGGCCCTCGCCCGCGAGCCCCTACGACCCGCAGCGCCCCCCGGTCAGCCGGTAGACGCTTATCTCCGGCCCCGGCCTGCGGTACTGCCGCGGGTAGTAGTCGATCGACCAGTCGAAGCTGAACGGAACGGCGTGGGTGCCCGTCGAGAACGGGCTGACGTGATACAGCAAGTGGGCTCGATTGGCCAGGGCGGCGTAGTACCGAACCGCGGCCGGCGCGGCCTGGGGCTGAGCGAAGGCACGGCCGGCCTGGAGCGAGCCGATCACCAGCCAGCAGTAATCGTGAGCCACGTACTCGTCGAGCAGCGCGGGGCGCAGCGTGCGTTCGTACTGATCGACGAGCACGAACCGCCGCTGCCCGGTCGGGAGCAGATTGCCGTACTGGTCGACGTCAGTCAGCGAGGTGGCGAACTGCACCCAGCGGTCGCCGTTGGGCGTCCACGCGAGTGAGCGGCCGATGTCGGCCGCCCAGTTGTCCGGCACCAGCGGCTCGACCACGATCTTCGCCCCGGCGGGCACGTTCCCCACCATCCACGCCCGCGTCAGGTTGCGTGTGTCCGGGCGCGACAGCACGGCGTCGTTGTGCAGGACCGCCACCAGGCTCTGAGCCAGCAGCAAGACGGTGATCAACGCCCCGCACACCGGTCCGGGGAGCCGGTTCGTGCGTGCCAGCCATCGGGCTGCCTCGACCGCTCCGTAGGCAGCCAGCAGCACCACGATCGGGAAGATCGGCATCAGCCAGCGCCCGAAGAAGCGCTGCTGGTCGCCCATGAAGATGATGAACGCGATCGGCGCCGGCAGCAGCACCAGCGCCGTCGCTATCCGGCGGCGCACCAGCAGCAGCGTGGCGCCGCCGACGGCGGCCAGCGTCGGCCCCCACCCCAGGCCCCAGGTGAACGTCCACAGGTAGTAGGTGATGCCGCTGCCGGGCGTGCTCCCGAGCTTGACCGGATCCTGACCCGCCGCCAGCGAGGCCTGCGCCGACAGACCCGACTGGAAGGAGGAGAAGTCCAGCAGCGCGTACGGGTTGGCGATCAGGAACGCCAGCAGCGCCAGCGCCAGCGCCACCAGGCACCTGCGCACCGCTTGCCACAGCGACTCGCCCGCCGTGTCACACACCGAAGCGGCGATCAGGCACAACGCCGTGATCCCGCCGGTGTACTTGGTGGCCGCCGCCAGGCCGATGCCGACGCCGGCGATCGCGTAATCGCGCCAGCGACCGCGCCGCATCACCCCGGCAATCCCGTACAGCGACAGCGTTACCGGCGCCAGCGTGGGCACGTCGTTGAGCGCCAGATGGCTGTAGAACACGGGCAGGAACGCGACGCTGAGCATTGCCGCCGCCAGCAGGCCGATCGTGCGATTGAAGAACCGCGCTCCGGCCAGATACGTCAGCCCGACGGCGATCGTGCCCAGTGCGGCAGCCACCACCCGCGCGACCACGAACACGCTGGTGGGATCGGTGGTATACGCCCGCATGACCGCGTCCGAGCTGCCGAACCACAGCTCGAACACCACGTGCAACAGGTACGAGTAGCCGGGCGGGTTGAGGAAGTAGTGCGGGTTCAGGTCGTGGGAGAAGAACCCGACCGCCCGGGGAACGAAGTGGGTGGCCTCGTCGACGTTGTAGCTGTACGGCAGGCCCTGCTTGATGCCCCAGATCCGGAGCAGAAACGTCGCTGCCAGCAGCAGCACCAGGGCGGGCCGGTGCAGTTCGCGCCGGCGGACCGCCGTTCCGCCCTTGCGACCCCGGGTACGCCAGGACGGACGCGCGGCCGAGGGCGGCGGACCCGGTCCGGGGCGGATGAGCGTCGATGCGTCCATCGTCAGCCGCTGAGTATCCCGACCGGAACGCACGACTGCCCCCCGCAGCCTCTCCCCCGCGTCCCGACCGGAACGCACGACTGCCCCCCGCACGCACCCGCTCGGCGATTTGTGTTCATAGAGAACCAAAACCTCCCACGCCCCCCGCACACACCCGCCCACACACCGTTTAACCCGCGAGACCTCGCTACCGTTCGCGACAGCGCCATGAAGCTCATCATCCAGATTCCCTGTTTCAACGAGGAGGGACAGCTTCCGACGACGCTCAGCCACCTGCCGCGCCAGGTCCCAGGATTCGATGCCGTCGAGTTGCTGATCATCGACGACGGTTCCACGGATCGCACGATCGAGGTGGCTCGCGCGCACGGAGTCGACCACATCGTCCGCCTGACCAACCACAAGGGGCTGGCGGCGGGGTTCCAGGCGGGACTGGACGCAGGTCTGAAGCTCGGCGCGGACGTGATCGTCAACACAGACGCCGACAACCAGTATGAGGGCGGGGACATTCCCAAGCTCGTCGCCCCGATTTTGCGCGGCGAGGCGGACATGGTCGTCGGCGACCGCCAGGTGGAGACGATCGAGCATTTCTCGGCGCTGAAGAAACTCCTGCAGCGACTCGGCTCGTGGGTCGTCCGGCACGCCTCGTCGACCGCTATCCCGGACACGACTTCGGGGTTCCGCGCCTATAACCGCGAGGCGGCGCTGCAGATGCAGGCGGTGTCGAAATTCACCTACACGCTCGAGACGATCATCCAGGCAGGCAAGCTGCTGGTGGCGATCGAGCACGTCCCGATCCGCACCAACCCCAAAACCCGGGAGTCGCGGCTGTTCCCATCGATGGCGGCCTACGTGCGCCGCAATGCGATCTCGATCTTCCGGATCTATTCCCAGTACGAACCGCTGAAGGTGTTCTGGGGCGGGGCGATGCTCATGGGCGGGGCCGCGCTGGCAGTCTTCATCCGCTTCCTGGTGTACTTCATCGAGGGGCAGGGCCGCGGCCACGTCCAGTCGCTGATCGCCGGCGCAGTTCTGTTCAACGCGGCGATGCTCCTGGGATCGCTGGGGGTGATCGGGGACCTGCTCGACGCCCAGCGGACGCTGTCGCAGCGAACCTTCGAACGCGTCCGGCGGATCGAGCTGCAGCTCGGGGTGGAGCCGTCGCACTACGAGCCCGGAGCGGCGACCGGGCCTGGATCGCCGGCGTCGCCCGGCCCCGATCCGGAGGCAGGCAAGCCCGACGGCGATGATCGCGAGGCGCTTGGCGTATGAGCGCCGCTCCGACCGGCACGGCGCCGCCCGTTCCGACCGGCAACACATTCGACAAGTACGGTTCGACGAACCCGGTCGTGAAGCGGCTGATGGCCTCGTTCGAGTCCACGCTCGACGAGCTGTTCCGGCGCGCCGGACCGTCCTCGGTGCTCGACGTCGGCTGTGGCGAGGGCGTGCTCACCGCGCGCTGGGCCCGGCAACTCGGCACCGGCCGCGTCGTCGGGATCGACCTCGACGATCCGAAGCTGCGTTCGGAATGGGACCGGCGCCGCCGGGGCAACCTGGAGTTCATGACCATCCCGGCCGAGACGCTGCCGTTCGCCGACGGTGAATTCGAGCTCGCGGCAGCCATCGAGGTGCTCGAGCACCTCCCTGATCCGGATCACACGGTGTCCGAGATGGCGCGCGTGGCCTCCCGTCATCTGCTGGTGTCGGTTCCGCGAGAGCCGCTCTGGCGCGGACTCAACGTCGCCCGCGGCGCCTATCTGCGCCAGCCTGGGTAACACGCCCGGTCACGTCAACCACTGGTCCAGACGAGCGTTCGTCCGGCTGCTCGAGCACCATGGCGAGGTCCTGGAGACGCGCTCCCCGTTCCCCTGGAGCATGCTGCTGGTGGCAGTCTCCTGATGGCGGGACGGCTCGGGACGCTGGTGCCCCGGCCGAAGGGCGACCAGGCGGCCGGCAACGGGCGCCAGGTCGGCCAACCGAAGTCCGCGAACCAGTCCTACGCCGCGGGCGCCCGGGTCCTGACGATCGGGATCGCCTCGACCGGGATCTTCACGTTCGCGTATCTGGCCACCGCCAGTCACGTGCTGGACAGCCAGGCCTATGGCCGGGTGTCGCTGTGCTGGGCGGTGATGTTCGTGATCTTGTCGGTGATCTATCGTCCGGTCGAGCAGCTGCTGTCCCGCACGATCGCGGATCACCGGGCCCGCGGGTTGCAGGGACACACGCTGCGCGCCCCGGCCCTGATCCAGCTCGGCTTCGCACTCCTGTTCCTGGCCGTCGCGCTGGCGATGCGCGGGCGGATCGAAAAGGGACTGTTCGACGGCTCCAGCGCGCTGTACTGGATCCTGGTCATCGGGGTGCTGGCCTACGCCGCCAGCTACTTCGCGCGCGGCTGGCTGGCGGGACACCAGCGGTTCGCCCTGTACGGCGGTCTGGTGTTCCTGGAGTCGACCTCGCGATTCCTGTTCGCGCTGGCGGTGGCCGTAGGGATCGCCTCGGGCCAGAACGTCGTGGCGCTGGGAATGGCGGTGGCGCCGTTCGTGTCGCTGGCGGTGATCCCGTTCGCGTTCTCTCGCGTCAGGCACCGGGCGCCGGCGGACGTGGAGCTGGCGGACGCGGCCGGCGAGGGCCCGGCTCACGCGGGGGTTGAGGAGGCTTCGGTGGATCTGTCGCTGAAGATCGGCTCGAGCTTTGCCATCGCGGTGGTCGGGATCATGCTGGCCGAGCAGACCCTGATGAACGCGTCCGTGCTGATCGTCAACGAGTCCTCGGGGCGGGCGCTGGCCGGGTTCGTGTTCGACGTGCTGCTGATCGTGCGCGCACCGCTGCAGCTGTTCCAGGCGATCCAGACGTCGATCCTCCCGCACCTGACCGGCCTCGAGGCCCGCGCCAGCGCCTCAGAGTTCCACCGCGCGATCCGGGTCACGATTCTGGCGATCGCCGCCTTCGCCGGCGCGGTGGCGCTCGGGCTGCTTTTAATTGGGCCGTTCGTGATGACCGCGCTGCTCGGCAACAAGGGGTTCCACTACGGCCGCGTGGGGCTGGCGGTGGTCGGAGTGGGGATGGGGCTGCACCTGATCTCCGGGACGCTCAACCAGGCCGCACTGGCGCGGGGCCGGGCGGCGCTGGCATCGGTCGCCTGGCTCACGGCCGCGGTCCTGTTCGTGGTGTTCGTGGTCGCGCCCACGATCTCGAACGTGGTCACCCGGGTCGAAATCGCCTACTTCACCGCGACGCTGATCCTGGCCGGGCTGTTGTGGGCGCTGTACCGGCGGGGCCCGGTGAGCGCCCGAACCCCGTCTCCCGCCCACCAGCGCTGATCAGGCTCCCGCCAGGCTCCTACAGGTCGGATCGTTGGCGGCCGCCTTCTCAAGCTCGGGACTCTTCAGGCCCCCGAGGCTCGACCCAATCGCGCCCATCGACGACTGCACATTGGTACCCAGCGTCTGAGCGGCCGTCTTGAACGCGTCCGGACTCCCGGTCGGCAGCGCCCCGGCGCTCGACAGCGCCTTGGCCAGCGATGCCTTGAGTGTGGTGAACGCATTGACCAGCGCCTGAGCGATCTTGTCGCCGTTCTTGACGTTCGGGGTTCCGGCCGCCTTGAGCTTCGAGACCGCCGCGCCGGTGTCGGACACCAGCGCGCTCAGGAAGTCCTGAAGCGCCTTCTTGCCCTGCTCGGCATTGGTGATCGAGGACAGGTTGAGCGAGCTGCTGCGGCTCTGAACGTCCTTCTCAAAGGGTCCGACGGCTGAACAGACTGATTTCACGTACGAGGCGGCACTCACGCTGGAGGATCCGCTCGATCCTCCGCACCCGGCCAGGGCGGCCGTGATCGCGATCGCCACCAGCGGGGTGGAGGTCTTGCGAGGTAGCATGGTCCGGACCCTACTCCAAAGCCCGGATAAGCAAGGCTGGCGGGCTCAGGCGCGTCCACCGGCCGCGGTGGGCACGGCGCCGCGAGGCCGCGCCCGGCACGATCAGGCCTGCCCGGCCGCCTCGGCGATCGCCCTGTACGCCGCCGCCGGATCGGCGGAGCCGAACACCCCGGAACCCGTCACCAGCAGGTTGGCGCCCGCGTGCACGCAGCTCCCGACGATGTTCTCGTGCACGCCGCCATCGACCTCCAGCGCGACGTGCCCGGGCAGCGAGCGCCGCATCCGCGTCAGCTTGTCCAGCGAGGCCGGGATGAACTCCTGGGCGCCCCAGCCGGGGTTGACGCTCATGCACAGGGCGAGGTCGAGCGTGTCCTGCGCCACCTCGGCAAGCGCGTCGGCCGGGGTGGCGGGGCAGATCGCCGCGCCCGCCGTGCAGCCGGCTTCGCGGATCGTCGCCAGCGTGTAGTGAAGGTGGGGCGTGGCCTCGACGTGCACCGTGACGTTGTCAGCGCCAGCTCGAGCGAACTCCGCGACCTGTCGCTCCGGCCGCTCGATCATCAGGTGGACGTCGATGATCGCGCCCGCACCATGGACCCGGTCGGCCAGCGCCCCGACGATCAGCGCCCCGAACGTGATCGGAGGCACGAAATGGCCGTCCATCACATCGACGTGAATCACCGTCGCTCCGGCGCTCAGCACCTCGTCGACCTGCGATCCCAGCCGGGCAAAGTCCGCCGACAGGATCGACGGAGCCACCCGCACGCCGGCGAGCGCGGTCGCGGTCACCCGCCTAGACCGCCCTCAACATGCTGCCGTTGCAGTGGTTGCAGGCCACGATCGCGGTGCTGGACATGCGCACGATCGTCGAGTGCTCGCCGCAATTCGGGCACACCGACACCAGCTCATACCGCTGGAGGCAGTAGACGCATCGATAGCGGCCGGGAGCGGCTGTCGGTCGGAGCCAGGGTTCGCCGCATCCCGGACACTCGGGACCGAACTTGACGGGAGGGTCGGTCACAGGTCGAGAAAGGTTAACGGCGTCGCTAACCGGCGCCTTGTTGGTTATGTCACTTCCGCCGCAGACGGGCGATGAAGAACCCGTCGGTGCCGTCGCGGTACGGGAGCAGCTGCAGATAGTCCGGGCGATCCGGATGCCGCCAGGCGGGATGCTCTCGCTGGAGGTCATCGGCCTGAAATTGCGGGTGTGAGCGCAGGAATCCGTCGACGACCCCCGCCCCTTCCTGCTCAGAGATCGTGCACACCGAGTACACCAGCGACCCTCCGGGCGCGGTGGCGTTGCCCGCCACGGCCAGGATCCGCGCCTGCAGCCGGGCCAGCTCCGAGATCGAGTCCGGCGATGCCCGCCAGCGAATGTCGGGGCGCGACTGCAGGGTTCCCAAGCCGCTGCACGGGGGGTCGACGAGCACACGGTCATAGGCCGGCTCGCCGCGGGACTGGGTCGCGTCGCCGGTCTCGACACGGACGCAGCCCGCTCGTAGGCGCTCGCATGTACGCCGCAGGGCCGAGGCGCGCCCGGGATGACGCTCGACGGCCGTGATCTCCCCCGTGTCGGCGATCAGCGCCGCCAGATGCGTGGTCTTGCCGCCGGGCGCGGCGCACAGGTCGAGAATCCGGTCGGACCGGCACGGCGCCAGGATCCGGGCCACCGCCATCGACCCGCGCGACTGAGGCGTGATCAGCCCCTCGTGGAACAGCGCCGAGGCGTGGGCATCGAACGGCGCCAGGATCACGATCGCCTCGGGCAGGTCGTCGGCGGGCCGCGCGGTCACGCTCAGGCGCTCCAGCACCTGCTCGCGGGTGGCGATCAGCTCGTTGGCCCGCAGCGCGGACTCAGCGGGGTCGTTGACGCGTCGCAGCAGCCCGCGCGCCGCCTCGCCGCCCAGCTCGTCGAACCACTTCTGAGCCAGCCACTCGGGGACCGAATGGGCCAGCGCGGCCCCGGCGACCGTGCCGTCATCGAGACCGTCGATCAGCGACCGGCCCTCCCGAGCTGCGCGGCGCAGGACGGCGTTGACCAACGTGGCACCCCCCTGGCTAGAGCGCTTGGTCAGCTCGACGCTCTCGTTGACCGCCGCATGGTCGGCGATCCCGTCGAGAAACAGCAGCTGGAACAGCCCCAGGCGCAGGGCCCCGAGCACCGGCGCATCGAGCTTCTCGATCGGCCGCGAGAGGAACGCGGACGCGACGTAGTCAAGCGTCGCACGGCGCTGGACCGTCCCGTACGCCAGGGCCGTCGCCAGCGCCCGCTCGCGCGCGTCGAGGCCGCTGGACTCGGCCTGCAGGGCCCGGTCGGCGTAGGCACCCTGCTCGAACACGCGGCGCACCACGGAGAACGCGCACCGCCGGGCGGGCGACACCTCGGGCGGACCGCTCACCGCCGATGCCCGCGCAGGAAGTCCTCGCCACTCATCGTCCGCCGGCCCGGCGGCTGGACCACGAGCAGCTCCAGCGCGCCCTCGGCGCAGCCCAGGACGGGGCGCGGCCCCGCAAACGACACGGCGCCGGGGGGTGGGCCACCGTCGGCCAGCGCCTGGGCCTGTCTGATCCCGAGCAACAGCCCGTCATCGAGGGTCAGGTGGGCGCCGATGTGGGGCGTCAGCGCGCGCACGACCCGCTCGAGCTCGGGCGCGGGGCGCCCGGGGTCCAGCTCTCGATCTGCCGAAGAGATCTTCTCGGCATACGTGGCCTGGGCGTCGTCCTGCTCGACGCACCCGGGCCGCTCGTCCAGCGTGCGCACCAGCAGCTCGCCCCCCACATGCGCAAGCCGCTCGGCCAGGCTTCCGTACGTGTCCTGGGCGGCGATCGGCTCGTCGCTCTGGGCGCACACCGGCCCGCTATCGAGCCCGGCCGTGACCCGCATGATCGACACGCCGGTGCGCTGATCGCCGGCCATCACCGCGCGCTCGATCGGGGCTGCGCCGCGCCACCGCGGCAGCAGCGACGGGTGGACATTGATCATCCAGTGCTCGGACAGGAGCGGCTCCTTGATCAAAGCGCCGAACGCACACACGCAGACCGCCTCGGGCGCCGTTTCCGCGATCCGCCGCCGGGCGTCGTCGTCGTTGACCGACTGCGGCTGTTCCACAGCGATCCCCAGCTCGGAGGCGGCATCGGCGACCGGAGGTGAGGACAGGCGACGGCCGCGCCCGCGCGGGCGGTCCGGCCGAGTGATCACCAACCCCGGCCGGTGCTCCGAGGCCGCCAGCCGGCGCAGCACCGCCGCGGCGAATTCAGAGGTGCCGAGGAAGACCGTCCGCACGGTCAAACGGCGATCAGTCCGGCTGCTGGGCTTCGCGCAGCGTCCGCATCGCTTCCTTGCGGTGCTCGCGCGTGGCGCGGTCCAGGATCAGCACGCCATCGAGATGATCGACCTCGTGCTGGATCACCCGCGCCTCCAGCCCGGTCGCCTCGACTAGGATCGGCTCCCCGCGTTCGTCGAGGGCCCGCACGCGCACGTGAACCGGCCGCTCGACGTCGACCGCGACTGCCGGGAGGCTCAGGCAACCCTCCTCAGCGATTTCCTGTTCGCCGCCACGCCACTCGATCTCGGGATTGATCAACGCCGATACCGGGGCCTGCTGCTGGACCCGATAGACGAGCACGCGATGAAGCACGCCGAGCTGGGTGGCGGCCAGCCCGACGCCCAGCGCGTCGTTCATCAGCTGTCCCATGCGCGCAATCTCGGTCCGCAGCGCGTCGTCGATGCGATCCACGGGCCGGGCTCGGCTGCGCAGCGCCGGATCTCCGAATTTGCGGACGTGCGCCAGCGCTTCATCGCGCCGGGCGGCCAGCTCCGGGTCCAGCTCGGGTTCCGGCGCCTCCTGCTCCGGCTCGAGCCCATCCGGGTCTTCGGGCTCCTGTGGCTCTGTTTCGAAGGCCTCGGTCAAGTTCTCGGACACCCCCTCAGTGTAGGCCGCCGCCCCGGCCCGGCTACTGCGGATCCACGTCGACGCTCACGCTGACGGCCCGCCGGGCCGCCACCCGCGCCACGCGATCCACCGCCGAACCGACGGCCGCCACCGCCGCCGTCTTGTCCGCGGCCTTGACCACCAGCTGGCTCCGGGCCCGGCCGCGCAACCGGAACAGCGGCGCCGGCCCCAGCACGGTGCCGCCGCACGGCTCGATTGAGCGGTGCAGGCTCGCCGCGATCTCGCTCGCCGCCGCCGGCTCGAGTGCCGAGCAGACGATCCGCAGCAGCGAAGAGTAGGGCGGGTACCTCAGCGCTCGGCGGCGGGCCAGTTCGTCAGCCAGGAATCCGTCGGAGTCGTGGCGAGCGGCGAACCGGATCGGACGAGCATCGGGCGCCAGCGTCTGCACCAGCACCTGCCCGCCGCTGTCCGCCCGGCCGACCCGCCCGGCAAGCTGGGTGACCAGCGCGAACGTGCGCTCCTCGGAGCGGAAGTCCGGAAACCGCAGCGTCTGATCGGCGTCGATCACCACCCCAAGGGTGATGTCCGGGAAGTCGTGCCCCTTGGCGACCATCTGCGTTCCGATCAGCACCCCCGCGTGAGCGGCTTCGAAGCGGCTCAGAATCCGCGCGCGCTGCGCCAATCCGGTGGCGTCCGCGTCCAGTCGCAGCACCGGAAAATCGGCGTCGCCGATTGCCTCCGCCAGCTCGTGCTCCAGCCGCTCGGTTCCGACCCCGTGGCGGGCCACCGACACCGACGCGCAGCTCCGGCAGCGAGTTGGCACCGGATCGCGATGGCCGCAGTGATGGCAGGCGATGAACTGTCCGCTGCGGTGCAGCACGAGGGCCACTTCGCAGTTGGGACACATCCACACCTCGCCGCAGGATCGACAGGAGAGAAAGTTCGACCATCCGCGGCGGTTGAGCAGGAGGATCGCCTTGCCCTGAGCGCGGCGCAGATCGGTCAGTGCCATCCGCGTGGCCGGGTGCAGCGGATGATGTGAGCCCCGCATGTCGAGGACGTCCACGGGCGGCAGCGGCCGTCCGTCGATGCGGGTGGGCAGCCGCAATCGGGGCGCAGACAGCGCGCTCTCGGGCCGGGGCGTGGCGCTGCCGATCAGCAGCACGGCGCCATGGTCGCGGGCCCGGCGCTCGGCCACCGCCCGCGCGTCGTACCGGGGATCGCCCTCGTGCTTGTACGAGCTCTCGTGCTCCTCGTCGACCACCACCAGGCCGATGTTGGACAGCGGCGCGAACACGGCCGAGCGCGGCCCCACGCATACCCGGGCCTCACCGCTGCGCAGCCGCTGCCACTCGTCGTGCCGTGGTCCCGGGCCCAGCGCGGAGTGCATGACCGCCACCACATCCCCGAACCGGGCCTCAAACCGGTTCAGGGCCTGGGGTGTGAGCGCGATCTCGGGCACCAGCACGATCGCGCTGCGGCCGGCCGCGAGCGTCGCCTGGACCGCGCTGAGGTACACCTCGGTCTTGCCCGAGCCGGTCACGCCGTGCAGCAGGAAATGGCCGGCCTGGCCGGCGGCGAGGCTGTCGAGCACCGCGCCGAGCGCTCGGTCCTGATCCGGGCTGAGGGGCGGCGGCGCCGGGCTTGCGGTACCCACGCGGTGGTGCGCGGGGCGCCTCCGGCGCGCACCCGAGCGCAGGCGCACCAGGCCCCGGACCTCGAGGCGCCGCAGACCGGGAGTCCCGAGCTCGGCCGCAACGGTCTCACCGTGGCTCCGCAGATGGGTCAGGGCGGAGCGCTGGCGCTCGGTAAGCGGACGTTCGCCGGCGAGCGCCGCTGCGCCAGCTTCGGTCAGCTCGGCGACCAACACCCGCTTGGCCGTGATTCCCTCGGCGGCACCCGGAGCCAGCACCAGTCCCAACGCCCGGGCAGGCGTCGAGCAGTATTCGCGGGCCATCCAGGCGGCGAGCTCCACCAGGTCTGGCGGCACCGCCGACGCCAGCACGGCATCGGGCTCGACCAGACGCTCCGGCTCCAGTACCGAGCGATCGGTCAGCTCGACCACCACCCCCAGGGTGCGGCGTCCACCGAAGGGAACTCGCAACAGCGACCCGACCGCGACGTCCGCCTGGTCCGAGCGCAGCCGGTAGTCGAACGGCCCACGGACGGCCCGCGTGAGCGTAAGCGGCTCGACGCGCGCGATCACGGCTGCCTGGTCACGAATTACCGGCGTCATGGGCCCCGGGAGGTTAAATTCCGTGCAGGATGACGACCGAGGGACTGGGCGGCGGGGAGCTTCTGGTGGGAGATGTCGCCGGGACTGCGACCGCGCCGTCCGCGGCATCCATTGTCAACCACTGCGACCGCCTGCTGGGGGAAGTCGGCCGCCGCCAGCACCGGTTCGGGTGGCTCCGGGTGCCTGACGCCGACGCGGAACAATGGCTTCCGGTCGATGCCTATTACCCCAGCAATCGCCTCGTGGTGCTGTGCCGCGAGCCGCCCACGCTCCACGATGCCCGGTATCAGGAGCTGATCACCGCTCACGGGCTGCGGCTGCTGCTGGTAGCGCCCAACGAGCTGCGGGCGGAGCCCGAAGGGGCGTTCGCGGCACTCGAGCGGCGGATCGCGGAGCTGGAGCCGGTGACGCGATCCTCCGGTCAGCTCGCGCCCGTCCGGCAGAGCCGTGGGAGTCCGGTGCTGTTCGCGCTGGCGTCGATGGTGCGACCGGCCAACCAGTCTGGACCCGCTGGCCGGCGAGCCGCGCCGGAGCCGCGGTACAGCGACCGCTTCGTGGCGGCCGGACTGATGGTGGGCGTGGTGCTGATCGCGCTGCTGGGCGCGGAGATGTACATCGCGATCTCGCAGGTGGCGCTCGGCGCCGGTCATGTCGCACTGGCGTTCGCGATCGTGCTCGACGCCTGCGCGCGCGTGCTCGGCACGATCGGCGCCCAGCGCGCCGGACAGCCCGGATGGGTGTGGCCGTGCGTGATCGGCGGCAGCCCGGTGGTGAGCGCGTTTGCGCTGTTTCAGCGCTCGGGGCCGGTCAGCGCCGAGCCGGCGCCGCTCGCGGGGCTGGTGTCGCTGGTCGCGCTCGGCGTGGCCGCGATTGCCCTGCTGACCACGGCGTTGGGCCTCTGAAGCGTTAATCTGAGCCCATGGATCCGCCTGCCGGCGAAACGATCTTCTACCACGGTCATCCCTCGTGGCGCTCGATCCTCAGCTTCTACCTCCGGGGGCTGCTGTTCGCCGTCCTGGCCGGGGTGATCGCCGGCGTGATCAGTCGGATAACCGGCAAGAGTGTCCAGGTCGGCTGGGTCGTCGCCGCGGTGCTGGTGGTGATGGCTGCCGCCGTGATCTGGGGACTGATCAAGCGGATCACGATCATCTACACGATCACCGACCAGCGGCTCACGATCCACAAGGGCATTCTCTCGCGGGAGGTGCACGAGACGCGACTGGCTCGCGTGCAGAACGTAAACACCACCCAGACTTTCGTCGATCGCCTCCTGCGCGTCGGCATCGTCGACTTCGATACCGCGGCGGAATCCGGATACGACTTCCGGTTCGTCGGAGTCTCGGACCCCCACGCCATCGTGCGTACGGTCGACCAGGCGATCCACCGCATGCAGCAGCCGGGGCCACCGATCGCGGACGTGTGAAGGCAGGGCCGCATGCGGCCCTGCCCGGGTCGGCGCATGCGCCGACCCGCGGGGGCGCGCATGCGCGCCCCCGGCCTAGGCCTCGACGGCCGCCGCCCCCAGGCCGGCGGCCGACCTCAGCGCCTCGGCCTTGTCGGTGCGCTCCCAGGTGAAGTCGTGGTCGTCGCGGCCGAAGTGGCCGTAGGCCGCGGTCTTCTGGAAGATCGGCCGGTGCAGCCGCAGGTACTCGCGGAAGGCGCCCGGCCGCAGATCGAATTGATCGCGGATCAACTCCAGGATCTTGTTCCGTCCGATCTTCTCGGTGCCGAACGTCTCGACCATCACCGACACCGGATGCGCGACGCCGATCGCGTACGCCACCTGCACCTCGGCGCGGTCGGCCAGGCCCGCGGCCACAACGTTCTTGGCCACGTAGCGCGCGGCATACGCCGCCGAGCGGTCCACCTTGGAGGGGTCCTTGCCGGAGAACGCGCCGCCGCCGTGGCGGGACATGCCGCCGTAGGTGTCGACGATGATCTTGCGGCCGGTCAGCCCGCAGTCGCCCATCGGGCCACCGATCACGAACCGTCCGGTGGGGTTGACCAGGAAGTTCTTGTGGAGCTTGCCCGCGTCGTACAGCTCATGGGGCAGCACCTTCTCCACCACCTGCTCCCATAGATCGTCCTTGATCAACGACTCGGCGCCGTCCCGGTGCTGGGTCGAGATCAGCAACTTCTCGATCTCCACCGGGCGGCCGTCGACGTACCGCACCGTGACCTGCGTCTTGCCGTCCGGACGCAGGTAGGGCACGATCTCGGCCTTGCGCACGTCGGCGAGCCGCTTGGCCAGCTTGTGCGCCAGCGAGATCGGCATCGGCATCAGCTCGTCGGTCTCCCGTGTGGCGTAGCCGAACATCATGCCCTGGTCGCCCGCGCCAGCCACATCGAGCTCATCGTCGTCGCCCGGATCGGTGCGGGCCTCGTAGGCCTGATCGACTCCCTGGGCGATGTCGGCGGACTGCTTGTCGATGGCGTTGATCACGGCGCAGGTGTTGTAGTCGAACCCGTATTCGGCGTCGGTGTAACCGATCCGCTTGACCGTGTCTCGCGCGATCGCCTGGATGTCGACATAGGTGCTGGTCGTGATCTCGCCCGACACGACCACCAGGCCCGTGTTGACGAGCGTCTCGCACGCAACCCGGCCGGACGGGTCGTCGCGCATCACGGCATCGAGGACGCCGTCGGAGATCTGATCGGCGATCTTGTCCGGGTGGCCCTCGGTGACCGACTCGGACGTGAACAGGTATTCGTTGTCAGAAGGCATGCTCATGGGTCGAGAAAGAGTAGCGATGACACGCGACCAGGGCGGAAACGCCGGCCCCCACGTCCAGCCTGACCGATAAGTGTGAACTATTCACACTTATCGGACACCCTCCGGGGGCCAAGCCGCCAATGCCCCCGCAAACGACGCTACGCCGCGGCCGAGCGCCGTTCGCTGCGCTCCACGAAGTCGATGATCACCGGGATGCCCTCCAGGCCGAAACGCTCCCGCATCCGGTTCTCCAGGTAGTAGGCGTAGTCCCGGGTGACCCGCGCCCGCGAGTTGACCTGGATCGAGAACCGCGGCGGGCGCTCGGCGGTCTGGGTCATGAACAGCAGCTTGAGGCGGTGCCCGCGGGGCCCGCGCGCGCTGCCCGCCGGCGGCTGGCGCGCCGCCGTGGCCTCGGACAGGAACCGGTTCAGTTGCGGCGTCGGGATCCGCCCGCGGCTGCGGTCGGCGAGTCCCACCGCCTCTAACAGCAGCCGCTCGATGTGCCTGCCGGTCCTGGCGCTGGCGGTCAGCACGCGCGGCCGCAGCCGGAGTTTGCGGTGCGCCTTGGCGCGTTCGTGATCGAGGTCGAGCTGCTCGGCGAGGTCCCACTTGTTCAGCACCAGCGCGGTGGCGCAACCGCTCTTCATGGCCAGATCCGCGACGCGCAGGTCCTGCGCGGTGATCCCGTCGGTCGCATCGCACACCACCAGCGCCACGTCGGCCCGCTCGGCCGCGCGCCGCGACCGAAGCGCGGTGAAGTACTCGATCGACTCGCCCACCTTGGCCGGGCGCCGGAGTCCCGCGGTATCGATCAGCACCAGCTCGCGGCCGTCGAAGCTCAGTGGCATGTCGATCGCGTCCCGGGTCGTGCCGGCGCGGTCCGAGACGATCACCCGCTCCGTGCCCAGGAACCGGTTGACCAGTGAGGACTTGCCCACGTTGGGCCGCCCGATCACCGCCAGACGGACGGGATCCTCGGCCGGAGAGCGATCCTCACCCTCAGGTCCCAGCTCGACCATCCGGTCGAGCAGATCGCCGGTCCCCAGCCCCTGCGCCGCCGACACGGCCACCGGCTCGCCCAGACCCAGCGCGTGAAACTCCGCGGCCAGCGGCAGATCGGCGACCGTGTCCACCTTGTTGGCCGCCACCAGCACCGGCACGGCCGCGCGGCGCAGCAGCTCGGCGAGCTCCTGATCTCCGGGACGCAGCCCGGCTCTGGCGTCGACCACCAGCACGACCACCTCGGCGTCGGCCAGCGCGGCTCGGGCCTGTTGCTGGACCGCCTGCGCCAGTTCGTCGCGCTCATTCAGGTCGACGCCGCCGGTGTCGATCAGCGTCAGCTCGCGGCCGTTCCAATCGGTGTGGAGCTCCTTGCGGTCACGCGTGACGCCGGGGCGCTCGTGCACCACGGCCTCCCGGGATTCGGTCAGGCGGTTGACCAGCGAGGACTTCCCCACGTTCGGGTAACCGACGATCGCGACCTTCATGGCCCGATCGAGGCTACTGCCTGGCCAGCTCCGCGACCCGTTCCACCACCTGCTCCAGCGACAGGCCGGTGGTGTCCAGCACCACCGCGTCCGCCGCCGGCAGCAGCGGCGAGTGCTCGCGGGTCTCGTCGCGCTGGTCGCGGATCGCCTGCTCGGCCAGGATCTGCTCCGGGTCGGCCCCCAGCTCCGCCGCCCGCCGCCGGGCCCGTTCGGCCGCCTCCGCGGTGAGGAACACCTTGAGCTCGGCGTCCGGAGCCACCACGGTCCCGATGTCGCGGCCCTCGGCCACCCAGTCCCCGTTTGCCAGCAGCCGCCGCTGCTGACTGACCATCGCCGCCCGGACAGCGGGTTGGGCGGCGACCCGCGACGCGGCCGACGACACCTCCGGCGTGCGGATCGCATCGGTGACATCCTGGCCGTCGAGCACGACACGCGAGCCGAGCTCGATCCGCACCTGCGGCGCCACCTCCGCCGGCTCGAGCCCCCGCCGGAGCGCGGCCAGCGCGACACACCGGTACATCGCGCCGGAGTCGAGATAGGTGAACCCCAGCCGGTCAGCCAGCGCCCGGGCCACGCTCGACTTCCCCGCCCCCGCGGGACCGTCGATCGCGACCACCATCAGCGGCTCAGCCCGGCCAGGTCGCGCTCGAACTCGGGATAGGACACGGTGGCCGCGTCCATCCCCACCACCTCTACGCCCTCACGCGAGGCGAGCCCCGCGACCGCGCCCAGCAGCGCCAGGCGGTGATCGCCGCGAGCGTCGAGCGTCCCCCCGCGCAGGCCGCCGGTCCCGCGCACGGCGAAGCCGTCGGCGGCCGCCTCGATGTCGGCGCCCAGCCCGCGCAGGCCCTCGACCACGCTGGCGATGCGGTCCGATTCCTTGATCCGCAGCTCGGCGGCCCCGCGGACGATCGTCTGGCCCTCGGCGAAGCAGCCCAGCAGCGCCACCAGCGGCAGCTCGTCGATCGTCAGTGGCACCTCGTCGGCCTCGACGGTCGTGGCCTCGATCGGCGCGCCGGTCACGTCGAGCTCGGCCACCGGCTCCCCCGGGCCAAATTCCCCCACCGGCTCGAGCTCGCCCAGCACGATCGCGCCCATCCGTTCCAGGATCCGCAGGAAGCCGGCCCGGGTCCAGTTGACCCCGACGCCATTCAGCACCAGCCGGGAGCCCGGCACCAGCACGCCGGCGGCGATCAGGAAGGCCGCCGATGAGATGTCTCCCGGAACCTCGATCGGCTCGAGCTCGAGCTCGTCGGCATTGCCGACCGTGGTGCGGTAGCCGGCGCTGACCGAGCCCGTCCGCTCCAGCGGCGCACCCGCGCGCAGCAGCAGCCGCTCGGTGTGATCGCGCGACGCGACCGGCTCGATCACCGTCGTCCCGTCGGTCACCACCCCGGCCACCAGCACGCATGACTTCACCTGCGCGCTCGCCACCGGAAGCTCGTACTCGATCGCCTCCAGCGGCCCGCCGTGCACCGTGAAGGGGGCGAACCGCCCCTCGCGGGCCTCGATCCGGGCGCCCATCAGCCGCAGCGGCTCGGCGATCCGGTCGATCGGGCGGCGCCGGATCGAGTCGTCGCCGTCGATCGTGAAGCTGCCGCCGAGCTGGAACGCGAGCCACCCGGGTAGCAGCCGCATCAGCGTGCCCGCGTTGCCGACGTCGATCGGGCCGTCTGGGACCTGCGCGTTGCGCAGCCCGCAGCCACGCACCACCACCTCGCCGTCGTGCTTCTGGATGATCGCACCCAGCTCGCCCAACGCAGCCAGCGTCGAGCGCGTGTCGGCGGCGTCCAGATAGTCGCTGATCCTGACCGGCTCCGAGGCCATCGCACCGAGCAGCGCAGCCCGGTGCGAGATCGACTTGTCCGGGGGCGGCGTGAGCCGGCCCCGCAACGGGCCCGACGGGGGAAAGCGGACGTTCACGCTCGCGCCACCGGGAAGCCGAGCCGCGCCACGAGCTCCTGCGCCCGCTGCGCGGGCTGCTCGCCGGAGATCCACAGCGCCACCACTCCTTCGCGCATGTCCGCGGCCGGATACAGCGCCATGTCGGTGATGTTTACCCCCGCCCGGCCCAGCTCGAGCGCCAGCTCGGCGATCACGCCGGGGCGGTTGGGCACCGAGGCGCGCAGCTCGAACAGCTCTCCGCCGGCCAGCTGGGCCTCGAGCAGCCGCCGCCGGTCGGCGGCGGCCGCGTCGTTCCAGGCCGTGATCCGGGCCGCGTCGGCGGCCGTCAACGCGTCGCTCACCTCGCGCAGGCGCATGATCGTCTCCTCAATCGCTCGGACCAGGGCGTCGCGGTTAAACAGGTAGATGTCGGTCCAGATCTCGCTGGCGGCCCCCGCCACGCGGGTGGCATCGCGGAAGCTGGGCCCGGTGGCCGGCAACCGCTCCTCGCCGGCCTCGAGCGCGCCGGCGGCCTGCGCGACGAGCACATTGGCCAGCACGTGCGGCAGGTGGGACACCGTCGCCAGGATCGCGTCGTGCGTGTCCGGGTCGATCGCGGCCGGCCGGGCTCCCAGGCTGTGCAGCAACCGGTACAGGCGCTCGTACAGGACGCCGGAGGTTGTCGCCGTCGGCGTCAGGTACCAGGTCGCGCCCTCGAACAGGTCCGGGCGGGCGTGCTCCACGCCGGTGGTCTCCGCGCCGGCCAGCGGATGGCCGCCGACGAAGCGGGCGTCGCCGTGGCCGGCCACCACCGAGCGCTTCGTCGAGCCGACGTCGGTGACCACGCATTCGCTCGGGCAGCTGTCCAGCGCCAGTCCGACCGCCTCGCCCAGCGCCCGGACCGGAACCGCGACGAACACCGCCTCAGCGTCGGCGACGGCGTCGGGCACGCTCGCGGCGGCGCGATCCACCGCGCCACGCCGCACCGCGGCGCTCAACGCCTCCTCGGAGGAGTCGAACCCGGTCACCGAGGCTCCCAGCCGCTCGCGCGCCGCCAGGCCGATCGAGCCGCCGATCAGTCCTACGCCGATGATCGCCACGCGCACCGGCGATGTACTACTTCACGTGTCGGCGGGTCCGGACCGCGCCGGCGAGCCGCTCGAGGACCTCGACGGTGGTGTCCCAGTCGATGCACGCATCGGTGATCGACTGGCCATATGTCAGTTCGCGCCCAGATCCCAGGTCCTGGCGGCCGGAGATCAGGAACGACTCGAGCATCACCCCGACGATCGCGCGGCTTCCGGCCGCGATCTGGTGTGCCACATCCGCCGCCACGGGCGGCTGGCGGGCGGCGTCCTTGCCGCTGTTGTCGTGGGACACGTCGATCACCAGGCGCTCTGGCAGCCCGGTGGCGCCCAGCAGCGCGACCGCCCGCGCGACGGCCTCCGAGCCGTAGTTCGTCGCCTCGCGGCCACCCCGCAGGATGATGTGGCAGTCGCTGTTGCCGCGGGTGTAATGGATCGCGGGGGTTCCATCGAAGTCGATCCCCGCAAACGCGTGCGGCGCCGCGGCGGCCCGGACCGCGTCGACCGCCACCTGGACGTTGCCGTCGGTGCGGTTCTTGAAGCCGACCGGCATCGACAGGCCCGAGCCGAGCTGCCGATGGATCTGGCTCTCGGTGGTGCGCGCGCCGATCGCGCCCCAGCAAACCGCGTCGGAGATGTACTGGGGCGTGATCGGGTCGAGAAACTCGCAGCCGACGGGCAGCCCCAGCGCGAGCACGTCGAGCAGCAGTCCGCGTGCCAACCGCAAGCCCGATGTTCACGTCGCCTGACCCGTCCAGATGGGGATCGTTGATCAGGCCCTTCCATCCCGTCGTGGTCCGGGGCTTCTCGAAGTACACGCGCATCGCGACGCGTAGCTCCGAGCGCAGCCTGTCGGCCTGCTCGTCAGGCGCCGCGCGTAGTCGAGCGTGGCGTCGACGTCGTGGACGCTGCACGGGCCGACCACCACCAGCAGCCGGTCGTCGAGCCCGTCGAGGATCGCGTGTATCTCCGAGCGGCCCTCCAGCACCGACGCGAAGCTGTTCGTCGGTCAGCGACAGCTCCTCCAGCAGCGCCCGAGGTGCCACAGCGGCTCGACCCGCTCGATCCGCTGGTCGCGGACCTGGTCGCCGGCCTCGACGCTCCGGTCAGCCGGCGTGCGCATCCGCGAGGCCTCGTCCGCGACACGGCCTTGCCCGCCAGCGCGGCGGCGGCGTGCACGCGTCGCAAGTAGTCCTCGAACTGCTCGGCGCGCAGCGACTGCGGGCCGTCGCAGATCGCCTCCTCCGGCCGCGGGTGGACCTCGACGATGATTCCGTCGGCGCCCGCCGCGGCGGCGGCCAGTGACAGCGGCGGTCACCAGCTCGCGGCGTCCGGCGGCATGGCTCGGGATCGACGATCACCGGCAGGTGGGTGCGCTGCTTGAGCACCGGCACCGCCAGCAGGTCGAGCGTGAAGCGGTAGGCGGTCTCGAACGTCCGGATACCCCGCTCGCACAGGACAACGTGCTCGTTGCCCTCGTTGAGCACGTACTCGGCGGCCAACAGCAGCTCGTCGAGCGTGCTGGAGAAGCCGCGCTTGATCAGCGCCGGGCGCCCGGAGCGGCCGATCTCGGTCAGCAGGGGGTAGTTCTGCATGTTGCGGGCGCCGACCTGCAGGACGTCGGCGACCTCGAGCACGGGCTCGAGGTCGCGCACGTCGAGGACCTCGGTCACGACCGGCAGCCCCGTGCTGAGCTTGGCCTCCTGGCCAGCAGCCGCAGGCCCTCCTGCCCAGCCCCTGGAACGCGTACGGTGAGGTGCGGGGCTTGTAGGCGCCGCCGCGCAGCAGCGCGAACCCGCCGGCTCGCGCCGCGCGGGCCGTCTGCAGCAGCTGCTCGCGCGACTCCACCGTGCACGGTCCGGCGATCATCGCGAATGCTCGACCGCCGAGCTTGCGCCCGGCGATCGAGCACGTGGGCTGTCGGCGGCGCGCGTCGGTCGTGGCGCCGGGGTGCAGTGCGGCGGCGCCGCCTCGCTCGGGAGTCTGATGGCGATCATCCGGCTGGTCCTTTCTACGCGTCAAGGGTACGGAGGCGGTGCGACTCGATGTGCGGCGCTCGGCCGCCGAGCGGGCCCGCCGGGTCGTCGGGCGGGCGGGGGGTGTCGGCCGAGCGCCTAGCTAAATCGCCAGGCGTAGAGGCGCGCGCAGAGGGACCAGCCGGGATGTGGGTGTGGCGGGGGTCGCTCATACGCGTCGGCGCTTTTTAGCAGAGCCGGGCGCCGGCGCACAAGAGCGGCCGGGTCGAGGGCGCGCATGCGCCGGCATCCGGGGGTACCGGCGCATGCGCCGGTACCTCTAGAGAGCTCGTCCAGCGCTGCCACGAAGCGGGCGTTCTCCGGCGCGGTGCCCACAGTGACCCGCAGCGCGCCGGCGCGCCCAGCGAGCCCCCCGCCTCGCACCAGCACTCCGGCGCCCGCAGGCCGCACGATACCTCGGCCTCCGCGGCTCGGCATCGGGCAGGCCAGCCAGACGAAGTTGGCGTCGGACTCCGCCACCCACAGCCCCAGCTGCGCGCGCGGCGTCGCTCAGCGACGAGCGCTGCGCCAGCGTCTGCGCCACCCTCCGCTCGACCTCGTCCTGGTGGCGCAGCGCCTCGACCGCGGCCGCCTGCGCGGCGGCGCTCAGGTAGAAGGGCTGGCGCACCTGGTCGACCGCCACGCGGAACTCCCGCGTACCCGCACAGGGCGTAGCCGACCCGCAGCCCGGCGAGACCGTAGACCTTGGAGAACGTCCGCAGCAGCACCAGATTGGGGAAATCGCGCAGCAGCTCGACCGAGGCGTACGGGTCGCCGAGGGACAGCGAGAACTCGCAGTAGGCCTCGTCCAGGATCACGCACACGTGCCGCGGGAACCCGCGCCAGTGAACGCCGCGAACGGCTCCAGCCCGAGCGCGGTCGAGGTCGGGTTGTTGGGGTTGCAGATCAGCAGCAGGCGGGTGGCGACCGTGACCTCGGCGAGCATCGCCTCGAGGTCGTGGCGGTCATCGGCATCGAGCGGGACCTCGATGGCACTGGCGCCCGAGGCCGCGGCCAGGTGCGGATAGACGCTGAACGCCGGCCAGGCGTAGACGACCTCGGCGCCGGGCTCGAGCAGCGCCTCGCCGGCCGCCAGCAGGATGTCGCACGAGCCGTTGCCCAGCGCGATCCGGCTCGGCGGCATTCCGTAGCGGTCGCGCCAGCGCGCGGCGCAGCGGCGAAGTAGGACGGGTCGGGGTAGCGATGGGCGCCCGCCAGCACGCGCCGCGGCCGCCTCCACCACCTGCGGCAGCGGCCCGAAGCAGGACTCGTTGGAGGCCAGCATCGCCACCTCGGCGCCGAGGTCGTAGCCCGAGGCCACCGGATACACCGGGATCCGGCTGATGCGCTGCGCGAACTCGAGGGCCACGCCGGCGAGGCTACTGCGCCGAGTCCAGGTCGGCGCGCAGCGCCCGCGCCTGCCCCAGGTACACGTGCCGCGGCCGGTGTCCGTCGTCCGCGTAGTAGTGGACCAGCGCACGGATCACGCGCGGCATCGAGCCGGGCACCGGGACCTCGCGCGCGCACAGCAGCGGCACCTCGTCCAGCCCCAGCGCACGCGCCGCCACGGCGGGGAACTCGGCGTCGAGGTCGTCGGTGAGCGTGAAGATGCAGCAGACGATGGCCTCGGGGGCCAGCGTCATTGCGCGCATCAGCTCGCGCATCAGCGCGTCGGTCGCGCCCAGGATCGCGGCGGCGTCGTTGCGCTCAACGCTATTGGCGCCTCGTAGCGCGAACAGCCGCATCGCCGCGGGATTGTGCCAGAGGCTCCACCGGGAGGGCGGGCGCGTCGAGCTCGTAGACGGCGGCGCAGCCGAAGCGGCGCGCCGAGACCAGCAGCGGCGCCAGCATGCGGCGCAGGTCGGAGCGGTGGCGGGGCAGTCGGCGAGCACGAACCGCGCGCCGGTGCGGCGCACGAAGCGCCGCGGCCGCCGGGCGCGTGCCGCCGTCGAACAGCGCCTGCGACGGCGTGGACACGCAGCGAAGCAGTGCGGCTGGGACCACAGGCAGTCGCCCACCAGCGTGCGGCGCCCGGTGCTGGCCGGCACGGCCGCTCCCGAGATAGCTGCGCGTGAGCACGCCACCGGCCGCGCGGTTGTCCTCCAGGTAGCCGAGCGCGCGGCGCTCATCGGCGGCGATGAAGTTGGCATTGTCGGTCGTGGGGCGGCCAGCTCCCGCGCGGTCTTCAGCTCGTAGAGCGTCGCCGGCACGGTGGACCGCCGCCACCACGGCGCCCGCCAGCGACCGCCGGGCTGAGGCAGCCGCCGCCAGTCGGTCCGCTGCACCCCCTGGACCGCGAGCACGGCCAGCGGCAGCGTGATCCCCTGGAAGGCGTGCAGCGGGGTGGCGCTGACGCCCGACTGGCGGAGACCGCGAATACCACGAGCGCGCGCCAGCGGCCAGGCGCGCGAGGCGGCGCCCAGGAAGCTGCGCGGGCGCTCGCGGTAGGCCAGCCTCGCCGGGACCAGCAGCGGCAAGAGCGCGAGCAGGATCGCCCACAGCGGAAACGAGTGGCGGCTGGCGACGCGCGCCAGCTCCCAGGACAGATCGGCGTGCCCGAGCACGAAGTAGTACAGCAGCGGCGCCCGGTCAGCACGAGCGTCAGCGCCGGCAAAGCCAGGTGTCGCGGCCTGCGCCGAGCGACGCCGACCATGCAGCAGCTCCGCGCCGAGCAGCGATCAGGATCAGGAGCTCGCCGTGCCAGGGGTGCAGCGAGGCTGGTGCCGGCGCCGATCAGGCCGGGAACAGGCAGCGCCCAAGGGTGGGCATCACGCTGCGGCCTGAGCGCGGTCGTAGATGAGCAGCGCGCCCGACCATCGCCGGCCAGCGCGAGGAGCCCGAACGCGTAGCCCCAGGACAGGAACCCGGGGAACAGATCGCCGATCACGCTGACTGACGCCGTAACACGACCGTGAATGAGCCGAAGAACAGCGCCAGCACGATCGCGACCAGCCGCGGCCGGCGACCCACCAGCGTCCGGTGAACGTAGCCGCGCACCGCGTAGAAGGACGCTCCGACCGCGATCGGCTTCCACAGCAGCAGCGTCAGCCAGGGCGCGATCCCCAGCGCGGACAGTCCAGCGGAGATCGCCACCGCGGGCTGGAAGTAGTCGGCGGGCGTGTGACCGCAGCACGAACATATTGGACGCGAGCAGATGGTCCGATGCGCTCCTGATCCAGGCCAGGTACTGGAGCTGGTCGACGATGTAGACGCCATCGGTTCCGGTCCACTCGCGACCGTTGACGATCACCTGCCACAGATCGAGTCCGAGCACCCACAGCGATACGGCGGCGAACACGCCGAACACGACGGCTTCCAGCGGATCTAGCCGTCGCGACCGGCGCGCCGGCGGCTTTATCGCAGGCGCGAGCGGCGCGCCGGATGGCTGGGCCACATCGACTCGCATCGGCGCGACGCTAACGCTTAGCTGGGTTTCGGTTCGCACGCTAACGCTGAGAGCTTATGCAGAGCTGACTCGGCACGCCGTCCCGAGCTACTGCTCGAGTGTCTTCTGAAGCTCTCTGGATGCCTGCCCGGCCGACCCGCTCATCAGGTTGATCCCCTGCGCCGACAGGATCATGCCCGTGGTCGGAACGAACGCGAGCACCATATACACGGTCAGCACCAGTGCGGCCCGCCTGAGCCGCACGCTGGTCCCCAGCGCCGCCAGCGGCAGCATCCAGATCACGTACCAAGGCACCAGCCACGCGAGGCTGGCGATCAGGGCCACCGTGGACCAGCCGGCTCCGCTCAGCCAATCGCGGCGCCGGCGCAGCAGCAGCGCGACCGCCACCACCAGCGCGACATTGGCCAGCCGGAGCATGCCGGGGGTGCCGCCGCCGACTCCGAGCAGGTCGCCGACCAGATTCGGAAACGCCCACGGCGTCAGCAGGGTGCTCTGGTCCTTGAGGTTCGGCAGCGTCGTCCCGAACAACGCGAGATACCCCGCGGCCAGCGGCACGGCCATCAGCACGGCACCGGTAAGCACGCGCAGGCGGCGCCGGGCCGGCCGAGCGGCAAACAGGAGGAACGGGAGCAGCAGGATCGCGGTGAACTTGACTGCCACCGCCAGCATCAACACGGCTCCGGCCGAGCGATCTCGCCGGGCGAGCAACAACGCAACTGCGGCGGTGGAGGGCACCAGCATGAAGAAGTCGTTGTGGAAGCCCGCGACGGCATACATCAGGTAGACCGGGTTGGCGGCGAGCAGCAGGACGGCGAAGCGCGGGTCGCGGCCCAGCAGACGCGCGCACTTCCACACCAGCCAGATGAACGCCAGGCTGAACAGCACCGTCACGGTCTTCAGCACCCAGTACGCCAGTCCGAGCGGCAGCCACGCCAGTGGGTAACTCGCGACCGTGAACAGCGGCCCGTACGGGCTCTTCAGGTGGTACCAGGTGGCAAAGCGGTAGATCGGATCGTGCAGCTCCTGCGCGATCACATTGCTGTAGGGGTTGAGGTGGTGCAGCCCGCCGAGCCGCGCGTAGCCGAGGTAATTGAAGGTGTCGGTGAGCTGGAGCGGCGGGCTCATCAGCAGGATCAGGTGCAACGCCACGACGGCCGTGACGATCAGCTTCATCGACAGGTTCCGCACTGAGGCCAGCACGATGAAGTAGGCGACCAGCATCAGCATCACGACCACGCTGAAGCCGATGCTCAGCGCCTGGCCGTTGACCGACAGCGCCCCGAACAGCCCGTGCAGCGGACCCGCCTCCCAGTCTGGGAACACATGCCCGCTCTGCGGCACCAGCGCCGACGGGCTGGCCGTGGCGAACACGACCACCGCGAAGCAGCCCAGGATCAGCGCGCCCAGCGCGTAGCGCCCCGCGCGCGGGTGCAGCGCGATACGGCGACTGCTGAGTCCGAACCGCTCACCGAACGGACCCAGCTGGGGCAGCACCACGCTCGAGTCCGCCGGACCGGCGGACTCGGCGACGGGGCTCGAGGCGAGCGCCAATCGGCTGTCGAGCTGGCTGCTGTCCGATCGCATGAGTCGGAAATAGTGCCGTGCGGGGCTTGGCGGTGGTTAGCGGGCCTGATTGGGATCTGGTTAAGGCGGGCGAACGGCGCCCGCCCAATACTGGGTAAGTGCCCCGCCCAGGCCGTCTGGGTTCGCGCGGCATCGGCGCTCGTTTCTAACATCCGCGCGCGTGAGCGTCGGCACGCTGACCCGCGAGCGCCACCGCCGGCCGGCGAGCGCTCAGCGCCGCTCGCTGAGCAGCCCGCTGGCATTGACCCTGTACGCCCTGGTCGCGCTCGCGGCGGTGCTGCGGTTCGTTGGCATCGGCACGCAGGGCTTCTGGTTCGACGAGGGGAACACGGCGCTCCTGGTGCACTTCTCGCTGGGCAAGATGATCGGGCTGATTCCCCACTCGGAGTCGACCCCCCCGCTGTATTACTGCCTGGCCTGGTTATGGGTCAGGATCTTCGGCTTTGGGGAGGTTGGGCTGCGCTCGCTGTCCGCGGTGGCGGGCATCGCCACCGTGCCGGTGGCCTACGCGGCCGCGAGCAAGCTGATCTCCTCGCGCGCCGGTCTTCTCGCCGCGGCCCTCACCGCCTGCAATCCGCTGCTGATCTGGTACTCGCAGGAGGCGCGCTCCTACTCGCTGCTGGTGCTGCTGACCAGTGTGGCGCTGCTGGCGTTCGCGCACGCCCGCGCGGCGCCGAGCGCCCGAACCCTGGGCGCATGGGTGCTGGCATCCGCGCTGGCGCTGGCGACGCACTACTATGCGGTGCTGGCGATCGTGCCTCAGGCGCTGTGGCTGCTGGTCACACACCGTCGGGTGCAGTCGGTTCGGCTTGCCGTCGCGGCGGTCGGCGTCTGCGGACTGGCACTGATCCCGCTGGCGCTCGGACAGAACTCCACCGGCAACTCCGAATGGATTGCCAGGGTCGCGCTGGGTCCCCGGCTCGGCCAGATCATCCCGCAGTTCCTGATCGGCACCGGTGCCCCGGCATACGACGTGCTCGAGCCGCTGGCCGCGGCGATGGTGGTGATCGCGCTGGTCCTGCTGGCAGCGCGCGCGGACGCCGACGAACGCACTCCGGCGCTGGTCGCCGGCGGGCTTGCGATCGGCGGGCTGGTACTGAACCTGCTGCTGGTGGCCGGAGGCATCGATGACCTGATCACGCGCAACGTGCTGGCGCTGTGGCTTCCGGCCGCCGTGCTGGTGTCCGGCGGCTTCGCCGCGCGGCGCGCAGGCGTGCTTGGCATCGCCGCGGCCACGGTGCTGTGCGGGACCGGCATCGCGGCCGCTATCGGAGTCGCCAGCGACCGCAACCTCCAGCGTCCCGACTGGCGCGCGGTGGCGCACGTGCTCGGCCCGCGCCCCGGCCCCGGGTCGAGTGGCCGGGCGATCCTGGTGCAGCACTACGGCGATCTGCTGCCCCTGTCGCTGTACATGCCCCAGCTGAGGTTTTGGCGTCATCCGAGCGCCGAGACGGTGAGCGAGCTCGACATCGTCTCGATCAGCGCCCCGCGGGAGAGGCTGTGCTGGTGGGGCGCCGCCTGCAACCTGTCGCCATCAGTGATGCAGAGCGCCTATCCGATCCCCGGGTTCCGGATGCTGTGGGTGCGCAGCGCTCGGCAGTTCACGATCATGCGGCTGGTATCGAGCCGGCCGGTGAGGCTCACCCACGCCGAGGTCTCGCGAGCGCTCACGACGACGACGCTGCGTCGCGACGAGTTGTTGCTCCAGCGCTAGTCAGGGCCAGCTGCTCCAGCTCGCGGGCGGTCAGCCGCCGGTAGGCGCCCGGTTTCAGGTTCCCCAGCCGCAGCGGACCGAAGCCGGTCCGCTCGAGCCGCTTGACCGGCAGCCCGACATGAGCGCACATGCGCTTGACCTGGTGCTTGCGGCCTTCGTGGATTGTCAACTCCAGCGTGTCGGCGGTGATCCGCCTGACCTGGGCCGGGGCGGTCCGCCCGTCGTCGAGCTCGACGCCGGCGCGCAGCGAGCGAAGTGCTCCCTCCCGTACCGGACCTCCACCGACCACGGCTTTATAGGTCTTCTCCACCTCGAAGCGCGGATGCGTGAGCCGATGCGCCAACTGGCCGTCGTTCGTCAGCAGGATCAGACCACTGGTGTCGATGTCCAGGCGCCCCACCGGGTACAGCCGCAACTCGCCCGGGACCAGCGAGACGACCGTCCGGCGGCCTTGGGGATCGCGTGCCGTCGAGATCACCCCGGCCGGCTTGTTGACCGCGTACACGACGATCTCGGGCTCGCCCGCCACGGCCTGCCCGTCGACGCTCACCTCGTCGGCGGCGCTCACGTCCCGCGCCGGATCGGTGACGATCTCTTCACCCACCGTCACCCGCCCGGACGTGATCAGCCGCTCGGCGGCTCGCCGCGACGCGACCCCGGCGGACGCTAAGCGCTTGGCCAGACGCACTGCGTGCCACCATAGACCGCGTGGATATGAACCTGCTGAAGGCTCGGCTCGGAGAACTCGAGGAGCCGTCGTACCGCGTCGACCAGGTGTGGAGATGGACCGCGCAGGGCGCGGCCCGGTTCGGCTCGATGACGGACCTGCCCGTCCGCCTCCGCGAGACGCTGGAGCAGTCGGTTCCGTTCACCACGCTGACGCTCGAGGGCCAGGCGCAGGCCCGCGACGGGACGGTCAAGGCGCTGTTTCGCACCCACGACGACCGGCCCGTGGAGACGGTCCTGATGCGCTATCGAGACGGCCGCCGATCACTGTGCCTGTCCTCGCAGTCGGGCTGTCCGCTGACCTGCACCTTCTGCGCCACGGGCCAGATGCGCTTCGGCCGCAACCTGACCGCCTGGGAGATTCTTGACCAGGCCCTGTTCTTTCGCCGGCTCGAGCCGCTCGACCACGCCGTATTCATGGGTATGGGGGAGCCACTGATGAACCTCGACGGCGTACTCGAGGCCTGCGGGCGGCTGCCCGACATCGGCATCACCCCCCGGCGCACGACGATCTCGACCGTCGGCTGGATTCCGGGCATCGAGCGGCTCGCGGCCGAGTCGATGCCGCTGCGACTCGCGCTGTCGCTGCACGCGGCCGACCCCGATCTTCGCTCGGCGCTGATGCCCGTCAACGACCGCTACCCGCTGAACGACGTGATCGCGGCCGCGGAGCGGCACTACGCCCGCAAGCGCCGGCGCGTGTTCGTCGAGTACGTGATGCTGGCCGGCGTCAATGACGCGCATCTCCAGGCGTCGCAGCTTGCCGAGCTGCTCGATCCCCGGGTGTTCAAGGTCAACCTGATCCCGTACAACCCAACCGGCTCTCCGTTTCGGGCCTCGAGTCCCAAGGCCATCGAGGCGTTCCGAGCCGAGCTTCAGCGCCGCGGCCTGGACGCCACGGTGCGCCTGACCCGGGGACGCGACATCGACGCGGCCTGCGGCCAGCTGGCCGCACGCGCGCCGGCGCCCGCCGGTTGATGGTGGCTCAGGCTTCCTGACGTCGTCCGGGCTTCCTGACGAGCGGCTTACGCTGACGAGCGCGCTTCGCCGGCGCGAAGCAGTCGCTCGCGCAGCTCCTCCTCCAGCTCGGGCGAGGGATCGAACGTGGTTACGTCCGGCAGCTCCTCGATCGAGTTCAGGCCGAACAGCCGCAGAAACAGTTCGGTGGTGCGGTACAGGATGGCGCCGAACTGCGAGCGGCCGGCCTCCTCGATCATGCCCCGCTCCAGCAGCGTCGATGCCGCCGACTCGGCGTTCACGCCGCGGATCCGCGCGATCTCGGGCCGGGAGACGGGCTGGAGGTAGGCGACGATCGCCAAGGTCTCGGCCTGTGCGGGCGTCAGCGGCGGCGTCCGCGGCCGCGCCAGCAGCCGGCGGGCGGACGGCTCGGAGTCGGGATGGGAGCTGAGCACATACCCCCCGGCCAGCTCGCGCAGCACCAGCCCGCGGCGTTCGAACTCGTAGTGCTCGCGGAGCCGCTCGACGGACGTCACCACCTCGTGCAGCTCCGCGCCGGTGGCATCCGCCAGCGCCTGCGCATGGACCGGATCGGCCGACAGGAACAGCAGCGATTCGATCGTTCGCTCGAGCTCCGCGGCGGTTCGGGTCATGCGGTCAGCCTCGTCTCTGTCCGTTTCTCTTCCGGCGCTGGGGCGACGGCCTCGATCGTGATCTCCCCGAACGGCTGTGGCTGATCCCAGGTGAGCTCGCCCTGCTTGTACAGCTCGAGCACCGCAAACAACGTCACCGCGACCGTGACCCGATCAGCCCGCGCGACCGCCTCGTCGAACCTGAAGCTCCCCCGGCGCAGGAGCTCGCGCAGGTGCGCGAGTCGCTCGGCGACCGACACCTTGGGCACCGTGATGTGGCGCACATCGACCGGCTCCGGCATCCGCAGCAGGTCGCCAATCGCCTCGGCCAGACCCGCCGGATCGTAGACCGCCACAGCGTCCTGCATCGATGCCCGGCGCAGCGAGGCGGGAAGCGGCGCCGAGCGGAACCGATGGCCCGCCTCGGAATCCAGCCGCGCGCGGAGGCTGTCCGCCGCGGCCCGGTAGCGGTGGGCGTCGAGCAGCCGCCTGAGGAGCTCCTCGGCCGCCTCGCCTGGATCGATCTCGATCTCGTCCATCTCCTCCCCGGGCAGCATCAGCCGTGACTTCAGCTCCAGCAGCGCGGCGATCAGCACCAGGAACTCCGTGGCCGCCTCGAGGTCGAGCTCTCCGCGCCGCTCGAGGTGATCGAGGTACGCGACCACCACCTCCGCGAGATCCACCTCCAGCAGGTCGACCTCCTCGCGCAGGATCAGCGTCAGCAGCAGGTCGAACGGCCCGGCGAACACGTCCAGATCCAGCTCGAGGTCGACCAGTCGCACGGGGCAGACGTTAGCGGTGTTACCGGACTGGCCCGACGCCCATCGCCCGGCGGACGTCCGTCAGCGTCTCGGAGGAGATCGCGCGGGCTTTGTCGGCCCCGTCGGCTAGCGTTTGCTCCAGGGCCGACTCGTCCGCGCGCAGCGCCTGATAGCGCTCCCGCACGGGGGCCAGATACTCGACCACGGCATCCGCCACGGCCTGCTTGAAGCTGCCGTAGCCGCATCCGTCGAACTCGCGCTCGATCTCCTCCGGCGCCGAGCCCCGGACCGCACCGAGGATCTCGATCAGGTTGGAGATCCCAGCCTTGTCCGGCCGGCGGGCCACCTCGCTGCCGGAGTCGGTCACGGCCGAGCGGATCTTCTTGGTGACGGCGGCCGGGTCGTCGAGGACCAGCACGGTTCCCTGCTCGCTGCCGCCGGTGGTGGACATCTTTCGTTCCGGGAACTGGAGATCCATGATCCGAGCCCCGACCTCCGGCACGCGGATCTCGGGCGCTACCAGCGTCTCGCCGAAGCGGGCGTTGAAGCGCTCGGCGACGTCGCGCATCAATTCGATGTGCTGGCGCTGGTCATCCCCGACTGGCACTTCGTGGGCGCGATAGGCGAGCACGTCGGCCGCCTGAAGCACCGGATAATGAACAGCCCGGACGACACCAGCTCTCGCTGCGCACCGGACTTCTCCTTGAACTGAGTCATGCGGTTCAGCTCGCCGAACGACGTGACGCTGGAGAGCAGCCAGCACAGCTCCGTGTGCTCGGCCACGTCGCTCTGGCGGAAGAAGATGCAACGGTCGGGATCCAGTCCAGCCGACAGCAGTATCGCCGCCGTGTCGTACACCGACTAGTGCAGCGCCGCCGGGTCGAAAGTCCACGGTGATCGCGTGCAGATCGACCACGCAGTACATCGCTTCACCTCGCTCCTGGCCCGCCACGTATTGCGTGATCGCGCCGATGTAGTTGCCCAGGTGCTTGCGCCCGGTGGGCTGGATGCCGGAGAAGATGCGCACGAGTCGCGCAGGGTACCGAGGCGCTGGAGCGAGCTATTTCGGAAGCGCCCGGGCCACACCCGGGGGGCTCGCAGCGCCGGACGTTGGCTGCCGCTCTCGCCCGACAGCAGCCACGCGGCGAACACGCCCGCCAACGCCCCGCAAAGATGACCCTGCCAGGACACCCCGTAATGGGGCACCAGGCTGGCGAGCAACGCGCCGCCCCACACCGCCCCCACCACCAGGCCGGTGACCAGCTCGAGGGCGCTGCGGTCGAAGAAGCCTCGCGCCAGCAGATATGCCGCGTAGCCGAACACGACGCCACTCGCCCCGACCGTGCTCGTGCCCGCGGGCGCGATCAGCCAGGTGCCCAGGCCGCCGACTACGATCACGATCGCCGTGACCAGCGCCAGCCGCGCCGCGCCCTGTAGCGCGATGATCAGGCCCATGAACACGAACGGGATCGTGTTGGAGATCAGATGGGCGAAGCTCACGTGCAGGAACGGGGCCGTGAGAATGCCCCACAGGTGGCCGACGTTGCGGGCGTAGATCCCGTCACCGTCCAGACGATTGCCGTCGAGCGTGTTGATCATCTCGACGATCCACATCACCCCCACGATCGCGCGAGCAGCCGAGCGGTGAGACTCTCTGTCGCCCGGCGCCCGTGCGGTCCGCCGTGGCGGTCCACCCGGCGCTCGGGGCTCGGGTTACGCCAAGGTCGCGTCGGGATGAACGCCAGTTGTGTCGCACCCCGCCAGGCGATGAGCAGGCGCGCGCGGCGCAGCAGCACTCCAGCGCCGCTGCCCGAGCCGCCCCGCCCGCCGGCACCCCGAACGCCCTCAAGCCCCCAAGCATCGCGCCAGCGCCAGCGCGACCTCGGCGCGCTGGCCCAGCGACTCGCGCAGGACGAACTCCTCCGGCGTGTGAGCGCCGCCGCCTCGCGGGCCGAGACCGTCGACGGTCAGCGCGATCGACGGCGCGAAGTGGCTGGCGTCGCTGGCTCCGCCGCGGGCGACGCCGACGATCGGACGGCCCAGCCGCGCGGCCGCGCGCTCGAGCAGACCGGCGGTGGCCGCGGCGCGAGTCCATGCCCGGCCACAACCGCTCCATGGCGGCGGTCGAGCGCGCACCGCCGTCGAGCTCCGCCGGGACGGCCGCAGGACCGGCTCGAATGCCTCGAGCCGGACCGCGCGCGCAGGTCGAAGACCAGATCTCCGGCGGCCGGAACGACGTTCAACGCGTCGCCGGACGCGATCACCGTCGGCACGACGCTCAGCCGCTCCGGCCCGCGCGGGTCGTGGCGGGCGGCCGAGCCTCGGTCGCCATCCGGCCAGCGCCAGCAGCGCGTTGCGGCCGTGGTCGGGCGCGCTGCCGGAGTGCGCGGCCCGGCCGACGGCGCCGACCCGCAGCGTTCCCGCGGCCTTGCGCTTCACGACGACGCCCTCCTCACCGTCCGCGGCCCGCTCGCCGGCCTCGAAGCACAGGCAGGCGTCGTAGCCGGCGAACCGCTCGACGTGGGCGAAGGGTGCGTCCGCCACTCCTCGTCGGTGACCAGCAGCAGCGAGAGCTCGGCGAATGCGTCGGGGCGCTCGGCCAGCACCCGAGCAACGCCCAGCGCCAGCACGACGCCGCCCTTCATGTCGGCCGTCCCCGGGCCGTAGAGCCGGTCGCCGTCGCGGTCTCAGCGGCGTGTGGGAGTCGTGGCCGATGACCGTGTCGACGTGGCCCAGCAGCAGCACGCGTCCGCCGCCCGTGCCGGGGATCCGGGCCACGAGAGTCCGGAGCGCTCGCCGGCGGTCGAGCACGGCGAGCCGCTCGATCACGGCCTCCGGCGGCAGCAGCGCGGCGCACAGCGCGATCGCCTCCTCAGCGCCGTGCCAGGTCACCCGATGGCGAGGAGATGGCGACCAGCGCCTCCAGCTCGCGCTCGGCGCGCGCGGCGATCCGCGTCGGCCGACGCTCGGCCGCAGCATCGGGCCCACGGCCGGTGCAGTCGGCCGGCCATCAGCCGACAGCGCTGGCGGGTCTCCGGCCTCGCCCGGCTCAAGCTCAGAGGCCGGCCGATCCGTCAGGCGACGGCCAGGTCGCGCGAGCGGCTCGGGCCGCCGCTCGCAGCTCGCCCGCGCTGTACAGCTGGCGAGCGCGGCTACCGCCGTCTTGGTGAACTGGCGTCCGACCAGCTCGACGCACTCCCCCAGCGCCTCCTCGACGGTCTTCGGGATGCTGTAGGACGGCTAAGTCATCACGTCCCAGGCGTCGGCGGCGGCCAGCAGCGCGGCGCCCTCCGGGATCTCGTGGCCTCGCAGCCCGCGGGGGTAGCCGCTGGCCGTCGGGCCGCTCGTGATGGGTGCGGATCCAGTCGACCTGCTCGGCGGCTGAGGATGCCCTCGACGATCCGGGCAGCCAGCTCGGCGTGGGCGCTGATCTGCTCTCGCTCGTCGTGGGTCAGCGGCGCCGGTCTTGCGCAGCATCGCGTCCGGGACCCCGATCTTGCCGACGTCGTGCACCAGCGCGGCTTCGCTCAGCAGCCGGGCTCGCTCGGGCGACCAGCCCGACGGTCACGGCCAGCCGGCCGACGAGCTCCGCCACACGCTCGGAGTGCTGGCGGGTGGCCGGATCCTTGGCGTCGATCGCGCGCGCCAGGGCCCGCAGTCCCAGCAGCGCCTGCGAGCGCTCCAGCCGCTCGGCGCGTTCCTGGGCCGAGAGCTCGTCGATCACCTCCGGGTCGTAGATCCAGGACTGGTTGCGGCCGTGGGCCTTGCTCCAGTACAGCGCGCCGTCGGCGAGACGGACCAACTGTGATGACTCCTCGGTCACGGTCGTATCGCAGATGCCAGCCGAGACCGTCATCGTGTAGGGTCGGGCATGCGCCGCGGCGATCGTCCTGCGCGCGCGCTCGACGGCGACCAGGGCCTGCTCGCGGTGGTGTCGGGCAGGACCCAGGCGAACTCGTCGCCGCCGACTCGGCCCAGCGTGTCCTCGGCCCGCGCCAGGCCGCTGAGGCAGTGGCGACCCCGACGAGCATCTCGTCGCCGGCCTCGTGTCCGCCGCTGTCGTTGAGTCTGCTTGAAGTTGTCGATGTCGATCACGGCCACCGAAAGCGGCTGCCGTGGCGCGCGGCCCGCGCCGCCTCGGCTGCGCAGCCTCTCGCTGGAGGGCGCGGTGGTTCGCCAGGCCGGTCAGCGGGTCGCTCGACGCCTGCGCGGCGAGCTTGGCCCGATCCTCGATGCTCGTGATCGCGGTCGCCAGCAGATCGCCGAACTCCATCAGGCGCTGCTCGTCCTCGACGCTGAACCGGGCCTCGGCGCGCGGCTGCGGCCGGCGAGCATGCCCCAGGTCCGACCTCCGCACCTGGATCGGGGCGACGATGCTCGAGCCGTAACCGAGCAGGTCCACAGGGCTACCGGGCGGATGCGCAGCCGATCGCACCGGGCGCCGCGTCGCAGGGCGCGCTCGACGTCGCTGCCGGGCGGACGGGCACGATCCGTGCCCGGCTCGTAGCGGCCCTCCCGGTGGTCGGCCCATGACCCGGCAACCGTCGCCTGGCGCGTCATCGTCGAGCCGCAGGATGCCGGCGGCCCCGGCGCCCGAGCAGCGCCGGCGATCTCGAGCGCCACCAGCGCATAGATCTGGTCCGGCGGCTGTCCACCGACGGCGGCGTCGCCACGCGGCGCAGCGCACTCTGCTGCTCCGCGAGACGCTCCGCCCGCCGGCGCAGTGTCCACATCCGCCCTCGTCCGGCCACGATCGCCGTTCCGAGCGCCAGATACGCCGGCCCGCAATTACCAGCTGGGAGATGAACACGCTGTGGATGGCCCGCGGGTCGTACAGCAGCGGCAGCGCGTGGATCGCCACGCACGCGAGCAGATAGGCAAACGCCACCGCCCGCCGTAGAAGTAGGCGGCGAACACGGCGATGAAGAACAGGTACGATCCAGGCCGGTGAAGCTGCCCCACCGGTCGACGCCATGGCCAGCGCGATCAGACCCAGGCCGATCAGGTTCGAGACGTGCATCACCCAGCCCGGGACCCGGCTCAGGTCGAGCCACGAGCACGGTGATCAGCCCCCACGAGAAGGAGACCGCAGCGATCGCCAGGACCGCGCTTCGGTGGGCGTGGGTGACGCCCGGGAGCACCACCAGGAGCGCCAGTGTCAGTCCTCCCACCAACCACAGCAGGCCGCCGACGCGTCCGGCTGCCTGTCGATCCTCAGGCTCGATCGGTCCAGCCTTGACTAGCTTCTGAACGCTGTACTGCCGCTCCCCAACGCTCACCCCGAAAAATGTCTGATCCGCTTTACGGGCTGTATCGGCGTTTCGCCCCGGAGGGGTTAGCGGCTTCGGCCGGGGAACGGGTCAGGCTTCGGACAGAGGCTGCCTGACCACCGGAGATCGGGCCGCGGCGGCCTCGTCCAGTCGGCGCACGGGCGTCGTGTACGGGGCCTGCTGCGCCACCTCCGGATCGTCCCGGGCCTCGCGCAGAATCTCGGCCACGACCTCGGCGAAGCGATCCAGCGTCTCCTTGGTCTCCGTCTCGGTGGGCTCGATCAGCAGCGCCTCGTCGACGATCAGCGGGAAGTACACGGTGGGCGGGTGCACGCCGTAGTCGAGCAGACGCTTGGCCAAGTCGAGCGTCTTGATCCCAAGCTCACGCTTCATCGTCGCGCCGGACAGCACGAACTCGTGCATGCACAGGCGCTCGAACGCGGCGGGCAGGTACTCGAGGACGCCCTCCCGGCGCAAACGGGCCAGGAGGTAATTTGCATTGAGCACCGCCACCTCGGACACCTCGCGGACGCCCGCCGCTCCCAGCGAGCGCAGATAGGCGTAGGACCGCACGAACACGCCGTAGTTGCCCTGGAATCCCCGCAGACGGCCGATCGACTTGGGCCGGTCATAGTCGAGGTCGTAGTACGGGTCCGCACCGTTGCCGCGGGCCTCCTGGCGAACCACCTGCGGCCGGGGCAGGTATGGCTCGATCCGATCGGAGACCGCGATCGGTCCGGCACCGGGGCCCCCGCCTCCGTGAGGCTGGGTGAACGACTTGTGCAGGTTGAAATGCACGATGTCGAAGCCCATGTCCCCTGGCCGGCAGATGCCCATGATCGCGTTCAGGTTGGCCCCGTCGTAGTACAGCGTGGCACCGACGCCGTGGACGATCCGCGCGATCTCCTCGATCCCGGGCTCGAACAGGCCCACCGTCGAGGGGTTGGTCAGCATCAGGCAGGCCACGTCGCCATCGGCCTTGGCGCGCAGATCGTCAAGATCGACATTGCCCTGGGAGTCGGTGCCGACCTTCACGACCTCGTAGCCGGCCATCGTGACCGTGGCGGGATTGGTGCCATGCGCCGTGTCCGGCGTCAGCACCTTGGTGCGAAGCTCGCCTCGATCCTCGTGGTAGGCGCGCGTCAGCAGCACGCCCGCGAGCTCGCCGTGCGACCCTGCCGACGGCTGTAGCGACACGTGTGGCAGGCCCGCGATCTCCCCCAGCGCATCCTGCAGGCGCCACATCAGCTCCAGCGCACCCTGCGCCCGGCGAGGATCCTGGAGCGGGTGCAGCTTTGCGTGTCCCGGCAGCGCCGCCACGCGCTCGTGCAGCTTGGGGTTGTGCTTCATCGTGCACGAGCCGAGCGGGTAGAAGCCGGTGTCGAGGTCGAAGTTCCGCTTTGACAGCCGGTTGTAGTGCCGGACGATCTCGGGTTCAGATACCTCCGGCAGTCGCGGCGGCGCGTCGCGTCGGAAGCGGGCCGGGATCAGCTCCTCGAGCGGCTGGGCCGGCACGTCGAGGCTGGGGGCGGTGAATGCCCGGCGTCCCGGCTGGGAGCGCTCGTAGATCGTGAGCTCGTCGTCGGCGGCCCGGATCATGCGCGCGTCATGTCGGTGTACACGTCGAGCTCGCTGGCTACCGCGGCCTCGAGCACCTGCGCCAGGCGGTCGATGTCGCGGCGGGTCCGGCGTTCGGTGATGGCCACCAGCAGCCCATCCCGGAGCTCGGGGTAGTCGCGGCCGAGGGGGTAGCCCGGATTTACCTCCTGCTCGCGGCAGCGCGCGATGACGCGCTCCACCGGCGCGTCGAGTGCGACGGCGAACTCGCGCACCACCGGGTGGTCGTGCAGGAGCGACACACCCGCGATCGCCTGGAGTTTTTCCCGCGCGTAGGCGGTCCGCTGCAGCATCAGCTCGCCGAGCTCGACGATCCCGGCGCGCCCCAGCCAGCTGAGGTAGATGACGCCGGCCAGTGCGTTCAGCGCCTGCGCGGTGCAGATGTTGGACGTCGCCTTCTCGCGCCGGATGTGCTGCTCGCGGGTCTGGAGCGTGAGCACGAACCCGCGCTTGCCCTCCACGTCCCGGGTCTCCCCGGCGATCCGGCCCGGCATCCGCCGGATCAGCGCCTCGGTCACGGCGAAGAACCCGAACGAAGGGCCGCCGAAATCGAGCCGGTTGCCGAGCGTCTGTCCCTCGCCGACGGCGATGTCGACGCCACACTCGCCCGGCGGCTTCAACAGTGCCAGCGGCAGCGGATCACAGGCACAGATGATCAGCGCTCCGGCCTCGTGCGCCGAGGTCGCCAGCGCCTCCAGATCCTCGACCGCGCCAAGGAAGTTCGGCTGCTGCACGATCACCGCACTCACGTCGGCGTCGAGCGCAGAGAGCTCGGTCGCCCCCTCGCGCAGCGGCGCCTCGACAACCTCCATTTCCCATCCGTGCGCCATCGTGGCCAGCGTCTCGCGCGAGTGCGGATGCACCCCGCGTGAGACCACGAACCGGCGGCGTCCGTTGGTCAGCTTGGCCATATACCCGGCGGCACCGACCGCGCTGGGTCCCTCGTACACCGAGGCGTTCGACACCGGCAGCCCGGTGAGCTCGGAGATCGCCGTCTGGTACTCGAACATCGCCTGCAGCCCGCCCTGCGAAATCTCCGGCTGGTAGGGCGTGTACGGGGTCAGAAACTCCGAGCGCTGGATGATCGAGTCGACCAGGGCGGGGATGTAGTGGTCGTACATGCCGGCGCCGAGGAACGACAGCTCGTCATCGGTTGAGCTGTTCCTCGCCGCCAGCGCCCGCAGCTCCTCGAACACCTCCTGCTCGGACAGACCCGGTCCCAGCGCCAGCTCGCGCCTCAGGCGAAGGCCGGCGGGAATGTCGGCGAACAGCTCCTCGATCGAGTCGACCCCGATCGTCGCGAGCATCTCGCGCCGGTCCTGGTCGGTGGCCGAGACATAGCTGCTCACGCCAGCGTTCCCCGATATGTGCCGGCGTCCATCAAGGACTCCGTCTCCGAGGAGTCCGCCAGATTGACCTTGACCAGCCAGCCCTCCCCGTACGGATCTTCGTTGATCGTCTCGGGCTTGTCCGACAGCGCCTCGTTGACCTCGACGATCTCGCCCGAGAGCGGCGCGAACACGTCCGAGACCGCCTTCACCGACTCGACCTCGGTGTACGACTCGTCCTTGCGCACCTGTGCGCCGACCGTCGGCGCCTCGAAGAACACCACCTCGCCGAGCGCATCCTGTGCGTACCAGGTGATCCCGAACGTCGCGGTTTGGCCATCCACCCGCGCCCAGTCGTGCTCGGGGTGGTACAGCAGATCGTCCGGATAGCTCGCGTCGGCCATGGTCTCCTGCCTTTCATTCCGCTCGGTACAGGGGCTTGCGTGCAACGGTTGCCGCGCGCGTCGTGCCCCGCACGTCTATCTCGAGGCGCGTGCCGGCCCCGGAGTGATCGGCGGGGACGTAGGCCATCCCGATCCCTTTCTCCAGACACGGCGAGAACGTGCCGCTGGTGACGACCCCACCGCCGATGACGGCGTTCCCCTGGCGGGCGATGCCGACGCCGTCGATGATGAACGGCACCAGCTGCTCGGCGGGTCCCCGGGCCCGGGCCGCGGCCACGGCCTCGGCGCCGATGAATCCGGTCTCCTCCCGGCAGCACCAGCCGAGCCCGGCCGCGATGGGGTCCCGATCCTGGCTGAGATCGTTGCCATACAGGTGGAAGCAGACTTCCAGGCGCAGCGTGTCCCTGGCCCCGAGGCCAACCGGGACCGCGCCGCCCGCGAGCAGGGCATCCCAGACCTGGGGCGCATCCTCGGGGTTGAGCAGCAGCTCGACTCCGTCCTCCCCGGTGTATCCGGTCCCACACACGAGCGCTGCGGCGTCCGCGATGATCCGCTGGCAGCAGTGCATGCGGCCGGGCAGCTTCCCGTCGGCCAGCCGGCCGACCACGGCGCGGGCAGCGGGGCCCTGGACGGCCAGCATGGCGAAGTCGGCCTGGCGCTCGATCACATCGACATCGAAGCCGGCGGCACGCGACCGCAGCTCGGCGAGGTCCTGCTCGTGGTTGGCGGCGTTGGTGACGGTCAGAAAGTGGCTGTCGGCCAGCCGGTAGGTGAAGAGGTCATCGAGCACTCCACCGTCCTCGCGGCACAACAGGCCGTACTGTGCCCCGCCCTCAGGAATCCGGCGGATGTCGTTGGACAGAGCCCGCTGCAGGAACTGGACGGCGGCGGGACCCCGCGTCTCCACCTGACCCATGTGCGAGACGTCGAATACACCCACCGCCCGGCGCACCGCCAGATGCTCCTCCTTGATCGAGTTGTATTGCACGGGCATCTCCCACCCGGCGAACGGCACGAGCCTGGCCCCGGCGGCCTGGTGGCGCTCGTAGAGAGGGGTGTGGCGCAGCGCTGGCTCGGCGATTGACGGCACACCCGGAGGCTAGTACACCGCACCCCGGCGCAGTGGGGCTGGCCCGCCTGCCGCGGCCGATCGGAGAAGGCCCGGGCGGGCTCAGCCCCGAGGGCGGGGCGCGATCTGAATCGTGTGCCGGTAGATCGACTGCATCAGCGAGAAGTTCGGCGTGTGGTTGCCCTCCAGGTCGAGCATCCCCTTCTGAACGAACGGTGGGTCGGGGTAGGGATCGCCGCCACCCCATCCGGGCCAGGCGGCGAAGTCCTGCAGCGCGAAGTAGATCGCACCGGACAGCCACGGCTTGCTGGCGAACACGCCCAGGTGATACGCGATCGAGTCGGCCTGGAACTCGTAGGTCCCGCGCTCGTCGACCGGACCGTCTCGGTTAGCCTCGAACCCGAACTCGCTCACGAACAGCGCCTTCGACGGATAGCAGGCGTGCAGCGTGTCCAGGAACGGTCCCAGCGCATCGCGGTCGTCGGTGGTCCCGCCGCCGGCGTCGAACCAGCCGAAATAGTCGTTGTAGCCGATCACGTCGAGTGGGGCATAGGCGGCCTGGCACGGCACCCCCGGCCAGGCCCCGATCGCCAGCGCCACCGGCCGCGTGGGGTCGAGCCTGTGGGCCAGGGCCACCGCTCCCGAGATGTAGCGCGCCTCAGCCCGCGGCGCGATCGCGGGCAGCTCGTTGCCGATGCTCCACAGCAGCACCGACGGATGGTTCTGGTTGTCGATGATGTTGTTGCGCAGCGTGGCGTGTGCCTGGTCGATGAATTCGCGCTGTCCGAGGTAGGCGCCCCCCACCTGCCACGCCGGGATCTCGGACCACAGCAGCAGCCCGTCGCGGTCGGCCATCTCCTGGATCTCCGGAGTGAGCGGATAGTGGGCGCGGATCAGGGTCGCTCCCAGCTCGCGCACCCAGCCCACTAGTCGGCTCATCTGTGCCACGCTGAGCGCCGCTCCGGAGCCGAGCGCCTGCTCGTGCAGGCTGAAGCCCCGCAGGTCCAGCAGGCGTCCGTTGAGCTCGATCCGGCCGCCCTTGGTCACGCCGATGCTGCGGATCCCGCTGTACGTGACATAACCCCCCAGGCGTCGCCGCCGCCCGTCGCTCAGCACCAGTCCGGCCCGGTACAGCGCGGGATCGTCGGGCGACCACAACCGCGGATGCGCGACCCTGGCCGACGCCTGCGCCGTCCAGCTGCCGTGCGGCGCGATCTGCTCGGTGCCGAAGGCGAGCCGGGCATTGCCGTAGGAGCCATGCAAAGACACGGTCTGCGAGGCGCTCGTGAGATTTCGGACCACGACCTCCTCCTGTACGGTCGCCGCACAGGTCGGGCAGCGCAGCAGCGGACGCACCTGGACCTGGGAGATGTCGGCCCGGGCCACCGTCCGGAGGTACACCTCACCCAGCAAACCGCCGTAGTTCCACCAGCCGCCGCTGGGTCCGGGCGGGACATCGGTCGGCCCGCGCCGATTGTCGACCCGCACAATCAGCCGGTTGACCCCGGCGCGCAGTCCCGTCAGGTCGAGCTCGAACGGCAGGTAGGCCCCGGCATGGGTTCCGAGCTCGCGCCCGTTCAGCCAGATCGTGGATCGGTAATTCACCGACTCGAAGCGCGCGATCCAGTGCCGGTCCGCTGGGTGGACGTAAGCCGGAAACCCGCCCCGCGGAAGCGTGAAATCGCGCCGGTACCACCCGACGTATCCCGCCATGCTGGCGGCGGACAGATCGTCCGCGTTGTAGGAGTTTGGGACCGTCACCGGTGACCAGCCATCCGTGCTGGAGACGTTTCGCCACCATCCGCTGGCCAGACCGACGTCACCCAGATCGGCCCGGTACAGCCACTCACCCCCGAGCAGGTAGCGGCCGCTCTGCCCGTCGCGGTACAGCGCCCCGGCGGTTGGCGGCTGGGCGGCGTAAGCGAATCCCTGAGCGCCGGCCGTGCCGGTGCTCACCCCGGAGGCGCACGCCACAACCGACAGCCAAGTCGCCGTCGCCAAGAACGTCATCGCCCTGCGGACTGCAAGCCTCATTTGTGCTTGACCCTCCGCTTGGGCTTCTTCGGGCGCGGCCTGGGCTCGATCCGAATCCGCTGGCGTACCGTGGTCGCGTTCCCGGCGCGATCGGTGACCGTGACCGTCACGCGGTAGCTGCCCGGGTGGCGGTACAGGTGGTACTTCCCGTGGCCTATCACCGCGCTCGTCCGGTCGCCCCACCTGACCTTGATCTTGGCGATCCCGGAGGCGTCGGCGGCAGGCTGCGGGGGCACCGCGTCGGTGTCGGTGACGAACAGGTGGACCGCGGTGCCCGCCCGTACGGTGCGCGGCAGCTCGATCGAAACGATCGGGGGCACCGTGTCCACCCACAGCCAGGCAGTGCGGGTCGTGCTGGTCAGGCCGCCCCGGTTGACGGCCTGCACGCTCCAGGTGTGGGGTCCGTCGGCAAGCGCAAGCGTCACCCCGGTGGCGCCGCGCGTTTGGGCCGTTGGCCGGCCGTCCACGCTGATCAGGTAGCGAAGCGGCGGCCACGGCTCGCGCGCGGCCGGCCAGGTCAGCCTGGTGTGGGACTGCCGCACATAGTGGAACCGGGCCAGCGCGCCAATTGATCCCGGCGGCTGATACAGCTGGGCGGCGACGATCTGCGACCCGGCGCCCGTCGTCTGCACCCACGCAATGGCCACGTCGGCGGCGATGTCGCCGGCGGCGTACAGGCCGCGATCGGCCTGGGTGACGCCGAGCGCGGGCGACGACGCGACCAGCTCGGGACCAAACCCCGAGCCGTCGAAGAACCGGACTCGAATCTCCGGACTGCCGGCACTGCCCGGATCCTGCTGCCAGGCGATCAGGCCGTCGTGGTAGCCGGCCGGGGCCGGCACCGGAGATGGCGAACCAGTCCCTGGAGTGCTGTTGATCTGCATCGTGGCGCCCGGCAGGCCAGAACCTCCGAGCTGCATCGAGAACACCGCACCGCTGTCGGCGGTGGCCGAAGTGGCGAGACCCTGGCCGTACTCGTCGGCGGCGATCTGCGGATCGTCAGCGCTGTCGGTTCCTGGCGTCGATAGGCCGTCGGCGCCGTTCACCCGCTCGTACTGGGAGCCGCGCAGGCGTCGCAGCAGCACTCGCGTCTGTGAATCACCGCCCCCGTTCGAGATCCGTTCGCGGTAGGCGACGTCGGCATACGAGGAGTTGCCGCCCACTGCGATGGCGGGATCGTCGGCCGAGACCTCGCTCCAGCCCGACAGCGACGAGACGTCGGCCTGCTCGAACACCGTGCTCGGGAACGTGCCCCACACCTTGCGTGAGTACACGTGGCCGGCTTCACCCCAGGCCACGATCCCGACGCCGTCCCCGGCGGCGCCCACCGCGGGGCGGCCGGTTCCCACGCCGGCGTCGTCGGCCGGCACCGCATCCAGCGGCGCCGCCTCGAGTTCCCACCTTCCGCCGTAGTAGTAGGCGGTGCGAACATCGTGCCCGCCTGCCCCGAGCGCCGTGAACGCCAGATACGCCTTGCCGAAGTTGCTGATCGCGATCGCCGGATTGCTCGCCCCGTCCGCCAGCGGGTCGGGCGGGGTGTAGGCCGACGCGCTGCCGGCGCGGTCGACCACGTACAGCTGGCCTGCATTGATGAACGCGATCAGCAGCAGGCCCCCGTTCCCGGCTGCGATCACGGGCTGCGAGGAACCCCCCGACAGCGTGCCGTCGAGCTCCTCCGGCGCCCGAAACGCCCCGCCCTGCAACCGTGCGACGAACGCGTGGGCGATGCCGCCGACGTCCTTCAGGTACACCAGGCCTCCCGACCCGTCCCGCGCGACTGACAGTCCGCCGAGCGAATCGATGTCCGGGCTCGGGCCGTCGATCTCCGCGGACGGCTCCAGTGCCATGGTCTGGGCGGTGGCGGGGGTGGCCAGCGCCGCCGGCCCCAGCGCGGCGCAGAGCAGCACGAGCAACCACCGGATCACGGGCGTTCGGGCCAACCGACATACAACAGCCGGTGGGACTGAGGGTTGCGGCGATGAGGTGTTAGAGCCCGTGTCAAGTCGCCCGACGCGTCCGGCGGCGGACGGTAGCTCGCCAGCCAGACACTCTGTCTTGAGACAGGCTCTAGCGGTCTTTGAGGAACGACGGGATGTCGATCTCGTCGTCCGAGATCTCGAGTGAGGACCGCTGGCGGTCGTCCATCGTGACGTCCCGGTCACGCCGGGCCCTGCGGGTGGTCTCGCGCGCCATGCTGGGGCTGGCGTGGCCGTGATCGAACCCGGTGGCGATCACGGTGACCCGGACGTCGTCCCCCATCGAGTCGTCGATCACGGCACCGAAGATGATGTTCGAGTCGGCGTCAGCCGCGCTCTGCACGATCTCGGCCGCCTCGTTGACCTCGAACAGGCCCAGATCGTGCCCGCCGGTGATGTTGAGCAGAATCCCCATCGCGCCCTCCACCGACTCCTCCAGCAGCGGCGAGGAGATCGCGACTTTGGCTGCCTCTGCCGCTCGGTTCTCGCCGTTGGCGCTGCCGATGCCCATCAGCGCCGTGCCCGCGTCGTGCATGATCGTGCGCACGTCCGCGAAGTCGAGGTTGATCAACCCGGGGATCGTGATCAGGTCTGTGATCCCCTGCACGCCCTGACGCAGCACGTTGTCGGCCTCGCGGAAGGCATCGAGAATCGTGGTCCGGCGCTCCACGATCGCCAGCAGCTTCTCGTTCGGGATCACGATCAGCGTGTCCACGTATTCGCGCAGCTTCTGGATGCCGTCCTGCGCCTGGCGGGCGCGCTGCGATCCCTCGAACGCGAACGGTCGAGTCACCACGCCCACGGTCAGCGCTCCGATCTCGTTCTTGGCGATGTCGGCGATCACGGGGGCGGCGCCGGTGCCAGTCCCGCCACCTTCGCCGGCGGTTACGAACACCATGTCAGCGCCCTTGAGCGCTTCCTTGATCTCGTCGCGAGATTCGGCTGCCGCGCCCTGACCGATCTCCGGGTTCGCCCCGGCACCGAGTCCCTTGGTCAGCTCGTGCCCGATGTTGAGCTTGATGTCGGCATCGCACATCGCCAGCGCCTGGGCATCCGTGTTGCAGGCGATGAACTCGACGCCGCGGAGGCCCGCGTCGACCATCCGGTTCACCGCATTGGTGCCACCGCCGCCGACACCGACGACCTTGATGACTGCCAGGTAACTGCCGCTTTCCATGTTGAACGTCCGACCCTCGAGGTAGCCTTGAGTGTTTGCCACCCGCTCGCCGGTTGCGGGAGTTTCGCACGTTACGGCCTGCGGATGTGGTCAGTCAACGCATCCTAACTCGGCGCAACGTTTGTTGCAGATCGCGCAATTCTCGATCTGCGTCTGAGAGTTGCTGATTCCATAGCCTCAAGCTCTTGTTGACGGTTAGCCCCCGACTGCGGTCGACGACAGGCCGCCGGAACTCGCCGATCCGGACGCCGACGCGGTCGTTCCCACCTCAGCGACTCCGGACGTTGCCGACGCCCCGGACGGCGCCGAGCCGACCGAGCTCCCAGACGCCGCGCCGGCCGCTGGACGCTCGGGATCGGACACGTCGATGTAGCTGGCGCCGGCCGACCCTGAGTCCGCCAGCACGGCGTCGGCGGCGAGCCACTTGGCCTCCAGCCGGCCGGAGCCGCCGAAATAGATGCTCGGGCCGCTTCGGAGCTGGGCCACCAGCCCGTGCGCGGTGGTCGTGGTCACCTGGGTGATCCGCGGCGCGATCTGATTCGGGGCCGCGGCCAGCACATCGACGGCGCTCAGCCCGTCGGACGAGGTCAGGTGAGAGCCGCCCGGCGGGACTCGCAACGGAATCGTGGGCAGCGACGGTGACGCGGGGACATCGTGCAGCAGCGTGCCGTCGCCCGCCACGGGTAGCGACCGGCCGTCGAAGGCGACCGCGCCGATCGGAACCTGCTCGATCACCCGGATCCGCATCCCGTGCGGGAATTCGGCACTCACGCGCAGCGTCTTGACCGCCGGGAACGGGGCCACGGCGGTGTTCAACTCATTGGTGCGCACATCGAGCGTCGTCATGTTCCGCGCCGCGGTGGCCAGCACCGACCGGATTCGAGCCGCGTCCGGCCCCTGGACTCCAGTGACCGTGACGTGCTTGACGGCCACCAGCGAGGAGTCCCGCAGCCACAACCAGCCTCCCGCGAGCAGCGCCGCCGACGCGGCGACGATCGCCACCACCCGCAGGCTCGGACGGCGCAGTCGCTGGCCGGGCGTCCGGGCACGCCCACTGCGCATGGGCCTGCGCTGCCCCCCGCCCCGCGCCCGGCGGCCGAGCCGGCCGGGCCACCCCAACCAAATCATCCTCGATTCCAGTCACTGGGGAACAGGACCGGACCGAGCGCCTGGACCTCAGGCTCGAGCTGCACGCCGAAACGGTCCTCGACCCGGCGCCGGCCCTCGGCCATCAGCGCAATCACGTCGGCGGTCGTCGCCTCGCCGTGGTTCTCGATGAAGTTGGCGTGCTTGGTGGAGAAGCTCGCGCCGCCGATCCGCAGCCCGCGGCAGCCCGCCGCCTCCAGCAGCTGTCCGGCCGTGCGCCGCTCGGCCCGGGGATCATCCGGATTCTTGAACGTGGAGCCGAACGTCTTGATTCCCGATGGCTGGGCGGCCTTGCGACGCCGGCGCATCTCGGCCAGCGTCGCCTTGACGGCATCGCTCGATGCCCGGGCCAGGGCGAAAGAGGCCCGGGCCACGATCTCACCCGGCCCCAGATTCGACCGTCGATACGAGAACCCGAGCGCGTCCGGCGGCCGCCGCGTGGTCCCGGTCGGGCTGACGACGTCGACCCACTCGAGCACCTTGGCCAGCTCCCCACCATAAGCATTGGCGTTCATGCGGATCGCGCCCCCAACCGTTCCCGGGATGTTGACGCCGAACTCGATGCCCGTCAGTCCGGCCTGCGCCGCGCGCGCGGAGACGGCGGGCAGGCGCGCCCCCGCTCCACACTGAAGTCGGCTGCCCTCGAGCTCGATGCGGTTGAGGTTTTTGTCGAGTTTCAACACCAGTCCACGGACTCCCTGGTCCGCTATGAGGAGGTTCGACCCTGAACCGACGACCCCTACCTGCACTCCCTCTGCCGCCGCCCACGACACGAGCCGCTCAAGGTGGTCGATCGTCCCCACCCGCGCGAACAGCTCCGCCCGGCCGCCGGTACGGATGGTCGTCAGACGCGACAGGGGGTAGTCGCGCTGAATCCCCGGAGGTGGCGATGACACCCGCCTCAGAGTAGATGCCGCTTCGGCTGGTCCGGCGGCCCGTGCGACGCTCAGTCGACCAGTGAGCGTCCCAGGGCGTCGATGTCCCCCGCCCCCATCATCAGGCACACGTCTCCGGCGCGCAGTTCGCCGTTCAGGAACCGCCGAGCCTCGTCGAACGAGGGCAGCCACGCGACCGTCCGCCCGCTGGCCGCGTCGGCCGCCGCAGCGGCGATCATCCGGCCGTCGACTCCGGGATGATCCTCGGGGCGCTCCCGCGCCGGGTAGATCGCCAGCACGGTGACCAGGTCCGCGCCCGCCAGGGCCGCGCCGAACGGCCGCGCCAGCGCCTGGGTCCGTGAGAACAGGTGCGGCTGGAACACGGCCAGCAGCCGGCCTGGCGCCAGCGTGCGGGCGGCGGCGATCACCGCCGCCACCTCCGTCGGGTGATGAGCGTAGTCGTCGTAGACGGCGGCGCCGGAGACGTGGTGGCCGATCAGCTCGAAGCGGCGCCGCGCACCGCCGAAGTCCGCCATCGCGGCTGCGGCCAATGGCGGATCGGCACCCGCGAGCGCGCTCGCCGTCAGCGCGCCGGCTGCGTTGATCGCGTTGTGCGCGCCGGGGACTGACAGCGACACCTCGATCCCCCGCCACCGGAACCGAGCGCCCGTGGGGTCAAGCACGGGGTCGGGCGCGTCGTAGGCCACCGCGTCCCGAGGGCACAGCGCGCGGAGCTCGGGGCGGTCCCACACCACCGCCCGCTCCCCGGCGCGCCCCATGAACGTGCGGAACGTGCGCTCCAGATCCAGCCGCGAGGAGTAGGTCGAGTGATGGTCGAGCTCGGCGTTGGTCAGGACCGCAATCTCGGGCTCCAGTTTCAGCAGCGAGCGGTCGGACTCATCGGCCTCGACCACGATCCACTCGCCACGGCCCCAGCCGGCGTTGGACCCGGTGGCGTGCAGCTCGCCGCCTACGACATAGCTCGGGTCGAGCCCGCAGCGCTGCAGCGCGTGGACCGCCATGGCTGCCGTCGTCGTCTTGCCGTGCGTGCCGGTGACCGCCAGGCACCGACGCAGCCGAGCGATCTGAGCCAGCAGATCGGCCCGATGCAGCTCCCGGCCCGCGGCCGCTCGGCGCTCGGGGTTCTCGGGTGGCACGGCCGTCGAGTAGACCACCTCGGCGGCCTCGGGCAGGTTGGCTGCACGATGTCCGAGCTGCGGCTCGATCCCATGCTCCCGCAGGCGCTCGGTGTACGAGGACTCGGCGCGATCAGAGCCGGTCACGCTCGCGCCCAGAGCCTGGGCGATGATCGCCAGGCCGCTCATGCCGGCGCCCCCGATACCCACGAAGTGCAGCCGGCGCTGCGACCAGTCCTCGTCTCTCACGCGCCCGCACCTCGCTTTCTCGTGTCCATCAAACGGCTGTGTGCCAACGAGCCCACGCACCCTGGTTTTCGTGGCGCGAGCGTAGCGCTCGTCGGTGCGTCCTCGGCCGGCGTGCCGGGTAAAGGCCCGCGGCGGCGACGGCCGATATTGCATCGCAGATGCCTCGGGCGGGGACCACCCTACACACCTGAAATTGGCCCGCTGGAGGGATGTTTGCTCCGCCGGAGCGATGGATAAGTTGCTAGGCCCGGTCGCCGCCCCGGCCCCTTGATCGGAGGTTCTCGCCCCGAACCTCTACAGATAGCGCCCTCGTCCGGCGCACTTTGATTTACCCGGGAATCAATACACCGTGATCTGGAGCAAACACTCTGAGATGTCCGCGCCGAGCCACAGACGAACCCCGAAACGGCCCGCGCCGAACCGCAGACGAACTCCGATCCTGGCGCTGTTGATCGCGCTGCTCGCCGTGGCCGCCTGGTTCACCGCCACGGCGTCGAGCGCTCCTCGGGCGCACCAGGCCTACGGCTGCGGCGACCCGTTCCCCGGCGCCCGGGATCCGGCCAACCCGCTGATGCTCCCGACAGCGCCGGGTGCGGACCCGTCGACCGGCGCCCGCTTCTTCGTCGACGGACCCGCGAACGGCGAGGCCGCCGGGGCCATCGCCCACCTGCTCGGCATCGACCCGGCGCGCTACCCGGACCGTTACTCCTGGGCCCGGTTCCGGGCGGCTCTCGACACCGGTTCCCTGCACCGGCGGTTCGCCAACAACCGCAGGCTTCGCTGGCAGATCGAGATGCTCGAGAAGGTCGCCGACGAGCCCGAGGTGCAGCGATTCAGCACCTATGCGTTTGGCGGGGGACCGGGGGCCGACCTACAGCCAGGCGGTCAAGATCTTCTGTTACAGCCTGACCGCGGATCCGGGCACGATCCCGATCATCAACACCGACTTCCTGCACCCGGACCTGGGCAACTGCCCGACGGCGGCCCACATCCGGGCGGTCGCACACCGGTTCAGGAGCCAGATCGACGAGATCGCCCGCGCCACCGGGCACCGACCCGCGGTCTTTCTGCTGGAGCTGGACGGAATCGGATCGTCCCACTGCATGGTGACGATGCACGACCTGCGTCAGTACCTGGCCTTGTTCCGCTACGAGGTCGACACGATCGGGGCGCTCCCCCACACCGTGGTGTACGCCGAAGCCGGCTACTCCGACGCCAATCCGCCCGGGTACACCGCCAGAGCCCTGAAGAGCGATCGACGTCCGCCGGATCCGCGGGCTTCTACACCAACGACACCCATCTGAACTGGACGACCAGCGAGGTGCGATGGGCCGAGCACATCTCCCGGCTCACCGGCGGAGCGCATTTCATCGTCAACACGGCCCAGAACGGCCACGGGCCCAAGAAGAACCCGCATCCGGCCACACAGGGCAACGAGGACCTGTGCAACCCGCCCGGGCGTGCACTCGGCCCCCGTGCCACCACCAACACCGGCTTCCCGCACGCGGACGCGTTCCTGTGGACGCATGTGCCCGGCAACAGCAGCGGCTGCGGTGGCGGACCACCCGGCGGCGTGTTCTGGCCCGCCCGGGCGATCAGCCTCGCGTCCCGAGCCAACGCCAAGCTCGGGCCGGGCTATCCCAGCCAGCCTTATTGACCGCGCGCCGCGGCCAGGACCTCCTGGGCGACCTGCGCGGCGGCGTCGGGCCGCGCCAGCGCCGCCAGGCGCGCGCCATCGTCGCCAAGCGCCCCGGGTCGGCCAGCAGCCCGCCCACCTCCTGGGCCAGGCGCGGGCCGCTCAGCTCGGCATCGGGAATGATGATCGCCGCGCCAGCCTGCTCCATGAAGCGAGCGTTGGCGGTCTGGTGATCGGCGCTGGCGTAGGGATACGGGACCAGCACAGCCGGTCGGCCTGCGGCGGCGACCTCGAAGATCGACCCGCCCGAGCGGGCCACCACCAGGTCGCTGGCGGCCAGCGCCTGGGCGAACTCGGGGATGTATCCGCGCAGGTCGTAGTGCGGCCCGGGAGCCTCGAGCTCGGCCAGGTCGCGCTCCCCCGCGGCGTGAAGCACGTGGAAGCGCGCCCCGGCGAATGCCTCGACCGCGGCCCGGTTGATCGAGCGCGCGCCTTGCGAGCCGCCAAACACGAGCACGCACACCTCGCCCGGCCCGACCCCGAAGCGCGCCCGCGCCGCGTCCCGATCGCCGGCCGGCGCCGGAACCGGGCGGCCGGTGAGCAGGTACCGGGATCCCTCGCGGCCCTCGATCGGGAACGCCAGGCAGACCCGTCGGGCCAGCGGGGCGAGCAACCGATTGGTCAGACCCAGATGGCTGTCGGCTTCCATCAGCACCAGCGGGACCCGTCGTGACACCGCCGCCAGTCCCACCGGGCCCGCGACGTAGCCACCGGCACCGAGCACCGCAGCTGGGCGAATCCGCTTCAGCCACCGTCGCGCGCGCCGCAGCGCGCCGGCGTCGACGATCGCCGCCCGCGCCGCCCGCAGCGGCTGGCGACGGTATAGCTGCTCCACTTTCAACCGGTGCAGCTCGTAGCCGGCCGCGGGTACCAGCTCCAGCTCGGCGCGTTCGCCCCCCAGGAACGCGACCAGAGCCCCCTCAGCGCGCAGCGCGTCGGCTACGGCCAACGCCGGAACCACGTGCCCTGCGGTCCCGCCGGCTCCGATCACGATCCGTAGCCCGCTCACGCTCGGGGGCCTCGACCGCCTGCAGCCGACTGGCTCTCGGGCGCGAGATGTTCAGCAACAGCCCGATCGCCGCCAGCATGACGCAGAGATTTGTCGGCGCATAGGAGATGAACGGCAGCGGCACCCCGGTCAGCGGCGCGAGCCCGAGCACGACGAAGATGTTGAGGATCCCTTGGCACAGAATCAACGACGTCAGGCCCGTCGCCAGCAGCTTCGCATACCGTCCCGCGGCCCGCCGCGCCGTGCGCAGCCCGGCGTAGGCGATCATCCCGTACAAGCACACGACGCCCAAGATCCCGAGCACTCCAAGCTCCTCGCCGATCACCGCCAGGATGAAGTCGGTCTGCGCTTCGGGCAGATAGAAGATCTTCTGCACCGAGCGACCCAGCCCCACTCCGAGCAGACCGCCCGAGCCGAGCGCGATCTGCCCCTGCACGGCCTGGAATCCGGCGGTCGACTTCGACGACCAGGGGTGCAGGAACGACGTCAGGCGGGCGCGCTGGTAGGGCTGGGCCATCGCCAGCAGCAGCACGAACACGACCGCGATCAGACCCAGCAGGGCCAGATAGCGCAGCGGCATCCCCGCCGCGATCAGCAGCGCGGTGATCGTGAACGCGATCACCAGCACCGTGCCCAGATCCGGCTCGACCACGATCAGCAACGTGGCCGGTGCGGCGACCACGGCAATCGGAGCCACCGCCTGGCGAAATCCCCGCATCCGCCGCGGATGGTCGGCCAGATACCGTGTGACGTACAGCACCAGCGCGATCTTCATCAACTCCGAGGGCTGGAACTGGATCGGCCCGGCGGAGAACCAGCGCCGCGCGCCGTTGACCTGCACCCCAAACCCGGGCACCAGCACCAGCACCAGCAGCCCGAACGACCCCAGCAGCATCAGGCTCACGAGCCTCCGATCCAGCAGCGCGACGCCGCGCCGCTCCAGCACGTGCATCGCGCCCAGGCCGACGGCGCCGAAGATCAGATAGCGAACAAATTCTCCCGTTCCGTTGCCCCGCCCGCCCAGCACGCCGAGCGGGGAGGACGCGCTGTAGACCATCACCGCACCGAACGCCAACAGGCATAGGGTGGCCGTCATCAGGATCCGGTGCTCCAGCGGCGGCGGCACGCGCCGTGCCGAGGCCCGGGCCCTCGACCGCGCTGCCCCCTGGGCCGACGCGCCGCGTCCCGCTCCGGCGTCGGCCTTGGCTCGCGCCATCAGGCGCCACCTTCTCTCACCAGTGTCCTGAAGTGTTCGCCCCGGGCCTCGAAATCGCGGTACTGGTCGTAGCTGGCGCACGCCGGCGAGAGCAGCACGACCTCGCCGGTACGGGCCTCCGCTCTGGCGCGGGACACGGCGTGCTCCAGGTCGCCGGTGCCGTGCACGGGCACGCCCGTGTCGCGCAACGCGCCGCGCAGGTCAGTGGCAGCCTCGCCGATCAGATAGACCGCCGCGCAGCGCTCGGCGACCAGCGGCGCCAGCGGGGAGAAGTCCTGCTGCTTGCCGCGCCCGCCAGCGATCAGCCGAACGCCGCCCGAGTAGGCGCGCAGCGCGACGATCGCGCTGGCGACATTGGTCGCCTTCGAGTCGTTGACGTAGGAGACGCCGTGGAGCCGGCCGATCAGCTCGAGCCGGTGAACGACCCCGGTGAACGTCCGAAGGCCGGCGAGCACCGCATCGCGATCGATCCCCCGGGCCAGCGTGATCGCCGCGGTCACCATTGCGTTCTGCCGGTTGTGCTCGCCGGGCAGCGGCAGTTCATCGCTGGCGATCAGCGGCTCCTCGTTCCACCACAAATACCCGGCCCGGTCCGCCAGCGCGACCTCCGGGCCGGTGCCGAACACGACCTGCCGGGCGCAGCCGCCGATGTCCTCGATCCCCAGATCATCCGGGATCACGGCGACGTCGTGGTTGCCCTGATGGGCGAAGATCCGGAGCTTGGCCGCCACATATGCTTCGTAGCTGGGGTGGCGATCGAGATGGTCGGGCGTCAGGTTGAGCAGCGCGGCGGCCTCGGGCGCGAATGCCGCAGTGTCCTCCAGCTGGAACGAGGACGCCTCGCACACCACGGTCGCCTCGGCGTCCTCCGCGCCCACCAGCGACGACAGCGGCGTGCCCACGTTGCCGGCCACCGCCACCCGAAGCCCCGCCTCCCGGTGGATGTGGCCGATCCACTCGGTGGTGGTGGTTTTGCCATTGGTGCCCGTCACGGCGATGAACTCGTTTGTGAGCATCCGCCAGGCGAGCTCCAGCTCTCCGAGAACCGGCACGCCCCGCGCCCTGGCGGCTCGGACCGCCGGTGCGGTTTGGGGTACGCCGGGAGACTTGACGAGCGTCCCGGCGCGGGCGGCAAAGACGTCGCCTGACGCATCGAGATGGACTTCGACGCCCGCCCGGGAAAGCCTTCCCGCCGCTTCGGCCAGGGCCGGATCGTCCACCGCGCCCGCATCGCAGCCAATCACCTCCTCTCCGCGGGCGCGCAGCGCCAGTGCGGCAGCCACTCCTGACCGCGCCAATCCGATCACCAGATACGGGCCGGGCGGCAGCCGCGGCCGGGGCAGGCTCATCGGCGGCTGCTCCGCTTAGCCACGGATGCTGAGCTGGTACACCACGAAGCCGATCGCGCCACAGGCCGCCGCGACGATCCAGAAGCGCAGGATGATCTTGGTCTCGGACCATGCCTGGAGCTCGAAGTGGTGGTGGATCGGCGCCATTAGGAACACGCGTTTGCGGAACGTCTGAAACCAGAACACCTGGATCACGACGGACAGCGCCTCGATCACGAAGATCCCGCCCAGCAGGATCAGCAGCACCTCAGTGTTGGTCATGATCGCCAGTCCGGCGATCGCCCCGCCCAGCCCGAGCGAGCCGGTGTCGCCCATGAAGATGTTGGCCGGGAAGCTGTTGAACCACAAGAAGCCGACGCACGCCCCCACCAGGCACCCGGCCAGCATCGTCAGGTCGCGATAACCGGGGGTGATGAACGTGATCCCGATGAACGCCAGCAGGACGATCGCCGCGCAGCCCGCCGCCAGTCCATCGAGTCCGTCGGTCAGGTTCACGCCGCTGGTGGTGCCGGCCACCACCAGGTAGATGAACACCGGATACAGCGGGCCCAGGTCCACGTTGGCGTCGACGAACCGGAGATTCACCGACGAGGACAGGTGCACCTTCTGTGTGGCCACCCACCACAGCCACAGCGAGATCCCGATCGTGACCGCGAGTTTCGTCCGGGCGCGCAGTCCCAGCGAGCGGCGCTTGACGATCTTGGTGTAGTCGTCGGCGAACCCCAGCAACGCGCATGCCACCGCACCGCCAAACACCCCCAGCGCCTGCCATTCGCGCCGGGACAGGATCAGAAACGGGAGCGCGAACGCGGCGAAGATGATGATTCCACCCATCGTCGGCGTGCCGGCCTTGGTCTGATGCCCCTGTGGGCCCTCCTCGCGGATGTTCTGACCGAATTCGCGCCGGCGGAGGAACTCGATGAACTTCGGGCTGAGGAACAGGCAGATCAGCAGCGAGGCGGTGCCGGCGATCAGCACCCGTCCGGACGACACCGGTCCGGTCACTGGACGGCCTCCTCCGCGAGCGCCCGGCACACGAGCTCCAGCCCGACCCCCCGCGAGGCCTTCACCAGCACCACGTCCCCGGCCTGGATCAGCTCCAGCGCCAGTGACCCCGCCTCATCGGCGTCCCGCACGGGATAGCTCTCACCCTCAAACCCGTCCGCCATCGCCTGGGCCAGCGAGCCCACGGTGATCAGCACATCGACTCCGACGCGGTCGGCGTGCTCGCCGATCTCGACGTGATACGCGCGCTCGTCCTCCCCCAGCTCCAGCATGTCACCCAGAATTGCCACGCGGCGCCCGCGCTCGCCGCGACCAGCGACGGCGGACAATTCGTCCAGGGCAGCCCGCATCGACATCGGGTTTGCGTTGTAGCAGTCGTCGATCAGCGTCACCCCATCGGGCAGCTGCACCACCTGCCCCCGGCCCGGGGACAGCACCAGCTCGACCCGGCCGCTGGGAGTCACCCCGATCGCCACCGCGGCCGCCACGGCGGCCAGCAGGTTCGTGCGCATATGCGTCTGCGTGAACGGGACCTCGAGCGTGATCTCCTGGCCCCGGTGGTCGATCATCACCTGCTCGCCGGCCGCCCGCTTGATGCGGACATCGGCACCGTCGCCAGGCCCGAAGGTGACCGTGTGAAGATCGGACCGCAGGTATGACGCGAGCATCGGCTCATCGGCCGGCAACACCGCGGTCCCACCAGCCGGGAGCGCCGCGATCAGCTCCGCCTTGGCGGCGGCCACCGCCTCGATGGTTCCCAGCAGCTCAAGGTGCACCGGCCCGATCGTCACGATCACGCCCACGTCGGGCTCTGCGATCTCGGCCAGTTCGGCGATCTGCCCCGCGCCCCGCATCGCCATCTCCAGCACCAGCACCTCGGTGTCCTCGCGGGCGGCGAGGATCTCCAGCGGCAGACCGATCTCGGTGTTGAAGTTGGCCCGCGATGAGACCGTGCGCCGGTGCGGCGCCAGGACCGCCAGCAGCAGGTCCTTGGTGGAGGTCTTCCCGGTCGAACCCGTGACCCCGATCACGGCTGCGCCCAGCTCTCGGCGCCAGGCCGTGGCCAGCTGGTGCAGCGCCTGGAGCGGATCGTCGGCGGCCAGCCACACGCCGGGCGGCGCGCCATTCGCCGCCTGAGCGTGCTCGGCGGCCGTGAGCACACCCCAGGCCCCCGCTGCCAGTGCCTGCGGCGCGAACCTGCCGCCGTCGGCGCTGGACCCTTGAAGGCCGATGAACAGATCGCCCGGTGCGGCGGCCCGGGAGTCGATCACCGCGCGTGCCGGACCGGCACCAGTGGCCGGCGCGGTGACGATCCGCGCGCCGGCTGCCTGCGCCACTCGCTCGGGTGACCACGTGTTCATCGGGCGGGAGCTGCGGCCTTCAGCGCCTCGCGGGCAACAGTGACATCGTCGAACGGCACCTTCTGCCCACCGGCGAACTCCTGTCCCTGCTCGTGACCCTTGCCGGCGATCACCACCACGTCGCCGCGCCCGGCGCCGGCGATCGCCTCGGCGATCGCCTCCTGGCGGTCCGCGGTGTGCGGCGTCTCGGCGCCAGCCCCCGCGAGGATCTCCTCGATGATCGCGTCGGGGTCCTCGGACCGTGGGTTGTCCGAGGTCACGATCACCCGGTCCGCCAGCCGCTTGGCGATCTCGCCCATCAGTGGCCGCTTGCCCCGGTCCCGGTCGCCGCCGCAACCGAACACGACGTGCACCCGGCCGTCCGCCAGTGATCGGGCCGCGCGCAGCACGTTTTCCAGCGAGTCCGGCGTATGGGCGTAGTCCACCAGCACGGCGAAGTGCTGCCCCTCGTCGACGGTTTCGAACCGCCCCGGGACCTGGCCCGCGGTTTCGATCGCGGCGGCCGCGACGTCCGCCGGGACGCCGAGCGAGCGCACCGCGGCCAGGGCCGCCAGCACGTTGTAGACGTTGAACCGCCCGCGCAGTGGCGAGCTGAGCTCGACCGGACCATCCGGCGTGATGACGGTGAACCGCGAGCCAGTCAGCGCCGTTTCGATTCCAGCCGCCCTGAAGCGCGCGTCGCAGTCGATCGCGAACGTGACCGGATCGTCCAGCTCCTGGGCCAACCTGGCGCCGTACGGGTCGTCGATGTTGAGCACCGGGATTCCCGGCTCGCCGGTGAACAGCCGCCGCTTGGCCGCGAAGTAATCCTCCATCGTGTGATGGAAATCGAGGTGGTCCTGGGTCAGATTGGTGAAGATCGACGTGGCGAAGTGGATCGCGTCCGCCCGATGCAGCTCGAGCGCGTGCGAGGACACCTCCATGGCGCAAGCGGCGTCGCCTGCGTCGAGCATGGTTCGGAACGTGCGTTGAAGGTCGATCGCCTCAGGAGTGGTGCGCTCCACCGGGTGCTCGACGCCGGCAATGACGCTCCCGACCGTGCCCAGCAGCCCCGTGCGCCGGCCCCCTGCCTCAAGCAGCTGCCGAGTCAAGAACGCCGTGGTCGTCTTGCCGTTGGTGCCGGTGACACCCACGACCTCGAGGCTCGCGGTTGGATCGGCATAGAACCGCGCGGCAGCCGGTGCCATCGCCACCCGCACACTGTCCACCAGCACCTCGGGCACACCCAGGTCGAGCGGGCGCTCCACGACCAGCGCCACCGCACCCCGGGAGATCGCCTCCGCCGCGTAGTCGTGACCGTCACGCGTGAATCCCGGTACGCAGAAGAACAGCCCCCCCGGGCCTACGGCGCGATGGTCGTAAGCCAGGGACCTGATCTCAAGGCCGGGCGCGGGAGCTTGGGCGATCACCTCGTGCAGCCGCATTCCGGGCCGAGTGTAGTGTCCGGATCAGCCGGAATCCTGGCCGAAACCGCGGGCCCGGGCCGGCAGCTCGCGGCGCTCGATCACCCGGTCCACCAACCCGTAGGCCAGCGCCTCGTCGCCGGTGAAGTAGCGATCCCGTTCCATGTCCGCATGAACCCGCTCGATCGACTGGCCGCAGTGCTTGGCGTAGATCTCGTCGATCCGTGCCCGCAGCGCCAGCACCTCCCGCGCGTGAATCTCGATGTCGCTCGAAGGCCCCTCGAAGCCTCCCGACGGCTGGTGGATCAGAATCCGGCTGTTGGGCAGCGCCATTCGCTTTCCCGGCGCGCCACCCGCCAGCAGCAGCGAACCCATCGACATCGCCACCCCGTAACAGATCGTCTGCACGTCGGGACGGATGAAGTGCATCGTGTCGTAGATCGCCAGCCCGGCGTACACCGAGCCACCGGGGGAATTGATGTACAGGGAGATGTCCTTGTCGGGATCGTCGGACTCCAGATGCACGAGCTGGGCGACGATTAGGTTTGCGATCTCCTCATCGACCTGCCCGCCCAGGAATACGACGCGGTCGTTGAGCAGGCGGGAATAGATGTCAAACGAGCGCTCGCCGCGCGGGGTCTGCTCCACGACCATCGGGACCAGTGTCATCAGGGACCTCCTTGTGGAAGTGGTAAAGTGCAACCAATCGGTTGCGAAGCAACATAGCAGACGTGCAACTATTTGGTTGCACGTTAGTCTGAGAGCAACTCAGCCACACACGGAGGACGACGTGAACGACAAGGTCGAACGTGAACTGCTCGTCGAGGCCCCGCCGGAGCAGGTGTGGGAGGCGATGACCGGCGATGGCTGGCTGGCGGACGAGGTCGAGCTCGATCTCAGGCCCGGCGGCGATGCCCAGTTCCGCTCCCAGCACCAGACCAAGGTCGGCTGGATCGAGGACGTGTCGGCCCCCGAGCGACTCACCTTCTGGTGGAGCGCCGACGGCGAGCCGGCCACCCGAGTCGAGCTGACCCTCACGCGCGAGGACGGACTGACGCGGCTCCGGGTGCTCGAGACCCGCCCGCTCGACCTGCTCGACCTGGTGGGCACGCCGCTTCCCGGGATCGGCGGCAAATCGTTTGGACCGGCCCTGGTGGCGGCGTGAGCGTTTCTCCGGGGCCCGATCCGGCCGGTGCGGTATTCGGCGCGCTCGCCGACCCCACCAGGCGCGCGCTGCTGGCCGCGATCGCCGACCGGCCGGAGATCACGGCGACGCAGCTGGCCTCCGAGCTGCCCATCTCCCGTCAGGCCGTGCTCAAGCACCTCACGGCGCTGGCTGACGCGGGCCTGCTTGACCGGCGGCGCAGCGGCCGCGAGGTGCGCTACCGGATGACGCCCGCACCGCTGTCAGACGCGGTGTCGTGGATCTCGGAGGTCGGCGCCCAGTGGGACGACCGCCTCGCGGGTCTCAGGCGCGAGCTCGGGCCTCACGCCTGAGCGATCTCGCTCAGCGCGGCGAGATCCCCAGGTACGGCACCGCCCACCCGACGATCTTCTGGAACGCCGGGGCCGCCACCGAGCCGCCGAAGATTGCCCCCTGCGGCCGATCGACCATCACCGCGACCAACAGTCGCGGCTTGTCCGCCGGCACGAATCCGATGAACGACGCCGCGTAGTCGGTGCTGGAGTACTGGCCGTTGATCACCTCGTTGGCGGTACCCGTCTTGCCCGCCAGGTCGTATCCCGGGATGCCGGCGCCGGACGCGGTGCCGCCGTCGGCGAACACACCCTTCAGCATCGTCCGGAGCTCGGCGGCCGCGGTTTCGGAGATGATGCGCTGCCCCGGCGGGGTGACCATCGGCTTGTCGCCGACCGACTGGACGATGTGCGGCGGCCGGAGAACACCCCCGTTCGCGATCGCCGAGTACGCCGCCGCCATCTGAATCGGGGTCACCGATTCGCCCTGTCCCAGCGGCAGGTTCCCCATCGAGGACCCGGAGTAGTGCTGCCAGTGCAGGACGATTCCCGACTCCTCGCCCGGGAGGTCGACGCCGGTTGGCGCGCCGAAACCGAAGCGGTGAACCCAGTAGTCGAAGCGTTGCGCACCCAACCTCATGCCGATCTCATCGGCACCAATGTTGCTCGACACCCGCAGGATGTCCGACACCGACAGCGTCTCGTAACCATGCGTGTCGGCATCATGGATCTGGCGATCGGCAACCTGTAGCACCGGCGGGATGTCGAACTGGGTTTCCGGTGCCACCAGGCCGTCCTGCAGCGCGCCCGCGACGGTGATCGCCTTGAACGTCGAGCCCGGCTCATAGTCGAACGTGACCGCTCGGTCGTCGCTCGCATACGAGGGTGCATCCTTGATGTCGTTGGCGTTGATCCGGGGCCAGTTCGCCAGCGCCAGGATCGCGCCGGAGTTCGGGTCCATCACGATCGCGGTGGCGCCGCGGGGCGAATACCGCGCTCCGACTCCGGCGAGCACCTGCTCAACCTCGTCCTGCAGCGCCGCGTCGAGCGTCAGCGTCAGCGTCTTGCCCGGCTTGGTCGGCCGCACCTCGTCGATCGAGATCGGCTGACCGATCGCGTCGTAGACGATCTTCCGCTGACCGTCGTGACCGCGCAGGACGTTCTCGTACCGGTACTCGAGCCCGCTCAGCCCCTGGTCGTACCAGCCCACGCTCCCCAGCACCTGCGACGCGGCCCACGATCGCGGATACACGCGCTTGACCTGAGGAATCAAGCTCACGCCCTGGAGATGTAGCTTGCTGATCTGGGCCGCAGTGCTGGACGACACGAGGTGGCCGATGTAAACGAACCCGGTTCGGCGCTTGCTCAGCTCCGGTACCAGCGTGTTCAGCGGCACGCCCAGCAGTGGCGCGAGCTTCTCGGCCTCGCCCATCGGATCCTTGATCTGGTACGGATCCGCGGCCACGTCGTCCGCCGCTTCGCTGATCGCGAGCTCGATCCCGTTGCGATCCATGATCGTCCCGCGCTCCGCCGGGATCGTGACCTCCGTCACCTGCTGGGTGGCCGCCGCCCGCTGCAGCGCGCCGGCGCGCACCGCGCCGAGATAGCTCGCCCGCAGCACAGCGACGCCGAGCAACGCGACGAACACGACGAACAGAATGCCGATGCGCCGGTCGATCGAGCCCACGACCGGCTAGATGGTTGATTCCACGGCCGCGTGGGGGCCGGGGGATTCGGGGTGGGGGCCGGTCAAGGACGCAGGACGAAGCCAATACCTTGAGGTATTGGCGAGTCCGAGGACGCAGCCGGATGACGCCGGCGCGGCCCGATCAGCGAGGCTGGATGCCGAGCGGGCCGCACAGCCGGCGCGGCGTCGGGCTTGATGGGGATTTGTGTTCACCATGAACCAAAACCTCCATCCCGGCGGCCGGGGCGCAGGATCATCCGGATCCATCCGGCACGCGGGGTCGTGGAATCAACCATCTACCCGCCCGTGACGGCGGCGCCGCCTCCGGTTGCCGTGCTGGTCGCGCTCGGCGTGCCGCCCGAGCCGGTCGCGGCGGACGGAGCCGTACCAGTGGAAGCTTGCGGAGCCGCCGAGCTCTGGGTTGACGACGGTGCGCTTACGGGTGTGGCGGCGTTGGCGGGAGCCGCAGCCTGCGGACCGCTGCTGGACGATGCCGAGGCGCTGGAGGCTGACGCACCCGCGGGCGCCGCCTGCGTGGTGGCCGAGGCAGTTGTGCCGGTGCCCGAACTGGATGAGGCCGTTTGTGGAACCGACGAAGAGCTCGGTCCCCCGGGATCGCTGGATGCGGCCGCCACCGCATCGGTCGAGGCCAGCCCGGACAGGAACGAGCCCGGGTCCGGAGCCTTGGCGTTGGTCGCCGCCCCGCCGGCATCAGTCTCATGAGCGGCCACGAAGCTGACCTCGCCGGGCAGCGGCATGACCATGCCCAGCCCACCCGCGAGCCGCTCGATCCGCTCGTCATCTCCCAGTGTCGCGACGCTCTGCCGCAGCAGGTCGTTGCGGGCCTGCAGCGACGTGCCGCGCTCGATCGATCGCCCAATGCTGGCGTTCAGCTTCAGCTCCTCAACCTGCATGGCGACGATCCCGGCGAGCATCACGCCGAGCAGCGGGATCCAGACCCGGCCCCTGATCACCCGGTCGAGCAGCATATGCTCGGGCAGCGCGCGGACGAACGCCACCGCACGGCTCGCAAGCGATCCGTGCCGTGCGCTCCGTGACCGGCCGCCGCGCCTCCGGTCTACCTGGGTATCGGCTGCGCGCCTGCTCCGGATAGGTGTCTCGGCGCTCGACGCAGCCGCGCGTCCGGGCACCGGGCCTGATACCCGGCGATGGGCGGGACTCGGCTGGATCGTCCGCCGATGGCCCGGAGCAGCGGATCTGGACGTGGGGACGGTCTGGGTGGCCGCGGCAGCCCGAGACGGGTCTGTCCCGGTGGCCGGGGACCTCGCGGCCCGCTTGCTGGCGCGACGACCGGCCGGCGTGGCCGCGGTGGGTGTCATTTCGTGACCTCCAGTTTCCGGGCGGCACGCAGGTGCGCCGATTTGGATCGGGGATTCGTGGCAATCTCTCCCGGCGACGGCGCGACCGCGCGACGGGTCAGGATCTCGGCCTCCGGCTCGCGTCCGCACACGCACACCGGCAGCTCCGGTGGACACACGCAGCCTCGCGCACGAGCGGCGAGGAAGCGCTTCACGCGCCGGTCCTCGAGCGAGTGGAACGAGATCGCCGCCAGTCGGCCGCCAGGTCGCAACAGGTCCCAGGCGACCGGAAGCGCGGCGTCGAGCTGGGTCAACTCGTCGTTGACCGCGATCCGCAGCGCCTGGAACGTCCGCCGGGCGGGGTGACCCCCGGCAAACTGCGCCGGGACGGGAACGGCCGCCTTGATCGTCGCGACCAGCTCTTGGGTCGAGCCGAGCTCGCTGCGACGCCGCGCCCGCACGATACCCCGGGCGATCTGCGGGGCGTACCGCTCCTCGCCGTACTCCCGCAGCAGCCGCGCCAGTCTCCGCTCGTCCCAGTCGTTCACGATCTCCTGAGCGGTGAGCTCTTGGTCGGGATCCATCCGCATGTCCAGCGGGGCGTCGTAGGCGTACGAGAAGCCCCGCGCCCAGGTGTCCACCTGCATCGACGACATGCCCAGGTCGAGGTACACCAGATCCGCCTGCAGCGACTCCTCGCCTAGCTGCGTCAACGCGTTGACGAAGTCCGCGCGGATGAATCGGGTCTGGCACGCCACCGCCGCCGACAGCTCGGCGAATCGCTCTTCGGCCACGGGATCGCGGTCGATCCCGATCAGCATCCCCGCAGGTCCGATTCTGTCCGCCACCAGGCGAGCGTGCCCGCCCCCACCCACCGTGGCGTCGACGGCGACCTCGCCCGGCCGCGGATCGATCACATCGATCAGCTCGCCGGCGAGCACCGGGATGTGGGTCTGCGTCATGTCAAGCAGTGTCGCCAAGGCTCGCCGCCAGGTCGGGGGCGCGGATCAGAACGCCTTCGCTGTAGGCCGCGTACCGGCCCCGATCGAACACCTCGAGGCACTGGCCCGAGCCGGTGACCACCACGTCCTTGCCCAGTCCGGCGTAATCGATCAAAACCGCAGGGATCATCACGCGATTGGCTGAGTCGAGCTCGGAGTCATACGAGAAGTTGAAGAAGAACCGCTGGAGATCCCTCGCCCGCGGAGTCATCGGGTTCAAGCCGGCCAGCGCCGCCGAGGTGTACGCGCCGTAGGCCTCGGGGGTCCAGATCGCGATCGAACGCGGCGCGCTGGCCTCGGTCTCCTGTGACGCCGCCAGTACCACCCCACTCGCCAGCGCGGCGCGGAACTTCGCGGGGACAGTCAGGCGATGCTTCGCGTCCAGCGCGTGTTCGAAGGTTCCGCGAAAAATCAAGGGTTCTCATTCGCTCGGCCGAACTCCGAACCCGGGTGGCTGGGTGGGAGGAGCCCCGCCACCCGGGTTCCGCATGCATGTCCCACATTATCCCACTATTCCCCACTTTGCAACTCAGTTCCCATCCTTTATCCCACTGGGCCGCCCTCTCCCGCCCTGTCAGGGGCAATTCCCCCCATTTGACGGGGAATCGGCGGCCGACGGGCGGCTATTGCTCTCCCGCCACGCGTTGCACGATTCCTTGCAATTCGGCTAATTGGGTGAGGACGTGCAGGCCTGACCCGATTCCGTCCGGGGCATGTGCGTCTCTGTGCGCGAGCAATCGCGCCGCCCGCCGCGGCCGACCCACCGGGGTCCAGCTGCCCGACAGACTGCTTCTGAGCCCCTGAGTCCGGGGCCGCCGCCAAGTCCGGGCGCACTCGCGCGGGGTCGCCGAGTCCGGGCCGCATTCGCGCGGGGCTCGCCGAGTCCGGCCCGCCCGAGTCCCGGCCCGCCCGAGTCCCGGGCCGCACGAGTCCGGCCCGCCCGAGTCCGGCCCGCCCGAGTCCCGGCCCGCCCGAGTCCGGGCCGCACGAGTCCGGCCCGCCCGAGTCCCGGGCACCCCTGCGCCCCGGGCGAGGCCGGTGGCGCCGGCTCGTTACCTCTGTGCCTCGAGGAGGGTGTCCGATAAGTGTGAACTATTCACACTTATCGGACAGCGTCCCTTACGCCCGGGCGCCGGGGCCGACTTCGGCGCCACCGCACCCCTCACACCCGGGCCCCGGGGGCGACTTCGCGCCATCGCACCCTCACGCCCGGGCGCCGGGGCCGACTTCGGCGCCACCGCACCCCTCACACCCAGCCGCACCCCTCACCTACCGGCACCCCCTCACCCCGACGGCGCCTGTGCCCCCTCCTGCCCGGGCGCGATCGGAAGGTCGATTACGAGTCGCGCTCCGCGATCGCTCGGCGCGGCCGCGAGGCGGCCTCCGTGAGCCTCGATGATCGCGCTGGCGATCGCCAGTCCGCGTCCGCGCCGTCCTCGACCCGCTCGGGCGTGACGGGTGAGCTCGGCGACCGGCGCGGACAGGCCGGGACCGTCGTCGACCACCTCGACCCGGACCGCGGCGCCGTGCCGGCCTCCGATGATCTCGACGCTCCGTCCTCCGTGCTCCAACGCATTGGCGATCAGGTTCCCAGCTGCCTGCGCGATCCGAAGCCGGTCCCCGCGCACCCACGCCGGGCGTCCGTTCCAGGTCATCCGGATCGCGGCTCCGCGTGACTCGGCCGTGGCGCCCCACGCCTCGACCGAGTCCGCCACCAGCTCGCACATGTCCACGTGCTCGCAGAACTTGAGCCGACCGGGGTCACGGACGTCGTCGAGGTCGTGCAGCGCCAAACCGGCCCGTCCCAGCTGCAGATCGATCGCCCTTAGCCTTTGCGCCGACAGCTGACCCGTCCTGGCGCCGAGCTGGAGGCCGAGCCGGGCCGCGGTGAGCGGGCCGCGCAGCTCGTGACAGGCGCGCGCGACAGCTTCCTCCCGCATCGTGGCCCTGCGCCACGCGAGGGCGGCCGCGCAGGCGGTCAGCAGCGCGACCAGCCAGCCTGCGACCGTGATCGTCACTCGATGCTTCCGTCGACGAGCCGGTAGCCGACGCCCCACACGTTGATCACCAGCGTGTCGCCGCGAGCCGTCAGCTTCCTGCGCAGGCGAGAAGCGTGCGAGTCGAGCGTGCGTGTCTCGCATAGGGCTCGGAACCCCCACACGTTCCGGAGCAGCTCCTCCCGGGTGAACACACGGGTGGGTTCGGCGGCCAGCGCCCGCAGCAACGCGTACTCCTTCTTGGAAAGGTGCAACGGCTCGCCGTGCAGCCAGGCCTGACGCGAGATCGGGTCGAGGTCCAGCGGCCCGACGCGCAGCCGGCCGGCGCCCGGCCGGCGCCGGCTGCGTCGGAGCAGCGCGGCGATGCGCGCATGCAACTCGCTGTAGGAGAACGGCTTCGTCACGTAGTCATCACAGCCCCGATCGAACCCGCGCAGCCGATCGAGCTCGCCCGCTCGCCCCGACAGCACCAGCAGCGGAAGGTCGGCATCGATCGCGCCAGCGGTTCGGTCCGTCTCGCGTACGTGACGCACGATCTCCAGGCCGTCGCGGTCCGGGAGGCCGAGATCGACGATCGCCAGATCGGGAAACTCACTTGCCATCAGCTGAAGCGCTTCCGCGGCGCACGGCGCCTCGAGCAGCTCGTACCCGTCCGCGGCCAGGTTGTCCGCCAGGAACGTCCGCGTCGGCCGATGGTCCTCGACGACCAGGATCGTGGCGGACTCGCGCTCCATGCGCCTCAGAGCCGCGAGCGCCCGGAAATCGCCCCCGCGGCGTCCGCAACCAGGCGGCAACACAGCTCCACAGCAGCACACCAAATCCC